>JAXLQJ010000040.1:0-70804 GCA_046331705.1 bacterium | reverse complement strand
GAAGCTCATGGTCCTCGATGCAGTCGCGCCGGCGGCGAGCAACGCGGATGCGTGACCTGCGCGCCGCGCCCGCGCGCGGCTATGCTCGCCGCCGTCCATGATTCGCGTCGAGCACCTCACCAAGACCTACGATCGCCGGGTGGCGGTCGCGGACCTGAGCTTCACCGTGCAGCCCGGCGAGGTGCTGGGCCTGCTGGGGCCGAACGGCGCCGGCAAGACCACCACCTTGCGCACCATCGCGGGCATCTTGCCGCCGACCCACGGCCAGCTCTCGATCGACGGCCGCGACCTCGTCGCCGAGCCCATCGCCGCCAAGGCCAAGCTCGCGTGGATCCCCGACGATCCGCACCTCTTTCCGAGCCTCACGATCTGGGAGCACCTCGAGTTCACCGCCAAGGTCTACGGCGTGACCGACTGGGAGGGGCCTGGTCGGAAGCTGCTCGAGCGCTTCGATCTGGGGCAGCGCGCGGACACGCTCGCCGACGAGCTCTCGCGCGGCATGCGCCAGAAGGTCGCGACCGCGTGCGCGCTGCTGCACGATCCGCGCGCGTTGCTCCTCGACGAGCCGATGACCGGCCTCGATCCGCGTGGCATTCGCACGCTCTACGACGTGCTGCGCGAGCGAGCCGCCGCAGGCGCGGCAGTGATCGTGAGCTCGCACCTGCTGGCGCAGCTCGAGTCGCTGTGCACGCGGTATCTCATCCTCGTCGAAGGCAAGCGGCTCTTCTTCGGCTCGCGCGACGAGATCCTCGCGGAGCTCGAGGGGCTGCGCGGCGACGCGACTCTCGAGGACATCTTCTTCCACGCGACCGAGCGAGCGTCGGCGGGCTCGCCGCCGGCCCCCGGCGGATCGTGAACCCGGGGCTGCTCTACCTGCTGCGGCTCGGGCCGCGGCGGAAGCTCCGGCACCTGGCGCGGCGCACGCGCGGCCGCAGGCGTCGCGTGCTCTCGGTGCTGAGCGGGATCGCGCTGCTGGCGATCTTGAGCCCGCAGGTGCTGCAGTTCGTGTCGCCGTGGCGTCTCGAGGCGGCGCGCGCGCTCGAGCCCGGCTATCGGCTGTGGGGTCCGCTGGTGCTGGCGCTGCTCGCGCTGCTCGGTGTCGCGGTGGGCTACGGCCTCCACTTCCGCGCGTCCGAGATCGACTTCCTGTTCCCGGCACCGATCCCGCGCCGTCAACTGGTGCTCTACAACATCGTGGCGCGCCTCGGCGTGGGCGTGCTCTCGGCGCTGTGGCTCACGCTCTTCATGGCGCACCACGCGCCCAACCCGTGGGCCGGCGTGGTGGGCGTCTACCTGGCGATCGTCTTCCTGCAATGGGTGGCGAAGCTCTCGGTGCTGGCGTTCTCCGCGCTCTCGGTGAAGGTGCGCACCCGCAGCCCGTACCTGGCGCCGATCTTCCTGTTGCTGTTGCTGCTCGCCATCAACGTGTTCTCGGGCAGCCGGGTCGCGGGCGGGCGGAGCGTGCGCGAGACCGTGGAAGCGCTCTCGCACACGCCACTCGCGCGCGCGCTGACGGCACCCACGCGCCCCTTCGTCGAGGTCTTCCTGGCCCAGGATCTCGCCACCTTCGCGCGTGCCTTCGTCGGGGCGGTCGCGATCCTCGCCGCCATGCTCGCGGCGATGCTCGGGCTCGACGTCTCGTTCGAGGAAGGAGCGGTCCGCGTTCAACAGGAGATGGAGACCCGCGCAGCGCGGATGCGTTCGGGAGGCGGCGTCTACACGAGCGCCGCGCCCATCGCGACGCGCTTGCGGCTGCCCGCGCCGCCGCGCCTCGGCGGCGTGGGGCCGATCGCGTGGCGGCAGGCCACCGAGGCGATGCGCAACGCCCGCGGCCTGGCGACGGCGATGGGCGTGATGGTGCTCACGGCGCTGCTACCGGTGCTGTTGGTGCGCGGCGACGCGACGCTCGCGGACACGTCGGCGGGCAAGATCACCCTGGGCGTGATCCTGTTCGCGACGCTCAGCGTGACGCAGCAGTTCCCGTTCGATTTCCGGCGCGATCTCGACAGGATGTCGCTGCTCAAGACGCTGCCGCTTCACCCCAGCGCCATCGCCTTGGGGCAGCTCGTGCCCACGGTGGTCCTGTTCAGCGCCGCGCATCTGGCCGTGCTCGGAGTCGTGATCGTGACCTCGGGATTGGTGAGCCGCGCCTGGTGGGCAGCGGCGGCGCTCGCGATCGTGCCGTTCAACGGCATCCACATCGCTCTCGACAACGCGCTCTTCCTGCTCATGCCGCAGCGCTTCGAGCTCAAGGACACCGGCGGCTTCCGGATGCTCGACCGCATGGGGATCATGCTCATCAAGATGCCGACGCTCCTCGTCGCGGGTGGCGTGGGCGGCGGGCTCGGGCTGCTGGTGTACCGGTACGTGTGGTCGAGCGTGATCGGTGCGGGTCTGGGGGCCGGCGTGGGGTTCGCGCTGGTGGCGATGCCGATCGTGTGGTGGGTGGGCCGGCTCTTCGCGCGCTTCGACGTGCCGCGCGACACGCCGGAATGAGCGGCCGGCGCGCTCACACGGCGCGGACGGTCGCGCCGGCCACGGGCTCGAGGACGGCGAAGGTCTCGGCGCCCGCGGCGCCGTAGGCCGCCGTCAGCGCGGCGACCCGCTCCCGCGGCACCAGCGCCACCACCGAGTCGCCGCCGCCCGCGCCGGAGATCTTCGCGGCGACGCCGAGCTCGGCAGCGCTCGCGACGAGCGCTCGGATCGCCGGAGTGACGATCCCGAGGCCGCCGTTGGCGTCGTCGAATCGTTCGAGCGCCTGCTGATGGGCGCGCATCGCGGCGCCGAGCGAAGCCGCGGTGGGCTCGTCGATGGCGCGACGAGCCAGCTCGCCCAGCTCGGACTTGAGCCGCCGGAACGAATCCGCGGCGCGCCCGTCGAGACGCGTCACTCGATCGATGAGCTGGGTGGTCGACGCGGCCACGCCGGTCGCGGCGGAGACGAACGCGTGGCCCGCTGGCCAGGGGATGTCGTCCAGGCGTAGCCGGTCCCACGTTCGTTCCTGGATGGCGGCTGCCGCGCCGGCAGCGTCGTTCGCGCGGTCCGAGACGTCGCGCAGCAACTCCTCGAAGCCCGGGTTTCGATACGCGACGATCCCGCCTGCGACGGCGGCGGCGACGTCCGCGCCGCTCCCGCGTCGACCCTGCGCCAGATGGTGGGCGACGGCGGCGACCTGGAAGAGACGCGTTCGGCCCACACCACCCTCGACGTCGAAGCCGCACCAGCGCAGCGCTGCCGCGGCGACGGCGACGGCGACGGAGGCGCTGCTTCCCAAGCCGGCCTTGGCGCTTCCGGCGCCGAGCTCGCTCGTGACGCGCATGTGGAACGGTGCGGGCTCGCGTCCCGCGGCGCGCGTGAGCGCGATCACGAGCGAGAGCGTCTGGTCGACGAAGCGGAGCTTTGCCGGATCCGGGGCGTCGTCGTCCGCGTTCCACTGCACGCCGTTGGCGGTCAGGCGGCCACCGAGGGCCTCGATGCCGATGTCGGGGCAGTCGAGGCGCAGCTCGCCGGCCGGCTCGAGCCGCACGCGCACCGACCGATCCACCGCCAGCACCAGCGCCGGTGCGCCCGGGTCGAGCACGGCGTACTCGCCGAGCAGCATGAGCTTCCCGGGGACGCGTACCTCGAGGGTGGCTCGTGTCATCGCCATCGATCCGCCGCAGGGTTCGCCACGATACGCGACGACCGCGGCGGTGTCCTCGGCGCGGCGGTTCCCGGCGCCGAGCGCCGCGGTTGAGCCGAACCGTGCGCGCTGCGTAGCATGAGAGGGTCGTTCGTGCGTGCCGTGCGCGCGTGCTCGGTTCCGTGCGTGGCTCCTCTCGTTGCCCGGAGTCGTCGATGCTTCCGCTCTCGCCCTGGAACCCGATCCGCTCTCGCTGGCACGTCCGGCCGAGCGCCGCGGTGTGGCTCGTGCTCTCGCTCGCCGCGCTCGTTCCCCTCGCTGGCTGCGACGGCGACGCCGACGGTTACCAGGCCGGCGCTGCGAGCCGAGTGGACCCGCGCGTGGCCGACTGCGACGATCTCGACCCGACCGTCCACCCCGGCGCCGTCGACGACGAGGTCGACGGCATCGATCGAGACTGCGACGGAGTGGACGGGCCAGCGGCCGATTCGTGGGGTGGTTGGACCGGGATGGATCTCGGGGCAACCGGATTCTTCCGCGTCGAAGAGACCGCCGATCGCTGGTGGCTGGTCACTCCCGAGGGGCATCCGTTCTTCTCGACGGGCGTCAATCACGTCACATTCGACGGCGACTACGAGCCCTCGACGGGCACCAGCCCGTACCACGACGCCAACGTCGCCCGCTATGGCTCCCGCGCCGCATGGGCGGAGGAGGTCGGCCGCCGCTACGACGCGTGGGGCTTCAACACGTTGGGCGCCTGGAGCGAGAGCTTCGCGGGCTCGGGCCGCGCCTACACCGTCATCCTCGACATCGCGGGCGGCAACTGGTCGGGGCCGATCCCGGACTATTTCGCGCCGGATTTCGCCGCACGCGCGGCCTCCATCGCGGCGGCGAGCGTCGCGTCTCGTGTGAGCGATCCGGACCTGCTCGGCTACTTCCTCGACAACGAGATGCGCTGGGGGCCTTCCTATCAGCGGGTCACGTTCCTGCTCGACGACTACCTGGGATACGACTCCACGGCTCCCGGAAAGCTCGCGCTCGTCGACTTTCTGCGGGCGCGCTACGGCAACGACGTGGCGGCGCTCGACGCGGCGTGGGGTGGCTCGTTCGCGAGCTTCGACGAGGTGCTCGCGGCCACCACGCTCGGCCCCGCCGTGTATCCGCCGACCGTCGAGCAGATGGACGCGCGTCAGGCGTTCCTCGAGCTGGCGGCGCGACGCTACTACGAGATCGCGACCGGCGCGGTGCGCGCCGCCGACCCCAACCACCTGATCCTGGGTGAGCGCGTGGTGGGCCAGCTCGTCTATCCCGAGGTGATGCGCGCCTCCGCGAGCCTCGTCGACGTGGTGTCGGTCAACCGCTACCAGCACGATCCGGTGTGGGCGCTGGCGATCTCGCTGCTCGACAATCTGGTCACGGGACGCGAGCTCTTCTTGCCCGATGGCGACGACTTCGCCGCGATCCACGCCGTCACCGGCCGTCCGATCCTGCAATCGGAGTTCGGCTATCGCGCCGCCGACTCGGGGCTGCCCAACACGTGGCCGCCGATGATGCTGGTGGTCCCCGATCAGAAGGCGCGGGCCGATTGGTTCGAGCAGGACGTGACGCCCTCGATCGCTTCGGACTACGTCGTCGGCTACCACTGGTTCGAGCACGTCGACGAGCCGCACGGCGGGCGCTTCGACGGCGAGGACTCCAATTGGGGCGTGGTGGACGAGCACGACGATCCGTACGCGACGCTGGTCACGCGCATGTCCGAGGTGAATCGGTGGTGGCGCCTCCCGCCGCATTCGTGACGCCGCGCGCGCTCGGCTCGTTGGCGACTCCCGCGACATGACGGTGGCGGCTCGTTCCCGCGGCATCGAGTTGATGCGCGAGTCGCTGGTTCCGCCGCTGCCGCGCTGGCGGCGCTTCGGTCACCCGTTCGTCCTGTCGCTCGCGTTGCTCGGGATCTTCGTCGGCGGGCCGACGTCGGTGGTGATCGCGCTGGCGAATCCCGCCGTCTGGATCACGCCTCTCGGCTGGGTGCTGCTCGCGGTCTTCGGCGCCATGAGCGGGTTTCTGTGCTTTCTGGTCGCGGCGATCTCCTGGCACCAGCTCGTGGCTGCGCTGCGCGCCTCGAACTGGGTGATCGCGGTCGCCGACGATGGTCTCTATCTGAAGCTGCGCTCGTACCTGAACTGGCATCTGCCGCAGGGCCCGCCGATCGTCGCGCGCGTTCCGTTCTCGGCGATCCAGTCGGTCCGCGAGGTTCGCGAGCGGTTCGACGTTCGGTTGAGCCGCACCCGCCGGGTGCGCTACTTCGACTTCCTCGTCATCACGCTCGAGCGCGGCGTGGACACCTCCGCGTTGCGGGCCGAGGTGATCCGCGAGATCCAACGGGTGGCGCCGATGAGCGGTCTGCTGCAGCGACTGCGAACCCCGGAGGACGTGCCGGTTCACGTACCCGCAGCCGGCGAGATCTGGGTTCGCCGGCGGGGCTGGCGGCTGCTGCGGCTGCTCGCCGCGCACGTCCGCCGCGAGCCCGTCGAATCACGCCACGTTCAGGCCGACGTGCTCTTGGAGGTCGGCGGCGAGGCGGCACTTCCCCGCTTGGTGGTGGATCTCGCGATGCGCGGCGAGCGCAGCAACGCGATCGGCATGGTGCAATTCCACGGCGGCCGGAGCCACGCCGAGGCCGAAGCGTTCGTCGACGCCGCCCTCGCGGCGACGTGCTGAGCCTCGCCGCGGCGAAGCGCGTCAGCCGACGCGGTGGAGCTTCTCGTAGAGCCCCGGAAACACGCCGCGGGGGTCGTGCTCGCGCTTGATCGCGTCGTAGTTCTCGCGGTGATAGATCGACCAGAAGCGCTCCTGATCGTAGTGATTGCGCGAGATCAGGGTCTTGATGCCGCCCAGCTCGTAGGTCTTTTCCTCGAGACGCTCGGACCAGTCGACGCGCGGGTCGGCGTTGGGCTTGCCGTAGATCGCGCAATCGATGAAGAGCTCGTCGTGCATGCGCGCCGCGTGGGCTGGCGAGATCCACGGATACATCGCCGGCACCCGGTAGGGGACGATCCAGAGCGGGAAGAAGTCGAAGTCGCGGGCGTACCACTCCCAGAACTCGCCGAAGCGGCGGGCCGGGATGAAGACGTCGCAGACCACGTCGGGGCGCCGCTTGAGCGCGAGCAGCGGCGCCAGCGTGCCCGAGGCGCGGATCAGGTTGGTCGAGCCGAGCAGCCACTTGCCCAGGAGGAAGCGCACGGGCTTCCACTCGAGGGGCGGGAAGGTGGCCGTGAGCCAGTGGCATTCGGTGTCGTAGCGGAAGCAGTAGTCGAGGGTCGCGAGATGGTCCTCGGTGCGCGCCAGCGTGCTCTTGTAGAAGATCTCGAGCCGTCGGTAGCTCGAGGTGTAGGGCGCCGAGTCCTCGAATCGCCCGAGGCAGAGCACCAGCGCGTCCGGGCGATGGATGATCGCGTCGATGAAGTCGTCCTCGCCAGCGGCGCAGCGCTCGCGCAGCTCGCGTTCGAACGCCGCGAAGCTCGTGTGCCGGACGTAGCGCATGTGCACGAAGGGCTTCGCCGGCACGAGACCGAAGGTGGCCTTGGCGAGAACGCCCAAGGTTCCGTACGAGCCGTGGATCATCTCGAAGGCGAGGGCGCGCTCGCTGCGCGAGCACCTCACGACGTCGCCGGTTCCGGTCACGACCTCGTACTCGCTGCACGAGTCGTGGAAGCCGCCGTAGCGGTAGGACATCGATTCCACCGAGCAGCCGGCGATGGCGCCGCCGATGGTGATCCCCTCGAGCTCGGGGACCACGGTGGGGAGGAGCCCGTGAGCGAGCGTCGCGCGCGCCAGCGTGGCGAACGTGACACCGGGCTCGGCGACGCAGACGCGGCGCTCGCGATCGATGGCGAGCACCTGATCGAGCGACGACGCGTCCACCGCGCGGCCCGCGAAGCGCGGGTCCTTGGGCAGCGGCACGAAGTGATGAACGCCGCCCTTCTCGATGTGCGCGTGCTCGCCGTGCGCGGCGAGCGCTCGCAAGGACTCGGCGATCTTCGCCACCTTCTGCTCGTGGGACGCGTTCGGATCCGTCATGGGTGTCTTTCGGAGGGCGAGTGAGGAAGGTCAGCCACGCTCGACGATCCGCGCGGCCGGTCCCGGCACGGCGCGGATGACGCGAATCACGCCGGGCACGGCGGCGAGCGCTTTCTCGACGGAGCCGGCGTTCGCCGATTCGCAGAGCACTTTCACGTTCGGGCCCGCGTCGATCGTGAAGTACGCGGGGGTTCCACCGTGCCGCAAGGCGCGCACCCGCTCGGTGACCGCCAGCGAGGCGCCGCGCAGGTAGACCAGCGCCGGCTCGGCGGCGAGCATCGCGGCGTGCATGCGCAAGCAGTTGCGCTCCATCACCACGCCGAGCGCCGCGAGCTCGCGGCTCAGCACGGCCTCGCGAGCGCTCGCCAGATCCGCGGGGATGGAAGCCAGAAACGCCTCGTAGAAAGGCGAGGTCGCGCGGGTGCGCTCCATGCCTTCGGTCGAGGAGACGGACTTCGGCGCCTCGGCCACCACGGCCACGAGCATCGCCACGTTCCAGTGCGATGGCGGCGCGATCTCGACGGCGTGCGAATCCAGGCCGTCGTCGCGTTCGCCACGCCGCCACTCGACGAAGCCGCCCAGCACCGAGCGACACGCCGAGCCCGAGCCGAGACGGGCCAGGACCGAGAGCTCGTCGGGGGCGAGCTCGAGGTCCGCCGCGGCGGCCGCGGCGCACGCCAGCGCCGCGAAGCCGCTTGCGCTCGACGCCAGCCCGGCACCCGTGGGGAAGTCGTTCGTGCTCTCGACCTGCGCGTGAACGTCGGAGAGTCGACCGCTGCTGCGCCGCCTCACGTCGTCGAGGATCCGCACCGCCTTGCGCAGTGAAGCCTCGGGCGCGGTCGTGCCGTCGAGGACCAGCTGGTCGCGGGCGAGGGTTCGGTCGAAGCGAACGCTGGTGCGCGACTCCATGCCGGCGAGCGTGAGCGAGAGGCTCCCCTCGCGCGGCAGGTTGAGCGCCGCGTCGCGCTTCCCCCAGTACTTCACCAGGGCGATGTTCGGATGCGCGGTGGCGGTGGCGTGCATGCGTGCGCCTCGACGCGCCGTGCGGGCGCGCGATTCGGCGCAAGCTAGCTCCGTTTGCGGTGCGACGTCGCGCGTGCCGTCTCCGTTGGCGCGTGCGCTGCGTCACGTCGCCGGTGACTTCTCGACGCAGCGCCACTCGCCGCCGCGGACGGATCGTCGACCGTCGACGGTGCCCCGACGCGCGTGCAGAACGACGTTCTCGAAGGCGTGAGTCTCGATCGGTTGCCGTCTGGACACGATCGTCGGTCGCGCTTCGGGTGCCAGGTCACGCCCGCGTGACGTGGCACGCAAGCCGCTCGTCGAGCATTCGTGAGATGGGCGGTTTCCACACGAGCGCGCGCGTCGAACGAATGTAGAGAGCGCGCCTCGCGCTCGAATTCCACACGACGTCACAGTCGTCTGAGCATCCGATTCGGGGAGCGATCCGTGCTCGCTCACCGGTCGTGCACCGATCGAACGAGCGTTTCCCCTCACCCGGCACCCGTCTTGCGCTTGGTCCACGCGATTTCCGTCACCGAAAGGAGAAAGAGATGAAACCGCCATTCATCACGGCGCGGGCCGTGGTGTCGTCTGGGTTGCTGGCGCTGGTCGTCACCGGCGCGATGGGCGTGCCGCGTGCGCGGGCGGCCGACTCGTCCGACGCGGCTGCGACCGCGACGGCGTCCGCCAGCAGCGACTCGATCGCTCGAGCGCTCGCGGACTATTGGGGTGAATCGCGGTTCGTGATCGCCGGTAGCGGTGCGGCTGGCTACGACTGGGCGGCCCACGACGAGTCCAACACGTTCACGGCCGAGATCGAGCCGTTGTTCCTGTTCAGGATCACGGACAAGGCCCTGGTCGAGGCGGAGGCCGAGTTCGAGCTACCCAGCGACGGCGAGACCGAGGTCAATCTCGAGTACGGCCAGCTCGACTACCTCTTCAACGACTACGTGACCTTGGTCGCCGGCAAGTTCCTCACGCCGTTCGGCGACTTCAACGAGCGCATCCAGCCGACCTGGATCAACAAGCTCGCCTCGACGCCGCTACCGTTTCGCCACGAGGAGGGGCTGCTGCCGTTCAGCGAGGTCGGCGCGCAGCTGCGCGGCGGCATCCCGCTCATGGGCGACGATGGCGTGGACCTCGAGTACGCGCTCTACGTGAGCAACGGTCCCAAGTTCGCGGACGCGGGCGCCGGCTCGTTGCTCGAGGCCGCGAACAACGCCGACATCAACAAGAGCAAGGCCTTCGGCGCGCGCATCGGGATCCGCCCGTTACCGCTCTCCGCCGAGCTTGGCCGGCTCAAGATCGGCCTTTCCACCTACAACGGCACCTGGGACGACCAGCACCAGAGCTTGTGGCTCAACGTCTGGGGCGCCGACGCCGCGTACAAGATCGGCTACCTGGAGCTGCGCGGCGAGTTCGTGGACTTCTGGCGTGAGCTTCCCGACGGCGCCTCCACAGAGCACCGGCAAGGTGGATACGCGCAAGCGGCCTACAAGCTGACGCCGCTGGGTTTGCCGATCCTCGACCGCACCGAGCTGGTGTTGCGTTACAGCCAGCAGAACCAGCCGGCGGCACCCGAGGACGCACCCGACCAGCCGAACCCGCGCATTCGCCAGCTCGCGGCGGGCATCGACTACTGGTTCAGCCCGATGCTCGTGTTCAAGGCCGAGTACGACTTCGACGAGCGCAAGGCGGAGAAGGAAGGTCACGAGGTCCACGCCCAATTCGCGTTCGGATTCTGAGCGCGCGATCGCGCCAGCGAGGAGAGCACATCCATGAACACCAACGGAATGATTCGACGCAGCGCGCTCGCGCTGATGATCGTCGTGGGCTCGTCGGCGGGTGCGGCGGTTCCTGCCCGCGCCGAGTCGGAAGGCGACTCGAAGGACCTCTATCTCACGGGCATGGACGCCTGGGGGCAGTACTGCTCGAACTGCCACAACCCACCCCCCGCGTCTGATCGGGCGCCGCACGAGTGGGACACGGTGCTGATGCACATGCGGGTGCGCGCGAATCTGCCGGCGCACACCGCCGACGCGATCCTCGAATACATGAAGGCGCGCTGAAGCCGCGCATCGGGAGGTTGCACATGAAGACGTGGACCAAAGCACTGGTCGCCGCGGGCGCCCTGGCCATCGCAGCCTCGGGCGTCGCCCGCGCGGACGAGGTCGCGGACAAGCAGTTCAAGAAGTACTGCCAGAAATGCCACGGCGCGGAAGGGAAGGGCGACGGCGCGGAGGGCGCGACCCTCGCGGAGAAGCCCCGCGACTTCACCGACTGCGCCGCGATGGCGAAGGAGAGCGACGACAAGCTCTTCGAGGTGGTGAAGGTGGGCGGCAAGGCCATCGCCGGGAAGAAGAGCGAGATGCCGGCCATGGGTAAGTCGCTGAGCGACGACGAGATCAAGAACCTGGTCGCCAAGGTGCGCAGCTTCTGCGCCACCGGAGCCAAGCCATGAGCGGCGACGACGAGCGCGCCGACCGATCGTCGCGGCGCACGTTCCTGGCGGTCACCGCGGCCACCCTCGGTGGTGCCTACGCGGCCACCGCCGCGGTGGTCGCCGGCACGCCACTCCTCGCGCCCGCCTTTCGCCCGGATGCGGAGGGCGAGTGGGTGGACGTGTGCGCCGTCGACAACCTGCCCGTGGGCGAGCCGAAGCAAGTCGTCGCGACCGTGAAGGAGCAGGACGCCTGGCTCGAGACCACGTCGCGCCGAGCGGCGTGGGCGGTCCGCGACGCGAGCGACGAGGTGACGGTCTTCAACGCCCGCTGCACCCACCTGGGCTGTGCGTACCGGTGGGACGAGAGCTCGTCGCGCTTCGAGTGCCCTTGCCATGGCGGTCAGTACGACCGCGCCGGCAAGGTCGTGGGCGGGCCGCCGCCGCGGGGCCTGGATCGGCTGCCGGTCAAGGTCGAGGACGGACGGCTCAAGGTGCGCTTCAGCGTCTGAGCGGCGCACCGAGCGGCGCTCGCGCGAGGAGATCGAGATGGATGCTACACGTTCGCCCACGACGGGCTTGTTGGATGCGCTCGAAGAGCGCGTACCGCTGCGCAAGGCGCTCGGCGCGTTTCTGCACGAGTCGATTCCCGGCGGCGCTCGCTGGTCGTACGTGTTCGGCAGCATGTGCCTGGCGCTGATCGGGCTGCAGGCGATCACGGGCATCGTGATCGCCGCCTACTACGTGCCTTCGCCGGACCACGCGCTCGCGACCCTCGAGTACGTCGAGAAGGAGATTCCTCTCGGCCGCGTGCTGCTCGGTGTCCACCATCTCGGCGCCAACGTGCTCGTGGGTCTGGTGCTGGTGCACGTGGCGCAGGCGTTCGTGTTCGGCGCCTACAAGCGACCGCGCGAGGTCGTGTGGCTGAGCGGCGTGGTGCTGCTGCTCTTGGTCCAGGCGTTCCACTTCACCGGCTACGCGCTGCCGTGGGATCAGGAGGGCTACTGGGCGACGGAGGTCGGGACCGCGCTGGCGCGAAACACTCCCATCATCGGCGAGTGGGTGATGCGAATGATGCGCGGCGGGCCGGAGGTCGGCGCCGTGACGCTGACTCATTTCTTCGCGATCCACGTGATGGTGCTGCCGGCGATCGTCGGCGCCGCGATCGTGCTCCACCTGTTGTTCCTGCGTCTGGTGGGGCCGGCCGGGCACTGGAAGTCGGCGAGCGCCGCGCCGGCGCGCGAGGCGACCGGCTTCTTCCCCCACCAGGTCGTGAAGGATGCGATCGCGATCGTGTTGCTGGTGGCGGCGATCGTGGCCGCGGCCGCCTGGCAGTACCACCCGCACCGCACCCTCGCGAATCCGTCGGACACCTCGTTCCTGCCGCGGCCGGAATGGAACTTCCTCTTCCTGTTCCAGATCCAGAAGCTCTTCCCCGGCTCGCTCGAGTGGCTGGCGGCGCTGGTGGTTCCGGCGGTGCTGGTGGGGATGGTCGCGCTGGTGCCGTTCCTCGATCGAAGCGCGAGCCGCGAGCCGCGCCGCCGCGCCGGGATCCTGCTCGGCGGCTTCGTCGTGGCGTTCGGCGTCGTCGCGCTCACGGGCCTGGCGGTGGCGTCGGACAAGTCGACCCTCGCCTGGATGCTCGACTCCGACGTGCGCGCGGGCGAGAAGCTCTACCAGAACAACGAATGCGCCACCTGCCACAAGCTGCGCGGTGAGGGCGCGGGCAGCGGACCCGACCTCTCGTTCATCGGGCAGAACCGCACCGCCGAACGGATCCGCCAGTACATCCGCGACCCGGACAGCCTCTACGAGGACACCTCGATGCCGCCCTACAAGCGGCTCACCGAGAAAGAGCTCGACCAGCTCACGGCCTACATGGTGTCGATGAAGTAGCCGTCGCAACTCCGGCGATCGCGTGCAGCGAGACGAGGAGTCGATGCGGCTGTCCGAGCCGGTAGACCGGCCGCACTTGCGACCGATCAGGCTGTTGCACGGCTGAAGGGCACCTCGATCACGTTCACCGCTCCGGCCGCGACCAGCGCGGCGCGGACGGCGTCGCGTTGGTTTGGCGCGCAAAGCGCGATGGCGTTTCCGCCGCCACCGCCGCCGGTGAGCTTGGCGCCGAGGGCGCCGGCCCGGCGCGCGGCGGCGACGAGGGCCTCGAGCTCGAGAGAGCTGGCGCCGACCTCGGCCAGAAGCGCTTGATTCTGGTCCAGGCACGCGCCGGCCGCGGACGCATCGCCCGTCGCGAGCGCCTCGCGCAGTCGCGTGGCCGTGGCGGTGGCGGCTTCGAGCAGCTGCGCGAATCGCTCGCCGCGCTCGACCCGGAACTCGCCGACGCGCGCGACCACCTCCGCAGTGCTGGACGCGACCCCGGTATCCGCGAGCAAGAGCGTCGCCTCGAGCGTCGAGGTGATGGTCTCGGGCGCGACGCCCTTCTTGAACCAGATCGGCCGGTCGAGCGCCACCACCGTGTTGTCGATCCCCGACGGGTTCTTGTGGACGATGCGTTCCAGATCGAACGCGAGCGCGGCCACGTCCTCGTCCGGGTACTCGAGCCCGCGAAAATCCAGCACCGCACGCACCAGCGCCACGGCGAGCGCGGCGCTCGAGCCCAGGTGGGCGCCTGGCGCCAGCGTCGAGCGCACGGTGATTCGGATCTCGCCGGTGCTCGGAATCGAGAGCGCTTCCAGGAGCCGCACCAGCATCCGCTGCAGTGTCTCGTGCTCGGGATGCGGATCGACGATCGCGAGCTCGAGGGAGTGGTCGTAGGGATCGAGCTCCGCCTCGATCTCGATCTCCTTGAAGACGGCGCGCACCGGCAGCGCGATCGCGGGGGCGCCGTGCACCACGAAGTGCTCGCCCGCGAGGATCACCTTGCCCGGGGCTCGACCGCGTCCGATCACCGGCGTGCCCGCAACTCGTCGAGCGCCGCGCGCGCGGCGCCCTCGTTGACCGCGCCCAGGGCGACGATCGCGCGTGCGACCTCGGCGATCTCGTGGGTGCCCGCGCCGACCACCGCGGCGATGTTGCGCGCGTGCAGCGACATGTGGCCGCGCTGGATGCCCTCGGTGGCGAGCGCGTGGAGCGCGCCGAAATTCTGCGCCAGCCCCGCCGCAGCCGCCACCCGCGCCAGGTCGGATGCCGACTGCACGCCGAGGATCTTGAGCGCCACCTTCACCACCGGGTGGACCTTGGTGATCCCGCCCACGATGCCCACCGAGAGCGGTAGCTCGAGCTCGCCACGCACGCCGTTCGCCGCGGTGCGGGTCCAGGTCGCGAGCGCCGTGTAGCGCCCGTCGCGAGCGGCCCAGGCGTGGGCGCCGGCTTCCACCGCCCGGAAATCCTGGCCGGTGGCGATCAGCACCGCATCGATGCCGTTCAGGATGCCCTTGTTGTGGGTGGCGGCACGATAGGGATCGGCCTCCGCGAGCGCCGAGGCTTTCTCCACCTCGGTCGCGACCTCGACGGCGGCGGCCGTCTCGGTGGCGATCTCGGCGGCGCGCAGCTCGACCTCGGCGCGAACCCGTCGCTCGGTGGTGTAGTTGGACAGGATCTTGAGACAGCTCTGGGCGCCCGTGAGCGACTCGAGACGCGGCGCGATCGCCTCGGCCATGCCGTTGACGGCGTTGGCGCCCATCGCGTCGCGCACGTCCACCTCGAGGTGGACGATGAGCATCGGACCGACCCGCGTCTCCGGGAGGACGCGGCACTTCAGGTCGCGCGTGCCGCCGCCCGCGGCGAGCAGCCGCGGGTGGCCTTCGTTGGCGGTCGCCAGCAGCTCGTCCTTCGCGGCGAGGATCGCGGCGACGGCCGCGTCCATGTCCGGGACCTCGGTGAGCTGCACCTGCGAGATCATGATCGGCTCGCTGGCCCAGGTGCGGATGCCGAGCCCGTGGCGCATGCGCCGGGCCGAGTTGCTGGCAGCGGCGATCACCGAGGGCTCCTCGATCGCCATGGGCACGAGCCGGTCGATGCCGTCGATCTTGAAGTTCGCGGCGATGCCGATCGGCAGCGGCAGGATGCCGACCACGTTCTCGATCATGTGGTCGGCCTCGGCGAGGCCGAATCCCGCCATCTCGAGCAGTGCGCGCCGGTCGTCGTCGTCGAGGCCGGCGAGGCGCGCGACCTCGTCGACGCGCGAGCGCACGTCGAGTTTGTAGAAGCCCTTGAGGCGCGAGCTCTCCACCGCGCCGCCAGCGCGCTTCACGACGCGCCCCCGTTGGTGCCGTCCACCCGCCGCAGCGTCGCCTTTCGCAGCTCGGCGACGGTGCGGGAGCGGGTCAGGAAGCAAGCGGTGCGGATCTCGTCGCGAAAGAGCCGGATCCGCTCGGCGACCGCCGCGGCCGAGGATTCGGCGGCGGCGAGGAAGGGATAGGCGGCCGCCACGGCATCGGCGCCGAGCGCCAGCGCCTTCGCCGACTCGATCCCGTCGCGAATGCCTCCCGAGGCGATGATGGGGAGCGTGGGGCAGGCGCGCCGCACGTGCACCAGGCTCTCCGCCGTGGGAATTCCCCAATCGGCGAACACCTTGCCGAGGCGTGCCTTCGCCGGGTCGCCGCCGCGATGGCTCTCGATCAGTGCCCACGACGTGCCACCCGCGCCCGCCACCTCGATCCCCGCGACGCCGGCGTCGCGAAGCAACGCGGCGGTGGCGGCGGAGATGCCGGAGCCCACTTCCTTCACCAGCACCGGCGTGGGCGCCAGCGCTCGCGCCACGGCGGCGATGCACCCCGCCAAGCCGCCGAAGGTCGTGTCGCCCTCCGGCTGCACGACCTCCTGCAACGGGTTGAGGTGCAAGAAGAGCGCGTCGGCTTCCAGCAGCTCCACCAGGCGCCGGCAATCGTCGGGAGTCACGCCGAGCCGAAGCTGCACCGCGCCGAGGTTCGCGAAGACGAGCGCGTCGGGCGCGACGTCGCGAACGGCGTAGGTTCGCGCGCGAGCCGGATCCTCGAGCACGGTGCGCGCCGATCCCAACGCCAGCCCCACACGTTCGGCCTGCGCCGCCGCCGCGAGATGGCGATTGATTCGCAGGCTGCGCTCGGTGCCGCCGGTCATCGCGCCGATCACGAGCGGCGCGGCCAGCCGCTTGCCGAAGAGCTCGATCGAGAGCTCGACGTCGGCGAAGTCCATCTCGGGCAGCGCCTCGTGATCGAAGCGGTAGCGCTCGAAACCGTTCGTGACGGTCTTGTGCGCCACGTCCTCGCGCAGCACCACCTCGATGTGACTGTCCTTCCGGCTCGCCGTGAGCGGCGTGGGCGGCGCGCCGCGCTGGGCGCGGCTCGCGGCGCGCGTGGATCGCGCGGGGCGGGTGGCTCGAGTGGGACGCGTGGGCATGGTGGCGCTCGGCTCGCTGCGACTCGCCGGTCGCGGGCCGGTAGCATAAACCGTCTCGCGTCGGCGCCGAGGGAGAGTCGTGCGGCAGCGTGCGATGTCACCACGCTCGAATCGTTCGCCCGTCGCGCCCGCGGAGGCGGTCATGGCGAAGCATTCCTGGTCATTCCTCGCGCTCGCCTCGGCGACGCTGCTCGCCGCGGCGGGCACACGCGCGGCGCAAGCCGCCGACGAGCCCAAGCCGGTGGACGCCTGCGCGCTCGTCACGAAGTCCGAGGCCGAGCAAATCCTCGGCAAGCCGGTTCGCGAGCCCGAGCATCCCCTCGAGGGCGCGGCGGTCTACGCCGTGACGAGCTGTACCTATCGTGCCGCCACCGGAATGGAGCGCGTGAGCCTGGTGGTCATCGCCGCCATCGACGCCGCCGCCGCTCGCAGCGCCTTCGACCTCGAGAAGAAGCAGGCGGTGACCCAGATGAACGTCACGCCCGTCGACGTGCCGGGCATCGGCGACGCGGCGTTCTGGGAAGGCGGCATGTTCAACAAGCTGCGCGTCCTGTCGGGCCGCGTGGGGTTGAGCGTGGGCATCACCGGCGAGACCACGCCGGACGGGAAGCTGAGGGCCGTCGCCCAGACCGCGATCCAGCGTCTGCGCTGAGCCCGCCTGCCCCGACGAGAGCGGCCGCGGCTCGGCGACGCCCGCGGTGTCGAACCGCGTCCGGGGAGCCGTCCAGACGAGCGGGTGACGCGTCGCGTCGCCAGATGCGATGCGGCTAGCTCGTCTCCAGGCGCTCGGGTATGCTGCCCCTCACCCCGGACGCCAACCGAGGGTTCCGAACCGGCGAGCGCGAGCCGCGAGGCGCGCGTGTGGTTCGCCGGCCATCATCGGGACTTCCGGCCAAGCTCACATGGCGAACCCGGACCGCACGTTCACGAGGCGCCAACGGTGACGCCGAAGCGAGCGTTGGGTGGCGAGCGGTCGACGGCAGTGCTCAGGTCCCGGTGAGCGGACGGAGATCCAGACTCCCATGGAAGCCTCCGCGCCTCTGCCCCAGCTCGAAGCCATCACCACCTTGGACGAAGAGCGAGCTCGACAACTTCAAGTCGCGCTCAAGCGACACGCCGGTAGCAAGATGCTGGTGATCTTGAGCGGCTTTCCCGATCCCGACGGCATCTCCTCGGCCCTGGCGCACCGTTACCTGGCGGCCGAGCACGGCATCGAGACGACGATCCTGACGTTCCGCGACCCGAGCCATCAGGAGAACCGGGCGCTCCTCAAGACGCTCGACATCGAGCTCACGCTCTACCGCGAGGACCTCGATCTCGCCCCCTTCTCCTGCTACTCGTTGGTCGATTCGCAGAAGATGAACACCCCGATCGACCCAGCCCTCAAGGGCAAGGCGTTCGTGGCGTTCGTCGACCACCACAAGCGCACCAGCGACGTTCCCGCCGAGTTCGTGGACATCCGCGAGGACGTCGGCGCCACGGCGTCGATCTACGCCTCGTATCTGCGCCAGCGCTTCCCCAAGGGGCTCGACCGCAAGGACGAGATCCAGGTCCAGATCGCCACCGCGCTCGCCCACGGCATCCGCACCGACACGCAGAACCTCATCGAGGCCACCCGCTTCGATCTCGCCGCGGTGATGTTCCTCGATTCGGCGGTGAGCAAGGACCTGTTGCGCAAGATCAGTCGCCAGGCGCTCAGCCCCGAGATCATGGAGCTGATCCGGCGCGCGCTCGAGAACAAGCAGATCTACGACAACTACATGCTGAGCGACGTGGGGTTCGTGCGCGCCGAGGACCGCGACGGCATCCCGCAGGCCGCCGACTTCCTGCTCCGGCGCGGCGGCACGGACACCGTGCTGGTGTTCGGCATCGTCGACGGCAAAGCCATCGACGGCAGCCTGCGTACCTCGAGCGAGGTGGTGGATCCCGATTCGTTCCTGAAGAAGACCTTCGGCATGGACGAGACCACCGGCCGCTACTACGGCGGTGGGAATCTGAAGGACAAGGGCGGCTTTCAGATCCCACTCGGCTACCTCGCCACCCATCCCGATCGCGAGCTCACGTGCAGGCTGGCACGCGAGCTGGTGAGCAAGCGCTTCCGCGAGGCGATCGGCAAGGCGAGCGAGAGCTGAGGGGCACGCGTCCGCACCGAGCGGGCGGCGTCCCCGATCACGTCGGCGCGCGCGTGGCTGCGGATCGATGACCGACCCCTCGCGCGCCACCACCCGGCTCGGTCGCCGCGCTCGCGCGACCCGCCCCTATCGGGCGGTGCTCTGCGATCTCTTCGAGACCATCGTCACCTTCGATCGCGGCGGGCTGCCGCGGGTGCTGGTGCCGGGCTTCTCCTACGTGCCCAGCACGGCACCGGCGCTGATCGAGATTCTCGTCGAGCGCTGGCAACCGCCGGCGGTCGAGGTCTTCATCCGCGCGCTGGTCGAGGTGTCGAACGAGATCCAGGCCGAGAAGGAGGCCGATCTCGTCGAGCGCTCGTCGCGCGTGCGGTTCGACCGCGTGCTCGATCGCCTCGGCGCGCCGGAACCGGTGCGCGAGCCCGAGTTCGTCGACCGGTTGGTCGATTGCCACATGGGCCTGCTCGCCCGCTGCACCGTGCTGCCCGAGACGCACGGCGCCGCGTTGGAGCGCCTGGCCGAGAATCATCGGCTGGCGCTGGTCTCCAATTTCGATCACGCGCCGACGTGCCTCGCGATCCTCGCGCGCCTCGACATCGCGCGGTTCTTCGAGGAGATCGTGGTATCGGACGCGGTCGGCAAGGTGAAGCCGCACCCGTCGCTCTTCGAGGAGCCGCTCGCGCGCATGGGAGTCGCGGCGGACGAGGCGCTCTTCGTCGGGGACACCCCGGACGCCGACGTCCTCGGCGCCAAGCAAGCGGGGATGGACGTGGCGTGGATCAACGCCCGAGGGCGCGTGCTCGACCCCGAGCTACCCGAGCCCGACTTCGAGATCGCGAGCTTCGCGGAGCTTCCCGGCTTGCTGCTCTGAGCTGCGCGCGGGCGGTTCGATCGGCAACGCCTCAGGTCGAGCTGGCTTCGGAAGGGGGCGGCGGGGCCGCCGCGGGCTCGGCGGCGGCTTCGGGCGCTGCCGGCGGCTTGGGTGCCGCAGGTGCCTTCGCCGGCGGCGGGCGCTTGGGCTTCTTCTCCGGGATGGGCTTGAGCTCGGTGGCGGGAACGCAGTTTCGCCACCAATAGTCTTCCTTGAGCTCGTACGTGATGCCGACGAGGCCGTCGTTGAAGGCCTTGGTCACGCGGCATTTGCGCTGCGCGTAGAGATAGTTCTGACCCTCGATGACCTTGTCGTAGCCGACGATCTCCTCGGGACCGTCGGGCACGCGCTTCGCCAGGCCGATCTCCTGGACGCCTTCGAGGCCCTGCGCCGGAACCCAGTGCAGCGTGTCGGCGAGAAAGAATTGTCGAGCCGGAGCCGAAGGAGCGGTGGCCATCGCGATCCCTCCCGAGCGATCCAAGAGGGTAGCTCGTCGCCGCGCCGCGCGGAACTTCCGCCCGCTGCGGGCGCGCCGGCGATGGCGCGGGTCAGCGCGCGCTCAGCTCGACGCCCAATGGCGTCACGGCAGGGCCGTCGACGGGCTGCGCGAGCTGGATGCGAATCGTCCTCGCGCGGGTCGCCGGGAAGCGCGCTTCGACGAAGGCCTGGTGGCTGTCGCGGATGGCCTCGCCGTCCCACGCGAAGCCGATCCAGACGTCACCGACCGACACGAGCTCGTGGAGCTCGCTGCCGTCGGCGGACGCGGCGATCGCGAGGCCCGGTACGTGGCCCGGCTTGCGCGAGCCGAGGAGCACCCGGACGCCGGCCACGCGCTCGGTCGCGCCGAGGTCGAGCGTCCACGTGTCGGCGGTGGTGGGCTGAAGGGCGCGAGCGTTCCCATTCGCCGCCGGCGGGAGCGCAAGCCAATCGTGCCCGCCGCGTGCCGTCGCGATCACGTTCACGTATCCGTCGCGTTCCACCCGGAGTGGAGCGGCGCCGAGCAACCGATAGGTCTCGAAGGCCCGCTCGGCGAGGTCGGGAGTCACCACGAGGCGCGGTGTTGCGCTGAGCTCGGCCTCTCCTTCGGCGCGTCGCAGCGCGACGGCGAACGTGTCGGGCGCGCTCGCCAGCAACGTCGCGTCCCAGCCCGCGAGCCCGCGATAGACGGGAGAGGTGAAGATGCCGACCCAGCGATCGGGCAAGGGCTCGCCGGACTCGAGCAACGCACCCAGCCCGACCACGTTGCGCTGCGCGTAGAAGACCGCGGTCTGGAGCTGCCGTCCTTCGTACGCGATCGGCTGCGGTGGATCGACGGCGGCGCGAATGGCCGGCGCCACCGCCCGCACCGCTGCAGCCGAGCCCGGATGACGCAGCACCTGCTCGAGATCGCTCCCCGCCAGAAGCATCGCGACGGCGCCGAACGCGATCACCACCGCCGCGCCGGCTCGCTTGCTCCGCCCGTCGCGCTCGCGGGCCAGCACCAGCGCCATCGCGACAGCGGCGAGCACCGTGGCGACGCCCACCGGCATCATCGAGATCTCGCCTCGCTCGGCGGTGACGAGCAGCCCCCCACCGGCGACCCCCAGCACCACGGATCCGACCGCGGCGCGCGCGCCTCGTGCCCGCGCGAGCGAACGCAGCCCCACGCCCGCCGCCAGCGCCAGCGGCAGCGTGGGGATCAGCATGTAGTGGGCGTTGGGTGGGCGAATCGTCGCGAGCGTGAGCGCTGCGGCGAGGCCGAACGCGATCAGCATCCAGCTGCGCGCACGGGGCATGCGTGCGCCGTGATCCAGCCACGCCGCGAGCGGCGCCAGGAGCGCCGCGGCGGGGAGCAGATCGAGCTGATCGGCTGCTTTCCGACCGTAGAAGGCGAGCACCGCGGACCACGACATCTTTCGCACCAGTCGGTTCGCGGTCTCGTTGGTCCAGAACACGCGCACGAACTCGTCACGGTGGTTGAGCGCGTTCCACGCCACCCACGGCGTCACCAGCGCCACGGCGATCGCCACGCCGAGCCAGAGCGAGCCTCGTTTGAGCGGCGTGAGGTCGCGGGTGAGGGCCATCCAGAGCACCACGACCACCGGCGCGAGTCCGCCGGCGAGGCCCTTGGCGAGGATCGCGATCCCCACGCCGATACCCGCGCGGACGTAGCGTGCCTCGGCGAAGGCCAGCATCGCGTCGAGCGTGGCGCCATAGAGCAGCATGTCCGCGGTCGCGTAGCGCGCGCGGACCAGGAAGACGCCGGTGCCGAGCAACGCCACCACCGCCAGCGCCCCCGCTGCGGGATCGACGAGCCAGCGCCCGAGCCGGTAGAGCGCGACCAGCAGATAGAGGGCTGCGAGCGCCACGGGCAGCCGCGTGGTGAGCTCGCTCACGCCGCCGATGCGATAGGCCGCGGCGATCAACCAGTAGTTGAGCGGTGGTTTGCGGTAATCGGGCGAGCCGTTGAAATGGACCGTGAGCGGCTCGCCGCTCGTGAGCATCGCGAGCGCGCGCGCGCCGGTGAGCGGCTCGTCGAAGTCGTGCAAGGCCCGCTCGCCGAGACGATGACCCACGAGCAGCACCGCGGCGGCGGCGAGGCACACGGCCCCCGCGACGGCGAGCACGCTCGTGCCACGCTGCGCGCGAGGCTCGCTCGGATCGGCGGAGGGTCGCATCGGGATCGGCGCGCAACGGGGCGATGGAGAAGCGCGCGGTGCGGGCAGCTCACGCGCAGTGGGAGATCTCGGCAACGGCGCTCGCGAGCGCGTCGATCTCGGCCTCGGAGTTGAGCGGACCGGGCGACGCCCGCACGGTGCCGGTCGGAAACGTGCCGAGGCGGCGGTGGGCGGCGGGCGCGCAGTGCAGCCCCACGCGCACCCGGATGCGCCAGTCGTCCTCGAGCCGCGCCGCCGTGAGCACGGGGTCCTCGCCGCGGATCACGAACGAGACCACGGGTACGGCGTGCGCCGCGTCGCCGGGGCCCCAGACGTCCACTCCGTCGAGCGCGCGCAGCCGGCGCTCCAGCAGTCGCGCGAGGGATTGGGCGCGCTCGTGGAGCGTCGCGACGCCGCGCTCGATCAGCAGCGCGAGCGCCTCGCCGAGCCCGGCGATCCCGGGCGTGTTCGGCGTGCCCGACTCGAGCGCATCGGGCAGCGAGCGTGGCTGCTCCTCCGATTCGGATTCCGAGCCGGTGCCGCCAGCGACGAGTGGCTCGATCTCGACTCCTTCGCCCACGGCGAGCAGGCCCGTGCCCTGAGGTCCCCAGAGCCCCTTGTGCCCGGAGCACGCGAGCCAGCCGACACCGAGCCCGTCGACGTCGAGTGCGAGATGGCCGGCGGATTGCGCCGCATCCACGCCGAGTCGCGCGCCGCGCGCCGCGCACCAGCGGGCGATCGCCGCCAGATCGAGCGCCCGCCCGTCGACGTTGGACGCGTGGTTCACGACCACCCAGCGGGTGCTCGGGCGGGCGTGGCGATCGAGCTCGGCCACGAATCCCGCGCCGTCCGCGAGATGTGGCACCACGCCGACCTCCACGCCTCGACGCCTGAGCCGCGCCAGCGGGCGCGCGACGGCGTTGTGCTCCATGTCGGTGGTGAGAACGTGGTCTCCGGGATGGAGCGTGCCCGCGAGGGCCACGTTGATGGCGAGCGTCGCGCCGCTGGTGAGCACGACGCGCGCGGCGTCGCCGACTCCCAGCAGCCGCGCCGCGCGCTCGCGGGTCGCGAACACGATCCGATTCGCGTCGAGGGCGCCGGCATGGCCGCCACGCGCCGGACTTCCCGCCACATCCCGCAGGCAGCGCTCCACCGCGCGGATCACGCGCTCGGGCTTGGGAAAGCTCGTGGCGGCGTGATCGAGATAGATCATGGCGGCTAGCTTCTCATGCCGCTCTCGGTGACGGGAGCGATCACGCGCGGGGCGCGTCGCTCGCCCTCGCGCGCGGTTTGCTTGGTCGATCCCGCGGTGAGAAGCTCGCGCGTCATGCGCTTCCCACGAATGCCGTCGCAGCCCATTCGCCGCGCCCCGTTGCTCTGCTTGCTCGCGATCGTCGCCTCGCTGGCGCCGTCGCGGGGAGCGCGCGCCGACGACGAGCTGCTGCTCGACGCGATGAAGCAAGAGCTCGATCGCAGCAAGAAGGAGCTCTCGCTCGAGCACTACCAGCGGCCCTACTTCATCTCCTACATGCTCGAGGACGAGGAAGTGCGGCGCATGGGCGCGGTCTCGGGCGCCATCAACGAGCGCTCCACCAGTCATCGCCGCCGCCTCTACGTGGAGGTGCGCGTCGGCATGCCGCACCTCGACAACACCATGATCGACCCGCCCGACATGGACCTCGAGAGCGAGTCGAGTGACGTCTACGGCTTTCGCCAGGCGCCGCTCGACGACGATCCCGACGCGCTGCGCACGGCGCTGTGGCGGTTGACGGACGCCGCCTACAAGGACGCGCTCGCGGGCCTCGCGGCCAAGCAGGGCAAGCGCGTCTTCGAGGTCGACCCCCACGAGGACGTGGACGATTTCGCCGGGCGGGATCGGGTCGAGGCGACCGAGCCCGCACTGGCGTTGGTCGTGGACGAGGACCGCTGGCTACCGCTGCTCCGGCGCGAGACGGCGTACCTGCGTTCGTTCGAGCATCTCACCGAGGGCTCGATGCTGCTCGACGTGCGTCGCGAGCGACGATACTTCGTGCAGACCGACGGCACGCGGCTGGTGACCGAGGATCGCTACTGGTCGCTCTATGCCGAGGCGAACGCCACCGCGCCCGACGGCATGAAGCTCTCGCGCACCCGCACCTTCTACCAGCGTGCTCCCGAGCAGCTCCCCAGCGACGCGGCGATCCACGACGACATCGCGGCGATGGCGAAGGAAACGCTCGCCTTGCGCGAGGCGCCGGTGCTCTCGCCGGAGGCCGCGCCGGCGTTGCTCGATCCTTCCGGCACCGGCGTCTTCTTCCACGAGGCGGTCGGCCACCGCCTGGAGGGCGAGCGTCAGCGCAGCAAGGCGAGCGGCCAGACCTTCACCGCCAAGCTCGGCCAGCAGGTGGTGCCGCCGTTCATCTCGGTGGTCGACGATCCCACCATCGCGGAGATGCAGGGCACCGGGCTCTACGGTCACTACCGCTTCGACGAGGAGGCGACGCCTGCCGCCAAGGCGGTCCTGATCGAGGGCGGTGTGCTCAAGGGTTACCTGATGAGCCGCACGCCGGTGCCGGGCTTTCTCACCTCGAACGGCCACGGCCGCTCGGACGGCAAGCGCGATCCGATCGGGCGCATGGCGAGCCTGATGGTGAGCGCCTCCGAGACGGTTCCGGCTGCGCGGCTGCAAGAGATCCTGCTCGAGGAAGTGCGCAAGCAAGGAAAGCCGTTCGGGCTCGTCCTCGAGGACGTGACCTCCGGCGAGACCAACACGTCGCGCCAGAGCTACCAAGCGTTCCGCGCCACGCCGGGGCTCGCCTATCGCATCGACCCGACGAGCGGGGAGAAGACGCTGGTGCGCGGGGTGGAGATCGTGGGCACGCCGCTCGCGGCGATCTCGCGCATCCTCGCGGCGGGCGATCAGGTGAAGGTGATGAACGGCTACTGCGGCGCCGAGTCCGGCTACATCCCCGTGACCGAGGTGGCGCCTCCCGTCGTGGTGCAGAGCATCGAGCTGCAGCGGCTGTCGCTGCCGTCGCGTCGTCCGCCGCTCCTGGCACCGCCCGTCTTGCTCAGGAACTGAGGGAGATCGCGCATGCGCATCCGCGCCCGGACGTTCTGCATCGGATTCGCGCTGGCGCTCGCCGCGCCGGCATTCGCTGAAGAGGCGCGCAAGCCGGGCGAGATCGCGGCGCCGAGCGGTCGGTGGCAGGTGCCGGGCGAGATCCAGCAGCCGAAGGGCTCGTGGCAGGTGCCCGGGAAGATCCAGACCCCCGGCCAGATCCAGAAGCCGGGCGAGATCCAGCAGGTCGTCGAGAAGTGCCGCACGCGGTTGGTGGTGGGCGCCGACGCGCTCTTCGAGTTCGATCGCGCGGAGCTCACCGCTGCCGCCGAAGCGTCGCTCGCCGCGCTCGAGCCCGCGATCCGCGAGAACCGCGCGCGGCACGTGTCCGTCGAGGGACACACGGACGCGAAGGGAGCCACGGACTACAACCAAGCGCTGTCCGAGCGGCGCGCCGGCACCGTGCGCGACTGGCTCGTTCGCCGCGGAGCGGTGCCGGCGGGCACCCCGATGGTCGGCTACGGCGAGTCCCGTCCCGTGGCTCCCAACGTCAAGCCCGACGGCAGCGACGATCCGGAAGGTCGCGCCAAGAATCGCCGCGTCGAGGTCGTGCTCGACACCTGCGACGGCTGAGCGATCGGCGCTCGGTCACACCCGCTCGTAGGGATCGAAGAGCTTCTTGTACTCGTCGAGGGCCGAGCGATCGGTCATGCCGGCGATGTGATCGGCCACCGCGCGCTCGAGCCCCTCGCTCTCGATCCGTCGCTGCACGTCGGGCGGGAGCTGGCGCGAGTCCGAGCAATACGCCTGGAAGAGCTCGCGCAGGAAGCGCTGCGCCTTGGCGGACATCCGCATCACCCGGTGGTGATCGTAGAGGTTGGCCTTCAGGAAGCGCTTGAGCTCGGCGTTGAGCGCCGCCATGTCGGCGCCGAAGGTGACCACCGGCTCCTTGGCGGCCCGCACGTCGTCGAGGGATTGGATGCCGAGCCGCCGCAGGTTCTCTTCCGTGGCGCGGATCAGGTCCATCACCTGCCAGTTGATGATGCAGCGGATCACTTGGTAGAGGACGAGCTGGGGCTCGAGCTCGCGCTCGCGCTCGACCACCGCCGCGTGGGCGTCGCGCCACAGCCGAACGGAGGCGAGCTGCTCGAAGGTGAGCATGCCCGAGGTGATGCCGTCGTCGATGTCGTGGTTGTTGTAGGCGATCTCGTCCGCCATGTCGGCGATGGTCGCCTCCAGGCACGGCGCGAGACTGGGATCGTACTGAGCGATGGTCGGATGGCTCGGGCGCTTCGAATGCTTGGCGATGCCGTCGCGGACCTCCCACGTCAGGTTGAGCCCGGGGAACCGCGCGTAGCGCGCTTCCAGCACCTCCACGATCCGGAGGCTCTGCACGTTGTGCTCGAACCCGCCGTGATCGCGCATCAGCTCGTCGAGCACGCGCTCGCCCGAATGTCCGAACGGCGTGTGCCCCAGGTCGTGCGCGAGGCTCACGGCCTCCGCGAGCTCTTCGTTCACCCGCAGCGCGCGAGCGATCGACCGCGCGATCTGCGTTCCTTCGAGGGTGTGCGTGAGCCGGGTGCGGTAGTAGTCGCCTTCGTGGTTCACGAAGACCTGCGTCTTGTACTCGAGCCGGCGAAACGCCGCGGAGTGGATGATGCGATCGCGGTCGCGCTGGAACGCCGTGCGCACCGGATCCTCGCCCTCGGGATACCGCCGCCCGCGCGAAACCCGGCTCTTGGCCGCGAACGGCGCCAGGTTCGTGAGCTCCAGCTCTTCGTACGCCTCTCGACTCCGCACGACACGTCCTTTCTCGATCCGACGACGAAGGATACCCGAGATTCCCACGGCCGGTTCCGTTGTCCCGGCGTTCGCGGCGGCCAGCGCCTTCGTTTACGATTTCCACGTCACGACGCCCGAGTTGCACGCTCTCACAGCGGGCCTCGGGCTCCGTTGATCTCGCGGAGCCTGGCATTGGGATGGTCATGGGAGGTGCCATGAAGCGAGTCTTGCTCTTCGCTGCGATTCTCGTCGTTTTCATTCCTTTGCTGAGCGGTTCGGTGCATGGCGCCGAGACGTCCGGCGTGACGGCGCATCGGACGTTCGTGATGGTGCACGGTGGCTGGGGGGGCGGCTATGCGTTTCGGCCGATCGAGCGCCGTCTCCGCGCTGCGGGCCACGAGGTGTACCGGCCGGCGCTCGTTGGAACCGGCGATACCGCGCACCTCGCGAATCCCGACATCGGGCTCGAGACGCACATCCAGCAGATCGTGAACTTGATCCGCTACGAGGACCTGCACGACGTGGTGCTGACCGGCTACAGCTATTCGGGCATGGTCGTCACCGGCGTGGTTGATCGCATCCCGGAGCGGATCCGTCAGGTCGTCTACATCGACGCGTTCCTTCCCGAGGATGGCGAATCGACGATGAGCTTCGCCCCGAACATGCATTCGCCGATGGCGCAGCAAATCCTCGAGCACGTTCGAGCGGCGGCGGGCTCGGGTCTTGTGCCCGCGTTCTGGGAGAGTCCGGACGGCGCCCCACCCAAGCAAGACCCGCAACCCTACAAGACCCTCGCGGATGCGATCAGCCTGAAGAATGCGAACGGTCGCGCCGTGCCCGGTGCGTTCCTTCAGTTCGTGCCACCCGGCACCAAGCCGGACGAAGCCGACTTTGCGGTCGCCGCGGCACGCGCCAAGCAGCGCGGCTGGCCGGTGCGGGTGATCGTGGGCGATCACGGCACGGTGTTTCGCGCGCCCGAGTTGGTCGCGGACGCGCTGCTCGCGATCACGGACTCCTCTCCCGCGCCGCACGGCACCGCGACGAGCGGGCGGATCTCGACGACGGCTCAACGCGCGAATCGCAAGGTCGTCGAGCGCTTTCTCGACGCATTCAATCGCGGCGACCTGGATGGAGCGGCGGCGACCTTCGCCGAAACCGGGCTCAACCACGGCTATCCCGTCGGACGTGACGAGATCCGCCTCGTTCTTCAGGACATCCAGACGCGCTTTCCCGACGCACGGCTCACAGTGAAGAGCTGGTTGCAGGACGGTGAGTGGATCGTCCTCCGCGCGATGTACAGCGGCACGCACAGGGGGATCGGCAAGTATCCGGTGGACGGCGGGATGCTGGTCGGCGTGCCGCCGACGGAAAGGACGTTCGAGGTCCAGACCATCCACATGCTGCGGGTGCAGAAAGGCGCGATCACCGAGCACTGGGCGAATCGCGACGATCTGGGGATGGTGCGCCAGCTGGGCCTGTTGCCGCCGCCTCCGCCGTGGCCCACCGAATGACAGACGCAACGTTTCCCGCGAGCGGGTCGTGCGAGGAGGATCCATGCTGACCATTCGCGAGATCGATCATCTGGTGCTGCGTGTGAAGGACCTCGAGCGGATGCTCGCGTTCTATTGCGACGCTCTCGGTTGCACCGTCGAGCGGCGGCGCGACGACATCGGGCTCATCCAGCTCCGCGCGGGCCGCTCGCTGGTCGATCTCGTCCCCGTCGACGGCCCGCTGGGCAGCCTCGGTGGCGCCGCGCCCGCCGGCGAAGGCAAGAACCTCGACCACTTCTGCTTTCGCGTCGAACCATTCGACGAGGCCGAGATCCGCGCCACGCTGGCGGCGCACGGCATCGAGGCGGGACCGGTCGAGACGCGCTACGGCGCCGAGGGCGACGGTCCGTCGATGTACGTCTTCGATCCCGATGGAAACGTGGTCGAGCTCAAGGGCCCGCCGGCGAGATGAAGCGCCGCCCTTCGCAGGGCGAATTCAGTCGCCTGCGCGTCGGTGCACCAGAGGCACGAAGGCCACCGGCAGCACGTTGCGCGTGGTCACGTGCGCGTCGTCGTGCTTGTGAAGCGCTTCGAGCCGCTGCGGCGCGTAGGGCTCGCCGACCGGAATCACCAGCGTGCCGCCCACGCGCAGCTGCTCCACCAGCGCCGGCGGAACGTGGGGTGCCGCCGCGGTGACGACGATCGCGTCGAAGGGCGCGGCCTCGGGCCAGCCGGCGTAGCCATCGCCGCAGCGCACCTCGACGTTGGCGTAGCCGAGGCGCGCGAGCCGTTTCGACGCGCTCGCCGCCAGCTCTGGCACCACTTCGATCGATCTCACCTCGTGAGCGAGCTCCGCGAGCACGGCGGCCTGGTAGCCGGACCCCGTGCCGACCTCCAGCACGCGGTGGTCCGGCTCGATCCGCGCCAGGTGGCTCATGAGCGCGACGATGAACGGCTGGGAGATCGTCTGGCCGTGGCCGATCGGCAGCGGCCGGTCGTCGTAGGCGACGTCCGCGAGCGCGTCGGGCACGAACTCGTGCCGCGGCACGCGGCGCATGGCGTCGAGAACTCGTGGATCGAGATGGTCCGTGCCGAGCTCGCGAGCGCTCGCCCGCACGTAGCGTTCGATCGTCGCGATCATGCGCGCGTCTACCGGGCGGGCACGAGCGTGGCCCAGCAGCCCTCCATCTCCTGCACCTTCACCGCCACGATTCGCACCGGGTAGCTCGCGAGCACCTCGCTCGCCACGCGGTAGAGCTCGGTGGCGATGTTCTCCGCGGTGGGGTTCGCGTCCATGAGATAGGGCTTGCCGCCCTTGCAGAAGGGGCCGATGGCGCGAATGACCTCGTGGTCGTGGCGGTTGAGCAGGAAGCCGTGGTCCCAGTGATCGAGGATCCAGCCGTAGATCAGCTCGCGGATCACGTCGAAATCGATGACGCGACCCACGGCGTCGAGCTGATCGCCTTCGACCGAGATCTCGATGGCGTAGTTGTGGCCGTGAAGATCCTTGCAGCCGCCCTCGTGATTCATGAGGCGATGGCCGGCGGGGAACTCGAGTCTGCGCGTGACTTGCATGGGCTTCCTCCGACGGCTGAGCCTGTCGCCGCGTCCGATGACGCGTCAAGGCGGGCCGCGCGACGCGTCGCGAGGCGTGTCGCGCAGGACACGCGCGTGCGCTGCCGGACACGAGGGTGACGATCGTCCCGTGGGATCACGAGTCGCTGGGCGCGCGCTCTCGGTGGCACGCACTCTGCATCCTGGATAGCTTTCGTTCGTCGTGTGCTTCGCGTGCTCTCGCTGACCGCGGCCGTGGAGGATTCGCTTGACCGAGCCTGGGTTCGATCGCCGGAAGTCGAGTTGCCGCATGCTTGCAGTGCTCGTGCTCGCCGCGAGCTGCGTGCGCGCGGTGCCCCGCGTCCGGGACGGCGCTGGTCCCGCGGCGGCGACGCCGCTCGCGGAGGGCGCCGGCGCGTCGACGAGCTCACCAAAGCCCGCGTTGCCGGCGCGCTCCGCGATCTCGCTGGCGGTGGAGCGCGTCGCCAAGAGCGACGAGCACGCCGCGCCGGAGATCTGGAACGCGTACGCAACCCGTGCCTTCGCGCCAGCCTGGGTGAGCGAGGACGGTCAGCTCGGGGTGCGCCTCGACCGCCTGATCGAGGCGCTGGCGTCGGCGCCGAGCCATGGGCTCGCGGCAACGCGCCACGATCCGCGGCCCCTGCGCGACCAGATCGCGCTGCTGACGCAAGCGAAGATCAGCGCCGGCGCGGCGATCGAGGAGCAAGCGCGCCTCGACGTGGCAGCGACGTCCGCGCTCTTTCGCTTGCTGAGCGACCTGCACGCAGGCCAGGTCGATCCGAAACAGCTGGGGTACGCGATCGATCCCAGCGATCGCCGTGCGGAAGTGGGCGCGCTGCTCGAGGACGCGCTCGCGGCGGCGGATGACGAGCTCCCGCAGAAGATCGAGGCGGCAGCGCCGCGCGGTTTTCTCTATCAGCGGCTGCGCGCCGAGCTCACGCGCTATCGCGGCCTCGCCTCACGGACCGATCTGACGCCGGTGCACGGCAGCGGGAAGCTCGTTCCCGGCGAGCATCGCGCGGTGGTCCCACAGATTCGCGCCCTGCTGGTGGCTCTCGGTGACCTACCGTCCGACGCCGAGGCGGCGCCCACCTCCGGCAAGAGCGCGAGCCACTACGACACGGCGCTGGCTCAGGGCGTGAAGCATTTCCAGGCCCGGCACGGGCTCGCCGCCGACGGCGTCATCGGCACGTCCACCTGGGCCGCGCTCGCGGAGCCGCCCGCCGCTCGCGCGCGCCAGCTCGCGCTCACCCTGGAGCGGCTGCGCTGGCTGCCCGAGCTGGGCGACGCGCCGTTCATCCTGGTCAACGTGCCGTCGTATCGCTTGTGGGTGATCCCCTCGGCGATCACCGACGGCGAGGCCGTGCTCACGATGAACGTGGTGGTGGGGCAGGCGCTCGACAAGCAAACGCCGCTGCTCGCCAGTGAGCTCACGAACATCGTCTTTCGCCCGTACTGGAACGTGCCCAAGAGCATTGCCGAGAAGGAGATCGCACCGTCGCTCGTGAAGGACCCGAATTACCTGGTCACCAACGACATGGAGCTGGTGGACGGCTGGTCGAAGGACGCGGGCGTTCTCGACCTCACACCCGAACGCATCCCCTTGCTCGCCAACGGCAGCATCCGCGTGCGCCAGCGTCCCGGACCCAAGAACTCGCTGGGCGCGGTGAAATTCGTGTTCCCGAACGACGAGAGCGTGTACCTCCACGGCACCCCGATGCAGGGGCTCTTCCGCCGCAACCGTCGCGCGCTCAGCCACGGCTGTGTCCGCGTCGAGGATCCCGTGGCGCTGGCGACGTACGTTCTGCGCGAGGAGTCCGCGTGGACCCGCGAAACGATCGTGAAAGCCACCAGCGGCGATCCCAACCGCTGGGTGGAGATCGATCCACCGATGCCCGTGTTGCTCTTCTACGCGACGGCGCTACCGCTGCCCGGCGGCGGACTTTCCTTCCTCGACGACGTGTACGGCCTCGACGAGCCGCTCGCGCAAGCGATCGGTGGGTGACGCGCCGGCGGCGCGCAGCCGCGCTGCATCACAGCGCGACGCACTGCACCAGCACACCGACCCGGCGCGCGCGCGGCGGCGACGTGGAGCGAGTCGCACGTCGAGTCGTGCCTGCGTACCCGTCACGCATCCGGCAGACGCGGTCGATGGGAAATGCGGACGAGGGGCGATGCTTCGAGATCACTCAACGCTGCGGCCGCGCGGCGCTCGCTCACGACACCCCGCAGGAGCGCTCGTCGCAGCGCCGCGAGAACCTCGGCGTCGATCCGCTCGGGTGCCACGAGGCGATGATTCTCGAGCCGCGGTGCCACGCGCCGGCCGAGCTCGGTTCCCAGCAGGCACTCGATCGCGACGGACGCTTCCACCGCCAGCCGCGCCGCCGCGACCCGCTCCACGCGCGACCCATCCGCGCGTCATCGCTCGCTTGCGCCGCCGAGGAGCCTGCGAACAGCAGCACGAAGCAGACGAGGGTCGCTGGTACCCCGTGCCACCTCCGCCCCGCGGGCTCGCTCGAAACCGTCCACGCCACGGTCTCGCGTACGACACCCGACACGCTTCACGCCGAAGAGACACCGCATCCGGTGGGCTGAGGCCACCAGCCCTCCCAGAGGCGCGCCCGGCTAGGCGCAGCCCCCGTGCGTTCGATCCTGCAGATTGTCCACCGCCCACGACCACAGAATCCGCTCACCGCGCCACTCGGGAATGATCGTGCGCGCCGTGATCGCCAGCTCCTCTTCCCGCTGCTCGCGTTCCACCTCGGCGAGCACATCCAGCAGCTCGTCGCCGCCCAGCTCGGCACCTTGGAGCCGAACCCCATCCCCGCGCACGAACACCGCGCCGAAATCCGTCGCCTCGATCCGCCACCCGCCCTCGTGCACCAGCACGTGATGCCGCCTGCAGAGCAGCACCAAATTGGAAAGCTTCGTCTCGCCCCCGTCCGCCCAATGGCGAACGTGATGCGCGTCCACGAACCGACTTTGCTTGCATCCCGGAAACGCACACGTCCGATCCCGCGCCTTGAGCGCCCGCCGGATCGCCGGTGGAATCTGCCGGGTGCGCCGGCCCACGCTCAGGATCTCCCCGTCCTCGCCCTCGTGAACGCACACGCGGCTGCAATCACACGCAATTCTTCGCACCGTCTCGGGAGCGAGCACCGTTCCATCGGCCAGCTCCGCCGGCGGACCCTCCCCGTCCTGGGGTAGGGCGCTTTCGTTGACATAAATACTGACCTCGTAACGATCGCCACCGTCCACCGCCGCCGACCCGTGCGCGAGCATCGTTTCCGCCAGCACCATCAGCGCGTCCGCGTTTCGAGCCTCGCGCCGGGCTGGGTCCTCTTCCGGCACCCGGCGACTCTCCACGGGAGACTCCGCCAGTGTCGTTGGCTCGGAAGCCCCCGCCGACTCTCCCTCGGGAGGCACCCGCACCGGATCGGGGTCGGAAACCTTCGCCGACTCTCCCGATGGAGAGTCCTCCCTCCGCAACGAGTCGTGCGCGGACTCAAAGGCCTTTAGAAAGAGTGCCCCTTCGGCGGCCGGTAGCCGTCCCTCGAACCGCACCGTGCCATCCGCGTACTTCCAGTAACGAAACGAGCGCGCCGCCTCGCTCTCCGCCGCCGCCCGGTTCGCCCGCTGCCGCTCGCAGCGCCGATGAAGCCGGACCAGCTTGTCCAAGTGCGCCGCCGTGCCGAACCGCGCCGCGCCCACCAGCGACTCCTCGTTCTCGGCGGTAGCCACGCGCGTCATCGCCCGCACCTTCGAGTAACCGACCTGCCCCCGCGCCATCGCCGCCGCGATCTTCGGCAACGTGACCAACGCCTGGGCCACCCGCACCTTCTCGTGAGCCGTGCCCATGGCGATGCCGCACCTCACGTTGAGCCACTGCGCCGTCGACCGAATCCCATCGCCGGCCCACGGCCGCCGCCGATCGAACTCTGCCAGCAACACCAGAAACCGATACTCGACCGCGCTCAGCCGCGCCGCCAGCGTGGTGAGATCCGCCGCCAGCTCATCGTCCGAGCGATTGCCAACCGGGCAGGCGGAAAGGAGATGGTCGCGCGCCGGCTCTTCAGGGAAGGGATTTGTTAATGTGATCATGTGTTCACTATAACAAATCGAGCCCGAACCCGCAACGTTTCCGGTCGAAAAGTTGCGCTCGCGCCGCGATCCCATCCGCCGCCGCGGACGGATGATCGGAGACGCGGTCCCAGACCCTCTCCGACACGACGACGTCCGCGCCAGCACGATCGACACCGACATCCTCGATCACCCCTGCGGCGCCATCCGTAGCCCGATCGACCGCCTCGACCTCCCGAGCCTCACCACCCCCGTCCGAACCCCCGCGCGCCCCGGATATCCCCGGTCCAGATAACCGGCCGAGCGGCGCAGCCGCAGCCGACATTCCCCAAGGAGAACCGACGCGAATTCCCTCGACCCGGCCGCCGCCGCCGCGCTACACTGCAAGCAAGTCCTCTAGCTGAATCCCCCTAGTTCACCCGAAGCAGGCCCGCAGAGTTCAGGCCATTTCGGAGTTCGCCGAACCCCACTTCGGCCTGGGTAGAGCGGGATCGAGCTGATGCAGACGTCTAGGGCACGACGTGCTTAGCGACCCCATCGTCCTCGGCCCAGGCGTGACCGCTGAAGTCGACGTCCGGAATCCAAGCCCACAAACCAGCTTCTCGTTCTTGCTGAATGTTCGCAGCCTGCCAGCAGAGCGCGTCGTCGTTGCTCCCGGCCACGAACTGCGTCGTGCGACGCCAACCGAGGTGGCGCGAATCAGGACTTGCCTGGACAAGTTGACGGTCGCAGCCTTCGTTCAGAATCGCCTGTTCTGGGAAGAGCAATGGCCCCGTCCCGATGGTGACGTTCGCATCCTACCGGAGGCGGAGTGGCGATACTTCGTGATTGCATACGACGGCACCAACACCACCATGGCCGTACTGGAGGTGGCCTTCGACCTGTTGCCTAGCGAACTTGAGGTAGGCTTCTCCATTCTCAATGCGCGCGGCGCCGGCGGCATCGTTTGGAACGGACCTCGCCTCTTTCATGTCCTGGATAATGGCATCCGAGACCCGTCCTTCTGTATAGACGTGACCACCTCCGATGTGGATCTACTCGCGCGGTTCTATCCACATCTTTGCGAGGCCGATGAGGCGCGCGCACATATACGACGGCAGGCGGCACGTCTCGGGCATCTGAAGTGTCTACCTCACGATTCGCCGCTTCGCTTTCTCGGATACTTCGCCATCTTGGAGGGTCTACTCACTCACAACCCGAAGCCGGGAGATCCCCACGATTCGATCACGCGTCAGGTGAACAGCAAGGTCGCGCTCTTAAATAATCGCTGGCAGTCGAAGTTAGACTACAGTGCGTTCGGTGGCGCTATGCCTGCCACCATCTGGAAGAAGATGTACGCATATCGGAGCGAAGTGGCGCATGGTGGCGAGCCCCAGTTCAAAGGAGAGCTCGCTTGCCTCGGAAGCGCGACGTCTGCTCTGAATCTTCTCAAGGCTACGGTAAAGAGCGTGCTCCGTTATGGACTGGAGGATCCGCAATTGCTGCGGGATCTCCGCAGTTGCTGAACGACCAGGGCAGCAATGACTATCGGCGAACGAGGCGCTCCAGCAGACGGCACACGATTGGCCCTCGCACGATAGCAATGACAACGATTACTGCCACACGGTAGCGCGTTGTTTGGTAGGCCACGTCAGAGTGATTTCGGGACACTGGGTTCTGGGTGGTGCTGCATTGTTGCAAAGCGGGCACGATGCCTAATCGAGGATCGTTTATGTCGGATGTGACGAGAGCCTTGGAGGCAATTCCATTTGCCGACGGATCATTTCGACGCCGAATTCTTGCAGGTGTGTTTCTTATGGCCGGGATCCCCCTGTTCAGCGTCGGGCCCGTGCTAGCTCTGCACTCATTTATCGCCACTCTACCAGTCGTGAATGATCTGATTTCGACGCCGTTGATCGGCATTGCTGCGCTGCTTGGCCTGTACGCGATCGGGACGCTCGCGGAGCTCTCGGGCGATATCGTCGTGTTGCCAGCGCTTGCCGCGGTTGCGCTATATGCGCAGGCAAAGTTAACAAAGCCTATGCAGACAAAGAGATCGCTACCGGAGAAGGTCGTGCTGGCTATGCTTGTTGTGCTGTCTTCTGTTCTTCTTGTGGTGTTGAAGTATGCCCTGATCGGTTTGCTAGTTGTTGCGACGGCTATTGACTTATTGTGGCAGCGCAAATATTCGGTTCGAATGTATCCGGATCAATGCCGTCGTATTGGCTTGAGCCTGAAGCAACTGCTTGTGCTCAAGATTGGATTTGGGGATGATTTTGACTTCGCGTTTACGAGAGTGCTGCATCTGTTTCGCGATCGCGGACTGGCCAGTGTGGCGGCTCGTGGATTGAATCGGCTTCGTGATGTGGCTGTTGTGTTGGTGGTTGCGGTGCTTATCTTGGTGTTTGCTAGCATGGACCACGCATATGTGGTTCCGAGGGCTTTTTGGAAATTTGCGTCGGCATTTTCGATTGGTGTCTTGGTTGAGGATGTGCCAGATAAGGAGGCAATGGCCGATCTGGATCGGATTTACGACTCGGGGGTTGCGTTTTCTTTGGAAAAGCTGCGTGAACTCAAGGTTGCTGCGGAAGGGTGGCGCGACGTTCTTGAGCGGAAGCATGACATGAAATCGGTGGCCGCGGTCGACGCGATACGGGATCGTGCAAGCAGCGTGCTTGCGTCAGATGTTCCCGTGGCAACTTGGGAGGCGGGACAGCGGTGGCTTAAGCTCGTCATCATTGCTACAGGCGTGCTGTTCTTCGTCGGGGTGCAGCGCTTGGTTCGCGCGACGCTTGAGGCGGTGGAGGATGAGCGATGGACTCGATACGCTTACCTCGACTATTGAGGATGGTGACAGTTGCGGTGTGGGGGCTCAGTGCCGTGTCTGTCACGGACAGTGTGGAGTCGGCGCTGGCACGGTGACAACGATCTTGATCACCGTGTCGTCATCATCGATAGACGTGCCGCGCTTGGCGCCGAAGCCGTCGAGGCGCTTCTGGGGATGGTCGTGGTCGTTCTCGGAGCGCGGATTCGGCGACTCGAACTCGAGGAATGATTGGTGAGGTAGCTCGCGGACGCGACGGAGCGCGTCCCTGCCGAACGGAAGGGCCCCGATTCGGGTTCGCGGACCGGCGGAACCCGGTCCCTCCGGCAAGAGCGACGGACCGGCGTTTACTGCAGCCGGGCGAGCTGGGTGCCGGGGTAGTAGGCGTAGAGGATTTGGTCGTAGGCCACGCCGTCCTTGGCGAGGGCGGCGGCGCCCATCTGGGAGAGGCCCACGCCGTGGCCGAAGCCGCGGCCGGTGATCACGAACGCGGTCTTGGTGCGGGTGATCTGAAAGAGCGTCGAGCGGATGCGCTGGCCGCCGAGCATGGCCTTCATGCGATCGGCGGCGATGTCGAGGAAGCCGCGCGAATGGCGCACGCGCACGGTGGCGGCGCGTCCCGAGGGCGTGCGTTGCAGCACGTCCAGCCCGCTGACCTTGGTGACGCGGTAGCCGCCCGCGCGCAGCACTTGCTCGACTTCGCGAAAGCCCACGGACACGCGCCAGGGCGTGGCGTCGGCGTCGGGCGCGGGATCGGGCTGGGCGCGCAGGTAGGGCACGTCCTTGCTCCACACGCGGCGCGCGTCCTCGGTGTAGCCGCCGCTCGCCGCATGGTAGGTGGCGAGGATGGGGGCGCCGTCGTAGATCAGGATCTGGCCTTCGGTTTCGCGCACGGCGCGGTCGCCGCGTGGATCCGCCGAGGAGAGCCCGCCGTACATCTGGGTGTCGATGGAGTCGGTCACGTCCCACGAGCGGCCGGTGCTCTTCTCCATCTGGAAGAGCGCGTACGTTCGCGCCGCCACGGCGATGGTCTTGAGCGCTTCCGGCGACCAGCTGGGCGGCACCTCGGCGGGAACCACGCCGCGCAGGTATTCCTCGAGCGGCAGCTCGTTGAGCACGCGGACCTTGCCGCTCTCGGCGAGGAACTTGAGCTCGCCGGCGTAGCGCCGGCCCTGGAACTCGATCCCCAGCTCGGAATCCGACGAGCGAACCCGCGCCTCCGGGCCGACCGACTGTCCCTCGATGATCAGCGTGTCGCCGCGGGCGTCCACGGAGAGGCGGTTGTTCCACACCAGCGGCCGGTCGCCGGGGTAGAGCTCGACCTCGAGCTCGGTGGGCGACCAGATCGCGAACGGGCCGTTGGCGACGGCGAGGAGCACCCGGACGGGCGCCAGCGTGCTGCCGGGTGCGTCGTCCCGCTCCACGCGGAACGACGCGTCGCCGGCGTCGGCTGCGCCGCGCACGCGGGCCTGGGTCGAGTGGTACACCGGCCCGGGGAAGCCGTTCGGCGCGCGGGGCACCAGCGCCGGACGCACCGAGCCGGAGCCGTAGACGGCTCGATCGGGCGGGTGAAGCAGGTTTTCGGCGACGCGCGTGCTGCTACAACCGGCAGCGACGGCCAGCGCGAAGATGAGGACGCTCGAACGTGCCCAACCCGTCGAGCCCGCGAACTTCGCTGGCGGGCTCACCGCTGCTTCGGCGCTCATTCTTCCCCCGGGAGATTCAAGGCGCGGCGACCCTAGCGCAACTCGCGGTCCGGAGGGAAGCAAAATAAACAATCGCGGCGCGGCCTTCCGGCGAGACGCGGGGCGTCACGGCCGGCTCCCGGGCGAGGCACTTTCGAGCTTGACCTCGATCGAGTCGACCTGACACCATCGCGCGCTGACGCTCATGTGGACCGTTCTCGATCCCTTCCAGCCGCAGGTCACCGCCGAGCGCGAGATCCTGCGCGACGCGAGCCGGTTCTTCGACGGGCTCGACAGGCCGGCGGACAAGAGCCGTATCGAGGGAGCGCTCGAAGCCCTCGGACGCCCGTTCCTGGTGGTGGTGGTCGGCGAGTACAACTCGGGGAAGTCGAGCCTGATCAACGCCCTGATCGGTGAGCCGATCCTCTCCACCGGTGTCGTCCCCACCACCGACCGCATCACGCTGGTCTGTTACGGCGACGAACGCGGGCGGGCGGCTCCCGACGAGAACCTCCTCGAGCTGCGCCACCCCACGCCCTTCTTGCGGGACGTGAACCTGGTGGACACGCCGGGCACCAACTCGCTCACCCAGGCGCACCAGCGGATCGTCGAGGACTACATCCCGAACGCGGACTTGATCCTGTTCGTCACGTCCACCGATCGGCCGCTGAGCGAGAGCGAGCGCAAATTCCTGAGCCTGATCCGCGGCCGCTGGAAGCGCTCGCTGGTGTTCGTGCTCAACAAGGTCGACCTCGTGAAGCCGGCCGAGCTGACCCAGATCGTGGACTACATCCAGCTTCACGCCGGGCGTGCGCTCGGCGAGGCGCCGCGGATCTTCCCGGTATCGGTGCGCCTCGCCGAGGAAGGCGTCGACGGGCCGAAGAGCGCCGAGGCGCGCCAGAAGTCCGGTCTGGCCGCCGTCGACGCGTACGTGTTCGAGCGCCTCGGCAATCGCGACAAGGTGCGGCTCAAGCTCGGCGGCCCGCTCGACGTGCTGGAGGAGCTGCTCTCCGAGTACGCCGGCGAGCTGGATCGCGAGGAAGAAGCGCTGCGCAGCGAGACCCGTGGGCTCGAGCACGTGGTCGCCAACGTGCGCAGCCGCGGCGACGAGACGCTCACGCGCCACTTGAAGCAGCTCGAGCGGGTGGATGGCCTGCTGGAGCGCATCCGGGTCAAGAGCTACGAATTCCTCGACGAGGCGATCCGGCTGCCGGCGCTGGTCAAGTACAAGCTGTCGCGCACGAAGGTGGAGGACGAGTTCCGGCGTCACGTGCTGGGCGAGGAGCACCTCGCCGAGCAGATGGACGAGGTGCTCTCCGAGACCATCACCGAGCTGGTGCGCGAGAACCAGGTGCTGTGGAACGACGCCATCGCGTTCGTGGATCAACAGATCCGCGAGCGCGAGCTTCAGTCGCGGCTGGTGGGGAAGTCGACGAACGTGTGGGTGGATCGGCGCCGCGAGGTGCGGCTCGCGCTCAAGACCGCGGTCGAGAAGAACTTGAAGGAGTTCAACATCGACTACGAGGCGGCCAAGGTTCAGGAGTCGGCGAGTGTCTCGTTCGCGCGCTTCGTGCAGGTGGAGCTGGTGGGCGGTGGGCTGATCGCGCTCTTCACCGCGGCGCTCCACGACGTGAGCGGCATCGTGTTCGGGGTGCTGCTGGCGGGTCTCGGCTTCGTGGTCATTCCCATGAAGCGCAAGGACGCCAAGACCAATCTCTCGAAGCGCATCGATTCGCTCTCCAAGGCGCTCAAGGACGCGCTGCGCTTCGAGCTGGAAAGCGCCGTGGCCCGCGCCGTCGACGACATCTCCTCCAACCTCGACCCCTACACCAGCCTCTGCAAAGCCGATCGCGAGCGCATCGAGAAGGAGCGCGAGGTGATCAAGGCGCTGCGCGCCCGCTCCCGCGATCTGCGGCTCTCGCTGGACGCGTAGCGCGCCCGGGCGCCCGCCGCGCCAGCGGTGGCACGCGCGTTGTGGCGCCGGCGCGCGGCGTGCGACGATCGAGGTTCGCTCGTCACACGTCGGTCACGCGAAAGTCTCGCGCGTCTGGGAGCAACGTCATGGGATTGCGTTCGTTCGGGCTGCCGGTTCTCGTCGCCACAGCGGTGGCCACCTTCGCCGCCGGCTGCCAGAGCAGCGGTGAGATCCGCGTGCTCACCTACAACGTGCACGGGCTGCCCGACATCATCACGGGCGACGACACGGAAGCGCGGATGCTCGCGATCTCACCGCGCTTGAACGAGTTCGACCTCGCGGCGATTCAGGAGAACTTCTTCTACAGCACGGCGCTCAGCGGCAGCGTCGAGGGCCGCTTCGCCTACCACTTCACCGAGCGCAAACCTGGCACGATCGCGCCGGGTGGGCTCTCGGTGTACTCGGTGCTTCCCGCGGGGGAGACCGGCGGCGATCCGTGGGAGGCGTGTAACGGCTACCTGGACGCTGCCAACGATTGCCTGGCGTCGAAGGGCTTTCAGTTCCTGCGCATCGTGCTGCCGTTCACCGCGATCTCGTTCGACGTCTACAACCTGCACATGGATGCCGGCGGCTCGGCAGCGGACGACGTCGCCCGCGCGGCGCAGGCGGAGCAATTGCTCGCGGCGATCGAGGCTCAGTCCGCAGGGCGTGCGGTGATGGTGCTGGGTGATTTCAACCTGAGCATCGACGATCCCGAGGACGTCCCGATCCTCGACGCCGTTCGCACGGGGGCGGGGCTCACGGATGCGTGCACGGCCGTCGCGTGCCCCGAGCCCGACCACATCGATCAGCTCTTCTATCGAAGCGGCGCCGCCACCGCGCTCACCATCACCAGCTGGACGCGCGACGAGTCGTTCGTCGACGAGTCGGGCACGCCCCTCAGCGATCACTCGGCGATCGTGTTCGGTGTCGGCTACGCGCCGGCGAGCTGAGCGCCTGCGCTACGCCTTGGCGCGCAGATTGCTCTCGATGCGGGTCAGTGGGAGCGATTTCGCGCGGGCGAGCGGCGCTCGATACGCCGTTCCGCCCGCCCTCTCACCCAATCTCGATAATCCAATGCGCTCCCGCGCGATCATTCGCGGGCGCGATCGCGTAGGGGCGGAGCAGGAGCTCCGCCCTCCGTCGTGGGTCGGATCGATCTCGTCGGAGCGACCCGCTCCCGCGTGCCACGTGTGTCTCGCGCGCCACAGCTCGATGCCCGCGTGACACACCCCGCGCCGCGACCACGGTGGTAGCACCGCCGCATGGTCGAGCCCGTGCCGAATGGTTCCGACGACAAGCCGTGGGACGTGCGGATCCTCGAGCTCATCGATTCGGGGATCGACGTCACACTCATCGACGAGAACCTGCGGCGCACGCCGAGCGAGCGGCTCGAACGGATGCAGCGCATGGTTCGATTCCTGGAAGAGGCCAAGGGTGACCGAGACACGGCGCCTCGTTGAGCTGCTGATCGACGCCGGCGTCGAGCTCCTCATCTTCGGTGGACGGGCGCTCGTTTCATGCGGTGCGCGGCCGGACCTTCCATCTCCGGGTACGATCACACACTCATGAGTGGTCTCGACGTCACTCCGACGATCGCGCTTGGCAATCTCGACATCGTGACTGCAGCGGCAGGGCTTGCCGAGCTCGCCGTCGTTCCGAAGTGCGAGCGGTGATGCGCGCGGCACGACCACTGCGGTGCGCCCTGCTCGCGGCACTCGTGTGGGTGGTGGTCCTTCCGGTGCCTGCTCATGCCTGTGCACCGGTGGTACCGCTGGTTCGGCTGTTCGGCATCCCGTTCTTCGCGCTGCCGATCACGATCGTGGTCAAGTCCGCCGCATTCGCTCACTTCGAGCGAAGGATCCCGTGGTACATCGCGTTGTCCGCCATGGTGCTTGCGAACCTCGTCAGCTCGATGGTGGGGCTCGCGCTGGCCATGCCAGTCGTCGCGCCCGCGGTGGCTCTTGGTGCACTGTTCTTCGTCTTCGTGGCATCGCTGCCGCCGGCACGTCGAATCGTTTCGGTCGCAAAGTCGAAACGCGTGCGCAACTCGCGACCCGACATCCTCGCCGTGGGGATCGTTCTTCTGTACGTGATCACGCTCTTCCTGTTCGGACTTGCTTCGGGAGTGCTCGACGCCGTGGTCGATGGAGAAGTGAGTGGTGGGGCGTACTGGGTCGCAAAGCTCGCCTATCTCTATCCCGCCCTCGCGCTTGCGATCGGGCTCACGACGTTCTGGGAAGAGTGGGTCATCGCACGGCTGCTGCGACAGCGATTCGTCGAGCAAGTCGTGCTGCCGTCGGTGTTGCGTGCGAACCTGGTCGCGTTCGTCTTGGTGCTGGCGCTGGGTGCTGGCGCGGCACTGCCGCACCGGCTCGAATCACCCGAGTTCTTCTACTTTGGGTGGCTGTGGCGCGCGCTGCTCGCGTGAGCGCTCCTCACCCCGGGAACCACTCGTCCGTGACGGCTTGCCAGAAGAGGCGGCGCAGCTCGTGGTGGCCGCGGTTGACGGCGTGGGTGCAGTCCATCGCGAACCACAGCGTGGGGTCGGTGGCGTCGTAGAACGGCTTCTCGGGGTGCAGGTGCCAGAAGGCGTGGCCGAGGAAGTGATCGTGCACGTCGACGAAGGTGGCGCCGGTCTCGTCCGCGGCGGCACGCGCGTTCTCGATGAACGCGTAGTACGTGCCGCGGAACGCACCCGCGACGGGGTTCTTGACGAGATTGCAGGTGCCGGAGTCGTCCACGAGGCTCTCGTAGCCGGAACCGAAGATCGTGCCCACGTCGTCGGTGGGCTCGTAGAAGTTCGCGATCACCACCTGCACCGGTAATCCGGCCCAGCGGCTGTTGTTGCGGAGCTGGTTGGCGATCTGCACGAGGTTGGCCTTGAGCGTGCGGCCTTGGTCGAGGAGCGCGGCGCCGAAGTCGTCGTTCAGGTCGTTGCCGCCGACGTGCACCACGACCAGCACGCCCACGGACGCGCTCACGTTCTTGGCGTTCGGCAGCTGCGACTGGAGCACGTTCTTCGAGGTCGCGCCGCTCTGCGCGTAGTCGTAGAAGCGCAGCCCCGGGAAGCGGGTGCTCAGGTCGCGTCCGGCCCATGTCGGCCAGGTCGCGTTGTCATTGGCGAGCAAGAGCTTCTTGTACGAGAGCCGATCGCGGGGGCTCGCGTTGTAACCGGCGGCGACCGAGTCGCCGAGGTTGATGAACACGTCGGCAGCGGCGAGATGGACGGGCGGCGGTGGCGTCGGTGGCTGACACGGCTCGGCGCCCATCAACAGGAATCCGACCGCCACCAGCAGGGCGAATCGGGATCGTCGACGGCGAGGCTCGGCGGCGTGACGAATCATGGCGCTCTCCTTCTCGGTGCGCGGCGCGCGCGGAATCCGCGTGTGCAGCACCGTGGTGAGTCATGGCTAACCGTAAGCCAGCCTGCGTTGCGCGCGCAAGCCTGCCCGCCGTGGCCCTCGGCGGTCATCGGATGGCATGCAAACAAAATCTATACATCTACTTGACAATATCGATTGGCGTCCTTACCTTCGGTGCCAATGGCTGGAAGACGATCGGCACGGTCGCTCACCACGCGCTCGCGCGGGAGCAACGAGGGGGAAACCATGAAGACGTGGCAACGCTGGATGGGGTTGGCAGTCCTTGGAGTGCTCGCCATGGCGCCGCTCGGCTGCGGCGACGACGACGAGAAGCCTGCGCCGGAGCCAACGGCGCGGATTCGCGTGGTGCACGCGTCGCCGGATGCGCCGGCGGTGGACGTCTACGCGCGCGGTCTCGACACACCGCTGTTCGCGAATGCCGGCTACGGACAAGCGACGCAATACGCCAGCGTGCCCGCGGGCGACTACGTCATCGATCTGCGCGCGGCGGGGGCAGCGCCCACGAGCGCGCCCGCCTTCTCGACCGGCACGCTCACGCTCGCCGGCGGCGACGTCGTGACGGCGGTGGCGGCGGGCTTGCTGGGATCGAGCGCGGCGGCCGACCGCTTTCGCGTGCTCGCGCTCGCCGAGGACTTCGCGACGCAAACGCCCGGGCAGGCACGTGTGCGGATCGTGCACGCCGGCGCGGATGCGCCCGCGGTGGCGGTGGACGTTGGCGACGACGGCTCCGCGGAGATCGCGTCGCTCGGGCGTTTCGCGGACACCGGTGCCACCGGCGTGGCATTGCCGGCGGGGACCGCCCTCCAGGTCGGCATCCGCTTGCCCGAGAACGCTGGCGGCGCGCGCGTGACGGGGTTCACGATTCCGGCGCTCGGCTCCGGCGCGGAGTACTTCGTGGTGGCGACCGGCCTGCTATCCGAGCTGCCGCGCGATGCCGCTGGCTTCGTGCTGGTCGCGGTTCCGAACGGCAGTGAGGCGGCGGTCGTACGGCAGAACCCGGTGGTGTTCGCGCTTCACGCCGGTCCCGACGCGCCGCCGGTCGATCTGGGCGCGGGCGGCGCCGCGCTCGCGACGAACCTCGCGTTCGGGGAGCTGAGCGGGTCCATTCAGGTGCCCCCCGGCGCCTATCCGCTCGACGTCTACGCCGCGGGCGGCCTCGGGGGCGGAGATGCGCCGGTCGCCACGGTGACCACGCCGGAGCTGGCGGCCGGTGAGCGCTACCTCGCCGTCGCCACCGGCTTCCTGGCGGCGGGCGAGGGCGAAGGCGCCTTCCAGATCTTGTTCGAGCGGGATGGTTTCGACGTCGCCGGCTCGGAGGCGCTCGTGCGGGTCGTGCACGCGTCGCCCGACGCGCCGGTCGTGGACGTGGGTGTGATCGGCGAGGGTGGATTCAGCGCGGTCGAGCCGCTTTCCGGCCTCGCGTTCGGCTCGGCTTCGGACGAGGCGGGCGTGGCGCTGCCGGCGGGCACCTACACGCTGGGTGTGGCGGCGGCGGGGACGACGACGCCGGCGGCGACCTTCGGCGTGCCGCTCACGTCCGGCCAGAAGGTCTTCGGCGTGGCGGCGGGCGCGCTCGGCGGCGGCGACGGTCGCGAAGGGTTCCGCCTGATCGCGGTCGATACGTCGGTGTTCCCTTGGGCCGCGGCGACCATCGCGCCCAACGCGTGAGCGCGAAGCGCGCGCGCAGCTTTCTTTCTCTTCGGTAGCAAGCTTCCCGGAACGCTACCGTGCCAGCTGCCCGGGAAGTCGGGGGCGTCGGATCGGCCAGGGGGTCGGCCCGACGCCCCTTCTCTTGGCGTGGCGAACCAAACCCACGCCCTGCTCGCGAAAGCTCAGCCCACCCGCAGCACGATCTTCCCGACGTTCGCGTTCCGCTCCATGTACTCGTGCGCGTCGCGCACCTGAGCGAGCTCGAAGACGCGATCGATCACGGGCACCAACGAGCGGCGCTCGAGGAGCGGCAGCACCGCCCGCGCGAACGCTTGCGTGGCCGCGATCTTCTCCTCGAGCGGCCGTGAGCGCAGCACCGTCCCGAAGATCCGCAGCCGCTTGTTGAGGATCAGATCGGCGCGCAGGTTCGCCGGCCCCATGCCGAGCAGCCCGATCAGCACCAGCCGTCCGCATCGGGCGAGGCTCGCGAGGTTCGCTTCCCAATAGCTCGGCCCCACGGTGTCGAGGATCACGTGCACACCGGCACCGCCGGTGTGCTCCTTGACGACCTTCGCGAAGTCGCCCGCCGTTCGGTCGATACCGAGATCCAGGCCCAGTGCTTTGGCGGCTGCCAGCTTCTCGGCCGATCCCGCCGTGCCGAAGCAGATCGCGCCGGCGCGGTGGGCCAGCTGCACGGCTGCCGTGCCCACGCCGCCAGCGACGGTGTGAAGCAGCACGGTCTCGCCAGGTCCGAGGCCGGCCTGGGTGAACAGCGCGTCGTGGGCGGTGATGAACACCTCGGGCACCGCGGCGGCCTCCTCCCAGCTCAGGTGCGCGGGGACACGCACGGCCATGCGCGCCGGGGTGACCACCTTCTCCGCGTAGCCCCCGCCGCCCAGGATGCCGAACACGCGATCGCCGACGGCGTGCTCGGTGACCCGCGCGCCGAGGGCGTCCACCTCGCCCGCGAACTCGAGCCCCGGGACGTCGGCTGGCGAGTCGGGGGGAGCGGGATAGAGGCCGCGGCGCTGGAGCAGATCGGCGCGATTGAGCGCGGTGGCGCGCACCGCAACGCGGATCTCGCCGGGGCCGGGCTCGGGCTCGGGCCGCTCGAGGAGGTCGAGGACTTCGGGCCCGCCGACTTCCCGGATCGCGGCGACTCTCACGCCGACGTTCCGCTCATGCCTGCCTGCGCGGGCAGCGCGGCGCGCATGCCCGCAGCCGCCTGGGACAGCAAGGGCAGGAAGACGCGAATGCACGTGCCGGTCGTGGCCGCGCCGTCGAGCAGGATCGCGCCGTGGTGGGCTCGGACGATCGCCACCACCACGAGCAGGCCCAGCCGGCGCGCCGTGGATCCCGTCACCGCGACGGGGTCGAGCCAGCGCGCCTGACCGTCGAAGCGCGGGCTCTCGCCCGAGTGGCGCAGCTCGATCTCGGCGTAGGGACCTGGAACGAGCCCCAGGAGCGCGGGCTCGCGCTCGCCCAGCTCGGCGCTCAGCACCACCCGGCGGGCTTCCAGCGCGATCGTCTTGGGTGTGCTGCGCATGGCTTCCAAGGCGTCGCACACGAGCCGATCGAGGGCGCCGCGTAATCGCGCCGGATCGCCAGCGATGGGCAACGGCTCGGCGGGCACCTCGCAGGCGAACGCGACCTCGCGCGGGATCGTCTGGCTGATCGTCGGGAGCTGATCGCGGATCACGTGCGCGAGGTCGAGGGTATGCACCTCGAGCCCGGCCTCGCCGACGTACGCGGACATCTGACGGCAGACCTGGGCACCCCGCTGCACGGCGGTGCGAATGTCGTCGAAGCTCTCACGGCACGGGACGTCGTGCGGCAGGCTGCGCTCGATCAGGTCGATCGAGCCCAGGATGACGTGGAGCAGGTTGTTGAACTCGTGGGATACCCCGCGCGCCAGCGCTTCGGTGTCGCGAGCGCCCTGGATCTGAGCGACGAGCGCCTCGAGGCGCCGTTGCTCGGCCTCGGCACGCTCCCGGGCGCTGCGAACCACGAAGTACCAGCGCGCGCCGATCCAGCCGACGTGGCCGAAGGCGAACGAGAAGGAAACGGACAGCAACGCCACTCCGCCCACCTCGACCCAATGCGCGTACGCGGCGGCCTGGCCGCTGGTGAGCACCACCGCCCCCCACGTCGCCCCGACCGTGGACGCGACCAGCGCGAGACGCTCGAGCGGCGGGACCAGGATGAAGAGCGTGAACGCGGGCACCACCACGGCGGTGTGGATCCAGGGCGATTCGAGCGGCACGATCCGCCCCAGCACCGCGTACGTCCCGCCCGCGAGCGTGACGATCGCACCGCCCAGGAGGCGCGTGGGGCTACGGCCCTGCGCGGTGCGGCGCACCGTGACGCGCGCGGTGCTCAACGCGATGGCGGCGTATGCGATGCGCCAGCCGCCCAGCAGCGCCAGCTCGAACGGCATGTTGCCGAGCACCAGGAGATCGATGGGCCAGAGCAGCAGCATCAGCGACGCGGTGAGCACCAGCAGCACCTGACCGCAGCTGCCCGTGATGCGCGCCGCGAAGAGCTGGTGCTCGGCCTCCGCCCGCGGATCGAGCGGCGGGCCGGCGAGGGCGGTACGCAGGCGGATCAACCACGCACGCGCCGCCGAGGGCAGCTCGCGGGCCATCAGCGGCGCGCCGTCCGGCATCCATTCGGAGCCGAACGGCGCAGCGCCGTCGCGAGCCGCGCGGGGCGCGGGCTTCGGAGGCCGGATCGTGCCGCTCGAGGGCATGAATCCTCACCGCGGTAGCGCCGCCGGGAGCGTCGCGCCATCGGGCCCGACGAGGCTACCACGGACGGCTTCGCGGCGCTCGCGCGAGGACACGGTTTCGCGCTAGGCTCGCGCGGCTGACCAGCCGGTGATGGGCCGGGTGGTCCATTCGCGCGGAGGGGGATCGACATGCGACGCGTATTTCGGGGACTCACGTTCGGCGTGGCCGTGGCGGCGCTCGCCGGCTGCGGCAACACCAGCATCAGCGAGCTCGAGACCATCAGCAATCCGCCGAATCCAGGGGTGGAAACGCTTCTTCCCAAGGAGCGGCTGGGCATGAACCTCTTGCCCGCGGGCTCGATGCCGGAGGACGTGGACGAGATCGCGCCGCTGGTGGGCGTGATCCGCACGCTCATCAAGCCCGACGTGAAGGACTACGTCGGACGCCTGATCGACGGGGCGCCGAGCGGCGCGCGTTTCATGGTCATCCTGCCGCAGGAGGACGTGGATCTCGCGTTCGTCAGCCGTTTCGCCAACGATCCCAAGGTCATCGCGTGGGAGCTCGAGAACGAGCCCGAGAACTTCCTGAGCTGGACCGCGCAGCAATACGTGGACTGGGTCAAGGACGTGGCGCCGCTGGTGCGCAACACCGCCGGGCGCGACCAGAAGATCGTCGCGGCGGCGACGCGCCCGATGGTCCAGGACTTCCCGAACACGCTCAACTACAACAAGGACATGATCAGCCAAGGGCTCCTCGACGAGGTCGACGTGTTCAACATGCACGTCTACACGAAGCAGTACGAGAAGCTGCCGGCGATCGAAGAGGTGTTCGCGAGCGCGCAGAGCCGCGGCGCGGAGGTCTGGGTGACCGAGGTGGGCGAGAACGAGCTCGCCGACCAGCTTTCCTATTTCCTTCAGGTCACCGAGGTCTACCGCCGCCTCGACCTCGACGCGGATCGCTGGGTGATCTACGCCTGGAACGACGATACGCTCGGCTATTCGGTGAAGGCGCCGGACGGCACGGCCGGACCGCTGCTCGGGGCGATGCAAGCTCGGGACGGCTGAGCCGTCCCCGAGTCGATCACGAACGCAAGATGCGGAGACCGACGATGCACGCGCGAATCTCGCAGCGCACGACTCGCTGGATCTACGCCCTGGTGGGCGTGGTGGCACTCGCGGGCTGCAGCAAGATGTACTACGCGACCTGGGAGAAGCTCGGGAAGGAAAAGCGCGACCTGTTGCGCGACAACGTCGCCAAGGTCCAGAAGGAGCAGGACGCGGCGCAGGAGCAGTTCAAGGACGCGCTCACGCGCCTCAAGGAAATGACCGGCTTCCACGGCGGCGAGCTCGAGAAGCAATACGACAAGCTCAAGAAGGATTACGAGTCCAGCGAGTCGCGCGCCAACGACGTCCGCGATCGGATCCAGAAGATCGACAAGATCGCGAGTGACCTGTTCGTGGAATGGGACGGCGAGATCAACCAGGTCTCCGAGGCGAGCTACCGCGCCACCATGCGTCGCCAGCTCGACGACACCAAGCGCAAGTATCAGACCCTCGCCAGCGCGCTGCACCAATCGGAGGCGAGCATGGATCCCGTGCTCCGCAAGCTGAAGGATCAGGTGCTCGTGCTCAAGAGCAGCCTCAACGCCGCGGCCATCGGCGGCATTCAGGCCGAGGCGAAGTCCATCGAGCGCGACATCGACTCGCTGGTGAAGGACATCCAGAACTCGATCAAGGTCGGCAACGAGTTCATCGCACAGCTCCCGGCGGAGTGAGGCGATGAGCGCGCGAGCGGGTGCGGGCCTGGTGCTCGCGGGCTCGCTGCTCGCGGCGGCGGCGTGGGCCGTCGATGCACAGCCCGCGCCGCGCACGAGCACGAGCGCGGCGCACGGCGATCCGGCGGCGGGCCTCACCATCGATCGGCTCGACTGGTCGGGCGCGCCCGCCGGCGCCCGGGTCTTGGTGGTCCAGAACGACTACGGCGACGTGCGCGTGCGCGGCAGCGAGGGCGGCGAGCTCGTCGAGGTGCACACCGTGGTGCAGCGCCTCGACAGCGCCGGCGAGAAGCTCGCGCTGGCGGTGGATCGCGTCGGAGCGGCGCTCGCGATTCGAGTGGAGTACCCAGCGGTCGCGCCACCCGATCCCGCGCGCCGCGCCACCCGTGCGCGTCTCGATCGGGCGGACGTGGTGGTGTTCGCGCCCGAGGGTGTGCGGCTCGAGCTGCGCACCCGCAAGGGGGTGGTCGACGTCACGGAGTTCGAGGGCGAGGACGTCGAGGCCGAGACCGAGTCGGGCGCCATCCGCGTGGTCGCCGAGCGGAACGTCCGAGCGCGCAGCACCAGCGGACCGATCCACGTCTTGGTGCGGGAAGCCGAAGGCGCGAAGCCGATGTGGCTCGAGAGCGAGTCGGGATCGATCGAGGTCGAGCTACCGTCCCAACCGGATCTGGACGTCCGGGCCCGAAGCGGCGGTAAGATCGAGATCGGCTATCCAGCAAACGTCGTATCGAACGGTGGCCAGAACCGTGCGAGCTTCGTGCTCGGCAAGGGCGAGCGGTCGTTGTTGGTGCAGAGCGTCTCCGGTGCGATCCGGATCGCGCCGGCGCAGCCCGGAAAGCCTGTCGAACGCGGTGAGCGAGGCGAGCGGCACGAGTGAGGATCGGAGGCCGCCGGGATCGTGGTGAACCCGGTGGCCGCGAGGGGGGAGCACGTCGCGGTCGAGCACCGCGCCGAGAGGATGGGGTGGCGCACATGAAGCTGGCACGAGCCCGGAAGTGGGCGCTCGGCGTAAGTCGGTTCCTGGTGGCCGTCGCGGTCTGCGGGCTCGCGCGAGTCGCGAGCGCGCAAGACGCTTCGATCCAGATCGAGCAGAGCGCGGCGGTGACGGCCCAGTCCGTGGACGTCGACCTGCGCACGCTGCCCAAGACACCCGAATGGCAGCCCGGGGATCCCATCGTCGAGATTCCGCTGCGCCGCCGTCCGCCCGCGAGCGGTCTGGAGTTCACGCCGGCGCCGCCGGCCCTCGATCCGCTGCTCGGGGTGCAGGCGGGTTCGCGCGGGCCCAGCTCGCAGGCGTTCTCGGCGCCCACGGCGAACTTCGCTGGGCAGGGCTACACCGGTGTCAATCCGCCCGATCCGACCGGCGCCGCTGGCCCCAACCACTACATCCAGATGATCAACGGTAGCGGCGGCGCGATCTTCAAGATCTACGACAAGGCCGGCGCCACGGTGGCGGGACCGACCAATCTCGACAGCCTCGGCACCGGCTCGTGCACCAGCGGCCTCGGCGATCCGGTCGCCCTCTACGACCGTCTCGCCGGCCGCTTCCTGCTCTCCGAGTTCGCTTCGCTGGGCAATCACCTCTGTGTGTACGTGTCGAAGACCGCGGATCCGGTGAGCGGCGGCTGGTGGGCGTACGACTTCACGCTCTCGCAGTTCCCGGACTACCCGAAGTACGCGGTTTGGCCCACGGCGTATTTCGTCGGAACCAACGAGTCGAGCCCGGCGGTCTACGCCCTCGACCGTACCAAGATGCTGAGCGGTCTCGCCGCGACCTTCGTTCGTCTCACCGCGCCCAGCCTGGCGGGCTTCGGATTCCAGATGATCGCGCCGGCCAACTTCGACGGCGCCACCGCGCCGCCCGCCAACTCGCCGGCGTGGTTCCTGCGCCACCGGGACGACGAGGTCCACAACGCCGGCAGCAACAACGCGAGCCAGGACTACATCGACGTCTTCGCGTTCACGCCGAACTTCACCACGCCTGCGAGCTCGACGCTGGTCGGGCCGACGTCCATCCCGATGGCCGAGATCGACTCCGACCTCTGCGGGCTCACTTCGTTCTCGTGCATCCCGCAGCCGGGCACCACGGTGAAGCTCGATCCGCTCCGCGAGGTGGTGATGCAGCCACCCCAGTACCGCAACGACGTGGGCGGACACGAGACCATCGTCGGCAGCCTGGCGACCGACGTCACCGGCACGGACCAGGCCGGCGTGCGGTGGTTCGAGCTGCGTCGCAACGGCGCCGGATCGTGGTCGCTCTTCCAGCAGGGCACGTACTCGCCGAACTCGACCAATCGTTGGATGAGCTCGGTGGCCATGGACAAGAGCGGTGACATCGCCCTCGGGTACAGCGTGTCGTCGAGCGCCGTGAGCCCGGGGCTCTCGTACACCGGGCGCACCGCGGCCGCGGCGGCCGGCACCATGCCCGAGACCGAGACCGCGATCGTCGCGGGAGTGGGCAAGGACAGCTCGAACCGCTATGGCGACTACCATCACATGTCGATCGATCCGGCGGACGATTGCACGTTCTGGTTCACCGGCATGCGTGCCAACAGCAATACCTGGGCAACCCAGGTGGCGGCGTTCAAGTTCGACACCTGCGGCGCGGCGCCGACCTGCACGGATGGCGACGGCGACGGTTACGGCAACCCTGGCAGCGCCGTCTGCCCGAACGGATCGGCCACCGACTGCAACGACGGGAATGCGGCGGTGAACCCCGGCGCCACGGAGATTCCCGGCAACGGTCTCGACGACGACTGCAACCCGGCCACGCCCGATTCCTCGTGCTCGGACCTGGACGGCGACGGTTACGGCAACCCGGCCTCGGCCACCTGCGCCCATCCGCAGCTCGACTGCAACGACTCGAACGCCGCGGTGAACCCCGGCGCCACCGAGATCCCCGGCAATGGTCTCGACGACGACTGCAATGCCGCGACCAGCGACTGCAAGGACCTCGACGGTGACGGCTACGGCAATCCGGCATCGACCGCATGCACCAACGCGGCGCTCGACTGCAACGACTCGAATGCCAACGTGAACCCCGGGAAGACCGAGATCCCCGGCAACGGCATCGACGACGACTGCAACTCGGCGACGCCCGGCGGCTGCTCGCAGCCCTGACCCGAGCCTCGACAGCGATCTTCACGGGGCGCCCTCGACGGGGCGCCCCGTTTCTCGTTTCGCGCGTTGCCCGTTTCGCGTCACCTGTGGCAAGACCGTCTCGATGCCGTTCAACTCACCGGAGGATGTGCGCATGAAGACGACGAACTGGATCGTGACCGCGGTGGCCGTCGGCGCCGCGCTGACCTACGGATCGATGGCGCGGGCTGGCGATCCGCTCGCTGGCGCCACCGACGCGCTCAACAAGGCGGCGCAGGCGAAGGCGACCGCCGACCAGGCCGCTCAGACGGCGACGGGCGCCGCCGAAGCGGCCAAGGGCGCCGCCGCGGGAGCCGAGGCGACCGCCACAGGCGCCGTGGAGTCCGCGAAGGGCGCCGCCGCCGGCATGGTGAACGACGCCAAGGCACAGGCCGCTGGTGCCGTGGAGGGCGCCAAGGCCGAGGCGCAAGCGCAAGCCGTGGGTGCCGCGGCGCAGGCGACGGGAGCCGCATCGCAGGCGACGGGCGCCGCAGCGGAGAAGGTCAACGCCGCCACTCAGCCCGCGGCCAACGCTCTCGGCGCCGCGCAGGACCTGACCAAGGGCGTCCAGAACGCCATCCCCGCCCCCAGCAAGTGATCGTCCGCCGAGGGGGGCGCCCAGCCGCGGGCGCGCCCCGGCATCCGCGCACCCCGGACCGGGCTCCTCGGAGCTCGGTCCGGTGACTATCTTGCGTGGGCGGTGAGGCATCGCGCCTCGCCGCAGGCGGTCCCTCCCCTCATCCATTCCCGTCGTGTTCGCCGCGCTCGCGCCCGCGAGCGCCGCGTCGAGGCATCGGCGCTCCATGTCCGCTCCGATTCGGCTCACCGGTTGTCGTCAGCACAATCTGAAGGGCTTCGATCTCGAGATTCCGCGCGGCCAGTACGTCGCCGTGACGGGAGTCTCGGGCTCGGGGAAGAGCTCGCTCGCCTTCGACACGCTCTTCGCCGAGGGCCAGCGGCGCTACGTCGAGTCCTTCAGTGCCTACGCGCGCCAGTTCCTGGAGCGCATGAACCGTCCGGCGATCGACGGAGTGGAGGGCATCCCGCCGGCGGTGGCCATCGAGCAGGGCAACACCGTTCGTTCGAGCCGCTCCACGGTCGGCACGGTCACCGAGATCCACGACTACGTGAAGGTGCTGTTCGCGCGGGCCGGCGTGCGGCATTGCGATCGCTGCGATCGCCCCGTCCAGCGGGCCACTCCGGAGACGGTCGCCGACGAGCTGCTCGCCAGCGAAGCGGGTCGTTCCGTGCTGGTGGGCTTCGACGCTCCCACGGCGCCGCCGGAGGATTTCCCGGTGGTGGTGGAACAGCTGCGGCGCCAGGGCTTCGTGCGGCTGCTGGCGAACGGTGCCGTGCTGCGTCTCGAGGAGCTCGCCGCGCCGCCCTCGAGCGGCGACTTCCTGGTGATCCTCGACCGGATCGCCGTCGAGCCGGCGCGCCGCGGGCGCTTGGTCGAGGCGCTGGAGCAGGCGTTCGCCCACGGCGCCGGCACGGCCGTGGTCGTGCCGCTCGACTCCTCGGGCGCACCCGATCCCAAGCCGCGCCGGCACGACACGCGGCTGCGCTGTCCGGACTGCAGGATCACCTATCCGGAGCCGAGCCCCGCGCTCTTCACCTTCAACAACCCGATCGGCGCGTGCCCGACGTGTCGCGGCTTCGGCCGCACCATCGAGATCGCTCCCGACCTGGTGATTCCGGATGCGTCGAAATCCCTCGCCGCCGGTGCGGTCAAGCCCTGGAGCACCGAGAAGACCTCGTGGGAGCGCGAGGAGCTGACCAAGTTCTGCCGGCTGCGCGGCGTGCCGATGGACGTGCCCTACGGGAGCCTCCCCGAGGAGCAGCGCGCGTGGTTGTGGGACGGCGAGGAAGGGGGCTGGCACAAGAAGAAATGGTGGGGGATCCGCGGCTGGTTCGGCTGGCTCGAGACCCGCGTCTACAAGATGCACGTGCGGGTGCTGCTCTCGCGTTACCGCGCCTACGTCACGTGCGCGGCCTGCGGCGGCACGCGCTTCAAGCCGGAGACGCTCAAGACCCGGCTCGCGGGGCGGACCATCTCGGAGCTCTACGGCTCCACCGTGGGCGCGCTGCGCGACCTGTTCCGCGAGCTCGAGCTGCCAGCGGCGCTCGCCGAGGGCACCGAGCCGCTTCTCGCCGAGGTGCGCTCGCGACTCGGGTACCTCTGCGACGTGGGCCTCGAGTACCTCACGCTCGATCGCCAGAGCCGGACACTCTCCGGCGGCGAGATGCAGCGGGTGAACCTCACGACCGCCGTCGGCTCGGCGCTCACCAACGCGCTCTTCGTCCTCGACGAGCCCTCGGTGGGCCTGCACCCCCGCGACAACGACCGCTTGGTGAGCATCCTCGGCCGACTGGTCGAGCGCGGCAACACCGCGGTGGTCGTGGAGCACGATCCCGCGCTCATCCTGGGCGCGGCGCACCTGATCGACCTCGGCCCGGGCGCGGGTGAGGCGGGTGGCTCGATCCTCTACCAGGGGCCGGTGAGCGGCGCCGCGCGCGTGCCGGAGTCGGCGACCGGCCGCTATCTGTCGGGCGCCTTGCGCATCCCGCTTCCCGAGCGCCGTCGCGATGCCGGCGGCGCGGCGCTGGTGGTGCGCGGTGCGCGCAGCCACAACCTGCGTGGCGTCGACGTGCGGTTTCCGATCGCCGCGCTGACCTGCGTCACCGGCGTTTCGGGCTCGGGAAAGTCCACGCTGGTGGAAGAGGTGCTCTACCGCAACTTGCTGCGCGCACGCGGCAAGCCCGTGGAGGATCCCGGGCTCTGCGCCGGCATCGATGGCGGCGACGTTTTCGAGGACGTGGTGTTCGTCGACACCGCGCCCATCGGTCGCTCGCCCAAGTCGATCGTCGGCACCTATCTCGGCGTCTACGACAAGATCCGCAAGGCGCTCGCAGCGACGCCGGAGGCGCGGGAGGCCGGGATCACCCCGTCGACGCTCTCCTTCAACGCGCCCGGCGGTCGGTGCGAGACGTGTGAGGGCGCGGGTTTCGAGAAGGTCGAGATGCAGTTCCTGGCGGACGTGCACGTGCCGTGCGCCGAATGCGGTGGTGCGCGCTTTCGTCCCGACGTTCTCGACGTGCGGATCCACGGCAAGAACGTCACCGAGATCCTGGCGCTGTCGCTGGACGAGGCGGTCGAGTTCTTCGCGGCGCAGCGCGAGCTGGTGGAGCGACTCCATCCGGCGCGCGAGGTCGGGCTCGGCTATCTGCGCATCGGTCAGAGCATCGTGACGCTCTCGGGGGGAGAGGCGCAGCGGCTCAAGCTCGCGGCGGCGATCGCCGATTCGAAGAAGCGCACGGCGCGCGGGAACCTCTATCTCTTCGACGAGCCGTCGACCGGGCTGCACGCCGCCGATCTGCCGCCGCTCTTGCGCGCGTTCGATCTCCTGGTCGAGGCCGGACACACCCTCATCGTCGTCGAGCACGCCGGCGAGGTCATCAAGCGCGCCGACTGGGTCGTCGACCTCGGCCCCGAGGCCGGCGAGCGCGGCGGCGAGGTGGTCGCCGCCGGTCCGCCCGAGGTCGTGGCCGCGAGCCCGCGCTCGATCACCGGGCGCTACCTGCGCCCGCTGTTGGAGGGGAAGTCCGAGGCCGAGATGGCCGTGGGCGAAGGCGCGCTGCCGTTCTACCCCGACGCGCCTCCCGCGGACTCCACGCTTGCCGTCGACCCGTGCGCGCGCCAGAGACACCTCGCGAGTGAAGCGACCGATGCCCCGATTCGCATCACGCGGGCGCACGAGCACAACTTGCGCGGCGTGTCGCTCGATCTCGCCAAGAACCAGCTCGTGGTCGTGACCGGGCCGAGCGGCTCGGGAAAGTCGTCACTGGCCTTCGACGTGCTCTTCGCCGAAGGGCAGCGGCGCTACCTGGAAACGCTCTCGCCCTATGCGCGCCAGTTCCTGCAGCCGCTGGCGAAGCCCGAGGTGGATCGCATCGACGGGCTGCCGCCGGCGATCGCCATCGAGCAGCGCCGTACCCGCGGCAGCGCCAAGACCACGGTCGCGACCCTCACCGAGATCTGGCATTACCTGCGGCTCTTGTGGACGCGGCTCGGCGTGCCCCATTGCCCACGCTGCGACCAGGCGCTGGAGAGCGGCACGCCAGCGCGGATCGGCGCGGCGATCGGCGCCCGATTCCCGGGAGCGCGGGTGCGGCTCTTCGCGCCGGTGATCCGTGGCCGCAAGGGATTCCACCGCGAGATCTTCGAGAAGCTCGCCAACGAGGGCGTCGCGTTCGCGCGCGTCGACAAGCGCGTGGTGCCGACCGCCCCGGCGCCCAAGCTGGTGCGTTACGCCGAGCACGACATCGAAGCGATGGTCGCGGAGCTCGACGTCCCGGCGAGCGGCAAGCCCACGAAGGAGCTAGCCGACGCGCTGATCGTGGCGCTCGATCGCGGCAAGGGCTCGGTGGTGGTGGAGCGGGTGTCCGGTCGGGCGATGCGCTCGGTTGGGCCGGCCGCCGAGGACGTCGCGTTCTCCACCACGCTCGCGTGCCCGCGCTGCGGTACGGGCGTGCCCGAGCTCGAGCCGCGCGCCTTCTCGTTCGTGAGCCCGCGCGGCTGGTGCCCCGAGTGCAAGGGGATGGGCTTCTACGAGGGAGTCGCCGAGCCGCTGCTGGTGCCCGATCCCACGCTCTCGATCGCCGAGGGGGCCTTCCCGGTGCTCGCCGAGGCCCCCTTCGCCAAGAAGGCGCCCGAGCGGTTCGCCCGCGAGGTCGAGGAGCTGCTCCGCGTGAACGTCGACAAGCCTTGGAGCAAGCTCTCGCCGCGCGCTCGCGGCTGGGTGCTCGACGGCCACCGCACGTTCACCGGATTGCGCACGCGCATCCGCCACATGCTCGACAGCGAGGATGGGGCGCCGCCCTCGCTCACCAAGTACCTCGCCGAGGCGACGTGCGGCGCTTGCCAGGGGTCGCGGCTGCGACCCGAGTCGCGCGCCGTGCGGGTGAGCGGCACGCGTTTGCCCGAGATCGCCGCGATGAACGCAATCGAAGCGCGGCGCTGGGTCGAGGGCTTGCGCATGACGGGTCTGGCGCGGGCCGTGCTCGATCCGATCCGTCGCGAGCTGGTGCCGAAGCTCGCGTTCCTGGAGCAAGTCGGGCTCGGCTACCTGAGCCTCGAGCGCCGCGGTGACACGCTCTCGGGCGGCGAGGCGCAGCGCATTCGTCTCGCCGCCTCGCTCGGCTCGCACCTCACCGGCGTGCTCTACGTCCTCGACGAGCCGACCATCGGGCTGCACCCCGTGGACAGCGCGCGTCTGGTGGAGACGCTGCGCGCGCTGCGCGATCTGGGCAACACGGTGGTGGTGGTCGAGCACGACGAGGAGACCATCGAGGCCGCCGATCACGTGCTGGATCTCGGCCCCGGCGCGGGCACGCAAGGGGGCTTGCTGGTGGCGCGCGGCACGCCCGCCGAGATCGCCCGGCATCCCAGCTCGCGCACCGGTCGCGCGCTGCGCGGCGAGGGGCGCGGCCGGCGCAACTCGCGAACCGCGCCCGAAGCGAGCGGTCGGTGGCTGACCTTGCGCGCTCCCACCGAGAACAATCTCAAGGGCGAGGACGTGCGCTTTCCCCTCGGTGCGCTCACCTGCGTCACGGGGGTCTCCGGCTCGGGGAAGTCGACGCTGGTGCGCGACGTGCTCTTCCAGGAGCTGCGCCGGCGCGTCACGGGCGCGCCGGTGCAGCCCGGCGCCCACGCGGGACTCGACGGCGCCGAGGTGGTCGAGCGCGTCGCCGAGGTCGACCAGTCACCGATCGGCCGCAACCCGCGTTCGACGCCGGCGACCTACACCGGCGTGTGGGACGAGATCCGCAAGGTCTTCGCAGCTACCCCCGAGGCGCGCGCCCGCGGCTACCTGCCCGGGCGCTTCTCGTTCAACGTGCGAGGGGGGCGTTGCGAGAAATGCGAAGGGCAGGGCGTGCTCACCGTCGAGATGAGCTTCTTGCCGGACGCGAAGGTCGAGTGCGACGCGTGCGGCGGCAGGCGTTTCAACGGCGAAACCCTCGAGGTTCGCTTCCGCGGCAAGACCATCGCCGACGTGCTCGCGATGACCACCGAGGAAGCGCGCGACTTCTTCCAGGTACACCGGGCGATCCACCGCGCCCTCGATCTCATGTGCCGCGTGGACCTGAGCTACCTGGCGCTCGGCCAGTCCTCGACCACGCTTTCGGGCGGCGAGGCGCAGCGCATCAAGCTCGTGGAGGAGCTCGGCAAATCGTCGTCGGGCCGCTCGGTCTACGTGCTCGACGAGCCGACCACCGGGCTCTCGATCCCCGACGTCGCGTCGCTCGTGGAAGTGCTGCACCTGCTCGTCGAGCGGGGCGACACGGTGATCGTGATCGAGCACCACCTCGACGTGATCGCCGAGGCCGATTGGGTGGTCGATCTCGGTCCGGGCGGCGGCGCTGCGGGCGGCTCGATCGTCGCCGAGGGATCGCCGCTCACGCTCGCCAGCCCCAGATCCGCCAAGCGCTTCGCGCGCTCGGCCACCTCCCGCTTCCTGCGCGAGTGGTTCGGCCGCTGGGCGCGTCCAGCGGCGGGCTGAGCCCGTTGCCGCGCGTACGGGTCCTGAACGGATCCGACGTGGAGCGGTTCGGCGATTGGACGGCGACCCAGGCCGGCGCGCGGGCGCGTGCGGAGATTCCTGCGGATTCTCGCGCGAGCGCTGGGCTCGCTCGTTGCAAAGGCCGACCAGGCCGTGACGACGCCTGGAGGCTGACATGGTCGCATCGCGCGTTCGAGAGTGCGTCGAGAAGCTGCTCGCCTGGGCGGCGAGAAGGAGCCCGCGTCGCGAGCTGGTGCTCCTGGTGTGTGGACTGGGCCTGGTCTTCGTGCTGGCCGTCTGCGACCTCGTCGACGGTGCATCGCCGCGCTTGGCGATCTGGGCCGCAGCGGCGGTGGTCGTCTTCACCGCTGCCGCGCTCTACGTCACGCAGATCCTGACGGAGATCGTCTCCGATCAGGACGTCGAGCACGCTCTCGAGCGCGTCCCGCCGGCGGAGCGGGACTCGCGCCGCGCGGCGGTCACTCGTTCACTCCACGAGCGCAGCGTCAACGGCGTGGTGCGTCTCGCGTACATGTTCACGGCGATGGCCGCCGCGATCACCATCCTGCCGTTCGTGCTGCTGCCTCGGATGCCGGCGATCGAGGCCGTCCTCGCGCAGGGCGCGGTCGGTGTGCTGCGCGGGTGTCGCGCCGCTGGCGATCACACGCCGCCCGAGCTCGACTGCTCCAAGGGTGCCTTGCAGTGGCTGGTGAACATCGGCGGGGTGGTGACGGGGCGTGCGTCGGATCGCCTGCCCGATCGCGACCATCGAGTGCCGGCACGTGACGCGCGAGCGGTGACGCCGTCCGAATCCGTCGAGAAGCTGCGCGCCGATCTCGAGGCGTGGAACGAGCGGCGCGATGGATTGGCGGGTCAGGCGCACGATCTCGAGGACGAGCGCAGGACGCTTCTGGACCACGCTCTCGCCGCGCGCGGGACCTCCGAGTCGGACGAAGAGCGCCTAGCCATCCACCGTCTCGAGAGCGCGCTCACGGCCCGCTCGATCCCCACGATCGCCCGGACCGCCGAGCGATACGAGGTGCAAGGCGGGCTGGTCGTGCCGCTCTACTTCGAGGTCGTGGCGCTCATGGGCGCCGTGGTGAGCATGACCCGCCGCGTGCCGGAGTTTCAGCGGCGCGCAGGCCGTGAGTACTTCGAGGGGTTCGGCGCGCTTCCAGCCGATCAGCGGGCCAAGCTCGAGCCTCCACTCACCTCCGACGACGCCCGCGACAACCTGGTGTTCCAGATCATGCAGGTGCTGTGCGCGCCGCTCATCGGCTGCGTCGCCTACTCGTTCGTCGGCCCCGAGCTCCCTGGAAGCGCGGTGGTGCTGGCGTTCGCCGCGGGCTTCTCGTCGGAGAGCATCCTGCTGCGCGTTCGCAAGATCACGAACTGGCTGGAAGGCAAGGGAACCGAGCCCATGCCGCCCGGCGCGCCCACCACTCCCCCGCAGCCCAAGCCCGACGCTTCCACCGCGAAGAGCGAGCCGCCGCAGTCTCCCGCGCCCGTCAATCCCCAGCCGTGATCCGGATGCGGTCGAGGACCTCGCCGGGCCGGGTGCGGAGCTGTGCGCCGCCGCTGCAGCCGTCGCGCGAAGCACGCAGGCTGGTGGCGATGCACCAGCGGCCCGCCGCGAGTCCGCCGATCTCGTACGCGCCCGTGATGTCCGTGGTCGCGCGCTCCCAGGTGCGCTGGGACGGCGCGTCGAGGGAGACCGCGAACACCGTCGCGCCCGTGAGCGGTTCGCCGTGTGCGTCGAGCGCTTGCCCACGCACGCGGGCTTCGGGCTGCAGGCTCACCGTGCCCGCGTCGATGGAATCGCGACCGGCGGCGTCGAAGGGGCCGAGCTCGCGCGACGCGTAGCCTTCGGCGCGAACCACGAACGTGGCGCGCTTGGTGTCGAGCGCCGCGTACTCGAAGCGGCCGTCGTTGGTCTCGATCGGCTGGCCGCCGAGCTGGAACGAGCGCAGCGGCTCGCCGGTCCGACCATCGACGACGCGGCCCGTCACCACGCCGCCGCGCGCCAGCGTGATCTCGAGCCCGGTGGTGCCCGCGCGCACGCTCGGCAGCCGAGTCCATTGATGGCCTGGCGCCTGGGCGGTCAGGGCGTAGTCGCCGGGCGCGAGGCCGCTCAGTCGGAAGCCGCCTTCCGCGTCGGTTTGCACGCGGGTCGGCGGCACGGCGGCGCGCCCGGCGGTGATCGTGGCCCCGCGCACCGGGCTGCCGTCGCTGCTTCGGACGCTTCCCTCGATGCTGCTCTCCGGGTCGAGATCGCGAAGCTGGATCACGACGTTCGATCGTTCTTGTCCGGGGTCGAGAGCGAATGGCTCGAGCGTCACGGTCACGCCGCCCTCGAGCGGCACGGCTTCGAGATAGGCATCGCCGGCGGGTAGCGAGCGCAGCTCGAATCGTCCGTCCGATGCCGTGGTGCTCGTGACGATGGTGGGCACCGGTGCTCCTGGCGCGCGAACGGTGACTCGAACCTGGGTCCGCGCAGCGCGCGCGCCGTTCGCGCCCACGACCTCGCCGCTCACGCGCGCTCCCGGCGCGAGCGTGATCTCGAGGCCGCGCTCGCGCTCCTGCCAGATCGCCGACCACGGCACCATCGTTCGCGCGAAGCTCGGATGCTCCACCGCGAGGTCCGTGCCGGCGACCAGCGCTCGCAGCGTGAAGCGTCCATCCGAGTCGCTGGTCGCGCGCTCGCCAGCGGCGTTGCCACGGGTCGCGATGGTCGCGCCGCTCACCGGCGCGCCGTTCATCTCCACGACGTGGCCCGAGACCGCGACGGCGCGATCCACGAGCACGTCGACGGGCGCCGGCCCGTCGCGGTCGCGCGGATCGGCGACCACGACCTGCGCGAGCTGCGCGGTCGCCTGCCAGAAGCCCTCGGCCTCGACGCCGATCTGGCACGAGCCCACGGGGGCGCCGCGAAAGACGAACGAGCCATCGTGTGCCGTGGTGGCGAGACCCGGCTCGTGGGTCGCGGCCCATTCGATGTGGAGCGTCGCTCCGCCGACGGGCTCGCCCGTTCCGCGCACCAGCACGCGCCCGGCGAGCACGCCGAGAGCGGCGGCGCGCTGCTCGTCCCGCTCCCCGGCGGGCGCGTCGGGTGAGGTCGAGCGCGCGCTGGAGGTGGGCGTCTCGGCGGGCGCGCGCAGCGGCTTCGCGTCGCGCTCACCCGAGCGCTGCGGGCTGTGCGGCGCACCGTGCGTGGGGCCGCCGCGCGGCGGCGGTCGGAAGAACCAACGCGTGCGCCACGTCGCGTACGCGAACGCCATGAGCACGAGCAGGGCGATCGCCCACTTCCGTCTGCGCAATCCCACGTTCGCCATTGTCGCGCGTCTCGCGCCTCTTGGACGTGGGATTCGAGGAGGTTGTTCGAGCTGGCGCGGGGTGTGGTGCGGGTGCTAGACCGATCTCCGAGTCTTCCCGTGGCACGGGAAACGGACGTCCATGGCGCCTGATCGAGGGTTCGGATTCGTTGCTCGGGTCGTCGCCGCACCGCTGCTGGCGTGCCTCGGCGCCTGCTCCTCGGGCTCGGGGAGCGCTGGCACGCCGCCGCCGAACGAGCCGGGACCGTATGCGATCGCGTCCTACGACACGAGCTTCACGGATGCGAGCGGCACGTTCGTGTCGACGATCGTCCATCCTGACACGAGCGACGGCTCCCCGTATCCGATCGTGAGCGTGGCGCCGGGGACGTGCTCGATCCGCGAGTGGTACACGTGGGTGGGCGAGCAGCTCGCGAGCCATGGCTACGTCGTGCTCACGTTCACGCCGCCCGCGCCTTGTTTCGGCGGACCGTTCGCCGTGGCCAACGGGCTCGTCGAGGCGCTCGATTTCCTGGTGGACGAGAGCGCGCGCGCCGATGCGCCGATCTTCGGCAGGGTGGATGGCGAGCGTCGCGCGATCGTGGGCCATTCGCTCGGTGCGATCGCGGTGCTGATCGCCGCGAGCGAGCATCCGGAGATCGACGCCGCGGTGCCGCTCGCTGCTGGCCCGCTCACGTCCTCGTACCTCGACAAGATCACGACGCCGACGCTCCTGCTCGCGGCTTCGGAGGACGGGATCGTTCCCGCCGAGGGTGCGGTCACCGCCTACGAACGGCTGACGAACGCACCGAAGGAGCTGGTCACCATCGCGGGTGGGAACCACGTGGGCTTCTGCACGCTGGGCTCGATCTGCGACGTGGCCGGGGGACTCCTCGACAACCCGCGCGCTCTCGACGAGCCCGGACGTCAGGACGAGCTGATGCGGAAGTACACCACGGCGTGGCTCGAGCGCTTTCTGCGCGGGCGCCGTGCGTACGACGCGTATCTCACGGGCGCCGAAGCCGAGGCCGATCTCGACGCGGGTCTGCTCACGGAGCTGCGCGCCGATCTCGAGTGACGGCGGCTCACGATCTCAGGAGTGGCGGGTCAGGATCGAGACCCATTGCGCGAAGGATTTCCGCGGGTCGAGCGCGGGGATGCGTGAGTAGATCTGCGCCCGCGCGAGGTGACGCGCCATGGTCTCCGCCACCTCGTACGGGTGGGACGGATCGCCGCGTAGCGCGATCAGGTGGGTGAAGGCGCGCACGCGGCTCAGGCCTTCGGGCCAGTCGTCGAGGACGCTCCAGCGAGTCGTGGCCCGGAACGCGCCCGCGAGCCCGGGGCCGAGCTGGGAGGCGCTGAACGGTCGCCACTGGCCGAGCAGCTCCTCCTGAAGCGCGGCGGCACGCTTGCCGGAGAGCGACTCGGTCGCGCGCCGCGTCGCCTCGACGAGATCTCCCGCTTCGAGTGCCTCGGCGATTCGCTCGGCGTGCGAGACGTCGCGCGGCGAGCGGGGGCCGAACGCCGGCAGGTCTTCGACGAGCACGCGCACGCGTTGGGGATGAAGCAGGGCGAGCCGCAGCGCCACCGCCGCTCCCATCGACGTGCCGCCCACGATTGCCGATTCCCATCCCGCCGCGTCGAGCACGGCGCACGCGTCGGCGACGAAGGCGTCGAGGTCCAGGTCCAGCGGGCCACCGTCGCGGGCGCGGGTCTCGCCGTGACCGCGCTGGTCGATCGCGATGCAGTCGAACGCCACGCCGAGCACGTCCGCGGCAGCGACGGCGTGCTCCTTCGAGTAGGCGAGCGCGTGCAGGTAGAGCAGCCGTTCGCGGCCGGCGCCGAACTGCGCGCACGCCACGTCGGCGTCGCCGGAGTGAACGCGGAATCGCCGGATCACGCGATGGCGGGAGCCGCGAGCTCCGAGTGGCTCTTGTGCGCGATCACCAAGAGCGGCAGCGCGAGCAGCACCACCACGCCGCCGGACGCGAACGCCGCCGCCGCGCCGCCCCACGCCCACGCCACCGAGCCCAGGATCGGACCGCAGATTCGACCCAGCGCCGAGCTGGCTCCTGCGAGCCCCATGGTGCCGCCGCGCTCGTCGGCGGCGGCCTGCTGGCTGATGAGCGCGAGGATCGACGGGTTGCAGAGGCTGTGGCCGAACGCGCCGATCACCGAGAACGTGATCAGGATGCGCATGCCCGTCACCTGGCCGTAGTTCACGAGCATCAGGCCTTCGAGGAGGAGACCCGTGAAGAGCACCTTCCATGGTCCGAACGCCTTGGTGAGGCGGTGGATCATGCCGCCCTGAACGATGACGATGGTGAGCCCGATGATGCTGAACACCAGCGCGTTGGTGCTGGGGGGCAGCCTCAGCACCACGCGGTTGAACTCGGAGAACATCGACTCGAGCACCGCGAACCCGAAGGTCACGGTGAAGAAGCTCACGAGCAGCGGTCCGAGGAGAGGCTTGCGCACCGCGGCCAGCAGCTTGCCCAGGCCCAGGCCGACCTCGCTCGACTCCTTGCGGCCGCGAAGCTCCTTGGGAAGCGACTCCGGAAGCACGAAGGCCGCGAGCAGGCACGCGGCGGAGCTCAGGAACATCGTCACGTAGATCGGCAGGTGGAGGCCCAGCTGGCTGTGATGGTTCAGGTCGGTCGCCGGCGAGATCCGGTCGCCGAGCGCCATCAAGCCTGCGCCCACCGCCGGGCCGAGCGTGAAGCCGAGACCGAAGGCGGCACCCACCAGCCCCATCCCCTTGGCGCGCTTCTCGGGCGGGTAGACGTCCGAGATGTAAGCGTGCGCCGTCGACACGTTGGCGGCGGCCATTCCCGCGAAGACGCGTGCCATGAGCAGCCAGCCCAGGCTCGGTGCGAATGCGAAGAGCGTCCACGCGCAGGCGTAGCCGAACAGGCTCGCTGCGAGCACGGGCTTGCGCCCGACGTGGTCCGAGAGCCGGCCCCACAGCGGTGAGGCGAGGAAGCTGAAGAAGTTGAAGTTGAAGGAGAGCAGGCCCACGATCACGGCGCTGGCGCCGCGGTTCATGTGAAGCGTCGAGAACGTCGACGTCAGCCAGTCGGGCACGCTGTACTGCGCGGCGATGTAGGGCAGCATCGGCAGCACCACGCCGAAGCCCAGCAGATCGATGAAGATCACCAACAGCACGATGGGGACGGAGCCGCGGGTGGCGAGCGAAGGGACGCTCGAGCTCGCGGCGGACGAATGATCACTCATGGTTTGGCTCGGGTGCGTGAGTCGCGAGGGCAGTGATTCGCGATGGTGCGAACCACGTTCCACCAATACGCGGCCTTCCACGTCAGGAAGGGCTTGCCGGTGGTCATGAGGCAAGCCGAGATGTCGCGATCGGGGTCGGCGTAGGTGGTGACGAACGTGAAGCCCTGGTGGCCGAACGCGTGGGGGGTGTCGGGGCCGTAGAGGCTGAAGGTCTTTCCGCCCAGCATGAATCCCATGCCGTAGCGGATTGGCAGCCCGATGGTGAGGTCCATCTCGAGATAGGTCTGCTCGGCCACCGCGCGCTTCACCGTGCGGCGGTCGAAGATGCGTTTGCCGTCGAGCTCGCCGCCCCGCAGCAGCAGCTCGTAGAACCGGCACACCTCGTTGGCCGTCGCGAAGATGTTGCCGGAGGGCACCACGGCGGAGAGAAAGCGGGGATCGTTCGAGAGCGCCACCGCGTCCTCGTGCGAGACGCCGAGGGCGCGCGTCAGCAGCCACGACGCCGGCGGTAGCGTGGGCGGACCGGTGAGCGCGTTCTCCGCCATCGCGCCGCGCTTCGCCTCGGGGATGCCGTAGTGGAAGCTCTCGAAGCCGAGGGGCTTGCGCACCTCACGCGTGAGAAACGTCTGGATGTCGCGTCCGGTGACGCGCTTCACGATCTCGGCGAAGAGAAAGCCGCCGGTGAGGGCGTGATACGCGAGCCGGCGCCCTGGCGCGGTGGTGGGCTTCGTGTCGCAGAGCAACCGCAGGATCTCGTCCGGGCGGGAGAGCACGTCGACGTCGAACTTGTATCCCGGCACCGTGGGGATGCCCGCGCGGTGGGTGAGCACGTGGCGAATGGTCACCCATTCCTTGCCGTGCTTCCCGAACTCCGGGATGTAATCCGCGACGGCGTCGTCGAGGTGGATGTCGCCCCGCTCGTCCAGCAGGTGGACGAGCATCGCGGTCACGGCTTTCGAGGCCGAGAACAAGTTGAAGAGCGTGGTGGGCTTCGCCTGGACCTTGAGCGCACCCTTGCGGGCGCGCGGCTCGTTGCCGCGGGCGTGGCCGATGGCGCGGTCGATCACCACCTGGCCGCGGCGTCGCAAGCAGAGCGCGATCGCCGGCATGATGCCGGTCTCGTAGAGCGAGACGACCGATCCCCAGATCGCCTCCACGTCCGCGCGTGCGAGACCTCCCGCTTCCGGCTCGACCTCGGCCGAGCCCTCGAGGCTCGTGACCTCGTCGGGCGGAAAGACCCGCGACCGCCGTTCCAGCGGGTTGTGCAGCAACGCGAGTGACATGGTGCGCAACGATATACGTGCGCCCCAGAACGGGTGTCTACGCGCGCACCGAGAGCATCGGTCGATGCTCGCAGACCTCTGGCCGGGGAGTCCGCCTGGTGCTCGAAGGCGCGATCGACTCGGCGATCGCGCGTCGCGCATCGGTCACGCACGCCGTCAGGTCCCGATCGATGCGACGTTCCGACGAACGAACGGCGACGCCGCGATCCGTCTCTGGGGCGAATACGCGGCACGAGGCTTTCGTGAGGTTGCTCGACTCGGGACTTCCCATGGTCGATCCGCAGGAAGCCCCCGGGTCACGCGAGCACTCGCGTCGCTCGACCGCGGCTCGGCACAGGTGCCTGTCGCGCACACGCGCGGGGCAGACGGCTACTGCGCCCCCAACTGCGCTCGTTCGGCGGGATCGAGGGCGTCGATCAGCGCCGGCCACCGCTCCACCAGCGCCTGAGCGTCTGCGAGGTTGATCAGACGCTTCGATTCCCGGCGAGCTGTCTCCGACGCGGCTCGCAGCTTCGCGTGCAAGAGCTCGACGGGCGTGATCACCCGCAGCAGGACGTCGCCGATCGAATGCTCCGCGGCGGTTTGGACCGCGCCAGCGAGCGCTGGGTCATCCGTGAACCGAGTGGGCGTCCCGTCTGGCCCACGCCAGCTCTCGGAATGGGCGTGCGTTCCGAGCCGCGTGAACCCTGCGGTCTCGAGCGCGCGTGCGGACCACTGGCACGTTGCGGTGTTGCCGTTGGCGTTACGGGAATGGCATAGTGGCTGAGCCACTGAACAAGTCTGACCCGAACGGTCATCCCCCGCCTTCCAGAGGAGCTGCCGCGAATGCGGACGAACGCGCGAGCGAAAACCGGCCCCGCGAACGTGCAGCGCGAACTGGATCGTCCCAACGCGGACGTGGCACGGCTCGACCGGCTCAAGCGCCCGAGCCTCATCGATCTGATCGTGCTGCGCATCCAGGAGGAGTTCCTGGGCGAGCGCGGCAAGCCGGGCACGGCGCTGCCGCCGGAGCGCGAGCTGGCGGAGCGCTACGGCGTGAACCGCACCAGCGTGCGCCACGCGCTGCTCAAGCTCGAGAGTCTCGGTCTCATCGACACGCTGCACGGCATCGGTTCGCTGATCGCCGACTACACCGAGCGTGGCGGCGCGGAGCTCTTGAAGCTCTTGCTGGTGCGCAGCGACGGCGTCGACCTCGAGCTCCTCGGCGATTTGTTGGAGGTGCGGGCTGCGGTGGGCGGCGAGATCGCCCGTCTGGCTGCCAGCCGCGCCAAGCGCGAGGACGTCACCGCGCTCGAGCGCGCGCTCGTCGAGCTGGCGGCGCGGCTCGCCGAGCCGGCGGCCGTTCAGCTCCACGAGAACACGTTCGTGCGCGCGCTGACCCGCGCCACGGGCAATCGCGCGTTCCTGTTTCTGGCGAATTCGCTCTCGGGCGCCTACCGCGAGCACCTGCCGATCTTCGAGGCGGCGTTCGCGGACACGCGCGAGGTCGAGCGGCAGCTTCGTGAAGTGCTGAACGCGGTGGTGGCGAAGGACGCGAAGCGAGCGGATCGCGCGTTTCGCGGCTACCTGGAGTGGAGCGGTGAGCGCATGGTGGCGCTCTTCGCCGCGAACGATCGAGCGAGACCGCGGCGGCGCGGTTGACACCGCGCGGGCAGCGAGGAGGCGTCGATGAGCGTCTTGGAACGGCTCGGCTACAAGTTTCAGGAGCGAATGATGGGTACGTGGCGGAAGACGGGCTCGACCACCGAGCAGCCGTACCGCTTCGATCTGGTGTCGATCGCGCCGAGCTTCGGCTCGCTGAGCCGTGATCAGCTCTTGTATCTGGAGGGCACGCTCACCCTCGGTGGGCTCGCGGAGAAAGTGCACGCGACGGGCACGCTCAGGTTCACGCCGTGGGTGCGCCGCCGCCTCGAGTACGAGCTCGATTGCGTGGGAGACGACGGCAAGCGCTACCACGTGTCGGGCCTCAAGACGATTCGCCACCTCAACCCCTTCAAGACCTGGACCACGCTCCCGAGCCGGGTGACCGACGAGGCAGGCAACGTGGTGGGCGAGGGTACGGCGCTGTTCCCAGCGTCGGAGTTCTTGCCGCTGGTGCTCTCGTTCCGGCTCACGCGCGGTGCGCCGGCCCCACGCCTGGCGGCCACGGGGGCCGCGGCGTGACGAGCACGTTCACCTACGAGAGTGCCTTCGGCGCCGGCAGCAGGCGCATCCTGGAGGCGCTCGGTCCCGCCGCGATACCCACGGGCCGGCGCGTGCCGGGCGCGAGCCGCGCGACCTACGAGCGCTTGGCCGGGCGGGTGCTCGCGTCGGGTGGCGCCACGGCGATGAACGTCTACGCCGGTCTGCTCCGGGCGCTCGACGCCGCGTCGCTGGCATCCACGGGGCGGCGCTTCGCGAGCCTGCCGCTCGCGGAGCGCGAGACTCTCCTCGAACGCTGGTCACGGTCCGGGTTGGTGCGTCGATCGTTGGTCGCCGCCGTCACCACGCCGCTCAAGTACGCCCACTTCGACGATCCCGAGATCTACGCGCTCTACGGCACGCGCTACGACAAGTCCGCGCCCGCGGAGCCGTCGCCAGCGTGGATGCGCCAGGTCACCGCGGGAGCGGACGTGCCCGCGGACGAGACCATCGAGTGCGACGTGGTGGTGGTCGGGACGGGTGCCGGCGGCGCGGTGGTCGCCAAGGAGCTCGCCGAGCGCGGTCTCGCCGTCGCGATCTTGGAGGAGGGCAGCTACCTCACGCGCCGCGAGTTCGCGCGAGGCTCCATCCTGGAGATGCAGTCGAAGCTCTACCGCAACGCCGGCCTCACGATGGCGCTCGGCAACGGCGTCATCCAGATCCCGGCGGGGCGCTTGGTGGGCGGCTCGACGGCCGTCAACACCGCGACGTGCTGGCGCACGCCCGACTGGATCCTGTCGCACTGGGCCGACGACCTCGGGCTCGGGGATCTGGCGCCCGAGTGCATGGCACCGCACTTCGACGCCGTGTGGAACGAGCTCGGCGTGAGCTTCTCGAGCGCGCAGGCGATCGGCCCGCAAGGCGAGATCGTCGCGCGCGGCTGCGAGAAGCTCGGCTACGCGCACCAGCCGGTGTGGCGCAACGCCCGCGATTGCGACGGACAGGGCGTGTGCGATTGGGGCTGTCCGACCGACGCCAAGCGCTCGATGAACCTCTCGTACATCCCGTCGGCGCTCAAGAGCAACGCGA
>JAXLQJ010000039.1:0-71264 GCA_046331705.1 bacterium | reverse complement strand
GCAGCGCCTCCACCACCGCACGGTCCACCGCCGGCGGCGCCGGCGCCTCCGCGGCCTCGGCGGACCCGGCGCCCTCCGCCTCAAGGGCGCTCGGCTCGCTCGGCTCCGTGGGCTCGGTCGGCTCCAGGGGCTCGGTCAGTTCCAGGGGCGCCGTCAGCTCGAGGGGCTCGGTCGCAGACGGCTCGGCGCTCCTCGCCGGCACGGGCGCCTCGGCGCTCGCCTCGGGCACCGGCGACTCGGCGTTCGCCGCGCTCGCGGACGCCTCGGTGGCCAGCTCGTCGACGGATGGGTCGAGTGTCGTCACGGCTCCTCGATGCGCGCGATCTCTTCCGCGACGCGCGCGGCCTCGTCGGCGTCCAGCACGATGCAGCGCTCGATCACGATCGGGCCAAAGGCATGCTCCTGCGCTGCACGGATCATTCGGATGCGCACCAGCTCCAGGATCGCGAGAAACGTCACCACCAGCTCGTAGCGCTGGGTGCCGGGACGCGCGTCGGCGTAGAACGGCCGGAAGAGGTCCTCGAAGAGGATCGGGCCGTCGGCGGGCAGCAGCTCGAGGAGTTGATTGATCCGGTCGGTCAGGCTGACCGACTCCATGAACACCTGGTGCGCGTCCGTCCCGACGAGGCGTTCGAGCAATCCGCGAAACGCGGTGACCAGGTCCAGGATGCCCGCCGATACCCGCGGCTCCGGCGCATCGCCGAGCGGGTCCTGGCCGAGCCCGCCGCGCACGAACTCGTCGCGACCGAGCAAGGGCCGCGTCGCGAGCTCGTCGGCCGCCAGCCGAAACCGCTGGTACTCGAGGAGCGCCTGCACCAGCTCGGCGCGGGGGTCGGGCCCGGCATCCCCCGAGCCATCGTCGTTCGGCGGCGTCGGCAGCAGCATGCGCGACTTGATGTGGAGCAAGGTCGCCGCCATCACCAGGAACTCGCCGGCGACGTCGAGGTTGAGCTCCTGGATCACCTTCAGCGTCTCCAGGTATTGCTCGGTGATCTTGGCGATCGGGATGTCGTAGATGCTGAGCTTCTCTTTGCGCAGCAGGTAGAGCAGCAGGTCGAGCGGCCCCTCGAAGATGTCGAGGCGAACCTTCCACGAGCCTTCGCCGGTCGGCGGGCGATCGTCGCCGCCCTCTCCCGCCTCGATGCCGATCGCGTCCGATTGATTCATGGCTCGACGGGTAGCCCCGCCGCGCTGCGCACGTCGTCGAGCGTGCGCGCGGCGATCTCGCGAGCGCGGCGAGTCCCGTGATCGAGAATCTCGTCGATGAAGCCGGGCTTGGCGAGCGCCGCGGCGCGCCGTTCGCGAATCGGCTCGGTGGCCGTCACCAGATGCTCGACCATCTCCTTCTTGCAGTCGACGCAACCGATCTTGGCCGTGCGGCATTCGGCGCCGATCTCACCCACCCGCTCGGCGCTGGGGTGATAGAGGCGGTGCAGGTGATAGACGGGGCACACGTCCGGATCGCCGGGATCGTTGCGGCGCTTTCGCTGCGGATCGGTGAACATGGTCTTCACCTTGGCGCGCAGCGTGTCCGGAGAATCCGCGAGATCGAGCGTGTTGCCATAGCTCTTGCTCATCTTGCGGCCGTCGGTTCCGAGCAGCTTGGACGCCTGCGTGAGCAGCGCCTGGGGCTCCGGGAACGTGTTCCGGAACAAGAAGTTAAAGCGACGCGCGATCTCGCGCGTGATCTCGAGGTGCGGAAGCTGATCCACGCCCACGGGTACGTGGTGGGCCCGGTACGCGAGGATGTCGCTCGCTTGCAGCACCGGATAGCCGAGGAACCCGAACGTGCCGAGGTCCTTGGCCGTCAGGTTCTCCTGCATCTCCTTGTAGGTCGGGTTGCGCTCCAGCCAGCCGAGCGGCGTGATCATGCCCAGGATCAGGTAGAGCTCGGCGTGCTCCTTGACGCGCGACTGGACGAAGAGCGTCGCCCGCTCGGGATCCAGGCCCGCGCCGAGCCAGTCGGCGACCAGCTCACGAACGTTGGCACCGATGACTCCCGAGGTCTCGTACTCGCTGGTGAGCGCGTGCCAGTCCGCGACGAAGAAGTAGCACTCGTATTGCTCGGTGAGCCGCACCCAGTTGAGCAGCGCTCCGTGCAGGTGGCCGAGGTGCAATCGTCCCGTCGGGCGAGTTCCGCTGAGCACGCGGTCGCGCGGCGTCTGCGTCATCGCCGATCTCGAGTCTGAGTGAATGCGTGAAGAGGTGAGCCGCGTCGGCTCGAATCGCGCGCACGCGGCCGGACTTCAGCGTGGCGGGCGCGGAGAATAGCGATCCCACCCGGACCAAGCAAGGAACCTCCGCCGCGCGCGGACGGCGCGCGCCGAGATCCCGCGAGCCCCGGTTCAGCTCGGGTCGTCCGCGAGAAACTCGCGCCTCACCAGCGCCAGCTCGGACTCGCCGTCGTGGACCTCGCCATCGAGGCGCGCGGTGCGCAGCCGGGCCTGGATCCGGCCCAGGATCGGCCCGCGTTCGAAGCCGAGCGCCAGGAGATCGGCACCACTGGTGCTGATGACGACGTGCCGCGAAGTCTCGACGAACCGCCGCACCGCGCTCGCCGCTGCCGGCCCGCCCAGCGCCGCGATGGGAACGAGCAACGCATCGGGCACGCGCTCGAGCAGCCGGTGCACCTCGCTGGCGCGGGGGGCGTGCTGATTGCCGAGGCGCGCCGCGATCGCCCGCGCCCGCGGGATCTCGTGCTCCAGCCGCGCGCCCGCGCGCCCCGGCGGCTGAAGGCGACGACGCACCGACTCGATTCGCAGCGCGTCCCAATCCCACATCAGCGCCGTGAGCGTGGGAATCGCGGCGTCCACGGAGGGGATGGGCTCGGGCCAGGTGACGGCGATGCGGCGAATCTCGGCGAGTCGCTCGAAGCCGCGCCGCCAATCCTCGAGCGCGGGATGGATCGCGCCCAGCACGCCCTCCGCGGCAAGCACGCTCAGCGCGCCGACCGGATCCGCCTCCAGGAAGATCCGCACCAGGTCGGCGAGCAACCGCACGCCCGAGACCGCGCTCACCACACCCGCGCGCAGCGCCAAGGCGCGCGCGCGGTCGTGCCCCGCGTCCGGCGCCAGCCCGAGGCGCGCGCGATAGCGCGCGGATCGCAGCAAGCGCGTGGGATCGTCGACGAAGCTCAGCGGGTGATGGACACGCAGCACGCGACGCTCGAGATCGCCCCAGCCGTCGAAGGGATCGACCACGGCGCCGAACGCGCCGGGCGCCAGGCTGAGCGCGAGCGCGTTGGCGGTGAAGTCGCGGCGGTGGAGATCGTCGAGGAGCGCACCGGGCTCGACAGCGGGAAGCGCTCCCGGGGACGAGTAGCGCTCGCGCCGCATCGACGCCAGATCGACCTCGATGGCGCCCAGGGCCGAGCACTTCGCGGTGCCGAACGCGGGGTGCGCGCGCACCGCATGACCGCGCGCGGCTCCCCACGCCCGCGCCAAGCCGATCGCGTCGCCGTCCGCGACCAGGTCGAGATCCATCTCCTGGAACGGCAGCCCGAGCGCGAGGTCACGCACCAGACCGCCGACCGCGAACACCTCGCGTCCGCGAGCCGCCGCGAATCGCCCCACGTCGGCGAGCACGTCGAGCGCCGAGGGCGGCAACAAGCGCCCCATCGCTCGCTCGTCGAGCCGCCGCGCAGGCACCATCTCGACGGCGCCGCGCGCGAGCCCGAGACCGCCTGCCGACGTTTCGACCAGCACCCAGCCCAGGGCCGTGCCGGGTGGCGGCCGCTCGCCGCCCGCCGCCGAGCACGCGTGCCACCGTGGCACGTCGGCGCGGGCGATCGACTCGAGCGTCTCCTCGCCCAGCCCGAGCCCCAGGGCGCGATCCAGGTCGGCGCGCAGCACGACCTCCGGGTCCGCCCCCGCGAGCAGCACTCCCGGCGCCGGTCCGAAGAGCGGGACCGCCGCCGCGAGCGTGAGCTCGCGTGGGAGCGAGAGGAGCGCGACCGGCGCGGACGGCATGGGCTCGCTCACGGGCGCGCTCGCTTGCTCGGGTTCGCGCGCGGGTGGGCGCGCTCGTAGACCCGCCGCAACGAATCGCGGCTCACGTGGGTGTAGATCTGGGTCGTCGACACGTCGGCGTGACCGAGGAGCACCTGCACGGTGCGCAGATCCGCGCCGCCTTCGAGGAGATGGGTCGCGAAGCTGTGACGCAGCACGTGAGGCGTGACGCGGCGAGACAAGCCGGCGACGAGCGCGCGCTCGCGCAGGATCTTCCAGAACCCCTGGCGCGTCAGCTTGCCGCCGCGGACGTTCAGGAAGAGCCAGGGGCTGCGGCGCGAGCGATCCAGGAAGCGGCGGCCGTGCTGGAGGTAGGCCACCACGCGCGCCTGCGCCTCCTCGCCCAGCGGCACGACGCGTTGCTTCGATCCCTTCCCGGTCACGGTCACGAGCCCCGAGCCGAGGTCGACGTCGAGGGTCGCGAGACCGACGATCTCGCTCACGCGCAGCCCCGACGCGTAGATCAGCTCGAGCATGGCGCGATCGCGCAGGTCCTTCGGCCCGTCGCCGCTCGGCGACGTCACCAGCCGCTCGATCTCCTCGACCGACAGCACCGCCGGCAGCTTGAGGCCGCGCCGCGGACGCGCGACGTCGCGCGTCGGATTGGTGGCGCGCGATCCCTCGCGCACCAGGTGACGCTGGAAGCCGCGCACCGCCGAGAGCGTCCGCGCGACGCTGTTCGGCTTGAGCCCGCCGTCGACCAGGAGCTTCAGGAACGCGACCACGTCCGCGCGCTCCGCGTCGATGGCGGTGCGACCGCGGCGCTCGAGGTGCTCCTCGTATTTCCCCAGATCGCGGGCGTACGCCTCGAGCGAGTTCGCCGCCAGCCCCTTCTCGACGGCGAGAAACGCGAGGTAGGCGTCTAGCTGGGTCGACACGGCGCGAGCCCCGGGGCCGAGCGATGACGGCGCCGCGGCGCGACCGACGGGGTCGCGCTCAACGCTCCGTGCGATCGCGGAGCAACGCGATCTCCTGCGCCAGCACCCGCACCCTCTCCTCGAGGGTGCTGATCCGCATCGAGAACTGGAGACAGAGCAACAACAAGAACAGGATCCCGAACAGGAAGAGGGTCGACGTGGGTGCGACCGCGCCGATGAGGTGGGTGAGATAGAGCAACCCGTCGTACCAGATCACCAGCCCCATGATCGCGACGCCCACGACGATCCAGACCCACGCGAACGCAGGGCTCAAGCGCCGCCGCCGCACCAGCTCGACGATCAAGAGCAACAGCAGGAAGGCGGTGACGAGTGCGAAGCGTTGCTGCGTCTCGGTCATGTCGTTCGCGGCAGCACCGCCGCCGAGGCCGCCGGGCGCGCCAGGGAAGCCGCCGCGCCTGCGTCGGTGGCCGCGCTCCGCGAGCCGCGCCGCCAGCCGGTCGCGAGCACCACCATCCCCAGGGATACGAGCTGCTTGAACACATAGTAGAGCTTGATCCACCCCGCGTGCATGGTCCGGCCGGGGGGCGGAGCGTACATCCGAACCGCCACCTCGCGCAGCCGCAGACCGGCGCGGTCGGCCATCACGATCACGTCGGCGTCCGGGAAATCCGCCGGGAAATGGGCGTCGCAGTAGAAGGTGAACGCCGCGCGCGCGAGGCCCTGGAAGCCGGTCGTGGGATCGGTGACGGAGCAGCCGGTGAGCACGCGCACGAGGCTGGCGAAGAACCGAATCGCCGCGCGGCGCACGATCGAGATCGGATAGCAGGCGCCCGCCAGGAACCGCGAACCGAGCACGATGTCGCTGGTGCCGTCGGCGAGCGCCGCGGCGATGGTCACGACGTCGCGCGGATCGTGCTGGCCGTCGGCGTCGAGCTGGATCACGAACGCATAGCCGTGCTCGCGCGCATAGCGATATCCGGTCTGGAGCGCGGCGCCGTGGCCCAGGTTGAACGGATGCCGCAGCACCAGCGCACCTGCCGTGCGCGCGACGAGCGCGGTGCGGTCGCGCGAGCCGTCGTCGATCACGAGCACGTCGCTCGCGGGCGCGGCGCGGCGCACGCCCTGGATCACGTCCCCGACCGAGCGTGCCTCGTCGTAGGCGGGAATCAAGATGAGCGTTCGTGGCAGCAGCGCGAGCTCGGTGCCGCTCACGATCGCTCCAACACGGACCGATACACGCCGTAGAGCGCGCGACCGGTTCGGTCCCACGGGAAGAGACCCGCGCGCTTGCGACCGGCCTCGACCAGCGAGTCGCGCAGCGCTCGATCCGAAAGCACCAAGCCCATCGCGTCGGTGATCGCGTCCTCGCGGTACGGGTCCACCAGCACGCCGGCACCGTCCACGACTTCCGGGATCGAGGACACCGCCGACGCGATCGCTGGCGTGCCGCAAGCCATCGCCTCGAGCGGTGGGAACCCGAATCCTTCGTAGAGCGAGGGATACACGAGCGCGACGGCGCCGGTGAGCAGGGCCGGCAGGTCGTGCTCCGGCACGTACCCGAGACGCCGCACGTGCGCGTCGAGGTCGAGCCGCGCGATCTCGTGATCGACCTCTTCCCAGCGCCACCCACGCCGCCCCACGAGCACCAGCTCCAAGTCCTGGTCGACGCCCTGCTTGCGAAGGCGCGCGAACGCTCGCACCAGGCGCACCAGGTTCTTGCGCGGCTCGATGGTGCCCACGAAGATCAGATACGGGCGGTGCAAGCCGTACCGAACGCGGGCTTCCTCCACCTCGGGCTCGGGCCGCGGGTGGAAAGCGGCCGACACGCCGCCGTAGACGACCTCGACGCGCGCCGCATCGACGCCCAGGTAGCGCACCACGTCGGCCTTGGTGCTCTCGCTGATGGCGACCACCACGTCCGACCGCCGCGCGATGTCGCGATTGCGGAGCTGGTGCAGCCGGCGCAAGCGCGGATTGTGCTCCGCCGGAAGGATCTCGGGCGCGAGGTCGTAGATCGTGGAGACGATCCGTCCGGTGCGCCGCGGCAGCGGCACCAGATCCGAGGTGTGGAAGACGTCGACCGGCCCCGTGAACCAATCCTGCGCGGGACGGCCGAGCAGGTTCCAGCCCGCCGCGGACCAGATTCCGAGCGCCGAGAAGAGCCCGGGCATGCGGCCCCGAGCACGCGACGCCCACAGCGCGCTCTCGCCGTCGCGGACGCGCTCGAAATCGACGGGGAAGAAGCGATAACGCGCCGGCGCGTCGGCTCTGAGCAATCCCGCGACGGCGTTTCGGAGGTAGCGGCCGACGCCGCCACTCGTCACGAGCAAGGACGTGATGTCGATTCCAACCCGCACACTGACTCCGGTTCGCGAAGGGTGGGGCCGCCCATCAGCGTGACCACGACCCAGGCCTACTTCCCTTCCGGCCATCGGCGCCTGCCGTGGACCGGGTCACGTCGCACCGGCGAAAGGGGGTGGGAACCGGCGCCCGCCACGAACGGTCACGATCCGGGGCGCCGCCGCGTGGCACGCGCGCGACGCCGCCGTCTCGCGAAGATCAGAAGATCGTGTAGATGAACGGCATCACGGCGTTGTTCTCGGTCAAGAAGATGAACGCCGCGAGCACCACCAAGATCGCGACGATGAAGCTCAGCCACCACTTCTTCTCGTGCTTGAGGAACCAGACGAACTCCTCGAACAGCGAGGGCTTCTTGAGGGGGGCTTGCTCAGCCACTCGATCGGGCATCTCGCTACGCCTCTTCCGTCGCCGACACGATCCTCGAATCCCTGACGGGCCGGCCGATTCTAGCAGAGGGCTCACGAGCCATGGAAGCTGGAAACGCGTTCGCCCTCGACCACCGCGGCGAGCGCGCGCTGGTAGCGTTCCGCGCAGACCGGCCAGCCGAATCCGCCGTCTCGAATGGCTGCTCGGGCACGCGCGGCCACCCGATCCCGTTGCTCGGGCGAGCGGGCCCATCGCTCGATCGCCAGCGCCACGTCGTGAGCTTCGCGCGCGCCGGTCGCCACGAAGTGCACCGAGTCGGGCGGCAGGTGCGTGAGCTCCGGGACCGCGGTGACGATGGTCGGCAGACCGAGCGCCATCATCTTGAGCAGCGCACCCGAGGTGCCGCCGCTCGAGGGGCCGCGCAGGTTGAGGCCGAGGTCGGCGGCGCAGATCCAGAGCGCCACCCGCTCGATGGGCGGGAAATCGTCGACGACGTGCACCGCGGCGGCGAGGTCGCGCGCGGCGATGGCGGCGTCGAGATCGAGATCCGGCGAGCGCGGGCCGACCAGCACGTAGTGCAGGTCGAGGCCACCGGCACGCGCGCGCCGCACGGCGTCGAGCGCGACGGTGATGCGCTTGTGCGCCTGGATCAGCCCGAAGCTGAGAACGACCGTGGTCTCGTCGCCCACGCCGAGGCGGGCGAGACCGAGCTCCGCGCGCGCGGCGCGCCGATCCTGCGGCGGCAGGTCGTCGCGGACTCCGTGCGGGACGTGGACGACCGGGGTCCTCGGGCACTCGAGCCTGAGGCTCTGCTCGAGGTGAACGCTGTGGACCACGACTGCTCGCGCCGCTCGGATGAGCGCGTAGCGCAGGGGGAAGAGCGCGCGCCGATCCGAATGCGCGCTCACCCGGAAGCGCGCGCGGTCGAGCCAGCGCGCCGCGCCGATCCGGGTCTCGGGATCGAACGCCAACAGCCGCGGCAGCATCCGCACCAACCCCTCGTTCCGCGCCAGCTCGCGCGCGAACGCGAGCGGGCGCCCCAGGTAGCGCGACGCGACCAAGTCGTGGAGCGTGGCATCGTGCAGGTCGAGGACACCGCGGACTTCGCGCGCCAGCTCGTAGACGAACCCGTGCGCTGCGTGATTGCCCACCTGGTAGAGCACGACGTCGTGCTCGTGCCGCCGGCGCGGAAGATCGCTCGCCGCGCGCGCTTCGCGAAGCCCGGCCGGCGTGGCGACGCCGCCGGCATCCTCGACGTAGAGCTGGACCTCGTTGCGCGTGCCGAGCGCGCGGGCGAGCTCCACGGTGTGATCGGCGATCCCCGAGCGCAGCGGCGGCAGCACGCCGACGAGCGCGATCCTCATGCGCTCCTCGCCTCCCGGGTCCGGTGAGCCACGCGAGCGTAGAGCCCTTCGAGCGCCCTCACGTGGCCCGCGAGCGAGCGATGCGCGAGCATCCACGCACGCCCCGCGCGGCCCATGGCCTCACGACGCGCCGGATCCCCGAGCAGCACCCGGATTCGATCCGCCATCGCAACAGGATCGCCGGGCGGTACCCGGTGCCCGACCACACCTTCCGCGAGCCACTCTCCGATCCCACCGACGTCGGTCGCCACCACCGGGCGCCCGTGCGCCAGCGCCTCGAGGCCCACCAACCCCGAAGGCTCGGGCCACGCCGACGTCATGACCACCACCGCGGCATCGCTCAGTCGATGCGCCAAGGCGTCGCGATCGAGCCAGCCCACGAGCTCGACTCGCGCGCCGAGCGCGGCTTCGGCGAGACGCGCCTCTAGCCAGCGCCGCGCCGAACCTCCGCCGGCGACCACGGCGCGGATCGTGGGCGGCAAGCGCGCGAGCACGTCGACCAGGAGCGCGAGGCCTTTGTCGGGCTCGACGAGCCGCCCCGCGAAGAGCACTCCCCGCGCGTCCGCCGCCGTCCGCCCGATCTCCGCCGGCGGCACCACCGGATACGGCAGCACGACGAGATCGCGCGCGGCGTGCCCCTGACTCGCGGCGACGTCGCGCATGAACGCCGAGGCGACCACGCACGGAGCGCGACTCGCCAGCGCCGCCCGGTAGCGCGACCAGTCCGACACGCGCCGCACCGTGGCGCGCGGCCAGCGCGCGAGCCCCGAGCAGCGCCCGAGGATGCCCTCGAGCGCGCACGGAGCGCCGGCAGCACGGACGCACGCGCTCCCGTCGCTCCGCAGGCGGTTCGCCCCCGGGCAGAACGGGCGGTGATCGTGAATCGACCACACGGCGGGGACGCGGCGCGCGATCTCGGTGATCGCCTCGGGATCCTCGAGCCGATGGACGTGCACGACGTCGATCTCGCCAGGCGCGGATGCCGCGTCCGCGGCGATTCCCCCGCGCGCCGCCAACGCGGTCCGCGGGTCGGCGCGCCACACGGTGTGCCCCCGCTGGCCGAGCCCGGCCGCGACGAGGTCGAGATAGGTCTCGATTCCGCCTCGCTCGCTCCCCGCGTCGTGGACGAGCGCGATGCGCATGCCGGTGGTCGAGGGCTACGTTCGTCGGTGCTGCGGACCCGCCGCGCGACTCACGACGAGTACCAGCAGTTGATCGTGCACGGCTCCTTGCAGACGCGCATCGTACGGCGCGCGGCCTGGAAGCGTCGATGGGTCCACGCCTCGCGAAGGGTGAGCGGCTCGCCACCCTCGCCCAGGATCTCGCGCGTGAACGACTCGCGGCAGGTGCTCACCGATCCGTCGGGAGCGAGCACCAACGTGTCGAATCCCGCGGGGCAGCGCTTGGGCTGGATCCGATCGCGCTCGCCGTAGAAGCCGAGCAGCTCGCGCAAGTAGCCGTCGGGGTTCATCACCAGCGAGCGCGGCTCGATGCGCGCCAGCCGCTCGATCGCCTCGGCGAGCGCGGCGAGGGCGCGCGCGTCGAAGGGATGCGCGGCGAGATAGGCGTCGGGCGCCAGGCCCTGGAAGAGGATCGCATCCACGCCGAGCTCCCGAACCCGCTCGGCCAGCGCCACGATCTCGGCCACGTTCTCCCGCGTGACCACCGTCTGGACGTAGACGGTGTACGGCAACGCCGGCGCGCCGAGGCGTTCGCGAAGCTCGACCGCTCCCGCCAGCCACGCGATCGCCTCGTCGAACGAGCCGACCCGGCCGCGCAGACGATCGTGGGTCTCGGCGCAGTTGCCGTCCAGCGACACCATGAAGCTCGCCATTCCCGCCTCGACGAGCGCTTCCAGGGTCGCCGTTCCGCCCACCGCTCCGCTGGTGATGAGCGTGGGGATCATCCCCAGCGCGCGCGCCGCGCGCGTCAGCGCCAGCACGTCCGTCCGCCGCAGCAGCGGCTCGCCGCCCGAGAAGAGCACCTCGCGGATGCCCCAGCTCGCGGCTTCGGCGAGCCGCGCCTCGAGCTCGACCAGCGTGAGCTCGCGCGGTCGTGCCGCGGCCCAACGATGCGTGGAACAGAACTCGCACGCCACCGGACAGCGGTGGGTGAGCAACAGGATCAGCTTGGAGGGCGGAACGAGGGGCCAGTTGAGCCAGTAGGAGACGCGACGCGCCAACGCTTGCTGCACGGATGAGGGCTCCGCGGACTCAGCTGCGCGCGCCGCCGATGCCCAAGCGCGTCCAGAACGCCTCGCCGAAGCGTTCGCGGTCGAAGTTGCAGTTGAGCAGATTGCAGTTCCGCGTGCAGGTCCGAACCTGCTGACGGCGCTCGCGCCCCTCTTGCGACCAGTACGCGCTCTTCGGCCCTTCCTCGCGGATGTTCCCGACCGGGTCGAGCCAGAAGCACATCTTGAGATTGCCGTACGGGTCGAACGCGATGTCGTCGTCGCCCGCCTTGCACACCACCTGGTCGTCGGCGTTGGGGTTGCGGAAATAGACCTTCATCATGCGCAGCTGGTTGACGGTGTTGCCCACCAGCCACTCGGTGGTGCGGATCTCGGAGAGGCGATCCAGGATGGCGTCGAGCTTGTCGATGTCTTGCGGGAAATAGGGGCTGGTCTCGTACCAGCGCGGGTCGAACGGCCGTCCGAAGTTGGCGTAGAGCGGCTGGAAGTTCACGGTGTAGAGGCCGTTGTCGCGGACGAAGTCCACCATCTTGGTGAGCTCGTCCAGGTTCTGCTGACACACCACCGTGGCGAGGCTGATCTGCAGATGGGTGCGGCGACGGGAGAGCTCGCCGATGGCCTTGACCGTGCGCGCGTGCGCGCCGACGCGCTTGCGGATCTGGTCGTGATGGTCGGGCGTGTAGCTCTCGAGCGAGATGTGGATCTCGTCGAGCCCGGTGTCGATCATCTGCTGAGCGCGCTCGGGGCTCGACAGCGGGATCGCGTTGGTCGAGAGCCCGACGCGACAACCGCGCGATTTCGCGTGGCCGATCAGCTCGACCACGCCCTCCTTCAGGAGCGGCTCTCCGCCCACGATCTTCAGCGTGAAGGGGCCGAGCCACTCCAGGCATTCGTCGACGACCTCGCGCCAGCGCTCGACCGGCACCTCGCCGGGCACCGGCTTCATCCAGATGTCGCAATGCTCGCAGCTCAGATTGCAGCGATCGGTGATGCTGATGTGCACCTGCTGCGGGCGCGGCACGACCTTCCGCCACGCGGCCTCGGCTCGTGCTCTCAGCTTCAGGTTCTCGCGGAGGCCCGCGAAGTCGATCATCGTGGCGATGGGCTGACGGGTTCTCGTGGGGGGTGAGAACGCCGGCTAACGTACGAACCCACCTCTCGCGCCGTCAAGGAATTCGGCCCCCGCGCGCTGGCGCGCCGCGGGTGCGAGCCTCGCTCGCGAGCCCAGCCGCGCGGCGACGGAAGGACGCGGAGCACGCGCAACGTGGTCGTTCCGGCATGTCGGCGGCACGCGCGACAGGGCGACGGTCCGATGTCTTCGTTGGTGTCTTCGTTGGTTTGACCCTCTCGAAAATCGCGTGGTACCGTGCGCTCGGGTGCGCGCACGTCCCCCGCGCGGACCTCGAGCGTGCGAAACCCAGCGCGACGGTCGAGTGATTCAGGAACCCGATAGGCAGCCCCGACACACCCCGGTGGGACGTCCACCTCGCGGTCGGATCGCTTCCATCACCCCGCTCGAACGGTCGCCTGTCCACGTGGTCATTCCCGCGAGCGATCGGGCTCGGCGCAGCCGCGCCTCCCGCTCGGATCCTTCGCGCGGCGCGGAGCGCTGAACGCGACGAGCTTGCGTCGCGTCAGCCCCCTCAGGAGAGCGTTCCGTCATGCGTCTGGCGTTCGTCTATCCCACGTTCCACACGCAGATCTTCAACGAGAATCTGCCCAGCGTGGACGACGAGTTCGGGTTGTTCCCGCATCTCGGATTCGGCTGGGCCGCCCGGGTCGCGAACCAATGCGGCTGGGAGGTGAAGCTCTTCGACGGCTTGGCGCGCCGCTGGGGCGTCGAAGAGGTGATGAAGCAGGTCCAGGAATGGAACCCGGACCTGGTGGCGTTCTCCTCGCACGCGGCACAGACCTTTCGCTTCGCCGTGCGGTGGGCGAAGCGCTTCAAGGAAGTCACCGGCCTGCCCACGCTCACGGGCGGATACGAAGCCAAGGTCTATCCCGAAGAGATCATGTCGCACGGCTGCTACGACTTCCTGTGCGCCGGCGAGTCGATCAGCTTCCTGCCCGAGTTCCTGCCCGCGTTCGAGCGTGGTGACGGCTACGACAAGGTCGCCGACTTGGTCTACCGCGAGCGCGGCGAGCTCACGCGCACGCATCCGGGTCGCAAGGTCCCGTTCTCCGAGTTCCCCATCCCGGATCGTTCGATCTACCCGAATCACCTCTATTTCTCGCACGTCTCGCAACGAAAGAACTTCACCATCGGCATGTCGGAGATCGGCTGCCCATATCCGTGCTCCTTCTGCTGCATGCGGAACTCGGGATTCGATGCGCGCACGCCCGAGCAGCTCATCGCCGAGGTCGAGGACTGCATCGCGCTGGGCATCCACGAGATCGACTGGTTCGATCCGCTCATGCTCCACGACCGCGATCGCGTGCTCGAGTTCGCCCGCGAGGTGAAGCGCCGGAACCTCGACGTCATCTGGTCGTGCCGCTCGCGGGTCGACTCGCTGTCGTTCCACCGCACCGACCGCGAGCCCGACGAGGAGCTGATCCAGACGCTCGCCGAAGGCGGCTGCAGGCGCATCTTCTTCGGCGTCGAGTCCGGCGACGACGAGGTGCTGGCCGCGATGAAGAAGGGCCAGAAGGCCACCAGCCACATCCGGCGGACGCTGGCGTGCGTGAAGGAGGCCGGCATCATGGGCCTCGGCTTCTTCATCGTCGGCGCCCCCGGCGACACGATGGCGAGCGCCAAGAAGACCATCGACTTCTCGCTCACGCTGCCGCTCGCATACGCCCAGTACCAGATCGCGATCATCAAGCCGCACACCGAGCTCGAGCAGAAGTACGTGATCGAGGGCACCGGCATCGACTACTGGCGCGAGTACATGCGCGGCACGCTCGACGAGCACCTCTTGCCCACTCCCTGGACCGAGCTCACGCGCCCCGAGCTCGAGCGGCTCGCGCGGCGCGCGTATTTCCGCTTCTACGGGCGCCCGCGCTACGCGTTCTGGATGCTCACCCGCATCGAGTCGTGGGACGAGCTCATGCGCTACGTGCGGGTGGGAACCCAGCTCTTGCTGCGCCCGCTGCGCCCACCGACCGGAAAGAAGCTGCCCGCGTGGCGCCGCGCCGGCCGCGCCGTCGCCACGTTCTTCGAGGCGCTCATGACCGCCGCCAACCCCGGCGCGCGTCATCCGGTCTTCGGCGCGGGTGGCGGCGTTCGCGGCGCGTGGACGCTGGCCTTGCGCGAGTACCACCGTGTCGAGGCGGATCCCGTGCTCACGCCCGAGCGCGCCGCCGAGCTGCTCCGGCTCATGGCCGAGCGCGGCCAGACCGTCTCCCCCACCACTCCCAAGGTCTCCCACGCCAAGTACATGCCCGCCTTCGAGGCGATGCGCATCGATCAAGAACGGGCCGCCAAGCGACTCGCGCCGGTGGCGGGCGCCGCCGAGAGCCACCTCGCGGCGGGGGTCCAGTTCGCCACGGCGCTCGGGGAGTGATGGAGTCCACCGCCGCGCGCTGCCCGTGCTGCCGCACTTCGCTTCGCGTCGAGCGGCGACACGAGAGTCGAGTCTGGCGGTGCGAGGGTTGCGGCGGCTCGGCCGTGCCGATCTCGCTGCTGCGCCGCGAGCGCGACACGGTGATCGTCTCCCATCTGTGGGGAGCGGCGCGCGCCGCCCAAGCAGCTGCGGGTCGATCGTGCGCGATGTGCAACCAGACGGCCGCCCGTGCGAGCGCCGAGCTCGCCGACGGCGAGCTGAGCGTCGACGTCTGCACGCGCTGTCAGCTCGCCTGGCTCGACCCCGGGGATCTCGACCGCATTCCGGCGCGCCCGCGGACCGAGAGCGCGACGCCCGCTCAGCTTCCTCCCGAGGCCAAGGCCGCCTACGCGCAGGCGCTGGCGTCGATGTGGGCCGACCGGATCCGTGACGAGAATCAGCGCGCGGCCACCGCCGAAGGCATGGAGAAGACGGCCGCGCTCCTCGGCAAGCTGGCGGACTTCTTCGTCGGCTGAGCAGCGCGGATCGCGAGCCGCGGAGGCCGCCCTTGAAGCCCCTCGACTGCCCCGCCTGCGCCATCGCGCTGGCGGAGCGACGCGCCGGGCGGGTGCTCGCGTTTCGCTGCGAACGCTGCGAGGGCGTCGCCGTCACCCTCGCGGGTCTGCGCTCGAGGCACGAAGGCGCGGCACTCGTCGAGATCTGGCGGCGGGCGTCGCTGCCGACGAACGCTCGGGGATGTCCCGCCTGCCGCGCCCAGATGCGCGTCGCCGACGTGCCGATCGCCGGCGAGGGTCCGCTCGAGCTCGACCTCTGCAAGCGGTGTCAGCTCGTGTGGTTCGATCGCGACGAGCTCGCGCGGCTGCCGCTACGGCCGGGCGCGGCGCCGAACGTCGACGCAGCGGACGCGCCCTCGACGCGACGACTGCACCCGACCACGAGGCGCGTGGCGCGAATCGCGTCCGCCCGTCCCACCGTCGACGCCGGCGACCTCGGCTGGGTGATCATCGAGCTCGCGATCGACGCGGCGCTCGCCATTCTCGGCTGATGCCGCCCGGCGCGGTGCCGGTCGCACGCGCGTCAGCGCAACGCCGAGCCGAACAGGCTCAAGGCGTTGCGGGCGCCGATCACGAGGCCGCCGTCGCGCAGCGCCTCGCGGGCACGCCGGGCGAGGTAGCTCGGCCGGCCGTAGAAGCTCCACACCGCGCGATTGCGAAGACGCCACACCTGCTCGGGCGTGAGCACCTCGTCGCCCAGCCGCGGGATCTGGTTCGACCCGTCCATTCCCTCGGCGCCGGAGTCCAGCACGCTGCCGAGGGCCAGCTGATCGCGCAGCTGGGAGCCGATGCGCGGCGTGGCGACGTTGAACGACGCGTAGTCGAGGTCGAGCTCGGTGGCGAGATCGATGGTCTCCTCGGCGGTGCGCCGCGTCTCGCCCGGCATGCCGAGGACGAACGTCCCGAGCACCTCGAGGCCAGCGGCCTTGGCCGCCGCGACGCCGGCGCGAATCTCCGCCACCGTGATGTCCTTGCGCGAGCGTGCGTTGAGCTCGTCGCTCGCGGTCTCGATGCCGAACATCACCAGGTAGCAGCCCGCCTGCTTCATTCGCGCCAGCAGCGGCGCATCGACGCGGTCGGCGCGCAGGAAGCAATTCCACGCGATGTCCCAGCGCTCGTCGATCAAGCGATCGAGCAAGGCCTTCGTGTAGCGGGGGTTGAGCGCGAACGTGGGATCGCGGACGTAGATCTTCCGCACCCCGCGCGCACGCAGATACGCGAGCTCCTCGAAGACGCCGTCGAGGTCGCGGAGACGGTACGGCATCTCCGCCGTGTTGCAGTACGTGCAGTGAAACGGGCACCCGAAGCTCGTGAGCAACGAACCGAATCGCTCGGGCTTGCCGAACGGCAATCGGTAGGCGTCCATCGGCAAGAGATCGTACGGCGGAGCCCCGTACGCGAACGACTTGCCGGCGCCGCGGGCGAAAGGATCCGTGCCGATCACGCCACGCGCCGTGCCCTCGAGGAGCGCCGGCGCCAGCGCGGCGCTCACGAAATCCGGCAGCGCGGCATCGATCCACGGATGGGTGGCCAGGAAGCGCTCGGCCTCCCACAGGAACACGTCGCCCATGCCCACCAGCGTGAGCGCCGGATCGCGGCGCTTGAGGTCGGCAAGGAACGCCACGTCCTCGGCGTACGACACCGCGCCCGACAGGAACACGATCGCATCCGGCGCCACGGCCAGGATTCGATCGCGCGCTTCCTCGACGCCGAGGCGCTCGGCGATCGCGTCCAGGAAGAAGAGCTCGAAGCGCGGCCCCAGCATCGCCGCCTGCGCCACGAGATCGAGCGGGTGATAGAGGTACGTCCCCTTCGAGCTGTGACTGCAGTAGACGTCGCGCAGATAACGCCGCGCACCGGGCGGGTTGAGCAGCAACACCCGGCGGATCTTCGGCTTCGGCATCGGCCAATCGTTCGCGGCGTGCGACGGGGAGACGCTCAACCTAGTTGTCGTCGCGCGTTTCGTCGCGCCTCGAGCTCGGGCGCGGATGCGGGATCGGGCCTGGCCGGCGGGGCGCCCGCCGCCGCGCGCACCTCGAAGCGGTACTCGAGCGACGGCGGGGCTTCGACCACGACGTAGCCGCGCTTGCGCTCGACGACCACGGGCAACTCGACGGCCCGGCTGGTTTCCGTGGCCACGCCCAGCTCGCGTCCACCGAGGCGCACCCGCGATCCTTCCCGGGCCGGCAAGAGGAACCGCGAGACGCTCGTCGCGGCGGGCATCTCGACGACCAGATCCAGACGACCGGTCCGCGGCTCGTGGCGGAAGCTCGCGCGAATCGGTCCCCACGTCGTTGGCCGCACGCCCGCGCCTTGGGTGAGCGAACCGACCACCGGCGCCACCTCGAACGTGCGCGGCGCCACCGCGCGGATGCCGAGGACCCGCTCGCTGAGCACCGTGGTCACGCCCGCGGACCACGCGTGCGCCAGGCTGGCGCGCGCGATCTCGGGATTGCCGTCCGGCCCGATCCACTCCCAGAACGTGTTGCCCGGCTCGTGAGCGAGCATGTGGCCCCAGGTGCGGCGCAGCAGCTCGAAGCCGGCGGCGGAGTCGCGGCCGGGGCGAAGCCGCGCGTCCGCCTCGAAATACGCGAGAAACGGCCATACCCGGCCGTCGTGCTCGGGGCCGTCGGCGCGCGCATGCGGGCGATCGACGTTGACCGGCCCCCACGGGAGCCAGAGCCTGCGCTCGATCGCGGCGAGCACACGGTCGCCATCGTCCTCGGGCAGCCAATCGAGCCAGAGCGGCAGCACGTTGGCGTCCAGGGAGAATCGTCCGTCGTCGTCGGTCGAGGTGGCGAAGCGGCCACCCACCGGATCCCACAGCCGCGCCAGCACCGCGCCGCGCATCCGGATCGCGGCAAGCTCCCACTCCGCCGCGCACTCCCTCTCGCCCACCGCGCGTCCGAGCTCGGCGGCGGCGGCGAGCCCGTCGCTCAGCACCGCGTTCACGTACGCCAGCGCCCCGACGCGGTGCAACGAGTAGCACCACTCGAGCTCGTCGGCGCGCTTGTGGACGAAGCCGTCGGCCTCCACGCGCCCCAGCGTCCACGCGGCCTGAGCGGCGATCTTGGCGAAGAGCCGCCGCACGAAGTCGTCGTCGCCGGTCTCGCGCCAGTAATCGCGCACCGCGATCAGCCACCAGCCGCCGTACTCGACCAGCTCCAATCGCCCGCCGCGGTGGTCGGTGGCGGCCACCGGCTGCGCGCTCGACGGCTCGTCGCCGCGCAGCTCGGCGAGCCGCTCGAGCGAGCGCGCCACCGGCGTCACGTCGTCGCTCGAGGCATAGAGAGCGCGCGCGGCGATCGCCACGTCGGCCGACCACACCGCGCGGTCGCGCTTGGCGCCGTCCAGGAGCAGCGGCTCGGCGTCCGCCGAGAGGCAGAGCCGCGCCGTCTCGGCGCCCGCCTGCCAGGAACGGTCGAGGCCCGAGTCGGAGCACGTGAACTCGCCCGCCGGCGGCGCCGCGAGCGCCGCCTGACCACCGCCCGTGCCGCGCAGCACGTCGATCTCGACCCGCGCGGGCCGTTCGTCGCTGCGCCGCACCCGCACCCGCGCGAAGCGAAAGCCCGTCACCGGCGCGGACCACCACTCGCCGTCCGCCGCATCCAGCTCGAATCGGCGCGGGAACTCCTCGCCGTCGCGAGTCGAGTCCAGCTCACCACGCGACTCGCCGAGCGCGACCTCGATGCGCCCCACCGAGCCGGGCCGAATGCGAAGCGCCGCCTGGCGCACCACCTCGCGACCGAAGTCGACCACCAGCTGCGGCGCCGACGCCCACGGATCCGGGCCTTCGGAGCGCGCGGGAGCCTCGAGCACCGCCCACCGATCGTCGCGCGCGAGGATCGCATCGGGATCGCGAATCACGCCGCGCGCGGGGTCGACCGCCGCCACCCGCTCGGCCTGCGCCTCGCTCGCCGCGTCCGCGCCGAGCCGCCACGACGCGATCCGAAGCGGCGGCGCGCCCCGCCGCCCACCCGCGAGGCAACCCGCGATCGCCGCCAGCGCGAGCAGGCACGCGAGGGCAGCGTGGTAGACTCGCGCGACCTTTCCCCCTCGCGTCACGCGCGTCACGTCCATGTGGTGCCGGGCCGCCCCGATCGCGCGGGTGGCCGCCTCTCGATGCTCGTGAGCACGCTCGTCTCGAAGCTCGCGCATCTCGCCACCGTGGGCAGCGTTCCGCTGCCGCGCGCCGTGGCGCGCGCGCTCACGTTGCCGTTCGAGCATCGCTTCGGTCGCGGCCTCGCGGCGCGGCCGCTCGCCATCACGTGGGAGATCACCAATCGCTGCAACCTCGACTGTGCGTTCTGCTTCCTGCAGCCCGACGCGCTCAACGGCGGCGGCGACGAGCTCGCCACCGGCGAGGCCCTCGCGATCGTCGAGGAAGCGGCGCGGCTCGGCGCAGGACTCTACCTCACCGGCGGCGAGCCGCTGATTCGCGCCGACCTGCCGGAGCTCGTCGCCCACGCACGGGCGCGCGGCGTGCGCGTCGGCCTCAACACCAACGGGCTGCTACTCGCCGGAGAGCGTGGCCGCCGCTTGCTGGAGGCGAAGCCGAGCTTCCTGCTGATCTCGCCGCATTCGCTCGACGCGGGCACCGACACGGGCGAAGCCGAGCGCGCCGGTCTCGAATACGCGGCACGCCACCGCAACGGCACCCGCATGCTCCTCAACTGCGTGCTGCCGCACGCCGACGGCGAGGGCGCGCTGGCGCTGGCCCGCCGTCTGGCCCTCGACGGCGTCACCTTTCAGCACCCCACCCTCTTCACGCCGGCGCTGCGCGCGCGTCACGCCGCCGCATGGACGCGCCATACCGGCGAGCCCGACCCCGGCCTCGCCGCGCCCGACGCACCGCCCCGCGGCTTCACCGAGCCGGCGGTGCTTCCGGCGGCGAACGGCATCCCGGTCTGGGTGAAACCGGACCTCTCGCGCGCCGAGCTGGCGAGCTGGTACGGCGACGGCAGCACCACCATCCGTGCCCGCTGCCATTACCCGTGGACGGACGTGCGCGTGCTGGCGAACGGCGACGTGGTGTTCTGTCAGTTCATCCAGCGCCGCGTCGGCAACGTGCGCACCGCCTCGCTCGCGGCGCTCTGGAACGCGCCGGACATGCGCAAGCTGCGCACGGCGCTCGATCGCGCCGGCGGCTCGTACCCCGGCTGCGCGCGCTGCTGCAAGCTCTACCGCGCCACCGGCCGCACGGTCGCCGCGTCAGCGTCGGGCGGCGAGTAAGGCGCCGATCGCGTCGGCGGCCGCCGCCGGCGCGTCGAGCTCGGCGATCCGCCGCTGCCACGCCGCCGCGCGCTCGCGAAACCCGGCATCACCGCGGATCGTGCACACCGCCGCCGCCAGCACGGTCGGATCGGCGAGGAGCTGATCGAGTCCCAAGTCCAGCCCGAGCCCCAGCTCGGTGACGCGCCGCGCGTTGAAGCGCTGCTCGAGGTGGGTCGGCACACAGATCAACGGCACGCCGCGCGAGAGCGCTTGATAGACCGTGCCATTGCCGCCGTGACACACACACAAGCCCACGCGCTCGAGCACCCGCGTGGCGCGCACCAGCTCCGCCGTCCACACCCCCGCGCCGCGGGGAAGCTCGTCGGATGCGATCTGCCGGCCGGTGGCGATCGCCAGCGTCGCGCCCTCGGCGCGCAATGCGTCGGCGAGCGCTCGAAAGAGCGCGGGTGTGCCGCTGGATCCCAGCGACACGTAGACCGTGGAGCGATCGGGCGGGAGGTCGTCGAGCCACGGCGGGTCGGGCCAGAGCGGGTCCCAGAAGAGCGGGCCGATCACCGCGTACCGCTCCGGCAGCACCCGCGTGGGCGAGAACTCGGGCACGTCGCACAGCAACGAGAGATCGTCCCCCTCGACGTAATCGGCGTAACGCAGCGGTTGGGGGAGCCCACGGCTGCGCGCGATCGAGCGCAGTCGCCAGAAGAACGGCGCTCCCAGCCAGCGGATGATCTCGTTCTGCACCACCACGGGATCGGGGTGGAGCCGCCGCAGGAAGCTTCCCGAGAGATCCAGCATCGGCAGCGACGAGTAGGCCGTGCGGTACGCGTTGCGGAGCGAGACGTGCGCGATCCCCTCGATGTGGGCCGAGAGCTGCGCGGTGGGGCGCTCCTCGCTGAGCACCACGTGCGGGCGAAACCGACGCACGAGCTCGAGCTCGCGATCGAGGTATTGCGCCAGGTCGAGCTCGCGCCAGATGCCCGCCGCCACGCGGCCGAATCCGCTCAAGCTCTCGCGCAAGAGGCGCAGGTGCTTGAGCAAACGCTCGGCGCGCAGGTTCGGCAGCGGCTCGACGGGAAAGCCGGCCTCGACGACGAGATCGAGGAACGGCCCCTCGCCGGCGAAGAGCACCTCGTAGCGGCGGCTGCGCAACTCCTGAGCGAGCTCGAGCTGACGCGTCACCGACGACAGCACGTCGTACGGCAAGAACAGCGCTTTGGCGGGCGACGGGGACGGGCTCACACGCTCAGGTCGATCTCGAGCCCTTCCCACGCCACGGTGGTGTTGGGGAAGCGCAACCGCGCCTCGCGCTCGATCGCCTCCAGGCACGGGTCGTCGTGGCCGGGATCGTGATGGAAGAGCACCAGCTGCTTGGCGCCCGCCTCCAGCGCCGTCCGCACGCCGTATTGCCAGGTGGAATGGCCCCATCCCACCCGGTGAAAGCCCACGTTCCCGAGGTATTCGTCCTCGGTGTACATGGCGTCGTAGATGAGGATGTCGGCGCCGCGCGCCAGCGCGATCAGCCGCGGGTCCACGAACGTGAAGTGCTCGTGGTCGGTGGCGTAGACGATCGAGCGGCCGCGGTAGTCGATCCGGTAGCCGATGGAGCCGCCGGGATGATCCAGGTCCGCCATCGTGACGGCGACGTGCGCGTCGAGATCGAGCTTCTGACCGTGGCTCACGTCCACGAACTCGATCTTCGCGGGCAGCGAGCGGAACGGGACGGGGTGATAGACGCCGCCCATCTGCGCGGCGAACGCTTCCTCGAAGCTCTCCGCGAACTTGGTGTTGCCGTGGATGCGCAACAGCGCGTCCGAGCGAAACGCCGGATCGAAGAACGGAAATCCCTGGATGTGGTCCCAGTGGAGGTGGCTCATCAGGAAGTCCACCTCCAGCGCGCGGCGCGGGTCGAGGGTGCGGCCCAGCCCGACCACGCCGGTACCGGAGTCGAGGATCAGCACGCGCTCGCCGGCGCGCACCTCGACGCACGACGTGTTGCCGCCGAAGCGCACGGTCCCCGTGCCGGGCGTCGGGACGGAGCCGCGCACGCCCCAGAAGCGGACTCGAAAGGTCACGTGCGCGTCGGCGTGGAGATCGGGTGCGGCGAGGCGATGGCCCGAACGACGGCCAGGACGTGGAATCCTACCAAAGGCGAAGCGATCTGCAATCGCACGACTGCGTCGGAGGGGCGCGGCGCGCTCTCCCACGCCCGCGATCGCTGCCGCGAAGCGCGTCTTTCGCCCGCAATTCCCGGGCGAGCGCGCGAACGGAGGGTGCGGCTCGCGTGCTAGCCTGCGGGCGCCCCAATCGCAGCGATCCCGCCGCACCCCGATGTCGCGTCGCCGCCGACCCCGCGTCCTGCTGCTGCGGCCGCCCGCGGTCTTCCGCAATCGCCCGTTCCCCGACGGGCCGCGCCTCGAGCTGCCGCTCGGGCCGCTCTACCTCGCCGCCGTCCTCGAGCGGCACGACATCGACGTCGAGGTCTTCGACGCGCTCGCCGAACCCGACCTCGCCGCGACTGCGCGACCCGGCGCCACGATCCACTTCGGCGCATCCTCCGAGCGGATGCGCGCGCGGATCGCCGCGGCACGGCCCGACGTGATCGGCATCAACAACCCGTTCACCGACCATCTGCCGTTCGCGCTGGACGCCGCGCGGCTGGCGCGGGAGGCGGCGCCCACGGCGCGGGTGGTGGTGGGAGGGCCCCACGCCACCAACGATCCCGAGTCGATCCTCGCCGCCGAGCCCGCCGTGGAGGTCGCGTTCCGCGGCGAGGGCGAGACCAGCTTCGCCGAGCTGGTGGGCGCGCTCACCCGTGGCGACGCGCTCGACTCGATCGCCGGCGCGGTCTTCTGGCGCGACGGCGCGATCGTCCACGGGGCGCCGGCCGCGCGCGTCGCCGACGTCGACTCGCTGCCCTTCCCCGCCTATCACCAGCTCGACCTGGAGCGCTATTTCGAGCTCTTCGCGCGGGGATTCGCGAGCAAGTTCGCGTTCGGAAGGCCCGGCTCGAACCGTCGCGTCTCGCTCATCACGAGTCGCGGGTGCCCGTATCGCTGTACGTTCTGCGACGCACCACGGCTCGCGGGCCACGCGTTTCGCGCCCACAGCCCCGACTACGTCATCGAGCACGTGCGCTTCCTGCGCTCGCGCTACGACGTTCGCCATCTGCACATCAACGACGACAACGTGACGGTCAACCGCGCTCGCTTCCGCGCGATCCTGGAAGGTTTCCGTCGCGAGCTTCCCGGCCTCACCTGGGACACGCCCAACGGAGTGCGAGCCGACGATCTGGACGAGGACCTGGTGGCGCTCGCGAAGGAAGCGGGCTGCACCTACATGATCCTGGGCGTCGAGTCGGGCGATCCGGAGGTGCTCGAGCGAATCGTCGACAAGCGCCTCGACCTCGAGGCCGTGGTGGCCGCGGCGCGCGCGTGCCGCAAGGTCGGCCTCGACGTCCACGCCTTCTACTTGCTCGGCATGCCCGGCGAGACCCGCGCCACCCTGCAGCGCACCCTCGACTTCGCGCGCTTCTTGCTCGCCGACTTCGGCGTGGTGCCGCACGTGAACGTGGTGGAGCCGCACGTCGGCACCCGCGTCCACGAGCTCGCGACCGCCGCCGGCTACCTCACCGAGCCGCTCGCCAGCGCCGCCAGCAGGAAGAGCATCGCCGCGCACACCCACCCGTTCGCGCACATCACCACCGCGGAGTTCCGCGCCGACGAGCTGCTCGACCTGCGCGACCGCTTCATGAGCGAGGCGCTCGGCGTGCTGGGCCGGAACGCGGCCCGCCTGCTCGCCACGCGCCCGCTCCTGGCGCTCGGCACCGCGCGCTATTTCCTGGAGCGCTGGTGGCGCTCGCCGCTCAGACCTCTCGCGAGCCTGCGCGCGACGCTCATGGATCGCTTGCTCTTCCCGCGCCTTCTCACCACGCCCAGCTCGGCGTGATGGGGCCGCGAGCGCCTTGCCCGATCGCGGCACGGCGGGCCATGTTCGCGCGCTTTCGCTGGCCGGGCAGGAGGGGCTCGGCGTGAGGAAGCCACACCGATGAATGCCTACCTGCTGGCGGTCCTGATCGGGATCGTGGAAGGGATCACCGAGTTCCTGCCGGTCTCGAGCACCGGCCACATGCTGGTCTTCGAGCAGATGCTCGGCCTGTCGCTCGACGAAGACCCGTTCTGGCGGCTCTTCACCATCGTCATCCAGCTCGGCGCGATCCTCGCCGTGGTGCTGCTCTACGGACGCACGCTGACGCGATTCGTGACCGGCCTCTTCACCCGCGGCGGCATCGCGGAGAAGCTCCGGCACCCGTTGATCTTGGTCGGGCTCGCCTTCGTGCCCTCGGCCATCGCGGGCGTGACGCTCAAGAAGCAGATCGACGCGCTCATGGAGCACGCGATGCCGATCGGCCTCGCGCTCATTCTCGGCGCCATCGCCATCGAGGTGATCGAGCGGTTCACCAAGGATCGCGCCCATACCCCGGTCATCGACGACACCACGCCCACGCAAGCGCTCGGCATCGGCGTGGCGCAGGTGGTGAGCCTGGTGCCCGGCGTGTCGCGCTCGGGTGCGACGATCATGGGCGGGCTGCTCGGCGGCCTGAGCCGCACCGCCGCCACCGACTTCAGCTTCCTGCTCAGCATCCCCACGATGTTCGCCGCCGCCGGCTACTCGCTGCTCAAGCACCGCGTCCCGCTCACCGGCGAACAGTGGAGCGTGCTGGCCGTGGGCTTCGTGACCGCCGCGCTCACCGCCGGCCTGGTCGTGGCGTGGTTCCTCCGCCACGTGAAGACCCACACGTTCCGGCTCTTCGTCGTCTACCGCGTGATCGCGGGTGCGGCGATCTGCGCGGCCGCCGCCACCGGCCACCTGCACTGATCGAGGATCGCCGTGCTCCTCCGTCTCGCGCTGGTGTGCCTGGGAAGCGCGCTGGGCGGCGGCGCTCGCTACCTCGTGTCCCTCGGGATGGCGCGCTTGCTGGGAACCGGCTTCCCGTTCGGCACGCTGACCGTCAACGTGGTGGGCTCGTTCCTGATCGGCCTCATCATGCAGCTCGGGCTCACCACCGCCGCGATCTCGCCCAACACCCGACTTTTCCTGACCACCGGCATCATGGGCGGCCTCACCACCTACTCCACCTTCAACTACGAGACGCTCGGACTGATGATGGACGGCGAGTGGCGGCTCGCCACCGTGAATCTCACGGTGACCCTGCTCGTCTGCCTGGCCGCCGGCGTCGCGGGTCTGGCAGCGGGCCGAGCCCTCGCCGGAACCTGAGCTTCGAGTCGCGAACGACGAGGAGGACGACACCCATGCGCGTGCTGACCGGCGAGCAACACCTGGTGCGCGTCTTCATCGGCGAGAGCGACCAATGGCACGGCAAGGCGCTCTACACCGCGCTGCTCGAACGCCTACGCAAAGAAGGCTTCGCCGGCGCCACCGTCACTCGCGGCATCGCCGGCTTCGGCGCCCACAGCATGCTTCACACCACTCGGCTGCTCGAGCTCTCCACCGACCTACCCATCGTCCTCGAGATCGTCGAATCCGACGAGCGCCTACCCGCCCTCACCGCCATCCTGGACGAGATGGTCGTCGAAGGCCTCGTCACCATCGAAAAAGTCCGCGTCCTCAAATACGCCGCCCGCCCGCGATCCTGACCGCGCCCCATCGCGCCACACGCGCCCCGCAACCACTACAGCTCCCGAGCACGACGCGAACCCGCTTTCGCGAGGGCAGCGCAAACGGAGTCACGCACTCAGGGGTCGCGCGAGAGCACCGATTCCGGCGATCCGGACGCCCCCCCGATGCCGATCCTCAGCACGTTCAGGAGCACACTCGTCGTCGCGGCCCGATGCCGAGCCTCCCAGAAGGCTGGTAACGGCCCAGCGCCAAGATCAGAAGCACGAGGTCACCCGTAACACCGAGAACGGCCTCGAGAACGAACTCGACAACTCCCCTTGTTAGGCTCTCAACCATCTCGGAGAGCATGGCCTCGCTCCGCGAACCCCAACGTCACCTGCGGCCCCGGATGACCACGCGATCGATCCCGTGCGTCCCGAGTGCCGGCGGGCGCAGCGACGAGCTGGACGGGCTTCACGCAGCATTCTTGACGTTCTCGCGGATGATTCGAGGGTGCCGAGCGGCGATCCGGAGCAGGCCGATTGCTGGTCCGTCCGGGCGTCGACGACCCTGCTCCCAATTCCGCAGGGTATGAACGCTGATGCCCATCGCTTCCGCGAACTGCGTTTGCGAAAGTCCGACAAACCGACGGAGCGCTACGACGTCGTCCCCGGACTCGATCTTGCCGTCAACGAGACGCCGCCTGACGCGTGCCGGAATGGCGCGAGCGAACTGCTCCGCCGTGATCTCGGGGATGTCCGTCAAGTCCGGTTTCGTCATGTCCGTTTTCCTCCGACGTACTGGCGATACAGTTCCTTCTCCGTGCTCGTCGCGCGACGGGCACTGATGATCCGGATGGTGTCCCCATCCCGCTCGGTGTACACGACGGCGATGATTCCAGGATCAGTCGGACCGATCGCAAGGAAGCGGTCTTCCGTCTCGGAATGCGCCTCGTCGTAGATGTCGAGATACGGCGCACCGCTCGTGAAGAGTGACTCGGCTTCCTTGAACGAGATGCCATGCTTCTTGCGATTCTGCTCGCTCTTGGCGGGGTTGAACGTGAATCGCACCTCCCCATCGTAGGCCATTGACCGAGTAAGTCAATGGCATACCGCGCAGCGCAGAGATTCCGCAGCGGCGGGTAGGTATCCGTCCGGCAGCTCCAGGGGTGCCGCGGCGCGGAATGCGACCGGTGCTCGCGGATTGCGAGCATTGCGTCAGCGGGCGCCAGGTGATGTCGGGGCTGATCCGATCTCGAATTCAGCCAGAACGTTCCGAATGGGTCGACGGGCAAAAGCAGAGCGAAGCGGCGCTTTTGCCAGTCCGTGTTGAACGCGTTGTTGGGGCTGATGTTTACTCTGACCATTGAGGGTTCCAGACAACCTCCCAAAGATGGCCGTCTGGATCTTGGAAGTAGCCAGAATAGCCGCCCCAAAAAGTGTCGTGCGCGGCCTTGACGATGACGGCGCCTGCGGCTCTTGCTGTTGCCAGGACAGCGTCGGCTTCCGCTTTTGATGAGACGTTATGGCCTAGCGTCATTTCCGTGGGGTTGGCGGAACCTACCGCAAGCCCAGTGTCATGCCCGATGCTCTTGCGGGGCCACAAAGCCAGACGCAAACCAGGCTGAAGCTGGATGAACACAACTGCCCCATACTCAAACTCCTTGCCGATGACGCCTTCGGTAGAAAAGCCTAGTCCTTCACGATAGAAGCGCAATGATGCTTCGAGGTCGTTGACACCGATGGTGATGACTGTGATTCGCGGCTTCATCTGCTCTGCTTCTTCTGGGCCCAACGTGAAATGGCCTGAACTAGGAGGAATTGGTTCGGGTGAACTAGGGGGATTCAGCTTGACCACTTTGCTTGCAGCCTAGCGCGGCAGCGACGGGCGGGTCGAGGGGATTCTCGTCGGTTCTCATTGGAGAATCTCGGCTGCGGCTGCGTCGCTCGGGCGGTTGTCTGGACCGGGGATATCCGGGGCGCGCGAGGGGCCGGACGGGAGCGCTCGGGCTCGGGATGTCGAGTCGTCGATCGGGCGGCGAGTGGCGGCGTGGTCGAGATCGAGGACTCGGATGAAGACCATCGAGGTGCCGACCTCGTCGTGTTGGCGAAGCTCGTGGAAGATGTTGCCGGTGAGCCGTGCTCAAGAGCGGAGGCAGGCGCTCCGCCAGTGGGCCTCTTGGACGGGCGAGTCGCGGATTCCGCGGACGAGCCGGACGCGGCTCTCGCCGCGTCGGCCGCCGGCGCGCGCGGGTCGTCACCGGATTGCCACCGGGGGTTGGCGCGCGGCGGATAGGTTGGGCTCGTGCTCAGCTCGCGCCGCGGTTCGTGACGCGAGCGCGTATCGGGGGTCCGCGCGTGTCCGCTCTTCGAGAACGTCGGCGTATCGCGCTGGTGGCGCACGATCACAAGAAGCAGGAGATCATCGAGTGGGCTCGCTACAACCAAGCGCTTCTCGAGCAGCACGAGCTTTTCGCCACGGGCACGACCGGCAGCCTGTTGCGCGAGCAGCTCGGCCTGCCAGTCGAGCGCCTCAAGTCGGGGCCGCTGGGTGGGGATCTGCAGCTCGGGGCGATGATCGCGGAGGGGCGGCTCGACATCCTGGTCTTCTTCTGGGATCCGCTCGAGTCGCAGCCGCATGACGTGGACGTCAAGGCGCTGTTGCGCATCTGCGTCGTCTACAACGTGCCGGTGGCGTGCAATCGCGCATCGGCCGATTACCTCATCTCGTCGCCGCTCATGGTGCAGCCCTACGAGCGGGTGATCCCGCGCTACGACGAGCAGCGCGAGGAGCGCGTGCCAGCGGCACTCGGCGAACCAGAGAGTGAGCGGCGCGGGAATCGAGGGGGATGACGGCGCGACCGGCGATCGAAGCATTTGCCTGAGCGCGGCGCGGGCCACGCGACCAGCGGTCGCCGGAGCAACCGCCACGCTCGTGGGCGGAGCTGCCCTCGGCCTGGGCTCGGCGGACGGGGTTCGCCCAAGCATGCGACCGACCTGTGTGACGGGATGATTTCGGTGCGCGAGTTGGGGGATTTCGCTGGATGCGTCATAGTGAACATATGATCACTCATGCAAATTCCCTCCCCGAAGAGCCGCTGCCTGCGCCGAACTCCACCGCGTCTCCCTTCGCGAGACGCTCGGACGACGAGCTGGCGGCGGATCTCACCACGCTGGCGGCGCGGCTGAGCGCGGTCGAGTATCGGTTTCTGGTGTTGTTGGCGGAGTTCGATCGGCGGCGGCCGTGGGCCGGCGATGGGATTCGGTCGACGGCGTGCAGTGGCTCAACGTGAGGTGCGCGGCATCGCCATGGGCACGGCTCACGAGAAGGCAGTGGGTGGCACAGGCGTTGGTCACGTTGCCGAAGATCGCGGCGGCGATGGCGCGGGTGCAGGTCGGTTACTCGAAGGTGCGTGCGATGACGCGCGCGTGGCTACCGCCGAGAACGAGGAGCTCGCTGGTGGGCGCAGCGCGGTTCGGCACGGCGGCGCACTTGGACAAGCTGGTCCGGCTTCATCGGCGGCGCTGCGAGCGGCAACGGGCGAACCGAGTTGGCGGCGGAGAGCGAGGCGCGGCGCGCTCGTTTCGTTACTGGAAGTACGCGGATGGCACGGTTCGTGTTCGAGGGACGGCTACCGGCCGCCGAAGAGGAGCGCCTTTCTAAAGGCTTGTTCGACTCCGCGCGCGACTCGCTGCGGAGGGAGGACTCTCCCATCAGGAGAGTCGGCGGGGGCTTCCGAGCTAGCGACACCGGCGGAGTCTCCCGTGGAGAGTCGCTGGGTGCCGGAAGAGGATCCAGCGCGGCGCGAGGCTCGAAACGCGGACGCATTGATGGTGCTCGCCGAAACGATGCTCGCGCACGGGCCGGCGGCGGTGGATGGTGGCGATCGTTACGAAGTCAGTGTTTATGTGAATGAAAGCGCCCTACCCCACGATGGCGATGGACCGCCGGCGGAGCTGGCCGATGGAACGGTGCTCGCTCCCGAGACGGTGCGAAGAATCGCGTGTGATTGCAGCCGGGTGTGTGTTCACGAAAGCGAGGACGGCGAGATTCTGAGCGTGGGGCGGCGCACGCGGCAGATTCCACCGGCGATCCGGCGGGCGCTCAAGGCGCGGGATCGGACGTGTGCGTTTCCAGGTTGCAAGCAGAGTCGGTTCGTCGACGCGCATCACGTTCGGCACTGGGCGGATGGAGGCGAGACGAGGCTCTCCAATTTGCTACTGCTCTGCCGGCGGCATCACGTGCTGGTGCACGAGGGCGGGTGGCGGATCGCGGCGACGGATTTCGGTACGGCGTTCGTGCGCGGGGATGGGTTTCGGCTCCAGGGTGCCGAGCTGGGTGGAGACGAGCTTCTGAAGGCACTCGCCGAGGTGGAGCGCGAGCAGCAGGACGCGGGATTGGGTATCGCCGCGCGCACGATCATTCCCGAGTGGCGCGGCGAGCGGATTCTGTGGTCGTGGGCTGTGGACCATCTTCAGGATCGAACGCATGGCGGCCGCGCGTAGTCGGGCGGGAACGCCGGGCGAGCTGGCGCTCGCCCCTGCGATCTCGAAGCCTCGCCGCGCACGAAGGGACGATGGTCGCGAGCATGAGAATGGCTTGCGACAGTCTCATGCCATGGCGAATCTCCAGGTGAAGAACGTCCCCGAGTCGATCCACCGGCGCTTGCAAGCGCTCGCTCACCGTCGCGGCCGCACGATGAGCGACGTGGTACTGGAAGCCGTTCGCCGGGAAGTCGAGCAGGCCGAGTTCGTCGAGCGCCTGGGAAAGCACACGCCGGTCGATCTCGGCATCCCTGCCGCGGATCCCGTCGCCGAGGAGCGCGACGGGTTGGTGCGAGAGCGCTGCCTTCCCGGATCGCCGCTTCGCCTACTGGAGCCCGCGATACGCGGTCTCGATGGCCGATCTCGCCCATGCGGCGGCGTCGGGCCCGAAGAAGCACGAGTCGGCCTCGTACCTGTCCAGCTCGTACTCGTCGCGGGTCACGATGTAGCCGACGTAGGCGTTCGCCGGAGCGACGACGATGCACTCGTCGCCGTTCTCGCACACCGTCTCGAGTTGCGTCCCCGCGCGCGTCGTCGCCTCGCCAGGGATGGCGAGCAAGACCAGCCGGCCGAGGGCCATCGCTTGGACGGTCAGCTCGTCGCGGGTCGTGACCAAGCCGGTGAGAAAGCCCGGCAACGTCACGCCGCCGAACACGTTGACGACGAGATTCTCGAACGGCAGCCGCACGGAGTTGGCGCGGAGACGCGTGTCGTCCGTCGGCACCAACGCGGGCATCATGCCGAGGAAAGCGTCGGCGAGCCCGTTGCCGTACGCCTCCATCCGCTTGACCTCGATGTCCCCCGACTCCGCCCAATCCGGTGTCGGTGCCAGGTCACCCAGGCTGCCGTTCAGGAAGAGCGCGACGCTTCCCGGCCCGAGTGCTCCTTCGAGCCGGCGGCAGAGCACACCGGGGTAGTCCGCCGAGATCGCGAGATTCTTGGGCGACAGCACGGTCGGGTGGGCCGAGAACTGAGTCACCGCGCCGATGTTCGTGCCGTCCTCCGCCTGGAACCGAACGAGCACCGCACGTTGGTTGAGGGCGAATCGCGGATCCGCCGAGGCCGCGAGGCTGCGTCCCCGAGCGTGGTCGAAGCTGGGATCGAGCCGGCTGCGGTTGAAACCCGAAAGCCACGCGCGTGCGACGCTCATCACCGCGGGCCGAGCCTGCGCCTTCGCGTCGCGCACCGCGCGTGCGATCGCGTGCGCCGTCCGAATCAGGACCTCCTCGTGGAACTCGCCCATGAAGAGCTTCGCGACTCGGCTGCCGTCGTAACCGGAAAAGCTCGAATGGGTATGCGTCGCGGCGAGGAGGAAGTTCCGCCCGTCGAAGCCGTCCTCGCCGAGCTCCGCGAGCGCAAGGTCGCGTAGCTCGGTCGTCACGTAGCAAAGATCCGCGGCCACGATGGCGGCCAGGCCGCCGTGCGCATCCACCACCACGAGGGCGCGCGCGTAAACCGGGTCGAGCACCGCCGTCGCCAGCGCGTCGTCTCGATCCCCATAGCCGTTGAGCGACACCGCGATCTGCGACAGATCGGGCGTCATGTCGACCTTCGCCATCCCCACCCGGAACCCAGCCTTCGCGGGTGGCGAGAACGGTCCGACCGCGGCGCGCAGCGGTTCCTCGGCTCGCGCCGTCACGGCCGCGAGCACCGCGAGCAACACCGACGGTGCCAGCGCTCGCCTGATCACTCCCGCTCGACTCTCGACCCGCCCGGCAGATGGCGCTCCGCGACGAGCCGCGGCCCTGAAGAGACCGCGCAGAACTAATGCCCTTCGCGCTGGAGGAAGCGTTCGGCGTCGATGGCGGCGCGGCAGCCCGAGCCGGCGGCGGTGACCGCCTGGCGGTAGCGCGGGTCCATCACGTCGCCCGCGGCGAAGATGCCGGGGACGTTGGTCTCGCTGGTGGGGTCCTTGACCCGGATGTAGCCCTGCTCGTCCGTGTCGATCGCGCCGCCCAGGAACTCCGTGACGGGCGTGTGGCCGATCGCCACGAAGAGCCCGATCCCCGGCGAGGTCACCGTCTCGCGTGCGCCGGTCTTGAGGTTCTGGATCACCACACCTTCGAGATCGTTCTTCTCGCGGCCGAGGACCTCGACCACCGCCGAGTCCCAGCGAACCTCGATCTTGGGGTTCGCGAGCACGCGCTCCTGCATGATCTTGGACGCGCGGAACGAATCGCGCCGGTGCACCAGGATCAGCTTGGACGCGAGACCGGCCAGGTAGAGCGCCTCTTCCATCGCCGAGTCGCCGCCGCCCACCACCACCACGGTCTTGCCGCGATAGAAGAAGCCATCGCAGGTGGCGCACGTGCTCACACCCTTGCCGGTCAGCTCCTGCTCGCCTTCGATGCCGAGCAGGCGCGGCGCCGAGCCGGTGGCGATGATGAGCGTGCGCGTCTGGATCACCTCGCCGGTGTCGGTGTGGAGGCGGAACGGGCGCGCGTGCGTCTCCACCTTGGTGACCGTGGCGGTCATGAACTCGGTGCCGAAGCGCGTGACCTGCGCGCGCATCCGCTCCATCAGCTCCGGTCCCATGATCCCCTCGGGAAAGCCGGGGAAGTTCTCGACCTCCGTGGTGGTGGTCAGGAGCCCTCCCGGCGCCACCTTCCCGCCTTCGATGATGAGCGGCTGCAACCCACCGCGCGCCGTGTAGAGCGCCGCGGTGAAGCCCGCGCATCCCGAGCCCACGATCACCACGTTTCGTACCGCTTCCATTCGTGCTCTCCTTCGCGAGTCGGCGGAATGTAGTCACGCCCCCTGCCCCTGTCCACGCGCTCACCGCACCGCTCATGACCGCCCTCGACCAGGTGCAGGCGACGATGCCGGCGTGGGTGCGGTGGACACCGGCGCCGGCGGCGATCGTGCTGGCGTTCGCTAACTCGTGGCTTCTGGCACGAGCGTCCGTGTGGATGGCCTGGGGACGGCGCCCGCCGGGCCTCGACGGGCTGCACTGGACCGAGCGGGCGCGGCTCACGTGGCCGGCGCGGGTGAACCTGAGCCAGCTCTCGACGATCGCGCCGCTCGGGATCGCCATCGCGATGTTCGAGCTGCCGTACGCGCTCTCCGCGGTGCCCGCCGCGGTGCCGCGGGTGCTCGCCCCGCTCGCGTCGCTGACGGCAATCACGCTCGTCTACCACCAAGTCGTCGAGCGCGCCCGCAAGCGGCCCACGAGCTTCGTGACCACGGCGCGCACGCTCGTCGAGCGCTGGCTGTTCTGGTATCCGCACGTGTTGCTGATCGTGCTCGCGGCGCTCGCCATGCCAGCGGACTTCGGCCCGGCGACCGGCGCCGCGGTCGCCGCGACGGCCGCGGGCTTGGTGGGGCTCCACTTCGGCGCGGCGATTCGCGTCGCGCGTCTCTTCGGGCTGATCGGGCCGCCCTCGCCGCGCGCGGTCGAAGCGGTCGCTCGGGTGGCCGGCACCGTGGGAATGGCGGCGCCCGCCACGTACGAGCTTCGCTCGGAGATCGGCTCGGCGGCCGCGCTGCCGTGGGCGCGCGCAGTGTTGATCTCGACCCGGGCACTCGCGCTCCTCACCGAGAGTCAGCTCGAAGCGGTCATCGCACACGAGCTGGGGCACCTGTCGGAATCGCGCGGCGTGCGCTTCGTCCGCCTCGCGGCGACGCTGCTGCTGCTACCGCTCGCGCTCTTGCGGCCCGTGGCCGCGAGCTTCTCGTTCGCGCTGGCGGTGATCCTGGCCACCGCCGTCGTGATCGCGCTGCTACCGATGCAGCAGCTGCGCCGGCGCCTCGAAGAGCGCGCCGACCGGCTGGCGGTCGAGACCGTCGAGAGCGCCGGGGTCTACGCGTCGGCGCTCTTGCGGCTCTACGTGGACGCGGAGATTCCCGCCGTCCTGGGCCAGACGACTGGCCACCCCGAGCTCTACGACCGGCTGCTCGCCGCGGGGCTCACGCCGGGATTCGCGCGGCCAGCGCCGCCGCCCAGTCGCGGTCAGCGCGTTCCGAGCGTGATCGTCGCCGTCGCCTTGGTCGCTGGAATCCTGGGCTCGCCTGGGACGTATGCAGATCTCCCGTTCCTGCCCCACGGCGCGCGCGCCAGGCCGTGGCTGCCGATCGCGCTCACGGGTGGCACCGCCGACCAGCTCGCCGCCATCGGCGCCGCACGCTCCGCCGCAGGCGAGCCGAGCGAGGCCGAGATCTTCTATCGCGCCGCGCTCGAGGTCCGCGATTGGTGGGGCTACCGCGACGGCCTCGTGTTCGCGCTCGCCGCCCGCGGCCAATGCGACCGCGCGCGCGCCGAGCTCGACGTCGTGCTCGCCCAAGCCCGCCATGCGGGCCGCTCGCTCTTCGGCCGCCCCATCGACGACTTCCCCGGCTCCCAGCGCATGGGGCAGCTCGAGCCCCTGCGCCGCTCTCTCGAAACCGCCTGCCCCACCGTAGCCGCCGGGGATGAGACCGCCACCCATTCGAATCCGTAACGCGAGCCCACCACCATGCGCGTGCTCTTCCCTTCCGACTCGATCGATCGCTCGCAGCCCGACGAAGCCTTCGCCCGCGAGGTCGAGCTGGCGCGCGCCAGTGGAGCAAGCGTGGGTATCGTGAACACGGACCTCCTCGGCTCGGCCGACGAAGCGGAGCGCGCGGTTCGCCGCATCCCGCCGACAGCAGCGTCCGAGTCCGCGATCTATCGCGGATGGATGCTCTCCGCCGCCGCGTACGAGCGGCTGCATGCAGCGCTCGCCGCACGCGGAACGACGCTCGTCACGTCGCCCGGGGCATACCGCTTCTGCCACCACCTGCCCGCGAGCCATTCCGCCATCGCCGAGCACACGCCACGGAGCGTGTGGACCGCGAGCACGACCCGGCCAGCGCGCGCCGAGCTGGCGCTGTTACTGGCGCCGTTCGGCAATCGTCCGCTGGTGCTCAAGGATTACGTGAAGTCGGAGAAACACGCATGGGAGGAGGCCTGCTACATCCCGTGCGCAGACGATCTCGACGCGGTCGAGCGCGTGCTCGACAGCTTCATCGCGTTGCGCGGCGATTCGCTCGAGGGCGGGTTCGTGTTTCGAGAGTTCGTCGAGCTTCGGCCCGCTGGGCGCCACCCAAAGAGCGCCATGCCGTTGGCTCGCGAGTACCGCCTCGTGTACTGGAGCGCCGCTCCACTCGCAGGCGGGCACTACTGGCGCGAATCGGCGAGCGGCGAACCACCGCCGAGCGAGCCGTTCGACTCGATCGCGGCGCGGATACCGAGCCCGTTCTTCACGATGGACGTCGCGGAGCGAGCGGACGGCGAGTGGATCGTCATCGAGCTGGGGGACGGTCAGGTCGCCGAGATCCGCGAAGACCAGGGACTGGACGGTCTCTACGAGCGGCTCACGCGCGAACCGGCCACGGACGATCCGCGCTGACGGCTGGCACGGGGAGGTGCGCGGGGTAGACTCGCGCCCCTGGTCGTTTCGGTACCTTCTTCGCGGACGCGGCCGTCGCGTCCGACACAGCCCGGATCCGAGCCATGACCTCCGCACACGCCCGCCCGCCCCTCACGTTGCTCAGCGACGAGGAGTCGCTCTTCCGCCGCTCGGTGCGCGACTTCGCCGAGCGCGTCATTCGCCCGCGTTCGGCGGCGATGGATCGCGAGGCACGCCTCGACCCGGCGGTGCTCGCGGGGCTCTTCGAGATGGGTCTGATGGGCATCGAGGTGCCCACGGAGCTGGGCGGCGCTGGCGCGAGCTTCTTCATGTCGATCCTGGCGGTGGAGGAGATCTCGCGGGTCGATCCTGCCGTGGGCGTGCTGGTGGACGTGCAGAACACGCTGCTGACGACGGCGCTCTTGCGTTACGGCGACGAGGCCCAGCGCAGCCGCTTCCTGCCCAGGCTCGCCGGCGACCGTCCCGGCTCGTATTGCCTGAGCGAGTCGGGTAGTGGTTCGGACGCGTTCGCGCTGCGCTGTCGCGCCCACCCGGTGGACGGCGGCTTCCGGCTCGAAGGCCGCAAGATGTGGGTCACGAACGCCCGCGAATCCGGGCTCTTCCTGATCTTCGCCACCGTCGATCCCGAGGCGGGCTACAAGGGCATCAGCGCCTTTCTGGTGCCACGCGAGAGCGAGGGGCTGACCGTGGGCAAGGCCGAGGACAAGCTCGGCATCCGCGCCTCCAGCACCTGCGAGCTGCTGCTGGACGGCTGCTTCGTGCCGCGCGCGCAGGTGCTCGGCGACGTGGGACGCGGCTACAAGGTGGCGATCGAGCTCTTGAACGAGGGGCGAATCGGCATCGGCGCGCAGCTCGTGGGGCTCGCTCAGGGGGCCTTCGAGAACGCCGTCGCGTACGCCAAGACCCGCGAGCAGTTCGGCCGGCCGATCGCCGCCAATCAAGCGATGCAGTTCTGGCTCGCGGAGCTCGCCATCGAGGTCGAGTCCGCGCGGCTCATGGTCTACAACGCGGCGCGGCTGCGCGAGGCGGGCGCCCCCTTCGCGCGCGAGGCGGCGATGGCCAAGTACCACGCCTCGCAGGTCGCCGAGCGCGTCGCGTCCCGCGCCGTGGAGGTCTTCGGCGGCGCCGGCTTCACCAAGGAATTCCCCGCGGAGAAGCTCTATCGAGACGCCAAGATCGGAAAGATCTACGAGGGCACGAGCTTCATGCAGCTCCAGACTCTCGCGAAGCTGATCCTGGCCGACTGACCGCGCGCCGATCGGGGGCGCGAGCCGACTGGCCGAGCACGCGCTCGCCGTGGACCTCACGTGACGCCACTGCCGTTCGACGATCTCACGTTCCGCTGGATCAACCAGGGCGGCCTGGGCGAGCGAATCGACACGATCCTGCTCGCGCTCGCCGACGCGCACCGCATGGTGCCGTGGCTGATCGTCGGCGCGATCCTGCTCGCGACCCTCGGCGGCGCGAAGTGGCGCCGCACCCTGCTGCTCGCGGGCTTGGTGGTCGCGATCAGCGACCCCACGAATCGCTTCGTGGTGAAGCGGCTCTTCGCGCGCGAGCGCCCCTGCCAGGTGCTCGACGACGTGGTGCTGCGCGCCGGCCGCTGTCCGGTCTCCGCGTCGTTTCCGTCCTCACACGCCGTGAACACGTCGGCGGCGGTGACCGTGGTGTCGCTCGCCCACCCCGCGCTCGCGCTTCCGCTCGCGGCGGTGGCGGTGGTGACCGCGCTGACGCGGGTCTACCAAGGGGTCCATTTCCCGCTGGACGTGATCGGCGGGCTGGTGCTCGGGGCGGCGTTCGGGCTGGTGGGCTTCGAGCTGGCGCGCGGCGCGCCGCGGCGGAGGCTCAATCGCCTGGCGCATGCGATCCGCGGCGCGGCGGTGCGCGGGTGGCGAGCCCTCGGTGAGCGTCGCTGGCTGGCGGCGGGCGCGGTGCTGCTGGCGGCCAACACGGCGTTCAACGTGATCGCGATCACGCGCGGCGGACTCGATCTGGCCCCCGACGAGGCGCACTACTGGGAGTGGTCGCGGCGCCTCGATCTCTCGTACTACAGCAAGGGGCCGGGGATCGCGTATCTGATCCGCGCGACCACCGCGCTCTTCGGATCGTCGCCCGCCGGCATCCGCATGTCCGCGGTGCTCGCGAGCACCGTGCTGGCGCTGGCGATGTTCGTGCTCGCGCGGCGCATCACCGGTAGCGATCGCGCGGCGGTGCTCGGGCTGGTCACGCTCAGGCTCTCGCCGCTGTTCACCGCGGGCGGGATGCTCGCGACCATCGATCCGCCGTTCGCGGCCTGCTGGGCGCTGGCGCTGGTGGCGCTCGAGCGCGCGTTTCGAACCGGATCCACGCGCGCTTGGCTCGCAGCGGGCCTCGCCACCGGTGTCGCCTTCCTCTTCAAGTACACGGCGGGCGTGCTGGCGCCGTGCGTGATCGGCGCGCTGCTGGTCGTGCCCGCGCTGCGCGCGCAGCTGCGCCGCCCCGGCCCCTACCTCTGCGGGGCGGTGGCCGCGGCGCTGACGCTGCCGGTGTGGATCTGGAACGCGCGGCACGGCTGGGTCACCACCGCGCACGTCGGCAAGCTGGCTGGCGTCGGCAAGGGCGCGGGCTTCGACGTGGGCCAGCTGCTCGAGTTCGTGGGCTCGCAGATCGGCGTGCTCACGCCGTGGGTCGCGGTGCTGCTCGGCTTGGGCATGGCGCGCTCCGGTCGAGCCGCTTGGCAGACCCGCGATCCGGGCCATGTGCTGCTGTTCGCCACCTCGGCGCCGATCCTCGCGTTCTTCACCCTCAAGTCCGGCCAGGCCAAGGTGCAGGCGAATTGGGCGGTTCCGGCCTACCTCGCTGCGGGGGTGAGCGCCGGCTGGGTGCTCGACCAGGCCATCCCGGCGCTGCGGGGCCGGCGGCGACAGGCCATGCGGCGCCTCGCCGCAGCCTGTGTGGCCGCGAGCCTGATGGTGAGCGCGCTGATGGGTAGCGCGGGGCTGGCGCAAGACTTCTTCGAGGGGCTACCCGGGCGGCTCGACCCGACCGCGCGGCTCAGGGGTTGGCGCGGCTTCGGGCTACACGTCGGTCGCGTCCTCGAAGCCTGGCGAGCCGAGGGCGCCGCCCCGCTCGTCTTCGTCAACCAGTACGCGAAAGCGAGCGAGCTCGCGTTCTACGTGCCGGGGCACCCACGTGTGTACTCGGTGCGCCTCGACCGGCGCTACGAGCAATACGACCTGTGGAACGACCTCGCGACGGTCCCCGCCGGCGCCGCGGCCCTCTACGTGGGGGGCAGTGGCGGGATCCACCCGGGAGTGGCGTTCGCGTTCGAGGACTGCCGCGAGCTGCCGGCCTACCGGGACCCGAGCGACAACCAATGGCTCGGCACGCAGCGGCTCTTCCGCTGCGAGGGCTTCCGCGGCTTCCCCGAGTGGTTCCCGCAGGAACGGTTCTGACGCCCGGCGCCGAGGAGCGGCGGCCGGGCCGGCCGCTCACGCCCCGTCGAACCGCACACCCGGCGGCACGACGCGGATGCCGTCGTCGCCGATGACGATGCCTCGCGCGACGTCGTGCTGCTCGTCCCAGCCGATGGTGGTATCGGCGGGGATCTTCACTTCCTTGTCGACGATCGTGCGCCGGATGCGACAGCGCCGGCCGATCTCGACGCCTTCGAAGATCACGCACTCGCTCACGGTGGCGTAGGAGTTGACCCGCACGCGCGGACCGAGGACGCAGCGGTCGATGTGTCCGCCCGAGACCACGCAGCCGTCGCTCACGATCGAGTCGGTGGCCACACCCAGCCGGTTCGAATCCCGATCCGAGAACACGAACTTGGCCGGCGGGTGGTCCGTGCGCGCCGTCAGCAGCGGCCACTCGTAGTTGTACATGTTGAAGATCGGCGACACCGCCACCAGATCCATCGAGGCGCGCCAATACGATCCGATCGTGCCGACGTCACGCCAGTACCCCACCTCCGCGTCGGTGATGCCGGGGCAGCGGTTCTTCGAGAAGTCGTACGCGTGGATGTGGAGCTGGTTGAAGTAGGCGGGGAGGATGTCGCCGCCGATGTCGTGGCGGCTGTCCGGGTTGAGGTGGTCGAGGTGGAGCACCTCGCGCATCACGTCGAAGTTGAACAGGTAGTTCCCCATCGAGACCAGCGCCTTCGACGGGTCGGCGTGAAACGGCGGTGGGCTCGGCGGCTTCTCGACGAACCGCGCCACGCGCATGTTGGCGTCGACCTCCAGGCAGCCGAATTGATGGGCTTCGCCGATCGGATACGGCAGCACGCTCACGGTGGCGTCGGCGCCGGACTCGACGTGCTCCTCGATCATCGGCCGGAGGTCCATCCGGTAGATGTGGTCGGATCCGAACACCGCCACGATCCGCGGCCGGTCGCGCTCGAAGCGCGCCAGGTTCTGGAAGAGCGCGTCGGCGGATCCCTGATACCAGCCCCGCCCCTCGCCCGAGGCCGCCGGAATGATCTCGCAGTACTGACCGAGGTGGGACGAGAAGGTCCAGCCCCGCGCGAGATGGCGGATCAGCGAGTAGGGCTGGTACTGCGTCAGGACGTGAATGCGCAGGATGTTCGAGTGCACCAGATTGGTGAGCACGAAGTCGATGAGCCGGTACTTCCCGGCGAACGGCATGGCGGGCTTGGCGCGGCGCTGGGTGAGCGGCAAGAGCCTTCGCCCTTCACCGCCCGCCAGCACCACCGCGACGATTCCACCCGCTCCCGTCGGCATCCGACCCCATCCGTGCGCGACACCCGCATTCAAGTTGTCCGTGATCATCGCGAGCTTGACTCTCCCGTGCCGTGAACCGTGGAGAGAATGCGAGGCATGATGCGTGCCAGCGACGGGACGCTGGCGTTGCGCTTGGTGGTCCTACGGATGACCGCAATTGTTTCACACGCGCGGCGGCATTCAGCACGCGCGCGAGGATCTGCGCGCCCGTTCGCGCGGCGATCCTGTCGCTGGCACGAAACGTGCGCGGAATCTGGTCGTCATCCGAACCCGGCGAGGGGACCACCATGAAGTGTCCGCACTTGCTTGATGGGGTCCATCCATTCTGTCGCGCGACGCGCGAGACGTTGGTGGCTGGGCTCCAGGATCTATCGCTGTGCCGCTCGGGCTACTGGGTCGAGTGCTCGGCGGTGAGCTTCGCGGACTCGGTCGTCGACGTCCGCGCCGCCTCCACCACCGCCGATCCTGCCGAGCACGAGCCGGACCTCGACCACGAGGCGCCCGGCACGCGCCCACCGCCACGGCGCGCGACGCACGCCCCGCATCCGCACGAGCTGCCGCTGCGGGTGGCGCGGTTGCTGCGCGCGCGAGTCGGCTGGGTCTGACGCGGCCGCACGCGCATCCCGCGGCGACGCGCCGTCGATCGAGGCGCGCCATGCGAGGATGGCCGCGCCTCTTCCTTCGTGTTACCAGAAGGCCCCGCGACGGCGCCGCCGAGGCACCGGGACGTGCCGCCTCTCGAACACGAGCCTCACATGACCTCTCGCCCTCCTGCTCACAAGAAGCCAGCGCGCAAGCGTGCCGCGCGCCGCTCCCACGATCTCGCGACCATCAAGCCGCGCGACTTCTTCGAAGCGTTCCTCGTGGAGCGCTACGCCGAAGGGCTCGAGCGCGCCGCGGCGCCTCCCGGCTACGACCTCTCGGTGCGCGTCGAGCTGACCGGCGCTGGCGGTGGCGTGTGGGTGCTCGGATTCGACGACCATGCGCTGACGGTGGAGCGAGGCCATTCGTCGCGCCGCATCGACGTGCAGGTCTTCCAGACCGTGGACGACTGGGCCGCGTTCCTGCGCGGCGAGCTGGGCGGACCCAGCGCGCTCGTCGCGGAGGCGAGCCGCACACCCGCGCCGGTGGTGCCGCTCGACGCCGCCTCGCGCGAGCGGCTGCGCCGCATCGACGGCACGCTGGTGGTCTCGATTCGCCACTTCCAGGGCCGCGACTGGCGCCTCGGCATCCATTTCGGCGGCGGTGCCGCGCGCAACCCGCCGGACACCACGTTCTCCATGAGCTGGCTCGACTTCCAATCGCTGAGCGGCGCGGGCCGCCCCGCGAACCTTCAAGCGCTCATGCTGGGCGGAGCGCTGCGGATCGAGGGCAATTTCGCTCTCGCCGGTGAGCTGGCGGCGATCGCCACGACCCACATCCAGGCCACGCTCGCCCGCGTCCGCAGCTGACCGTTCGGACCGCCCCGCGCGCGACGTGGCGCGTGGCGCGCCGCGTTGACATGGGCCGCGGGGGTTCCGCATATTGCCGCAGGCGCGGACACCGATCGCGCGCAGCTCGAATGCGGTTGCCCCACCCGTCCCCGAGCCGCCCTCTCGCATCTCGCCCGTATCCGAACAGCGCACCCGCCGATCGAGCGGTTCCACCGAGGGTCTACCGAACGTGAGCGCCAGCCTCGATTCCGCCGTGATCCCGCTCTATTGGACCGTGCTGGGGGCATTCGCCGCCTGTTCCATGGGAGTCGTGCTGGTGGCGCGCCGAGGCGCGGCGCACGAGCCGGTTCGGGGCCGCGTGGCACGGCTCGAGCTCACCTGGACGCTGCTGACCGGCGCACTGGTGTTCGCGCTCGCGGGTGGCACCTTGAGCCGGCAACACGCCGGGCCGGTTCGGCTGGCGGCCCTCGCCGACGACGACAAGGCTGCCGCCAAGGACGCCGACGACCACGGGAAGGACGCCGAGGACGCGAAATCGGCGGACGAGGGCACGACGGAAGAGAACGCAGCGGCCGACGGCGAGATCGCGACGGCGCCCGACGAGGCTGCCGCCGGGACGACCGCCGGAGACGCGGCGAGCTTGCCCACCGACGAGGAGCCCGCGGCCACGAGCGCCATCGTCGAGTGACGGTCGCGTGACCGAATCCGGCGACCACGGCGGGTCGTTGAGCGATCGACCATGACGAACCCGCCCACCGCGAGCACGACCAGCCGGTCCGTGCGCTACCTCGCGCGGGCCACCGCGGCGACCACCGCGGTGCTGCTCACCGCTGGCGGGCTCGTCACGAGCAAGGGCGCGGGGATGGCGGTCCCCGACTGGCCCACGACCTACGGCTACAACATGTTCACGTTCCCGATCAGCCGTTGGATCGGGCCGATCGCGTTCGAGCACGCGCACCGGCTGCTCGGTTCGCTGGTGGGCATGCTCACGGTGGCGCTGGCGGTGGCGGTGTGGCGCTGCGATTCGCGCCGCTGGATGCGGGTGCTGGCGTGCGTCGCCGTGGTCGCGGTGGTGATCCAGGGCGTTCTCGGTGGGCTCAGGGTCATCGAGAACGAGCGCGTGCTGGCGCTGGTTCACGGTTCGTTCGCGCATTCGTTCTTCGCGCTGATGATCGTGATGGCGCTCAGCACCACCGAGATGTGGGCCGAGGCGCTCGCCGATCCGCTGGATCGCGCACGCGGACAGGGCGCCGAGCGGCTGGCGCTGGTGACCACGATCGCGATCTATGCGCAGATCCTGCTCGGCGCGCGGCTGCGCCACCTCATGGGTACGGTCTTCGTCCACCTCGGCGGAGCGGTGTTGGTGATCACGCTGGTGGTCGCGCTGCGCTACCGCACCAATGCGGCGTCGCGGACCGCTCCCGGAACGCGGATGGCGTTCGCGCTCATGCAGCTCACGTGGCTGCAAGTGGCGCTCGGCTTCTTCGCGTACGCCGCGAAGTTCATGGCGCCCGTTCCCGAGCTCGCGCCGTGGCCGGCGGTGCTCGTGACCGTGGCGCACCAGGTGAACGGCGCGGTGGTGTTCGCCACCGCGATGGCCGCGACGCTGCTCGTGTTTCGCGGTCTGCGCGGCGCCCTCGATCTCGCTCACGCCAGTGCCGCGGCCGGTGCGCCGGCGGGCGCGGGAATCGGCGCATGACGGCGGTCGCCGAGACCGGCATGGGCAGCGTGGCGCGCGCCCGACGCGCCGCGGACTTCTTCGAGCTCACCAAACCGCGGCTGGTGCTGCTGGTGCTGCTCACCACGCTGGTGGGCTACTACGTGGCGCTCGCGGGGCCGGTGATGTGGCCGGCGCTGGTGGCCGCGCTGGGCGGCACGGCGCTCTGCGCCGCGGGCAGTCAGGCGCTCAATCAATTCATCGAGCGCGAGACCGACGCGCTCATGCACCGCACCCGCACGCGCCCGTTGCCCGAGGGCCGAGTCGCCCCGCCCGAAGGGCTGGCATTCGGGGTCACGCTCACCATCGCCGGTCTCGCGGTGCTGTGGTTCGCGACCAACCCGCTCGCCGCGGGCATCGCCGCGCTCACGGTCGTGACGTACCTGTTCGCTTACACGCCGCTCAAGACGCGCACCCCGCTCGCGACGGTGGCCGGGTGCGTGCCGGGCGCGCTGCCCCCCGTGATCGGCTGGACCGCCGCCGGACAAGACGTGGGTGTGGCCGGCGCGGCGCTCTTCGCGATCCTCTTCTTCTGGCAAGTGCCCCATAGCCTGGCGATCGCGTACCTCTACCGCACCGACTACGCGCGCGCCGGGTGCCAGCTCCTCCCCGTCGTCGAGCCCGATGGGCGCAGCACCGGGCGCCAGGTGCTGGTCAACTGTGTCGCGCTGCTCGCCGTCAGCTTGGTGCCCTCGGTGATCGGTCTCGCCGGGCTGTGGTACTTCGCGAGCGCGGCCGCGAGCGGCGTGGCGGTGGTGATCGCGGGCGCACGCTTCGCGAAGGACGCCAACGCGGAGACCGCCCGCGCCGTGCTGATCTGGTCGTATCTCGCGCTCACGCTCGACCTCACGGTGCTGGCGATCGACAAGGCCGTGTGAGCGCGCGTCGAAAGAAAGGCCGATGAACGAAGTCGCTGCGATCTCGATCGACGAGCTGGTCGTCGACTACACCACGCGTCGCGCGTTGGGCCCCGTCTCGTTCACGGTCGGGAGCAAGGAGGTGTTCGCGCTCCTCGGCCCGAACGGCAGCGGCAAGACCACGCTCTTCCGGGTGCTCACGACGTCGTTTCCAGCCACCGGCGGTCGCGCCACCATCAGCGGCCACGACGTGATGCGCGCGCCGGAGGCGGTGCGGCGCGAGCTGGGCGTGGTGTTCCAGTCGCCGAGCCTCGACGTGAAGCTGTCGGTGCGCGAGAACCTCTGGCACGCCGGTCATCTCTACGGGCTCTCGGGCAAGGCGTTGGCCACCCGCATCGGCGAGGTGCTGGCGCTGGTGACGCTCGCCGATCGTGGCGCCGACCGGGTCGAGCACCTCTCGGGCGGGCAACGGCGCAGGGTGGAGCTCGCGAAGAGCCTGCTCCACCGGCCGCGAGTGCTGCTGCTCGACGAGCCGTCCACGGGGCTGGACCCGGGCGCGCGGCGTGATCTCTGGCGGCAGCTCCTCGAGCTTCGCGATCAGACCGGGGTCACCATCCTGCTCACCACGCACATCCTCGACGAGGCGGAGCGCTGCGACCGGGTCGGCATCCTCGACCGCGGCAAGCTCGTGGCCCTCGACGCGCCGGCGGCGCTCAAGCGCTCGATCCGCGGCGAGGTCGTGACCGTCGAAGGCCACGACGCCACCGACCTCACCGAGCGCATCAACGCGCGCTTCGGATGCGCGGCGACCGCGCTTCACCGCGGCGTTCGCATCGAGCGCCCGGACGGTGCTGCGTTCGTGGCGGAGCTCATGCGCGCCTTCCCCGACGAGATCCGCGCCGTGACCGTCGGCCAGCCCACGCTCGAGGACGTGTTCATCCACGTCACCGGACGAACGCTGTGGGAGGCCGACGCCACCGCGTCGGACGGGCGCGCGGAGGCGAACGGATGAGTCGCATTTGGCTGCCCGCGTGGACGTTGCTGGTGCGCGAGCTCACGCATTTCGTGCGCCAGAAGCACCGCATCCTGGGCACGATCGGGACCCCGCTGGTGTTCTGGGTGCTGATCGGATCCGGGCTGCGAAGCTCGTTTCGCCCCGAGTCGATGGGCCCCGGCTCCGCCTCGCACGGCATGACCTACCTCGAGTACTTCTTCCCCGGCACGCTGGTCTTGATCCTGCTCTTCACCGCCGTCTTCTCGACCATCTCGATCATCGAGGACCGGCGCGCCGGTTTTCTGCAGGGCGTGCTGGTGGCGCCGGTGCCGCGTTCGGCCGTCGTCCTGGGCAAGGTGCTGGGAGGCACCTCCGTGGCGGTGCTTCAGGCGATCATCGTGCTCGCGATGAGCCCGCTCAGCGGCATCCACGTCTGCCCGGGCATCGTGCTGAAATCGCTCGCGGTGGCGACGGTGACCGCGTTCCAGCTCACCTCGCTCGGCTTCCTGATCGCGTGGCGCATGGAGACCACGACCGGCTTCCACGCGATCATGAACCTCTTCCTGATCCCGCTCTGGCTGCTCTCCGGCGCGCTCTTCCCCGCGGCGGGTGCCTCGCCGTGGCTGGGCGCGCTGATGCGAGCGAATCCGCTCACGTACGCCGTGGGCGCGCTGCGCGCCGTGCTCTACCCCACGCTCAGCCTCGCCGACTTGGGCGTGCCGCCGTTCGGGATCTCGATCGCGATCACGCTGCTCACGACGGCGGCGCTCTTCGCGGGCGGGGTCGTGATGGCGCGCAAGAGCCCGTGGATCCACGCATGAGCAGCCTCGTCGCGAACCTCCCCGCGCTCAACGCCGTGCTCAACGCGTCGAGCGCCGTGCTGGCGACGATCGGCTGGATCCAGATCCGCCGCAAGAACGTGGCGACGCATCGCGCCTGCATGATCGGGGCGCTCGCGCTCAGCACGGTCTTCCTGATCTCGTACCTGACCTACCACGCACGAACCGGCACCACCCACTACGGCGGCGAGGGCTGGCTTCGCACCGTGTACTTCGCGATCCTGCTCACGCACACGCCGCTCGCGGCGGTGATCGTGCCGATGATCCTGGTGGTGGTGTATCGCGCCTGGAAGGGCGATCTCGCTCGGCACCGCCGCTGGGCGCGAGTGACGTTGCCGCTGTGGCTCTACGTGTCGGTCACCGGCGTCGCCATCTACTTCCTGCTCGTGCCCTATCGCACGCTGTAGCGGGCGCGACTCGCCGGCGTACGCCAGGACGTGCCGCCGCGCGTGACGCGCTCGCCTCAGCCGCCGCGGGGCCGGCGGAACGTGACGAGCCAGTTCGTCGACAGCACCGGGAACACCCAGCGGACGTCGGCGATCTCGAGCCCCGCCGCGCGGGCGTCGGCGCGCAGCTCGGCGAAGCTCACGCCCTGGAGCCGCCCTTTGCGCAACCCCAGGCTTCCACGCAGCCAGCGCGAGAAGTACTTGAACGTGTAGCGGTGGTAGTAGCTCACGAAGATCGGGCCGTTGGTGACGCGCCCGAGCTCGGTGAGGATGCGCACCCGTTCGGCCCCGTCGCAATGCTGCGTGAGCCGCGCGACGCAGACGGCGCCCAGCGCACCGTCGCGGAACGGCAAGCGCTCGATGTCCATCCCGACGTAGCCCCTGAGCTTGCCGTCCACGGGGAACTGGTCGCGGGCGACCTTCATCATCTCGGGGGCGATGTCGCCGCCCAGGATCCGCGACGCGCTGCCGAGCAGCGCGGGAAGCAGCCGGCCGGTGCCGGTCGGGCAGTCGAGCAGCCAGCCCTGGGGAGCCTCTCGCCGGATCGCGTTGGCGTAGGTCTGCAGCACGCGACGGTTGGAGAGACGGCCGGAGAGCGACTGGTAGCGGTGATCGTAGCGGCGCGCGCGCGCTTCGTTTCGCCACGTCAAGCGGCGCTCGTCGAAGGTGGGGCGGCGATCCGGAATGGAAGTCATCGAGCCAAGGCTCCCGTGCCGAGGCCAGGCCGCGTGAACGTGGGAGTCGCCCGAGACCGCGAGCCGAAGCTCGCGCAGGGCGCGTCAGCAAGCCGAACCGTGGTGTTGGCCGGGAGCTTCGATGGAGCGCCGCGCCGAGGCAAGCGCACGCCGTCGATCTCCGCCCCCCGGCGCGGCCGAGCGAGATCGGCTACCCACCGCTCACGGAGAACGCTCAGCCGAGGGCGCGCTTGTTTTCCTTGCGATCGTCGCGCTCGCCGCCGCCCATCTCGACGGGATAGCCGTGCTTGGCGATCTTCTTCCGCCAGAACGCGCGCTTCATGGGGCTCACGCGGTCGAGCATGAGCTTGCCGTCGAGGTGGTCGATCTCGTGCTGAAGCGCCACTCCCAAGAGCGACGACCCTTCGACTCTCACCTCGCGGCCGGTCTCGTCGAGCGCGGTGACCTCGACGTGGCCGTGGCGCTTCACGTCCAGCACCAGTCCCGGGATGCTCAGGCAACCCTCGGGCCAGATGACCTCGCCCTCGGCGGCCGTGATCTCCGGGTTCACGAGCTTGAGAATGCGCTCGCCGCGATTCTCGACGTTGGCGTCGATGACGATCGCGCGCAGGCCCACGCCGATCTGCGGTGCCGCCACCCCGACGCCGTTCTCGGCGAACATGGTCGCGACCAGATCGTCGAAGAGCGCCTGGATGTCGGCGCCGATCTCGGTGACGAGCGCGGCCGGAGTGGCGAGTACCGGAGCGGGGTATTTGACGATTTCGCGTGCGGACACGTGCGTTTTCCTCGAAAGAGCCGGCGCAAGATACCCACCCGCCGGAGGCCCGTCAAAGCCGCGACGGGCCCGCGACGGGTGTCACTGCCGATGGACGGAGCCCCGAGCTTCGCGCTTTTCGGCGGCGACGGCGCGGATCACCGACTCCATGCGGCGGCCCATGGCATCGACGCCGTGGGGCTCCGCAGCGGCGCGACTCGCGGCCACCAGATCCGCCTGGGACGCGCGCGCCGCGAGCGCGTCCAGCGCGGCACCCACCGTCTCGCCGGCGGCGTCGCCCTCGACGATGCCGGCCGCGAGCGCACCCTCGAGCAGATCGACGGCACCCACCGAGCGGGTGGCGACCACCGGCACGCCGCTCGCGAGCGCCTCCAGCACCACGTTGCCGAACGCCTCCTGGTAAGACGCGAGCGCGAGCACGTCCGCCGCGGCGTAATGGCGCTCGATGTCGGCGCGGGGCCCCACGAAGTGGACCCGGCCGCGCAGCCCCAGCCGCTCGGCGAGCCCCGTGAAGCGGCGCTCCTCGCGATCCCGCCCCGCCACGATCCCGTGCCACGCCGGCCGAGCCGCCAACGCCTCCAGGATCGGCGCGAGCCCCTTGCGATCCCAGCCGATCCCGACGAAGAGCGCCACCCGGGCATCCAACGGGATCCCGAGCTCGTCGCGTACCGCCTGCCGATGGCGCTCGCGATTGCGTGGATGGAAACGCTCGAGATCGACGCCGTTGGTCACCACCTCGATGCGCTCCTTGGGAAAGCCGTAGACCCGGTGGATCTCGTCGCGCACCAACGTCGAGAGCGACACCACGCGAAACGGCGCCTCGGTGGTGAAGAGGCGGCGCTCGACGTCGAGGATGAGGCGGTCGTAACGGGTCGGCCGGAGCGGCTTGCCCGCGAGCCGCGCCACGACCTCGAGATAATCGAGGTGGGTGCCGCCTTCGCAGCGATAGAGGTCCTGGCCGAGGGTGCGGCCGAAGCCGACCACCACGTCGAAGTCGGCATCCGCGACGCGCCGCGCCCCCGCGAGCAGTCGACGGTAGCGACGCATGCGCCCCAGCCGTGAGTCGGGAAGCCGGTGGGCCGTGAACCACGGCTCGGGCGGGCTTCGATAGCGCGCGCAATGGACGTGGACGTCGTGGCCGTGCTCGGCGAGGTAGCGACCGACCTGGATCAGGTCGAGCTCGCTGCCGCCGACGTGCGCGAACACCCGGTGCACGAGCGCCACGCGCAGCCGCGAGTCCGCACGGCGATCCGGGCTCATCGCGGCGCGCCGCTCATTCCCGATCGCCGACGAGCGCCAGCACCTCGCGCTCGCGGGCGCGCATCCGCTCGCGCTCGCGACGCGAGCCGACGTGGTCGTAGCCCAGCAGGTGCAGCACCGCGTGCACCAACGCGTGGTCGCGCTCGCGGTCCGGATCGCGTCCGGCGTTGAGCGCCTGACGGCGGATCGTGCGCGGCGCGAGCACCACGTCGCCGAGCATCCGCGAGCCCGGCTGGCCGGAGTCGTCCTGCGGGAACGAGAGCACGTTGGTGGTGCGATCCCGACCCAGATGCTCGCGGTTGAGCTCGCGCATGCGTGCATCGTCCACGATCAGCACCGAGAGCTCGCCGGGCGGAGATCCGAGCGCCCGGAGCACACGCGCGAGGAATCGCTCGAGCTCGCGCAGATCGAGGCGCTCCTCGGTGGCCTGGTTGGTGATCAGCACCCGCTCGCGGACTCGTCTCACGAACGCCTCGGCGTGCCGTGGGCGGCGGCGCGCGCGCCCGGCCCCGCCGCATCGCCGTGCCGCACCACGTTGTGCGGCCGATGCCGATCGTAGGCGTCGACGATGTGCCTCACGAGCCGGTGACGAACCACGTCGTCGGGGCCGAAGAACGAGAACGCGATCCCGTCGACACCGTCGAGCACGTCGAGCGCCTCGAGAAGCCCGGAGCGCGTCGCTGGCGGCAGGTCGATCTGGGTCACGTCACCGGTCACCACCGCCTTCGAGCCGACGCCGAGCCGCGTGAGGAACATCTTCATCTGCTCGGTGGTGGTGTTCTGCGCCTCGTCGAGGATGACGAACGCGTCCGAGAGCGTGCGACCGCGCATGAACGCGAGCGGCGCCACCTCGATCACGCCGCGCCCGGCGAGCTTCGCCGCGTGCTCGAACTCGACCATGTCGTGGAGCGCGTCGTAGAGCGGCCGCAAGTACGGGTTCACCTTCTCGGCCAGATCGCCGGGGAGGAAGCCCAGCTTCTCGCCGGCCTCCACCGCCGGACGGGTGAGCACGATGCGCCGCACCTCCTGACGCTTGAGCGCCGCCACCGCCATCGCCATGGCGAGGTAAGTCTTGCCCGTGCCCGCCGGGCCGATGCCGAAGACCAGATCGCTGGTCCGCATCGCGTCGATGTAGCGCTTCTGGTTCAGGCTGCGCGGCGCGACCCGCCGCTTGTCCGCGGCCACGTAGATCGTGTCGAGGAACACGTCCTTGAGATGCGCGCGCTCGTCCGCGGCCAGGATGGCGTACGCGTGCTGGACGTCGTCCGCGAACACCGGATGCCCGGCGCGGATCAGCTCGAAGAGCTCGGCGAGCACCCGCGACGCGAGCTCCACGTCGTGCTCCGCTCCGTCGATCCGCACCTCCTGTCCGCGCGCGTGGATGCGCACGTGCGCCAGCTCCTCGAGCTGCTTGAGCGACTCGTTCTTCTCGCCGAAGAGCGTGCGCGCCGCGTTGGCGTGCGCGAATTCGAAGACCCGGCTCACGTCGTCCATGGAAGTTGCTCGCTCGCCATGATCACGAGCCCGGCGGGTTCGGGACCAGCGCGCCGGCCTCGGGGCCGGCATAACGATAGCTGCGCTGCGCGAGCTCGAGGTCGATCCCCGACGCGAGCCCATCGCGAACCAGCGCGGTCAAGTCGTCGGGGAACTTCCCGTGCTCGGCCTTGTAGAGCGCCAGCGCCTCGGTCACCGCTCGCGCGCGTCCATCGACGATCGCACGGGCGAGCCCCTCCTCGTCCGGACCCAGCACCAGCTCGAGCGCACGCCCGGCGCCGGTCTCGGCCAGCACCGGCGCGAGCAGCGCCCCCGCCGTCACGAGGAACGCGAGGATGAGCCCGACGTTGAGGGCCGCGAGCGCCACGCCCGCGTTCAGGATCCGCCGCTGGCCGACGATCAAGCGCTTGGTGAGGGCCTCGCCCGCGACCACGAGCCGGACCAGCCCCTTCTCCTGCAAGCCCTTGAGCGCCTTGCACGCCTCGAACTCGCCGATGCGCGAGCGGTAGATGGCGCGCTGCACGCTCAGGTGCTCGGCGGCGAGATCGAGCATCAGCCATTCGGCGTCGCTGAGACCGCCCCCCGGCTCGCCGCCGCGGGGCGTGAGCGGACGCCGCACCTTCTCGCCGATCTCGGTCTTCTCGACGATGCGGTCGAAGCTCGGCACCCATTTCTTGATCTGGGGCCACTCGTCGACCATCCGGAAGCTGTCCATCAGCAGATGGTCGGTCTTGATCGGCCCCACCAGGCCACGCTCGAACTCGGGCGCGCCGGCGCGGAACTCGAACTTGCCCTGCCGCCAGGTGAAGACCCGGAACACGGTCTCGTAGATCTGGACGCGCAGGATGTCGGCGAGGTCTTGCTTGGCGATCTTGCCTTCGGCGACCAGCAGATCGCCGAGCCGCACCCCGCGCAGCTTCTGCTCGCGGAGCGCCCACTCGAGATCCTCGGGTGCCAGCACCTCGGCCTTGACGAGCAGCTCGCCCACCCGATGCGCCTCGCCGCGCTCCGGCACCAGCGCTCCCACGATGTCGCCCGCCTCGAAGAGCACGTGGACCTCGTGGTCGTCGGGATCCTGCACCGCGAGCGTGCCGGTCTTGCCGTGGGTGGCGATGAGCTGCATCAGCCCAGGCACGTCCAGCTCGGTGAGCTCGCCTCGGATCGACACGTCACACCTTGAGATCGCGGCTCGACGCCACGAAGAGATGCAGGTTGGCGATCAGCCACAGCGCGGCGAGCGCCGCCACGATCACGTGCGATCCCAGCGCCACCGGCCCGCCCCACACGGCCGCGGTGGGCGGAACGATGCCCGAGCCGAGCAACGCGACCAGGGCGCCGGTGATCGCGAGGGCCAGGATCGCGAAGCCGCCGAGCGTGCGTCCCATCAGCACGTGGCCACCGCCAGGCAAGACGAGGCCGAGCGCGCGCGCCCACCAGCGCAGCTTGCGCCGTTCGCGCTCCACGGTCTGGCGCCGCTCCTGCTTGAACACCGGGTCGAGGATCGGGTTGCCGAGCGCCAGCGACAGACAGCCCTCGCACTCGGAACCCATCGCCGCGCGCACTCCGCACACGGCGCAGAACGGTGCGCCGCAGCGCGAGCAGGCCGGCGGCACCGGCGCCGAGGTCGCGCTGCGACGGATGGCGAACGTGGTGACGAGCCCCAGGACGATCACGAGCACGGGAAAGGCGCTGCGCGGCACGCCGCGCACCAGCGAGCTCCACAACGAGTCGGCGAGCCGTGCGCGAGCCTGGGGATCGGCCGTGAGCCGCGCCTCGAGCCGCGCCCGCGGCAGCGGCGCGTCGAGCAGGAAGCGATTGAGACCGCGGGCGCTCGTGACGTGGAACGCGTTCACGCGCAGCGGATCGATCGCTTGCGCGCGCGCGAACGCGTCCTGGCTCGGCATCAGCACGAAGTTCTGGCGCAACACCTGGCTCTCGTTGAGATGCGCCTCCGCGAGGCTCGGATCGAGGTCGATCGCGCGGCGCAGCTCGGCCATCGCCTCCTGCTCGTGGCCGGCGTGGAAGAGCACGATGCCCAGGTTGTTGTGCACCCACGCGGCATCGGGATCGAGCGACAACACCCGTCGCCAGGCCGCCTCCGCGAAGTCGAGCTGACCCGCGCGCTGCGTCAGCAACGCCAACGCGGCGAGCGGCTCGACGGACTCGCCTCGCGCCTTCACCTCGGCCACCAACGCCTCGACGAGCGCGGGCGCGTAGCTCTCGGTCTGCGCGCGCACCACCGGGTCCTCGAGCGCCAGGCGGTGCACCGTGATGCGATCGGCGAGCGCCGTCACCGCCCACGGAGCGAGCACCAGCAAGAGCCCCAGCAACGCGCCCACGATCCGCTCGCGGCCGTCACCGGCGAGCCAGACCCCCACCAGCAACACCAGCGCCATCCAACCGAGGCCGATGTGAAGCCTGAGCATCGCCGCCAGCACGGGGAGCCAGGCCGTCACGAGCAAGGTGCGCGACCACCAGCTCGGCAAGCGATGCTCGAGCGCGTGCGTGAGCCGCCGGCGATGACGGCAGACCACGATGAGCGGGAAGATCACCACGATGGCGAGACCGACGAGCGTCGCGTAGAAGAGCGCCGTCGCCTGGAAGCGCGTGCGCTCCGCGAGGCTGCCCTCGAGAACCTCGAGGCCGTCGCTCAGCTCGCGCAGCGCCTCGTTCCAGTGCTCGGGCCCACTGCGCAGCAAGACCTCGGCGCGCGCGAAGCGGGTCTGCGGCAGCTCGGGTGCCACGCGGCGCGCGGCCTGCACGCGGGCGTCGGCTTGCTCGAGATCGCCGCGATCGAGGTCGGCGGCCGCCTCGCGCAGCAGCGCCGCCGCCAGCACCGGCAGCTGCTGCTGACCGCTGCCGAGCGCCAGATCGTAGATCTTGTCGAGCAGCGAGTCCGCCGTGGGCGATGCCTCGCTGAGGGCTTGCCGGCGCCGATCCCAGAGCTTCTCGATCTCGATCCGGACGTCTGCCGGTGCCCGCGGCAAGGCGCCCACCCCGCGCCACGCCGGGGGTTGGCGGGGCTTCGCGGGCTCGACGAACGGCGGGCGCGACTCGGGCGATTCGAGCAGCGCGTCGCCCGTGAGCGTCGGCAGATCGTGCGTGCCCTCCGTCTGTGCGGCGCCCCGCCCGACGCCGACGAGCGCCAGCGCGAGCACCACGATCGAGGGAAACGCTCGTCGGTTCAGCGCGAGCCGGCGCCGCTGGGCCTTCGCTCGGACGATCGCGGGGGCACCGTCGATCGGGGCCATCGGCTTCACGCGGCGAGAGATCCTACCCTCTTCTCGTGCCTCGCCTCCGCCAGCGGAGACGGCGCTTTCCCCCTGAAATCGCGAGGGAATCCGCGACGCGTGGGCGCGCGGACGCGCGCCGGACGGTAACACAGCGCCGTTTTCGCCTTCAACCGCGGTCTCGGGCCTTGTCTCGGCCCCCGAAAGCCACGGAGACGATCGAGAAGCGGGGTCTGGACCCGCCCCCCGAGCGAACCTGGTGCGAGGAGCCTGGCGCGCTGCGAAGCCCAACGGGCAACGGGCTCCTAGACCTTCGGTCGATCGCGGCGGGGACGGACGAAGTGGGTGGCGGTGCCGAAGAAGGACTCCGCGACCTCGGACACCGTCTCCGAAAGCGTCGGGTGGGGATGGATGGTCTCCGCCAAGTCCCGAACCACGGCGCCCATCTCGATGGCGAGGCAACCCTCCGCGATGAGCTCGCCCGCTCCCGCGCCCACGACACCCATGCCGAGCACCTGCTCGGTCTCGGGGTCGACCACGAGCTTGGTCGCGCCGTCGGGACGCCCGAGGGTGAGCGCCCTGCCCCAGCCGCCCCACGGCATGCGCAGCACTTCCACCGCGCGTCCGTCGCGCTTGGCCTGGCTCTCGGTGAGGCCGCACCACGCGATCTCGGGGTCGGTGAAGACCACGGCGGGAATCGCGCGGGGATCGAAGGCGGCCGGATGCCCGGCGATCGCCTCCGCGGCCACCTTCCCCTCGTGCGCCGCCTTGTGGGCGAGCATCGGCTCGCCCGCGACGTCGCCGATGGCGTAGATGCGCGGGTCGGCGCTGCGCCGCTGCTCGTCGACGCGGATGAAACCGCGCTCGTCGCGAGCGACCGCGGTGGTCTCGAGGCCGAGCCCCTCGGCGTTCGGTCGGCGACCCACGGCCACCAACACCCGATCGAAGACATCCTCGACGGCCGTGCCGTCGGCGCGCTTCAGCCGAACGCCGATGCCTTCACGGCGAGGGTCGATCGCCACGACCTCGGTGGATGGCTGCACCGACGCGAAGATCGCCGCGACCTTCTTCTCGAGCACGCGCACCAGGTCTCGATCGACGCCGGGCAGCAGCCCGTCGAGCTTCTCGACCACGCTCACCGCCGAGCCGAGCGCCGCGTACACCGTGCCCAGCTCGAGGCCGATGTAACCGCCGCCGACGACCAGCAACCGCGCGGGAACGTCCGCCAGCTCCAAGCCGCCCGTCGAATCCATCACGCGCGGGTCGCCCACCTGGAAGATCCGCGGAAGGACAGGCAGCGAGCCCGTCGCCACGATCGCGTGGCCGAAGCCCAACCGCCCTCGAGCGACGGTCTCGTCGCCCGCCAGCGGCTCGATCTCCACCTCGCTCGACGAGACGAAACGCCCACGCGCCCGCAGGTAGCGCACCTTGCGGCGCCGCGCGTGGTCGCCGACTCCGTTGCCGAGCTTGGCGACGACGTCGTCCTTCCAGGCGCGCAGGCGCTCGAGGTCGATCGAGGGAGCGGCGAAGCTCACACCGTGCGATCCGGCCTCGCGCGTCGCATGAATCAGCGCCGCCTGGTGCAAGAGCGCCTTCGACGGGATGCAGCCGCGATTGACGCACACGCCGCCGAGGCGCGGATCGGCGTCGATGAGCGCGACGGCGAGGCCCAGGTCCGCGGCGCGAAACGCGGCGGCGTAGCCGCCCGGCCCGCCGCCGATCACCACCACGTCCACGCGCTCGGTGCTCATGGTCGGCTGCGTCGCTTTCGTGTCGTGGCGGCGGTGCGGGCTCGGCCGCTCACGCTGGATCGAGGAGCAGTGTGAGCGGATCTTCGAGGAGCGCCGCCACCCGACGCAGGAACCTGGCACCGTCGGCACCGTCGACCAAGCGGTGATCGTAGGAAAGCGCGAGCGGCAACATGAGCCTCGGCACGAAGGCGCCGCTCTGGAAGCGCGGCGCCCATTCGCTACGCGCGACTCCGAGCACCGCCACCTCGGGATGATTCACGATCGGCGAGAAGGCGGTGCCGCCGATCCCGCCCAGGTTGGTGACGGTGAACGTGGCGCCGCGCAGCTCGCTGACCTGGATCTTCTTGTCGCGGGCGCGCCGGGCGATGTCCTCGACCTCGAGGGCCAGCGCCAGCACGGTCTTCTTGTCGACATCGCGCACCACGGGCGCGAGCAGCCCGCGCTCGGTGTCCACCGCCACCGCGATGTGGCGGTACTTCTTCAGCACGATCTCCTGCCGGTCCATGTCCAGGCTGGCGTTGAGCTCGGGCATCTCGATCAACGCCACGGACGCGGCCTTGAGAATGATCGGTGTGAGCGTGAGGCGGATTCCCCGCGCCTTGTGCGCCTCGACGAAGCGCCGACGCAGCGTCTCCAGCTCGGTCACGTCGGCGTGGTCGAATTGGGTCACCTGCGGGATCACCGACCACGCCTTGCTCATGCGCTCGGCGGTGAGGCGCCGCACGTTGCTCATGCTGCGGCGCTCGACCTCGCCCCACTCGGTGAAATCGGGAAGCGCTGGCGCGCCCGTGGCGCTCGCTGCGTCGGCGGCGGTCGGCGCCGCGCGTGGCGCCGCGACGCCACGGGTCAACAGGCGGCGCGCGTGAGCCTTCACGTCCTCGTGCGAGACACGGCCCGCCGGCCCCGAGCCAGCCACCTCGTTCACGTCGATCCCGAGCTCGCGCGCCAGGAGCCGCACCGAGGGCGCCGCGGGCACGACGCGCGGCGGCGCGGCACTCGTGGCTGGCACCACGGGCGCGGGCACCACCGTCATGGGCGATGCGACCGCCGGGGGCGCCGCTGCGGCATCGGGCGGCGATGGAGGAGGCGCAGGCGCTGCGACGGGCGGCGGCGGTGCCGCGGGCGGAGGTGATGCCGGGGGTGGGGGCGGCGCGGACCGCGGGGGCGGCGGCGGGGGCGCTGGAGTCGCGACGGGCGCGATCGGCTTGGCGGCCGAAGGCGCTGCAAGCTCGGCCCCATCCAGCGTCAGCAGCGGCTGGCCAACCTGCACGACGTCACCCACGCGGACGTGGACGGCCTTCACGACGCCCGCCACGCTCGCGGGGACCTCGATGGCGGCCTTGTCGGTCTCCAACTCGAGGATCGATTGGTCCTTCTCGATCGTGTCGCCGACCGCGACCAGAACGCGCACCACCTGGCCGGAGGTGACGTTCTCGCCCAGCTCGGGGAGCTTCACTTCGATGGGCATGCGAACGTCTCCGGGAAGTTCCATGTGCGGACCGAGGCGGTCGGAGCGCCTGCCTGTCGCGCGGTCAACGGAGGGATGGCTGCTGCGCGCAAACCGCAGCTCCCAGATCGACGGCCAAGCGCGCGGGCGGCGCTTCCGGTGAGCCCCTCGGTCACGTCGTCACCGGATCGGGCTTGGACGGGTCGATGCCGAGATCGTTGATGGCCTTGGCGACGGTCTCGAACGGTACCTGGCCATCGCGCAGCAACGCGCTCAACGTGGCGACGGTGATCCAGCGCGCGTCGACCTCGAAGAAATCGCGCAGCGCGCGGCGCCCGTCGCTGCGCCCGAAGCCGTCGGTGCCGAGGGATACGATCGGACGCGGCGCCCACCGCGAGAGCGAGTCCGGCAACGCCTTCACGTAGTCGGATGCGGCCACGATCGGACCGGGACGCGATCCCAGGCACTCGCTCACGTAGGGCCGACGCGCCGAGTCCGCCGGATGAAGGAGGTTCCAGCGTTCGGTGGCGAGCGCCTCGCGACGCAGCTCCTTCCAGCTCGTCACGCTCCACACGTCCGCCGCCACTTGATAGCGCTCGGCCAGGATCACCTGCGCCTCCAGCACTTCCTTCAAGATCGCGCCGCTACCCAAGAGCTGCGCGCGCCGGCCGTTCGCACCGTTCGCCGCCGGCCGGAACAGATACATGCCCTTCAAGATGCCGTCGCGCGCGCCTTCGGGCATCGGCGGCATCGGATAGGGCTCGTTGGTGACGGTGACGTAGTAGAAGACGCTCTCCTGATCGACGTACATGCGCCGAATGCCGTCCTCGACGATCACGGCGATCTCGTACGCGAACGCCGGGTCGTAGGTCACGAGGTTGGGCACCGCGTACGCGAGCAGGTGGCTGTGTCCGTCCTGGTGCTGGAGCCCCTCGCCGGCGAGCGTGGTGCGCCCGGAGGTGCCGCCGATCAGGAAGCCCCGGCAGCGCATGTCACCGGCCGCCCAGATCGAGTCGCCGATCCGCTGCAAGCCGAACATCGAGTAGAAGATGAAGAACGGGATGGTGTTGACGCCGTGGGTGGCGTACGCGGTTCCCGCCGCGATGAAGGACGCCATCGAGCCGGCCTCGGTGATCCCCTCTTCGAGGATCTGCCCGTCGCGGGCCTCGCGGTAATAGAGCAGGCTGTCGGAATCGACGGGGTCGTATTTCTGGCCGACGTGCGAATAGATGCCGCATTGTCGAAAGAGCGACTCCATGCCGAAGGTGCGCGCCTCGTCGGGCACGATCGGCACCACCAGCTTGCCGAGCGTCTTGTCGCGCAGGAGCTTCGCCAGGATCTTCACGAAGGCCATGGTCGTGGCGACGTCCCGGCCGTTGGTGCCCTCGTGAAACTCGGTGAAGAGCGACGGCGGCGGCGGCTCGAGCGGCGGCGCGGCGACCCGACGCCGAGGCAGATAGCCGCCCAGCGCTTCACGGCGCTCGCGGAGATAGTGCATCTCCGGGCTCGAGTCGGGCGGTCGATAGAACGGTGCCTTGGCGACGTCCTCGTCGGAGATCGGGATGCCGAAGCGGGTGCGAAACTCGCGCAGCTCCTCTTCGTTCAGCTTCTTCTGTTGATGGGTGATGTTGCGGCCCTCGCCGGCCTCCCCGAGGCCGTAACCCTTCACGGTCTTCGCGAGGATCACCGTCGGCGCGCCGGTGTGGCGCGTGGCGGCGTCGAACGCCGCGTAAACCTTTTCGGGATCGTGTCCACCGCGCTTCATGCGGCGGATCTGCTCGTCCGTCATGTCCTCGACGAGCGCTCGCAGCGCTGGCGAAACCCCGAAGAAATGCTCGCGGGTGTAGGCACCCGGCTCCACGCTGTACTTCTGGTACTCGCCGTCCACGACCTCGCCCATGCGGCGCACCAGCTCGCCGTCGGCGTCACGGGCCAAGAGCGGATCCCAGTCGCCGCCCCAGATCACCTTGATCACGTTCCAGCCGGCACCGCGAAAGGCCGCCTCCAGCTCCTGGATGATCTTGCCGTTGCCGCGCACGGGTCCGTCGAGACGCTGCAGGTTGCAGTTCACGACGAAGATGAGATTGTCGAGCGCCTCGCGAGCGGCGAGCGTGATCGCGCCCAGGGTCTCCGGCTCGTCGCTCTCGCCGTCGCCGACGAAGCACCACACGTGCGAGCGCGACGTGTCCTTGAGACCGCGGTCCTCGAGGTAGCGATTGAAGCGCGCCTGATAGATCGCCTGGATCGGCGAGAGCCCCATCGACACCGTGGGGAATTGCCAGAAATCCGGCATCAGCCAGGGATGCGGGTACGACGACAGGCCGCCACCGCGCCGTAGCTCGCGCCGGAAGCTCGCGAGCTGCTCCGGCCCCAGCCGACCTTCCAGAAACGCGCGCGCGTAGATTCCCGGCGCCGAGTGGCCCTGGAAGAAGACCTGATCGCCGGAATCGTCGTCGTGCGCCGCGCGAAAGAAATGATTGAAACCGATCTCGAGCAACGTGGCGGCGGACGCATACGTGGAGATGTGCCCACCGATCCCCGGTTCCTCGCGATTGGCGCGCACCACCATCGCCATCGCGTTCCAGCGCACGTAGCTCTTGATGCGCCGCTCGATCTCGCGGCTACCCGGGAAGCGCGGCTGCTGATCGCGCGGGATCGTGTTGATGTAGGGAGTGTTGGCCGAGAACGGGATCGCGACGCCGGCGCGATACGCCTGCTCTTCCAGCGCGTTGAGCAGCTCGGCGGCGAAGCGTGGGCCCGCGCGCTGGATCACTTCCGCGAACGACGCCAGCCACTCGCGCGTCTCGAGTGCTTCCTCGTCCGGCGCGGGTGGAGTCGGCGGTTGACTCGTCATGTGGCGTCGCGGCGGGGATCGAGCGAACGGCGGATCGGTGATCCCGGCGAAGTATATCGGACCCTTTCCGACCTCGCTCGAAGGACGGCGCCCCTTTTCCCGGCTGGAGGAGCCCGCCTAGAATGCGCCGTTCGCCCGACTGCACTCGCACGAGACGGATTCGCCATGGGAAAGCCAGACCCGGAGCACGAAGCCGCGCTCGCCGCCCTCGAGCGCCTCAAGATCTTTCCGCTCCCCGGCTCGGTGCTGGTACCCGCCGGCTATCTGCCGCTTCACGTCTTCGAGCCGCGCTATCGCGAGATGACCGCCGACTGCTTGGCGGGCGACCGCGTGCTCGCGGTGGCGACGCTGGCTCCGGGCTGGGAGACGAACTACGAGGGTCGCCCACCGATCTTCCCGGTGATGGGCGTCGGCTACATCGAGAAGGACGAGAAGCTCTCGAACGGCCGCTTCAACATCTTGCTACGCGGGCTCTTCCGCGTGCGCATGCTCGACGAGCATCCGGCCACGCGTGCGTATCGGGAGATCCAGGCGGCACGGATCCCGGACGTCGTGCACGCGCAGGACCGCGAGCAGCTGGGCTCGATGGCGATCACGCTTCAGCGCCTGGTGCTGGATCTCGCCACGGCCATGCCCGACAGCAGCGCGCGGCCGCTGTCGCGGGCGGCGGCGGCGGAACGCGATCCCGGTCGGCTCGCCGATCTGGTGGGCGCGGCCGTGCTCACCGACGCCGAGCCGCGCCAATCCTTCCTCGAGGAGGTCGACGTGCGGCGCCGCATCGAGGCCGCCACCGAGCGCGTCAGCCAGATGCTCCTGCAGGTGTCCCAGCCCATGGGCGGCGAGGCGTGAGCAGCGCACCGCGCGGGATCGGATCGCGCGCGCCGACGCGCGCCGCACGCCTGGCTCCACCGTACGAACCGTAACGACGAGTCCGAGCTCGGGGCATGCGGAACTCGGGACGGACGTGAGTCCGACACTCCCATTCTGGAGCGCGATCGTCGTCCTCGCGCTGTGGGGCCTTCGTCGACACGGCCACGGCAGCCTTCGCACCGGTGCTCGCTCGTTGCGCGACGCCTGGGCGCGTCATGCGGATCCGGCCTCCGACGCGTTCTGGGAACGCATGGCCATGGCTTGTCCCTGGCTCGTGCTGCTGACGATTCCGATCGGCTGGGCGTACGCGAAATCGACCTACGGAGTCATCGGCGGCGATGGCTACTCGTGGATCACGCAGGCCGCGCGGATGGACGTCCGCGATGCGACCACCCTGGTGACGCCGTTCCACAACTTCGGCTGGGCCGCGATTCTGAGCAATGCAGCGCGACTTCGCGCGTCGGTGCTCACGGTGAGCCAGGTGGCCTCGGTCGGATTCGCGACGCTGGCGAGCTTGGCCGCCGTCGAGATCACGCGGCCGCTGACGTCGGCGCGCGCCTTCGTCTTCGCCACGCTCGCGATCGTTCCCGGGGTGGCGACGTACGCCGCCAACGGCGGCACCGATCTGCCCGCGACGACGATGCAGCTCGTGGCGGTCTTCTTCTTTCTTCGGCCTCGGCCGCTCTGCCAGTGGCTCGCCGGGCTGGCGATCGGGATCGGTTTCCTGTTTCGGCACCAGTCGCTGCTGGTGCTCGTGGGCCTCTCCGCCGTGTCGCTCCTCGATCGTCGCGGTCGACTCCGCCACTGGCCGCTGCTCGCGCTGGGCACGCTGATCGGTGCCGCGCCGCAGCTCCTGGCCAACACGCTGGTGACGAGCAACCCACTCTGGAGCGAGCACGCGAAGAACCTCGCCTTCGCCCTTTCCGGCGCCGCCGACGTACGCGATTGGACCCGTTTTCCCGATGCGGCGACGCCCTCGCTGGCGTCGTTCGTCCCGAGGATCCCAGCGCTCGTCGCGCGCGCGGTCTCGAATCTCGCGCACGACGAGGAGATCCTCACGTCCGTGGCGTTGCTGGCCTTGGTCGCGTGCATCCGCGACCGCCGCGAAGCACGATTGCAGGTGGCCGCGATCGCGTTCGTCTATGCGTTTCTGGTCGCGCCCTTCTGGCTCGAGCCACGCTTCTTGCTCTTCACCAGCACGGCACTGAGCTTTCTGGAAGGCTACGCGTTCGTCGCCGTGGCCTGGGTCGTCGAGGACGGCATCCTGCGGTCGTTGCCATACCGCCGAACCCATTCGTTTCTCGCCTTCGCACCGCTCGTGGCCGCTGCCGCGGGCGGCCTCCTCGGACCGCTGATCCACGTTCCGAAAGACGAGCGACGCGTCCTCTACGATCGGGCGAGTCGTTGCCTCGCGACGTACCCGGAGGCGAATGCCGCGACGGTCCTCGCCTTGAGCTCGGTGCGCGTCGACGTCGCATCCCACGATCTGTGGACGCCGTTTCGCACCGTCGAGTCGCGCGGTGCGCAGGGCCTCGCGGCAGCCCTGGACGATCCGCGCACGACGTTCGTGCTGCTGAGCCGCGAGAGCCTGACGTACGACGGAGGCACGATGGCGTGGCTGGAGGCCGCGCTGACGACCCGCTTCGAACCGATCTGCACGCCCGATCTCGATCCAGCGAACCCTCAGCTCGCCGCGTTCCGGCGCCGTGCGGGCGCCGAGCCGTCCGCTCCGACTTCGCGCCCGAACGAGGATACGATCCGCGCCACGCACGTCCCCGGGGCCGATGGGCCCGACGAGACTCAGCCATGACTCGACCCTCCGTTCGCTCCGGCGGCGGCCTCAAGGCCGTCGCGTACATCTTCCAGAAAGGCCGCGAGGCCGGCGGCGTGCTGCCGCTCTACCAGCGCCTGCGCTCGCGCAACGCGTGCAAGACGTGCGCGCTCGGGATGGGCGGCCAGGCCGGCGGCATGGTGAACGAGACCGGGCATTTCCCGTCGGTCTGCAAGAAGTCCATCCAAGCGCAGGCCGGCGACATGGCCGGCGTGATCGACGAGCGCTATTTCCGCTCGACCTCGATCGCCGCGATGTCGCGGCTCACCTCCGCCGAATGCGAACGTCTCGGGCGGCTCGGCTTCCCGATCCTCGCCGAGCCCCACGACACCCACTTCCGCCGCATCTCCTGGGACGAGGCCCTCGACCGCGCGGCCGCGGCGTTTCGCGCTGCCCGTCGCGAGGAAGTGTTCGTCTACGCGTCGGGCCGCTCCAGCAACGAAGCCGCCTTCCTGCTTCAGCTCGTGGCGCGTGCCTTCGGTACCCCGAACATCCACAACTGCTCGTACTACTGCCACGCCGCGTCGGGCGTGGCGCTCCACCAGGTGATGGGCTCGGGCACCGCGTCGGTGACGCTCGACGATCTCGGGAAGGCCGACCTGGCGCTGGTCGCCGGCGCCAACCCCGCGAGCAACCACCCGCGGCTGATCACCGAGCTCATGAAGCTCAGGCGCCGCGGCGGGCGCGTGATCGTCGTGAATCCACTCCGCGAGCTGGGGCTGATGCGCTTCCGCGTGCCCTCCGACCCGTGGTCGATGCTCGTCGGGTCGACCATCTCCGATCTCTACCTCATGCCGCACGTGGGCGCGGACGTCGCCGTCTTCAAGGCGCTCCTCAAGGGCGTGATCGAGGCCGGCGGGGTCGACGGCGAATACGTCGCCTCGAGCACCGCCGGATGGGACGCCGTCGAAGCCGACCTGCGCGCCACGAGCTGGGACACGCTGGTCACGGAGAGCGGCCTCGCGCGGGCCGACATCGATCGCGCGGTGGCGATGCTCGCGCGCGCCAAGCGTGGGCTCATGCTGTGGGCGATGGGCCTCACCCATCACGTTCACGGCGTCGACAACATCCTGGCGCTGGCGAACCTGGCGCTGGCGCGCGGCTGGCTCGGTCGGCCCGGCAGTGGGCTCGTGCCCATCCGGGGTCACTCGAACGTGCAAGGAGTGGGCACCTGCGGCGTCTCGCCCACGGTGAAGGAAGCCTTCGCCGCCAAGCTCGAGCAGCTCTACGGCATCACCGTGCCGCGCGAGCCCGGCCAGGACACCTACGCGTCGATGGTCGCCGCCGAGGCCGGACGAATCAGCGCGGCACTGCTCTTCGGCGGCAACCTCTTCGCCAGCAACCCCGATCGCGCGTGGGCCGGCGCGGCGCTGCGCCGCATCCCCCTCACCTGCTCCATCACCACCAAGCTCAACGAGGGCCACATCCACGGCCGTGGGCAGACGTCGATCGTGCTGCCCGCGCTCGCCCGCGACGAGGAGTCGCAAGCGACCACCCAGGAGTCGATGTTCAACTACGTGCGCCTGTCGGAAGGCGGCACCCCGGCCGTCGAAGGCGAGATGCGCTCCGAGGTCGAGATCCTCGCATCCCTCGCCGAGCGCATCCTGCCCGCCGGCAAATTCGACTGGGCCGCGCTGCGCAGTCACCGGGCGCTGCGCGAAGCCATGGCGCAAGTCCTTCCCGGGCTCGACGCCATCGCCGACATCGACCGCACCAAGAAGGAATTCGTCATCCGCGGCCGAACCTTCCACGAACCGAGATTCTCGACGCCCGACGGGCGCGCGCACTTCGCCGTCACGCCGCTACCCGAGCTTCCCTTCCGCGACGGCGACTTCCGCCTCATGACCCTGCGCTCCGAGGGCCAGTTCAATACCGTCGTCTACGAGGAAGAGGACCTCTACCGCGGCAACAAGCACCGGAACGTCGTGATGCTCGCGCAAGCCGACGCGGACCGCCTCGGCATCCGAGAGGGCCAGAACGTCATCGTCGAGACCGAGACTGGCCGAATGGAAGTCGAAGCCGCCATCACCGACATCCGCCCCGGCAACCTCGCGATGTACTACCCCGAAGCGAACGCCCTCGTCCCGCGCCACCTCGACCCCAAGTCGAAGACGCCCGCGTTCAAGAGCGTGCCGGCGAAGGTGCGCGTGCCGATCGCGACGACGCGCTGAGCGTCGAATTCGACGTACACCGACTCCGAGCACGCCGAGCGAGCGACCGAGGCCGGATCCGATCTCGCCGCGTCACGGGCGGCCGGCCGAGGGCGATGCTCGACGAAGCACTGGAATCCCGACATTCCGACGGACGACAGCGCCGATCCCTGAAACTCCCATGACACCACCAGCCGGGACACCACCAGCGGACGGGAATCGTTTCCACACGCGCAATGGTGGAGGTGGAGCAGCCGAGGCCGAGCGAGCCCGCGAGGGCACAGCCTTCGCGATGACCTCCCCGACGGAAGCTCCACGGACTCGGCGGGTGACGCGCGCAGCGTTGGCGCTCTTCGCCGGTCCGTTGGCGGCACGCTCGTGGAGCGCGCGGATCGCCGGCTTGATGGCGTTCGCGACACTGACGGTGCTCACGCAGCTCGGCGGATTCGCGCTGTGGCCGCTCATGGGATCGTCGCGCTTGCTTCGCTCCAACGGACGCTGGCACCTGCTCGTCGCGGCCGCTGTTGCGAGTTACAGCCTGGTGATGTTCGTGTTGGCGCCAGTGCTGGCGGGACTCGGCGGCCGGGTGCGCTTGCCGTGTCTCGATCGCGGCAGCTTGCGGCCGAGGTCGTTGCTCTACTGCGCGACGGGCCGAAACTTCGTGGCCGCTCGGCTCCGGGACGACGCCGTCGCCATCGCGCGAGAAGTCGAGCGCGCTCGTCCGGGAACGGCCGTCTACTATCTCGACGGTGGCTTTCCGGTGGGTGCGGGCTTTCCCATGCTCCCGCACCTCTCGCACGGTGACGGGCGGCGGCTGGACCTCGCGCTCTATTTCCTTCACGCGGACGGTTCGCCAGCGTCACCGGGCGGTTCGCCGATCGGATACTTCGGCTACGCGAGGATGCCTGCGGGGCGGACGGCAGCATGCCCGGCAGGATGGCGCGACCTTCGCTGGGATCTGCCCTGGCTCCAGCGTTCGTGGCGCTCGCGGGACCTGGATGCCGAGCGAACCGCCGTGCTCGTCCGGGCGGTGGTCGAGCTTCCTGGGATTCGAGCGATCTTGCTGGAGCCGCACATCCGCGATCGACTCGACGTCACGTCCAGCAAGATCCGGTTTCAGGGCTGTGGCGCCGCGCGACACGACGACCACGTGCACCTCGAAGTCGAGTGATCCCCGCCCATTCGGCTCCAGCGCGCGGACCCCGGTCACCTGGCGAGCGGTCGACCGAGCTCCGCTGCACACGCTCGAGCCGGCTCGTACGAGCCGTGGCTCGACCTACGAAGGCGAGATCGCCGCGCCGGTGATGCGCCGCTCTTCACGGCGCTTTCGCGCTCCAGGCCGATGTATTGCCGGACTCGAAGTCGTCGCAGAAGACGGAAACGGCCTGTGCCAGGAGGATGTAGTCGAGACCGTACCCGTGTCGCGGCGGGTCCGCTCGTCCGTTGCTACCGGCAATCTCGACGCGCCACTCGTTGGTCGCGCTTAGCTCGAAGGTGCCCATGTAGATGGGGCCCGTGACCAGAACGATCGCCGAATACAGATCGACGGGAGCAGCCGCGTGTCCGTTGATGTAGTGCACGTGGATGCCGAAGTCCGGTGCTGCGGTGAATGATCCGTAGACATCGTACCGTCCGGGCGCAGGCACCGCGAAGCTCGTCGTCAGCGTGGATCCGACTCCCCCGTCCAGCCAGATCAACTGGTGGCCTTCGCTCCAGAGGCCCAAGAAGGATCCCATCGCCTGGAAGCCCCATGAGCCTTGCGTCACCGATGGGGCGCGGCTCTCTCCTTGCACCAAGACGCCGCCCTGCCCGTCCACGATCTTGGCCATGGGTTCGTTCAACCGAACCAACAGCCCCTGACGGGCAGTCCAAGTCTGAGACTTCGCAAGCGTCGTGTTCGGATAGTAGTAGGACATGAGGTTGGTGCGTGGCAGGTCGAACACGACCCCATCCAAGGTGATCGAACCGAGCACACACTGCACGTCCCAGGTGCTGACGAACGGATCGGGCTCGGTTTCATCTCTCCCGTCCCCGTTGAACGTCTCTGGATCGCCTCCGTGAGAGACGAAGAACGATTCCGCTTCTCCGATGGAACCAAACACCTGCGAAAATGTATGAGGCAAACCGAGATAGTGACCCACCTCGTGCGCCAGCAGTCCGATGTTCTGTTGTCCGCAGACATCGGTATCAAAGGTGGGCATCACGATGAAGTTGTAGTCCGTCCAGGAGAACCCACCCCCTGCCGGGAATGCATCGGGCCCCCATCGAAAGAACACCACCATGTCGTCGGGAGTCTGCGCCGCGATCTGGTTCCCGAGCGACATCTGCTGAGCCCAGTCGGGATGCGCAGTGCCGGTCATCGTGTTGAGAAGCGTACTGTTCAATTCCTCCCAGTCCCCGGATGACTCGGCTGCATCGAAGAGAAGACGGATGCCCGAGGCCTGATACACCCGGTTTGCTTCCGCGACCCAGAGAAGCACCTGCGCGGGGGTGACTTGCACCCGGCGTGTTCCGTCATCGTCGGCAAGAAAGATCGCCCGAACTCTCTGGGAAACGAGCGGGGGATTCCATGGCGAGTAGGGCCAGTCAGCCTGGTCCGTCACCCGCAGCTTCACGTCCGCCCGTCTCTGGGGCCACACGCCGGAGGGGGTCGTCGTGGGAGCAGCACAAGAAGAGGTTGTAGCAAGGGTGCTCAGCGTGGATCTCGATGAGGTGTTCGGGCTCGCCGACGCAGCAATCGCATCGCCCTGCAAGCTGGCGACGAGCCCTGCGGCCAGCATCCATCGCAAGAGCGTCCAGAAACGGAATTCGGTCATTCACCACCGTCCATCGACCTTCATCTCTTCCCCACTACTGGTGTCGTGGCTGACCTAGCGGCAGTCGCCAGATCGCCCGCCGCTCGCCCCGTGCAGGGGTCTACGTGTCGACGGGGCCGCGATCGTCGGACGAACACGTTCGCGCGAGTCCGCGCGAGAGGGCGGCGCGATCCATGGCGATCGGCACGGTCTGATTCTCGACCTTGCTGATGGCGAGCGGTCGTGGATGCCAGACCCGAACCCTCGCGTGCAAAGGGAGGATCTCGTCGTCCGCATTCGAATGCTCGCGCTCCATCCGAGACATCTCCTCGTATTGCGCCGCGGCGGAAGCGTGAGCGTCGCCGATCCCGTGGCCTCGATGGTCTCAACGTGCTTCTCGACGCGCCGGCGTTTGGCGGCGTACTCGCGGCGTGCGACGTCGTCGGTGCCATCGACGTTTGCCGGGCAGATCTTCCTGGGCAGGCGGCCGAATCGATCGTACTCGAAACCGATTGCCCGCGTGACATCGTGGTCGTTCGTCACCTTGGCATCCAGGGGCTCGTTCATCAGGTCGAACGCGATCCAACTCGGGGCGCGGCTCGTGAAGAGCGACGCGATGCTCTCGATGTCGTCTCCCAAGGTCAGGGGCATGCTCGGTGCTCGCGGAGCGTTTCCGATGGCGATGCGTCGTCGTTGGGTGCACCACGTGGCGGATCGTGATTCAATCCTCGCCCGCGCCGGGTTGAACGATGGCGCCGTCGAGACGAGGTGAGGCGTGGGATCGAGAGCACGGGCGAAGGGGCGGGGCCGAGCGACCGTGAAGGTCGCAGCGGTTCAGGTGCAGAGCCGAAACGGCGCTGCTGCGGCAAACCTCGCCAACGCGACCCGGCACGTCGAGGAGGCCGCACGGCGCGGCGCCCAGCTTGCCGTGTGCCCCGAGTTCCTCGCCCCGGGCTACGTGTTCGAGGAGTCGATCTGGGACGCAGCGGAGCGCCAGGACGGCCCCACCGAGAGTTGGCTGCGCGAGCTGGCGAGGCGCCTCGGGATTCACGTGGGTGCTGGCTACCTGGAGACCGACGGCAGCGACTTCTTCAACACGTTCACGCTCATGACGCCCTCGGGGAAGCCCGCCGGGCGGGTGCGCAAAGGGTCGCTGCCGGTCTTCGAGGGCTGGTACTTCACGCCCGATCGCGAGTCCTCGAAGATCGTCTCGACGGAGCTGGGACGAATCGGCGTCGGGATCTGCAACGACAACCAGACCTGCTGGTTCCTGCGGGCGATGACGCGCGACCGCCCCGATCTGCTGGTCATGCCGCACTCGGCGCCGTCACCGCGACCTCCGCTACCGATCGTGGGGCGGTGGATCAAAGAGAGCCTGCGCGAGCAGACGGCGACGGTCTCGCTGCACTACGCCACCACGCTCGGTGTGCCGGTGGTGTTCGTGAACAAGACCGCGAGCCACTCGACCACGACCCTGCCGCTCGTGCCCTGGATGCGCGTCTCCTGGGAGTTCGACGGCCGTTCGCTGATCCGCGACGGAGAAGGACGTGTGCTCACCCAGCTCGGCGCCGAGGAAGGAGTGGCGGTGGCCGAGGTGACGCCGGGCGCGATCCACGAGCCCCGCGTGAGCGAGCCGTCGCACTTCTACTGGTCGTTCACGCCCCCACGGCTGGCCGATCCCGTCGGGCGACTCATGCTCGGGCTCGAAACGCTGGGCAAGGCCAGCTACCGCCGCAACCCGCGCCGCACGGCGGCCGCGCGCCGCCATCGCTGAGCACATCCTCGCGCGAAGCCGCCCATCGACGACGACGCGGCCACGCGAACCGGAAAGGAGACGCTCGATGGTGCAGGTCGATGTGTTCTGGGGGTACGGCTTCGGCGCCAGCTTGGCGGTGGCTTCCGGTCGCACGCTGAAGACCACGACGAAGCCTTTCTACACCCGCCACGGTTTCTGGACGGCGGTGTTTCTGGCGGTGTTCTGGGCGCCCACGGGGATGCTGCTGCTCCTGCGTCATCCGAGCTGGGAAACGATGCAGGCGGCCGAGGACCTCGCGTCCATCCCGGTGTTCCTCACGCTGGCGTTCGGGATCACCAACGTGACTCAGGGGCTGCTGGGATTCTGGGTGGGCCACAAGCTGATGGCGCGCGGCAAGCACTACCTCGCCAACCTGAACTGGCTCCTGGGCTATTTCGGGATGTTCTTCATCTTGGTGTACGGGTGGGACGGTCTCGGCTTCGATCGCTTCTTCTACGACCGCGACATGCTGCCGGGCTCGCCCGCCTGGTCTGCAGGCGTGGGAACCGGCGCGACGATCCTGGGCACGATCGGCGCCGCGCTGCGCTTTCTCGTGAGCAGCGTCGCGTTCACGCTCTACGAGGACGGTCTCTATCTGCTGCCGCCGTTCGCGGTGCTGATGTATCGCTGGCATGCCGCGGGGCTGCGCGCCGAGGGCCAGTCCGTGGATTTCCGTCGCGACGCGCGGCGATGGCTCCGGTCCTACCTGGCCGGGGTATTCGTGATCGCGCTCGGCGCCGCGATCTTCTGCGCGCTGGTGACGAACCTGGTCGGCGCAACGCTCGGCGTGGGCGATCACGTGGCGCGCGGCCTGGGTCGGGTTCCCGCCAACACCTCCAAGCACGTGCTCAGCTATTTCCTCGGATTGCCGCTCGGCCTGACGATCCTCTGGCTGACGGTGCTTCGGCCCGGCGGCTTCGCCGAGCGGTTGCTGACGCCGTGGTGCCACGGCGCGGCGAAGGCGCGATGAGGACGGCGGTGCTGCGTTCGGCGGCCGTCGGGGTCGGCGCGATCGGCCTCGCCTACCTCGCGGTACCGTCGCCGGTGCTCGCGGTCTACGGCGTCACCCTTCGCTCGGTGACCGAGCTCGCGATCATCCGCGCGGCTTACGGCGGCCTCTTCGTTGCGTTCGCGGTGCTCTTCGAGCTCGGCGCCCGACGCGCCGAGCACGCTCGAACGGCGCTGGCGGCGCTCGCGGTCTTCATGGGCGGCTTCGCGCTCGGGCGCGTCGTGAGCCTCGCCGTCGACGGCGTGCCCCATCCGCTTCTGGTGGCGATCCTGTTCGTGGAGGTCGCGTATGCCGGCGC
>JAXLQJ010000038.1:0-71345 GCA_046331705.1 bacterium | reverse complement strand
AACGCCTCGACTCCCGCGAAGGCCACGATCTCGTCGAACTTGCGGCGCACCTCGTCGCGACGCATCCCGAGCACGGCGCCGTTCAGGAACACGTTCTCGCGTCCGGTGAGGTCGGGATGGAAGCCGGTGCCGACCTCGAGCAACGAGCCGACCCGGCCACGGATTCGAGCCCAGCCTTCGCTCGGGTCCGTGATCCGCGCCAAGATCTTGAGGAGCGTCGACTTGCCCGAGCCGTTGCGCCCGATGACTCCCAGGACCTCGCCGTCGGCCACCTCGAAGCCGACGTTGCGCAGCGCCCAGAACGGTCGATCGACGTCCCGAGGCTCGTTCGCGGTGGAGGCGTTGCGCCGCCGCGAGCGGCGCATACGGCCGCGCAACACGCTCAGGAGCTGGTCGCCGAAACGGTCGAAACCGCGATGCTCACCGAGGCGGTACGACTTGCCGAGATCGGCGACTTCGATGGCCGCGTTTGGCATGCCCGGAGAGGATGGGTGGCTCGCTGCCGTCAGGACGCGACGAAGCCGCGCGAGGCTACCGCGAGACCCGATGACTGGCTACGCGCCGCGGGACGCGCCGCGGAGTGCGCGCGGCACGTCGCCGGGCGCTTCGGCGCACGCCGTGCTTCGGCTCGATCGGCGCAGTCGATCCAGTGTGGTGAACGGTCGATCAGATCCGGTCCGCGAACGATCGTTCGGTGCGCCGGAAGAAGCGATGGCCCATCGCGAGCAGCGCAGCGGTGACGGCAACGGAGACCACGATGTCCGAGAGCCGGACCGGCGCCGAGCCGAGCATCGCCCAGCGGAACCCGTCGATCGCCGTCGCCATCGGGTTGAGCGCAGCCACGAGGTGCCAGCGCTCGGGGACGAGCTTGCCGGTCTCCCAGATCACCGGTGTCACCATGAAGCCGATCTGGATCAGGAACGGCACGATGAAGCGCAGGTCCCTGTAGAGCAGCGTGAGCGCCGACGACCACAACGAGAGCGCCATCACGGTGAGCGCGACGAAGACGAGCAGCGGCGCCACGGCGAACGCCGACGCGGGCACCTCGACGTGGAACCAGAGCATCATCCCCAGCAGCACCACGAACGCCACGCAGAAGTCCACCGCCGCGGTGATCACCGGCGCCATCGGGATCAGCTCGCGCGGGAAGTAGACCTTGGTCACGAGCTCGGGGTTCGCCACGAGGCTCAGGCTCGCTTGGCCGAGTGCGTTCGCGAAGAACGTCCACGGCACCAACCCGCAGAACGCGAGCACCGGGTACGGGACGTTTCCCGTCGCGGGAAAGCGCCCCATCCGATGAAAGAGCACGGAGAAGAGCACCATGGTGGTGAAGGGCTGCATCACCGCCCAGCCCGCACCGAACACGGCCTGCTTGTAACGGACGCGCAGATCGCGTCCGGCGAGCAGCACCAGCAAGCCGCGATGCTGCCAGAGCTCGCGCAGATCGACTCGGCGATCGCGCGATTCCGGAGCGATGAGAATCGAAGGTGGGGTCGTCGAGTCGGCTCTCATCCGGATGCTCGCGAGCGCGCACGGAATACCACACCGCCCGCGAGCCCGTCCCGCGCGGGCTCACTCGGCTCGCGGCGCGCCGGCGCTCGCGAGCGCCGTCGAGACGCTCGCCTCCACTCCCTCGATCTTCGACCTCGACAACCACTCCTCGATCAACTAGGAAGGATCATCCCGCCCGACCCGATCGGCCCGCTCGCGCGAGCACCGCGCATGGAGCGATGCCGTGCCCCAGGGTCCCGCCGCGGCTGACTCGCGATCCCTCTCGATCCATGTGCGGCATCGCCGGATTCGTACGACCCGCGGGCGGGCGGGACACGGACGATGCGACCGCGACCCTCGGCCGGATGTCCGCCACGTTGCGGCACCGCGGCCCGGACGATTCGGGCGTCTGGACGGACGGCACCGCGGGGCTCGCCCACCAGCGGCTCGCGATCATCGATCTGAGCCCGGCCGGGCACCAGCCCATGGCCAGCGAGGATGGGCGCGTCCACATCGTCTTCAACGGCGAGATCTACAACTTCCTCGAGCTGCGTCGCGAGCTCGAAGAGCAGGGATTCGCGTTCCGGAGCCGCTCCGACACCGAAGTGATCGTCCAGGGCTACCGGCGCTGGGGTGCCGACGTGTTCTCGCGGCTTCGGGGCATGTTCGCGATCGCGATCTGGGACACGGCCGAGCGGCGCCTGATCCTGGCGCGCGACCGGGTCGGCAAGAAGCCGCTCTACTACGCGCTGCACGACGGCTGCCTCGTGTTCGGGTCGGAGATCAAGGCGATCCTCGCCTTTCCGGGGATTCCACGGCGCCCCAACCTGGAAGCGATCCATCACTACCTCACGCTCCAGTACGTGCCGTCGCCATGGACGGCGTTCGAGGGCATTCACAAGCTGCCGCCGGCCCACACGCTCGTGCTGGAAGCTCGCGGCGAGCCCAAGCTCGCCGCGTATTGGTCCCTCCCCGACCCCCGTTCCACGCGCCCGCGGCCGCGGGCCGAGCTGATCGCGGAGCTCGTCGAGCAGCTCCGCGAGGCGGTGCGACTGCGCCTGATCTCGGACGTGCCTCTCGGCGCGTTCCTCTCGGGCGGCGTCGATTCGTCGGCGGTGGTGGCGATGATGGCGCAAGCCGGCGTCGGACGGGTGAAGACGTTCTCGATCGGCTTTCGCGAGGCCGAGTACGACGAGACCCGCTGGGCACGAAGGGTCGCCGAGCGCTACGGCACCGAGCACGAGGAGATGATCGTCGAGCCCGACGCCGTGGACGTGGTGCCGAAGCTCGTCTGGCATTACGGCGAGCCGTTCGCCGACTCGTCCGCGGTGCCGACCTACTACGTGTCGCAGATGGCGCGCCGGCACGTGACGGTGGCGCTCAACGGCGACGGCGGCGACGAGAGCTTCCTCGGCTACCCGCGCTACGAACGCTGCTGGAAACGCGACCGCTCCGGCCCGCCGAGCGTGCCGCTGCGCCGTCTGGCGGGCGCCCTCGTGCACCTCGTGCCGCCGTTCACGGCGCGGATTCCCGTGGTCCGGATCGTACGCCGGGTGCTGAAGACCTGGACCGCGACGCCGGTCGAGCTCTACGCGCCCTCGATCGTCTACTTCCGCGACGAGGACAAGCTCACGAGCTACGGGGACTCGCTCCGACCGCTGCTCGATCGCTCGACGCTCGCGCTCCTCGATCCCTACTTCGCCGCGGCGCCCTCGCTCACGGGCGGCGCCTCGTGGGCGGATCTCCACACGTACCTGCCGGACGATCTGCTGGTGAAGGTCGACGTGGCGAGCATGGCGCACTCGCTCGAGGCTCGCTCGCCGCTTCTCGATCACGCGTTGATGGAATGGGCCGCGACCATTCCCGTGGCCGACAAGCTCGCCGGCGGCCTCAAGTCGCTGCTCAAGGAGGCGATGGAGCCTCACCTGCCCCACGATCTGTTGCACCGGCCGAAGATGGGTTTCGGAGTGCCGATCGATCATTGGTTCCGGCGCGAGCTCGAGCCGATGGCGCGCGACGTGCTGCTGGACGCGACGGCGCGGCGCCGCGGGCTGTTCCGGCCACGCTGGGTCGAGGCGACCATCGACCAGCACGTCTCGGGTCGCTACTCGCACCACATCCGGCTGTGGGCGATGCTGATGCTCGAGCTGTGGTTCCGCATGTGGATCGATTCCAACCCACCCGAGGCTCGACCCGCGTGAGCCCGCGCGGCTCCGTGATCCGAGGCCCGATCCCACCATGATCCGTCGCATCGAGCACGAGGGAGCGCTGATCGCGATCGTGCTGCCGCGCGATCACCAGCCGGACGGGATCGAGTTCTACACGCCCAACGACTTCTCGCAGCAGCTCGCGTGCATGGCGCGACCGGCGGGCCATCGCATCCCGCCGCACGTCCACAAGGACGTGCCGCGCGAGGTGACGCACACCCTCGAGGTGCTGTTCGTCCGCTCGGGCCGCGTCCGCGTGGATCTCTACGCGCCGGACCGCTCGGGCATCGGTCACGTCGAGCTGGTCGGCGGCGACGTGATCTTGCTCGCGTCGGGCGGCCACGGCTTCACGATGCTCGAGGACTCCGAGATCGTGGAGGTGAAGCAGGGCCCGTACGCGGGAGTCGAGGACAAGGAACGGTTCGAGCCTGCATGAGCGCGTCCACTCGCTCCATTCCCGTCTGCACGCCGCTTCTCGACGGCAACGAGGAGCGCTACGTCGCCGAGGCCGTGCGCGGAGGCTGGATCTCCTCGGTGGGCCCGGCGGTCGGTGAGTTCGAGCGGCGCTTCGCCGCGTGGTGCGGAACCACCCACGGCGTGAGCGTCTCGAACGGTACGGCGGCGCTCCATCTCGCGCTGACCGCGCTGGACGTCGGCCCCGGCGACGAGGTCGTGCTGCCGGATTTCGCGATGGTGGCCGTGCTCTTCGCGGTGCTCTATCGCGGTGCAACGCCCGTGCTCGTCGACGTCGAGCCGGACACCTGGAATCTGGATCCGAACGCGCTCGCCCACGCCGTGAGCCCGCGTACCAAGGCGATCATCGCGGTGCACACCTACGGGCACCCCTGCGACATGGACGCGATCGGTGCGATCGCCGCTGGCGCCGGCGCCGCCGTGGTCGAGGACGCCGCGGAAGCGCATGGAGCCGAGTGGCACGGCCGGCGAGCAGGAAGCCTGGGGGCGATCGCGACCTTCAGCTTCTACGCCAACAAGATCGTGACGACCGGCGAAGGCGGCATGGTGGTCACCACGGACTCCCGCCTCGCCGAGCGCTGCCGCTACTTCCGGAACCTGTGCTTCCCGCTCGACAGGCCACGCGACTACTTCCACCAGGACGTCGGCTTCAACTACCGCCTCACCAACCTCCAGGCCGCGCTCGGCCTCGCGCAGATGGAGCGCGCGGAGGCGCTCGTGGAGGCGCGCCGACGAAACGCCAGGGCGTACGCGGCGGCGCTTCGTCACATCCCCGGTCTGTCGCTCCCCGTGGAACGCGCGGGTGCCAAGAACGTCTACTGGATGTTCGGCGTGACGATCGATGCGCAGACGTTCGGACGCTCGCGCGACGAGCTGGCGCGCGCCCTCGCCGATCGGGGGGTCGAGACGCGCCCGTTCTTCCAACCCATCCACGAGCAGCCGCCGTACCTGCGCGCCTGCGGCGGACGCGCCGAGCGCGCGTTTCCAGTCAGCACGCGGCTCGCTGCCGAAGGCCTCTACTTGCCTTCCGGCCCGGGCCTCGCCGAGGACGACATCGCCTACGTGGGTGCTGCGATCCGGGATGCCGCGCGCCGTGGCTGAGCGAGGCCGCCAGGCACGGGTGTTCGGTCCGCGTTACGCGGCCATCTACGATGCGATCTACGCCGACAAGGACTACCCGGCGGAGAGCCGCTACCTGGAGCGGCTCTTCCGCCGCCACGCGCGCACACCCGTGCGGACGGTGCTGAGCCTGGGCTGCGGCACCGGCAATCACGACATCCTCCTCGCCCGGCGCGGCTTCCGCGTCACGGGCGTGGATCGCTCGCCCGGGATGCTCTCCGCCTACGCCACGAAGTTCCGCTGCCACGGCGTCGAGCCGGACACCCACCGTGGCGACGTGCGCACGATCCGCCTCGGGAAACGGTTCGACGCCGCGATCGCGATGTTCGCCGTCCTCGGCTATCAGGTCGCCGATCACGACCTCCGGGCCGCCCTCGAGACCGCGGCGGCCCACCTGCAGCGCGGCGCGCCCCTCGTCTTCGACGTGTGGTTCGGGCCCGCGGTGCTTCGCGATCCGCCGCACGCGAACACCAAGGAGATCCGGCGAGGCGATGAGCGGATCGTCCGGCGAGCGGCCTGTCGCAACGATCTGCTCCGACAGGCGGTCGACATCCGCTTCACCACGGAGCGCTGGCGCGGACGTCGCCTCCTCGACCGCATCGTCGAGACCCATCCCATGCGCTACTTCTTCCCGCGCGAGCTCGGCCTGGCGCTCGCCGATGCGGGGCTCGAGCTCGTCGCGATCCGGCCGTTCGGCAAGCTCGTCGACAGCCCGAGCCCACTCGACTGGACGGTCACCGTGGTCGCGCGCCGCGCTAGCTGACCAGCTCGGCGACGAACGGCGGCAGCGCGAAGCACGCGTCGTGAACCTCGGCGCTGTAGTAGCGCAGCTTCCAGTCGGCGGGTGGCGTCCTGAGTGCGCGGGGCCGCACGCCGGCGGCGCCGCCCTTGGTTCCGAGCGTGAAGCTCCACAGCCCGCTCGGGTACACGGGCACCGACGCCAGGTAGAGGTGTAGCGAGCGGTAGATCGGGCGCACGGCGCGGTGCAGGGTGCGGATGGTCTCGCCGTCGAAGAACGGTGTGTCGCTCTGGCACGCCATGATGCCGTCGGGCCCGAGGGCGCGGTGGATGTCGGCGTGGAACTCGGCGCCGAAGAGCACCGCGCCGGGGCCGATCGGCTCGGTCGAGTCGACCAGCACCACGTCGTAGGGAGTCTTCGCCTCGCGCACGAACGCGGCGCCGTCCTCGGCGCGCAGGTGGACCCGCGGGTCGTCGAACGAGACCGCGGTCTCCGGCAGGTGCCGGCGCGAGAGCTCGAAGACGTCCTCGTCGATGTCGACCAAGTCGACGTGCTCGACGGTAGGGTGCTTGATCGCCTCGCGGGCGGTGCCACCATCGCCGCCGCCGATGATGAGCACGCGGCGCGGCGCGGGGTGGGCGAAGAGCGCCACGTGCGCGAGCATCTCGTGATAGACGAACTCGTCGCGCGTGGTGAGCATCACCATGCCATCGAGGACGAAGAGCCGGGCGCCATCCTCGGTCTCCAGGATGTCGATCTGCTGGTAACGGCTCTTCCGCGATTCCAGAACACGGCGCACGCGGAACGTGAGCCCGCGGTGCGACGGGTGCGCCTCGGTGAACCACAGCTCCATGAGCGGCCTCCCTCTCGCGCGCCGTCCGCGCGAGCGCCTCGGCGAGTGAGCGACGGCGCCGAGCCGGCCTGGGCTCGGCGCCGCCGGGGGAACGAGGAGCGCGGGGCACGCGCCCGCGCGCTCCCGATCAGGCGTGCAGGACGATGGGCAACGCGGACTTGCCGTACTTCGCCGACGCCGGCTCGTCGCCGAGCTGGCCGCGGAAGAGCTCGTTGGTCTCGATGTCGCTGGCGCCGAGCGCCTGCTGCAGGAACGCGTGCGCCTTCCACGGATCGACGGAGTCGCCGCAGGTGTAGATGTCCACCGACGCGTAGCCGTGCTCGGGCCAGGTGTGGATCGCGAGATGGCTCTCCGCGATCACCACCACTCCGCTCACGCCGTACGGATTGAATTGATGGAAGCAGGTCTGAACGATCGTGGCGCCGGAAACGCGCGCCGCTTCTTCCATCAGTGCCTGGATTCGAGGCACTTCCTTCAGCGTTGCGTGATCGCAGCCGCTGTACTCCACCAAGAGATGGCGCCCAAGCGCTTTCATCAGGTCCATCCTCCCAATGGTGTTTCGGTCCCAACCCCGAGGCACCATGCCTCGGTCCATGTTCACCTTCCCACCGTGGAAATCGGCTCGCGTCACAGTCGCGGCGGCGACGCGATCCACAACACCTGTGCCTCGTTCGTGCCCTCGTTCTGAAAGCCGTGCATCCGGTTCGCGCGGTAGTAGAAGCACTCGCCGGCCTTGAGCAGCCAGCTCTTCTTGCTCACGCGCAAGCGGACGGTTCCGGTCAGCACGTATCCGAGCTCTTCGCCCTCGTGCGGTCGCTCGCAGCCGAACGCCTCTCCGGCCGCGAGATGGACGACCGTCGGATCCATGGTCCGGTTGGTGCCGCCCGGCACCAGCACCTCGAGATTCTGCGATCCTCCCCACTCCATCGAACGCCGATCCGACCTCCGGAAGACGACCGGCTTCTCCTCTTCCTCCGCGAAGAACTCGGCCAGGCTGGTGTCGAGGGCCGAGAGCATGAGCGCCAGGTTCTCGAGCGAGATCGAGGTGAGATCGCGCTCCACCTGCGAGATGAAACCCTTCGTCAGGTTGGAACGAGCCGCGAGCTCTTCCTGGGTCAGCTGGCTCGAAAGCCGAAGCGTCTTGATCCTCTCGCCGATCGGATGCGACACGGTCCTGCCCCTACCTCCGCCGCAGGTCTAGTTAATGAAACTTGCTGTTTCATATACTAAACCCTTCGGTAAACGCGAAAGGTGTCCGACCCCTCGACCCGTGTCAAGGCTCGCGCTCACGAAATCGCGCTCGCGCCGTCACACGATCGCCATCGAGCCGACGCACGCGCGAGCGGGCGGCGCCGCCGCCGACACGCGCCTCCAGACTCCTCCAGACGCCGTCCAGACGCCGTCGTTGCCCAAGCTCGTCGTCGTTCCTATGTTGCGCGCGCTGGAGGAACGGCATTGAGCGACATCGATCGAGTTCTCGCGCCATGGCATCTCGCCGTCTGGCCCGCGCCGCGCACACCGTGTCCGGTGGCGTTCGTCTTCAGTCGCTGTCCGGGCAACTTCGAGCACGATCCGCCTCGCAACGAGGGGCTCTTGTGGCTCGCCGCCGAGTTGCACCGCACCGGCGTGGCCGGACGGATCGCCATACCCGGCACCGGCGCGGACCGGACGCCCGAGACCACCACCTACCCCGGCTGCCACGTGTGGACACGAGCGCTGCGCGAGCTGGGCGTGCCAGCGGAGGCGATCGTGCTCGTTCCCGGCGAAGGCGCGCATACCCGCACCGAAGGAGACGACTTCGTGCGGCTCGCCAAGGAGCGGCGCTGGACCGAGGCGCTCGTCCTCATGAATCCGCACGAGACGCTCCGGGTGATGCTCGGGCTTCTGGTGTCGTTCCGGCTCTTCGGGCACCCGATGCGCGCCACTCCCGTCACGCCGGCGACCACGGACTGGAATCGCGACGTCTACGGCTCGCAGGGTGAGCTTCGAATGGCGCGCGCCCACCACATCCTCGAGGAGGTGCGGCGGGTCCTCGCCTACCAGGCCAAGGGCGACCTCGCCTCGCTCGACGAGCTCGACCACTACTATCGCGAGGTGCTGGGCATCGCCTCGCCCGTCCCGCAACGGGCCAGCTGACGTCGTCTCGGGCGCGGACCGGAGCAGCGCGAATCGCCGTCGTGGCGATGATCGCCGACTCGGTCTCCACGCTCGCCGCCGATCCTTCCCGGCGCCAACGACGAGCCGCGCGCGCGGCGAGTCGCCTCGGCTGGGACCCGACGCGGCTGGGCCGCGGCGGGCGGGGGGATGAAGCGGCCCCCCGAATCAACCCGTGGCGTGGATCTTCTTGGTGAGACGCTCGTAATCGTCGGCGTAGTTGACGTTCACGTAGGAGCCGCCGATGTCGAACAGGCTCACGTATCGTCCCGCGGTGATCATGACGTTGAGCAGGTCCGCGAGCTCTTTCTGGTTGCGCTTCGGATTCACCGGCGTGCGCGCGATGTACTCGAAGACCGTCGGGTGGAAGAGGACGGTCCCCGTGCCCATGAACGGGTTGGTGATCTGCTCGGGCGACGGCTTCTCGATCAGCTTGGTGACGCGGTCACCCTCGAACTCGACGCTGTAGTTCTTCTGGATCTCCTCGACCGAGCCCCGCATCACGCAGCACAGCACGTCCGGATTGGTGCTGCGAAAGCGCGCCGCGACGTCCTTGTGGCGGGTGTCGAAGTAGATCTCGTCGCACAGCATCATCATGAAGTCTTCTTGGATGTGCTGCTCGAGCTGGCTGATCGCGTGCACCAAGCCCAGCAGCTCGGGCTGATGGACGTAACGCAGCTCGAGGGTGCGGTAGCGATCGCCGAAGCGCTTCTTGATCTCCTCGGCCTGGAAGCCGACGATCAGGAACGCGTGTTCGACGCCGATCTCGGCGCCCAAGTCCAGGACTTGCTCGAGGAGCGTCTTGCCGTCGACCTCGAGGAGCGCCTTGGGGTGCTCCATGGTGTACGGCAGCGCGCGGGTGCCGCGCCCTGCGGCGGGTACGACGAGCGGGAGGCTCTTCATCGTCGGAACCTTCCTGTCGGCTCGTGAGCTCGCCGACGCGTCGTCGACGACGTGAGGCCGCGACACGGACCGGCCGGAAGCGCGTTTTCTTACTACAGCGGTTGGTCGAGCGACAAGGCCGTTCGGTCGAGATGCGGCGGATCAGTACTCCTTGAATCGCCCTCCGTAGATCACGCAGCCGTCACAGATCTGCGGGATCTCCGGCGAGGCGAGCTGGCGACGGAACTCCTTGTAGTCGTCGCTCCACCAGATCTCTTCCAGGCTCTTCTCGTTGAGGTTGCCGAAGTTCTTGACCTTCGGATCCGGGCAGTTGCAGCAGGGCGTCACGTAGCCGTCCACGGTGACGTAGCAGGACGTCTCGGCCCAGTTGCAGCCGTGCGAGACGCCCGGGTGCCACATCTTGAGCGGCACCTTGCCGGAGGCGATGTCCCTGCACTCCTCGTACACCGCGGCCATCACCTGGTCGGCGACCACCTTGCTCTCGCGATCCTCGCGGAACTCGTCCTTGCCGCTCCAGAGCTGCATGTTCTGGATCATGATCTCGTCGACGCCCAGCTCGACGCCGAGGCGGGTGAGATCGGGCATCTGCCGGATGGTCTCGTCCATGCACACGCCGACCAGCTTGATCTTGGTCGTGGATCCCGTCTCGTTGCGCACCCGGACGAGCGTGCGGACGTTCTCGACCACCTCGTCGAAGAAGTTGGTCCGCTGGTTACGTGCGGGGCGGATGCGCGCGTACTCGTCCTTGTAGGGCGTGTCGAGGCTGGTGCGGATCTCGTCGACGCCGAGGCTCAGCAGCTTGCGGGCATTGTCCTCGGTCATGAAGGTCATGTTGTTGTTGAAATAGACGCGGATGCCCCGCGACTTGGCGTGCTCGATCATGCCGTAGAAATCCCGGTTCATGAGGGGCTCGCCGATGCCGTGCATCGTGATGCGCTCGAGCTTGGGGAAGCGTCCCAGGAGGGTCTTGAACTCCTCGAGGGTCATCATGTTCTTGTCCCGCTGCAGCGAATTGATCGGGCACATGATGCAATCGAGGTTGCACACGGTGGTCGGCTCGAGCTGAATCTGCGTCGGCAGCGGTGGCTCGAGGAGCGACACCATCGCCGAATCGCCACGGCTCGCCGCGGCGGAATCCGTCATCGTCACGTCCACTTCGTCCTCCGGCACCCGTGCCGCCGACCACGGCGGGTTCCCACGGCACCCCCGGCTCGTCGCTTGGACGAGCACGCCGCGGGGAAGCGATGGATCATCCGTGAGTCTCGCACAGCGTCGCGAGCAACGTCCAACCAACGACTCCGCGCGAGCGCGCGGGAGCCGCGCCTAACCCCGCTGGCCGCCGCAGCTCAGCCCCGCGCGCGGGCCGGCTCGAGCGAGCGGTAGAGATCGAGCAATCGCACCTGCATCCGGTCCCAGCAGTACTCGCTTCGGACCAGGTCGAGGCCCGCCTGCCCCATCCGCAGGCGCAGCGCGCGGTCCTCGATCAACCGGGTGATGCCGTCGCGGATGCTGGCGGGGTCCGTCTCGTCGACCAGGATCGCGGCGCCCGTCTTCTCCGCCAGATACGGCACGTCGCCGATGGCGGACGAGATCACGGGCACGCCGTGGGCGAGCGAGTCGGTGAACTTGGTGGGCGTGATGTAGCGGTAGAAGATCGTGCGCGGTGTGAGCTGGATCGAGACGTCGATGCGCTCGTACTGCTTGGCGATGTCGTTGGGATGGAACGCGCCGGTGACCTCCACCGCGTCGCCGAGCGGTGCCACCAGCTTGGCGAACTGAGCCTCGAACTCGGGCGACACGCGCCCGGCGATGAGCAGCTTCGCCGCGTGACCCTCGTCGAGCACCATCTTGAACGCGGGGATCAGCTCCTCGATGCCGTTGATGCCGCCGAAGACCGTGCCGATACGACCGAACACCACCGGTCCTTCGCGCCGCGAGCGGTCCGGCAGCTCCTCGTCGGCGAGCGCGCGATCCGGCACCTGTGCCAAGTGGACCACGCGACGCACGCCCATCTGCGTGAACTTGTTCACCTGGTAGAGGTTGTGGACCACCACCGCGCTGGCGCGCAGCGCGAAGTGCCGTTCCGCCGCGTCGAGCAGCTTGATGAGCGGGCGAACGCGATCCGGCCAGTTGTAGTAGTAGTGCGGCTCGATCAGCGCCATCACGTGGGGCCTGCGTCTGAGCCACGCCACCAGCGCCACCGGCGGGATGACGTCGGGGTTGAACGTGTGCAGCACGTCGGCATCGATCGCGAGGAGCCGCGCCAGCAGGCGCAGGTGGAACCACAACAGGCGGAACGCGGTGCGAATCGGCGACAGCCTGCCGAAGCCGGCCTTGACGCGGATGCGCTCCACCTCGATGCCGTCGATCCGCTCGCGCGCGGGCGCTTCCAGCGTGCGATCCCACGCGAGCAGATGCACCTCGTGCCCCGCGTCGACCAGGCTCTTCGCCTGGGCGTACACCCAGCGATAGCGGCCCTGCGTCGGCAGGAACGAGACCGAGTTCACCATCACCACCTTCATCGCGCACGCTCCCTGCCCATGAACCTCGAGCCGATCTCTGGAACCCCGCGTCAGCCGCCCGTGGGCGACGCGACGGTCTCGAAGCATGCGAAGCGCTTACCGCGGCGCGCGAGCGCGTCGCGGTACACCGCGACGGTCGCGGCGATCTGGGCGCGCTCGGAAAACCGCGCCTCGACGATTCCGCGCCCCGCCCTCCCCATGTCCGCGGCGCGCGCCGGATCGGCGGCGAAGCGCGCCACCGCATCGACGAGCCCGCCGACGTTCCCGTGCGGCACCAGGAATCCCGCGCTCTCGCCGACGAGCACCTCCGGCAAGCTACCGACCGCCCACACCGCCACGGGCTTCTCCATCGCCATCGCTTCCAGCGTGACGAGCGAGGTGGTCTCGGTCTCGGAGCACAGCACGAAGCCGTCGATGTCCGCGTAGACCTGCTCGAGATCGTCCCGATAGCCAGGCAGGAACACGCGAGCCCCGAGGCCGAGGCTCTGCGCCTGGGCGAGCAGCCGCTCGCGCTCCGGCCCGTCGCCGAGGATCAGCGCCGCGGCGTCGACGCCGCGCTGGCGCAGGCCCGCAACCACCTCGAGGAAGCGGTCGAAGCCCTTGGGAGGCACCAGGCGACCCGCCGACGCCAGCAGACACGTCTGCGGGGCGATCCCGAGCTCGGCGCGAAACGCGCCCCGCCTCACGCGCGCGGGGTCGAAGCGCTCCGTGTCGACGCCATTCAGGATCGCGACCACGCGCGCGGGGGGCATGCCGTCGGCCACCAAGCGATCGCGCAGGCTCTCGGTGACGGCGATGACGCGATCGGCCAAGACGCTGGTCCAGATGTCTTGCTGATAGATGAAGCGCCGCTCACGCTCGTTGCGCACCGCCACCAGCGCATCGCCGTAGTTGTGCACCGTCGAGATCACGGACAAGCCCGGAACGAAGAGCGACGCCAGGCGTCCGAAGAAATTCCCGTTGACCAGGTGGGTGTGGACGAGGTCCGCCCGTAGCCGGCGAATGGTCGCCGCGAGGCGCGGGATCACCGTCGGATCACCGCGTCGATGCTTGGGTACGACGTGCACCTCGAGCCCGCGCGCGCGAGCATCGGCGGCGGGCTCGTGGTCGTAGTTGAAGATCAGCCCGCCCGCCACGCCGCATTCGCTCAGTCGCGTGGCGAGCCGGATCGCGTGGACCTCGGCGCCGCGCAGCGCCAATCCCACCAGCACCTGGTACACACGCGGCTGAGCTGCGCGGCTGCCGGTCACGCGTCCACTCCTGGTCCGGAACGATCCTCGATCCTCGCGAGCGAGCAACGCTCTGCCGGCACGGCCGAGCCGCGGGCGGGCGCGCGTCCGCTCGTCTCGGCCGAGCGTCGGCTCAGCGCGTGAGCTCGACGAAGATCTTGTAGCTGTACTTCCGAAGCGACGGGAAATGATCGTAGATGAACCGATCGAGACCGTCGCAGATCATGCTCACGAGCTTCACGCGGCGAGCGAAGATCTGACGGTCGAACTTCCCGAAGAATCGGAACTTGGGGTACGAGACGCGGATACGCCCCTGGAAGACCTTGGAGAGCGCTTCGACCTCGTCCGCGGTGAGCGGATGCTCGTCGGGAGTGCCACGCTTCGGGATGAACGAGATCTTCCCGATGATGTACTTGCGGAAGAACATCAGGATCGGGTTGGTGGCCTGCAGGTCGTAGAAGAGTGCCTTCCCGCCGGGCTTGAGCAGTCGGTACATCACCTCGCCGGCTTCCTCGATCTTGGGGATGTGGTGGAGGATGTTCTTGCCGACGATGTAGTCGTACGAGGCGGGCTCGTAGTCGAGGTGCTCGAAGGGCTGGACGCTGGCGTGGACGCGATCGCTCACTCCGTTGGCGCGAGCGCGCTCCTGGGTGACCTCCACGCAACGCGGCGAGAGATCGAAGCTCCAGACCTCGGCGCCGCGCATCGCGAGCAACGACGAGAAGAAGCCCGTGCCGCAGGCGCAGTCCACGACGCGCTTGCCGGTCAGATCGCCGGTCAGCCCGTAGAGCTGCAACGTGGCGAGGTGCTCCTCGGGGCGGATCTTGAGCTCGCCACCGTAGCGAGCCTCGACCTCGCCCTCCGCGATGGCGTCGAAGAACGCGGCTTCCGATGCGTAGATCTCTTGCTTCTTGCGGCCGCCGACGTCGGCCTCTTGTGCCTGGGGGGTGCTCACGGGATCGGACCTCTCTCCTCGATGCGCGCTCAGAGAAACGGATTCTTGGGATCGGGCTGGCCGAGGACGTCTTGCTTGGCTCGGCCCGAAAGCAGGTATTCGGCGACCTTCGCCGACGCGGCGAGCACGCGATCGCTCAGGAAGTTGTACCGGAAGGCGCCGGTCCTGCCGAACGCCACGACCCGATCCTCGGCGAAGAGCTTCTGCACGAAGGGATCGAGATTGCGGCGATAGTCGTTGGCGTAGACCGAGTAGCACTCGGTCACTCGCTCGGTGAACCAGTCGACGACCTCGCCGCGCCCCACGCCGTAGAAGTCGCCGAGCTCGCCGACCAGACGCTCCTGGATGGCCTCCGCGGGAAGCTGGTCGTTGGCGTCACCGGGATTGATGCAGACCTCCACGGCGATCGCCGTGCGTCCGGCCGAGCCCATCTCGGGATTCAGGTTGCGGGTCTCGTAGATGCGCTTGAACAGGTACTTCTTCTCGGGGAAGTAGATCTGGATCTTGTCCGAGAGCCGCGGCCGATCGAGGATGAAGTAGAACATCCGGAGCGCGCTGTAGCGCAGCTTGCTGGTCGCCTCGACCAAGCCGGGGTCCGCAGGGCGCAGGCCCGCCGCCAACGCGGTCACGGGGATCGTGCTCGCGACCGCGTCGGCCTCGAACGTCTCCTCGGCACCGGACGCGTTGCGCGCGCGCACCGTGACGGGACCGTCACCGTGCGGCTCCACGGCCGTGACGGTGTAGCCCAGCTTGATCGCGACCCCCTGCGAGCGCACCCGATCGGTGAGGCCGCGAATGATCTGGCCGGCGCCGTCTCGGGGATACAGGAACTGCAGCGTGCCGTGCTGTCCGGCCGCACCGTCGGTGGCCACCGGCTTCACGATGCGCAGCAGCGTCTTGATCAAGTTCGCCCAGAGGTTGTGCTCCTTGTAGAAGCGATCCCGCTCCAGGAACCAATCCTCGTGGACCTCGCGGGCCGGCAGGCCCGTCACCTTCGGGATGTAGTCGCGAAAGAAGAACTGGGTGACCTTCTCGCCGAAGCGATGGGTGATGACCCGGTCGACGTTCTCGAAGTGCTCGGGCGCCGCCTGGCCGCGCTTCAGCGTCTTGCGCAGCGCCATGTCCAGCACGAGCTGCGCCGAGTCGCCGATGGGCAGGTTCTTGATGAGATTGGTGGGGTTGATGGGCGTGGTGATCTGCCGGCGCTTGTAGCCCACGCCGTAGATCCCTCGCACGTCGAGCAGGTTCTCGGCCCCGATCCAGTCGCGATACATCGCGGCCTGGCCCGCGTAGTACGCGTGCGGCCCGATGTCGAGGGAAAAGCCACCCCGCTCGAACGAACGCGACAGCCCGCCGGTCTCGTCGAGCCGCTCGAGGATCGTGACGGCGACGCCCTTTTCCGCCAGCAAGTTCGCGACCCGTAGGCCGCCGATGCCGCCGCCGAGGATGAGCGCGCGCTCCAGTGGTCTCACGATGCAGCTCCCTGCTCCGCGCTCGACGGACCGCTCTTTCGCGCGATCACCAAGAGCTCGAACTCACGCCCGAGCCAGCGCTCGACGCGGCCGAACGCGCCCACCATCGCCTTCTCGACCGCCGAACCGCGGGCCTTGAGCGGTGGGATGACCTTCTTCTCGAAGTCGACGATCTCGAAGCCGGCGTTCGCGAGCATGCGGGTCAGCGTCTCGGGCGAGTAGTAGAAGAGGTGGTAGACGTGGTGAAGCTTGCGTGCGGGGTACTGAACGGCTCCGCCCGAGAGCTTGTACGCCCACCGTGCGATCTCGCGCAGCAAGCCGCGCTCGTTCGGCGTGTCGAGCAGGATGATGCCGTCGTCCTTGAGCAGCCGCCGAACCTCCGCGAGCTGGCGAGCGGGATCGGGGAAGTGCTCGAACACGTCCCAGAGCGTGATGACGTCGAAGCTCTTGTCCGGGAAACCGATCTCGTGGAGCTTGCCCGTGCGGGCGTCGAATCCGAGCTTCTCGCGGGCATAGCGCGACGCGAACTCGGAAACGTCGACACCGGTGACGTCCCAGCCGCGCCCCTTCGCCACCCCCAGGAACACACCGACGCCGCAGCCGACGTCGAGAAGCCGTCCGCCCTTGCGAAAGCGCTCGATGCGATCGACCCCGCGACGGAAATCGCGGATGACTTCCGTCTCGTCGCCGCTGCCGGGCGCGGCAACCGCGTTGTCGAAGAAGTAGCTGCCGCGTTCCTCGAAGTACTCGGCGCCGTAGAGGCGCCGTAGCTCGTCCTCCGAGAGCTGCAGGACGATCCACACGAGTCCGCAGCGTGGGCATTCGACGGTGTCGAAGCCCTCCAGCCGGTAGCGCAAGCGCGGCTGGTCCGCGCCGCACAGCGAGCAGACCGTGGGATGCGGAGTGGCACTCTCGCCCGTGCTCATGCCGCGACCCGCGCCACACCCGGGAAACCATCCGGATAGCCGAAGTAGAGTCGTCGCAGATACCGCAAGATGCTGCGCACGTGGACCTGAAGCGTCTTCGACAGGACGCTGCGCCCTTCCCGCTCCAGGTGGTGGCAGATCACGGCATCGGGGATGTAGAGGATCTGGTAGCCGAGGCGCTTCGCGCGCAGGCAGAACTCGACGTCCTCGTAGAGATAGAAGAAGCCCTCGTCGAAGAGCCCGAGCTTGGGCAACGCCGAGCGACGGATCATCAGCGCCGCGCCGTACATCCAGTCGATCTCGCGCAACGTGGCGTGATCCCAGCGCTCCAGCGTGTAATCGAGCACCCAGCGGGTGGTGCCGAACCAGCGCCTCAGCCCGGTACCCTCGAGCAGGATGTTGAGCGGACGCGGAAAGGGCCGGCACGAGAGCTGAAGGCTGCCGTCCTTGTAGACCAGCTTGGGACCACTCACCGCCGCGTTCGGGTGCGCGTCCATCGTGCGCACCAGCATCCCCACCGCGTCGTTGGCGAGCATGGTGGTGTCGTTGTCCAGGCTGAGGACGTAGCGACCTCGGGACTCGCGCAACAGCCGGTTGCGCGCCGGTCCCACGCCGACGTTGCGCTCGTTCTCGAACAGGCGGACCTCGGGGTACTCGGCCTTGATCATCTCCTTGGTGCCGTCGTGCGAGTCGTTGTCGACCACCACGATCTCGTACGCGACGCCGTGGACCTGCTCCCGAATCGAGTCGAGGAGCTGGCGCATGAGCGCCTTGGCGTTCCAGGTGATGATGCCGAGCGTGACGTCGGGCTCGGCGGTCGTGGCGTTGGGCGCGGAACTCATGAGCCTCGCATGTGGCGGCGCCGCTGCCTGCCGGTTTGCTCGGCGAGCCGTGAGCCCGCGTCCCGCTCGCGCGCCCGCGTGGCTCACGAACGGGGAAACGGCCTCGAGACCCGCGCACCACGTCCGAGCGCGCGCCGCATCAAGGTGATCCGTCTACCATAGCACGAGCAGCACGTTCGCCAGGCGCCGGATCGATGCGCAAAACGGCGGGATCCAACCGCCGTCGGGCCCCGTCGTCACGCCGGCACGGCAGCGGGGAGCGCGCCGGGCTCGGACGACCACGTGGATTCCTGGGCCATGCCGCGGAATGGATATTCGCCATGCAACCGACGATTCAGCTCGGTGATCGTGACACCGAAGCCCATGAGCCAGTAACCCAGCTCGTCACCGAGCAGCGGATAACCGAGCTGCGTGATCAAGTGCGCCACCAGCCCCCCGAGCAGCCCGGCGGCCGCGAAGTGGATGTAGCGGCTCGCAGGTCTACGCACCGTGCGGAAGAGATCGAGGGCGACGGAGCCGAAGAAGCCGAGGAAGCAGATCAAGCCGAGCGTGCCTTGCTCCGACCACACGGCCAGATAGCCGTTGTGCATGATGACGGGAGTCCGGTTCGCCTCGGGCACCTTCTCGCAGTACTTGTAGTAGAGGCCGACGTAGTTGCCCACGCCGACTCCGAGGATCGGATGATCCTCGATCATCTGGATGGCGATCTTGGTCATGGCGAAGCGCCACGCGGTCGACGTCTCGGCCTTGTGCTCCTTGCCGAGGATCCGTTCCAGCGGAGCCCCCATCATGATTCCGAGCACGAGCGCGGCGACGATCGCTGCCGCGGCGATCTGCGGCTTGTGCGGAATCTTGGCGAGCGCGAAGAACGCCAGGACCCCGAAGAGCAGCGACCCCATTCCCGTTCGCGTGCCCGTCCCGAGGCAGTTCACGACCGTGAGCATCACGAAGCCCCAACCCGCGACCTTGAGCCAGCGACGCCGGAACAGGAACGGGACCGCCATGCTCATCGGCCCGTAGACGGCCCAGTGCACCCCGTGAATGCCGCAATCGCCGGAGAAGCTCGCGATCCGGTAGCGGCCGGACTCGGACTTGTAGAGCCCACGCTGCTGCGTCAGCGCCTCGGGTCCGAGCGGCGTCTGCACGCGTCCCTTCATGATCAAGTGGCCGGTGAGCGCCTCGTAGACGCCGCCGAGCGAGCTCGGAATGGTGCCGATGAGCAACGCCGCCAACGCCCACTGGAAGACTCGCGTGCGCGCCTGAACGACCCCGACGATCAGCAGGTAGAGCAGGAACAAGCTGACCGCCTGGACGAAGAACTGGCTGAAATACGGGCGAATCTTGGTCTGAACCAACGTGGAGAAAGCCACCAGCAACGAGCCCATCAGGAACAGCGTGGTCTTGATGCCGAAGAGCGCGCGCAGCAGATACTGGTCCTGGGAGACGATGGTCCGAACCGCCCAGGCGGCAAGCGCCAGCAGAATGAAGATCTTGGCGAACGTCAGGCCGCCCGCGAAGCCGGCGCCTGCGTGTGCGCGCTTCAAGAGGCCCATGCCCTCGAGCGGCAAGGTCAGGAACACCGCGAACAGGAGCAGATCGTCGAGACGGAACGGACGATCCAGATGGGGTCGCCAGGTGGTCGGCATTCGGATCCTCGCTGCGGGCGCGTGGCAGGAGCGGCCCCTGTTGCTGGATCTTTTACTTCAATCCCGACGCCGACGAAACGACGCCCTGCCCGACGGCGCGCTCAGCCCGCGGGAACGATGAACACCGGCCGAGGCGTGAGGGTGACGTCCACGCGCCCATCGGGCGCCGGGAAACCGGTGCGCTCGGCGGTGGTCTGCCCGCGTGCGTTGATCACGGGCTCGACGCTCACCTGGCTGGCACCCACGGAGAGGCGGATCGACTTGCGGGGGATCTCGTCTCCCGGGAGCACCAGTCGGCCCGGGTCCAGCCACGCGACCCAGCGCGGCGCGCCTGGCGAGCGGATCTGATACACGCGCACCTCGGGGTCGGGATACGCAAGACGCTGGATGCCCTGGTAATCGCGCAGATGGCCCATCATCTGCTTGGTGGCGTAGAACGCGGGGCGACGCTCGTCGACGCATTTCCCCTTGAGCTCGAGAAATCCCGACCATGCGGGAATCCCGGCGCCGCCGCGCATCAGCCGTCCGGTGAGGAACGGCAGGTCCGTGGTGTACGCGAGATTCACGAGCCGCACGCCCTGCTCGGCGGACACGATCGCGCGTTGAATCGAATCCTCGGCCACGAAGCCCTGCGTCCAGCGGACGGTCTTGTCGTCGTCGGCCACCAGCTTCGAGAAGAACTCGGCCAGGCGACAGCGATCGGCCTCGACGGCGGGTGGAATCACCTTGCCGAGCTTCTCCTTGGGGCCGTCGCAGCTCGTGGCGGGTCCCCAGGCGATGAAGGGCGTCGGGAACGTGTCGCTGATCATCACCGGCTTGCGGTAGCCGCGCCGCTTGCTCTCGAAATCGAGCCAGCGCAGCGTGTCCTCGATCTCGCTCGGGCTCGCGAACGCGTGGAAGTTGAGGACGTCGAAGCTCTCGGGATGATCGAGGATGGCCCACAGATCCTCGATGCCATGGGTCGGATCGACCTCGATCTGCTTGAAGGCGGCCCGATACCCCTCGACCGTCGCGGGCGGCCGCTTGCGAAACGCCGTGGTCGGCATGAACGCCGCGTGCGCCACGATCACGTTCGGCGATGCTCGGTGCGCCGCGCGGTACGCGTGCCCGAGCGTCTCGAGGTACTCGGAGACGGGGCCACCCTCGAAGCTCGAGTACTCGGACCCGATCTCCAGGTAGCGGACGGGCCACCGCAAGCCGGGCATGTCGTCGCGACCGTCGCCGTCGTAGCGCTCGACCACCGATTGGATCCAACGCTCGTAACGCTCGTAGTGCTCCGGCTTCGGATTCGGATTGTCGAGCGCCGCGGTCAGCAGACCGCCGCCTCGCGACGCCCATTTGGCATTGGCCCGCAGGCACATGACCAGCTCGCCGAACCCGGCGCGCTGGTACTCACGGACGTAGTCGTCGAGCCGCTGGAAGTCGATCTCGGCCTTCGGACCCGACTGCATGTCGCCCCACAGCACGTGGCTGGGGAAATGCTTGACGGCGGTGAGGCCCATCTCGGCGAGCGCCGAGGCGTGGACCGGGACCGAGTCGTGGATGTCGATGTACACCCACTCGAGGCCGATCGCCGTCTGGTCGCCCGCGGAACGCAGCGGTAGCGGCTGGGCGAGCGGCGTGTAGCCGGGACATCTCGCTCCGGCGCACGCGAACTGCGGCGCGATGGCCAAGAACGAGGCGACGACCAGGCGCAACGCGCCGGCTCTGGATCGCGTCATGAAGCCACCTCCCGAGGTGGATGAGGGAAACGCTCGTGGATCGCGACCATGGGCGAGCCGCGCTCGGCTCCAGCGGTCGAGGATGGCGAGTCGATCGACGACGGCGGGTCAGGATCCCGCGCGCGACACGCGCGCGACTACGCGTTCAGGCCTCGCCCGGCTGCGGACGAAAATCGCGAATGCACTGAATCTTCGTGCACGGCGTCGGGTAGTTCTTGGTGATCAGCGCATCGCGGAAGGCCCGCATCCGTGGCCCATTCCAAGCCTTGCGGAAGCCCTCGGCCTTGACGTCCTCGAGCGGGATCTCCTCCAGCTTGCAGCACGGCGTGAGCATCCCGTCGACGTTGATGAACGCCATCACGAACGGGATCACGCACTCGCTCACGACTTCCTTGTCCATGATGAACTGGAGGCCTTGCTCCTTGCAGATCGCCTCGACCTCGCGCCCGATCGCTCCGTACTGGCGCTGCTTGTCGCGTCCGAGGCCCATGTCGTCCTCGATCGCCTCGTCGTAGGTGTTGACGGGGAAGACCCGGAGGGCGTTGCCGCCGAGCGCCTTGACGAGCCCCGGCATCATCTTGATCTCGTCCCAGTTCACGGCGTTGAGCGCGAAGTTCAGCGAGACCGGGATCTCGGAGATCGACGTGAAGTAGCGCACGTTCTCCATCAGCTTCCCGAGGTCGTCCTGCCGCAGCTTGCGGAAGGTCTCGGGGGTCGCTCCATCGACCGAGATCCGGAGCTCGCTCAAGCGGCTCCGCGAGAGCTCCCGCGCCCGCTCGCGCGTGAGCAAGAACCCGTTGGAGGTGATGGAGACGTGGGGCACGCCGCGCCCCGCGGCGTGATCGATCATCTCGAAGATGTGCTTGCCGACCAGCGGCTCGCCGCGCCCGAAGAGGTGGATCGAGAACACCGAGTCGATCCACGGATCCAGCATCTCCCGGAACTCGTCGATCCCCATCTCCTTCGGGATGTACTTCTTGTCGCGGTGCCGCGGACAGAACTCGCAGCTCAGGTTGCAGACGTTGGTGTTCTCGATCTGCAGCACCACCGGGTCGTTGTAGCAATACGAGCTGGCCTTGCCCTTGAGCTTCATGATCTCGACGGCCTTGAGGACTCCCAGGCCATTGCGCTTCAAGAGCTTGCCGCCGTGAGCGCGGAAGCTCACCGCATGAATGGTCTTGTTGACGCGGGGACGACGGGACCACTCGGTCTCGTGAGTGTGCCAGTCGATGCCACCAGCGGTGCTTGCTTCGTTCTCGAGCACGAGCGGATCTCCTTCGCTGTCGACCTTCACGGTCGCGCGTCAGGCCAGTATATGGCCCGACTCTCGACACGCACAAACACGCGTGTCGACTGCGCGTAACCCGTCGTCCGCTCGCTTCGGCAGCGAGCGAATGCGCCGATCCCGATCGAGCCGGCAACCGGCCCCTCGGGCCCATCGCGGGGGAACGAGCGCGAGACGACGTTCAGTAGTCGCGGATCGAGGCGAGCACGGGGACCTCGATCCGGTCCTCGACCTCGCGTGCGTTGCGCAGCGTGTCGTCCCAGAACTCGAGCAGGAACGGCAAGCCGAGGGCGAGCACCAACGCCACGACGACGGCCACGATGATGGTGATCGTCCAATCGGGCCAGTCCGCGTCCGCGCCTGGCTGGATCAGGGCTCGATCGATCACCTGCAGCTCGTACTCGGGCAACTGCTTGACTCGCTGGATCTCGAGCTCTTCCACCTTGGCCCGCAGGTTGTTGTAGATCGTGCGGCTGATGGAGACGTCGCGCTCGAGGCGCGCCAGCTCGTACTCGACCTCGTTCAGATACGCCAGCTCGCCGCGCTGGCGATCGATCTCCTGGTCGAGGATCTGCATCTTGGCCCGGAGGCTCGCTTCGGTCTGACGATACTCGAGCGCCTTCTTCTCGATCTCGCGATAGAGCTCGAGTGAGCCGAAGCGCGCCTGCTGCTGCTTGAGGTCCTCTTCCGCCTGTCGGTGCTTCTCGCCGTAGAGGGCGAGATTGCTGAGGATCTCGGTGCGGTCGGCTTCGAGCTTGGCGAACTGATCCAGCTTGATCCGCTTCTCGTCCTCGAGGCTGAGCACGTTGGTCTGGCGCTTGAACTCACTGACTGCGGCCTCGCCCTCGCGCAGCTTGCGCTCCGAGTTGACCACCTGATCCCGCGCGAACTCGAACGAGATGTCCGCGTCCTTGGTGTCCATCTTGCGCAGGCGCGTGATCACCTCGTCGGTCAGCGAATTGGCGATCTTCGCCGCGAGCACCGGATCGTCCAGCCAGACGCCGACGCTCATCACCTCGGTCTCGAGACCCACCGAGCTGATGTCGAGCACGTCGTTCGCGAACTCGTCCACGGCCTCCGCGAACCACGCGCGCTGCGAGGGCTCGAGGATGTGCAGCTCGATCAGCACCCACTTCACGGCCTTGATCGGCGCCTTGAGCACCGCTTTGTACCAGTACATGAAGACGTCGCGGAACTCGGTCGGCTCTTCCTTGATCTTGCGCCGCCGCTCGTCCAGGCCATTTTCCTTGACCATCTGGACGGCGATCTCTTGCGCGACCGCGACCTCGACGATGTTGCTGGTCGGCGAGTAGAGGCTGATCGGCATCTGCGGGACTTCGATGTCGCCGAAGAAGCGGATCGACTGCTTGGGATTCTTGTGGATCCACACCTTGGTGGAGGCCTCGTAGAGCGGCGTCTCGAGGTAGGTCCCGAACAGGATGGAGCCGAGCGTCACCACGAACGTGGCGAGCACGGTCCACTTCCTTTTGAACAGCACGAACAGGAAGTTGTAGAAGCTACTCTCGTAGCTGGGTCCACCGCTCGGTGCGTTCACGCGTTCGACTCCCTGGCGGACGCCATCACACCCATTCGTGGAGGAACTCGGGCACGAAGTGCCGCTGGCGGCTGATCACCGCTCCCACCACCTTCGCGCCCATCGCGACGAGCTGTCGCTTGCTTCGCTCCACCGCGGAGATCTGGGTGTGGTTGGCCTGGATGACCAGCAAGCACCCATCGGCCTTCGTCGCGAGCACCCGCGCGTCCGAGTACGGCAGGATCGGGCTGGCATCGAGGATCGTCACGTCGAAGCGCTCGCGTGCGAACGCCAGCAACTGCGTGAAGCGCTCGCCCTCCAAGAGCCGCGTCGGGTTGCCGTAGGGACGTCCAGCCGTGAGCACCGTGAGATCCGGGATCGGCGACGCCTTGAGCGGCTCCTCGAAATCTCCGGTCCCCACCAGCAGGTCCGTGAGCCCCGGGTCGCGCGGAAAACGGAAGATGCGGTGCAAGGCCGGCCGGTGAAACGCCGCGTCGATCAGCAACACGCGGTGGCTCCCGTCGGCGGCGTACGCGATGGCGAGGTTGCTCGCCACCGTGCTGGTCCCGTCCCCGTGCTTGGCGCCCGTGACGAGGATCACGCGTAGCGGCTGGGCGGATCGGCCGATGGCGAGGTTGGTCTTGAGCTTGATGAACTCTTCGGCGACGTCGTCGGGCACTCGGAAACGCGGCGGGATCGTGGCCGGCTGAACCAGCGCCGCCTCGCGGGTGAGTCCCGCGTGTGCCAGCGCACCCGTTCCCGTGCCAGACCCGGTGCCCTCCCGGAGACTCTTCTCCAGGACCTCGAAATTCTTGCTCATGACCGAAAGATGTCCTCGCCCCGTTGGCTGATGCGTTTCAGTTGGGCGCTGAAATCACCTGGGTCTGGGTCTCGACCTTGCCGATCGGGTAGGTGAAGGCGAACGCCGATGTCACCCAGCGAGGCACGATTCGATTGAGGTATTGGTCGACGTAGACGTTCGCCTGCGCGATGAACGTCTTCGGCACGTAGATCACGTCGCGGTCCTCGAGGGTGAGGTCCGGCGCTCTGCCTTCGAGCACCTGCTCGACGTTCACGCTCAGCACCTGATGGTCGGACGCGTAGAGCCGTCGCAACACCAGGATGCTCTCCGTGTTGCCCGTGTCGCGGATGCCACCCGCCTCGTAGAGCGCCTGGACGACGGTCATCCCGGGCGTCATCTCGAGCATCTTGGGCAACGCCACCTCGCCGCCGACGTAGATCGACTGGCCCTTGCCCGCCGCGGCGAAGCTCTTCAGCGTGACGGTGATGTCCTCGCGGTCGAGAAGCTGCTCGTAGCGCTTGGTCAGGTAATACCAGAGCTGCATCGGCGTGAGACCGGCGGCCTGCACGTCGTGCACCATCTGCAACGTGATCTTCCCGTCCGGGCGCACCGGCGCCGTGGCGTTGAAGTACGGATGGTAGAGGAACCGCACCTCGATCTGATCGCCGGGCTGGATCACGTAGCTCTGCGGCGTCGCGCCGTTGCCGCTGGCGTCCGCACGCACGGGCACGGCCGCAGCCGACGGAGCCGAGCTCGCTTGAGGGGCGCCCTTGGCGGAGAGCTTGGGCGCGGCGGAGACGTCCGCGTCCACCGGGCCGGGTTGGGCCGGGTTCACGTCGGCCGCGCACCCCGCGAGCGACGTGAACAAACACACCAGCAGCGCGACGCCCCACAGGCTCGCCGAGGCCATCGCGCTGAGTCTGCGAGCGGCGCCGGGACGCACGCACCGCTCGGATATGACGACGGATCGCGAAGTCCTGGGCATCCGGTCGCTCCAGCCCGTCACTTCACCAGTAGCTTGAACACCAGGTCCATGAGCTTCATGATCAATGGACCGAGCACCACGATCGCCGCACCGCATCCCACCACGCCGAAGGTGAATTTGGCCGCCGCCCGCATCGGTCCTCTGGTCTCGAGCGCTCACCAGGCTCTAGCGTGCCGGGGCTCGATTTGAAACGGGTATACCGGAACTCGTTGCGAGCGGTCAAGGGAAAACGGAAGGAATCTCAGGACTTCGCGGCACGCACTCGAGTCGGCGCCGGCTGGCGCATCAGCAAGCGCAGCGCTTGAGTTGCGGTGGATTCCGAGCGCGGGACCCCACGCGGGGGCCGGTACGTCGCCGCCGCGCAACCCACGACGGCGCGCGCGCTCCGCCTCGACGACCGTGCCCAGATCGAGCTGATCGCCGACCGCGGTGTCGCTGGCCGCGAGCGTTCCTGCCGCGAGCTCCAGCACGCCGACCGCGCCCCACACGATTCGGGTCACCCGCCAGGGCGGCAAGGCACGATAGACGCGCACGACCCTGCTCGCCGCATCCACGAACGCCGCATCGATGGCGAAGCGCATACCGATCGTGTGAATGCTGGTGCACGGTCGAATCCACAGCCCGCACCCGGCTTCCAGACCGTCGCGGCCGAGCAGCCCACGCATCCGCGCGCGGAGCGAGTGCGCCACCTCGAGGTCGTGCACGATCACGACGCTCTTGCTGAGGTTCCGAACCTGTACGACTCCTTCCGTCACACCCGCCTCACGGCCCGCCCATGAGAGGCGCGAGTCCGCGCTGAAGCTGCAGGAACGCGGGTCCGAGGACCACGAGCAGCATCGCCGGCAACAGGAAGAGCGCGAGCGGGAAGATCATCTTGACCGACGCCTGCGAAGCCTCGGTCTCGGCGCGCTGCAGCCTCCGGGTACGACTGGTGTCCGCCGCCGTTCGCAACACGTCTCCGATGCCCATGCCGAGCCGCTCGGTCTGGTTGAGCAGCATGACCACGTTGCTGAGCTCGGGCACGCCGCAGCGCGTGGCGAGCGCCTGCAAGGCCTCCGCGCGGCTTCGCCCCGCCTGGATCTGGCGACTCGTGAGCACGAGCTCGCGGCCCAGCACCGAGCGCCGCTTGCTCAGCTCGTCACCGATGCGGGTCATCGCCGGCTCCATCGCCAGGCCGGCGTCGAGGCAGATCTTCATGAGATCGAGCGCATCCGGCAGCGTGCGCGCGATCTCCGCTTGCCGCTCGCGCTCCCGCGCCCGCAGCCAGAACACCGGCAGCACGCAACCCGCCGCCGGCGCGGCGAGCATCCACACCGCCTGCAACGACGGCGCGAGCCCGGAGCCAGGAATCCCGAGGGCGGCGATCACGAGCCCCAGGAAGCCACCCAGCACCATCAATCCGAAGAAGCCGTCGACGTGCTCGGGCCGCTGGTATCCGGCGTGCTGCAGCACGGGTTGATAGCGCTGCGCCAAGGCCGGCGCGCGCGGCGTCCAGCGCGCGAGCTTGGTGAGGAAGTCTTCGTGGCCACCGTTGGCGCCGTTGCCGCCGTTGGTCGCGGAGGGCCGAGCGCCCGCGCGCCGCGCGAGCGTGTGGAACGCCACCAGCCCCGTGAAGAGCGCGGCGCCCGCGAGGATGCTCACCGATGCGGCTGCGGCCGAGTCGCTCATGCCATTCCCTCGTCGCTCACACGTTCACGGACAGGATCCAGCGGATCACGACCCAGCCGATGAGCCAGCCCCCGAGCGCCACGGCCAGCAAGGCGTGTCCGGCCGGGTCGGTGACGAGCACCGCCAGGTACGTGGGGCGAATCACGTAGAGGATGGTCGCGAACAGCACCGGCAACGCGATCAGCACCTTGGCCGACAGTCGCGCCTGCGCGGTGTAGGCCTGCACCTGACCCTGGATGCGGAAGCGCGCGCGGATGGTCTGCCCGAGGATGCCCAGCACCTCCGGCAGGTTGCCGCCGACCTCCTTCTGCACCGCGATCGACGTCACCAGCATCTGCACGTCGAGCGAGTCGAGCCGCTCGGCCAAACCCTCGAGCGCGTCGACCTCGCCGAGGCCGAGCTCGATGTCGCGCGTCACGATGGCGAACTCCGCGCCGAGCGGATCGGGCATCTCGCGAGCGACCAGGTCGAGGCCGGCGCGGATCGGCTGTCCGGTGCGGATCGCGCTGGCGAGCAGATCGAGCGCGTCGGGAAGCACCGCGGTGAACGCCGCCTGCCGCCGCTCGGCGAGCGCCCGTGCCAGCGAGGAGCTGACGAGCATCCCGAGGATCGCTCCCGCGACGATCTGGATCGGCCGGTGCGGCGGCACGGCGAACGCGAGCAGCGTCAGGAGCCCGGTCACGCCGACGATCAGCGCACCGCGGGACGGCAACGACCAGCCGCTCCGCGCTCGCGTGCGCAGGTTCGCGCCCGTGGCAACGGTCGTCGCCGCGCCGGCGGCGCCGGAAGCGGCGAGGGGCTGAGCGCCGAGCGCGGCGCGCGCTGGCCCACGAAACACGCCCGCGACCGTGGCGCCGAACGCCAGCATGAAGAACAACGCCAGCCCCACCAGCATCGCGAACGGTAGCGCTTCCATCGTCAGCCGGCCTCACTGGCCCCGGGCATCGGGCTCGAACATCGCGTCGGGCAGCGTCTCGCCGCAGGACTCGAGCATCGGCAGGAAACGCGGGCGATAGCCGGTGGTGTGGAACCGGCCCAGCACCTTGCCGTCCGTGTCGATGCCGTGTCGCTCGAAGACCCACAGGTCCTCGACGACGATCGACTCACCCGCCATGCCGACGATCTCGGAGACGCGGGTGATGCGCCTGCTGCCATCCGAGAACCGCACGGCGTGGATCAGCAGCTGGATGGCGGATGCGATCTGCTCACGGATGCTGCGCTCGGGCATCGAGATCCCCGAGAGCAGCATCATCATCTCGAGGCGGTGCAGGGCGTCGCGGGGCGAGTTGGCGTGGATGGTCGCGATCGAGCCGTCGTGGCCCGTGTTCATCGCCTGCAGCATGTCGAAGACTTCGTTGCCGCGGACCTCGCCCACGATGATGCGATCGGGCCGCATGCGCAGGCTGTTGCGCACCAAGTCGCGCTGCGTCACCTCGCCGCGACCTTCGACGTTGAGCGGCCGCGTCTCGAGCCGTACCACGTGGTCCTGGTGGAGCTTGAGCTCGGCGGAGTCCTCGATCGTGACGATGCGCTCGCTCGCCGGGATGTAGCCCGACAGGATGTTGAGCAGCGTTGTCTTCCCGACGCCGGTTCCGCCGCTGACCAGCACGTTGAGCCGCGCACGGATCGCCGCGCGCAGCAAGGTGGCGATGGGAAGCGTCACCGAGCCGAGCGACAGCAAATCGTCCATCGTCAGGCGCTCGGCGAAGAAGCGGCGGATCGAGAGGCACGGACCGTCGAGCGCCAGCGGTGGGATGATCGCGTTCACCCGCGAGCCATCGGGAAGCCGCGCGTCCACCATCGGCGAGGCCTCGTCGATGCGCCGTCCGACCTTGGCGACGATCCGGTCGATGATGAGCTTCAGGTGCGCGTCGTCGCGGAACTTGACCGGGCTTCGTTCGAGCTTGCCGAAGCGCTCGACGTACACACGATCGCATCCGTTGACCAGGATGTCGGTGATCGCGGGATCGGCGAGCAGCCGCTCGAGCGGGCCGAAGCCGACCGTCTCGTGGACGAGCTCGTCCGTGAGCGCGTCCCGCTCCTCGCGCGTGAGCGCCACGCGCCCCTCGTCGAGCAGCGCCGCGACCGCGCCGCGGACCTGGCGCGTCAGCGAGTCGGGATCGAGCGCGCCGGATGCGGTCAGGTCGAGCCGGTCGATGACGCGCTGATGGAGCTCGGCCTTGAACGCATCGAGCCGCCCGGCACCAGCGGCCGGTTCCTCGTTGCCCTGGCGAGACTGCGAGCCCCTTCGATCACGAAGACCCATCACTCACGTTCCTCGGCTTTCCGCGTACGTCCTCGCGACTCGGTGCCCGGCCGGCATGTTAGCGAACCATCCTCCGAGTCACCACAGCCACGCGGCGTTCAGTTCCCGTTGTTCGAGGGATCGATGAGCCGCGGCCCCGTGCCGGCGGTGGCCGAGATCCCGAAGTTCACGCCGCCCACCAGCCAGGTGTCGACCGTCTGGCCGCGCAGGATCTCGCCGTCGAAGTCGATCCCCGTGACCACCGGCAACTCGACCTCGAGGTCGAGCGGAAACAAGAGCAAGTCCAAGAGCGCGCAGCAGTCGAGCCCGTCGCACAACCCGCCATTCGCCGAGCAGCTCCCGAGATCGAGGCTCACCGTGAGCACGATCGTCTTCATGATCGGCGTGGCGCTGGTCACTCGGTACTTGGCGAAGCCGACCGTCGGCGAGTAGCGCACCGAGACCGGCAGGCTCGGCCAATCGAGGTTCACCACCAACCCCACGTCGAGGGTGCCGAACACCGGGCTCACCAGCTCGAGCGGCGGCAGCGGGATCGAGTCGACGAAGATCGACGTGAGATCGAAGTCCTCGAACGTGCGGATCTCCTGGCTCGAGTACACCGGCACGACGTACTCGCCGACGAGCTGCGAGAGATCGCCGCCGCTGAACGCGAACGCCAGCTCGGGCTGAAGAAACGAGCTATGCAGCAGGAGATCGTCGTGCACCTGCATGAACGGCTCGCCGAAGAGATCGCCGAGCAGCGCGCACACCGACGGCGGGTCCGGGCTGCCATCGCAGAGCAGATTGAAGCCGATCGCGCCCGAGGTGAAGAGGATCTCGTCGCTGCAATCCTGGTCCGCCGAGAACGGCGGCGACGCGATGAGATCGGGGAAGACCGGGGTGACCGGCGGCGGACAGACGGCGTAGGTGCGCGCATCCGGGTGGAACGGACGTACCCCGAACGAGCCGAGCGCGAAGCTCGGGTCGTCGATGTTGACCGTGAGCGGATACGGGACCGGCCCGTCGCCCGGACCGAACGCGCCGAGCACGCCGCACTCGTTGAGCGCCAGCGCCAGGTCGGTGTTGATGTAGCCCGGCCCGTCGGCGATCGCCCACGCCTGGGTGCTGGTCGCCGACTCGCTGGTGCCGAGCACGCCACCCATGACGAGCGGCACCGCGCCATCGGGCGCGGCGTCGTTGCGGCGTCCGGTGATCCGCACCGTGTTGGCCTTGTATTCCTCGCCTGGCGGCGACTTGGTGTACGCCTGCGTGGTGGGCAGCGTGAAACCGACCTCGACGTCCGAGAACGGCGCCAAGGTGAGCCCCGCTCCCGCGACGGCGTTGGCGCTCGCGACCTCTCGCGCACGCGCTCGAACGTCGTTGACGAGCGCCGCTGCGGGCTTGGGGCACTCGGCGAAACGCGTCGCGCCGGCGAGCGCCGCCTGCGCGGTCGCGTCCTCGAGCTCGGTACGCGCGGTGGCGACGATCCCCACGTCGAGCACCACCGCGATCACCGAGACGATCAGCAGCAGGCCGATCGCGAACAGCACGATCGCCTGCCCGGATTCGTCGCGATGCCATCGCGCGCGCATGCGCCGAACCACCGCCTGACGTCGCGATACGTCAGTGGGTCTCGACCCGATCGAACGCGAGCGTGGGCGTCGAGCCCGCGGGCAGCGGCCGCACGATGCGCGCCGTCAGCAGGATCACCAGCTCGGTCTCCGTGTTCTGCCCATCGTCGTTGCGAAACAGATTCCCGAAGAACGGCACGTCGCCGAGCCACGGCACCTTGGACTCGCCCTGCTCCTTGCGCGTCATCATCAGCCCGGCGATGACGATGGACTGGCCGTCGCGAAGCTGGATCGTGGTCTCGGCGCGGCGCGTGTCGAGCGCTGGGATCTTGAAGTCCGAGAGCACCACGCCGTTCGAGAAGTCCAGGCTCGACACCTCCGGCATCACGTGCAGCGAGATGGTCTCGTCGTCCAGGATCGTGGGCCGGAAGTTGAGCTTCACGCCGAATTCCTTGTAGTCGACGGTCACCCGCGGCAGCTCGCCGGTCTGCACCGAGGTGACCATCGGGATCGGCACCTCGCCGCCCGCGAGGAAATGCGCTTCCTGGCCGTTGATCGCGACCAGGTTCGGCTCCGCCAGGATCCGCGCCACGCCGCGCTTCTCGAGCGCCTTCAGGAACGCGAAGATCCCGCGATCGGGCTGGAAGATCGTGAGATCCGCGTTCTCGGGGAGCTGTCCGCTGGAACCGAGCACGTCGCCGCTGGGAGTGCCGGGAACCACGCCCGGCAACACGCCCCCGCCCCGCGTGACCACCCCGAGGCCGCCCTTGACGACGTTGCTGTCGAGCAGCACCGCGGCGTCGATCCCGAGCTCGCGCATCGCCTGCCGTTGCACCTCGGCGACCTTGCACTTGAGCAACACCTGCTTCTCGGTGCTGCCCTGCGCCTCGACGCGTACCTTCACCTGCGTGCCGCGATCGTTCTGGTCCCAGATGACGAGGTCGGTCGTGCCGTTCGACTTTCCGTTCACCACCAGCTGCGACGGCGTGGCCATCACGACGTCACCGACGTCGGGATTCGCCACGGCGACGCGCTTGGCGGGGGAATCGAGCACCAGGACTCGCGACCGACCTACACCGAGCGAGAGCAACCCATCGCTGAGCTCGGCGAGCCGCACGATGGGTCGCAGCTCGGGAGGCTTGGGCTGCGGCGCGGGGCGTGGGGTCTCGGCGGCCGGACGTGCGGCGGGCTCGGCTCGTGGAGCGAGCGGCTCGCGGCCCTCGGGATGCACGTCGAGGCTCGTGGCCGGCGCGGGTGTCGGAGCCGCGCCCCGCGGCGCGGGACGCCACACCTGCTCGCGAGGTGGAGCCGATTCGGCGAGCACCTCGCGCACGGCTTGTTTGAGCTGGGCGGGCTGAATCGATGAAGCCGGCGGCGGCGGGGCCGCAGCCGACGGCCGCGCGGCGATCTGGCCGCGCAACTCGTCGATGCTCTTCTTGAGCTCGCCGATCTTCTCCGGCGTCACGAACTCGGGCGGCGGCGCGTTCAGGTTCGCCGGCAGCGGACCGATCTCCGACTCCGGTGGGTACGCGGGGGCAGGCGGCGGCGGCAGATCCGCGACGCGCTCCGCGGGCGGCTCCGGCAACGCTTCCTCGGCGCTCGCCGCCGAAACGGGCGGCACCTCGGTGACGCTGAGCACGTCACTGGGCTCGGCTCCACCTCGCGAGACCACGCGCACCGAGTAGCGCGACGTCACGCCCCCGCTGCCGGTCAGCGTGATGTCGGTCCGCCCCGGCGCTCGGCCGACCAGCGTGACCTCGCCGGGATGGTTCCGTTCGACATCGACGATTCCCGCGGTGCCAACGTCGATCCGCGTGGCCGTGCCCGTGACGTCGAACGACTGAGTCTCGCCGACGCCCAGCTCGAGCTCGGAAGCATCGTCCGCGGGCGAAGCGGCGGCCGAAACCGCGAGCGGCGCGGCTTCCGGCGTCGCGGCGGCCGTCGCCGCCGAAGCCACGATGGGCTCGGGCTCGGCGGGGACGGCGCCCGGCGGGACGACATCGACCTGGAACAACCGCGAGCTGCCGTCCGCCAAGCGCACGCGCAGCGGCGAGCTTCCCGTCCCCCGGCCCACGATCTCGATCTGGTCGGCGCTGTTCAGGAAGTACCCGACCACCGAGCTGTCGGCATCGCTGATCTTGGAAACCGGCGATCCGAGCGGCAGCGAGACGCTCTGTCCGACCGGAATGCGTACGGTCTCGGGCGCAGGCACGCCCGCGACCAGGACGCCCGACACGAGGGCCACCGCGAGGCGCGTGGCGAGACGCCGCCCGCCCAGGACTCCCGTACGCCGATCTCGTCGTGGCATTCCGCTCATCCTGTCGTGTCCTCTGGCGCGTGCCGGGGCTGGCGGGCGCCCATCCTCAGAAGCTCACCGAGCTGCGCTCGCTGCCGCGGATGACCTCGACCGCTGGACCGGTCGGCTGCGGCGCGGGCTCGCGCCCCTGCGGCACGAAACCGGGCTCCGGCAACGCGAGCCCGAGGAGCTCTTCCTTGGTGATCCCCGTCGTCTGGCCGGAACCTTCGTCTTGATAGTTGCGCAGCGCCAGGTGGATCGACCCTTCCTTGACGGCCAGCGCGAGGCTCTCGGATTGAGAAGGCGAGACGAGCAGCGTCGCGCTCGTCGGCGCGTTGTGGTCACGAGCGAGAATCGCGGCACGTCCAGTGTTGCCCTCGCCTCGCGACCGGCTGCCCAGGTCGTTCTGCTCCATCTGCGGACCCGACGCAAGCACCTTCACGCGCTCCAGGATGACCTTCGAGAAGGTCTCGCCGCGCGAATGGCCGAACATGGATTCGTGGACGTTGCGGAACGTGCCGATCACGTCGACGTACGATCCCGAGAGCACGTAGCCGCCCACACCCGTGACCTCGTCGACGGGAACCGTGAAGGCGCGCATGCCATCCGCCACGGCGACCGGCAGCGACGCGCTCGAATCGGCGGCGGCGAGCTTGAACCGATAGAGCGGCTCACCGGCGAAGATCGCTGCGCGCACGATCTGCCCCGTCACGGAATCCGCGCTCTGGACCACGTCCGGCGGCAGCAGCTCACGAGGCCACGAGCGACGCGCGAACGCGGCGGAGGCGAGCTCCGGCGTGATCCGCGTGCCGGGCAACAAGTCCTGCTTCGCCACCACCACCTGGACGACGTCACCGCGATCGCCGCGGCTGGCGCCACCGGCGAGCTGCTCGTAGACGAGCCCCGCCAACAACGCGGAAACCGCAGCGAAGACCAGCAGCAGGATGACCGGACGCTTGGAGTCCACTCGATCACTCCCTCGACGAGACTGGGAAACGATGCGACCCGCCCGCCGCTGCCGTGCTCGCCGCGCCCAGCGTCGGGTTCGCGGGGCGCCGCGCGGCGGCGCTGCCGGGGGCGCAGCGGTCGATCTCGCTCATGTGCATCCAATCGCCGTTCATAGGATCAAGACCCGCGCCTCGCGCCGGATCGTGATGGTTCCGTCGCCGAACACCGGCTCGGCCCCGAAGCGGATGCTGCGCAGAAACGCGCCCGTGAGCAAGGGGTACTGGACGTCCACCTCGACCGTGAGCGTGTCCTCGCCCACGAGCTCGCCGCTGCGAATGCTCGCCACGGCGAAGCCGCCTGCTCGCGTGAAGGGCTCCAGGTACCTCGCGGCGATCTCGTTGGCACGCGTGAGGACGGCCGGCGAGAACGGAACCTGGCGGCGCGCGTACTCGGCACCTTCCTTGGCCGCCGCCGCGGCGGCCGACGATGCCGTCCACGCGATGCCGAACTCGATCATCGCCAGGAAGAGCAGCAGGAAGAACGGAAGCACCAGCGCGAACTCGAGCGTCGATTGTCCGGATTCCGCGCGGCGCGAGCGCCGCACCGCCGCCCCGAACCGGCGCCCGCCTCGCCGCCTCACGTCAGCACCAGCGCGGTCGCCGAGCGTTGGATTCGGATGGTGCCCGAGCGAAACGGCGAGAAGAGCTTCAGGAATGGGCCCGTCAGAAGCGGTGACCTGAGCTCGACGTCCACCGTCACGAGGCGCCCGTTCGCCACCGACGACGCGTCGCGAGACGTGAGCGACGCGATCGCGTGAGGTCCGGCGAGCGAGGTCACGATCGCATTGACTTGCGAGGAGTCGAGCTGGTGTGTCCGACGCACGTGCTCGACGCCTTCGTGTGCCGCCTGCGCCACTTGGTTCGCCGCGTGCCACGCGTTGCCGAGCTCGATCGCACCTAACAGCAAGAGAAGAAAAAAAGGAAGGAATATCGCGAGTTCGATCGTGGCTTGTCCGCGCTCGGAGGCGCCGTGTGGCGATCGCATCATGGAGCCGTGGGCGCCGAGCCACACACCAGCCGCGCGTCCGTGTTGGCCTCAACCAAGAAGAATCCCTCTGCAAAGCCGCGCCGTTACGGCGCCGATCGCTAGCGCCAACCCGTACGGCACGGCGATTGTATCGTTGTGGGTGGTCGGCTTCAACATGGAAACGTCGCGCGTGTAGACCAGGTTTTTAAATTGAATCCAGGATGTTAGGGCGCGGTGGCGTCCGCGTGCCGTCACCCCTAGCACGGCTACGGCCAGAAGTCCACCGGCGGCGGTCGCCCACAGGAACGCTTCGACCGTGTTGCGCGCCCCGAGACAGGCCCCGAACGCCATGAGGAATTTCACGTCCCCGGCGCCCGCCCAGCCGAGGGCGAACGGGATGCCCAGCAGCCCGAGCGCCGTTGCGATCCCTACACCCGCCTCCGCGACGCCAGCCCACCCGTGCGCCGAGATGGTCAGGAGCATGCCCACCGCCATCGCCGGGAAGGTCACCGCGTTGGGGATCCGGCGCGTTCGCCAATCGGCGACCGCACCGATCAGGGCCAGCGCGACCACCCACCCATCGACCACCTCGACGGTCACGGTCCGAGCCCCCCGGCGCGCGTGATAGGCTCGGCCAGGCACATGGGCTCGATCACTCGCGCGCTCAGCGGCGCGGCACTGCTGCTCGCTGCCGTCACGGCGTCCGCCGGCCCCGCGAACGAGGCGCCGGCCGGGACATCGGACGTGGCCCGCGTGACGAGCAGCGGTCTTGATCTCACGAAGCTCGGCATCCCGACCTATCCCGGCATGGTGCGGCTCGTGGGATCGCGGCCGCCTGCCGAGCACGACGCGGCGGCCGCTCCGACCCCGACGCTCGCGAGCTTCGACACCTTCGTCACCTCCGACCGCTTCGAGGACGTCGTGCGGTTCTACCAGGCGAGTCTGCGTCTGTCCCCGGTCGCGGCGCATCCCAAGGATCTCGCCACCACGTTCGCCGGCCAACCGATCCCCGCGCAAAGCCATGGACGGCGGAGCGTGTTCCGGCTCGGCACGGCGCCGCCACCCAACGAACGGCAGCCGATGGCGCAACAGGTGCTCACCCGGGCCCTGGGTCGCGCCAGCGTCGTGGTCTCGGATTTTTCCGTGGATCCGCAGACGCGCCAGCTCACGGGACAAACCTCGATCCTCGTCCTGGTCTACCGCTGACGGCGAGCGTTCCACTCATGCGCGACGTGCGTGATCTGCCGATCGGCGTGTTCGACTCCGGGATCGGAGGCCTCACGGTGCTGCGCGCGCTCCGCCGCGCGCTGCCGGGCGAGGCGTTTCTCTATCTCGGCGACACGGCGCGGGTGCCGTACGGGACCAAGTCACCCGCCACCGTGCGTCGCTACGCGCTCGAGGCCGCCGACGAGCTCTCGTCGCGCGGGATCAAGGCGCTCGTCGTCGCGTGCAACACGGCCTCGTCGCTGGCGCAGGCGGACCTCGTCGCGCTGGATCGGTTTCCCGTGTTCGGCGTGGTGGAGGCGGGCGCGCGTGCGGCCATCGCGGTGACCCAGGCGCATCGAGTGGGAGTCATCGGCACCCGCAGCACCATCGAGTCCGGCGCCTACGCACGGACCCTCGAGGCGCTCGACCCAGGCGTCGAGGTGCATGCACGCGCGTGCCCGCTGCTCGTGCCGCTCGCCGAGGAGGGGTGGGAAGAGACGGACGTGGCGCGAAGCGTGTGCGAGCAGTACCTGGCGGACCTGCGAGTCGCCCACGTCGACACCCTCATTCTCGGCTGCACCCATTACCCGCTTCTCAAGGCCGCGATCGCGGCGACCATGGGCCCAGAGGTGCGGCTGGTCGACTCCGCGGCCGAGACGGCGGCGGAGGTCGCCCGATCCGTCCGCGCGCTGCGTCTCGCGCGCCGACTTCCGCCCGATCGTCCCTGCAAGTTCCTGGTCACCGACGATCGGCTCACGTTCATCCGGGTCGGAACGCGGCTCCTGGGCGAGGCCATCCAAGACGTCGAGTCCATCGAGCTCGAGCACCGTCTCGAGCTGGCGGAGCCGGCGGACGGAGCGCGCCATGCCCGGGTTTCTTGAAGGGGCCGAGGGGCGGTGTTAGACGGTCCTTCCAGGCGCCGGGAACCTCGGCGCTCCCTCCTTCGATCACGCGATGATTCCCGGGTTCAACCAGAACGTCAGGCTCGGCGGACGCGACTACCACGTCCAGACCGAGGACAGCGGCCTGCCGGTTCGGCTGGTGACGACCCACATCTACATCGGCGGCACGATCATCGCCTCCAAGAAGACCAGCTACGCCGAGCTGCCGCCGGCGGCTGGCACCGAGGATCCCCGCGCCACGATCCAACGGCTGATGGAGGAGCAGCACGCCGTCATGGTGCGCCACCTCCGCTCGGGCCTCTATCATGCGGAAACCCGCCCCGAGCACCCGCCCACGACGGTGTTCGTGCTCGGCGAAGACCCGCGCGGCGTGGCCAGCTCGCACGAGATCGACGACTGCATCACCGACTGGGTCGCCGACGAGCTCGAGCTGGGCGAGTGAGGACGGGCGATCGATTCGCGGCGCGGTGGTCGAGCGGCGATTTCGCGAAGTGACATCGGTCGAGCAAACTGGTCCCCGTGCACGGGTGACGCGCGCCATCGTGGCGACGCGCGTTCGAAGCGGGGCTTCGCGCCGTTGGCGCACGGTTCCTGTCGTGAGGGCCCCGGAGCGGTCGGGCCGTCGAGGAGTGACATGAAGCGAGGCATCTCGAGGTGGATCTGGGCGGCGATCGCGAGCATCGCGGTGGCCGGGCTGCTGACGCTGGGCTTGGATCTTCGCGCCACGGCGCGGGCGGCGGACACCTACGACAAGCTCAAGGTGTTCACCAAGGTGCTCGAGCTCGTGCAGCGCCAGTACGTCGAGGAGGTCGATCCCGAGCAGCTCGTCTACGGCGCGATCAACGGGATGCTCCAGACCCTCGATCCACACTCGAGCTTCATGCCGCCCGAGTTCTACAAGGAGATGAACACCGAGGTGAAAGGCGAGTTCGGCGGCCTCGGGATCGAGATCACGCTCAAGGAAGGCGTGCTGACGATCGTCTCGCCGATCGACGACACCCCCGCGGCCTTGGCCGGGATCCAGGCCGGCGATCAGATCGTGAAGATCAACGGCGAGTCGACCAAGCGCATGAACCTGAACGAGGCCGTGAAGCGCATGCGCGGCAAGCCGGGCTCCGAGGTCACGATCGCCATCGCGCGCGAGGGCTGGAACGAGCCGAAGGACTTCACCCTCAAGCGCGCCGTCATCCACATCAAGAGCGTCCGGGCGCGTTCCCTCGAGCCCGGTTACGGCTACCTCCGCATCAGCCAGTTCCTGGGCTCGACGGACGAGGAGCTGGCCGACGCGATCGACGGGCTCGAGAAGAGCCAGAAGCTGAGCGGACTGGTGCTGGACCTTCGAAACAATCCCGGCGGGCTGCTGGATCAGGCCGTGGCGGTGGCGGACAAGTTCCTGGAGCGCGGGGATCTCATCGTCTACACCGCCGGACGCGTGCAGGAGCAGCAGCCGCGGTTCACCGCCGAGGGCGACGGCTCGCGCACCGACTTCCCCATGGTGGTGTTGGTCAACGAGGGCAGCGCCAGCGCGAGTGAGATCGTGGCCGGCGCGCTCCAGGATCATCACCGCGCGACGATCATGGGTCTGCGTTCGTTCGGCAAGGGCTCGGTTCAGACGCTGGTCCAGCTTCCCGACGACTCCGGGCTCCGCCTCACCACGGCGCTCTACTACACCCCGAGCGGCCGATCGATCCAGGGACACGGCATCGAGCCGGACGTGGTGGTGCGCGCCGACGGCACCATCGGCAGCGACGATTCCGAGCAGGCCATCCGCGAGGAAGATCTGAGCGGGCACCTGACCAACGGCGCCGGCAAGCCTCGCAAGGCGCCGCCGGTCGCGAAGCGCCCCCAGCCGAAGAAGCCCTCGGCGGAGCCGCCCGCCGACGACGAGCAAGCGCCCGCGGACGGCACCGAGGACGACGGCGGTGGCAGCGAGACGGCACCGAAGGATGGCGCGCCGGCCCAAGCGGCCGAGCGCGACAAGGTCGACCATCAGCTCGACCGCGCCCTCGAGTACCTCAAGCACCCCGACCAGTTCTCGATGCCCAAGCTGGCGGCCTGATTGACGGCGACCGGCGGCGCGGAGCCGCCGCCACGCGGCGGCAACTCGGGCGGCTCGCCGCCCAGGTCCGCGCCAGCGCGCCGCTGGCCGTGGGCCGTGCTCGCGGTGGCCGCGGCGGCCGCTTGCTTCGCGGCGTTCGTCGCGCGGGGCCGATCGCCCACGGCCACGATCCTACGCGAGCGCGCGGCGCTGCGTTTCAGCGACGAGCAGCGTGCGGCACAGGCGGCGCATCGCCTGGGCGAGCTCGGAGCGCGTTCGGCCGTTGGCGATCTGGCGGCCTTCATCGAGCGCGCCCCTTCCTCGGGCGCGGAGCTCGCGTATCAATCGCTCGCCCGGATCGGCGATCCCCGCGCGATTCCGTTCCTCGAGCGCGCGGCCCGCGGCGAGATCGCCTACGAGGATCCGCGGCTCGCCGGTCTGCTCAGGGAGCAGGACCGCAAATGGGCGCTGGTCGCGTTGGTCGCGCTCGGCCAGAAGAGCGCCGAGGCCACGGTGATCGACGGGCTCCTCGACACGAACGGCAAGATCCTGGAGCGCAAGGACTTCGCGATGGCGCTGGTCGGGTCGTCCGCACCGCGGGCGACCGAGGCGCTCGAGCACGTGGCACGCGACGAAGCGGACGACCGCAACGTGCGGCTCGCGGCGATCAAGAGCTTGGCGCTCTCGGGTGACCCGGCTCGGCTGCGCACCGCGCTCGAGGTTCTCGCCACGATCACCGATCCGCGGCTCCTGGACGGGGCCATCCGATTCGTCGCGGTGGCCGAGCCCCCACTCGAGGGATCGCCGTTCGGCGTGGCGGTGCGCGAGCGCCCCGAGCCGCTCCGCACCGCGAGCCTGCTCCTCGCCGGTGACACCGCGATCCGAAGCGACGTGGAGGCGCGCAGCCCCGGGCTCGGCCCGGCGATCGAGGACGCGCTCTACACGCTCGCCAGCGCGCGCGCGGCGACGCGCGGCGCGATGCGGGCGCGAATCGAAGAGCGACTCTGCTGGCTGGCGCGGTTTCGCCAGGGCGGCAACGTGGCGCTTCCCGAGGAGGCGCGGGAACGCCGAGAGGCCGGCATCGCGCAAGCGCTCGTCGACGGTTGTGGCAACGCCACGGCGCCCGGCGAATGACCGGACGACGCCCCCGAGACCGCCGCCACCGCCTCGCGGCAACGCCCGATCAAGCGCCGTTGCGCACGCGGATCCGGTAGCGGCCTTCGGCGAGGCGCTCGAGCTCGTACTCCAAGCGACGCTTCTCGAAATACGCGCCGAGGGTCGTTTCCGCGGTCTGGCGGTCGTCGCTCGCGATCTCGAGGAGCGCGTCGCGCGGCAGCAAGCGCAGCGCGTCGCGCGCCGCGATCAGCGCCTCCGCTGGCGAGCGTCCGCCCACGTCGATGCACTGGACGGTGGTGTTCCTCGTCTCCATTCGCTCGCTCGGCCAGCGCTCGTCGGCGGGCTCGGCGAGACGGAGCGCGTGCTCGACGTAATCGCCGCGTTCCCCATCCCAGACGAACTGGCTCGCCGCACGAACACCCGTGCGGGTCACCGCCATCACGACGTACGCGGTGCCGGGGAAGAGCGGCTCGTCCCACGGCGCCGCGAGATGACGATCCTCGGCGGAGAAGTAGGCGTCGTGGTCGGGATGCGAGTGGTAGAAGCCGCGCAGCTCGAGCCCACGCGCGGCCGCCGATCGAGTCGCCGCAAGCTGTGCATCGGGATCCATGAAATACGCGATCGACGCCGCGCGGGGATATTGGTCGGGGTCTTCGGCGTGCAGCCGATCCTGGATGTTGGGAATCGCCACGACCTCGCTGACCATCCCGGTCTGGCCCGCGGGTCCGAACAGGAGTCCGCAGCACTCGTTCGGGTAGTCGCGCGAGGCATGGGCGCACATCGCCGCGACGTGCGCGGGCTCGAGCTGGACCGCGCCGGCCGTCATGCGTCGACGTCCCACACCGGTGTGGTGAGATACTTCTCGCCGCCATCCGGAAAGATGGTCACGATCACGCCGGACTCGACTCGCTGCGCCAGCTCGATCGCGCCGGTGATCGCCGCCCCTGCGGACTGGCCGACGATCAAGCCCTCACGTTTCGCCAGCTCGCGGACGGCGCGGTACGCGGGCTCGGTCTCCGCCGTGAGCTTGCCGTCGAGCCAAGCCGGGTCGTAGATGCCTGGCACGATCGCCACGTCCATGTTCTTGAGCCCCTCGATGCCGTGGAACGGTTCGGGCTCGAGCGCCCAGACCTGAATGTCGGCGCTCACCGACTTGAGGTAGCGCCCCACGCCCATCACGGTGCCGCTGGTGCCCAGCGCCGCGATGAAGTGCGTGATGCGGCCGTTGGTCTGGCAATGGATCTCGGGGCCGGTGGTGTCGCGGTGCGCCCACCAATTCGCCGGGTTGTTGTATTGATCCGGCAGGTAGTAGCGCTCGGGATCGGCTTGCAGCCGGCGACGGGCCTCGCGGATCGCTCCGTCCGAGCCTTCGAGCCCGCTCGTGTAGTGCACGATCGCGCCGTACGCGGCGAGGATCTTCTTGCGCTCGTCGCTGCAGTTCTCGGGAACGCAGAGCTCCAGCCGATATCCCTTGACGGCGGCGATCATCGCGTAGGCGATGCCGGTGTTGCCCGACGTGGCGTCGAGGATCACCTTGTCGCGCGTGAGCGCGCCCGAGCGCTCCGCTTCCTCGATCATCCTGAGCGCGGGCCGATCCTTCACGGACCCGCCGGGATTGTGCCACTCGGCCTTGGCGTAGATCTCGACACCGGGCGGGATGCCGGGAATCCGCGCGATGCGGATCAGCGGCGTGTTGCCGACCAGGTGGAGCGGCGACGGCCGATCCGGCGTCGGATGGGGTGCAACGAGCGGGGCTTGCAGCGCTGCGGCCCGCGCCGGGCTCTCGTCGGCGAGGTGCCGTGTCATGCGGGGCGTCCAGCGGGAACCGGGCGTGCGTCGGCGACGTGCGCCTCGCTCAGGCTCCTCCGGCGATCGCCGGCACGATCGACACGTCGTCGCCGCTCTTGAGCGCGGTATCGAGGCTGGACTGGAAGCGGATGTCCTCGCCGTTCACGAAGATGTTGACGAAGCGTCGCACCTTGCCGTCGGCGTCGCAGAGGCGCTCGCGGATCCCGGGATGTGCCGCCTCCAGCACGTCGATGAGGCTGCGGATGTTCTGCGCCTCGATGTCGACTTGCTCTTGGCCGCCGGTGTACTTGCGAAGCGGGGTCGGAATGCGGACGGTCACGCCCATGGGCTCGGTGCTCCTCTCGGCTACGAAGAACGGGCTCCGGCGCTCGCCGCGCCGGAACCAAAGACGGTCTCAGCCAAGGGGTAACCGTGTCGTGACGACCACGTCAAGTGGATCTCCGCGCGAAACTCGCTGGAAACCAGGTCGATCCTGAGGCTCGCCGAAGCCGCGGCCGTCCTTGGCTCGCGCGCGGATCCCACTGTATTCTCGCGCGCGACCCGCCCCCTCGACCGAAGCCATGGCGCGCATCTTCTCCGACATCACCCAGACGATCGGGCGCACGCCGCTGGTGCGGCTCAACCACGTGACCCGCGACCTGGGTGCGACGGTGCTCGCCAAGCTCGAGTTCTTCAATCCGCTCGGCAGCGTCAAGGATCGCATCGGCGTCAACATGATCGACGCCGCGGAGCGTGAGGGCCTCATCACGCGCGGGCGGTCGACGATCATCGAGCCCACCAGCGGCAACACCGGTATCGCGCTCGCCTTCGTGTGTGCCGCACGCGGCTACCGGCTCATCCTCACGATGCCCGACAACCTGAGCGTCGAGCGCCGCACCTTGCTCTCCCGCTTCGGCGCCGAGCTCGAGCTCACGCCCGGCATCGAAGGGATGCGCGGAGCGATCCAGCGCGCCCGCGAGCTCGCCGCCAAGACTGCCGAGAGCTTCATCCCCCAACAGTTCCAGAACCCCGCCAATCCCGCCATCCACCGGTGCACGACCGCCGAGGAGATCTGGGCCGACACGGACGGCGCCGTCGACGTCTTCGTCACCGGCGTCGGCACCGGCGGAACGATCACCGGCGTGAGCCAGGTCCTGAAGGAGCGCAAGCCCGGCCTGCTCACGGTGGGCGTCGAGCCCGCCGACTCGCCGGTGCTCTCCGGTGGCCGTCCGGGTCCGCACGGGATCCAGGGGATCGGCGCCGGCTTCGTGCCCGACGTCCTCGACCGGAGCATCCTGGACGAGATCATCACCGTGGGGGACGAGGACGCCTACGCGATGACCGCTCGCCTGGCGCGCGAGGAAGGGATCCTCGGCGGGATCAGCGCCGGCGCCAACGTCTGGGCAGCGCTCGAGCTGGGCGCGCGCGCCGAGCTGCGCGGCAAGACCATCGTCACGGTCGTGCCCGACTCCGGCGAACGCTACCTGAGCCTGAGCCTCGAAGAGGGCGGCTGGGGCATCCAGCGATGACGCGGGAATGCGGACGCTCGCGCGACTAGCCACCTCGCCGATGCGAGCGGTCGGCGCACCTTGACGGCAAGCGCGACCGGACACGCCCCCGCGGACGCGAGCGCCGTGGGAACGACGGCGCGGCCGGTGTGGCCGATCCTGCTCGCGCTCTTCGCGGGGGCGCTGCTGTTTCGGTTCCTGCCGGCTCGCTGGGTCTTCCAGCCGGACGGCGTGCGCTTCTACGACTCGGACTCGTACTACCACATGCGGCGCGTGTGGATGTGCCTCGACCATTTCCCCCGCGTACCGATCCGCGATCCCTTCGAGAACCACCCCTTCGGCGGCGTCACGATGTGGCCGCCGTTGCACGACACGGTGATCGCCGCGGCGATCCTGGCGCTGGGCGGCCGACAGCCGAGTCCGCGGCTCGTCGAGACCGTCGGCGCCATCGCCCCCGCGATCCTCGGCGCGCTGGCGGTCTTCCCGCTCTACCTGATCGGACGTCGATTGCTCGGTCGGCGCGAGGGCTTGATCGCCGCGGCGTTGATGGCGATCCAGCCGGCGCACGTCCTCTACTCCGCCGTCGGTCGACCCGATCAGCACGTCACGGAGATCCTGCTCTCGGCGCTGCTCTACGCCTCGCTGCTCGGCTTCGCGTCGTTCGAGATCGAGCAACGGCGATCGCCGCGCGCGAGCTGGGGTCCGCGGATCCTGGCCGGCATCACGGCGACGTCCGCCGTGTTGGTCTGGATGGGGTCGTTGCTGTTCGTGTGCATCGCCGTCGGATTCGGTGGCTTGGCTCTCTTGGGGCGGGCCCGTGCGACGGCGAAGCCGATCGTGCCGCTGGCTCAGGACTTCGCGTGGTTTCTCGTCTTCCACGTCGTGACGCTGGCCGCGGGAACCGCGTACCTGCTCGCGGGCATGGAGGTCGAGAACACCTACGTCTCGTTCTCCTGGTTCCAGGCCCACTTCAGCCTGCTGCTGGCGTTCGGGTTCCTCGGCGGCGCCCTCGCGCTGGTCGCGCTTCGGGATGGCATCGCGCGGGGGGTGCGCGCGCTGGTCCCGCAGCTCGCGATTCTCGCCGTCGTGGCCGCGCTGCTGGTTCCCACGAAGCTCGGCGGCACGATCGCGATCACCGTGAACGCCGTGCGGCACGTCAACAAGACCACCACGGAGGTCGCCTCGAGCGACAGCTCCCATCACCTGCTCAGCTACAACGCGCTCTGGCTCCGCAGCATCCAGGAATACACGCCGCTGCTCTTTCCCGACGGGAAGCTCGATCCGCGCTGGGCGCTCGACTACGTCGGTCCGATCCTGTTCCTGGCTCCGCTCACGGCGCTCTGGTTCCTGCGTGGGCGGCGCGGGGCACCGCTCGAGGCGCGCTGGCTGGTCGTGGTGTGGATGGTCGGCGTGGCGGGAATGGCGCTGTCGCAAGTGAAGTACGTCTATCTCGCCTCGTCGCTCGCGTGCGTGCTGATCGCCCACCTGCTGGGCGAGACGTGGAACCTCGGCGAGCGGCTCCGCTGGCCCCGCGGCGTCACTTCGCTCGCGGCGGCCATCCTCGCCGTCGCGCTGCTGGCCCCGGGGCTGCGCTACCTCTCGCACTTCAACGCGGGCTACGTCGACCTGCCCGAGCACCAGCGCGCCGCGCTCTTGGCGCTGGGCGAGCTCAGCCCCGAGCCCGGCTCGTTCACCGATCCGAACGCCCAGCCGGCCTATGGCGTGATGACGTTCTGGGACCTCGGCAACTACGCCGAGTACCTGAGTCGCCGCCCGGTGGTGGCGAACAACAACGGTTATGGCTTCGACGACTCGATCGCGTTCTTCCTGGCCCGCTCCGAGGCGGACGCGCTGTCCATCCTGGAACGACGCCGCGTTCGTTACGTGGTGGCGAGCGACTTGGTGTCGGACATCGCGACGGTGCACGAGCTCTTGACCGGAAGTCTGGCGCCCTACTTCCGCGCCGACGCGGCGCGGCGCCTCGCGCTCGAGCGACCGTTCGCGGACCTCGTCTATGCCCGGCTCTTCTTCGGCGACGGCGCGGCGCTCGTGCGCGACGACGTACCGCTCGAGCAGTTTCGGCTCGTCTACGAGGCACCAGGACGGCCCGTCGCACAGCTCGGTCGAATCGTGGCCCCCACCAAGATCTTCGAGCGCGTCGCGGGTGCGCGGATCGAGGGAACGGGCTTCCCGTCCGGCTCGAAGCTGTCGCTCAAGACGACGCTCACGTCCAACCTGGGGCGAAGCTGGGTCGACGAACGTGTCGCGACGGCAGACGTCGACGGCGGTTTCACGATTCGCCTACCGTACGGCGCGGCGGACGGGCTGCCGGTGCGGCCGACGTCGTGGACGTTGACCACCGGGGAGGGCGTGAGCATCCCCGTCGTCGTGCCCGAGGACGCCGTTCAGAGCGGGGCGACCGTCGCGGTCCACGCGCCCTGAGCGAGATCGTTCACGGGAACATCGGCGCGAAATCGAGCCCGCAGGTCTCGGCGAAGCCGAGGGCGATGTTCATCGCCTGAACGGCTTGCCCGGAAGCGCCCTTCACCAGATTGTCGATCGCCGCCAAGGCGATGATGCGCCCACCCGCCCGCTGGTCGACGCGCACCGCGATGTCGATGAAGTTCGAGCCGCGCACGTGGGCGGTGTCCGGCAGTCGATCCTGGGGAAGCACGCGCACGAACGGCTCGTCCCGGTAATGCCGTTCGTAGAGCTCTTGCACCTCGGCGGCGCTGCGCGGCACCCGTGGCCGCGCGTAGGCGGTGGACAGGATCCCGCGGCTCATCGGCACCAGGTGCGGAGTGAAGGTCACGCGCGCCTCGCAGCCGCCCACCATGCCCAGGGCCATCTCGATCTCCGGCGTGTGGCGGTGCCGCGTCACGTTGTAGGCGTGGATCGCCTCGCCCGTCTCGGCCAACAAGTTGGCGACCGACGCGCCCCTGCCGGCACCGGAGGCACCCGACTTGGAGTCCACGATCAAGTCCGTGGCGTCGATCCATCCCGCCGCGACCAGCGGCGCGAGAGACAAGGTCGCCGCGGTCGGGTAGCAGCCGGGCGACGCCAGGAAGCGCGCTCCCCGAATCTGCGCCCGCGCGATCTCCGGCATCGCGTAGATGGCCGTGCCGATCAGCGCTGGGGCCTTGTGCTCCCCGTACCAAGCGCGATGGATCTCCGGGTCGCGCAGCCGGAAGTCGGCGCTCAGATCGATCACCATCGTGCCGCGCTCGAGCAAGGGCACCGCGACCTCCGCCGCGGCTCCGTGCGGTAGCGCCAGAAACGCGACGTCGGCACGAGCGGCGATCCGTTCGGCGTCGACCGCTTCGACCTCGCCCGTCACCAGCCGTGACAAGGAGGGCGCCCCCGCCTCGAGCGGCTCACCTGCGCGGGAACGCCCCCCGAGGAAGCGGAGCTCGACGCGCGGGTGCCGGGAAAGGATTCGCGCCAGCTCGATGCCCGTGTAGCCGGTGATTCCGGCGATCGCGACGCCGATCCGATCGGTGGTGTTCACAGGATCTCCCCGTTCGCTCCAGGAGCGAAACGGGCGCAGGCCCCGAGGGGGCTGCGCCCGAATCGTGCCGAGGCTCGCGAGCCCCAGGCACGCGGCTCAACGCTTCGAGAACTGGAATCGCGCGCGAGCGCTCTTCTGACCGTACTTCTTGCGTTCCTTGATGCGCGCGTCACGACGGATCAGCCCTTCCTTCTTGAGCGTCGGACGAACGTCGGGATCGAGCTCGAGCAACGCCTTGGCGATGCCGTGACGGATGGCCTCCGCTTGCCCCGTCGGCCCGCCGCCGCTCACCGTCGCGTTGACGTTGACCGACGAGCGCTGGTTGGCGAGCTCGAGCGGCTTCACGACCGCGAGACGCCGCGGCTCGAGCGGGAAGTAATCCTCGAAGGTGCGCCGGTTGACCTTGACGGTCCCGTCGCCTGGCGTCAGCCACACGCGCGCGACCGAGGTCTTGCGCTTGCCCGTCGCGTACACCTTGAACCGGTTCGCCTCTTTGCCGCGCGACACGATCCTGCGACCGGTCGTGGGTGCCGGCGCCGCGCCTTCCGTTGCCTTCGCTTCGCTACTCACCGTGTACCTCTCGTCGCTGTGCGTCCGTCGCCGAACACACCGTTCAGCCCAGCGTCACCGCGGCTGGCTTCTGGGCAGCATGCGGATGCTCGGCGCCTGGATAGACCTTGAGCTTGGTGATGAGACGGCGGCCCAGCACGTTCTTGGGCAGCATTCCCTTGACGGCCTCGCGCACCATCCAGTCGGGGCGCTTGGCGAGCACCTCGCGGGCGGACCGCGAACGGATCCCACCGGGGTGCCCGGTGTGCCGGTAGTACGTCTTCTGGTCGAGCTTGCGCCCCGTGAGCTTCACGCCGCCCGCGTTCACGACCACCACGAAATCACCGGTGTCGACGTGGGGCGTGTATTCGGGCTTGTGCTTGCCCATCAGGAGGGTCGCGGCCTTGGTGGCAATCCGTCCCAGCACCTGGCCCTGGGCATCGAGCACCAGCCACTTGCGCTCGACCTCGCCTGGCTTTGCGTTGTACGTCTTCATTTCGTCCGCTCTTCGAGTGATTCCGACGCCTTGAGGTCTCGTCCGCCGATCGCGGAACCGTCGGGCGCCACGGGGAAATCGTGAAGGGTGGTCGAGGCGACCGTCATTGTCAACCCCATTCGGCCGATTCCACGCGGCTTCGAGCTCGATCGTGACGCTCAGGTGGTGAAGTGCAGGCTGCGCTCGAAATCCGCGGGGCTCGTGGCGGCGGCGCGGGCGGTTTCGAAGCTGATGAGCTGGCCGTGATAGAGGTGCCGGAGGTGCTGATCGAAGGTCTGCATGCCGTACTGGTCGGTGCCCTTCTCGATCAGGTCGCGCAGCAGGTCGGTCTTCTCCGGGCTGATGATCGATTCCCGGATTGCGAGCGTGGTGCGCATCACCTCCACGGCCGGCAGTCGTCCCGAGCCGTCGGCCCGGGGGATCAGCCGTTGCGAGATGATCGCCTGGAGGTTCTCCGCGAAACGCAGGCGCGCGGCCGCCACCTCCGAGAGGTCGTACGCCCCGATCACGCGCTGGATGGTCTTCACGACGTCGGAGGTGTGCAGGGTCGAGAGCACCACGTGCCCGGTCTCTGCCGCCTTGAGCGCGATGTCGATCGTCTCGCGGTCGCGCATCTCGCCCACCATCACCACGTCGGGATCCTGGCGCAAGGCGGCGCGCATCGCTTTCGCGAAGCTCTCGGTGTCGCTGCCCACCTCGCGCTGTAGAACCGTGCTGCGCGCGTCCTTGTGGAGGTACTCGATCGGGTCTTCGATGGTCACGATCTTCACGTTGCGCGTGCGATTGATCAGATCGAGCATGGCCGCCATCGTCGTGCTCTTGCCGCTGCCCGTGACACCCGTCACGAGCACCAAGCCGCGTTCGGCGGCGGCGATCTGGTTCAGCACGGCCGGCAGCCCCAGCTCCTCGATGCCCGGGATGCGCATGGGAATGTTGCGCAACACCAGCGCGACCGAGCCGCGCTGCGAGCAGACGTTGACGCGAAAGCGGCCCGCCCCCGCCAGCCCGTACGAGCAGTCCAGATCGCGAAGCTCACGCACCTGGTTCTCGACGTCGGCGAGCGTCGCGCGCTTCGACGCCACCAGGATGCGGCGAGCAATGGCCTCGGTATCGGCGGGAGTGAGCGGCGGCGTGCCCTGCAGAGCGCGAATCTGACCATTGATTCGAACGCGGTACGGGTTTCCCGCCGTGATGTGGACGTCCGAGGCGCCCAGCTCCACGGCCTTGCGCAACACGGCGTCGAATACCTGTCCCGGATCCAGCGGCGGATCGCCCGGCCGCTGCACTCGATCCCCGCTGCCGGGCTGCACCGTCATGTCCGAGCCACCTCCTCGTGTGAATCGCTGGGATAGAGCACTTCCTCCAGCCACAAGCCGTGGCCGGGCGCGGTCGGGCCCGCTGCCGCGCGGTGACGGGCCGCGAGCGCCTGCGCCGCGAAGCCCGGCTGGCGCCGACGCAGCCCCACCTCGACGAGCGTGCCGACGATGTTCCGAACCATGTGCCGAAGGAACCCGTCCCCCTCGAAGATCATCGACACCAGCCCGCGGTCGGCGCGCACCTCGCAACGGCGCAGCGTCCGGATGGGGCTCGCCACGTCGGAGCCGGCGGCCTGGAAGCTCGAGAAATCGTGGGTCCCGACCAACGCCGCGGCCTCGCCGTGCAGGACGTCGACATCCAGTGCTCGCGGGACGTGCCACACGTGGTGACGCTCCCAGGGTAACGGCAGTGGGGTGTTGCGCACCCGATAACGATACCGCTTTCCGAGCACCGAGAACCGCGCGTGGAAGTCGGCCGGGACCTCCCGCACGTCGCGCACCACCAGATCGTCACCGGTGAGCGCGTTGAGGGCGCGCGCGAGCTCCTCGACGCCGATGCTCGATGCCGTCGAGAAGCTCATCACCTGCGCCTCGGCATGCACACCGGCATCGGTGCGGCTCGCACCGATCACGGTAACCGCTTCGCCGAGGATTCGCTCGAGGGCGGCGACGATCTCGCCCTGCACGGTTCGCACGCTGGGCTGGATCTGCCAGCCGTGGAACTCCGTGCCGTCGTAGGCCAGCGTCGCCCGGAGATTGCGGTGGCGAGCCTGGGAACGCAGCTCCCCCAGGACGAGCGCCGGCTCCGTGCCGGGTGGCGGCGAACCTGCTCCCTCACCCATCGGCAAGCCGCCGCGGCACCGGCACGGCGACGCTCAGCGCAGGTAGTCGCGCGCCAGACACTCGGCGATCTGGACGGCGTTGAGCGCAGCCCCCTTGCGGATGTTGTCCGCGACGATCCACATGACGAGGCCGTTCTCGAACGCCAGATCCTTGCGAATGCGTCCCACGTAGACCGGATCGGTGCCGGCGGCGTCGAGGGCGGTGGGGTAACGCTTCGCCGCCGGCTCGTCGACGACCTCGACCCCCGGCGCACGCGCGAGCAGCGCGCGGGCCTGGTCCGGGCTCAAGGCGCGTTCGGTCTCGACGTGGACGGCCTCCGAGTGCCCGAAGAAGACCGGCACGCGAACCGTGGTGGCGCTCACCAGGATCGACGGATCCTCGAAGATCTTCCGGGTCTCGTTCACCATCTTCATCTCTTCCTTCGTGTAGCCGTTCTCCAGGAAGGAATCGATCTGCGGCAGACAGTTGAACGCGATCGGGTGCGGGAAGATCTTGGGCTCGACGTCGCGCCCGTTGAGGCGCTGCGCGGTCTGGGTCTCGAGCTCCTGCATGGCGCGCTTGCCCGCGCCGGAAGTCGACTGGTAGGTGTCGACGATGATCCGCTTGATTCGCGCCGCGTCGTGCAATGGCTTCAACGCCACGACCATCTGGATGGTCGAGCAGTTCGGGTTCGCGATGATGCGACGCTTCGGATAATCGGCGATCGCGTGCGCGTTCACCTCGGGAACCACCAGCGGCACGTCGCTTTCCATGCGGAAGGCGCTGGTGTTGTCGATGATCACCGCACCGGCCGCAGCCGCGGCCGGTGCGAAGCGCTGGCTCACCGACGCTCCCGCGCTGGCGAGCACGATCTCGACGCCTTCGAAGGACCGCTCGGTCAGCTCCTCGACGCGCAGCTCGGCGCCGCGGAACTCCATCGTGCTGCCCGCGGAACGGGTCGACGCCAGCAGCTTGAGCGTGGCGACCGGGAACTCGCGCTCCTCCAACACCTTGACCATTTCGTTGCCGACGGCGCCGGTCGCGCCCATCACCGCAACTCGATATCCGCTCGCTCGCATCGCCATGAGCCCGTCCGCTTCCTCTCTCGTCGCCCGCTTCTCGCGGGTCGCTCAGGTCGTCACACCAGGTCCCAACCGATCACGGTCCCGTCGGGCGAGACTGCGCCGCGCGCATCCGACGGTCCTCCAAGCGATTGAGCGCGTTCACGTAGGCGCGCGCGCTCGCCAGGATGATGTCCGGGTCCGCCGCGTCGCCGCTGACGGTGATCCCGTCCATCGCCAGCCGCACCGAGACCTCACCTTGCGCATCCGTGCCACCGGTGATGGCGTTGACGGAGTAGTTCACCAGCTTGGCCTCGGTCCCGACCACGCGCGCGATGGTCTGGAAGACCGCGTCCACCGGTCCGTCGCCGATCCCGGAGTCGCTCTTGAGCTCACCGCCGATCTCGATCTTCACGGCCGCCGTCGGGATCGCGTCGCTGCCGCTCATGACCGACAGCGAGATGAGCCGATAGCGCTCGGCGCGGCGCTCGGCGCCCTCCGCCTGGACGATCGCCTCGAGGTCCTCGTCGTAGACCTCCTTCTTCCGATCGCCCAGCGCCTTGAAGCGGCGAAACGCCGCCTCGAGCTCGGGCTCGGTGAGGTCGCCGTGGCCGAGCTCCTTGAGCCGCTCGCGAAAGGCGTGGCGCCCGGAATGCTTGCCGAGCACCAGCCGATTCGTGAGCACCCCCACCGACTGCGGCGTCATGATCTCGTAGGTCAGCTTCTCCTTGAGCACGCCGTCCTGGTGGATCCCCGCCTCGTGCGCGAACGCGTTGGCACCCACGATCGCCTTGTTGGGCGCCACCGCCACGCCAGTGATCTGGGTGAGCAGCCGGCTCGCGGGGTAGAGCTGCTCGGCGTGGATGCGCGTCTCCACGCCGAAGACGTCCTTGCGCGTGCGCAAGGCCATCACCACCTCCTCCATCGAGGTGTTGCCGGCCCGCTCGCCGATGCCGTTGATCGTGCACTCGACCTGCCGCACGCCCGCCAGGACTCCCGCCAGCGAGTTCGAGACCGCGAGCCCGAGGTCGTCGTGGCAATGGGCGCTGATCACGACCTTCTCGATCCCGCTGACGCGCGCCTTGAGCGTCCGGATGAGCTCGCCGTAGACGTGCGGGATCGCGTAGCCGACGGTGTCGGGCACGTTGATGACGGTGGCGCCCGCGGCGATCGTCGCCGAGAAGACCTCCACCAGGAAGTCCACGTCCGAGCGAGTGGCGTCCTCGGCGGAAAACTCGACGTGCGGCACGTGCGCGCGAGCGCGGGCGACGGCGCGGGTCGCCGCCTGGATCACCTCGCTGCGGCTCATCTTGAGCTTGTGATGGAGGTGGATGTCACTGGTGGCGATGAAGGTGTGCAGCCCGGGATGCGCGGCCCTTTCCACGGCGGCGAGCGCACGGTCCACGTCACCGTCGTTGGCTCGCGCCAGACCGCAGACGACCGGGCCACGCACTTCGTTGGCCACCGTCCGCACCGCCTCGAAGTCGCCGTCGGATGCCGCCGGAAATCCGGCTTCGATCACGTCGACGCCGAGCCGCTCGAGCTGCCGCGCCAGGCGCAGCTTCTCGTCGATGGTCATGCCGAACCCCGGCGCCTGCTCTCCGTCTCTGAGCGAGGTATCGAAGATCCGGACGTAATCTGAGGACGACGAGGGGTTCATGGCCGGCCTCCCGCGGCGGCGCCTGCGCCGGGTTCGCGATCGTTCCTTCCCGGCTCGTGGTCGGCTGGGCGAAGGCGCTCGACCACCTTCAGGGTCGGCGGATTCGCGCCCCCTTCCAACACGACCGGGACGCCGGCATTCGCCCGCATCCTCGCCAGGAACCAGGAGATCGGACCGGAGGCCGCGTAGCACAGCGCCAGCGCGAAGAGCGTGATCCGCGTCTCCGCGATCGCGAGCAAGACCACGGCGAGGATCGCGAAGAACAGGCCGATGGGGTGGCGCGCGCGGAGGTCGAATTCCTTGAACGAACGGTACGGCAGCGTGCTGACCATGAGGAAACCGAGCACCAGCGGAAGAACCAGCACGATGGGAACGCGCTGAGTCCCCCGTCCCAGATCACCGACGAGGAGGATCGTCGTGACGAGGACGCTCGCCGCGAGCGGAATCGGCAGCCCGACGAAACGCTTCGAGTCCACCGTGCCGACCTGCACGTTGAAGCGCGCCAAGCGCACCGCCCCACCCACCAGGAACACGCAGGCCGCGATCCAGCCCCAACGCCCGTAGCCCTTGAGACCCCATTGGAAGACCAGGAAAGCCGGCGCGACGCCGAACGCCACGACGTCGGCGAGCGAGTCGAATTCCACTCCGAACGGGCTGGTCGTCCGCGTGAGCCTCGCGATGCGACCATCCAGGCCATCGAACACGAAGCACCACAGGATCTTCCAGGCGGCCGGCTCGATCCGGCCGGTGGCGGCGAGCACCACCGACCAGAAGCCGAACACGATGCTCATCGAGGTGCAGAGGTTGGGCAGTAGATAGATGCCCTTGCGCACGTCGACGGCACGCGCGCGCCGTTCGCCGCGCCGCCGCGAGGCGGCCTTGAGACCCGAATCCCGCTCACGCCGCAACGCCATCGCACTTCCTCCCGGCCGACCTCAGTTCTTGCTGCGGTCGACCAGCTTCTTGCGCTTGAGCCAGGGCATCATCGAACGCATGCGCCGGCCCACGTCCTCGATCGGGTGCTCTTCGCCGCGCTTCAAGAGCGCCTTGAACATCGGCCGACCCACGCGGCATTCGAGGAGCCACTCGCGGGCGAACTGGCCCGACTGGATCTCCTTGAGGATGCGCCGCATCTCGGCCTTGGTCTCGTCGGTGACGATGCGCGGGCCGCGGGTGATGTCGCCGTACTTCGCGGTGTTGGAGATCGAGTAGCGCATGTTGCCGATGCCGCCCTCGTAGATGAGGTCCACGATGAGCTTCACCTCGTGGAGGCATTCGAAATACGCCATCTCGGGGCTGTATCCGGCTTCCACCAACGTCTCGTAGCCGGCTTGGATCAAGGCGGTGAGGCCGCCGCACAGCACGACCTGCTCGCCGAAGAGATCGGTCTCCGTCTCCTCGCGGAAGTTGGTCTCGACCACCCCCGCGCGACCACCGCCGATGGCGGACGCGTAGGCGATCGCGGTCTCGAGCGTCGTGCCCGACGCGTCCTGGGCCACCGCGACGAGACACGGAACACCGCTGCCGGCCTCGAACTCGCTTCGCACCAGGTGCCCGGGACCCTTGGGCGCGACCATGAAGCAATCGACGCCGGCGGGTGGGACGATCTGGCCGAAGTGGATGTTGAAACCGTGCCCGAACGCGATGGCCTTGCCCGGCTTGAGGTGCGGCGCGATCTCGGTTCGGTAGAGATCGCCTTGCTGCTCGTCGGGGATCAGGATCATCACGACGTCGGCCCACGCGACGCCCTTGGGCGTATCCCAGACCGCGAAGTCGCTGGCGAGGGCCTTCGCCGCCGAGCTCGAACCTTCCTTGAGACACACGACGACTTCGACGCCGCTGTCGCGGAGGTTGAGCGCGTGCGCGTGCCCTTGGCTGCCGTACCCGACCACTGCGACCTTCTTGGCGCGAATGCGTTCGGGCTTGGCGTCGGCGTCGTAGTAGATCTTCATCGTGGTCTCGCTTTCGTTTCAGCTAGCGCTGCGAAGGAACGCTGCGCATTCGGTGACCTGCGAACGTAACATCGTTGGCGAGCCTGCGGCTCCGATCGGACGGAACGCAGACGAAAAAGGCGGGCCCGGGACGTGGTCCCGACCCCGCCGAAACCCGAGGGGCCCGAGCGTTCGGGCCTTTCAGAGCGTTCAGTTGCGATGCGGCTCGAGGATCTCCTCGATCCGGTCGCGTCCTCGAAGCTTGAGCTTCTGAAGCCGCTTCTTCTCGACCTTCTCGTCCTCGGTCAAGAACGGCTTGCGCTCGAGATCATTGATCTTTCGTTCGAGCTCCTCGTGCTCTTTCATCAAGCTCACGAGCTCGGGATTGGTGGGAAGGAGTCCGTTGATCAGATCGAGATCGCGCTGCTCCATGCTGGCTCCATGCTGACTCCGTGCCTGAGCGGCTTCGGCCTCAGAAGTCGAACGTTGCCCCTACCGACCAGCGCAGCTATTTCGCTGCAATCACGGTTAGTTATGGTGGAGTCGGAAGTTATTCAGGTCTCGAGATCGTGTCAACTCGTTTCGGCCCTCGATTGCGCGACGAATCGCACGCGAGTCACGCGCCCGACGACGCCGTCCACGGACGCGCGTCCGGCTCGCGCACGTACGTGGCCTCCACGTTCGAGCGGCGGCTCGACTCGGCGCTCGCCGCCAGCACCCGACGGGCGAGCTCCGCGACGGTCGCGCCGCGCGGCGGCGCGAGCTCGTCCGGGGCCACGCGCACGCGGTCGCCGAGCAGACGCGCCAGGACGCTGCGATAGCGGAGCCACCCGTCGCCGAGCACGAAGGCACCGTCGGGGATCGCCTCCGCGGCCTGGCCAGGACTGAGCGCACGCGGATCGCTCCGCCGAACCAACGACCCGCCGCGGCGCTCGAGCTCGCCCAGGAACACCTCGCCGCGGCCCGCGTCGACGAGCACCGCGACGACGCTCGCATCGGCGGGCGCGTTGTGCGCGATCGCCTCGAGCGTGCTCACGCCGACGCACGGAATGCCCAGCCCACAGGCGAGTCCCTGCGCGGCCGCGATGCCGACCCGCAGCCCCGTGAACGAGCCTGGCCCCTCGCCGACGCCCACGGCGCTCAGATCCGCGCGCGACACGCCCGCGCCGCCGAGCAGCTCGCCGATCGCCACCGTGAGGGTACGGGTCCGCGACGGTGCATCGTCGAGGGCGAGCTCGGCGATCGCGCGGCCTTCGGCGGCGAGTCCGAGCGCGACGACGCGCGTGGCGGTGTCGATCCCCAGGATCACGAGCTCCTCAAGGAGCGCTCGGCGCGGGAAGCGGTTCGTGGGGAACGCCCGGCGGGCTCTCCGGACTCGGCGCGCTGTACGAGGAGGGCACGGGCTGCGCCGGCGGCTTGCGACCCGCACGGATCTGATTGACGACGTCGTTGACGATCACGATGAACATCAGGCCGATCAGGAAGTAGAAGCCGACCTGCTGGATCAGCTCCTGCTTCTTGAGGCTCAACGGGCGGCGGCGCACCCACTCGACGAAGAACAGAACGAATTGGCCGCCGTCGAGAATCGGGATCGGGAGCAGGTTGAAGAGGCCGAGATTGACGCTCAGGATTCCGATCAGGTGGACGTAGCGGAGGAATCCCTGCTCGAGCTGCTGTCCCGCCATCTTCACGATGCCGAGCGGCCCAGCCACGTCGTGCCGCGAGACCTTGCCGGTCACGATGCTGCCGATCATCGTCGGGATCGCCACCGCGTAGCGCAGGGTCTCGCCCACGCCCGCCCACGCGGCGCCCGCGAGACCGAGCTTGCGGTACTCGGTCGGGGCGTTCTCGATGCCGACGAAGTAGAGCGTCTTCGGCTGGCCCGCTTCGTCCTTGCTCTCGAACGGCCGCGCCTGCAGGTGGAAATCGAGCGCCTGGCTCGCGCGGCGCGCCGTGAGCACGAAGGGCTCGCCCTTGGTCGCCTGGATCCGCTCCGCCATGTCCGCCCAGCCGTGAACCGCCACGCCGTTCACCGCGACGACCTCGTCGCCGATCACGAGCCCTGCGTCGTAGGCGGGCATCCCCGGGTTCACGCCACCGACCGTGGTGGAGGCCGGATCGTTCTTGATCGGCTCGCCGCGGACGTAGAACACCGCCGCGAACAACAAGACCGCCAAGATCAGGTTGAAGAACGGTCCGGCGAACACGACCGCCAGCCGATGCGCGGGAGGGCGCGCCAGGAACGAGCGCTCGCGCTCCGCTGGCGCGACGTCGTCGCCGAGATGCTCGCCGACCATCTTCACGAAGCCGCCGAGCGGAAACCACGACAGCACGTACTCGGTCTCGCCGACCTTCTTCCCGACGATGGTCGGGCCGAAGCCGACGGAGAACTTCTGCACGCCGATCCCGAGCAGCTTGGCCACGATGAAATGGCCGAACTCGTGGAAGGTGATCAGCACGCCGATCGCGATGATTCCAGCGATCACCCATTGGGCCGTGGCGAAGGCACCGCTGGCGGCAACCGGGACGACGAGAGCGACGGAGTCGATGGTCATGGGTGCTCAGCGTAACGCGGCGGCGCGCCTTGGCTGGAGGTTCCCGCGCGCCTCGGGGAAACTCAGGAACCGCCGAGCAAGGCGGCGGCTCGGTCCAGCCCCAGCGTCCGGATGAGGTAATAGAGCACGACGCCACCGGGCAGGATGCTGTCGAGCCGGTCGAGCAGACCGCCATGACCGGGAAAGATCGTTCCCGAGTCCTTGACGTCGGCGCCCCGCTTGAGCAGCGACTCGGCGAGATCACCGATCTGGCTCACGGCTCCGGTCACCAGCCCCAGCAACAGCGCGTGCTTCCAGCCGATCCGCTCCCAGCCGAGGGCGCTCACGGCGATCCACGCGAAGAGCGCCGATCCCGCGAGCCCGCCCAGCGCGCCTTCCACGGTCTTCTTCGGGCTCACCGCCGGCGCCAGCTTGTGCTTGCCGAAGGCCCGCCCGGAGAAATAGGCGGCCGTGTCCGACATCATGACGATCCCGAGCAAGATGAAGATCCACCACGCCCCGCCTGGCAGCGCACGGATCAGCACGAGGTGGCCGAGCAGCACCGTCACGTAGAGCGTGGCGGTGAGCGTCGTGAACACCGTGCGGCTGCGCGCGCGCAGGTCACGGGAGCCCACCACCGACGCGGCGAGCGTCACCAGCAGCACGCCCATCATCGCCTCGGCGACCAACAGGTTGTCGCCGCCGTGGAACGCGATCACCAGCACCGAGGTGGCGACCAGCGCCAGGGGGTAGCCCGTTCGATCCACGGCGCCCGCGGCGCTCTCGTGTGGGAACAGCGCCCAGAACTCGTGGAGCGCGATGCCGTTGACCACCAGGATCAGACCCAGGAAACCGATCGTGCCGCCACCGAACACGATGGCCAGCAGGATCGGGATCGCGACGGCGGCGGTGAGCAGGCGGTCTTTCAACATGGTTCGCTCACTCTCGTGCGCCATCGCGCGCGGGGCTCGGCGATGGCCGGACCTGCGAGGAAGTCTTGCCGAAGCGACGCTCGCGCCCCGCGTACGCCCCGATCGCGTCGAAGAGATGCTGGTTCGAGAAGTCGGGCCACAGAACGTCCGTGAAGTAGAGCTCGGCGTAGGCGATCTGCCAGAGCAGGAAATTCGACACGCGCAGGTCGCCACCGGTGCGGATGAGCAGGTCCGGGTCGGGCATCCCTGCGGTGGAGAGCTCGGCCCCGAGGTCGTCTGCGGTGAGAGCCTCGGCCGAGAGCGTGCCGGCGGCCACACGCGTCGCCAGCCTCCGACAGGCGTCGAGGATGTCCACGCGCCCGGAGTAGCTGAGCGCCACGTTGAGCAACATGCCGTCGTTGTCGCGGGTCTTGTCCATCGCCCGGCCCAGGTCGCGGCGCACTTCCGCGGGCAGCTCCTCGAATCGGCCGATGACGTTGAAGCGCACGCGCTGCTCGTGGATCTCCTCGACCTCGTTGCGCACGTAGCGGCGAATCAGGCTCATGAGCGCCCGCACCTCGTCCGGCGGGCGGCTCCAGTTCTCGCGGCTGAACGCGTACAGGGTCAGCACCTCGATGCCCAGCCGGCTCGAGGTGCGAATCACCTGACGCACGGCCGCCGCGCCCCGGCGATGCCCGAGCACGCGGGTCTGACCGCGCCGCTCGGCCCAACGGCCGTTGCCGTCCATGATCACCGCCACGTGACGCGGCAGCGCCGCGCCGGCGAGCTCGGCGCGAAATCGTTCGATCTGCGCGCGCTCCGCCGCCGAGTCGTCGGTCGGAGCGGAGCGCTGCACTGCGTCGCGCGGCTCGAACGTCATGTCGGGGTCGGACATCACCGTGGCTCGACGCCGCGCGGTCTCGGTCGGCCGCGCGCCTCGCCACGAAGAGCTCGAGCGCTCCCAGGGAACGCTCAGACCTCCATGATCTCCTTCTCCTTGTCGGCGAGGATCTGATCGAGGCGCGCGACGTGATCGTCGGTCATCTTCTGCACGTCCGCGTGCAGGCGCCGCTCGTCGTCCTCGGTGATCAGCCCCTCGCTCTCGAGCTCCTTCAGGGACTCGTTGCCTTCGCGGCGCAAGTTGCGGACCACCACGCGCGCCGCCTCGGCGTGCTTGCGGATGGTCTTGACGATTTCCTTGCGCCGCTCCTCGGTGAGCTGCGGGATCGGGATTCGAATCAGCTTGCCGTCGTTGGTCGGCATCAAGCCGAGATCACTGGTGAGGATCGCCTTCTCGATGGCGCCCATCAGGCTCTTGTCCCAGGGCTGGATCGCGATCAGACGCGGCTCCGGGGCGCTCAAGCTCGCCACCTGGTTGAGCGGCATGGGGCTGCCATAGGCCTGCACCTTGATCCCGTCGAGCAGCGAGATGTGTGCACGACCCGTGCGGATCTTGGTGAGATCCTTGGCGAAGGACTGCACCGCCTTGTCCATCTTCTCCTTGACGTCGCGCAGGAGATCGTTCTCCACGGTTCACTCCGCTACCAGCGTGCCGATCGGCTCGCCCGCCACAACGCGTTGGATGTTGCCGTGCTCGAGCAGGTTGAACACCACGATCGGCAGGTGGTTGTCCATGCACAGTCCGATCGCGGTGGTGTCCATGACTTGGATGCCGCGCTGGATCACTTCCCGGTACGTGAGCCGGTCGAACATGGTCGCGTCGGGGTGCTTGACCGGGTCGCGATCGTAGACGCCGTTCACCTTGGTGGCCTTGAGCAGCACGTCGGCGTGGATCTCGGCGGCACGCAGCGCTGCGGCGGTGTCCGTCGTGAAATACGGATTCCCGGTACCCGCCGCGAACACCACCACTCGCCCCTTCTCCAGGTGGCGAATGGCGCGACGGCGGATGAACGGCTCGCAGACTTGCTGCATCTCGATGGCGGAGAGGACCCGCGTCGAGGCGCCCACGCGCTCGAGCACGTCCTGCAGCGCCAGGGCGTTCATGATGGTCGCCATCATGCCCATGTGATCCGCGATCGCGCGGTCGAGGCCGTGCGACGCGGCCGCGGCGAGGCCGCGGAAGATGTTGCCGCCGCCGACCACCACGGCGATCTCGACACCGCTCGAGTTGGCCTCGAGCACCTCGCGCGCGATTCGCTCGAGCGCAGCGGGATCGATGCCGTAGCCCTCCTTGCCGGCGAGGGCCTCTCCCGAGATCTTGAGCAGAACGCGCTGATACCGGCGATGGGTGGCAGGGTGATCAGCGCTCATGGGATCCTTCCGCGAGATCCTACGCCACCGTGCTCGCGCGGTCTCGGGAGCCGCACCGAGGCGCGCTCCGATGAGCGCCGCTCGCGAGCCCGGCTTACGCCCGTCCGACCTCGTAGACCACGAAGCGTCGGACCTGGACGTTCTCGCCCAGCTTGCCGGCGAGCTCCTTGACCATGTCGCCGACGGTCTTCGAGTCGTCCTTCACGAACGCTTGATTGAGGAGGCAGACCTCCTCGTAGAACTTCGCCAGCCGACCCTCGATGATCTTCTCGATCACCTGCGGCGGCTTGCCGCTCGCCGCCGCCTGCTCGCGATGAATCGCCTTCTCGCGCTCGAGCACCTCGGCGGGGATGTCCTCGGCCTTCAGGTAGGCCGGCCGCTTGGCGACCACGTGCAGCGCCACGTCCTTCGCGAATGCCTGGAAGACGTCGGTGCGCGCGACGAAGTCGGTCTCGCAGTTGACCTCGACCAGGCAACCCTTCTTCTGGTCGAAGTGCACGTAGTGCTGGATGATGCCCTCGGTGGCGTCGCGCCCCGCGCGCTTCTCGGCAGACGCGATGCCCTTCTTGCGCAGGTAGTCGACCGCCTTCTCGAAGTCGCCGCCGGTCTCACCCAGCGCCTTCTTGCAGTCCATCATTCCGGCCCCGGTCATGTCCCGGAGCTTCTTCACGTCGCTGGCATTGATCTCCACGGCTCTCTCCCGAAGGGGCGACGCGCGCTGGCGTCAGCCACCCTCCTCCTCGATGTCGGCTTCGAGCGACTCGCGAATCACGCGTCGGTCCACGTACGTTCCCATGCTCACGCGGTCGCGATCGCCCTCCTCGGCCTCGCCGCGATGGGGCTTCGGCCGTGTGCCGCGCTCGTCGCGCGCCGCGGTTCCGAGCTTGACCGCCTCGGACACCTTGCTCGCGAACAGCCGGATGGCGCGAATCGCGTCGTCGTTGCCGGGGATCGGGTAGTCGACCAGATCCGGATCGCAGTTGGTGTCGACGACCGCCACGATGGGGATACCGAGCCGGCGCGCCTCGCTCACCGCGATGCGCTCCTTGCCGATGTCGATCACGAACATGCAGCCCGGCAGGTCCTTCATGTCCTTCACGCCGCCGAGCGAGCGCTCGATCTTCTCGATGCGGCGGCGGATCGCGAGCTGCTCCTTCTTGCCGATCAGTCGCGCGCGCTCCTCGTCCTCGAGCAGCGCCTGCATCTTCTTGAGCTTCTCGACGCTCTGGCGAACGGTACGGAAGTTCGTGAGCGTGCCGCCGAGCCAGCGCTTCGTGACGTGATGCATGCCACAGCCCTTGGCGGCCTCCTCGATCGCATCCTCCGCCTGCTTCTTGGTTCCGACGAAGAGGACGTCACCACCGCCCGCCACCGACTCGGCGATGTAGTCGTAGGCGCGATCGAAGAGCTTCTGCGTCTTGTCCAGGTGGATGATGTGAATGCCGTTTCGCGCCCCGAAGATGTAGGGATTCATCTTGGGGTTGCGGCGGCGGGTCTGGTGCCCGAAGTGGGCGCCCGCGTCGAGCAACTCCTTCACCGAGAGATAGGACATGGTTGCACCCTTGCGGTTTGGCCTCCCCTGCTTCGCTCCCGTGCACGAGGCACCCGCTTCGGGGTGCCCACCGCCGGCAATCGGGTCCGCAGGGTGGGAATGGCGAGGAGCGTGCCCGAGATCCGCACGCGCACCACGAAGGGTGCCGAGCCCGCGCCGAAGAATCCATCGTAGCTACCACGCGACGCGTCACCCGGCAACCAACGCCGGCGCGCGGTCAGGTCGTGTAGTCGGCGTTGATTCGGACGTACTCGGCCGAAAGGTCCGAGGTCCACACGGTCGCACCCGCCGCGCCGGCGGCGAGATCGACCCGGAGCGGAACCAGCGCGCGGGTCTTCATGAGCGTGGATGCTCGGGCGAGCGGCACCGGCCCCGCCGGGCGCCCGCGGTGGTAGAGATCGACCGGCCCGATCGCGACGATGGCACGCGCGGGATCGAAGCGCGCGCCGCTGTAGCCCGCGGCGGCGAGGATCCGGCCCCAGTTGGGATCGGCGCCGTGAACCGCGGTCTTCACCAGCAAGCTGCCGGCGATCGCCCGCGCGGCCAGCAAGGCATCGCGCTCGTTGCGCGCGCCGCGGACCTCGACCTCGAGCGTGCGGGTCCAGCCCTCCGCGTCGGCCACCACGGCCAAGGCGAGATCGTGCATGACCTCGGCGAAGGCCGCTTCCAGCTCGCGCCAGCCGCGCTTGCCGGGCGCGAGCGATGCGCCGCCCGCGGCGCCGCTGGCGAGCGCCAGCACCGTGTCGTTGGTGCTGCGATCGCCGTCGACGGTGATCCGGTGGAAGCTCTGCTCGTTCGCATCGCGCAGCAGCGCACGCAGCGCCCGAGCCTCGAGCGGAGCGTCGGTGAGCACGAAGGCGAGCAGCGTCGCCATGCGCGGGTCGATCATCCCGGCGCCCTTGGCGAATCCAGCGATCGTCACGCGCCGGCCGTTCGGCAAGGCGACGCGGCGCGCCACCCGCTTCGGTCGCGTGTCGGTGGTGAGGATCGCCTCGGATGCAGCGGCGAACCCGGCCGGGGAAAGCGCGGCCACTGCGTTCGGGACGCCGGCGAGCACGCGGTCCATCGGCAGCGGCCTGCCGATGACACCCGTCGAGCAGACCAGGACCTCCGCGGGCCGCGCGCCGAGGGCGTCCGCGACGCGCGCCGTCGTCGCGAGCGCGTCCGCCATGCCCTGCGCGCCGGTCGCCGCGTTGGCGTTGCCGCTGTTGACGACGATCGCGCGCGCGCGCCCCTTGGCCACCCGTCGCCGCGACACCAGCACCGGCGCAGCCTGCACCCGGTTGGTCGTGAACAAGCCGGCGGCGCTCACCGGCGCGTCGGCGACGATCAACGCGAGATCGGGGGCGCCGCTGGCCTTGATGCCCGCGGCGATGCCCGCGAAGCGAAATCCGGGGACCACGATCCGGCGAGCGCCTTTCGTCTCGGCCATGACCGCGCTCACCGACCGTGGCACTTCTTGTACTTCTGGCCACTGCCGCACGGGCAGGGGTCGTTGCGCCCCACCTTCGGACCTTCGTTTCGAACCGTGACCGGTCGTGCCGCGGCCGGCGCGGGGCCTCGTCCGCCACCGCCCTGTGGCGCAGCCGCTTGACCACCCGCGTCCGCCGCGGCGGACGGGCTCGCCACCTCCGGCGCGGGGCCGCGACTCATCGTGATCCGCGACGGTGGACGTTGCTGCCGCGCCTGCCGGCGCGCCACGTCCTCGGGCTTCTCGACGTGGATGCGGAACAAGATCCCGACCGCGTCCGCCTTGACCTGCCGCATGAGCGCCGTGAAGTACTCGAACCCCTCGCGCTGGTACTCCCGCAGCGGGTCCACCTGCTTCATCGAGCGCAGGTGGATGCCCTCCTTGAGGTGATCCATCGAGAGCAGGTGGTCCTTCCAGAGCGCATCGATGGTGCGCAGCAGGATGTCCTGCTCGACCAGCCGCAAGAGCTCGCTGCCGATCTCGGTCTCGCGCGCCGCGTAATGATCGAGCACCACGTGCGAGACGTGCTCGTGCAGCGCTTGCTCGGTGGCGTGCTCGAGCTGCTCGAGATCGAGCTCGACGCGTATCCCGAACTGGGCGAAGAGCGCTTCCCCGATGCCCGCGAGGTTCCAGTCCTCGGGATGCGTCTTGGGCGGGATCTGCAGCTCGAGCACGTGCTCGATCAGATCCTCGATGTAGCCGACCACCAGATCCTTGGTGCCCTCGCCCGAGAGGATCTTGCGGCGCATGGAGTAGACGACCTCGCGCTGCTTGTTCATCACGTCGTCGTACTCGAGCAAGTGCTTGCGCACGTCGAAGTTGCGCTCCTCGACCTTCTTCTGGGCGTTGGCGATCGCCCGCGTGACGATGCCGGCCTCGATCGGCTCACCTTCCTCCATGCCGAGCCGCTGCATGATCGAGGACACCCGATCGGACGCGAAGATCCGCATCAGATCGTCCTCGAGCGAGAGGTAGAACCGCGAGCTGCCGGGGTCGCCCTGGCGCCCCGAACGGCCGCGAAGCTGGTTGTCGATCCGGCGCGACTCGTGTCGCTCGGTGCCGAGGATGTGCAGCCCGCCGGCCTCCAGCACGAGCTCGCGCTCCTCCGCGCAGCGCGCGCGGAACTCGTCGAGACGTCGGGAGCGCTCCGCGGCGTCCTCGACGTTCTTGACGAGGATGTCGGCGTTGCCGCCGAGCACGATGTCGGTGCCGCGGCCCGCCATGTTGGTGGAGATCGTCACCGCCTTGTGGCGGCCCGCCTGCGCCACGATGTCGGCCTCGCGCTCGTGCTGCTTGGCGTTCAGCACGTGGTGCGGCACCCCGTCGCGCTTCAAGAGCTTCGAGAGGTGCTCCGAGTCCTCGATCGAGATCGTGCCCACCAGCACCGGCTGGCCACGCTCGAAGCAATCCTTGATCTCGGCGATGACGGCCGCGTCCTTCTCCTTCTTGGTGCGGTAGACGACGTCCTGGAAATCCTGCCGGACCATCGGCCGATGGGTGGGGATCACGACGACGTCGAGCTTGTAGATCTTGTGGAACTCGGCCGCTTCCGTGTCGGCGGTACCCGTCATGCCCGCGAGCTTGTTGAACATGCGGAAGTAGTTCTGGAACGTGATCGTGGCGAGCGTCTGGTTCTCGCTCGCGATCTTGACGCCTTCCTTCGCCTCCAGCGCCTGGTGCAGGCCGTCCGAGTAACGCCGGCCCGGCATCAAGCGACCGGTAAACTCGTCGACGATGATCACCTCGCCGCCTTCGTTCACGACGTAGTCGACGTCGCGCTTGAAGAGCGTGTGGGCGCGCAGCGCCTGGTTGACGCAGTGAAGCAGCTCGACGTTCTCGGGCTCGTACAGGTTGCCGGCGCCGAGCAGCGACTCGACGGCGGGCACGCCGTCCTCGGTGAGCGCGACGGTGCGCGCCTTCTCGTCGACGGTGTAGTGCGTCTCCGCTTCCAGTCTGGGGATCACGCGGTTGGCGACGTAGTACTTGTCGGTGCTCTCCTCCGACGGCCCGCTGATGATGAGCGGGGTGCGCGCCTCGTCGATGAGGATCGAGTCGACCTCGTCGACGATCGCGTAGTTGAGCTCGCGCTGAACGTAGTTCTCGAGCCGGAACTTCATGTTGTCGCGCAGGTAGTCGAAGCCGAACTCGTTGTTCTGGCCGTAGGTCACGTCGCAGCCGTACGCCTCGCGCCGCTGGCTGTCGTCGAGACCGTGCTTGATCACGCCCACGGTCAGTCCCAGGGCGCGATAGAGCCGTCCCATCCACTCGGCGTCGCGACTCGCGAGGTAGTCGTTGACCGTGACCACGTGGACGCCCTTGCCGGGCAGCGCGTTCAGGTAGACGGGCAGGGTCGCCACCAGCGTCTTGCCCTCGCCCGTCTTCATCTCCGCGATGCGCCCTTCGTGCAGCACGATGCCGCCGATGAGCTGCACGTCGAAGTGACGCATCCCCAGCACGCGCCGACTCGCCTCGCGGCACACCGCGAACGCCTCGGGCAAGAGATCGTCGAGGGTTTCGCCGTTGGCGAGCCGCTCGCGGAAGGCCGGCGTCTTGGCGGCGAGCTCCTCGAGCGTGAGCGGCTCGAGCTCCGGCTCGAGCGCGTTGATGCGCGCCACGAGCGGCTCGATCCTCTTGAGCTCCCGATCGTTCTTCGTCGGGATGAGCCGACGAAACAGGCTCGTCATGAATCCACACTCCCTTCCGGTTTGGAGAATCCCACCGCCGCCCTCAATCGACGCCGCGCCGGGTCGTGCCACCGCGCCGCGTGCTCGCCGTCGGCCGCGCGCCGCGCCGCGGCGTCTCGCCGTGGTCTGGCTTGCGCGACGCCACGCCGGAGCGGCCGGCGTTCTCGATCATCTCTCTCGCATGCTTCAGCGTGGTCTCGGTCAGCTCGGCACCACCGAGCATGCGCGCGACCTCGCGCACTCGCGCGTCACCGCGGACCTCCTCGGCGTGCGCGACCGTACGCGCTCCGACGGTCTCTTTCCAGAGCCTGACGTGACGATCGCCCAGGCAGGCGATCTGCGGCAGGTGGGTGATGCAGAGCACCTGCGTGTGCCGCGCGATCTCGCGCAGCTTCTGACCCACCACTTCCGCCACCGCGCCGCCGATGCCGGCGTCGACCTCGTCGAAGAAGAACGACGGCCGATCGTCGCTCGCCTCGAGGTGCCGCGAGAGCGCCAGGAACACCCGCGAGAGCTCGCCTCCCGACGCGATGCGGTCGAGCGGCTTCAGGTCCTCCCCCTGATTCGGCGCGATCAAGAAGCGCACGTCGTCCCAGCCGGCGGGTCCCGGATCGCGCTCCTCGTTCGACGCCGGGCTCGCGACCTCCACGCGGAACCGGCACGCCTCCATCCCCAGGGTCTCGAGCTCCCGCTCGATCGCCCCGGCAAGCACGCTCGCGTGCGCCGCGCGCCGCTCGCTCATCGCGCGGGCGCGACTGCGTGCGGCGTCCTGGGCCGCCGCGAGCTCCAACGCGAGCGCCTCGAGACGGCCGGGCTCGGCCTCGTGGCTCGCGCGCTCGGCGCGCAGCGCGGCGGCCTTGTCGAGCACGTCACCGAGCGTGCCACCGTAAGCCCGCTTCAGACGATCGAGGGCGTTGAGGCGCGCTTCGATCGTCTCCAGCCGATCGGGGTCCGGGTCGATCGCCGAGCCGTAGCCAATGAGCGCGCGACCGGCTTCTTGGAGCGCGATCTCCGCGGGCTGCAAGAGCTTGACGATGTCCTCGAGCGACGGGTCGAGACGCTGCGCGCGCGCCAGCTCGGCGCGCACTCGCTCCACCAAGGTGAGCGCCGCCTGATCGCCCTCGTAGAGCAGCTCGCGGCCGCGAGCCGCCACCTCCGTGAGCTCGCCGGCGTGGCGAAGCACCTCGCGCTCGCGCGTCAGCTCGGCGTCCTCGCCGGGCTTGGGCGCCACGCGCTCGATCTCCGCGAGCTCGAGCGCCACGCGCGCGAGGACCGCATCGCGTCGCGCCGCGCTCTCGCGCAAGGTCGCGAGCTCCACGTCGAGCTCGCGCCAGCGGGCGACCAGCCCCTTGAGCTCGCGGCGCGCTTCCCAGAGTCCCGCGCTGCGGTCGAGCAAGACCTGGTGCCAGTCGGGATCGAGGAGGCGTTGGTGCTCGTGCTGTCCGACGAGCGAGACCAGCTTGAGCGCGAGCGTCGCGAGCTGCGAGGTTGCCGCCAGATTGCCGTTGATCGCGGACCCGCCGCGGCCGCTGCGACGCAGCGAGCGACGCAGCACCACCTCGCCGTCCCGAACCTCGGCGGGCAACGACGCCCCCGCCGCGACGCTCGGATCGACGGCGAAGAGCGCCTCGACCTCCGCGTCGTCCGCGCCCGAGCGGATTCGGTCGGGGTCGCCCTTGGCGCCGAGCAGCAGCCCGATCGAGCCCGCGACGAGGGATTTCCCCGCGCCCGGCTCGCCGGTGATGACGTTCAACCCTTCCCCGAAGACGATCCGCTCGTCCTCGAAGATCGCCAGGTTCTTGAGATGGAGCTCGACCAGCATTCCGGAGGCGTGCGCGGCGATCCCGACGGTAGAATCGCGCGAGTATAGCTCGCGTCGCAGCGGGTGCGACGCGCGTGCCGCGCATCGGTGGGGTCGTGCTCGTACCCGTTCGCGGGGTCGCGTGCTAGCGTCGCCGCTCGTGACGACCGGTGACCTCTTCGAGGACGGGCCGACGCCGTCGGTGGCCCGCGACGCGCCGCTCGCGGAGCGAATGCGACCGCGCGCGCTCGAGGAGTTCGTCGGCCAGGAGCACCTCCTCGGCAGCGGCAAGCTGCTCACGTCGCTGCTCGCGCGGCGCGAGCTGCCGTCGTTGATCCTGTGGGGGCCGCCAGGCAGCGGCAAGACCACGCTCGCCCATCTGCTCGCGCGCGAAGCGGGCTTCGAGCTGGAGCGGGTGAGCGCGGTGCTCGCAGGCGTGAAGGACATTCGCGAGGCGGTCGAGCGAGCCCGGCGGCGCCGACGCGGTGGCGCGCGCACCGCTCTCTTCGTCGACGAGATCCATCGTTTCAACAAGGGCCAGCAGGACGCGCTCCTGCCCCACGTCGAGGACGGCACGATCGTCCTGATCGGTGCCACCACCGAGAACCCCTCGTTCGAGGTGATCGGGCCGTTGCTGTCGCGGGCGCGGGTGCTGACGTTGCGTCCGCTCGGCGACGAACGAATCGCGGGCGTGCTGGAGCGGGCGCTGAGTGACCGCGAGCGCGGGCTGGGCGCGCGCGGCGTCGCCGCCGAGCGCGACACCCTCGAGCTCATCGCGCGGCTCGCCGAGGGTGATGCCCGCCAGGCCCTCGGCCTGCTCGAGATCGCCGCGGAGATCGTGGCGCCGCCCGCGGGCTCCGGCCGCATCGATGCCGAGGCGGTCCAGGAAGCGACCCAGCGCAGGTCGCTGCGCTACGACAAGGCGGGCGAGGAGCACTTCAACCTGGCGAGCGCCTTCATCAAGAGCCTGCGCGGGTCGGACCCGGATGCGGCGCTCTACTGGATGCTGCGGATGCTGGAAGCCGGCGAGGACGCCCGTTTCGTCGCGCGCCGGATGATCGTCTTCGCCGCAGAGGACGTCGGAAACGCGGACCCACAGGCCTTGCCGTTGGCCGTCGCCGCGAAGGAGGCGCTCGAGTTCGTGGGCCTGCCCGAGGCGCGCATCCCACTCTCGCAATGCGCCGTCTACCTGGCGTGCGCGCCGAAGTCGAACGCGTCCTACGCGGCGATGGGGCGCGTGCTGGCCGAGATCGGCGCGAGCGGCTCGCTGCCCGTGCCACTTCACCTGCGCAACGCTCCGACCTCGCTCACGAAGGAACTGGGCTACGGGCGCGACTACCGGTACGCGCACGATTTCGAAGGCGCGGTGGCACCACAGACCCACCTACCCGATCGGCTCGTCGGGCGCGCGTTCTACCAGCCCACGGACCGCGGCTTCGAAGCCGAGATCCGCGGGCGGCTCGAGCAGGCGAGACGGGCGCGCGAGCTGCCGGGTGGCGACCGCGACGACGATCAATGAGACGCGGCGGCCGCGCCGCCCTCGGCCGCTGGCGCGGGCTGCGGCTCGCCGGGCTTCGCCTCCGCGGAGGGGAGCAGATTCTCCTCGGCGGCGATCTCCGAGAACGTGCGCCCTTGGCCGGCCTCCCACGCCATGTAGAAGCGATAGCCGAACCACCCCACCACCGGCAGCCACGCGAATTGCTCGTAGTCGCGCAGCGCGACGCCCTCGTTCATCTGCAACCCGACGCGCGGCCCGATGCAGCAGCTCGCCAGGAACGGCCAGGGGCCGCCGTCGTACTTCTTTCCCGCGAACGCCATCGGCACGACGCACACGCTCAGGTAGAGCGCGAGCACGTTTCGCCAGCGCCTGCGGCGCCGTGCGCGTCGATCGCGGGTGGTCTGCATCGTCCGTGCGTGCTTGATCGAAGTCGACGTCGCGATTCTAGGAACGCGGAATTCCTCGCGTCAAACCCGTGCTTTTCGCGAGCGTGCGTCGATACGCATCCTTGACGGCCTCGCGCTCGGATCGCTACAACGGGCGCGTTCGTCCTCACCGATCGCTGACAGGAGCCTCATCGATGATCGAGACTCGACCGCGCTCGAAGCGCACTTGCCTGGTACTCGCCGCCGTCGTGCTCGTTTCGGGTTGTCTTCACAGCTCGCGAATCGTGACCGAGCCCGAAGGCGCGAACGTGACCGTGAACGGGCAGTTCCTGGGTCCCTCGCCCGTGATCTACCAGGATCGCGGTGGCGTGCCGAAGACCTACTACGTCAAGATCGAGAAGCCGGGCTACAAGACGATCGAGACGGGAATCGATTCGGTCTACAAGGCCGACATCCACCTCTTGGCGCTGCTGGCTGCGATCTTCGGCTACTTCTTCACCGCCGAGCTCGAGGACAACTACAAGTTCATCCTGCAGCAATGAGCGCTGGCCCGGGCGCATCCGCGCGAGCGACCGCCCGGCCAGGCCAATCCCGAAAACGAAAAGCGCCGCGCTCCCCGAGGAGCGCGGCGCAAATGCGTCGAGAGATCGAATGCGCGGGTGAGCGACGCGCGGCGCGCGTCACTCCGCGGCGGTTGCCTTGCCCTTGGCGCGCGCCTTGACC
>JAXLQJ010000037.1:0-78632 GCA_046331705.1 bacterium | reverse complement strand
CGTGGCGCACGCGACGCCGGCGACGGCCGCGCCCCAGGGCTCGGCGCCGAGGGCGCGCGCGAGTCGAATGGCACCCCAGCACGCGATCAGCCCAGCCGCGGTGAACGAGACCCCGATCGCCAGGGGATGCGGCAACACCAGGTGGATCCATTCGAGCGGATAGAAGAGCGCCTGCACCGGGTCCGCGTGCATCGGATAGCCGCCCAGCACCGCGGGATTCCAGAGCGGCCACTCGCCGTGGCGCAAGCGATCGAACGTCCACGTACGCCAGAAGAGCTTCTCGTTGACGACGTCGAAGCCGTCGGGCACGCGGCCCGTGAGCAGCGGCGCGTGGAACACCAGCACCGCCAGCGACGCGAGCCAGGTGGCGGCGTGCGGCGCAGTCGGGCGGCGGGGCGGGGGAACGGTCGGGTCCATGCGCCTCGACGAAATCGACACGACGGTGTCCCGCGCGCTTTTGACAGGGGAAAGACCGGCATCCTACCATCCGGTCGCTCGACCCCCTCGATCGCGCCCGTTGCCCGGCGCTTCATGCCTGAGCTCATCTCACGGACGTTGCCCGACCCGCGCCCGGAAGTCGTGCTGGTCAATCCGCACGGTTGGCGTTTCATCGGCGACGGCACCGTACCCGCCGGGCTGCTCGCCGTGGCGGCACCGCTGGTGGGCCGATACCGCGTCACGCTCATCGATCAACGCATCGAGCGCGACTGGCGCGGGCGTCTCGACGCGGCCTTGCGACGTCGCCCGCTGGTGGTCGGCGTGACCACGATGACGGGCAAGCAGATCCTGGATGCGATCGACGTCGCGGAGCGCGTGCGCCGCGCCGGCTCCACACCCGTGGTCGCGGGCGGTGTTCACCCCAGCCTGCTTCCCGCCGAGACCCTCGCGCATCCGGCGTTCGACTTCGTCGTGCAAGGCGAGGGCGAGGAAACCTTTGCCGCGCTCTGCGACACCCTCGCCGCGGGCGGTGACACCGTGGGCATCCGCGGGCTCTGGCACAAACACGACGGCGTGCCGGCGAGCGCGGGGCCGCGCGCGGCGCTCGCTGCCGACGCGCTGCCGCGCTTGCCCTACGAGCTGCTCGATCTGCGCCGCTACGTCCGGCGCATCCGATTCGGGCGCACGCTCAGCGTGTTCTCGTCCAGGGGGTGCCCCTTTCGGTGCTCCTTTTGCTACAACGTCGCGTTCTTCGGCGGCGCGCGCTGGAAGCCGATCGAGGCCGAGCGGGTCGCGCAGGAGGTCGGCGAGCTGGTGAGGAGGCTCGACCTCGACCACGTCCAGTTTCTCGACGACAACTTCTTCGTGAGCCGGGAGCGCGTGCGCGCGATCGCCGAAGCGCTGCACGCGGCGCTGCCACGCCTTCAGTGGTCGGTGCTCGGGGCCCACGTGCAGAACCTGCGGAAGTGGACGATCGAGGAGCTGCGCGTGCTCAGCGCGTGTGGCTTGCGCGAGGTGCTGGTGGGCGCCGAGTCGGGCTCGCAGCGGGTGCTCGACTCGATTCGCAAGGACTACCGCGTCGACGACCTGTTCGCGGTGAATCGGCGCCTCGCCGCCGCCGGGATCGAGCCGACCTACAGCTTCATGAGCGGGATTCCCGACGAGACCGACGAGGAGCTCGCCGCGACGATCCGCGCGATGCTGCGGCTCGAGGTCGAGCATCCCGGTGCCACCATCGGGAACATCAAGCCGTTCCTGCCTTATCCGGGCACCGAGCTCTACGAGCTGGCGCAGGCGCGGGGATTCGTGGCGCCCGCGACGCTCGAGCAATGGGGCACGTTCGCGAGCTACAACTACGGCGGCGTGAAGCTCGGCTGGCTGAGCGCGCGCGAGCGTGCGCGCCGCTTGTGGCTCTACTACGCCACCGTGCTGCTGTCGCCGGAATACCTCTTCGTGCGCTCGCGACTCTTCCGCTTCGTCGCGCGCCTGGTCGCCCCCGCCATGCGCAGGCGCGTCGAGCGGCTCGATTTCCGCTGGGCCGTGATGCCGCGGCTGCTGCGCTTCGTCCAGGCGCACGTGCTGTGACCGCGATGCCTCGCGCCGCGGTGCCGGCGATCGCTTCGCGCGCCGCCACGGTGCCGCCGGCGCGGCCGAGCGTGGTGCTCTTCTATCCGCGGACGGGCTGGGACCGCGAGGGCATGGTGTCGCTGCCGCTCTCGGTCCTGTCGGTGGGCAGTTATCTCGAAGCACACGGCGTACGGGTGCGCATCGTGGACGAGCGCGTCGAGCCGAGTCCGCTCGACGCCCTCGCCAGCGCGATACGCGAGCTCGAGCCCGCGTACGTGGGCGTGAGCTCGATGACGGGGTTCCAGATCCGCGGCGCGCTGGCGGCGGCGCAGACCGCGCGGGCGCTCGCGCCGCGAACGCCGATCGTCTGGGGCGGGGTGCACCCCTCGCTCATGGCCGAGCAGACGCTCGCCCATCCGCTCGCGGACGCGATCGTCCGCGGCGAGGGCGAGGCGACGGCGCTCGAGCTGGTGGCCGCGGTCGGGGCCGGACGCGAGCCATGGACGGTGGCGGGGGTGAGCGCACGCGATGCGCACGGCCTGGTGCGCCACGCGCCCGACCGCCCGTTCCTCGATCTCGACGCGTTGCCGCGACTCTCGACCGAGCTGGTGGACTTCCGTCGCTACCGCACGCGCCAGGTCCTCGGCGACTGGGATCTGCGAATCGCCACCAGCCGCGGGTGCCCGCATGCGTGTTCGTATTGCTACAACGTGCCGTTCAACAACCGTCGTTGGCGCGCCCAGAGCCCGGCGCGGGTGCTCGAGGAGCTCGATCATCTCGCGGCGGCGTTCGACGTGCGGGCGTTCTACGTCGGTGACGACGATTTCTTCGCCAACCGCCATCGCGTCAACGAGCTCTGCGAACGATTGATCGCCCGTGGCAGCCCGTATCGGCTCAAGGCGAATTGCCTGCTCGAGTACCTGGTGCGGATCGACGCGGCCGACCTCGCGCTGTGGCGGCGCGCGGGCTTCGTGCAGCTCTACGTCGGCGTCGAGACCGCGAGCCCGGAGATCCTGGACTCGGTGAACAAGCGCATCGTCGGCGGCGACGTGCGCGAGGCGAATCGGAAGCTCGCCCGTGTGGGGATCGTGCCGGTGTACAGCTTCATGGCCGGGTTCCCGGAGGAGACGCCGGAGCGCCTGCAAGCGACGTTGGATCTGATGCGCGCCCTCAAGCGCGATCATCCCGCAGCGCGCCTGACCCAGCTCCACCTCCTGGCGGTCTATCCCGGCACACCGCTCTTCCCGAAGGCGGAGGCGTTGGGGGTGAAGCTGCCGCAGACGCTGGAGGCGTGGAGTCGCTACCACTGGAACCGCATCGACTACCCGTGGCTCGATGCCCGAACCCAGCGCTTCTTGCGCAACGCCTCGCTCTTCACCGGCTTCGTGGACGGGCGCACCCTCGCCGAATACCTCCTCGACGGCGTGGCGGTGCGCGGGCTGGTGCGGGCGTACGGCGCGCTGGTGCGCGCGCGGATCGCGCTCCGGTTCTACCGTTTCATGCCGGAGATCCGGCTGCTGGCGTCGCTCATCCGCCGCCGTCTGGAAGCGCCGGCCGCGTGACGTCGCCGCCGCGCTGCGAGCCGCGGCGGGCGCGCTGGGGGCACGGCACCCGCGCCGCGCCGCGGGGGGCCATCGTCGTCGTCGCCGGCGGCGGCAAAACGGTTTCTCGAAGTGGTTTCTCCATCCGCTGTCGACGAGCGAAATTCGCTGGCCTTTTCCGCTCAAACGCTGTTACAATACGGTTCCGCGCTGAGGCGAGATCGCCGTGGCCAAGAACCGTCGCGACAAGACGAACTACCTGATCCAGTCGGTTGCGCACGCGCTCGACGTGCTCGAGGAGTTCAAGGGCGACGTCGCCGAGTACGGCGTCACCGAGCTGTCGCGGAAGCTCAAGCTGCACAAGAACAACGTCTTCCGGCTGCTCGCCACCCTCGAGGCGCGCGGCTACGTCGAGCAGAACAAGCTGACCGAGAATTACCGGCTCGGGATCAAGATCCTCGAGCTCGGACAGTCGTACATCCGGCAGACGGGGCTGGTCCGTCAGGCGCGGCCGATCATGACGGAGCTGGCGCGGGACATCGACGAGACCTGCTGTCTGATGGTGCTGCGCGCAGGGCAGGCCGTGTGCGTCGACGCGGTGGAAGCGAGTCAGACGGTTCGGGTCGTGGCGCAAGTGGGCGTTCATCTGCCCGCGCACGCGACCGCGTCCGGGAAGGTGCAGCTCGCGTTCGAGCCCGATGCGGAGGTCGAACGCGTCCTGGGTGCGCCGTTGCGCTCGTTCACGTCGCGCACGCTGACCGATCCCGACGCGCTCCGCAAGGAGCTCGCGAAGGTCTCGCGCCACGGCTACGCGACCGAGGACGAGGAGTACGAGGACGGTGTGCGCTGCGTGTCCGCGCCGATTCGCGACTACACCGGCCGCGTGGTGGGCGCGATCACCGTCTCGGCGCCGGCGACACGGCTCGGGGCGGACCGCCTGACCCGCGAGATCGCCAGCAAGGTCGTGCACGCGGCGCTCGAGGTCTCCGGGCGGCTGGGCTGCGAGATCGAGCGCGCCGCGAGCGCGTGACCGCGTACCCACCATCCTCGGCCGCGGGCGCCACGCTGGTCGTGCACCCCGGAAGCCTCGGGGACGTGGTGCTGGCGCTGGGAGTGCTGACGCGGCTCCCGGGCTCGGTGTGGCTTGCGGGGCGCGGGCCGGTGCTCACGCTCGCTGGCCGGGTCGCGGGGATCGAGCGCTGGCTCGACCTCGACGGGCCCCTCGGTGCGCTGCTGGTCGGCGAGAGCGCGAGGGAGTGGCCCGCGGATCTCGGCGGGGCGTCTCGGGTGGTCGTGCTGCGTGCCGATCCCGATGGCACGCTCGCCCAGCGCTTCCGCGAGCACACCCCTGCGGAGGTCTGCGTGGCCAGCGCGCGGCCACCGGCGGGACGCTCGGCGCACGTCCACGTGGCGGCGATCCTGGGGGTGTCGAACGAGATGGCGACGGCGAGCTGGGTGGCGACCGCGACGCACCAACGCACCGGCTCGCGGCTGCTGATCCACCCCGGCAGCGGCGGGAGGACCAAGTGCTGGAGCCTGGCGGGCTTCCGCTCCGTCGCCCTGCGGATGCGGGAGATGGGCTGGCAGGTGAGCTGGGTCGTCGGTGAAGCCGAGCGGGCAGCGGGCCTCGATCTCGGCGCCGAGCCGGACGTCGTTCGCGACCCCGCGCTCACCGAGCTGGCGGAGCTCGCCGCCAGCGTGGACGTCTACCTCGGCAACGACTCGGGAGCCAGCCATCTGGCTGCCGCCGTCGGCGCACCGTCGGTGCTGATCTTCGGGCCCACCGATCCGCGGGAGTGGGCACCCGCGGCCCCGTGGGTGGAGGCGTTGCGCGGCGAGCCCGACGGAGACCCGGTCTCCTGGGGCATCGATCCCGCCGAGGTCGTTCCGCGGGTGGCGGCGGCGGCGCGCCGCGAGCGGCCGCGGGCGCACTCGTTTCGCTGAGCGCGTGCGCGCGCTCGGGGCGCGTGCGGCGCCTGCGCCGTGAGCGGTTGACGGTGTGGAGCATGGCTCCGGATACTCCGCCGATCGCGCTCGTGGAGAGGATTCGTGGCCGCATCCAATCGATCCGCCGAGACCAGTCCGCACCACGCCTGGTTCGAATGCTTCAATCGCTGCGGGGCGCGCTACTCGCTCAAGGAGGTCGTCTACACCTGCGAGAACTGCGGCTCGCTGCTCGAGGTCGTGCACGATCCCGAGCCGCTGGCGAAGGTCGCCGCGGCGCGCTGGATGCGGCTCTTCGAGGATCGCTTCCTGCGCACCACGTGGCCCTACGGCAGCGGCGTGTGGGGCAAGAAGGAATGGGTGTGCCCGGTCGTCGACGACGAGAACATCGTGTCGATGTTCGAGGGCGGCTCGAATCTCTTCTGGGCGGAGCGCTACGGTCGTGAGATCGGTGTCGCGGATCTGTGGGTGAAGCAATGCGGCAACAGCCACACCGGCAGCTTCAAGGACCTGGGCATGACGGTGCTGGTGTCGGTGGTCAAGCAGATCATCTCCGAAGGCACCGACATCCACGCGGTGGCGTGCGCGTCCACCGGTGACACCTCGGCCGCGCTCGCGGCCTACTGCGCCGCCGCCGGCATCCCGAGCATCGTCTTCCTGCCGCGCGGCAAGGTGTCGACCGCGCAGCTCGTGCAGCCGATCGCCAACGGCGCGATCGTGGCCTCGCTCGACACCGACTTCGACGGCTGCATGCGGGTGGTGAAGGAAGTCACCCGCGATCGGACGATCTACCTCGCGAACTCGATGAACTCGCTGCGCATCGAGGGGCAGAAGACCGTCGGCATCGAGATGGTGCAGCAGCTCGATTGGGAGGTTCCCGACACGATCATCATCCCGGGCGGCAACCTCGGGAACGTGACCGCGCTCGGCAAGGGCTTCTTGATGATGAAGGAGCTGGGGCTCATCAATCGGCTGCCGCGCATCGTGGTGGCTCAGGCCGAGCGCGCGAACCCGCTCTACCTGAGCTTCCAGAACGGTTTCCGGTCCTTCGAGCCGGTGGTGGCGCGCAAGACGCTGGCGAGCGCGATCCAGATCGGCAATCCGGTCAGCGTCTACAAGGCCATCGACGTCCTGAAGCGCTTCGACGGGATCGTCGAGGTGGCGACCGAGGAAGAGCTGGCCAACGCGGCCGCGCGCGCCGATCGGACCGGCATGTACAACTGCCCCCACACCGGCGTGGCGCTGGGGGTGCTCGAGAAGCTCGTCGCCCGCGGCGTGATCGATCCCAAGGAGCGGGTGGTGGTCGTGTCCACCGCGCACGGGCTCAAGTTCACCGAGTTCAAGGTGCGCTACCACGAGGGAGTGCTCGAGGACGTGGCGCCGCGTTACCGCAACATTCCGCTCGAGCTTCCCGCCGACCCGGTGGTGGTGAGCGACGCGCTGCGACGCGAGATCGACCGGCGGCGGGCGAGCTGACGACGATGGAGAGCGATCGGCGAGGTGTCGGCACCCGCGCGGTGCACGGCGGCGAGGAGCGGGTGAAGGCGGGCCACGGGGTGACCGTGCCCATCGTGCAGACCGCCACGTATGCGTTTCGCGATACCGGCGAGCTCTGCGACTACATGGAGGGGCGCATCGAGCGCCCCGAGTACGGGCGCTACGGCAATCCGACGCAGGCGGCCGCGGAACGGAAGCTCGCGGCGCTCGACGGCGGCGAGAGCGCCTTGCTCTTCTCGTCGGGGATGGCGGCGGTCACCACCGCGATGCTGGCGTTGCTCTCGCAGGGTCAGCACGTGGTGCTCACGAGCGATTGCTACAGACGCACGCGCCAGTTCTGTCGCGCGGTGCTGTCGCGCTTCGGCGTCGAGTTCACGCTCGTCGAGCCCGACGACTGGGACGCGCTGGAAGGCGCGATCCGGCCCACCACGCGTCTGATCGTCAGCGAATCGCCCACCAATCCCTACCTGCACGTGATCGATCTCGAGCGTCTGGTGACGCTGGCGCGCAAGCACAAGGTCAAGACGCTCATCGACTCGACGTTCGCGACTCCCGTGAATCAGCGCCCGCTCGAGTTCGGCGTGGACCTGGTCGTGCACAGCGCCACCAAGTACCTGGGCGGGCACAACGATCTGCTGGCGGGCGCGATCGTCGGCGGCGACGGCTTGGTGAGCGTCGTCCGCGAGCTGCAGGCGATCCTGGGAGCGGTTCCCGATCCCCACGCCTGCTACCTGCTCATCCGCGGCCTCAAGACGCTCGCCATCCGGGTCGAGCGCCAGAACGCGTCGGCGCTCGCCGTGGCGCGCTTCCTGGCGGCGCATCCGCGGGTGACTCGGGTCCATTACCCGGGGCTCGAGACGCACCCGCAGCACGCCATCGCCGCGGCGCAGATGACGGGCTTCGGCGGCGTGGTCGCATTCGAGATCGACGGCACGCTCGACGACGGCAGTCGCTTCATCGACGCCATGCGCATTCCGTACATCGCCCCGAGCCTGGGCGGGGTGGAGTCGCTGATCGAGCAGCCGGCGCTCATGAGCTACTACGAGCTGGCTCCCGAGGAGCGCGCGGCGGTCGGAATCCGCGAGAACCTGATCCGGTTCTCGATCGGTATCGAGGACGCCGCCGACCTGATCGCCGATCTCGACCAGGCACTCGCCATTCTCGGCTGACGGCGGCCCGGGCCCGTGCAGATGGCCGGTGATCCGGGGTCGCGGACGAGATCGGGCACTCGCGGTGACGTGAATCGTCAGTCGATCGGCACGGTTGGCGAGAGAACGGGGCACCGTGCGCGCATGGCGCAGCGCGCCACGAATGTTGCGATTTCGCGAATAATGTCCCGGGATTGCTCAGATTTGCCGGAGGCGAATCGCGACGATCTCGGCCGGGGCGGTGATCGCGGTCGCGAGATCGGCCATCTGGCATCCCCCTTGCTCAACGACAGTGTGCTGGTTGTCGAACCAACCAACGAGGATTCTGGGAACCCACAACGCCGCCCAGGCGGCAAAAGGAGAGAGGGAACATGCGGAATAGCAAGGGCTTTACCCTGATCGAGCTCCTGGTCGTGATCGCGATCATCGGCATCTTGGCCGCTATCGCCATCCCGCAGCTTCTCGGTGCCCGTGAGAAGGCGCGGAACGCGACCTGCGACAACATCTACGTCGCCCTGAACGGCGAAGTCGCGAACGAGCTCGACGGCGCGATGAACGGCGGTACGGGACAGTGCGCGGTGGCGACGAACGCCGGCGTGCTCACCTGCGCGCTCAACAAGCACCAGGACGAGGACAACCCCCGCAACCGCAATCAGCGCGCCTACACGACCACGGCCGACAGCAACACGGCGCCGGGCGGTGGTTCGTGCCAGGTGGGCCTCGTGACGGTCAGCTCGAACGGCATCGCGTTCACCCAGCAGGCGAACCAGGGTGGTGCGACCCGTACGTTCCGCATCCGCGTGGACTGAGCTGTCGCATGAGGTCGGGCTCGCAAGAGCCCGTCTTCTGGAAACCGGCCGGGGCTTCCCCGGCCGGTTTCTTCTTTTGGGGGTTACGGTGGTCGGCCCCGCCTGGGCCGGCCCGCCGCCGCGTCGCGGGCTCGGCGACACGTCGAGTCCATCGCGGGCTGCGCGCGTCGTTTCGTCGCCTTCGTTCGAGTGCTAAATCAGCGAGCACGAATGGGTGCGACGCCGCGGGATGGGCGCGCCCCGTCGCTCGGACGCGCAGTCTTCGCTCCAGCCCTTCTCCCTCGATGCCGCTTTGCGTCCATCGCTCGCCGTGAGGTGCTTCCGCGCATGCTCGACTGGCTCGTCCTCGTTTTCGCGTCGATGCTCACGGTGCGTGCTGCGCGCGCCGCGCGCAATCGCATCGTCCTCGCGCCGTCGTCGGCAGCGCTCGCCGCGGGCGACGTGCTGGTGGTGGCGTGCTCGAGCGATTCCACCGGCGGTCCGGAATCCGCCGACCCGGGCGAGCCGGCGCGCGTCGTGGTTCGGGTCGGCGACGAGGGCGCGCTGCTCGCGGGACGGAGCGAGCGCTGGTTCCTGTTCACTCGGCGCGCCGTCGCGGTCGATCCCGCCTTGATCGCCGCCGCGGTCCGGCTGGCGGACGAGCGTTCCGCTCACGCGGTCTCGATCCACGGCGGCGCCCGCAGCCGTTCGCCCTGGCGCGAGGGCATCTCGGCGACCCTCGCGCAGTGGAGCGGCGACGGCGTCGATCCCGTCGAGTTCGCGGGGCCACGCGATCGACGAGCCGCGGGTTGGGACGATTTCTTGTTGGTTCAGCGCGAGGCGTACGAGCGCGTCGGCGGCCATGCCCAGATCGGCAGCGATCCGCTGCGGGCACGGGCGTTGGTTCGGGCGCTCAAGCGCGCGGGCCGCGTGGTGCTGCTCGCGAGCGCCGCGTCGGGGCTCGATTCCCCCGAGCGCAGCTGGGCGGAGCGGATCGAGGAAGGCGTCGCCCGGTACCACGGCTTCGTTCCTCATGGCCGACTCGCGGCGACGTGGATTGCGCTGCTGATCACGGTCGTCGGGGTGCGGCCGTTCGTGCTCTTGGCCCACGAGCTCGTGAAGACGAGCCTGCCGACGGCTCATCCCGTGCTCGTGGGGCTCACGTGTGCGTTGCTGGTGGCACATCGGCTCGCCTTCCATCGGCTGACGGCGAGCTCGCCGCGCACGGCCTGGACGTTGCCGCTGGGATTGGTCGTGTGCGCTGGCACGGCGTGGGTGGCTGCCTTCCAGCGCGCGTTGGGGCTCGATGTGCGCTTTCGGCGTGCTGCGCCGGATCCGGTGCCGGATCACTCGCAAGGCGTCGACTACAAGGCCGTCTACACCGAGCGCTACTTCGACGGCGTGGATTCCCACTTCTCGCCGTGTGGCCATCGCGACGAGGCGAGCTACTACGAGCGCTTGCTGGAGCCGATCCTCGCGGAGCGGCAGGGCGGCCGCGCCCTCGACGTGGGCTGCGGCTACGGGTACCTGACGCGGCGACTCGCCCGTCACTTCGAGGTCGAGGGGATGGACGTCTCGGACGCGGCGGTGCGGCACGCGCGCGAGCTCAGCCCCTCGATCTCGTTCACGGTGCACGAGATCGAGCAGCCGTTTCCGATGCCGGATGGCTCCTTCGATCTCGTGACGTTGACGGATGTCCTCGAGCACGTGGTGGAGCCCCAGCGGGTGCTCGCGAACGTGCACCGTGTGCTCGCCGACGACGGCTTGCTCTACGTGACCACGCCCAACCTGAACCGGCTGCGGCGCTGGCTCTACGCCGAGGCCGACCGCCGTGAGCATCACGTGTCGCTGATGGCGCGCTCCGAGCTGCTGCGCCTTCTCGAACGCTCCGGCTTTCGCGTTCGCCGCAGCTGGACGTACGTATCCGCGTACCTGATTCCCGGGCGCTTTCGATCGGACCTCGGACCCGAGACGGGTGTGATCTGCGAGAAGGTGGTGAGCCGATGAAGCGAATCGTCACGACCACCACGACGATCGTGGCGGTCTGCTTCCTCGTCGGCGGGCTTCTCGAGGCGGGCTTCTGGTGGCTCGGGTCGCGCTGGGTGGCGGGAATCGCGGGCGCCGCAGCGGGGGGCCTCGGCACCTTGGTGACGGCGCACTCGGTCGGTCTCGCGGCGCTCGGCTACGGCGCCGTGGGTCTGGTGGTGGGCATGGTCTGGGGGTTGGTCCTGGCGCTGGTGTGGCGTGCGCGACGGGTACCGACGGAGTCGGGAAGCCTGCTGCCGCTGCGTGTTCTCTCGTCCGTCGTCGCGTGGCTGGCGCTCGGGCTCTGGGCGGCGGCCGACGCCAGCTTGGCCCAGCACCCCGAGACCACGCAGAACCCGGATTGGTTTCGCCACGTGCCCGTGGCGGCGCGGCTCGCGACGTACGCGATCTTCTGCTGGGGCATTCACCGACTCGTGTTCAAGCTGGGCGACCTCGCGACGCGCCCGCGCTGGTTGCGCTGGCTTCGGGCTCGCTGGCTGCGGCGCGCGCTGGCCGGCGCGCTGGTGCTGAGCGCGCTCGCGCTCTCGGTCAGCCCGGCGCGCCGGCGCCGCCCGTCGATCGCACGCTGCCGCCGCGTCCCGCACCCGCCTCGAAGGTGCTGCCGAACGTCGTGGTGATCGTCCTCGACACGGCGCGCCCCGATCACATGAGCCTCTACGGCTATCCGCATCCGACCACGCCGGTGCTGAACGAGCTGAGCCGCGAAGGAGTGGTCTTCGACCGCGCCTACTCGACGTCGTCGTGGACGTTGCCCTCGCACGCATCGCTCTTCACGGGGCTCTATCCCAGCGAGCACGGGGCCACGGGCGAGCATTTCTGGCTCGACGATCGCTTCGCGACGCTGGCGGAGCAGATGCGCGCGCTCGGCTATCGAACCTGGGCCGCGTCGGGCAACGCGATGGTCGGCTCGATCTCGAACCTGGATCGCGGTTTCGAGCGGTTTTTCGAGAGCTGGCGGGGCTCGACCTGGACGATGCTCTCGTTGCCGCGGGCGCTGGCGAGGCTCGCGGACATCGAGCCGGACGAGGGTGCGCGCGACGCCACGCGGCGGGTGACCTGGTGGATCCAGCGCGACGGAGCCGAGTCGCCGTACTTCCTGTTCGTGAATCTCATCGAGGCGCACGCGCCCTACGAGCCGCCGGAGCCGTATCGTTCGCGTCTTCTCGAGGGGCGGCGCGCGCCCAGCGTGGACATCTACGGCAATCGCTTTCTCGACTACATGCTCGGCCTGACCAGCGTCGGCGACGAGGAGCTCGACTCGATTCGCCGTCTCTACGACGGCGAGCTCGCGTACGTGGATCATCGGGTCGGCGAGATCGTCGCGGCGCTGCGCGCCAGCGGCAGCTGGGACCGCACGCTGCTGGTGATCACCGCCGATCATGGCGAGAGCCTCGGCGAGCACCGCCTGATGGATCACCAGCTCTGCGTGTACGAGACGCTCACGCGGATTCCGCTGCTGGTCGTGGGGCCCGGCTTCGCGCGTGGCACGCGTGTGCCGGGCATCGTGCAGCTTCACGACGTGTTCGCGACCGTGCTCGCCGCCGTGGGGCAGAGGAAGCCGCCGGCGAGCGAGCGAGCGCCACGCGATCTGGCGGCGATCGCGTCGGGGCGTGAGCCGGCCCGGGACATCGCCGTGAGCGAGTACCATCGCCCCGTCGCGGTCCTCAAGATGCTCGAGAAGAAGCTCGCGCTCGCGGGACGCACCGACGGGCCGCAGGCGCTCGCCCGTTTCGACCGCACCTTGCGGGCGCTGGTGCTCGACCACTGGAAGTGGATCGCCGGCTCGAACGGCGAGAACGAGCTCTTCGATCTCGCGACCGATCCCGGCGAGGAGCACAACCTCGCGGGCAAGGGGCTCGCCGAAGAGTCGACGCTGGCGGCGCGGCTGACGGAGTGGACGGCGCCGCTCGCGATGGCGGGCGGCGAGGGTGGGGAGGGCGCGTTGCGCGCGGACGATCAGGCGAAGGAACGGCTGCGGGCGCTCGGCTACATCGAATGACGCGCGCCGGTCGCGCGCGTCAGCGTTGGGTCGGTTTGGCGCCGCGCGCGTCCGTCTGTCCGCGCTCGGGATCGGGCCGCTCGGCGGGGGCACGGGTGCTCGCGCCCTCGCGCGCGTCGTCGATCGCGTTGGTCGGCAGCGTCGGCGCGCCCGGGATCGAGGCGAGCACGGGGAAATAGGCCGGCGCTTCCATCTGGAACTCGGCGGCGTCGCGGAAGAACCGCTCTTCCTGGAGGATTCGCGCGGGGCGCGTCCGCGGCCAGTGGAAGACCTGGCTCTGGGAGATGACGTAGGTCCCCCATTCCTGGCGGTAGGTGGTGCGCGCCTCGAAGATCGTGCCGCCGAAGGGCGTGCGACGCACTTGGCGCACCAGCAGGTCGCCGCGCTCGATGCGCATCAGCAGCAGGTGGGCGGACTGGTCGTTGTTGTGGCAGTAGAGGCTCTTGCGGCGCAGGCGACGCCCCGGCTCGCTGGTGTCCACGAAGTCGCCGGTGCCGAGCCGCTGCCACGCGGCGCACAGCTTGCGACGGATGCCGGCGAGGTCGAGCGGCAGGTAGAGCGGCGGCGCGGCGAGCCCGGTGCGGGCCTCGATCTCGTCGCGGCGCACCGGTCCGGTCTCGTGCCGGAAATAGTGCACGCCGCCGATGTACGCCATCTTGAGGCCGTAGGACTGCTGCAGCCGCAAGTGGGTGAGGGTGCGGCGCGTGCTCGAGAGCAGCAGCGACTCGTGGGACGCGAGCAACGGCACGGGCCCCCAGAACACCTTGATCGCGAGCGAATGCGCCTGGAACGGATCGCCGCTGATCTGGATCGGGGTCGCGCGCGGCGTGCCGTCCTGGTACGCGTACTGGATCGAGACGACTCCGCCTTCCTTGAGCGCTACCTGGTGCGCGGGCTGGAGCACCGACATCTCGCCCTCGCCGGCGAGCCGGCCCGGGTTGAGACCCACGTGATGGAGCATGCGCGCCAGGATTCCCTTGACGATCGCTTCCGCCAGCGCGCCGACGCCGCGCATCGAGAACGTGCGCGCGCCGGAAGGCGATCGGCCGACGATCGACGGGATCAAGAGCAGCGAGCTCTCACCGCCGAAGCTCGTGGGAGTGGTGGTGGGCAGCGAGCCGACGCCGCCGAGAAAGGTGCGATTCGAGAACAGCCCTTCGGCGATCCCGCCCTCCGTCACCGAGGTCGAGCGCCCCCACGGATCGAACGCCTCGACGCGCAGCTTGGTGGTGCCGAAGATGCCTTCCTCGAGCACCACCTGGGGGATGCGCGCCAGATAGCCCGCGAGGGTCTTGGTCTTCTTGACTAGATCGCCGGAGAAGAACCCGGCCGAGCCCGGCCCGCCTGCTGCGTGACTGCCGATGCGTTGCCAGCGACCGTCGATGCGGTTGAGCGAGATGCGCGCCGGCACGATGGTGGCCTGCTTGGTGAAATAGTCGATGAACTGGGCGCGGGCGCGCTTCGAGTACGGCCGGATCAAGGGGCGCGTGACGGGGTTGCCGCGCAGCCGCTCGGCGATCAAGCCGAACAGCAGCCCGGGCACACCGGCGAACACCGCGTTGTCCGCGGCGGTGCCGGCCGGGTAGGGCACGATCGACCGGATCCACGGATAGAGGCCGCGAAAGGTCTCCGACTGCGGGGCCTCGGCCAGGCCGCTCAGGTCGAGGAACGGCGGCTGCAGCGTGACCTTGGTGGGAAAGAGAGTCGCCAACACGGCGAGGCGCAGCAGCGGATCGTTGGCCTTGCGGCGCGTCTTGCGCACGATGCGTTTGGCGGTCGCACCGCGACGAAGCAGCGGCTCGACCTGGTTGCGCAGCACCCAGCAGATCTTGACGTTGGGGTCGGTGGGAGCGACGGCGGGGATGGGCTCGTCGAGCGCGAGCCCGCGCCGCAGCTCCTCCGGAACCCGCGCCAGGTCCTGCGGCGTGATGCCCGTGGCCTGGATGATCCCACTTCGCTCGCGAACGCGGTCGGGATAGAACGCCGCGAACGCCGCGAGCAGGAAATGATGATCCAGGGTCCCATCGCCGCCGACCACGATCACGTCGAGCGGCGCGCGCTGCGCCGAGAGCTCGAGCAGCTTGTCGCGAACCCGCCGGATGCTCGACAGGTGGTCGGCATGGGTCTCGACCACGTGCACCGCGAAACCCAGCTCCGCCAGACCCTCGAAAAGCCCGTCAGGAAGCCGACTTCGCTTGGCCGGATGAAGAATCACCAGAATATTGCCGGGGCTGCGGTCCTGGTGGATGCCCGCGATGATGTAGTGCTCGAGCTGATCGGCGGGAAGCGCCGAAATCACTCGCTGAGGCGCAGGCAAGCCCACCAGGGTGGGGCTTGCTGGCGGGTGCACCTCGGCGAGCACGTTCGGCAGCTCGGCGACGAGCTCGGGGGGCGGGTCCGCCGCCGCGGAAAGCTCGTCCGGGACACCGTAGGGCTCGCCGTGCGGATCGCCTGGAGCCCGCCGAGCGGTCTCGCCGGCGTCGAACGCGGCGGCGCGGTAGCCCTCGTCGTCGCCGTCCGCCGTCCACCACGCCGGCGGGTCACCTATCTCGGGATCGCGGGGCATCGTTGAGCGGGGCGGGGCCACGGCGCGAGTGAGCGGCGCCGTCGCGGGCTGGGAGCCCTAACTGTGTCGTCTGGAACCGCCCCCAAGTCAAGTCGCCCCGGGACGCACGTGAGCGGGCGTCCGCTCCCCTCGCACGTGGTGGGTATCGACGACGCGCCATTCGACCGCCAGGCGCGTGCGCGGGTCCGCGTGGTGGGCACCGTGTACGCCGGGACCCGGCTCGACGGCGTGCTCTCGAGCACCGTGGCGCGCGACGGTGACGACGCCACGCGGGCGATCGCCGCGATGGTCCGTCGCTCGCGATTCGCCGCGCAGGTGCAGCTGGTGATGCTGCAGGGAATCGCCGTGGCGGGGTTCAACGTGATCGACATCCATCGGCTGAGTCGCGCCCTCGGCGTGCCCGTGCTGGTGGTGGCGCGGCGGATGCCCGATCTGCGCTCGATCGAGACCGCGCTGCGCGGGGGCGTGCGCGGCGGGGATCGGAAATGGGCAGCGATCGTGAGCGCCGGCGTCATGGAGCCCGCCCAGGGGCTGGTGGTTCAGCGCGTCGGTCTCTCGCTCGCGGTGGCCGAGGCGGTCATCGCGAGGCTCGCCATCCACGGCAAGCTGCCCGAGCCCTTGCGCGTCGCGCACCTGATCGCCGGTGGGATCGGCCGCGGGCAAAGCCGGGGACGCGCGTGAGCGTGAGCACGAGAAGGCCATCACGCCCGCGCGCAGTCGCGACCGAGAGCGCCCCCGGCGCGCGGATCCGGGCGTCAGGTCGCGCGGAAGTACTTGTTGAAGGTCGGCATGCTCACGCCGAGAAGCTCGGCCGCCTTGGTCTTGATGCCGCTCGCGCGCTTCAGCGCGTCCTGGATCTGCTCGGCGGTCAGGTTGAGCTTGCGGCCGCGACCACCGCGCGACTTCCGCGCTGCCGGCGCGGGACGCCCGGCCCGGCGCTTGGGGGCAGGGCGAGGGCTCGCTGCGCCGCTTCCCGGGGAGCCGAGACGCAGGATGTTCGCGAGGGGCGCCAGCAGCCGCTCGGCCTCCTCGAGGCGGCGTTGCACGGCGACGTCGAACACGCCGCCGAGGTCCTGCCCGAGACCTTCGGCGAGCTTGCGCGCATTCTTCACCAGCCGCTTGAGATCGCGCTCGACCTGGTTCAGGGTCTTGAGCGTACGCTTGAAATCGTCTCGATTCATGGGGCCTCCTGATCGTGGCCGATGTTATGGCAGGGTTGGCGTGGGGAACCAAGCACGTTCTGAGGGTAAACGCGTGGAGATCGCGGGATTCGAGGCACGCTTGCGGACCGTGGGCTTGAGCGACGGTGAGCGCGCGCGGGCGGTGCGGCTCTGGGAGGTGGCGGACCTGGAGCGCTACGTGGATCGCGACGAGCTGCTGCGCGCGGCGGCACCCGCCGAGCCGCCCTATTGGGCGCTCGTCTGGTCCGGCGCGGAAGCGTTGGCGCGGGCCGTCGTGGGAGCAGCGGGGTTGATCGGCCGCCGCGTGCTCGACCTCGGCGCGGGGCTCGGGCTCTCGGGGCTGGCCGCCGGCCTCGCCGGAGCCGAGGTCACGTTCGCGGACCTGCGGCCCGAGTCGCTCGCGTTCGCAGCGGCGAGCGCGCGGGCCAACGGGCTCGTCGGCTGGCGAACGGTCCTGCTCGACTTCACCCGCGATACCCTCGATCGCCGGTTCGACCTGGTGCTGGCGGCCGACGTCGTCTACGACCCACTTCAACACGAAGCGCTGGCGGCGTTCCTCGACCGCCACGTCGCGTCCGATGGTGCAGCGTGGGTCACCGATCGACTCTACGTCGCCACGGACGCATTCTTCGTGCGGCTCCGCGAGCGCGGCTTTCGCGATGCCGTGGAGGATCTCACGGTGCCCGAGATGGGCGAGGCGATGCGCACGCGTCTGCACCGGCTGACGCGCCGCTGATCCAGCGGCGGTGGCGCCTGCGCGCGGCGCTGGTCAGCTCGGTGGCGCCGCGGGCCGGCTCGCGACGACGATGCGCCTGCTCGAAAGCCATTCGAGCACCGTGAAGGTCGTCAGCCCGGCGAGGCTCAAGAGGATCGCCTCGACCTGCAAGCGGTAGCGGAAGTTTACGTGGACGATCGCCGCTTTGACGAAGAATGCGGCGAGCAGCCACAGGTAAACACCGATCGGCAGCTTCCGTCTCGCGGCGATGCCCAGCCCGATCACGAACGCCGTCAGCACGCCCCCGTACCAGAGCCGCGAGACCCAGACGAAGATCGGGTTCCAGAACGAGAACGAAGGGCTCAGCGCGAAGAAGCGCGCCCACTTGAGGAGCACGTACGTCGGCATCTCGGCGCGGTGCTCCCACCAGAACTCGCGCACCAGCTCCTTGCAGCGGCGGTCGAGGTCGACCTCGTTGGTGAGCCCGGCGAAGCGCGGATCGCTCTTCAGATCCGGTCCCTCGAGGTAAGCCGCGTAATCGTTGGCCTCGGGATGTCCTGGCCAGGGATACCAGAACCCCTTGATCCCCGAGTTGTGCATGCTCTCGACGTTGTTGGTCTGCCACAGGATGTAGCCCGCCTCGGTGGTCAGCGGGACGAAATGGCCGGTCATCCGGTAGTTGCGGATCTGCCACGGCACCAGCAAGAGCTCCGTGACCAGTCCCGCGCTGGCGGCGACTTCGAGCCAGCGCTTCCACGGGCGAATGCGGAACGCGAACCACGCCACCAGCGCCGGGCCGAGGGTGATCGCGTCGGGACGAAAATAGACCGTCGCTCCGCACAGCAAGCCCAGCACGGCGCCCCGGCGCGCCTCGAGCCGATCCACGTTTCGCACCGCGTAGTAGACGGTCCACGTCGCCAGCGCGATGGTCGTCGTCTCCGCCCACAGATGCCAGTCGTAGAAGATCAGGAACGGATCGATGACCGCGAGCACGGCGGCGATCAGCGCCGCGCCCGCGCCGAAGAGCAGCCGGGTCAGCAGGAAGATGGCGACCGGAGTGGTCGATCCGACCACCGCTTGCGCCATGCGCGGCGCCAGCAACGTCGAACCCGTGAGCGACTGGATGCCGGCGATCCAGAACGGGTAGCCCGGCATGCGATGCGCCGTGGGATTGTCGGGGGTGAGCCCGAGGACGCCGGCTTCCTGGATGTTCTGCGCCAGCTCGGCGTAGATGACCTCGTCGCCGATGGGAGCGGCGCGCGGGTTGAGCAGCCCCACGCCGAGCACCATGCGCATCGAGAGCGCGGCGAGCGCGATGAGCCAGGGCGCTCGCCGCGAACGGCTGGCACGAACGAGCAGGCTGGCGATGGGCATCGAGGAGTCGAGTCGAAGGGCGGCGATCAGTACGGCTCGGGTGCGACCGGGCTCGCGATCTCGGCGACGCCCGCGCGGGTGGAGTCGATGAAGCGGACGATGCTCTCCTGGAGCTCGCGCGATGGCTCGTCGACCGGAATCGGCGCCGCGAGCTGCGGGAAGGGATCGGACCCGGGAAACGGGAAGCCGGGTCGATAGCGCAGCTCGCCGCGCTGGTTCTCGAGATTGGACCCGTGGGTGGCGGGGTTGAGCTGAACCAGCGCCGCGGTCGCCGTGCGTCCGTCGATGGTGCGATTGCCCCTCACGACGCTCGCCGCCGTCGCGAGCCCGTCCACGTTGCGCGCGGCGGGCGTCAGCAGGTCGAGGCCGATGGCACGCGCCAGCGCTTCGTTGGATGGGTTCGGCACGACCTCGTCGCCCATCACCTCGATCTGCATCACGTGCCGCGGGCGGTTGCGCTCGAGTCCGCTCACCGTGAGCGGCTCGGTCACGAGATGCGGCCCGAACGCCAGCGAGTCTCCGGCTTCCACGATGGTCTGCGCCACGTTGACGAAGGGCATCCAGCGATCGGGATACTGCTTGGCGAGGTCGATGCCGAAGAGCGTGGCGATGAGCGGGATGTTCTCGCCGCCCTCGACGGGCGAGTTGACCAGCAGGTAGTTGGCGAGGCCACCGCCCGCCACGTTGAGCACCGCCGCTTCGACGGCGGGCTCGACGGCGGCGAACGTGGTGCTCATGATCGCGCCCAGACTGTCCCCGATCACCACCAGATGGCTCGCGTCGAGCCGCGGTGCGCCGGGAACGGCGGAGAGATCGAGGCCGGGATCGGCGATCAAGCGCGCCAGCTCCATCAAGTCGACGGCGCTCTGGCGGAAGTTGTCGCGGATCGCGAGCAGATCCAGGAACGCCTCGAAGAAGCCGACGGGCACCTGGGTGCCGTCGACCTCGGCGAATCCGTCGGGACCTGGCGCATCCGTGAGGTTGTGCACGAGATCCGTCGTCTGATAGCGCATGCCATGGGCGACGGCGTCGATGCCCACGGTCGCGTAGCCGGCGGCCGCCAGCGTGTTGGCGATGCCGAAGATCGAGGTGCGCGACCCACCGAGGCCGTGCTGGAAGATCACCACGGGGTAGCCCGTAGCGGGTGCGGGTGTGCGCGGAAAAACCAGCGTCACGGGCACGCGGTCCTGCCGCTGGCGCACCGGCTCGCCGTCGACCTCGACGAAGCGATCGTCGTCGAAGCGCGCGCGCAGCACACGCTCCGGGACGCCGAGCGCCGGGGATTTGTACCAGTCGCTGAGGAACGACGCGTTCAGCACCGCGCCGATCGCGCCGTGTGCCACGCCACCTGGATTGTCGAGACCCGGGAGCTCGCTCGCGGCGCGCCCGAGCAGCGCGTCGAGGGACGCTGCCGTGGCGTAGAGGAACGTGTAGGTGGGATCGGTCACGTCGAGCCGGGGTGCGGGCTGCCGCTCGAGTTGCGCGCGGATCGCCACCAGATCCCGCGCGGTACGTTGGGTGGTGAAGACCGTGAGGCACGCGAGGTCGTCGCGAGTGAGGCCGCGGGCGTCGAGCACCGTCGCGACCGCGTCCTCGTAACGCGACTGGATGCGATCCAAGGTGGCGTTCTTGGGGTCGCGGCGGCTGTCGATCGCCGTGAGAAAATCGGGCGATGGCCGCACCGGGCCGCTCACCCCCGTCGCCGCGTCGACGCCGAGCACCGCGCGCGTGACGACCGCGGCGTAGCGAGTGTCGGCACGCAGCGGATAGCCGGCGAGCGGCAGCAACGCCAGGGTCCTCGCGTCGGCGTCCCAGTGCAGCTCGATGGGATGCTTCGGATGTGGGCCGGCATCGTCGCCCGCCTCCATCAGGAAGACGCTCGCGTCGTCGGCGACGCTGGCCTCGGGAGACGCGGGAAGGGAAGCGAGGTCGAGGTCGCCGTCGAAGCGAAAGTAGATCGCCGTCGACAGGCCGAAGCCGTCGAGCTGGGCGAGGCCTTGGCGCAGCACGTCGGAGAGCTGAGGCACGACGGCGTCGAGCCCCGCCACGGTGAGGTGGTCGAACCCATCCTCGTCGGGCACCAGGAAGGCATCGTTGGGGAAAGGCACGTCGTCGAAGCGCAGCTCTTCGCCGTCCGGGCGCACCGAGAACCGCGCCACGGCGCCACCCGCGGCGCCCGAATCGCCCCCATTGCCGCCGCAGCCGGGCATGGCGATCCACGCCAGCACGACCGCAAGACCCATCCAGCGCCAAGGCTTCGACACGGTGACCTCGAATGATGCGTGCGACGAGACCCGCGCGGATTCTACCCAAGTCACCCGCGAGCCGGCTTGCAGCGTGGAGAGGCGATCGGTAACTTGCGAGTTTTTTCGCACCCCGGAGCGCGATCCGTGAGCGACGCCGATTTCCGTCACGTCCGCTGGCTCGAACGAGTGACGCGTGCCGATCTCGAAACCGTGGGCGCGAAGGCGGCGTGCTTGGGCGAGCTCGCGAGCGGTGGGCTCACCGTGCCCGCCGGCTTCGTGATCCCGGCGGATGCCTTCGCGCCAGGCGTTGCTGGCGCGCTCGCGCTGCGCGACGAGCTGATCGCCGAGATCCGCGCGGCCTACGCCGAGCTCGCCAAGCGCACCGGCCGCGCCGCCGTGGCGGTCCGCTCGTCGGGCGTGATGGAGGACCGCGAGGTCGCGTCCTTCGCCGGCATCTATCGCACGCTGCTCAACGTGAGCGGCGGCGACGAGGTGGTGCGCGCCGTCGCCGAATGCCTGCGCTCGTCGAACGACGAGGGCGTGGCGCGCTACCAGCGCGCGCGCGGCATCGAGGAGGGCGGTGCGCGGCTCTCGGTGCTGGTGCAAGACCTCGTCAACGCCGACGTCGCGGGCGTCGCGTTCACCCTCGATCCGCTCACCGGCGAGTCCGATCGCATCGTCATCGATGCCACGTTCGGGTTGGGCGCGGCGGTGGTGTCGGGTGCGGTGGTGCCGGACCACTTCGTGGTGGCACGCGACGGCGGCGAGCTGCTCGACGTCCGGCTCGCCTTCAAGGATCGCCAGATGCGGCCCACGAAGGACGGGCAGGGCACCGAGAGCATCCGCATCAGCCACCAGAAGGCCCACACGCCGAGCCTCAATCGCGAGGAGATCCGCGAGCTCTGCAGGCTCGCGCTCACGGCCGAGCGGCTCATGGGCGCGCCGCAGGACATCGAGTGGGCGCGCGCCCGCGGCCAGTTCTTCGTGCTGCAGAGTCGCCCGGTGACCACCCAGCCCCGGGAGACGGTCGGCGAGGAGCGCGACGCGAGCGGCGGCGAGACCGGCATGACCACGGCCTTCCTCGACGAGCTGGTGCCGATTCCGCTGGCGCGCTTCGCGGCGAGCTTCGTCGAGCCGGTGGCGGTGGGGGCGATCGACGACGTGAGTCGCTGGCGTCAGGTGCCGGTCGAGCGCGCCGCGGTGGTGCTCGGCCGGGGAGCGCCGCGGTGGTCGGCGGGACCCCTCGAGGCGATGGCGCGCGAGCTGGCGAGCCCGTTCGATCGCGGGCTCGATGCACGGATCCGCGGCGTCGGACGTTCGGCGACCACCCTCGAGCGCTGGGGCGTGAGCCGCGCGCTCGCCAATCGGCGCGACGAGATCTCCGAGCTCGCGATCCGCATCGAGTCGTTCTTCTGGTGGCAGAGCATGGTGAACCTCGAGGGCATCTCGGCGCCCGATGCCGTCGCGAGCCTGGGCGAGTTCCAGCAGCGCTTGGCCACGGTGCTCGCCCGGCGCGTCGACGCGGTGTTCCAGACGTCGGCCGTCATCGGCTTGCTGCAGAGCCGGCTCGACGGGATCCCGACGCTCAGCGACGCCGAGCGCGCCGACGCTTGGCTGGGTGTGCGCGATCACACCGTGGGGCGATTCCTCTCCCGGCTGGTCGAGATCGCGCACCTCGCCGGCGAGGCCCCCAAGCTCGCCACCATCCTGCGCGGCGAGGCGATCGAGGTCCTGCCGCGACTCGAGCGCGAGTGGTCGGGGACCGCGCGCCGCATGCGCTCGGCGGTCAAGGAAGTGCTGCGCGACTACGGCCACTGGTCTGCGGTGGATCTCGACGTGTCCACGCCCTCGTGGCGCGAGGACCCGACGCCGCTCATCGCGCTCATGGGTCGCTACCTCGAGCTCGACCTGGCCCAGCTCCCCTCGGCCCGCCTGGCGCGCGCGGTCGAGCGCGGCGAGGTGGCCCGTCGGCAAGCGCTCGAGGGTGTGGCGGCGTGGCGGCGTCCGACGCTCAGGCACCTGTTCGATCGCTACGTGGAATCGATTCGGCAGCTGATCGAGCTGCAAGACCATCTCTCGCGGGTGACGGACCGCGCGCGCGTGTACGTGGCCGCGCTCGCGAGCCGGCTCACCGCCGACGGCAAGCTCGCGGCGGTGAACGAGATCCACTCGCTCGGTTTCGACGAGGTCGCGGCGCTGGCGAAGAGTGACGAGCGCGAGGGCCTCAGGCGGCGCGGGGTGCATGGCGCGGGCGGCGCCACGCCGGCGGCCTCGGCGCAGCCGTTGCCGCGGCGCGGGAAGGGTGCGTCACCCGGCAAGGTGCAGGGGACGCTGCGGCGAGTCGCCACGCCCACCGACCTCAAGCGGCTCGCGCCCGGGGACATCGCGTGGACGCCCTGTCCTGGACGCGTGTGGCTGCCTTACCTCCCGATCTTGGCGGGCCTGGTGGTGGACGCAGGCGCCCCGCTGGCGCTGGGAGTCGTTGGCGCGCGCGAGCTCGACGTTCCCACGGTGATCGGCGCGGGCGCGCCGCCGCAGAGCCTCGCCGAGGGCAGCGTGATCTCGCTGAACGGCCTGACGGGTGAGATCGAGCTCGTCGCCGACGCCGCGCGGCTCAGCCAAGCGGCGTCCTGACGCGCGCGGCGTTCCTGGCTCTCGCGCGGCGCGCGCCGCCCCCGCGGCGCTCAGCTCTTGCTGCGCTTCTTGGCCGCCGGCTTGGCGGCGGGCTTCGTCTTGGACGCGTGCGACGGGGGGTTGGCGTCCAGGAACTTCTGGACGCCGATCGTGGCGTTCTTGAGGTTGGGGCCGATGAGCGAGGCGATGAAGCGCTCGATCTCCGCGCTCACCTTCTTGCGCAGCAGCGTCGGCACCATCGGCAGATCGCCGAGGCGGATCTCGAGGTTCGCCTCGATCCGCACCTCGGTGGCGGCGTCGCCCTTCGGCACGAAGCGCGTCGTGCCGTAGCACCGCACGCTCTCCCGGAAGAAGAACGTCTCGAGCTTCCAGGTGGCGGTGCGCTCGGCCTCGTCCCAGGTGGCGTCGTCGCGCCACGACAGCATGTCCGGCTTGACGAAGGCCCGCGCCACCGCCGGGATCTCGCCGACCGCGTACCAGTGGTTGATCAGGTGGACCTTGCCTTTGCCGAGGTCCTCACGCTTCTCGACGACGATGCGATCGACGTTGCGGATGTACTCCGTGATCTCCGGCATCCGGTCGCGAAAGGTGTGCAGCACCTCGTCGACGGGGTACGGAACGACGTCGGTCGAACGGATCTCCATGGCGGCGGCCTCGCGAGCGTCGAGTGGGTGTCCGGGGGCCGGCCGAAGCTAGGGCGGGCGGCGAGCACCGTCAAGGGTTCGGCGTTTGCGACCCACGCGCGTGCCAGCGGGTTGACAAGCGGGACGCGCGTCATTATCTCACGCTCACGAGAAAATCCCGAGAAATCAGCGATTTTCGTCGCGCGCGAGGACGCGTGAGCGCGTCGAGCACGGCGGTGGGCCCGAGCGGCGGCACCGGCGGCAGGCTCGGTTGCGTCTCGCGCAGCGGGCCGGCACCGCTCGTGCCCCTCGCGGTCTCGACCAATCGAAAAGGGTGACGCGCCGTGGCTTCGAAGCGTGACTATTACGAGTGCTCGGCGTCGCCCGCGACGCCGACGACTCCACCATCAAGAAGGCCTATCGCAAGATCGCCCTCGACAATCACCCGGATCGCCGCCCCGACGATCCGGAGGCCGAGGAGCGCTTCAAGGAGGCCGCGGAGGCCTACGAGGTTCTTCACGATGCCGAGAAGCGCCGGCTTTACGACTCCTATGGCCACGACGGCCTGCGGGGCTCGGGATTCCAGGGCTTCCGTGGCTTCGACGACATCTTCGCGCATTTCGGCGACGTGTTCGGATTCGGGGACGTCCTGGGCGACCTCTTCGGCGGCGGCCGGCGGCGCGACCCGAATCGACCGCGGCGCGGCGAGGATCTGAGCACCCAGGTCGCGATCGACTTCCGCGAGGCGGCGCGCGGTTGCTCGAAGGAGATCCCCGTCGAGCGCGTCGTGGATTGCGGCGCCTGCGGCGCCTCCGGATGCGCGCCGGGAAGCAGCCCGGAGATCTGTCCCACCTGCCGCGGGTCCGGGCAGGCGAGCATCTCGCGCGGGCCGTTTCTCATGACCACGACCTGCCCGAATTGCCAGGGGCGCGGTCGGCGAGTCACCAAGCCCTGCGACGAGTGCCGCGGTGCGGGTCGGGTGCGTCATCACGAGGCGCTCAAGGTCGAGATTCCGGCGGGTATCGAGAGCGGGATGCAGCTGCGGCTGGCGGGGAAGGGCGGCGCCGGCACCCGAGGCGGCCCGCCGGGAGATCTGTACGTCGGGATCGGGGTCCGAGAGGACGAGGTATTTTCGCGGGAAGCCGAACATCTTTTGATCGAATTGGACGTTCCGTACGTCCAATGTGCGTTGGGAGGTGAGGTCCAGGTGCCAACGCTCGACGATCCGGTCCCGCTTCGCATCCCTCCCGGCACCCAGCCGGGAGCGGTGTTTCGCCTCGACGGTCACGGCCTGCCGCGACTTCGGGGCCGCGGTCGAGGCGATCTGGTTGTTCAGGTCCGCATACCGGTGCCGACGAAGCTCTCGAGCAGGGCGAAGAGCCTGCTCAAGGAGCTGGCCGAGGAAGAGGGGCTGGCCGTCGGCAGCGGAAAGCGTGGGCTGGTGGATCGCATCCGCGAGCTCGGCAACTGACACACGATCCAACGATCCGTCGCCGCGGGCTTCGCGCCGCGCGGCCGATACCGCGGTCAACGAGAGACGGCGCGGGTGAGCGCCGGGCGTCGGCGACCTGCCGTGAAGCAGGTGCCCAAGACGCCGAGGAGAAGAACGAGTGAACGGCAACGAAAGGGACACCGTGAGTGGTCGCGTGGCTCAACCCTGGGGCTGGGCGCGTGCGCTGCTCTGGCTCTGCATCGGACTGGTGCTCGGCGGCGTGGGTGCCGCGGAGGTCTCGAAGGCCTTCTTCGGCAAGGACTCGGAGCCCAAGGCCGAGGCGCCCGAGGCCACGACTGCGAGCCCCGCGCCGGCGCGCGCTCCGGGCGTGTTTCCGCCGAGCTTCGCCGACCTCTACGAGCACCAGAAGCGCGCGGTCGTGAACCTGAGCACCACCAAGGTGATCCACCATCCGCCGATGGGGCGCGCCCGTCCCGAGCTGCGCGAGTTCTTCGGCGACAACGACGAGTTCTGGAAGTTCTTCGGCGCGCCGGACAACGAGGACGTGAAGCAGCGCAGCCTCGGCTCGGGCTTCGTCATCGACAAGGACGGTTACATCATCACCAACAGCCACGTCGTGAAAGGCGCGGACGAGGTGGTGGCCAAGTTCTCGGACGGTCACGAGGAGAAGGCCAAGATCATCGGCACGGACGAGAAGACCGACGTGGCGCTGATTCGCGTGGACTCGGCGAAGGGCGACCTGCCGCACGTCGAGCTCGGCGATTCGGATGCGGTGCGGATCGGCGATTGGGTGATCGCCATCGGCAACCCGTTCGGGCTCGAGCACACCATGACGGCGGGCATCGTGTCCGCGAAGGAACGCGCCATCGGCACCGGTCCCTACGACGACTTCATCCAGACCGATGCGTCGATCAACCCGGGGAACTCGGGCGGGCCGCTCTTCGACATCGAGGGCCGCGTGATCGGCATCAACACGGCGATCACCGCGACCGGCAGCGGCATCGGATTCGCGGTGCCGATCAACATGGCCAAGCAGATCGTCGCGGACCTCAAGTCGTCCGGTAAGGTCACGCGCGGCTGGCTCGGCGTGAAGATCCAGGACCTGAGCGACGACCTGGCGAAGTCGCTGGGCCTCGAGAGCGCGGGTGGCGCCCTCATCGCGGAGGTGATCGGTGAAGGTCCGGCAGCCAAGGCCGGGCTCAAGCGCGGCGACGTCGTCGTCGAGCTCGACGGCAAGAAGATCGCCTCGACGCGTGAGCTGAGCCGCACGGTGGCGTCGGTCGAGCCCGGTACCCAGGTCCATCTCGAGGTCCTGCGCACGGACCGCGGCAAGGGCGAAGGCAAGGGTAAGCCCGAGAAGCTCAAGATCGCGGTCGAGGTCGGCACGTACCCGGCCGACGACGCCGTCGCCGCAGGTCACGACGGCGAAAGTCAGGTGCTCGGCTTGGAAGTCCAGGGATTGACCAGCAAGCTGGCGGAGCAGCTCGGCACCGACGACCTCAAAGGCGTGGTCGTCACCCGAGTCCGCGGCCCGGCGAGCGAGGCCGGCATTCAGCGCGGCGACATCATCCGCGAGGTGAACCGCAAGGCGATCGAAGGCGTCGACGACTTCGCGGCCGCCATCAAGGAGCTCGAGAAGGACCAGCCAGCGCTGTTGCTCATCGAGCGCAAGGGCTCGACGCTGTTCGTGACCGTCAAGCCCGGAAGCTGAGCTGGCCACGCGCGCCCAGGAAGCGGCGCGCGTGGGTTTCGTGAAGGCAGACCACGGGCTCGAGTGTGCCGCACGCGCACTCGAGCCCCAGCACAAGCTCGGCGCAGGAAGTCCCGAGCGAGGAGGTTCGATGGCCCGCATCACCGTCGACGATTGCTTGCGAGAGGTTCCGAACCGGTTCCATCTCGTTCATACGGCCGCTGCCCGCACCAAGCAGCTGCTGACCGGCTCGAAGCCCCGGGTCGCACCGCGCAAGGAGAAGCCGATCGTGGTGGCGCTGCGCGAGATCGCGGCACGCAAGGTCCATCTGAAGCTGGTCGAGCGCGAGGAGCCGAAGCCGGCCCTGGCCGACGAAGGGCTCGGCGCGATGCCCTGAAGCAAGCCGACGTCGCGCTGGCGCGGCCCCAAGGCAGCGCGCCGTCGCCGCGCGACACGATCGATCGAGAGACGCACGGCGTCTGGGAGCACGGGCTCCCGGGCGCCGTTGCCATTTCCGGAGCGCGGCGTCCGGCGCCGGGGCGCGTCGCGAGACTTCGAAGAGCGGCTCGGTCGCTTCGGCTGGCGCCGGCGGCTCCGGCACCAACGTCCGATAATATATATTATGTAAACTAGCGGACGTTGCGACCCCGCCGGCCGACCGGGTGCTCTCCGCGCTGCCCCAGGTCGCACGGCGGCGCCGCCCGGCCGAGTGCGTCGCCGCCCGCGTCCTCGGCGGAACGGCGCGTCGCGCCAGCGCGTTGGCAGAGGTCCGGTGGTTTTGGCGGATCTGTCCGGTCGATCTCAGGCTCACCGACCCCCGAGGGGGTCGGTGCGCGAGCAGGGAGAGGGTTCCGTCACGTGAACCGTCCGAGGCATTGCTCGGCTGCCACACGTGGACGGCGTCCGCCGCCGCACGAGGACCGCATCCCTTCGCAGCTGCGACGCCCGCGCTGCTTGGCGATCTGCAGCCGCACCTTCTCCAGGACCACGGTGTTGTCCTTGCCCACGACCCGTTCGTTTCGTGACAGACCTGATCCAGCCACGCCCCAGCCCCACGAAGGCCGACGCGGGTCCCGAGCCGGGCGAGCAAACAATCGGTTGACCGGACGAAACCGCCCGAGGTAGCGGTTGGCGTCGACACGTGCGGATCCCGGCCACCCGTAGCTCGTTGACCAGGCGGTCCTGCAACGTCCGGTTCGCCTGTTCACTCGGCCTCGCGCCTGGGGAGAGCGCGCCCGGATGTGCTCGTCCCCAACGATCCAACGCGCGGCGACCCGTCCGATCGTCGGATCGGGCGCCTGCCGGCACGACGCGTGATCGCCCCAGCTCGCGCGATCCGTATAGAGCGATCGGCAGACCCTCTTGCTCAAACCCGCCTTTAACCCCGCCATGACGTGTCCGTGCTCTCGCTTCTCGATCCGACCGTAGAGCAGCTCGCTGGTGGCATCGTCGACCAGGGCGATCAGGGTCTGCTTCTCGTCGGGGCACACGCCGCATGCGTGGGGGCTCCGCGAGGTGCAGCATCTGCCCCGGCAGGCCTTCGGCTCGCGGCGACGACGGTGCCGCTCGCGACCGCCGTCGGCGTACCAGGCCGGCCGCCTGCAGCGCCGTCTTCACCGTCGGTACGAAAGCGTCACCGCATGCTCGCTGCGCGATCTGGAAAGGGCGGACGTTGAAGCCGGTGTAGGTGTCGCGGTAACGCAGCACGCGCTCGAGCTCCGCCGCGGGTGGGGCGGCCCGAGGGCCGACCTCGGCGACGGCGAGCGGTCGACCGTGGCTTCGAAGCGCGCCTTCCACCGACGCAGACCGTGGATCCATGCCCGGATGTCGCTCCCTGGATCCATGATCTCCCCGCTCATCGCTGAAGCATCACCTCACGAATCCGCATCGCCCGCTCCAGCGCGGTCGGACCGTAGAGCATCGGCAGCATCCCCCTTGGGGACCGCCCTCTACCTCCCGAACGCCGAAAGCGGACACTTCACTTGTTCTTCGGAGCGGACAGATCATGTGCTCCCTACAGTGTCGCGCCAGCGCGTTGGGGTCGCGCGAGTGGCCGTGTTAGCGTCGCGCGACGTCCCGCGCGTCGCGACGCGCCTGCCAGCCGCTTCCGCCCCCCGCCCAGCCACCATGCGCAAGCTCAACGTCGTGTTCCTCGAGCGTCTCGCGATGGAGAAGCTCGGACTCATGTACATCTCGGCGGTCGTTCGGCGGGCCGGCCACCATTCGCAGCTCTTCCTGGAGGGCGCCGAGGGCGCGGCCTTCGTCGATCGCGTCGTCGCGGCACGCCCCGACCTGGTGGCGTTCTCGGTGACCACCGGGATGCACCGCTGGGCCCTCGAGGTGGCGGCGCGGATCAAGGCGCGAACGGAGACTCGGATCCTCTTCGGCGGTCCGCACGCGACGTACTCGCCGGAGGTGATCGAGAAAGATCCCGTGGATCTGGTCTGTCGCGGCGAGGGCGAGGAGGCGATGGACGAGCTGCTCGCGGCGCTGGCGAGCGGGACGAGCCCACGGAACATCGCGAATTTCTGGGTCAAGGAAGAGGGCGCGATCCACCGAAACGAGGTCCGCCCCCTCACCCAGGATCTCGATTCGATCCCCTTCCCTGACTGGGACCTCTACTACCGCTATCCGTACTTGCGTCGCCTCCGCTCCAAGCCGCTCCTCACGGGCCGCGGCTGCAGCTTCCAGTGCACGTTCTGCCACAACCACCTGGACATGGCGCTCTATTCGGGCAAGGGAAAATGGGTCCGGAAGCGCAGCCCCGAGAACATCGTCGCCGAGATCCGCGAGCTCGGGGCGCGCTATCCGCTCGAGATCCTGAACCTGGAGCGCGACGACCACCTCACGATCCAGCGCGACTGGACGTTCCGCTTCCTGGAGGCCTACGCCCGCCAGGTCGACCTGCCGTTCGTCCTTCAGTGCCGACCCGAGACCATCGATCGCGAGACGGCCGACGCGCTCGCACGAGCTCGTTGCGCCTCGGTCACGATCTCGTTCGAGACCGCGAACCCGTTCCTCCGGAACAGCCTGCTGCGCAAGGAGATCGACGACGATCAGGTGATCCAGGCCGTGCAGCTGCTCAAGGAGCGCGGGATCTACGTCAAGACGCTCAACATGATCGGTTTGCCTGGCGAGGATCTCGACGGCGCCCTCGCGACCCTCGATTTCAACATCCGCCTCAAGCCGCAGTTCGCACGCTGCTCGATCGCGACGCCGTTCCCGCGCACGCGGCTCTTCGAGCAGTCCGTGAACGCCGGAATGCTCGCCGACGACCACTCGAGCGACGACTACTTCGAGGATTACTTCCAGAAAACGGTTCTCGATCATCCCGACGGCGCGCGGCTCGAAAACCTCCACAAGTTCTTCAGCATCGTGGTGACGTTCCCGTGGCTGCTGCCGGTCGTGAAGCTGCTCGTTCGCCTCCCGCCGAATCCGCTTTATTATCGGGTCTATCTGGCGGCATTCGTGCTCTATGGCTCGAGCTTCGCCGGGCTCGGCGCGCGCAACGTCCTGGATCTGATCCGCTACACGCCGCGCCCGCTGCCGGCGCCACGCGCCGCGCGCCGTTCGTGGTCCTTGCTCGCGGTCTTGCAACGCTTTTCCTTCAACTTCGATTGATGTCCCGCGCGCATCACTTCGTGTTCGCCGGTTGCGGTCCTCGTTGGCTCGACGCCGTGTAGGGCGGCAGCTCTGCCGGATCGAGCTCGAGGATGCCCGCCGAGGTCGCGAGCACCAGCCGGCCATCCGGCAGCGGCTCGAAGTAGCGGATCTTCCGGCCGACGAATACCCGTACCTGGATCCCGAGGGTCTCCGGGTCGAGAACGTAGAGGTTCCCGCGGACGAAACCGCCGACGAAGAGTCGGCGGCGCTGCCGATCCAGCTGCACCCAGCGAATCCCGGGTTCGAGGAACGCCGAGCCCGTCAGTCGTCCCGTCGCTCGATCCACGCGATACACCCGCCCCGACTGGAGGCTCGTGGCAAAAACAACTGAATTCTCAGGATCTTCTATCACTTTATTGAAGTGATTGACGAGTGTTGCCTTGTTGAGCGCGTCGCTCTGTAACCAGCGCGGCAGCCGCTCGTCGTAAAGCCGCAGCCACACGTCGCAATTCCCCGACCCATCGAGCGCGCAGCGCTCGAGCCGCCCGTTGCGCACCAGCAGCACCTCGCCGCGCGTCTGCGACACGCTGAAGCCCATGATCGTGCCGCCTTGCAGCACGCGCCGACAGCCGAAGCCGTCGGGATCGTACGCGGCGAGGTGCTCGCCGCCCGGGTCGCCGAAGAGCTCTCGTCGCTCCAGATCGAAGCTCACCACCGTGGGACCGGCGAAATCGCAGTGCTCGAAGGGCTTCTCCACGGCGAGCGTGCGCAGGTCGACCGCCCACAGCTTCTCTTTCACCATCTCGGGAACCCAGAGCTTGCCGCGCTGGCAATCGAGCGCGAGCTGATCGCCCGGCGGAAAGCGCACCTCGCTCCAGGCGCTCGCGCCAGGGGCGCGGAAGTAGAGGGCGTCGAGGGTACCGACGATGCGGCTGCCGGGCTCGCAACCGCCCATCGCGACGCGTAGATCGTGCCAGTTGATCGGCATGCCGTAGCGGTCGCCCAGGCGCGGATCCGGCCACGACGGCATCACCAGTTGCGCACCGGGCAAGCCCGCCAGGATGGGTCGGGCATCGGCGGTGGGCAGGAGCCAGAACAACAAGGCGCGCAACGCCACCGAGGGAACCAGCACGGCGAGCGCCCACGCCGGTGGCGCCATCCGGCGGCCGAGGTCGTTGCCCACCACGAGCTGAAAGAGCGCGAAGCCGGTGGCAGCACCGGCGAAGATCGCGAGCCGGGTCGTGATCCCGGGCGGCATCGGCGGCGCCAGCGCCAGCGGCACCGCGAGGCAGAGCGAGAGCCAGAACCCGCGCCTCCGTCGCGTCGCTGGCCACATCGAGACCGCGAGCGCCAGCACCGCCGCCGCACCCGCGAGCCACCAATCCGAGGGCGCGAGAAACGGCCCGAGGCGTCCCAGCGTGAACGTGTTGGCGCCCGCGATCGCGCACCACGCCGCCGTGACGAGGTGGCCCGGCCAACCGCGGCGTTCGCGCAGCCGGACCTCCCAGAGCCACAGGACGCCGACCAGCGGCAGGGCCACGAGCGCGCCCGGAAACCAGACCAGCGCGCCGAACGCGGTGGCGCCGAGCCAGCGGCGAAAGCGCCCTCGATCGGGGCGGCTCGCCGCGGCAGCGACGCCTGCGCTCGGGCTCATGCCCGGGGATGGGTGGCCGCCAGCAGGCACCCTTCCACTCCCCGATCGAGCCCGACGCGGTAGTTCGCGAAGAAGAGACGGCGGGCGTCGCGGCTCGTCGCGAGCCACGCGAGCTGGCGCGGCAACGAGCGCAGCCAATCTCCGAGCTCGGAGCGGATCGTCCCCAGCTCCTGACGGATCGGGAACGCTTCGACGTGATCGACGCGAAAGCCCGCCGCCCTCACCTCGCCCGCCCATTCGGCCGCCGTGAGCAGATTGAAGGTCCGCTCGCCGAGCAGGGTCTGGAAGCGCTCGTGGGGCGGCGCGGCGCCCGGTCTCCGCGCGATGTCGACGATGCCGAGTCGTCCGCCTGGCGCGAGCACGCGCCTGAGCTCGGGCAAGAGCCGATCGAGCGGGGCCGCGTACGCCACCGCTTCGACCACGATCCCGTCGAAGCATCCCGTGGCGAACGGCAACGCCAGGGCGTCGCCCCGCACCAGCGTGGGGGGCGTGCTCGCGACGCCGCGGCCGATGCGCCAGCGGGCGCGGGCCAGGCTGTGGGGCGAGCGATCGAGCCCCACGGCGCGGACCGCGAACGTGCGCGCGAGCCAGGCGGTGCTCTTCGCCGAGCCGCAACCCACGTCGAGCACGCGCGCTCCCGGCGGCAGCGCCAGCGCGGCGGCCAGGCGTCGGGTGGCGCCGGCCTGGCCGGCGTGCTGGGACGCGTCGCTTCGCGCGACGAGCCATTCCTGGAAATCGAACCCGCGCGGGAACGGCTTCACCGCCGGGATCACGCGGCGGCTGGAGCAGGCGGCGGCAACGGGCGAGTCGCGGGCACGAGGACCAGCCGGACGCGGTTGGCGAGCCGCATCAGCGCACGCGGCACGGCGGTCGGGCCGAGGTGCTGGATGAAGCGAACCGCACGCGACGGGCGCAGGTAGAACGTCATCCACGCGAGCACCCAGTAGACCCGCACCACCCAGCGCGGCAGGTGCCGCGTGCCGAGCATCACGCGATCGTTGGCGAAATCGCCCCACGGGATGGACTCGGTGGCGTGGCCGTGGAGCATCTCGGAGACCTTGGTGCCGACGTGCGGGCTGAAGCCGAAGAGCCAAGCGGTGTCGAGGTCGATGCGCGACAAGAGCTTCAGGGTCTGCCAGGCGTCGCTCAGGCGCTCGTCGGGGTAGCCGATGATGAAGAAGCCCTCGGTGCGGATCTTCGACTCGCGCCTCAGGATGCCCAGGGCGCGCTCGACGTCGTCCGGGGCGAAGCGCTTGCCCATCGCCTGGACGATGCGCTCGGAGCCGCTTTCGATCCCGAACGCGACCTTCTCGCAGCCGGCGGCGTCGAGCAGTCGCGCGAGCTTCTCGTCCACGGTGTCCGCGCGGATGCCGTTCGACGAGGCGTCCCAGCGCACCCGGATCCGGCGCCGGATGATCTCCTCGCAGAACGCGTCGACGTAGCGGCGATCGTTGGTGAAGGCGTCGTCGGCGATCGAGAAGGTCTCGATGCCGTACACGTCGCGCAGATGCTCGATCTCGTCCACCACGAACGCCACGCTGTGATGGCGCAGCTTCTTGCCGGTGGTCACGGGCGCGGCGCAGAACGTACAGGGAAACGGGCAGCCGCGCGTGGTGATGATCGGCACGTACGGGATGGGCCGGTCGAGCCACGGCTCGCGCATCTGCAGCTCGACGTGCTCGCGGGGGTGAAGCAGATCCCACGCGGGCAGTCCCAGGGCGTCGAGATCTTCGGGGAAATCCTGATGGCCGACGACCACTCCCTCGGGCGTTCGCCGCACCAGGCCGGGGATGGCGCCGAGGTCGCCGCCGTCGCGGACCGCGGCGATCAGCTCCGGGAAGGCCCGTTCGGCTTCTCCCGCGATGGCGAAGTCGGCTTCCGGCAGACTCTCGAGGGTGCGCGCGCGAAACCCCGACGGATGCGGTCCGCCAGCGGCCGTGTGGATGTCCGGCTTCGCGGCGCGTGCTTCGGCCAGATAGCTACGCCCGCGGCCAACGGTGTGATCGAAGACCTTGACGCCCACCCAGTCCGGGGCGAGGTCGCGCACGCGCCGCGCCACCGTCCGCGGCTTGCCGCGCGCGTCGTCGAACTCGAGATCGCCGACCTCGACCTCGTGCCCGGCGCTGCGCAGCGCCGTCGCGAGGTAGCCGAGGCCGATGTCCGGCCCCGCGGTGGCGGGAAGGGTCTTGAGCAGAAGGACGCGCACGAGTGGCCTCAGTCGATTCGACGTGGCTTCGCGTCCCGCGGCGACGTCACCCCCGTGCTCGTGGACCGAGCGCGGCGGCTGCGGACGGGTGGGAGCGAATCGGTCACCGACGACACGGGCCTCAGCGACGGGGGCGAGCGGATCTTAGAGTTGCGGCGGAGTCGGGGTCAATCGCGCGGTCGAAGCCGCGCCGGAGGTGAGCGGGATGGCCTGCGGTTCCGCTGCCAGCTCGGCGCGCTCCCGCTCGCTCAGCGTCAGCACTTCCACGCCGGTATCCGTCACCAGCACGGTGTGCTCGAACTGGGCCGAGAGCGAACGATCGCGGGTGACGGCGGTCCAGCCGTCGGAGAGCACCTCCACCCGCCAATCGCCCGCGTTGATCATCGGCTCGATGGTGAAGGTCATTCCGGGGCGGAGCCGCTCGCCCCCTCCCGGGCGCCCCACGTGGTGCACGGTGGGCGCGGTGTGGAAGATACGCCCGATGCCGTGCCCGGTGAAGTCGCGCACCACCGAGTAGCCGCGACCTTCCGCGAAGCTCTGAATGGCGTGCCCCACGTCGCCGAGCGTGCCGGTGGGACGAACCGCGCGGATGCCGCGCCACAACGATTCGCGCGTGGTCTCCACCAGCCGCCGCGCGGCGGGGCTCGGCGTGCCGACGTAGAACGTGCGCGAGCTGTCGCCGTGGAAGCCATCCAGCACGGGAGTCACGTCGACGTTGATGATGTCTCCGTCACGGAGCACCTGATCGTCGCGCGGGATGCCGTGACAGACCACCTCGTTGACCGAGGTGCACACGTGCTTCGGGAAGCCGCGATAGCCGAACGGCGCGCTCTCGGCGCCGACCGAGCGGGTGGCCTCGTCGACCATCCGGTCGATCTCGCCGGTGGTGAGCCCGGGCTCGATCGCCGCCTCGATCCGATCGAGCAGCCAGGCCGCGATGCGCCCCACCTCGCGCATCCGCTCGACCTGGAACGCGCTCAGCCGGATGGGCTTGGGGGGGCGTCGCTGCTCGGCTCGTCGCATCGCTGGTGGTCGCCTACGTTTCGGCGCGATCGCGTCGCGCGAGCGCGGAGTGTGCCACGCGCTCGCCGTGGACGTCGAGCGTGGACGGGGTCGTAGACGGCACCGAGCGCGCCCATTAGCCTTCGCCGCCGCGAAATTCGAGCAACGTCACCATGGGCACATCCGAAGCCACCACTCGCAGCGTGCGCGTCAGCGTTCGCTCCCAGTACGTCCCGGAGCGCTCCTCGCCGTCGCAGGGCGAGTGGTTCTTCGTCTACACCGTGCGCATCGCCAACGAAGGCGAGGAGACGGTGCAGCTCGTCAGCAGGCACTGGATCATCACCGACGCCAACGGCCACGTGGAGGAAGTGAAGGGCCCGGGAGTCGTCGGCGAGACGCCCATCCTGGAGCCCGGCGACTTCTTCGAGTACACGTCCGCGTGCCCGCTCTCGACGCCCTTCGGCTCGATGCGCGGCACCTATCAGATGGTGAGCGCCAAGAACGAGCGCTTCGACGCCGAGATCGCGGCGTTCTCGCTGAGCGAGCCCTACTCCATCAACTGACGGCGCCTCGCCCGCTGCGCTGCGCCAGCGGCGGCTCAGTAGATCTTCGCTTCGCCGACCGGGCGTGTCTTCCAGCGTCGGTGCCCCCACAGCCATTGCTCGGGGAAGCGCCGGATGATCGCCTCCGTCACCGCGGCCACGCGCTGCGTGGTGGCGATCGCGTCCTCGCGCGGATGCCCGGTCGACACCGGCTCGATCACCTCGCCCACGTGGATCGTGTGCGTGCCGTTGCCGTCGCGCGAGATGAAGGCCGGCACGATCGCTGCGCCAGTCTTGAGCGCCAGCTTGGCGATGCTCACGTGGGTGCAGGCGGGCATGCCGAAGAACTCGACGAACTCGCCCTCCTCGCGCGTCGCGTTCTGATCGCCGAGGATTCCCAGCACGCCGCCGCTGCGCAGCACCCGGAACGCGTCCTTGCCGCTGCCTTTCTTGTCCAGCACGACGTTGCCGAACTGGGTGCGCATGCGGTTCAGGTGCTCGTAGACCAGCGGGTTGTCCATCGGGCGGGCGAGGAAGCTCAGGCAATGACCGTGGGCGCTGTGCGCCAGCGCCATGAGATCGAAGTTCCCCACGTGACCGGTGAGGATGACGATGGGGCGCCCCGCGGCGCGCAGCTGCTCGAAACGCTCGAGCCCCTCGTAGCGGGCCAACGAGCGGATGGTGTCGCGCGTGGTGTGGCACATGTGCGCCGTCTCGACGAGCGTCGCCACCAGGTGCGCGTAGACCCCGCGCGTCACGCGATCGGCGCCGCCCATCGCCGCGAGCTCGGGGCCAAAGGCCAGCTCGAGGTTCTTGCGCGCGATGCTGCGGTGACGGGGGTCGAGCGCGGCGATCACGGGGCCGATCACCCTGCCGAACGCACTGGCCCACCGCCACGGCACGCAGCGCAGCGCCGCGAACATCGCGCGCATCAGCTGGTATTCGGCGCGCGCCCGCAAGCTCTCCCGCAATCGCTCAGCCATCGGCGTCCTCGAGCGCGAGAACCGCGAACAGCTCGCTGCGCACCCGGCCCAGAAGCTCGTCGGCGTCGGCCCGCTCGAGGCCACCCGCGGCGAAGCTCATCTCCATCTGCACTTCGTTCCGATAGGTGTAGAGCGCGAGGGTGCCGGGCATCGGATAGCCGCTCTGGTACACGTGTCGCGTGTAGACCACGGGACAGCCGGCGATGCGGTCGATGGTGCTGCCGTCCGGACGCCGCCAGATCGGGCCGACGTTGCTCACCGTGAGCGTGGGCGCGGTCCTCGGCACCTGCGCGCGCCGCAACATCGCGCGCATCGAGCGCACCACCCACGGATACGGCAAGCCGAACAGGAAGAGCGAGCGCGCCAGCGTCACCAGCGGCAGCGGAGTGGCCTTGTAGGCACGCGTCTGGGCTCGGATCGCGTGCAGCAGCTCGTCGCGATCGTCGAGCCAGCGCGCGCCGACGTGGATCTCGACGGCGATCCCCTGGTTGGCGACGCTCTCGCGGGGATCGAGTCTGCGATACGCGCGCAGGTTCATCGGCACCGAGATCGTCACCTTGCGCATGCGCACGCCGCGTGCGGCGGCGAACGCCACGCAGGCCCGCGCCACCGCCGCCAGCACCACGTCGTTGAACGAGAGCCCGTTCGTCTTGGCGGCTGCCCGCATCGCGTCGAAGCGCTCGCTCGGGATCACCCGCTTCACGCTCGCGGTCACGGGCCGCCGATCGTGCCACGTCACCGGCAGCGCATCGTTCGCGCGCGGGCGATTCCAGCGGTTCACACGCGCCCGAGCGATCCAGGCCGCGACCATCCCGCGCACGCCGACGGCCCAGAAATAGCGGCCCATGCCCCGCGGCGCGATCGCGAGCTGCGCGCGGCTGGGGCGTTCGCCGCGCGCCAGGTCGTCGAGGATCTCCGCGAAATCCTGCGACAGCACCGCGAGCCCGATCCCGTCGAGCCCGGCGTGATGGATCCGGATCACCAGCGCGGTCTCGCCGCTCGCCGCCTCGAACACCACCAGCTGCGCCGGCGGCTGGCGATCGATGTCGACGTTCAGGTTGCCGTAGATCTCGAGCGCCCGATCGAGGCGCGTCGCCAGCGGCTCGCCCGAGCGCGCCGCGTCCTCGCTCTCGGTCACGAAGAGCGGCCCGAAGTCCGCGTCGAACACTTCCTTCCACGCGAATCCCGACCAGCCGTGCTCGCGCCAGCGGCGTCGCACCAGCACCGAGCGCACGATCGGATAGCGGTCGCCGAGGATGGTCCACGCGTCGCGGATCAGCGCCCGCGGCACCCGCCCGCCCACCCCCACCACGAACCCCGCGCCAAGGCCGAGACCAGCGTCGTGGGCGGCGAGGAAGAACCGCTCGATCAGACTCAGGACTTGCATGCCGCGAGAATCCGTTCCTGCGTGAGGCTCGCGAACGCCGCGAGCGAATCCGCGGAGAAATGGCTCTTCCGCACGCAAAAGGAAAGCACCAGCGTGTGGTCCGCCGGGCTGACGGCGTTCACCGTCCAGATCGGGTAGGCGCTGCCCTCGACGCGTAGCTGCGTGAGCCCGAGGTCGCCGAAGGTGCCGGTCAGGCCGTCGAGGGCGCCGAAGTTCGACAGCAAGAGCGTCGGGCCGAGCGCCACGAGTGGACGCGCGACGAGCGCCGTCAGCGCCCGCGCCAGCCACACCGAGACCAGCGTGGGGTGATCGCGCACCGGCCAGCGCGGCGCCATCGACCACGCGCGCTGCTCCGCCTTCGCCCGCGCCATCTCGTCGTGGAAGGCGCGAAGCACTCCATCGAACGTGGGCGCGTCCGTGCCGTCGCCCAGGTCGAGATTCACGGTCAGGGTCCCGGTGACGTTCGCGGCGACCCAGCTCGCGCGCTCCGCGGGTCGCAAATTGGCGGGCAGGTCGACGGACGCGAAGCGCCCGCGCGCGCCGTGGCGCCGATTCCATTCCGCGAAGGCCGCGAGGCAACCCGCGCCCAGCCAATCGTTGAGGGTCACGCCGCGGGCGTGTGCGGCGGCGCGCAACGGAGCGAGCGCAAGCGTGAGGTGATGGTGGAGGGTCCCCTGCCCCCCTTCGCCCGCGGTGGCCACGATCGAATCGTTGCGGCGCGCGATCACGGCGCCGCGGATCGGATCGACGAACCGCCGTCCCGGGTTGCGCTCCACGCCGCGTGGCCGGGGCGCGAAGAGCGCGCGCTCGCGTCGGATCGCGATCTCGTCGAAGCGCGGCTCGAGCAGCGTCGGAAACGCGGCATACTGGGCGAGCACCGTGCGCACCACGCGCGCGAACCCGATCGCATCGAACGCGACGTGGCTCATCTCGAACGCCAGCGAGTCGTCGGCCACGTGGACCCGCAGCGGCGGCTCGTGCGCGAGATCGAAGCGTCGCGGCGCGCGGTACGGCCCGCGCAGGTAGTGCTCGGCGTGAAACGGTCGACAGCGCCAATGATAGAAGAGCCCACCGAAGCGCTCGAGGCGCGCGCTGGCCACCGGATGATGGAGCGTCACGGCCCGACGCAGCGCCTCGGCGAGGCGCGCGAGGTCCAGCTTTCCTTCCATCGTGAACGCGAAGACCAGCGCGTCGCTGAGCCCTGGCAGCGCGAACATCCGCGCCCAGCACCCGAACGCGTCGACGGGCAGCGCGATTCCTGCGTGCGGATCTTCCAGCATCGCGCCCAAAGCTACTCGACCGCGCCAGGTGCGGCTCGTCGCCGCCGCGCGGGGCGGGCGCGATGATCCCCGTGGATTCCGAGCTGGTGCGCTGCCCGCAGTGCAAGGGCACGCTCACCCCCGCCGGGGGGGCGCTGCGATGTGCGCCGTGCCGCACGAGCCATCCTTGGCTCGCCGAGCTCGAGGCGTGGGATCTGCGTGGCGACCTCGCTCGCGCCGCGACCGCTCGCTCGTCCGCGGCGTCGGCGGATGCCGCCACGCGCGGGGACGCGACGCACGCGGCGCGGCTTTGGAGCGCGCTCCGCGCGGTTCATGGCGAGCTGCCCCGCCAGGGCGTCGTCGCGTGGCTCGACCCTGCGGATCCCCGGGTGCCGCTCGGCCTCGAGGATTGCTTCGCGCGCTCGGTGTTGCTGGCGACGTCGCCCGCGCGCCTGCGCGGCGGGACTACATCCCGCCACGCGCTGGTGGCGCTGGTCGACCCCGCCGCGCTGCCGCTCGCGAGCGGCAGCATCGACCTCGTGGACGGCAGCATCGCCGGCACCACTGAGCCCGCGCTGGTCGCCGAGCTCGCGGAGATCCATCGCGTGCTCGCGCCCCGCGGTCACGCCTATCTCGTCCAATCACGAGCTGGCGCGCGAGTCGGTGCGGTCGAGTGCGCGGCGCGCGGAGCGTTCGCGGAAGGCTTCGGTTGGGTGCCGCCGGCAGGCTGGGCAGGACCCGGCGGCGAGCGGCTCGCCAGCTTCCATCGTCACCTGCAGATGTGGCTGGGGTTCGAGTACACGCTCGGCCGCGGCATCCGGCGCGCACGGCCGGGGACGCTCACGCGCTGGCTGCGTCACGCCAGCGCACGCCGCGAGCTGGTGTGCTGGCGAACGCGGCCGGATCGCGACGAGTGGAAGCAGACTCCCTCACACGTCCCGATGGTCTTCGGGCGCTTCCATTTTCCAGACTCCGCTTCGCCCACCTGATTTCCGCGCCAGCCAGAACGGACCCAAGCGCATCCCGCGATCGACCGCCTTGCACATGTCGTAGATGGTGAGGGCGGCGGCGGTCGCGGCGGTGAGCGCCTCCATCTCGACGCCGGTGGGCCCCTTGCAACGCACGGTCACCGCGATGTCGATGCGAGCCGGCTCGCGGCGCGGCTCGAGCGAGACCTCGACGCCGCTGATCGCCAGCGGATGACACATCGGGATCCAGTCCGAGGTGCGCTTCGCGGCCTGGATCGCCGCGATGCGCGCGACCGCCAGCACCTCGCCCTTCTCGATCTCGCCGCGCTCGATCCGCGTGAGCGTGCGATCGTTCATGGCCAGCGATCCGCGCGCGGTCGCCTCGCGCCGGGTCGCCTTCTTCGGGGTGACGTCGACCATGCGGGCGCGGCCTCGGGAGTCGAAATGGCTGAAGCGGGGCATGCGTGCTCGTCCTCGGTTCGCCACGCGCGCGACGGAAGGTCGCCGCGTCGGCTTTGCGGGTTCGGGCCCGGACGATAGCATCGAGCCGCGCCGCACCCGTCACCCGCGCCGCACCATCGCGCGCCACCTCGTCCCGCCCCCATCCGACTCGTGCTTCCGTCCCCGACTTCGCGCCTTCGCGCCTGGGCGGGCCCGCTGCTGATCGTCGCTGCCGCGGGAGCGGTGCTGGCGCCGCACCTGTGGGGGGCCGATCCGATCTACGGTTTCGACACGCTCCAGGAGAAGTTCTTCTGGAGGAGCTGGGCGTACGGGCGGTTGGCGCGCGGCGAATGGCCGGCGTGGTGCGCGGGGCTGGTGGGCGGCTTCCCGCTCGTCGCCGAGCCGATCGCGCAGTTCTTCTATCCACCGGTCGCGGTGCTTCACGCGCTGACCTCGATCCCGCGTGCCCTCAACCTGACGTGGTGGCTCCATCTCGCCTGGGCTGGCCTCGGCATGTACGCGCTGCTTCGCGATCGCGCGCTCGGCAGCGCGTCGGCGTGCGTCGGCGGGCTCGCCTACGGAGTCGCGGGATGGACCGTCGGCCACGTGCCGATGGGCGGGCTGCCGCACCTCGCGACGTGCGCCTTCGGTCCGTGGGTGCTGCGTCAATCGTTGCGCGTGATGCGCTCGGACGACGGCCCGAGCCCGCGCGAGGTCGCGTGGGCCGCGGTGACGATCGGCCTGGCGGTGCTCGCCGGACACGCGCAATTCCTGTACTCGACGCTGCTCTTCCTGGCGCTCTTCGGTCTCGGCACGGGTGCGTGGATCGCCCGGGAGCCGAGCGCGGTGCGTCGAGCGCCGCGGGTGCGTTGGCGGGCGATCGCCGGAATGGGCGTCGCCCTCGGTCTCGGTATCGGCGTCGCGGGAGCGGTGGTCGTCCCCTATGCCGAGTTCCTCGCCACGTCCAATCGCGGCGCGGCGCTCTCGCCCGAGTTCGCGGCGTTCGGCGCGCGGCTCACGATTCCCCAGCTTCTCGGGATACTGGCGCCGCGCTTCTTCGGCGACGGCTCGCACTACTGGGGCTTCCCCACCCAAGAGGCGGTCACGCCCTACTTCGGTCTGGTGCCGCTGGCGCTCGCGTTCTCGGCCGTCCCGCGGCGCGCGGCGCGCGAGGGCTGGACGCTGCGTGCGCTGCTGCTCCTGGGATTGTTGCTCGCGCTCGGGCACGCGACCCCGCTCTACGGTTGGTTTCGCGAGGTGATGCCGCTTTTCGGTCGTGCCCGGCATCCCGCGCGCTGGCTCCATCTCTCGATCCTCGCCGGAGCGTGGCTCGCGGCGCTCGGTGCCGAGCGCATCCAGCAGCGGCTCGCCGAGCCGCGGGGGAGGCTCTGGGCTGGCACGGGGCTCGCCGCCGTCGTGGTCGCGGCGTTCGTGAGCGGGTTGGTCTTCACCCGCTCCGCTGGCGCCGACCAGCGGTTTCGCGCGCTGGTGACGTCGCAGATCGAGGAGAGCGCGCTCCCGCCGAACGAGCCGCTGCGGGCGCTCGCGCCCGCAGCGCTCGACCAGGCGCGGCACGCAGCCGCGAGCGCCCTCGCCAGAGCTTGTGCGTACGGCTTGGTCGGCCTCGGCCTCGTGATCGCGTGTGGCGTCGCGCGTCAGGCGGGCGCGGCGGGCTGGATGCTCGCCGGGCTCACGGCGCTCGACCTGGTGAGCTTCGCGCGACCGTGGATCGTCCCCGTGCCGGCGCGGCGCCTGCCCTGGCCGAACGACGTCCTCGTGGCGCTCGGCCCGCCATCGCCCGCGCAGCGCGTCGCCACCACCGTGCCCGGGGCGAGCTTCCCGTTCCCGGAGCCGTTTCGCGCCGGGCACGGCGTGCTGAGCCGGATCGGTCAGCTCGACATGCACCGCGGTCTGCTCACGGGCCATCTCTCCGTGCAAGGCGGCATCCCGACCACGCCGGCGGCGTGGCTGGCGCTGGCACTCGGGCGCGACGCGTACGACTTCAACTACACCCGCGTGGGGCCGCAGCCGATTCTCGACCTGCTGGCGGTGAGCCGCGTCCTCACCGCGCCGGGCGTGCGCCCGGTCGGCGACGGGTGGAGGCGCACGGGCGCCACGGAGGAGGCGTGGGTGTGGGCGAACGAGAACGCGCTCGCGCGCGCCTCGCTCGTCCACGAGTGCTCGACCGTCGCTTCGTCCGCGGCGGCGCTCGACTGGCTGCGTTCGAGCAACGCCACGCCGCGCCGGCGCGCGCTGGTCGCCGATGGCGCGACGTGCCCCGCCGGCATCGAGCCCGCCGCGGCGAACGCGAGGGAATCCGTGACCTGGACGGTCGCGACCGACGAGCACATCCGTCTCGACGTCCACGCCGCCCGTGGTGCGCTGCTTCGGCTCGCGGACAACGCGGCCCCCGGCTGGGGTGCCACGATCGACGGCCGCGAGGCGCCGATCCAGAGAGTGGACGTGGCCTTACGGGGGGTCGTCGTGCCCGCGGGAACGCACGCGGTGGAGTTCCGCTACCGGCCGCTCGCCCAATGGCTCGGGCTCGCCACCAGCGCGGCGGCGTTGCTGGTTCTCGGCGTGCTCGCCTCGCTGCCGCGGCGGCGCGTCGCTGGCGCGGACGCGTGGGTCAGCGGTGGATGACGTCGACGAAGCGGCGCCACCACGCATCGGGCTCGCGTCCCGGCACGAACGGCCAGTAGAGCGACACGCGATCGAGGACTCCCTCGTACTTCTGCCGCACCAGCGCCGGAATCTCGTCCCAGGTCCCTTCCACGGTGCACTCGCGCAGCATCTCGTCGCTGATGAGCCCCGGCATGTCGGCCCACCCGCCGCTGCGCGAGAGCGCGCTCAAGCGCTCGCCGATCTCTTGCCATCCGTGGGTCTCGAGGATCTTCGCGTAGGTGCGGGTGGAGGCGTAGAACGAGAGCTGGTTACGCACCAGCGCGCGCATCGGCTCGCGCTCCGCCTCGTCCTTGCCCGCCACCACGAAGATGCTGCTGGTGAGCGCGACTTGGGAAGGATCGCGGCCGGCCTTCGCCGCACCCTCCGCCACCAACGGCTTCACGAATTCCTGCACGTACTTGGTGGTGTGGAAGGGATGGACGTGGAACCCGTCGCAGAGCTCGCCGGCGAGCCGGCACATGTACTCGTTGACTCCGGCGATGTAGATCGGAATGCGCGGGTGCTCGATGGGGCCGCCGCTGAAGAACGGCGTCATCAGCGAGAACTGGTAGAACTGGCCGCGGAAGTCGAGCGGTGTGCCGTTCTGGAAGGTGTCCCAGATGGCGCGCAGCGACAGGATCACCTCGCGCAGCTTGGGCCCCGGCGACTCCCAGCGCACCGAGAAGCGCCGCTCGTTGTGCCCCTTCACCTGGGTGCCGAGGCCGAGGATGAATCGGCCTTGGCTCGCGGCCTGGAGGTCCCACGCGACCTGCGCGGTGACCATCGGCGAGCGCGCGAAGCTCACGGCGATGGCGGTGCCGAGCTCGATTCGGTGCGAGTGGACGGCGGCCACCGCGAGCGGCAGGTACGGGTTGTGCCCAGCCTCGGATGTCCAGAGCCCGTCGAAGCCGAGCGACTCGGCCAAGCGGGCGACCTCGGGAATCGCGCTGAGCGCATTCGTTTCGATGCCGGCGTCGATCTTCATGAGTGCCTCCGCGCGCGAGCCTAGCGCGGCGACCCGGCGGCTGGCTGCGCCGCCATCGTCCCGGCGGGCGTGCTCGGGGGCCATCGTCGCTCGCGACAGGCTCACGGCGCGCGCGGCTTGCGTTTAGAATGCCGTCCATGAACGACTGGTCGACGCCGCGCCGGCGCTACGCGGCCTTGGTCGATTGCGCCGACGACGACATTCCCCTCGCCCACGCGGCCGCGTCGATCGCGCTGGTGGCCTATCCGGACCTCGACGTGGACGCGGTCGTCGGCGAGCTCGCCGCGCTGGCGACGCGGGTGCGCGGCCACATCGGCAGCACCGAGGCGCCGCGCGCCCAGCGCGCGGCGCTCGAGCGCGTGCTCTTCGCCGAGCTCGGTCTGCGCGGCAACACCGAGGATTACTACGATCCGCGCAACAGCTTCCTGAACGACGTGCTGGCGCGGCGGCTCGGCATCCCGATCTCGCTCTCCGTCGTCTACATCACCCTGGGGCGCATGGTGGGTCTCGCGCTCGAGGGCGTGGGCTTCCCCGGGCATTTCCTGGTCCGCGTCGTGCTCGGGCCTGGCGAGTCGGTGTTGGTCGATCCGTTCGGCCAAGGCCGCGACGTGAGCGACGCGGACCTCCGCGCGCTGCTCGCGCAGATGGGCGGCGCCGAGACGCAGCTGCCCTCCCGCTACCTCGCCCGCGCCAGCACCCGCGACATCCTGGCGCGGATGCTGGGCAACCTGCGGGGTGTCTACGCCGGACGGGGCGACGCGATGAAGACCCTCGAGGTGATGGAATGGCTGGTGCTGACCCAGCCCGAGAACCCGATGCTGAAGCGCGACCGCGGCTTGCTCTATCACCGCCTCGGTTCGCACGAGGCGGCGGCCCAGGACTTGCGCGCCTACTTGCGGGGAACCCCGGAGGCCGAGGACCGCGCGGCGATCGAGCACATCATTCGCCGTGGCGCCAAGGCCCGGCCGACCATCCACTGACCCGCCGGAGCTTGCGGCTCACTCGCCCTTGGGGACCTTCTTCCAGTCGGCCAGGAACTTGGCGAGTCCGATGTCCGTGAGCGGGTGCTGGGCCAGCTGCATCATCACCTTGAACGGCATCGTCGAGACGTCCGCGCCGATCCGGGCCGCGTCCAAGATGTGGACCGGGTGACGGATCGAGGCCACCAGGATCTCGGTCTCGTAGTCGTAGTTGTCGTAGATGGTGCGGATGTCCTCGATGATGTCCATGCCTTGCTGGCTGATGTCGTCGAGGCGCCCGATGAAGGGGCTCACGTAGGACGCGCCGGCCTTGGCGGCGAGCAAGGCCTGGGTCGGCGAGAAGACCAGCGTCACGTTGGTGCGGATGCCTTCGTTGGAAAGCTGGCGCACCGCCTTCAACCCCTCGGGGATGAGCGGCACCTTGACCACGACGTTCTTGTGGATCGCGGCCAGCTCTCGGCCTTCCTTCACGATGCCCTCGGCGTCGACGGAGACGACCTCCAGGCTCACCGGTCCGTCGACCAGCGTCAGGATCTCGTCCACCACCGCGCGAAAGGGCTTGCCTTCCTTCGCCACCAGGCTCGGGTTGGTGGTGATGCCGTCGACCAGGCCAGCGGCGATGCCTTCCTTCACTTCGTCGATGTTCGCGGTGTCGAGAAAGAACTTCATCGTCGTGCGTCTCCGTCCTTCGAGCGTGCGTGAGATGGCGCCGAGAGCGGCGCGCGCGACCGCGGCCGGCACGTGCGACTCGGGGGGATCCGCTCTTCCCGGGAGGCCCGGCGCGCGCCGTGACGGCGGCGGCCAGTGTACGGAGGCGAGATTCGGAGTCAAGGCGCGGTGCGGGTCACGGCGCGCGGCGACGCAGCGCTCGATCGGCGTGCGAGCTGCGCCGGTCCCCACGTGACGGACGCCGCCGAGCTACGGTGGCCGTTGGGAGCTGCTGTTATCCTCGGGCGTTTCGTCGCGTGCGTCGTCGAGCGACCCGCCCCATGTCCACCTCCGCCTGGATCTCCGCCGGCTTCGGCGACCGGAACCGCGCCGTGCGCGCGGCGCTGGCGCTGGTCGCGCTATTCGGCGTCATGGCGTGGTTCGCCTTCTCGGGGCCGATGCACGAGATCACGTTCGCCACCTGCCTGGCCGATCCGGCGCGCTGGAACGGCAAGGAACTGCGGCTCTCGGTCCAGCGGGTCCGCGCGATCGAGGACGGCATGATCGTGGTGCGCGCCGGCCGTGGCCTGGGGCGGGTTCGGCCGCCGGACGGTGTGCTGCCCGCCGGCGTCGACCGCGGCGTCACCATCAGCGTCGAGGGCATGTTCCGGTCCGACGGCTACCTCGACGCGCGTCGCGTCTACGTCCACGAGGCGCGTCCCTGGAAGAACCGGGCCTCGCTCGTGGGGATGCTCGGCGCGCTCGGCGCCGGCCTCGTCGTGTTCCGCTGGGATCGCGAGCGCGGTGGGCTCGTGGAGCGCTGGGACGATGCCTGATCTGATCACGCACAGCGTCGCCGGCCATCTCACGGGTCGCTTCCTGCGCCTGCGGCATGGGGTGGTGCTGCTCGTGATCGGCAACTGCCTGCCCGACCTCTTGAGCCGGCTTCCGGTGCGGATCATCGGCGAGATCAACTTCCGCACGGGCCAGCTCGCCGAGCCGCAGTGGTACTGGATGTGGATGCCAGGGCACCTGCCGGTGGGGCTCATCCTCGCCTGTTACGCCCTCGCCCACCTCTTCGTGCGCGAACGCCGCGCCGCGGCGTTCTTCACCTTGCTCCTCGGCTCCGCGACTCACCTCTTCATGGACTCGTTCCAGTGGCACGCGTCGGGCGGCGAGCCGATCTTCTGGCCGATCACGTGGCGCGGCTACGAGATCGGCTTGGTCTCGCCGGAGGCCAGCCTGGCGTGGATCCCCGAGTTGCTCGCGGCGAGCGCGGTGGTCGAGCTGGTGCACCAGGGCGTCAGGCGCTGGCGCGTGCGCCGGCGCGCGAGCGAGGAGCCTTCCGGCGTCGGGCTGCGCACGCCGACGCGATCGTAGCCGGCCGTCTGCGGGCGCCGGGGCACGCACCGCGCGTCGGCGCTGCGCCCGTTCAGTCGACGCGGAACAGGAACACGCGCCGCGACTCGACGCCGCCGTGGCTGACTCGCGCAACCAGCCCGTAGACGCCGGACGGCGCGTTGGCTGGGATCCGCCGCGCCACCGCCGCTTGGAAGGTTCCTGCCCGCGCGGCGATCTCGCGGCGGGCGCCCAGCGCTGGCAGGTCTTCCTGGTTGGGTCCGCGGACCCACAGGTCGATCGACACCGTTCCGCCGCCCGACACGTTGGCGAGCTCGTACATCGCCACCAGGTTCACCGTGTCTCCGGGTACGAATCGGGGGCTCGGCTCCGCGGCACCGAGCTTGTGCGAGGCGTAAAGCTCTTTCATGCGCAAGCTCGGTGCGACCGGCTGGCTCGCCTCCGGCGCATCGGGAACGATGAACATCTTGGCCTCAGGCCGAGTCGCGGTCGCCGCGCGAGCGCCATTGGGCTCGCTCGGCGCCAGGCGCGGCCGTGCTTCGCGCAGGGAGGACCGCTCGGAATCGAGCGCGGCGGTCTCGCCACCGCTGGTCGAATCCGCCTCGCCGCCGTTCTCATCCCGGGAGTCGCGGCGTGCGATGTCCTGGCCACGGGACTCCGGCGCGTTCTTCGCTTCGGTGAGCCGGGAAGCGCTCTTGCGATCGGCCAGTGTCTTCGCCGCGGCCTTCTCCTTCTCTTTTTCCTTGGCCCTGGCCTTGTCCTTGTCCTTGTCCTTCTCTCGCGCCAAGTCCTTCGCGAGCTTCGCCTGGCGGTCACGCTCGCGTAGGCGATCGGCGGCGCCCGAGTCGCGCTGGTCGTCGGGTTCGGCATCGACCGAATCGTTCGGGGCGGTGCGCGCGGAAGCGGCGCTCGCCCCGCTGGGCTGCGGTCGCGCCGGATTGCGCTCGGCGCGGGCGTCCTCGCGCACGTCGGGCACGCCGTCGAGGACCGGCTCGGCGCCGGCGTCGCGCTCGGTCGAGACGCTCGGGAATGGCTCGCTCGGCGGCTCGACCGTTCGGGTGGGCGCCGCGGCCGTCGTGGCGCGGGAAGCGCTCGGCTCGGTGACGAGCGCCGCGCCCGCCGGGACCGGGTCCGCGCTGGGCGCGGGCTGGGCCGGAGCTGCCGGCCGGAGCGGCGCAGCGTCGGGCGCTGGGATGTCTTGGACGGGACTCGCGCCGCGCGGCTCGGTCGCGATTCGAGCGATGCGTGTATCGTCCGCCTCCGGCGGCGGAGGCTGGTAGGCCGGAGGCGTGCTCTCCGGTAGGCGCGGCGTGGGCAACGCCGCCTGCGGGCCCGGCACCGTGTGACGCCGACCCAAGGCGTGGAGCCTCGGGCCCGCGAGCGCGCCGACCAGCACCAGCACGGAGCCCACACCCGCGGCGGCGACCCATGCACCGCCCGCGGCGCGCGTGCGTCGCGGCGTCGCCGCAGCCGCCGGGGCGGCGCGGGACGGGCGAGCACCGTCGGGCTCCGCGCCGAGCGGCGCGCCCTCGCCACGCAGGTCCTGGACGACCTCGCGCACGAGCCCGGCGTGGATCGGCCGCGTGCCGGTGGCGTAGCCCATGGAGAGCGCGCCGTCGCACACGACGTTGATGAGCCGTGGGATGCCGCGGGCGTAGTCGTGGATCGCCTCGAAGGCGCCGATCGCGAAGATGCCGTCCGGCTCGGCGCCGGCCACCGCCAGGCGATGCTTCACGTACGCCGTGCACTCCGAGAGCGTGAGCGGGTGCAACGTCGTCGAGAGCGCGATGCGCTGGCGCAGCGCCTCGAGCCCCGGTGCCTCCAGCCGGCGGCGGAACTCGGGCTGACCGACGAGCAGCATCTGGATCAACTTGCGGTCGTGGGTCTCCAGGTTGGAGAGGAGCCGGAAGTCCTCCAGCACCTCGTCGCGCACGTCCTGCGCCTCGTCGATCACCAACGTGGGGTTGATGGTGGCCGCGTCCGGCGCCGAGAGCCGTTCCCAGAGCAACTGCATCGCCGCGGTGCGGTCGACGCCGTGCGAAGGGATGCCGAGAGCCGCCAGCAGCTCGCGCACGATCGCCGTGAAATCCGCGCGCGGATCGCGAATCCGAACGAACACACACTCGCCCGCCAGCCGCTCGAAGAGCCCCTCGAGCAACGTGGTCTTGCCGGTGCCCACGCCGCCCGTGAGCGCCACCAATCCCTTGCGCTCGCGGATGCCGTAGATCAGCGTCGCGAGGGCCTCGCGGTGCGCGGGGCCGAGATAGAGAAAACGCGGATCGGGGGTGATCCGAAACGGCGCGTCGGTCAGTCCGTAGAACTTGTGGTACACGTCGACTCCGAAGCGGGATCGCGACGTCTCGCACGCCGGTGCCGCAGAATAGCCACATCCCTCTGGGCGTGGCAGCGAGGCCCGACGTTCGCGTGCGCGCGGTCCGCACGCGCGCGAACGCTTGCGCAGGTCCTCGGCGTGCGGGCGCGAACGTGCGTTGACAATGCGGAAAGCACGGGGCTAAGAGTGGGCGCCCCGAGGATCGGGGGATTCACCAGTCGAGCGGGAGGCCTGCACATGCGGAAGTGGATTCGGGACCAGCGGGGCGGCATCACCCCGCGCACGCTTCTCGTCATCGCCATCCTCGGCGGCGGCGCCTTCAGCGCGTCGGATTACGTGGGCGCCTATTGGCAATGGTACAAGGTGCGCAGCGCGGCGCTCGACATCGCGCGCTTCAGCCGCAACGTGAGCGACGAGGAGATCAAGGCGGATCTGGCGCGGCGCCTCAAGCTGCTCGGGGTGCCCAAGTACAGCACCGTGACGCTGCAGCGCGAGCCGGTGGATCAGAGCCACGTCCGCCTCGGCTTCGACTACATCCGGCAGATCTACGTGCCGCCCGTAGCGGCGGACTGGAAGAAGGTCATCAGCAAGAAGTTCAAGGTCCAGGTCGAGCAAGGCCTGCCGATGGTGAAGGGGCACATGTGAGCCGCGCCTCGGCGCGGCGCTCCTGAGCCGGCGCCCGCGCCCACCGCGCGTGGGCATCGACCTCAACGAACCGCCGTCCGTTCGATCTCGAGCGGGCGGCGGTACTCTTTCCGCATCCTGCGCGCGAGCACGCGCAGGATGCCGAGCACCGCGAGCGGCAGATCGCGAACCAGCCGCACCTTCGAGTCCGGATCGTTTCGCCACCGCACGGGGACGTCGCGCACGACGAGCCCGGCATCGACCGCCGCCACCAGCAGCTCCACGTCGAAGCTCCAGTCGGTGAGCGCGACGCGGCGGAAGAGCGCTCGGCCCTCTGGCCCGGTGAAGACCTTGAAGCCGCAGGTGAGATCGCTGACCGGGATGCCGAGCAGGCGACGTGCGCCGCGGCGAAAGACGTCGCCGAGGGTCTCGCGCAAGGCTCCCTGGTGGATCTCGATCTCGGATCCCGGCATGCGGCGCGACCCGACCACCACGTGCGCACCGGCGTCGAGCAGCGGCCACGCCCGCTCCAGCGTCTCGATCGGTGTCGACAGGTCGACGTCCAGGAACACCACCACTTCCCCACGGCTCGCCAGGATGCCCTCGCGCACCGCGTGACCCTTGCCGCGATTGCGCGGCGAGCGCAGCAGCCGAATGCGCGCGTCCTCGGCGGCCGCGCGCGCCACGCGTGCCGCGGTGCCGTCGCGCGAGCCGTCGTCGACCACCACGATCTCGTAGCCGGTGACGCTCGCCTCGAGGTGCGCGCCGATCGCGTGGAGCGCGCGCTCGATCGCGGCTTCCTCGTCGAAGGCCGGCAAGACCACCGTGAGGAAGCGGGCACGGCGCGAGCGCGTCATGTGATCGACGGGGGCGAAGGTCGAGGTGAAGGGCGATGAGTGGTTCGCGCGTGGCGCGCGGCGCGACGCTTTCTTAGCTGAGGAAGCCGCGATGTCAAACCGGCGTGCGCGGGTCGCGTGCTAATCTCGCGCGCCGGCGCGCCACCCGGGTGTGGCGCCGGACGGGACGTGACGTGCGACGAGCGGTGATCACGGGAGTGGGCCTCGCCACCTGCTTGGGCACCGGCACCGACGCGACTTGGCGCGGGGTGGTCGCGGGCCGGTCGGGAATCGGCCGCATCGCGGGGTTCGACACCGCCGGGCTCAAGACCCGCATCGGCGGCGAGGTCCGCGACTTCGATCCGCACGTCTGGCTCGCGCCCAAGGACGCGCGGCACATGGATCGCTTCATCCAGCTCGCGGTGGCGTCGGCGTCGCTGGCGATCGCCGATGCCCACTTCGAGATCCCCACTCCATTCGCCGAGCGGGTGGGGGTCGCGGTGTCGAGCGGGATCGGCGGGATCGCCACCATCCACGCGCTCGGGGCGGCCGTCGACGACCCCGAGCGTGCGCGCCTCACGCCGTTCTTCCTGCCGATGGTGCTCATCAACCTGGCCGCCGGTCAGATCGCCATCCGCGCCGGCGCCAAAGGCCCCATCGTCGCACCCGTGAGCGCGTGCGCGAGCGGGGCCCACTCGCTCGGCCTCGGTCTCGACTGGATCCGAGCGGGCCGCGCCGATGCGGTGATCGCGGGCGGCAGCGAGGCCGCGCTGTGCCGGCTCGGTCTCGGCGCGTTCGAGGCGATGCGCGCGCTCTCGGCTCGCAACGACGATCCCACCCGCGCCAGCCGCCCGTTCGATCGCGATCGCGACGGCTTCGTGATGAGCGATGGCGCCGCGGTGGTGATCCTGGAGGAACGTGAGCGAGCGATCGCGCGCGGCGCGCCCATCGTCGCGGAGCTGATGGGTTACGGCATGAGCGGTGATGCGTACCACGTGACGGCGCCCGCGCCGGGTGGCGAGGGCGCCGCGCGCTGCATGCGGGCGGCGTTGCTGGATGCGGGCGTCGCAGCGGAGCGCGTGGGCTACGTCAACGCGCACGGCACCTCGACGCCGATGAACGACCTCGAGGAGACGCGCGCGATCCGCGCGGTGTTCGGCGCACACGCCGGGCGCCTCGCGGTATCGAGCACCAAGTCGATGCTCGGCCACTGTCTCGGCGCCACCGGCGCCGTGGAGGCGGCGCTGACCGCGCTCGCGATCCGGGATCGCATCCTGCCTCCGACGATCAACCTCGACCACCCCGACAGCGAGTGCGATCTCGACTACGTGCCGCACACGAGCCGGCCCGCGGACGTCGACGTGGCGATCTCGAACTCGCTGGGGTTCGGCGGCACCAACGTGACCTTGGTCCTCGGGCGGGCTTGAGCCGCTCGCCGTCGCCCGGCGTGCGCGCCGGAGGAGGCGCGTCGCCGATCAGCCGAACGGATACGTCCAGCGGCGCACTTCGTCGAGGCCCTCCACCCGGTAGAACACCCGGTACGGTCCCGCCGCCCGTTCGCGGAACCCGAGGCCGCGACGCTCGAGCGCGGCGCGAAACCCGGAAGCGGCGTCGCCGAGCAGCACGAACGCGGGGTTGGGATCGCCCTCGACCTCGGCGCTCATGGCAGGGATGCGCTCGACCACCACGTGGCCGTAAGGCCGCGCTCGGATCCGCTCGCCGCTCTCGAAGGCGAGCCGGTAGGACACCCAATAATCCGTGTAGATGCTGCGGATGCCCAGCTTGTCAAGGAGCGCGAGCAGGCGGTCGTTGCGCTGCGCCACGCGCTGCCCCGCCGAGATGCCGAGCATCAGCGCGGGATCCTGGCGCGCGATGCCGAAGAGATGTCCGCCCAGCAACGCGACGCAGAGCAGCTGCACCGCCCGCTGTCGCCGCTGCCACGCGTCCGCGGCCGCGATGCCGAAGGAGAGCCCCAATGCCGTGTAGACGGGAAAGAGATAGCGCGGCTCGCGCGACTCGGCGCCGAACACGCTCTTCGCGTCCACGGCGAGCGCGAGCAGCGCCGTCGCCCACGCGCCGAGCACCACGGCGCGCCGCGCCGGCTCGACGTCCGGGCGGAGCGAGCGGCGCACGCTCGCGAGCGCGAGCCACGCGTTGACCAGCGCGAACGCGATCCCGGCCGCCGGCGCGATCTCCTCGAACGCCCAGATCGGGCGCGCGCCGAGGACGGTGGGCAACCCCACCCGCAGCAGCTCCAGCAGGTGTCGCCAGGCGGTCGCTCCGTCGACCCAGCTCACGTTGCCGAACGACTGGAAACCGGTGTGGGCGTTGCGCCACCAAAACGGCGCCGAGCCCACGAGCGCGCCAGCGAGCGCGAGCGCGATCGGTTGCAGCCGCCGAGCCTGCGCGCCGCTCGCGAGCCAGATCAGCGCCGCCACCGGGAAGTAGAGAGCCACGAGGGTGTGCGTCCAGAAGCCCAGCCCGGCGAGCGCGCCGAGCGTCAGCGCGCGGACGGCGCACGCGCGCGGTGCGAGCTTGCCGAGGCTCGCGGCGCCCGCGAACAGCAGGTTCCCGACCAGCACCGTCTCCACGTAGCCGCCGCGCGCCTTGAGCCCGTAGATCGCGAGGAACGCGGGCGCGAGCGCCGCGTAGAGCCCGGCGAGCCATCCGGCGCGGCGGTCGAGGGCGGCGCGGCCGAGGGCGACGAACGACAGCACCAGCAGCAGGTCGAGCACCAGCATCGTGCCCTTGAGCGCGAGCGTCGATGCGCCGGCGAGCGCAAACGCCGCCGCCGCCACGTAGGCCTCGAACGCGCCCATGTACTCCTGCCCGTAGAAGAAGATCGGTCGCGCGCCGTGCGCCAGGATGTGGCGCGCCATGAGCCCGATGACGGCCTCGTCGGAATCGAGGGTGACGCCGTGGTCGAGCGCGATCAGCGTCGCGCGCAGCGCCGCCGCCAAGGTCACGAGCGCGAGCCATGGCACCACCGGGTGGCGCCAGCGCGGCGATCCGCCGACCGGCGGCGGAACGCGCGTGGCGGCACCGGGCTCGCTCGCCGTCGCCGCGCTCGAGGTCACAACGCGAGGTCCACGCCGCTTTGCGTATGGTCGGCGTCGATCTCGACGACTCGGCTCGGCGAGGGGCCGAGATCGGGGTCGCCGGCGACGATGCGATAACGCACACCCGGCTTCAGCCAGCGGCGCGACAAGGTGTAGATCCCGTCGCTCGTGGTACGCGCCGCCGCGGCGCGCTCGGGCCCCGACCACGCGCTGATCTCGACACCGGCGCGCGGCGTCGCGTCGGCAGCGCTCGTGACCCGTCCCGAGACGGCGACGAACGCGTCGCGCAAGGTCTCGAGCTCGGCGGCGCCGTAGCCCTGGTACGGAAACCCTTGCGTGAATCGCTGCCCGTCCCGACTCGAGTCGCGGGTGGTCACGACGCTGGTCTGGGTGGGCTCGATCTGACTGCCCTCGTTCCACTCGTTGAAGCTGGTGACGAGCGCGACCGGCGCGCGCGGGTCGAGGAACGGGCGCGCGACGCGCGCGATGTAGGTCGCCAGGGTGCTGCCCGGCGCGTCCTCGGGGCGGGTCACACGCGGGATCGCGAAGTGATCGACGCTCGGCAAGCGCATGACGCGGTCGTTGTAGCCAGGCAGCACCTGGGGAAAGAGCACCGTGCGCTCTCCCGCCGCGTCTCGGTAGCGGCGGTAGAGCCCGCGCGCGTCGCTCAGGAGCCGCAAGAGCCCGCGGTAGCCGCGATGCTGCTCGAACTCTCCCTCGTAGAGGTTGTAGGAGGTGATCGCATCGAAGAGCTGCACCCGCGCCGCGACGGGCTCGTGCTGGTCCGCCTCCAGCGTGTCGCCGCGCTTCACCTTCCAGAAGATCTCGTCGCCCACCAGGAAGACATCGATGCCGCGCTTGCGCATCCGGCGGCGCAGCTGGTGGATCGCGTCGGCGTAGAGCCCGGTGTAGGTGCGCGTGATGTAGAGGATCACCACGGGGCGCCCGTCGATCCGGAGGTAGCTCGGGTTCGAGAAGTAGCGATCCGCGATCACGTCGAAGTGCTTCAGGAACTCCTCGATCGTGAGTCCGCCGAAGTTGACGGTGCCGAGCCCGGGATGGAACGCGAGCCCCTGGGACTCGTAGAGCAGGCAGAAGCGGACGTCGCCCAGGTTCCGGGCGCGGAGGAACCCTTCCTGCGCCCGGCGCTCGATCTCGGGATCCTGCGGCCACCACGACAGCACGAAGAAGTCGATCCCATGCTCGGTGGCCCAGGCGATGTGCTTCTCCGCGATGGCCGGATCGCGCGAGGAATAGCGACCGAGCGCGGGCTCGATCCGCGGCACGGTGCGGTCACCGAGCGCGCCGAGCTTCCAGTTCTCCGGGAACCAGACGTAGTAGTAGGCCCCCACCAGGATCCGCGACCAGGCATCGTGACCGCTGCTCACGAGCAGCCGCGGCGCCAGCAACGCCGCGGCCGCGAGCGCCAGAACGCCGAGCGCCGCGAGCGCGCGGCGCGTCCCTCGGCGAGACGATCGTGGACGTGACATGGCTCGCGGTGCCGTCGCGGACCCACGCGCCGGCGCCGCTTCATGGTCGATCGCGAGGCTGGGCGTCAACCGCTCGCGCCGCGCTCGCCGCGGTTGACGCGGCGTCGGCCGCCCCGCTAAGTCGCTGCTCGCGCGCGGCGCGACGGGCGGTGCCGGGGCGGCGAGCCCGGGCGGGCGCGGGTGCGGGTGCGGGCTCGCGACGAGCGGCCTCGGCGCGCGGAAAGGTTGCCGGGTCGAGATCGTGGCTGAGGGCAATGGCTTCACCTACCGGGACGCCGGCGTCGACGTGGACGCCGCCGAGGATCTGGTCGCCCACTTCCGTGCGCTCGCGTCGGTGACCCGACGCCCCGAGGTGTTGGGCGACATCGGCGGCTTCGGCGCCCTCTTCCAGCTCGACACCGCGCGCTACCGGGCGCCGGTGCTGGTGTCGTCGACCGACGGCGTCGGCACCAAGCTGCGCATCGCGTTTCGCATGGGTCGCCACGACACCGTGGGCATCGACCTGGTGGCGATGGTGGTGAACGACTTGCTGCCGCAGGCGGCGGAACCGCTCTTCTTCCTGGATTACTTCGCGACCGGGCTCCTCGAGGCGGGGGTGGCGGAGCGCGTGGTCGCCGGGATCCGCGACGGCTGCGCGCAAGCGCGCTGCTCGCTGATCGGCGGCGAGACGGCCGAGATGCCGGACTCGTATCCCGCCGGTGAGTACGACCTCGCGGGATTCGCCGTGGGCGTGGTCGAGCGCGAGCGCATCCCGAGCGCCAACGACGTGGCCGCGGGCGACGTCTTGATCGGTTTGCCGTCGAGCGGGCTGCACTCCAACGGCTATTCGCTGGTGCGTCGCGTGCTCTTCGAGCATCACGGCCTCGATCCCCACCTGGTGGTGCCGGACCTCGGCTCGCGATCGCTCGGCGAGGTGCTGCTGACGCCCACGCGGATCTATTGCCGCTCGGTGCTGGCGGCGTTCGGGCTGGGCGTGGTGCGAGGTGCCGCGCACATCACCGGCGGCAGCTTCGAGAAGAAGCTGCCGCGCTGCTTGCCCGTGCAGCTCGCGGCGCGAATCGACCGCTCGGCGTGGACGGTGCCGGCGATCTTCCGCTTCCTGGTGGCCAAGGGAGTGGGCGCCGAGGAGGCCTGGCGGACGTTCAACATGGGTGTCGGCATGGTGCTGATCGTGCCGCCGGCGCACGTGGACGACGTGTGCGCGGTGCTGCGCGCCGAGGGCGAGGCTCCGGTCACGATCGGCGAGGTCGTCCCGCGCGTCGCCGAGGGCGCAGCGATCGAGTGGCTCGGCCCGCCATGACGCCCCCGCGCATCCTCGGCGTGCTCATCTCGGGGAGTGGCTCGAACCTGCAGGCGATCCTCGATCGCGTGGCGGACGGCGGCTTGCCGTGCGCGATCGGCGTCGTGATCAGCAACGATGCGCAGGCCAAGGGGTTGGCGCGCGCCGCCGCCGCCGGCGTGCCGACGGTCGTCGTCGAGCACCGCGGCTTCGCGAGCCGCGAGGACTTCGAGCGGGCGCTCACGGCGGAGCTCGAGCGCGCTGGCGTCGAGCTCGTGGTGCTGGCGGGCTTCATGCGGGTGCTGAGCCCCTTCTTCGTGCGCCGCTGGGCGGGCCGTCTCGTGAACATCCACCCCGCCCTCTTGCCGAGCTTCCCCGGCATCCACGCGCAGCGCCAGGCGTTCCAGTACGGCGTGCGGTTCACCGGCTGCACGGTTCACTTCGTCGACGAGGGCACGGACACCGGCCCGATCATCGTGCAGGCGGTCGTGCCGGTGTTGCCGGATGACGACGAGGAATCGCTCGCGGCCCGCATCCTGGCCGAGGAGCACCGGATCTATCCCCAAGCGATCCGCTGGATCGCCGAGGGTCGCGTGCGCATCGTGGGACGGGCCGTGCAGGTCGACGGCGCCGCGCTCGCGCAAGCGCGCGCCTCGCACAATCCCCCGCTCGAGCCCGGCCTCGCTGCTGGCGCTCGTGGCGCCCTTCTCGAGGAATCCCCGTGATGAAGATCCCAGCGCAGGTGTTGCGCATCCAGGCTCCCGCGACCCATTTCGGCAGCGACGACCGCTCCGTGCCGTGTGTGGTGGCGGGTCAAGCGGTGGAGCTGGCGCAGGCCATCCCGATCGAGGAATTCGTGGTGGAGCAAGTGAGCTTCCGGGTCGAGGGCGAGCTGGTCGTCATCGACGATGCGCGCATCAGCTACGACCCGCTGCGCAGCCTCAAGATCGACGACGCGCTGGACGTCGGCTTCACGGGACGCGCCCCGGACGGCGTCGCGGTGATGGGCTGGGACGAGTTCCTGGAACGGCAGAACCAGAGCTCGCGCGGCAGCTGAGCTTGGTGGGCGCTGGGCCGCCGCTCGCTCGAAGGCGCGGCCCGGAGCAGCGCTCGACGAACGAGCGCCGGGCCAACCCCGGAGGGTCGCGCCCGGCGCGGGTCTTCACGCCAGTGGACGCCGTCGTCGCCTTCGCCGGCGACGCCGTGTGCGGCGACGTTCAGTCGTCGAGGTCGAGGGTGCTCGAGGCCCCCGCTTCGCTCTCGCTCCCCTCGCCGCGAGCGGCGAGCTTTCCCACGTGGGCGCTGGTGATGTGTGCGTAGTCGACCCAGTCGAACTCGTCGGCCAGGTCGGGAAGCGCGGCGCAGGTCTTGTCGATGTCGGCCTGCGAGATCACGCGGTCTTTCAGGTTCCGGTCCAGGATGCGCACGTCGAAACGCTTGTCTTCGTCGGTCTTCATCGGCTCTCCTCGCTCGGTTGCGGTGTGTTGGGGCGGCGCGCGGATCGGATCGCACGCCGTCGATCGGTGCGGGGCGGTCGCGCGTCCGGACCGCGACGCGGTCTCCGCCTTGGCGCGCCGGACATTCGTATGTTAGGGTCCGCGCTCGCTTTTTTCTGGAGGCATGAAAGATGCGTGCGTGCGAGATCTGTGGCAAGAGCTATCTCAAGGGGCGGCAGGTCAGCCACTCCCACATCCGAACGATCAAGCGCTCCCAGCCCAACCTGAAGAGCGTTCGCGTCCAAACCGACGCACGCGTCGTGCGGATGCGTATCTGTACCGGGTGCATTCGATCGGGACGGGTGAAGAAGGCCGCCTGACGGTCCATCCAGCGCCGTGGCGTACGAGCCCCGGGACCCGGCTGAGCCAGCCGCCGGGGCTTCGTTCCCCACCCACCGATCAGGCGCCGATGGCGATCGCTTCCACCTCGATGCGAGCGCCGCGCGGCAACGCAGCCACCGCCACCGTCGAACGCGCCGGGCGGTGATCCCCGACCAGCTCGGCGTAGAGCTCGTTCACCGCGCCGAAGTCCGCCATGTCCGTCAGGAAGATCGTGGTCTTCACGATCGCCGCCGGGTCCAAGCCCGCGGCCGAGAGGACGGCACGCAAGTTGGCGAACACCTGGCGAGCCTGGGTGCGAACGTCGCCCGCGACGATCTCGCCGGTGGCCGGGTCGAGCGGAATCTGTCCCGAGAGAAACAGGAACCCACCCGCCTTCACGGCCTGGGAATAGGGGCCGATGGCGCGCGGCGCCGCGTTCGTCGTCACGATCTCCATGGGGGCCCCGGTATGACACGCGCCCGCCAGTGGCGCAAGCGTGTCGTGATCGCGGCACTCGTGCTCGTCGGCGCGTTCGGCGTGCTGGGGCGCGCCCACGCGGCGCGCGCCGACGAGGGCGAGGCCGCGCCCCGCGTCCGACGCATCGACGTCCGGGTCCGGCCCATCTTCGACGTCGCCGACGACGAGCTCTTCGACGGCTTCCCCTACAGCTGGGTCAACGCGCTCAAGATCCCCACGTACGAGTACGTGGTCCGAGACGAGGTCTTGCTGAAGCCGGGAGACGCGCTCGACGAGCGTCTGCTGCGCGAGAGCGAGCGCAACATCCGGCTCCTCGGCTATCTGCGCGAGGTGCACATCACGGCCATTCCGGTCGAGCCCGGCGTCGTCGATCTCGCGGTGGTCGCGCAGGAAACGTGGACGTTCCAGCCGCAATTCAACCTGGCTGGCGGCGGCGGCGAGGTGGTCGGAACGGCTGGGCTCCAGGAGAACGATTTTCTCGGCCTGGGGAAGCAACTCCGCACGTTCTTCACCCACGACGTGGAGCGCGATCAGATCCAGCTCCAGTACGCCGACCCGCGCATCCTGCGCTCGCGCTACCGCACCGCGCTCGAGTTCGATCAGCTCACCGACGGCCGCTTCCGCTACGCCTCGCTCGAGCAGCCGTTCTACGCGTACGACACCCGCCAGGCCTATGGCGCCAGTGCCTTCGACAGCGCGGGCACCGATCACCTCTACGACCTCGGGCGAACGGTTCGCGAGTGGCGCCACCTGGAGCGCGGCGTGACCGCGACCTACGGCCTGCGTCTCAACGCCACCGGCCCGGTGGCGCATCGACTGATCGGTGCGTACACGTATCACGAGGATCGCTTCGGCGAGGTCGAGCCGACCCCCAGCAGCGAGCTTCCCGGCGATCGGCGCCGCAGCGGTCTGAGCCTCACCTGGCAATGGGTCGAGGACGACTACGTCACCCGTCGCAACGTGCGCTCCTTCGGGGTCCAGGAGGACTACGCGCTGGGTTGGAACTCGAGCCTGGGATTCGGCGTGCAGCCCGAGGCCCTCGGCTCGGATCGCGACACCCAATCGTTCGCGGCAGCCTGGCATCATGGTCTGGCCAGCGAGCGCTGGATCGTGCTGCTCGATCTCGGCGCGTCCTCCCGCATCCGCGACGGCGGCACCGAGAACCTGGTGGGATCGTGGTGGCTCGAGGGCTATTTCACCGGCCTGCCCCGCCAGACGATCGCCTTCCAATGGCGCGGCGAAGCGAGCCATCGGCGCGATCCCGAGGACCGCTTCGTGGTGGGCGGGCTCAACGGGTTGCGCGGCTATCCCGACCGCTTCGTCAACGGCGACGGCGGCTCGTTGGTGCACGTCGAGGACCGGGTGTTCATCTGGGAGCGCATCCTGGGGTTGGCGTCGCTGGGCGCGGTCGCGTTCTACGACGCGGCGCTGCCGATCGACGAAGAGGACCCGCTCGAGATTCACGCGCTTCGTCAGTCCGTGGGCGTGGGGTTGCGGGTGGGCCTGCCGGCGTCGGCCATCGGCAAGGTGCTCAGGCTCGACGTCGGGTTCGCGCTCAATTCCACGGAAGACGAGTCCCGTCTCAACGTCTCGTTCGGGACCGGTCAGGTTTTCGATCTGGCGACGCGGCTGCGCTGAGCGCCGCCGCGGACGTCGTTCCCGCACCGAGCTTTGGTTCTCGGTCACGAGGGTTGGATCATGTCGAACGAAGAGGCCGTGGTGCATCGGACGCACGTCACACCCGCGGGGTTCGCCCCGTTCGAGCGGAAGATGCTCGCCGCCGGCTTGCCGGACGTCGCGATCTGGGCGTTCGAGCGCTCGTACGGCCTGCTGCGTTCCGGCGCCAAGCTCTTGATCGCCGAGGCCGACATCCGTCCCGTCGAAGACGTCCCTTCCCTCGACGAGCTGGCGGGGTTTCGCGAGCGCGGCCTGGCGGAGCTCGGCGCCACGGCGCTGCTCAAGCTGAACGGCGGTTTGGGAACGTCGATGGGGCTGCAGGGGCCGAAGTCGCTGATCGAGGTGCGCCCGGGTCTCACGTTCCTGGACGTCGTGGCGCAACAAGTCCTGGCGCTCGGCCGCAAGCACGGCGCGCACGTGCCGCTGGTGCTCATGAACAGCTTCCACACCGAGTCCGAGAGCCTCGCCAGGCTCGCGACGTATCCCGATCTCGCCGGCTCGGTGCCGATGAGCTTCCTCCAGCACAAGGTGCCCAAGGTGGACGCCCGCACGCTCGAGCCGGCCGTCGCGGCGACCGATCCCGAGCTCGAATGGTGCCCGCCCGGCCACGGCGATCTCTACGCCGCGATCGTGACCTCGGGCGTGCTGGAGGAGCTCGAGGCGGCGGGCGTGCGCTGGGTCTTCGTGTCGAACGTCGACAATCTCGGCGCCGTGCTCGATCCCGCGTTGCTCGGCTACCTCGCCAGCGAGTCGATCCCGTTCCTGATGGAGGTCACCGATCGGACCGCCGCCGACCGCAAGGGCGGCCACCTCGCGCTGCTGCCCGACGGCCGCCTCACGCTGCGTGAGATCGCCCAGACGCCGCCCGACGAGCTCGCTTCTTTCCAGGACATCGAGCGCCACCGCTACTTCAACACCAACAACCTCTGGCTCGACCTGCGCGCGCTGCGCGCGCAGCTCGCCGCCCACGACCAGATCGTGCCGCTGCCGGTGATCCGCAACGAGAAGACCCTCGACCCCGCCGACCCGAGATCAGCGCCCGTCATCCAGCTCGAAACCGCCATGGGTGCGGCGATCTCGCTCTTCCAGGGAGCACGCGCCGTGCGCGTGCCGCGCACCCGGTTCGCGGCGGTGAAGACGTGCTCGGACTTGGTGGTGGTGGGCTCGGATGCGTACGTCGTGAACGACGAGCACCACCTCGTGCCCAATCCGGCGCGCCCCGGGCCCGCCCCGATCGTCGAGCTGGACTCGCGCTACTACAAGCTCTTCCACGAGTTCCAGGCACGCTTCCCCGCCGGCATGCCGTCGCTGGTCGCGTGCGACCGCCTCGCGGTCCACGGCGACGTGCTCTTCGAGCCCGGGGTCACCGCGCACGGCACGGTGTCGGTGCGAAACGAGCGTGGCTCCCAGGCACGGGTGCGCGCGGGAACGAGGCTGAGCGGAGACGTGGTGCTCGGCGATTGAGCCGTGATCGAGGGGTGAGTGGCGGCGGGCGCGCACGCGGCGCGCCGCCGCGGGCGCTCAGCTCGCCAGTCGCTCGAGGTGCTCGACCCGCGCGGCTCCGCCGCGGGAGCGCGCGAGCTCGAGCAACAGACCGCGCGCCTCGCTCAGGCTGAGGCGGGCCGAGCAGCCGTACACGTCGGGCACGAGTGTGAGCCCGAGTCGCAGCCGCTGCCCGTCGCGCACGTGCGGCAAGACGCCGCTCTCGCGCCGCGACGGCCCCGCCGGCGGCCGCAGCGCCGCGCTCTGGCGCAGCTTGCGAATCAGCTCGCGATAGAGCGAAGCGTGTGGCTCGGCGAGCACGAACCCGCCGTCGGCCGTCTCGCATCGGACCTTGAGCCCGCCCGGCGTCATCTGGATCACGAGCATCGCCGCCCCGCTCCCGAGCGCCTGATCGATCCAGCCGTGGATGAGCGGCTCGAGCGAGGCATGGGGATCGACCTCGCGCAGCGGTCGGACGCGGATCGGTAGCGTCGGCGTGCTCGCTGGCTCGGGGCGCACGCCGCGCGGATAGTGCCGCTCGAGGGCGCTCGCGACCGCGGGGTCCGCGGCGAGCCACGCCTCGACGGCGTGGCCGGTGGCGGCCTCGATCTCGCGCAAGGCCGGGAGGTTGTGCGGATCAGACGTCGCCACGATCAGGTGATCGCCGTGGTACGCGACGGGTATCGCGCTCGCCTGCCAGGCGATCTCGGCCGGCACCAGCTTCAAGAGCTCGGAGTCGAGGCGTGCCTCCGCGATCAGCACCGGACGGGTGCGCAGCTGCGCCGCCATCAAGCGCAGGAACTCACGCTCCTCGAGATAGCCGAGACGAATCAAGAGCGAGCCGATCCGTCCGCCATCGTCGCGCTGCCAAAGCAGCGCGCGATCGACTTGCTGCGGACCCACGAGCCCTTCCTGAACGAGGATCTCACCGAGCTTCCGCATGCGTACCCGCCTTGTCTGCTCCCGAGGGAGCCCGCGCAGCTCTTCCCGACGCCAGGAATGCAAGACGCGAGCCGCGAGCACGCCAGCCGAGACCCCTGAACTCGTTGAGAATTGTTTGAAATGACGGGGGCCGCTGGGCGATGCTGCGTCAGGGTGTTGGCACCGGCACGATGGAAGCGCCCCCGCTCGGCTCCGATCCATGCCCACGCCCACCGTGTCCACCGCGCCGTCGCCCCAGCCCGTCGATCGCTCGGTGCTCGCCGAGCTCGCGGGCGTCTTCGTCGGCGCGCTGGTGCTGGTCCGCCTCAACGATTGGATCGGCGCGGCCCACCCCACGATTCGCGGCCTGGTGCCGCCGATCGTCTGGATCTACGGTCCGCTCTTGGTGCTCACGGCGCGCCACCGCAGCCCGTGGGGCTACGGTTTGGATCTCGGCGATTGGCGCGGCGGGTTGCGGGACGGGCTCGTCACCCTGGCGGTGATGCTGCCGCTCTACGTCTTCGGTCACTACCTGTTCGCGACCCTCTGGCAAGGCCACGCGTTTCGCTTCCGCTGGCCGCCGGACTTGTCGGCGGAGATCGCCGGCAACCTGCTGGCGGTCGGATTCCCCGAGGAGGTCTTCTTTCGGGGCTACGTCCTGGGTCGGCTCGAGGACGCGTGCGGTCGCGATCGCGCGCTCTGGGGAGGTCGCCTCGGCTGGGCGGTGGTCGGATCCGCGATCGCGTTCAACGCGGCCCACCCCTTGGCGGGCGGTCATTGGTGGCAAGGAAACGTGCCGTTCGGGTTGCTGCTCGGCTGGTTGCGCACGCGAAGGGAGAGCTTGGTGGCGCCCACGCTGGTGCACGGGCTCACCAACGTGGTGTTCCGCTGGGCCGAGCTCTGCTTCGGCGGTTGAGCGCGCGCTCGGCGCGGGTCAGCCGGCGCCGCCGGCGGCGAAGCGCGTGAGCTCGAACGGGTCGTGGGCGCTGAAGACCCGCACCTCGCTCGCGTGCTCGCGGGCCAGCGTCCGCAGCCGTTCCTGATTGCGCATGCGCGCCTCGCCGTCGACCTGCACCATGCGCTGGAAGACCTCGAGACCGAGGCTGCAGCGGCGACGATCGGGGTCCATCTCTCCCCGGAAGAAGTAGGCGTCGCCACAGTGCAGGAGCCAGCCGCCCTCGCTGCGCACGGCGATCGCCGAGTGGCCTCGGGTGTGGCCGACCGTGGGAACGATCAGCACCTCGTCCGCGAGCCCGGGGATGGCGCGCACCGCTTCGAAGCCGAACCAGCGCTCGCCCTCGAGCTTGCGCCGATCCCAGCGCGGGCCGTGGGCCCACTGGATCGAACGATAGCGCTCACGCTCCAGGAAGGTCTGCGGCGCCGTCGCCGCCGCGAGCTCGAGGTCGTGGACGTGGACGGCGGCCTCGGGAAAATCGCTCAGTCCGCCCGCGTGATCGAGATCCAAGTGCGTCGGCACGATGTGGCGCACGTCACGCCGTGCGTAGCCGAGACGCTCGATCTGGCGCGCCGCGGTCGTCTCGGCGTCCAGCACCGGGCCAACCAGCGACAGGAAGATGCCCCCCAGGCGCTCACGAGGCCGGGCCACGTCCTCGAGGCCGAGCCCGGTGTCGACCAGTACCAACCCATCGCTCGTCTCCACCACCAAGCAGTGGCAGACCATGCGGCCCTCGGGGTTGAGCAGCGCGCCCGGCACCCGCGGGCACATCGATCCGCAGTCGAGGTGATGGATCCGCATGGGCGACCCCCGAGTCAACGTCCGAGCATCGAGGTGATGCGCCGGGTCGCTTCCTCGACGTTGGCGCGGCTGTTGAAGGCACTGATGCGGACGTAGCCCTCGCCGGCGGCACCGAAGCCGCTGCCCGGGGTCACCACGACGTTCGCCTCGGCCAGCAACCGATCGAAGAATTTCCAGCTCTCGAGCGGTCGCCCCTCGGCGTCGCGTGGGGTGGCGATCCAGACGTACGGCGCGTTCACGCCGCCGTGCACCTCGAGGCCGGCCGTCTCAAGCCGTTCCCGGATCACCGCCGCGTTTCCCAGGTAGAAGTCCACCAGCCCGCGGACCTGCGCGCGTCCCGCCTCGGTGTAGACGGCCTCGGCGCCGCGCTGCACCACGTAGCCGACGCCGTTGAACTTGGTGGTGTGCCGCCGCGTCCAGAGCGCGTGCAGCGACACCGCGCTTCCGTCGGCGGCGGTTCCCGAGAGTCCCTTCGGCACCACGGTGAAGGCGCAGCGCGTGCCCGTGAAGCCCGCGGTCTTCGAGAAGCTGCGGAACTCGATCGCGACGTCCCGAGCACCGGGGATCTCGTAGATCGAGTGCGGCACCTCGGGATCGGTGACGAAGGCCTCGTACGCCGCGTCGAAGAAGATCAGCGCGCCCTCGCGTCGCGCGTACTCGACCCAGCGCGCGAGCGCTTCCCGGCTCAGGACGGCGCCCGTCGGGTTGTTGGGCGAGCACAGGTAGATCACGTCGACGTGCCGGGTGGGCAGCGCCGGCGAGAAGCCGTTCGCCACGGTCGCGGGCAGGTAGGTGATGCCCGCGAACTCACCCGCCTCGTTGGCTGGACCGGTGTTGCCGGCCATGACGTTGGTGTCGACGTAGACCGGATAGACCGGGTCCGTCACCGCGATCACGTTGGCGCCGGCGGCGAGGATGTCGAGGATGTTGCCGCTATCGCATTTGCTGCCGTCGGACACGAAGATCTCGTCCGGGTGCACCTCGGCGCCGCGGGCGCGGAAGTCGTGGGCCGCGATGGCCTCCCGCAGGAAGTCGTAGCCCTGCTCGGGGCCGTAGCCGCGGAACGTGTCCCGCCGCGCCATCTCGTCGACGGCGCGGTGCATCGCCTCGGCGATGGCCGGCGGCATCGGCTCGGTGACGTCGCCGATGCCGAGGCGGATCACCTTCGCGTCGGGATGGGCCTGCTCGAAGGCGCGCACGCGCCGGCCGATCTCGGGAAAGAGATAGCCCGCCTTGAGCTTCGAATAGTGGTCGTTGATCCGAGCCAACGCTTCCCCCTGGTGCGGTGCCGACCGACCGCGCATGACGCCCCGGCCGCGTGGACGCGGCCCGGCGGCGACGGAGGAAGCATTTAGCCGACGCCCGAGTGGCGTCCAAGGATGGGCGTGCTCAGCGCTTGCGCGGCCGCGGCGGGCGGCGTGCGCGCGGCTTCGCCTTGGGGGCCAAACGCGCGACGTCGGGGGGCCAGAAGTGCGCCGCGGGATCGGACATGAGCTCGTGGAAGGTCTTGCCGAGGCGGCCTCCCTGGAAGCCGTCGACGAAGCGGTGGTCGAAGGTCGCGGTGATGCGCATCATCGGCCGTGCGACCACGCGGCCATCGCGCACCACGGGCCGGTCCTCGACGCGCCCCACGGCCGTGAGCATGGTCACGCCGCTGAACGGTGGGATGGGTCCGAACGCCTCGGTGATGCCGAGCATGCCCACGCTGGTGACGATACCGCTGCCGAACGGGTCCCGCGGCACGCCGAGCCGCGTCAGATCCAGATTCAGCTCGTATTCCAGGAAGCTGGTCAGGCGCAGGGCTGGGCCGAGCGCCCAGGGGGGCAGCAGCTCGAAGAGCTTCTTGGTCCGCTCGATGAAGGGATCCTGGTGCTTGCGGATCGAGCGCGCGCCGGCGCGGATGGCGTGGGCGATCTCCACCAGGCTCTTCTTGTCGGCGTCGCGAATCAGGGTCTCGGAAAGGTCGACGCCTTGGTCGTGGCGTTCCGCTGCGGGGCCTTCGGCCTCCATGGCGACCAGCACCGAGATGTCGACGGTGTCGCGCAGGAATACCCGACCGTGCCGGATCATGCCGTTGCATTCGGGGTGTCGGGCGAGCGTCTCGGCGATGGCCTTCACCACGAGGTGCGTTACCGTCAGGTGCTCCCCAGTGCGTTTCGACAGTCGAGAGAGGAACTCGAGCGGTGCGCTCATGTCGATGTCGATGGTGCCGTAGATCGTGGGATCGTTGGGGGGCGCCCATGCCACCGCCGCCATCTTGCGCCAGCTCGAGAGATGATCGAGGAAATGCCCGTGAATGTTGTCGCTCATCGCCTCTCCCCGTCCGAGCGCGGGCGCGGTCGATCGCTGGTGGGCCGCACCGGCGCCGCGCTCGGGTGCTCGGCTGTCGATTCGTTGCCCCTCGGATTCGCAATCTCGGGGCCACTCGCCGTGGCTCGAGACGCGCGACCCGCGTACCGCCGATCTCGGAGCAAGCGTGATGCGACATCGCCACGTCTGTGACCATTTCCCTGCCCTCGCCGGGGGCGACGCGCACTGGTGTCCGAGGCTCGAGTCGGTGCCCGCGCTGCCGCCGCCCGAGCGTCGTCCAGCCGTCACCCGGACCTCCCGTTACCTCGTCATGCGCGACGGCGTGCGCGTGGCGATCGACGTCCACTTGCCCGCCGACGCGCTGGCGCGCGGGGCACGCCTGCCGACGCTGCTGCGCCAGACCCGCTACTACCGCTCGCTCGCGTTCACGCCGCTCGGGGCGCGCTGGATCTCCCCCGATCTCCTCGAAGGCGAGGCCGTCACGCGCGCGCGCTTCCTGGCGCACGGCTATGCGTGGGTGGACGTGGACGCGCGCGGCTCGGGCGCCTCGTTCGGCGAGCGTCCCCATCCCTGGTCGCGCGACGAGGTGCAAGACGGAGTCGAGGTGCTCGATTGGATCGTGAGTCAGCCGTGGTCGAACGGCCGCGTCGGCTCGACCGGCGTCTCCTACGACGGCACGGCCGCCGAGCACCTCGCGACGCGCGGCCATCCCGCGTTGCGCGCCATCGCGCCGCGTTTCTCGCTCTACGACGTCTACACCGACATCGCCTTCCCTGGCGGCATCCAGCTCGCCTGGTTCACCCGCAACTGGAGCCGCTACAACCGCGCGCTGGACCGCGGCTGCTTCGACGAGGCGCTCGCCGGCACGCTGCGCCTCTTCGGCCACGGTGTGCGTAGCGCGCCGGCGGCGAGCCGCCGCTTGCGCGGGCTCGCCTCCTGGCTCGACCGGGACACGACGGAGGCGCTGCTGCGCTGGGTGGCGCGTCAGCTGGTGGTGGGCGTGCGCGCGGTGGACGAGGACTCGCGCCGAGCGCTGCTCGCCGCCGCGCTCGCGAGCCACGCGCGCAACCACGACCCCCACGCGGACGCCGAGGCGCTCACGTTTCGCGACGATTCCCCGCCTGGCCGCCCGGACTTCACTCCCGACTCGTTCAGCCCGCACGCTCACCTCGAGCAGGCGCGCGCCGCTGGCATCGCGATCGCGAGCGTGAGCGGGTGGCACGACTCCGCGTATCCCCACTCCGCCATCAAGCGCTTCCGCGCCGTCGGCAGCCCCGGGTCGCGGCTCGTGCTGGGTCCGTGGGAGCACGGCGGCGCGCTCCAGACCAGCCCGCGAGGACGCACGCGCGTGACCCAGTTCGACGCCGTCGGCGAGCTGCTGCGCTTCTTCGATCTGCACCTGCTCGACCGCGACGACGGCATCGGCGCCGAGCCGCCGGTCCACTACTTCACGATGGGCGAGGAGCGCTGGAAGAGCGCCGACCGCTGGCCGCCCCCGGACGCGCGTGACGAGGATTGGTTCCTGGGTCCGCGCCACGTCCTCGCCGCCCCTCGGCCGCGGGGGAGCGACGACGGTGACCGATACCGCGTCGATCGTCGCGTCGGGACCGGCCCGCGAGCACGCTGGGACAGCCTGATCGGCTTCCACTTCACCATCGATTACCCCGACCGCGCCGAGGCCGATCGCCGCCTTCTCACGTACACGTCCGCGGCGCTCCCCGCGCCGTACGAGGTCACGGGCCATCCGCGCGTGGTGCTCTGGATCGTCGCCGACGCGCCGGACGCCACGCTCCACGTCTATCTCGAGGACGTCGACGAGCGCGGCCAGGTCACCTACGTGACCGAGGGGATGCTGCGCGCCCTGCACCGCCGCGCGCGCGACGAGCCTCCGCCCCATCCCGTGCCTGCTCCCTACCGCAGCTTCCGCCGCGCGGATGCGTGGCCGCTCGTGCCGGGGGAGCCGGCGGAGCTCGCGTTCGATCTGCTGCCGGTCTCGTACCTGTTCCAGGCGGGTCACGCGCTCAGGCTGGCGATCGCCGGCGCCGATGCCGATCATTTCGCCGCCCTTCCGTCGTCGGCCGCGGAGATCACCGTGCTGCGCGACGCGCGTTTCCCGTCTCGCCTCGTGCTCCCTCGCATGCACCGCGACGGACGCCGCGACTGACGCGGCCACTTGCGCGGCGACCTACGCCCACGCTAGGTTCGTCGGGACATGGAATGGAACACCGTTTCATATATCGGAACGAGATGAGCGGTTCGGGCACGGTCGACAAAGCGCTCACGCTGCTGGCGCACCTGCAGACGCAGACGGCGCCCCTTGGCGTATCCGAGCTCGGCCGCGCGCTGCGCATGCCGAAGGCGAGCGTCCACCGTCTGCTCACGAGCCTCGGCTCGCGGGGCTACGTGGAGCAAGCCGCCGATGGACGCTATCGGCTCGGCTTCGGGCTGGTAGCCCTCGGCCTCGCGGTGCTCGCCCGCGAGCCGCTCATCGAGGCCGCGCGCCCGGCCCTCGAGGTCGCGGCGCAAGCGCTCGGGGAGACCCTCTTCCTCGCCGCGGCACGGGAGCAGGCGCTCGTCGTCCTCGACAAGGTCGAGGGAACCGGATTGCTGCGTGCCGCGCCGCGGATCGGCGACACGGCGCCGATTCACGCGACGGCGGTCGGGAAGCTCTATCTCGCGCTCGCTCCCGAGCGCTGCGGCGCACCCTCCACCGCGACGGCGCTGCCGCGTTTCACGCGGCACACGCTCACCACGCCTGCGGCGCTCGCGCGAGCGGTCGCCGAGGTTCGGCGCCGTCGCTGGGCCGAGAGCCGCGAGGAGTGGATTCCAGGTCTCGCATTCCTGGCGGGCCCAGTGCTCGTCTCGGACCGGCTCGTGGGGGCCATCGCCGCGGCGATCCCCACCGTGCGGCTCGATCGAAACGCGCGCCAACGGGCGCTGCGGGCGGTGCTCGACGCCGCCGCCGCCACCGCGGCACGGCTACAAGGGAGGATCCCATGAAGGTGTGGCTCGACGGTCGGATCGTCGACGGCGCGGATGCGCGCATCTCCGTGACCGATCACGGCTTTCTCTACGGTGACGGAGTCTTCGAAGGCATTCGCGTCTACGCGCGCCGGGTGTTCCGCTTGGATCGCCATCTGGAGCGGCTCGCGGTATCGGCCGCAGCGGTCGGCCTCACGATCCCCGGCGGCCTCCCCGCGATCCGAGCGATCGTCCTCGAAACCGCGCGCGCCTTCGCTGCCGACGAGGCGTACGTTCGCCTGATCGTGAGTCGCGGCGAAGGACCGCTCGGCGTCGACCCCTTCCTCTGCCCCACGCCACGCATCGTGTGCATGGTCGATCAAGTGCAGCTCTACGCCGCGGAGAAGCTCGCCGCCGGCCTCGATCTGGTCACGGCGAGCCTCAGGCGTCCGGGCCCAGACGTGCTCGACCCGCGCGTCAAGAGCCTCAACTACCTGAACAGCGTCCTGGCCAAGCGCGAGGCGAAGGTGCGCGGCGCGGACGAGGCGCTCATCTTGAACGCCGCGGGTCAGATCGCGGAGGCGAGCGTCGCCAACGTGTTCGTGGTGAGCCGCGGCGTGCTGCGCACACCGCCCGCCACCGATGGCGCGCTCGAGGGCGTGACGCGCGCGACGGTGCTGGAGCTCGCGGCGGCCGCGGCGATTCCCGTGCGCGAGGCGAGCCTCGGGCGGATCGACCTGCTCGGCGCGGACGAGGCCTTCCTCACCGGGACCGGCGCTCGTGTGGTGGCGATCCGCTCGCTCGATGGAGCGCGGATCGGTGGATCGACGCCGGGTCCGATCACGGAGCGTCTGGAAGCAGCGTTTCGCGAGCGCACGCGCGTCGACGGCGTGCCCATCGACTGAGCGCGCTTCGGTGGCGAGCGAGCCTCGGACACGACGGAGGCGCCATCACCCGCGCACGAGCCGCACGGCGGCCAACGCGCGAAGCTCGTGCTCGTTGCCGATGCTCGCGGTGAGCACCCGGATCGCATCGGCCCAGGTCTCGGCATCCGGCAGGTCGTCGCGGTCGAGCCGAACGGCCTGGCCTTCACCGCTGCTCAGCGCCCCTTCCCAATCGGGACGCCGCCGGCCGAGCCCGTCGATCACCCGGATCGGCGCGCGCTCGTCGTCGACGATGGCGACCACGCCCCACAGGCCATCGGCCTCGTCGTCAGCGCCGGGCTCGCCCGAGTCGATCGCAGCGGCGCGGACCCAGGTGAAGGCCGCGGTGCGACCGCGATTCCCGTCCAGCAGCTCGAGCAGGATCCCTTCCACGAGCGGATGCCCCGCGGCGAAGAAATCCACCGTCTCGTTGGCGACCGCCTCTTCCCGGTCGAAGGTGCCGAGGAAGCGCTTGCCGCCGACCACGCCCGGGACCTGATCGACCAGCGCGCGGGCGCCGAACTCGATCGAGTAGGTCGCGCGCGCTCGCTCCGCGACGACGTCGAAGCCGTAGCGCTCGCAGGCGTCGAGCACCACCTGCTCGGTCAGCGCTTCGAGGCCAGCAGGAACCCGCGCCAGGATCGCCGGCGCCATCTCGGCGCGATACGGATCGCGATGCAGCTCGTGGTGGACGCCGGCCTCGATCCGGCCGAGCGCGGCGCGCGCGTCGTCCACCACGGGCGCGAAGCGCTCGGCGACGAGCTCCATCGCATCGGGGCCGAGTGCGGCGTGCTCGATCGCGGACTCGATGCGGGCCAGCTCGTGGGTGAGCCCGGCGAGCGGCTCGCGGAACACGCCGCTCGCCTCCATCACCTCCGCCAGCACGTGACCGAGACCGCGGGGCGGGCGGAAGTAGACGATCTCGATCGGGATCGACCGGCCGATACGGTCCAGACGCCCCACCCGCTGCTCGAGCGCGAGCGGGTCCCAGGGGAGGTCGAAGAGCACGATCCTGCGGCAGAACTCGAAGTTCCGGCCCTCACCGCCGCATTCGGTGGAAACCAGGATGGAGGGGCCGGCGCTGGTGCGGAACTGGGCCACCTCGATGTCGCGACGCGCGGTCGAGAGCTTCTCGTGGAAGACCGCCACGCGGCGCCGGGTGCGCAGCTCCAGCACCCGCTTCAGCGCCTCCAGCGTCTCGGGGAACGCGACGAAGACCAGTGTCTTCTCGCCCGCCTCCTGCCATGCCGTCGCCTCGCGCACCAGCCACTCGACGCGCGGGTCCGCCGCGAAGATTCGCTCCACGCGCTCGTGCCAGGTGGCGTGGACCGCGTCGCGTGGCGGCGGCAGCGCCGGCGCCGACGACAGCAGGCGTCGGTAACGTTCGAGCTTGCGACGCTTGGCGGCCGCGTCGTGCGCCTCCGTGGCGACCACCTCCGCTTCCAGCTCGAGCCACGCGTCGAGCCCCTCGCTCGCGGCGAGATCGACGACCATCCCGAGCCGCGGCGGAAAGCCGCCGATGTCGGTGCGGCGCGTGGCGCTGGTGCACGGCGGCAGCGCGACGCCACGCTCGATCCGCGCCCCGAAGGACTCGTCGCCGCCGAGCTCCTCGGGCCGCAACAGCTCGAGCAGGCGGAAGAAGCCGTCGACATCCTCGGCGAGCGGCGTCGCCGTGAGCAGCAGCACGTGGCGCGCGACCTGCGTGAGCGGCGCCACCGCTCGATAGCGCGCGTTTCCGGGTTGGCCTGGCGGACGCTCGAGATGATGCGCTTCGTCCACCACCAGCAGGTCGAGGCCCGCGTCGTGAGCGGCGCGTACGAGCTCGGGACGATCCACCAGCAGCTCGATCGCGATCACCGCCTTCGGATGCGCGTCGAACGGGTTGAAGTCCTCGCCCAGATCGCGCGCCACGTCCTTCAAACGGTCCTCGTCGAGATGCACGAAGACCTGGTGATATTTGCGATAGAGCTCGCCGAGCCATTGAACGGTGAGCGTCGTCGGCGCCACCACCAGCGCGCGCTCCGCCTTGCCGGTTCGCTCCAGGTGATTGAGCACCAGGCAGGCCTCGACGGTCTTGCCGAGGCCCACCTCGTCCGCGAGCAGCCAGCGCACCGGATCGAGCGCGGTCGCGCGTTCGGCGACGTAGAGCTGGTGCGGATAGAGGCGAATCCGTCCGCCCAGGAAAGAGCCCAGGCCGCTGGTGCGGCGCATGGCCACCAGCCGCGCCGCATCGAGGCGATTCAGGAAGTCGCGGTAATCGTCCACGTGGCCGCGCGCCAGTCGATCCACCACCGTCTCGGCGGCCTCGAGCGGCCAGAGCACGCCGCGTTGCACGTTGCGACCGTCGGCGAGCCGATAACCGGCCGCCCCGTCGCGCAGCGGTTCGGCGACGATCACCTCCTCGCCGGTGGCGTCGATCCGCGCGCGGGTGCCGGGCGCGAGCACCAGCGGCACCAGCGTGTCGGCGGAGGTGGTCATCTTGAGCTCGGTGTCGGTACGCGGGAAGCGCACCGTCAGCACGCGCCCGTCCACCGCCATGACCCGACCGACGCCGAGATCGGGGTTGAACTTGTGGGTCAGCAGGTCACCGGGAAGCCACATGATCGGCATCTTCGCGAGAAACGGGGGAGATCGAGGGAACGGACCGTGCGCCCAACGGGCGGCGCACGCGGGCGGATGGAGCGGTCAGCGGGCCGCCACGAGCTCACGGCGTCGCGGAGCCGGACCTGGCCCGAGGGTGGCGCGATAGCGCGCCTCCACGGTCTCGGCACCGTGCAGGCGCTCGAGCTGGCGGATGCCGAAATGATAGAGCGCCACCCGGTGGAAGTGATGGGCGAAGGCCGTGTTGATCGCGGCGCCCGAGATCGCTCCCACGACCGGCAGCACCTGGGCCACGGCGCGCTCGGTGACCACGGCCTCGAAGCGGCCGGCGATCAGCGCCAGGAACCGGACCAATGCGGGCGCGGTTCGATCCAACGCGACCCGCGCGAGGTCCTCGGCGCCCGAGCGCGCCAGCCCGCGGGCGGCCTCGCGCAGTGCGCCGGCGAGGCCGACGCGCGCGGTCAAGTAGCCGCTCTCCGCGGCGTCGTCGCGACGTGTCGGACCACCCAGGCTCAGCACCGAGAGGCATTCGAGGCGGACGGCGGGATCGCCGAGGTCGGCGCCCATCTCGTGCGCCGTGGCGGCGATCGTGCGCAGCAGGATGAGTGTGCTGATCGGCAGCTCGATCGGCATCGCGGCGAGACCCGCGAACCCACCGGCCGCCCCGGTCGCCGCGGCGGCCACGTTGTGGCGGCGGCCGCGCTGGCGAGCGCGGGATCCGGCGGTGGCGAGGGTCTCGAAGACCGGCGCCTCGGAAGGCTCGAGGCCGTGGCTCACCCACTCGAGCCCCTTGCCGAGGGCCCCTTGTACGGCCCGCTGGATCACCCGCTGGGCCGTGCGCGGCAACGATCCGAGCGCCGCCTCCACCGGGCGGCCCACGAGGTCGGCGAGCTGGACGAGGAAGCTCGGGTGCTCGAGATACGCCGCCGCGGCGCGCACGAACGCGTCGTCTTCCGCAGTCCACGCGAGGGACGGTTCGTCGAGGTTCTCGTGCTGCTTCACCGGTCGCTCGAATCGTCGAGAGCGTATCAGACGCGCGTGCGCCCGAAGCCGGGCCCGGGTCGCTGCCGCATGCTATCGTCCGCGCGCGCGGCGCGCGCCGCAGGCGCCCGTCCAGGTGGAGATCGGCGGATGACGGCGGAGGATCCCAGCTTCACGCGGCGGGTGGCGCGTCTCGTGGGTCGAGCGATCGACGACGCCGCGCGGGCCCACGCGCGACGCTGCCTGATCGACACCGTCGCCTGTCTGGCGGGCGCTCGTCGCACGGACGAGGCGACGGCGGTGCGACGGTTCGCCGCGCGCGCGGGCCACGCGCCGGAGTCGCGCGCGTTCGTGTGGGGGGCGCTCGCCCACACGCTCGAGCTCGACGATCTCCACCGTGCCTCGGTCACCCACCCGGGCTGCGTGGTGGTGCCGGCGGCGCTGGCGCTGGCCCGCGAGCGACGCGCCTCCTCCGCCGCGCTGCTGGACGCGATCGTGCGCGGCTACGAGGTGTGCTTGCGGATCGGCGAAGCCGTGGGGCCGGCGCATTATCGGGTGTTCCACAACACCGCGACGTGCGGGCCGTTCGGCGCCGCCGCCGCCGCCTGCTCGCTGCTCGAGCTGGACGAGGATGCCTGGACCTGGGCGCTCGGCAACGCGGGGTCGGTGGCGGGCGGCCTCTGGCAGTTCAACTCCGAGCATGCGGCCACCAAGCCGCTCCACGCCGGACATGCTGCGCGCAGCGGGGTGACGGCGGCGCGGCTGGCGACGCTCGGGCTCACCGGTCCCGAGCGCATCCTCGAAGGCGAGAAGGGCTTCTTCGTCGGGCTGTGCGCCGACTCGCGCCCCGAAGCGATCCTCGCGCCCGCCGCCGGCTGGAAGATCGGCGAGACGAGCTTCAAGCCGTGGGGATCGTGCCGCCACACGCATCCAGCGATCGACGCGGCGCTGGCGCTGGCGCCGCGTGTCGACGCGAGCCGGGTCGCGCGAATCACCGTGGCCGGCTATCGAACCATCGCCGCGCTCTGCGACGAGCCCGATCCGTGCGGCCCCGCGGCGGCGCGCTTCAGCGTCCAGCATTGCGTCGCGGTGGCGCTGGCGCGCGGCGCGGTCTCCCTCGATGCGTTCGCGCCGGAAGCGATCCGAGCGGCGGACGTGGCGGCGCTGCGGTCACGCGTGCGGATCGTCGAGGACGCCGGCTTCGAGCGCGCCTACCCGGCGCGCTGGGGGTCGCGGGTGATCGTCGAGCTCGCGGGCGGCGAGACGCTCGCGGCCGAGGTCACCCATCCGCGCGGCGACCCCGAGACGCCGCTCGACGACGCCGCGCTCGATGACAAGGCCGCGACGCTCGTCGCGCACGGCCTCGGTGCGCCCCGCGAGGACGCCGTGAGCGTGGTGCGAACGCTGCGGCGGCTCGGCGACGATCTGGCGCCGCTCTGGGCGCTGCTCGACGCCGCCGCAAAGCCGTTGCGCGGCTCGCGGCGAGTCGGTCGCTGATCAAGCGGCGGCGCGATACTTCGCTGCCCAGCCCGCGGGATCCTTGAAGAGCCGCACGCAGCGAATCTGGCGCTCGTCGGTCAGATAGAAGCGGTGGAAGCGTCCGGCTGGCACGATGATGAGGTCGCCCGGCCCCACCTCGACGCGCATCCAGCGGTCGTCCTGGGAGCGGATGTCGAAGATGCCCTTGCCTTCCAGGACGAAGCGCACCTCGTCGTCGTCGTGGAAGTGCTCGCCCTTGAACTTGTCGCACAGCGCGTCGAGGCCCGGCGTGGTCGGCGCGAGCGCGACCTCGTCTTGCGTCACGTAGCCGCGCTGGTCGCGGTATCGATCGAGCACGTGCTGATACGCCTCGGGACGCGGATCCGCGAACTCGTACGGGATGCCGTCCGCGTTCAGGAGGGCGGGGGCGATCGGCGTGCCGGCCTCGGGACCTTCGAGCCAGGTGGCTTTCATCGTCGGGACCTCCTCAGGCGCGCGGGTCGCGCGCGGGGTCGAGACCCATCTGCTTCATCTCGACCGCTGCACGGAACAGGTAGTCGTAGCATTCGGCCTGGGTCTTCGCCTCGATCCAGTCGCGGCCCCAGATGTAGACGCCGTGCCGCCGCACCAGCACGGCGTGCGTCTGCGGGAAGGCGACGATCGCCGCCGCCATGCGATCGGCGAGGTCGCATTCGCGAGCGGTGTTGTCGATGATCGGCACCTCCAGCACGTCGTGGAAGCCCACGCCGCGGATGCCCTTCATCATCTCCAGGTGCGTCACGCGGAACACCTCGTCGAAGCACAGCGTCGCCAGCATCGCGTGGATGCTGTGACTGTGAAGCACCGCGCCCGCGCCCCGCAGCCGGTAGGCGTTGAGGAAAAGCGGCGCGCATTCGCTGAGCTTGAGCGCTTCGTCGGCGGGCCGGCTCAGCACCGCGCCCTGTTCGTCCACGGTGAAGAGATCCTGCGGTTGGATGCGTTCCTTCTGGACGCCGCTCGGCGCCATGTAGATCCGGCCGTCTTGCTTGACGCTGATGCCGCCGCCGGTCCCGCTCACCCAGCCCTGCACGTAGAACTGCCGGCAGAGCTCGACGATGAGGTCGCGCACGGCGCGATCCGAGGCGCGCGCGGCGACGATGGCAGACGGTGCCGGCGCGCGCCGCCCCGTGGTGCGCGCGCGCTTGTCCATCGCGCGGCGGGGGCGAGCTCGCGCCACGATTCGTTTCCGATCGCGAACGATTGCCATGACGCGCGCGATCGTAACCGTTGCCCCGGTGACCACCAAGCAGCTGCACGATCTGATGCGCGCCCCAGGATGGTGGAAGAACCCGAGGTGACGACGTATCGTCACCGCACCTCGCGGACCGGACGGATGCCCATGCGACGAATCGCTCCTGCCTTGCTCGCGCTGCTCGTCTCGATCGTGCTGTCGTCGTGTCCCGGTTGCGACCGGCGCGGCGCCGGCGAGCGGCGTTCGCCCGCGGCCGAGCAGGGCCC
>JAXLQJ010000036.1:0-80229 GCA_046331705.1 bacterium | reverse complement strand
CCTGCTCGTCGCGGGACTCGTCCCTGCGCTCGTCGCGTTGGTGCTCGGCAGCGCCGCGCTGCGACGCCGAGCCGACGACGTCTGGACCTGGGCCGCGGTCGTGTCGAACGCGAGCTTCGCGATCGTCGCGTTGCAGCTCGTCGTCGTGCTGACCCGCTCGGGATTCGTGGGCTACGTGCTGGATGCGTTGCCGAGATTCCTGGATGTCTGAGCGATCGCGCCGCCGGACGGCTCGAGGCGTCGGCGTCGTCGCCGCCGCCGTGGTGTGGGCCACGGCGGGGCCGACGGTGGACGGCCGCTGCCTCGAGCCTGCGACCGTCGCGGTAGCGAACAAGGCTGGGGCGACGGCTGAGCTTCAGTGGCAGTTCGAGGCGCGGAGGCGGCTCGAGTCCATGGGGCTGCGCGGACTGACGCCTGTCACCGCCGGCGCGAGCGCGTCCGCGCCCGGCTCACGAGCGATGCCTGTTGCCGCGCAGTACCGTAGTCGGGTGGTCGCACCGACGCTGGCCTTCCTACACGGGCTGTGCGATTCGAACGGTGGGTTGCCACGGTTTGGCACGACCGTGGACTTCGCGATCCGCGCGGGTTCGGCCCTCGAGCTGCGCGCGAGCTATCTCGGCGAGATCGCTACCGCGGAAGGCAAGCCGAGTGGCGTGTGGATCTGGGATCTCGGGAAGCTTCCCGAGAATGTCCACACCGTTCGCGTCTCGGGTGGCGGCGCCACGCGCTGACGATCCCGCGAGAGCCGTACCCACGTCGGCTCGAGCTCGGGCACGGGCGCCGCCCGTGCCCGCCTGGCGCTCGCGGACTCAGCTGCTGCGCATCTCTCCCCAGCGATCGCGGCCGTGGAAGAACGACTGCATCACCTCGCCAACGGCCTTCTCGGTGGCTTCGTCGAAGAGCGTCTTCAAGTGCTGGTCGTCGAAGTGGAAGATCGAGAACGGCGTCGTCTCGACCTCCGCGCGATTGCTCCAGAGCGTCTCGCCGGTGCGCGCGTCCTGCACGTAGACGCGCACTTGAACGATCGCTGAGCTCTTGAGATTGGGCGGACCGCCGACCAGCGTTGCGATCGGGCCCATCGGGTTCCCGCCGATGCGCGGGCGAGTCGAATCGACGTCGTGCCGCACTTCCTCGCGCGGCTCGCTCGCCGCGTAGTCACCCGCGTCCTTCCAGTCCAGCAGCAGCCAGTCGAGACCCATCGCGATCCGGGACAGGATGCCGAGCCCGTAGGCGGGGTCGATCGTCGGAGTCTTCTTCAATCCGTATTCGAGGATGCGCCCGCGCACGATCGCATCGACGCCGAGCTGACGGCCGAGATCCAGGAGTTGTTCCCCCGTGAGCCCGTACACGTTCCGCGTCTTCACCTTGTTCGTCACGCGTACCATGTCGTCGGTCGTCACTCCGGCGTCGGCGGCACCGTCGTGTCGATCGCGGCTGATCGACGACGACAACGGCAGCGCCAGCTCCTCGCTGTACCCCATGTCCCGCAGCGCGGCGCGGAAGTCGTCCCCGTGGTGCTCGAACTCGTGGTTGAACGTGTGCGGGCCGTTGTAGATCAGCGCCTGCGCATCGGGCACCACGCCCTGCCGCTCGAGGTCCGGCAGCACGCGCATGGCGAGCAGCGCGCGGTCGACATCCTCTTGCGGCACCACCGAGACGCTGTGCGCGACGAACTGATCGGCGACGGCCTCCACGACGGACTGGCCCGGGTAGCCGCGGTCCTGGAGAAACGTGATCTCGCTGTAGTCGGCGAACGGCAGCACCGCCACCTGGCGAAACGCAGGGATTGGCGGGCGGGCTTGCTGGGTCAGGTACTTGCGGGTCGTCTGAACCGGCTCGATGCGGTGCACGTAGGGGCTCGAGCAACCCGAGAGCGCGACGGCGATCGCCGATAGCCACACAGGAAGGTGATTCCGCCGCATGCCGACCTCCTCCGATCGAGTGAGCGTAAGTGCCCGGACGGCAAAGAGATACCAAAATCGACGGCCACAAGCAACGCGCCGCGTGTCGGGCGTCTCCCGAACGGTGAGCGAACGCGGCATCGCTGTCGCGCGCGGCGCGACGGGCCGAGGTCGGCGAGGCCTCGATCGCCGCAAGTTGCCCTCACGCTTGGAAAAAACCGTTGACGAGCCCCGGGAATCCTGGGTATCCTCAAGGCAAGCCGGCCGTGTACCCGACACACGCCGCCTCGAATCTCGCCATCGAGGGCGACGAGGCTTCCGTCGTCCCGGCATCGTCGGGCACCCGCGGTGTAGTGCTCGAACGACGGCACGCTCTCGGTTGCGATCCTCGAGCAGGCTGCCGGCGGCGCCGTTGAGAGTCGAACAGCCCTAGAAAGGACCGCGTCCCCAACCCATGGCAGCACACGCCCGAGCGACGAAGAACCGCGCCCCCACCCCGCCACCTGCACCCCCGCGCGTCGAGCCGCCCGCGCCTGTTCGTTCCACGGAGGGCAAGCAGACCTTCCGAGTCGGGGACAAGGCCGTCTACCCGGCCCACGGCGTGGGGGTGATCGAGTCGATCGAGACCAAGGACATCGCCGGAAGTCGCCTCAAGTTCTACATGCTCCGGATCCTCGAGAACGACATGACCATCATGATCCCGACGCACAACGTCGAGAGCGTGGGGCTGCGTGGCGTGATCGACAAGAAGATGGTGGTCAAGATCTACAAGATCTTGCGCGAGCAGGACCTGCGGATCGACACGCAGACCTGGAATCGCCGCTACCGCGAGTACACCGAGAAGATCAAGACGGGATCGGTGCTCGAGATCGCCGAGGTGCTGCGCGATCTCTGCGTTCTGAAGCGCAAGAAGAAGGACCTCTCGTTCGGCGAGCGCAAGATGCTCGACACCGCCCGCAACCTGCTGGTCAAGGAGATCGCGATCGCCAAGGGCATGAAGGAGCCCGACGTGCTCGCGGACCTCGACCGCGTGCTGGGTGAGCCGAAGGCGAGCCGCAACCGCGCCAAGACCGAGCCTGGCGTTTCCAGCGGCGGGAATGGCAACGGCGGCAACGGCAACGGCGGCACCAGCAAACCCAAGAAGTCCTGACGGGCCGTCCCTCGGGTGGGGATGCGGCCGCGGCGCGAGCGAGAGGCGCCGCGGCCGTCTTTTCGTTGCGGCAGGCGCGATCCGGTCGCGGATCCTCGATCGAATGGCGTGACGGCCGGAGCGCAGTCGTCGCGATCCGCCACGGCGTCGTCGCGCTCGTACTCGCCACGCGCACGCCTCACATGCGGTAAGCACTGGCACATCGAACGCCCTGGACGCTCGGCGATGCGAGCCCGCGGAGAATGCCGATGACCCTCAAGATCTACAGCACGCTCAGCCGCACCAAGGACGAGTTCGTGCCCATCGAGCCTGGACACGTGCGGATGTACGTGTGCGGGCCCACCGTTTACGACTCCGCCCACCTTGGTCACGCGCGTTCCGCGCTGACGTTCGACGTGGTTCGTCGCTACCTCCAATACCTCGGCTACGAGGTTCGCCTGGTTCGGAATCTCACGGACGTCGACGACAAGATCATCCAGCGGGCGCAGCGCGACGGCGTTGCGTGGCACGAGATCGCCCGGCGCTACACCGACGAGTACAACCGCGACATGCAGGACCTGGGGCTCATCCCGCCCACGGTCGAGCCCCGCGCGACGGATCACATCGCCGACATGCAGGCGTTGATCGGCGAGCTCGTTGCTCGGGGTGCCGCCTACGTCGTCGACGGCGACGTCTTCTTCTCGGTGGCCGCGTTTCCGAGCTATGGACGGTTGTCCGGTCAAGACGTCGATCAGGTTCGCGCGGGATCGCGCATCGACGTCGACGAGCGCAAGCGTGCAGCGGAGGATTTCGCGCTGTGGAAGAGCGTCAAACCGGGCGAGCCGTCGTGGCCGAGCCCGTGGGGACCGGGGCGCCCCGGCTGGCACATCGAGTGCTCGGCGATGGCCGCGACACAGCTCGGTGTGCCGTTCGACATCCACGGTGGCGGCAGCGACCTGATCTTTCCGCACCACGAGAACGAGATCGCGCAGAGCGAGGCGGCATCGGGTGAGCCGTTCGCGCGGGTCTGGATGCACAACGGCATGATTCGCGTGAACCAGGAGAAGATGTCGAAGTCGCTCGGCAACTTCTCGACGATCCGGGACCTTCTCGCGCTGCACGATGCGGAGACCATTCGTCTCTTCTTGCTGAGCCAACACTATCGAAGCCCCGTCGACTTCTCTCTCGACGGCATCGAGGAGAGCCGCAAGGCGCTCGCACGCGGCTACGCAACGATGGCGCGGGTCGATCGCGAGGATTGGGGTGCGGCGCCGAAGGGGGCGAAGGCGAAGCCCGACGCCGGGAGCGATCCGGAGCCGGCGCTCCAGTCGTGGGATGCGCTGGAGACCCAGTTCCGCGAGGCAATGGACGACGACTTCAACACGGCCCGCGCGATCGGCGTGCTGTTCGAGGGAGTCCGCCTCATCAATCGCCTGGCCGATCAGGCGCGCGGCGCCAAGGGCGAGGCGAATCAGGTTGCCGCGCGCGAGGGGCGCGCCCACCTCGCGCGCCTCGGCGAGATTCTCGGCGTGTTCGTCTCGAGTCCGCCCGCGTGGCTCGAGCGCGACAGGGATCGGCGGGCGCTGCGGCTCGGGCTCGGCACCGAGTGGGTCGAGGAGCGAATCCGTGCTCGCGCGCAGGCTCGCGTCGAGAAGCGCTGGGCCGACGCCGACGCCATCCGGGACGAGCTCGCGCGGCGTGGGGTCGTGCTCGAGGATCGACCGGGCGGGGTGACCGACTGGAGCGTGGTCGAGGCCCAGCCCGCGAGCGAACCGTGACCTCCGAGCCACCGACCGCGCGCGCCGAGGCCGCGCGGGCGTTCGCGCTGAAGAGCTCGCTCGAGCCGCGCGGCGATCAACCGGCGGCGATCCGGGAGCTGGTCGAGGGGCTCCGGTCGGGCCTGCGCGCGCAGGTGCTGCTGGGCGTGACCGGTTCGGGCAAGACCTTCACGATGGCGCACGTGATCGCCCAGCTCGGGCGACCGGCGCTCGTGATGGCGCCCAACAAGACGCTCGCCGCCCAGCTCTTCGCCGAGCTTCGCGATCTCTTCCCGGACAACGCCGTCGAGTACTTCGTCAGTTACTACGACTACTACCAGCCCGAGGCGTACGTCCCGTCGACCGACACGTACATCGAGAAGGACGCCTCGATCAACGACGAGATCGACAAGCTTCGCCATTCCGCGACGCGCTCGGTGCTCACGCGCCGCGACGTGGTCGTGGTCGCGAGCGTGTCGTGCATCTACGGCATCGGCGACCCCGAGGCGTATCGGCAGATGCTCGTCGAGGTTCGCGTCGGCACCGACGTCGCGCGCGAGCAGCTGCTGCGGGGCTTCGTAGCCATGCAATACGTGCGCAACGACGTCGACTTCCACCGCGGGACCTTCCGGGTCCGCGGCGACGTGATCGAGATCTTCCCGGCCTACGAGTCGGAGCAGGCCGTTCGGATCGAGCTCTTCGGCGACACCGTCGAGCGCATCTCGAAGATCGATGCGCTGCGCGGCACGGTCATCGAAAGGCTGGACGAGGTCGCGGTGTTTCCCGGCAGCCACTACGTGACGCCCAAGGATCGCCTCGATCGCGCCGTCGAGCGAATCCGCGACGAGCTGGCGATCCGCCTTCGCGACCTGCGCGACCGCGACAAGCTCGTCGAGGCGCAGCGGCTCGAGAGCCGAACGCTCTACGATCTCGAGATGCTGAGCGAGATGGGCTACTGCCCGGGGATCGAGAACTACTCGCGGCATCTGGACGGCCGCGGTCCGGGCGTGCCGCCGGCGACCCTGCTCGATTACTTCCCCGACGACTTCCTGCTCCTGATCGACGAGAGCCACGTCACCGTGCCGCAGGTCGGCGGCATGTTCCGCGGCGATCGCCAGCGCAAGGAGACGCTCGTCGAGCACGGCTTCCGGTTGCCCTCCGCGCTCGACAACCGTCCGCTCACGTTCGACGAGTTCCTGGAGCGAATCGGCGACACGGTCTTCGTTTCCGCCACACCGGGCGACTGGGAGATCGAGCGATCCGGCGGCGTGCTGGTGGAGCAGGTGATCCGCCCCACCGGGCTCATGGACCCGCAGGTCGAGGTCCGCCCAGCGGGCACGCAGGTGGACGATCTGCTGGGCGAGATCCGCACGGCAACCGCTCGCGGCGAGCGCGTGCTGGTGACCACGCTCACCAAGCGCATGGCCGAGGACCTCACGACCTACTACCGCGACATCGGGGTCGCCGTTCGCTACCTGCACTCCGACGTGGAGACTCTCGAGCGCGTCGAGATCCTGCGCGATCTGAGGCTCGGCAAGTTCGAGGTGCTGGTCGGCATCAACCTGCTGCGGGAGGGGTTGGATCTCCCCGAGGTGGCGCTGGTGGCCATCCTGGACGCCGATCGAGAGGGATTCCTGCGCTCGCAGCGCTCGCTGATCCAGACGATCGGCCGCGCCGCGCGCAACGTCCATGGGCGCGTGATCCTGTACGCCGACTCGGTGACGCCGTCGATGGCGGCGGCCATCCGCGAGACCGAGCGCCGCCGTGCCGTTCAAGCCGCCTACAACCTCGAGCACGGGATCACGCCCGAGACCGTGCCGACGCTCATCCGCAGCACCGTCGGCGAGGTCTGCGCCGCCGACTACGTCACGATCGACGAAGCGCCGCGCGACGCGGGACGGCCGGACGATCGGGACAAGACCATCGAGCGCTTGAAGAAGGAGATGGTCGCGGCGGCGGAGGCCCTCGATTTCGAGCGTGCGGCGGAGATCCGGGATCAGGTCCACCGCCTCGAAGCCGCGGAGCTCGGCATCGGCGGGTCGCAGCAGAACGCCTCGCGTTTCGGTCCGCACGGTAAGCTGAGCGCCGTCCCCGTCACGAGCGGCGCGCCGGACGGATCGGCCCGCCAACGCGCCACCCCGGGACGTCGGCGCCGGCGCTGAGGCGCTACCGCGCTCGGATCGCGACGGCAGGGCGCAGTCATGACGGCGTCGAGCCCCGCAGACCCATCGTCCGCCCCAGTCCCCGAGGCGGACGCTCCCGCGCGCTCGCCACTCGACGCGGAGTCCGAGGTCGCGGCGGTCGCCGCGCTCGCTGGTCTGCCCGGCACGTCGTCGGAGCCGGACGGCGACGCCCCGTTCGGGTTCTCCGCCGAGCTACTCGACAAGGTGGCGCGGTTGCCGCGTCGGCCGGGCGTTTACGTCCTGCTCGACGTGCGTCGCCGCGTGCTCTACGTCGGCAAGGCGAAGAGCCTGCGCGATCGTGTTCGAAGCTATTTCGCCCGCGACAGCGGCGACGGGCGGTACCACGTGCGCTTCCTGATGGGTCGCGTCCGCGACCTCGAGGTCACGCTCACCGAGACCGAGAAGGAAGCGCTCATCCTCGAAGACACGCTCATCAAGAAGCACCGCCCGCGCTACAACATCCGTCTTCGCGACGACAAGACGTACACCTCGCTGCGCCTCGACCTCAGTCATCCGTTCCCGAAGGTCCGCGTCGAGCGGCGGCCGTCGCGTGCCCACGCGCTGGTCTTCGGCCCGTTCTCGTCCGCCCAGGCGGTGCGCGCGACCGTGGCCGAGCTGCACCGCACGTTTCCGCTGCGGACCTGTAGCGACGGCGACTTCGCGAATCGCTCGCGGCCCTGTCTCGACTATCAGATCGGCAAATGCCTGGGGCCGTGCGTCGGGCTGGTGTCGGAGGCCGAATACGGGAAGCTCGTGGAGGGCGCGGTGCATTTCCTGCGCGGACAGAACCGCGACGTGGTTCGCGCGCTGCGAGAGCGAATGGCCGCGGCCGCCAGCGCGTTGCGCTACGAGGAAGCGGCGCGGGTGCGCGATCGCATCCGTGCCATCGAAGCGACGATCGAGAAGCAGCACGTGGTTCGAGACAGCGAGCTCGACCAGGATTTCGTGGCGGTGGCCGCGAACGGCCTGTCGGCGTGCGCCGCCGTGCTCACGGTGCGTGGCGGCGTGCTGGTCGGCTCGATGTCCTATCCGCTGGCGATCGCGCTGGAGGAGGACGAGGATCCGCTCGAGGCGTTCCTGGCGCGGCGCTACGGCAGCCTCGAGGACCTGCCCGACGAGGTGGTCGTGCCGCGCACGGTCGCGGCGGCGGCTGCGTTCGAGGAATGGTGGAGCGAGCGGCGCGGCCGGCGCGTGCGGCTCTTCGTGCCCGAGCGCGGCGACAAGCGTCGCTTGGCCGAGCTCGCCGAGCAGAACGCGGCCGCCGCGCTGACGGCGGCCACCGATCCAGCGGCGGAGCGGCGTGCGGTGCTCGCCGGCCTGCGGCGCAAGCTCGACCTCGCTCAGGAGCCGCGACGCATCGAGTGCACGGACATGTCGACGCTCGGCGGGACCGGCTCGGTGGGCTCCATCGTTCGCTTCGAGGACGGTGTGCCGGAGAAGGACGGTTACCGGCGGTACCGGATCCGCAGCCGGACGATCCCGGACGACTACGGCGCGATGCACGAGGTGCTGTCGAGGCGGTTCGCCGCCGCGCGGGACCGCTCGGCCGATCCCGACCTGCTGATCGTCGACGGCGGCAAGGGCCAGTTGAACGTCGCGGTGCGGGTTTTTCGGGAGCTCGCCCTCACGGGGGTGGAGCTGGCCTCGATCGCGAAGGACCCGGATCGAATCTTTCGACCCGGCCGCTCGAACCCGATCAGCCTGCGTCACGACGACCCGGGGCTGCTGCTGCTGGGCCGGATCCGCGACGAAGCGCATCGGTTCGCGATCACGTATCAGCGCAAGGTCCGCGGACGCGAGCGGATTCGATCCGAGCTGGACGACATCCCGGGCGTGGGCCCGTCGCGCCGCAAGGCCTTGCTGACGCGGTTCGGCAGCGTCGCGCGCATTCGCGAGGCGTCGATCGAGGAGCTCGCGGGCGTCGCGGGGATGAACGAGCCCGTCGCGCACGCGATCCACGCGGCGCTCGCGACGCCGCCTGCCCCTCCGCCGGCACCTTCGAACGATCCGCCCGAGCCATCGTGAAACGCGCGCGCTAGACTCGCGCGCTTTCGCGATCCAACTGCGAGCGGAGGAGACCGATGGCGATCAACCTCGATCTGGTGGGCAAGAAATCCGAGCCGATCATCCACAAGTACGGTTGGAAGGACGTCGTCGTGTACGCGCTGGGTATCGGCGCGAGCACCGACGAGCTCGACTTCTTGTTCGAGATGGGAGAGCTCAAGGTATTCCCGACCTTCGCCGTGGTGCCGTCGTTTCGAGCGTTGGTCCAGGCCACCAGCAACCTGAACGTGAATCCGATGATGATCCTTCACGGTGAGCAGACCGTGATCCAGCACAAGCCGATCCCGCCGGAAGGCGAGCTGACCACGATCAGCCAGGTGACGGGGATCTACGACAAGGGCAAGGCGGCGCTGGTGGTGGTGAAGGCCGAGACCACGATCGACGGTACGCCGGTGTTCGACAACGTGTTCACGATCTTCGCGCGCGGCGAAGGCGGCTTCGGCGGCGAGCGCGGCCCCGAAGCGCTCAAGGCCGATCCTCCGGAGGGTGTGGCGCCGGATTTCCGGGTCGAGTACCCGACACTGCCGCAGCAGGCGTTGCTCTATCGCCTCTCGGGCGACACCAACCCGCTCCACGCGAGCCCGCAATTCGCCGCGATGGGCGGCTTCGACCGTCCGATCCTCCACGGTCTGTGCACCTACGGCCACGCCGGCCGCGCGATCCTCCACTCCGTGTGTGGCAGCGATCCCGCTCGATTCAAGTCGTTCGCCGCGCGCTTCGCCAGCGTCGTGTTCCCGGGCGACACGATCATCACCGAGGGTTGGAAGGAGAAGCCGGGACGCTACATCGTCCGCGCCTCGACCCAGGAGGGCAAGACGGTGCTCTCCAACGCGATCGCCGAGGTCGTCGAGTAGCAGCGCGCGTCGCGGGCCGCGCAGCGACGGCCGCACGGCGGGTTCACGAGCGCGTGGACCCGCCGTTTCGTTTGGCGCGCAGTGGCCTCGCGGGCTCGAAGGCGGATCTCGGATCTCGCCGAGCTCCGGCTCGCGCGCCGGCTGCCGGACGGCCAGCTCGTCGCCCTTCGGCTACGCTCTCTCGGGTTCGTCGCGGATCCGCCGCACGACGATGCGCCGAACGGGACGCCGGTACGCGCGGGAGCGCGTGATCCGCGCCTCGAACGCGACCGAGTCGAGGAGACCATGGGTCAGCCACGCGAGCCGCAGCGAAGCGAACGAATCTTCGATCATCCCTTCCTGAGCTTGCGCTGTGACCGGTTCGTCGACCCCGCGCAAGGCGCGGAGAAGCTCGCGTTCCTCATCGAGATCGCGAACTGGGTGAACGTGGTGGCGTTCGACGAGCGCGATCGGGTGTTGCTGGTGACGCAGTTCCGCTTCGGGACGCGCGCCATGACTCACGAGATCCCCGGCGGCGCGATCGATCTCGGCGAGACGCCGCTGGACGCCGCACGGCGCGAGCTGCGCGAGGAGACCGGGTTCGAGGCGGCCGAGTGGGTGGAGGTGGGGGTGGTGGAGCCGAACCCGGCGATCCAGGGAAATCGCTGCACCACGTTCGTGGCGCGCGGCCTTCGTCGCGTCGCGGATTTCGATCCGGACGAGATCGACTCGATCGCCTTCGTGCCTCTCGACGAGGTCCGGCGCTGGGTCCGCACAGGCGTGATCCAGCACGCGCTGGTGATCGCCGCCCTCTACTTCGCGCAGGATTCGCGCGGAGGTTGACGCGGCGCTCGGGCTCGGGCGAGGGGAAGCGAGGGGGCGGGCGTGTAAGCCGGATTCTGTGCTCGTGCGAGGTCTCCCGCGCCCGAGCGGTGACCATCCCTCTGGGACGGCCGTTGCCGGCCGCCTCGTGCGACCAACCCGGGAGTATCGGACGGGCCGCCCACTCCCTGCTCGGTCTTGCTCCGGATGGGGTTTGCCGAGCCGATCCGGTCGCCCGGATCGCTGGTGAGCTCTTACCTCACCGTTTCACCCTTGCCGCGTAACACGGCGGTTTGCTTTCTGTTGCACTATCCCGAAGGTTGCCCTCGGTCGCCGTTAGCGACCATCCCGCCCTGTGGAGTCCGGACTTTCCTCGCGCCCGCTGGGGGCGCGCGGCCACCCGGCCCACCCCGTCGCTTCCAGGGAGGGTTTGCCCGATCGAGAGCCCGCTGTCGAGCCCCGGCTCGCGATCGCGCGCCGCGGGCGCGCTCAGCCCGTCGCTTCGACCTCGACGGGAGCCTTGGGCGTCGGGCGCACGAAGATGATTCGGTTGCAGGTGGGGCAGATGTGTTGGGAGTCGGGCGCGTGCAGCTCGTTGTACATCTGCGCGGGGATCCGCGTTCGACACGCCTGGCAGATGCCTCCCTGGATCTCGGCGACCGCGGTGCCGCCACGCCGCGAGCGCAGCATGTCGTACTGGGCGAGGGTGGCGCGGTCCAGGGCGGAGCGTGCGCCGGTCAGCTCGCCGTCGGCGCTGGCGAGCCGCGCTTCGAGCTCGGCGGCGCGGGCACGCAGCACGCCTTCGACGCGCTCGACGTCGGCGCGCACGCTGCCCGCCGCGGCTTGGGAGGCCTGGATCGCGCGCTGCAGCGTCTCGATCGTCTCCATGTGAACGAGGACGTCGTCCTCCATGGCCGCGATCCGCTTGCGGTGCTCGGAAAGCTCCTTCTGACCCGCCTGGAACTCGTCGTTGGTCTTCACCTGGCGCAGCTTTCGCTCGCGTTCGTCGAGCTTGCTGCGCTCGAAGTCGATGTCCTTCTCCAGTCGCTCGCGCGCTCGGGTGGCGATCTGGATCTTCTCGCGCGCCGCGCGCTCGGCGGATTCGGCGCTGTCGAGCGGTGCGCGCGCGGCGGCGATCTTCTCGGGGAAGCCGTCGCGTTCCCGCACCAGCTCGTCGCGAGCGAGGTCGAGGTCCTGCAGGCGGATCAAGAGCTCGATCCGATTCACGTGGGTGTCGCCTTTCCTCGTGGCCTCGAGGTGGAGGGTGCTGGGCCCTCTCCACCTCGCTGGTCACGTGCGTTGCTGCGGGGTCTCGTGCAGTGCTCCAATCGGTTCGATCCGACCTCGACCGGTAGGCCCGCCAGGACTCGAACCTGGGACCAAGGGATTATGAGTCCCCCGCTCTGACCGACTGAGCTACGGGCCCGCATGCGTTCCGGGCACCATCCGGGTGTCGTTGGGTTGCGGGTCAACGGCGCGCCGTCCGTCAATTCTCGAGGAAGCTCTTGAGACGCTTCGAACGGCTGGGGTGACGGAGCTTGCGAAGCGCCTTCGCTTCGATCTGACGTATGCGCTCGCGGGTGACGGCGAAGTCACGGCCGACCTCCTCGAGGGTGTGCTCGGATTTCTCGCCGATACCGAACCGCATGCGCAGCACCTTCTCCTCGCGCGGCGTGAGCGTCGCGAGAACCTTGCGCGTTTGATCGGAGAGGTTGATCGCGACCACGGCTTCGGAAGGCGAGACCACGCCCTTGTCCTCGATGAAGTCGCCCAGGTGGCTGCCTTCCTCCTCGCCGATCGGCGTCTCCAGGCTGATCGGCTCCTTCGCGATCTTGAGCACCTTGCGCACCTTCTCGAGGGGGATCTCCATGCGCTCGGCGATCTCCTCCGGGCTCGGCTCGCGGCCGAGCTCCTGAACGAGGTAGCGCGACGTGCGCACCAGCTTGTTGATGGTCTCGATCATGTGCACGGGGATGCGGATGGTGCGCGCCTGGTCCGCGATGGCGCGGGTGATCGCCTGCCGAATCCACCACGTCGCATAGGTCGAGAACTTGTAGCCGCGCTGGTACTCGAACTTGTCCACGGCCTTCATGAGACCGATGTTGCCCTCCTGGATCAGATCCAGGAACTGCAGGCCGCGGTTCGAGTACTTCTTCGCGATGCTCACCACGAGCCGAAGGTTCCCCTCGATCAGCTCGCTCTTCGCCATCTTGGCCTTGAGCTCGCCGTTCTGGATGGCGCGGAAGATCCGCTTCACCTCCGCGGCGGGCAGCTCGGCCTCGGCCTCGGCCTCGCGAAGCTGACGCACCGCCTCGCGGACGCGCGGCTCGAGGTCGCGCAGCTGATCGGCTCGCAGGCCGGTGGCCTTCTCGGCCTGCCGCTCGCCGGTCTTGCCGCGCTTCAGGTCCGCGAATGCCTTGCGCAGTCCCGCTTGGTTGAGCCGGGTGCGCGCCTCGGCCCGGGCCAGCTCGGACTCGTTGCGCTCGATGGTCTGCACCAAACTCTTGATGCGCTCGACGATCGCGTCGATCTGTTTGTTGGAGAAGGCGAGGTCCTGGATCGCCTCGAGGACGCGCTGGTGCTTCTGCGCGATCTTCTCGCGGGCCTTCTTGCGATCCGCCGCCGTGCTGCCGGCCTTGCGCGCGTCCTGCTCGGTCTTGCGCAAGTCCAGGATGAGCCGGCGCAGCTTCGTCAGGTCCTGGATGAGCTCGTCGCGCAGGCCGCTGTCGAGCTCGGCGCGACGCTCCTCGGTTTCCTCTTCGTCGGGACCGTCGTCGTCGTCGTCGTCGACGATCTCGCGCGTCGTGATCTCGCCGCGGATGAGCCGTTCGCGCAGGTCGAGCATGTGCTTCATGGCGATCGGTGAGCCGAGCGCCGACTGGCGGACCTCGATCAGCCCGCGCTCGATGCGCTTCGCGATCTCGACCTCGCCTTCGCGCGTCAGCAGGCTCACCGTGCCCATCTCGCGCAGGTACATGCGCACCGGGTCGTTGGTGCGGCCCAGGTCGTCGTCGACCTCCTCTTCCTCCTCTTCCTGGTAGGGGAGGTCTTCCTTGCGGCGCGCGGCCGCTTCCGGGACCGGGTGGTCGACGACGTCGATGTCCATCTCGCCGAACATCGACATCACGTCGTCGAGCTGCTCGCTCGAGACGACGTCGGAGGGGAGGATGTCGTTCACCTCGTCGTACGTGAGATAGCCCTTCTCGCGGCCCATCTCGATCAACTTCTTCTTGACGTCGTTGAGCTGGCTGCCTGCCGTCATCGATCCCCTCGTACGCGTGAGCCCGATCGCGCGAGCTCGTTCCGTCCCACCCCGAAGCCCTTCATCCCGCTCGTGCCGACCCCAACGCCAGGATGCGCCGGTTCTTCTCGATCTTGAGCTGCTGCAACCGTTCGAGCTCGCTGAGCTCGCCGCGCGATTCGCGCTGCGAGATCTCGCGATTCAGCGCGTCGATCTCGTCGCGCAATCGATCCCGCTGGATGCGCCGAATGCAGTCCGTGACGATACGCGGCCCGCGATCGGCCGCGTCGGTGCCGACCACGCTGCCCGCCGTGACGAGCTGGACCAGCGCCGGATCCTCGATGCCCGCGAGCCAGCGGCTCGCGCTGGCGGCGGGCTCGGAGGCGGCGTTCCGCACGAAGCGTGCGGCGGCGTCCGAGCGCATGCTGCGATCGATCTCGGTGCCCACCAAGAGCTCCGCGAGCCCCGGCTCGTCCGCGAGCGCCCGCACCAAGGTCGCCTCGGCGGGCGGCGGAGGCGGGGCCGCGGCGGTGGGCACCGTCGCGATCTCGGCGGTCACGCGGCTCGGCTCGGAGCGTTGCTCGAGCAGCTTGCGGACCGCGTCCTCGCCGACGTGGAACGTCCGCGCGGCGAGCTCGATCGAGGCATCCCGCTCGATTGGATCGGGCAGGGCCGCGAGCAGCGGTGCTACGTCTCGCATCGCTTGGCCTCGCGCGCGCGGGTCCGCGCCGGCACCGCGAGCCTTCGATACGATCACGTGCTCGAGCAACGGCGGCGCGGAGTCCAGAAGTGTCGTGAGTGCCTCGGTCCCACCCTTTTGCACCAGCGTATCCGGATCCTCGCCCGAGGGCAGGAACGCCGCGCGCGGCCGGACGTCGGCAGCGAGGAAGTGGGGTAGGGCGCGCCAGGCCGCCTTGCGACCCGCTTCGTCGCCGTCGAACAACAAGATCACCTCCGAGGCGTAGCGCTTGAGCTGATAGGCGTGGTCGGGAGTGAGCGCCGTGCCGAGCGTCGCGACGGCCTGCGAGAATCCGTGCTGATGGAGGCTCAGCACGTCGAAGTAGCCTTCCACCACCACCGCGCGTCCCTGTTCGCGGATGCTCTTGAGCGCCCACGACAGACCATAGAGGCCGCGCCCCTTGTGGAAGATCTCCGAGTCCGAGGAGTTGATGTACTTGGGGCCATCGACGTCGCCGAGCGCGCGCGCGCCGAAGCCGATCGGCGCACCCTCGGCATCGAGGATCGTGAACATCAGGCGGTCGCGGAACCGGTCGTAGTGACCGCCGCCACGGGTGCGCTCGCCGATCAGCCCCGTGGCGCGTGCGGCGTCCAGATCGGCGCCCTCGCGCGAGAGGTGTCGGGCCAGCGACTCCCAGTCGTTGGGCGCGTAGCCGAGGCCGAACGCGAGCGCCTCGCTCAGCGAGAAGCCTCGTCCCTCGACGTAGCTGCGTGCGCGCTCCGCGCCAGCGTCCTCCTTGAGCGCCTTGCGGAAGAAGAGCGCTGCGGCGCGCGTCACCTCCAGCAGCACCCGGCGACGGCTGCGATCGCGCGGACCGGAGCCACGGCGATCGGGGATCTCGACGCCCACGCGGCGAGCGAGCATCTCGAGCGCCTCCGGGAACGCGAGCCCGTGGATCTCCATCACGAACTTGAACGCGTCGCCACCGGCGCCGCAGCCGAAGCAGTGGTAGAAGCCCTTCGCGGGGTCGACGGTGAACGAGGGGCTCCGTTCCTTGTGGAATGGGCAGAGGCCCTTGAACGTGCGCCCCGCCTGCTTGAGGTTGGTGTGGCCGGAGATCAGCTCGACGAGATTCACCCGCGCGCGCACTTCCTCCACGACCGGGTCGAACGTCATGCGTGCCCGGGGACGGCGGCGTGTCCCCAGCCTCGAGCGAGACGCGCGCACCTGGCGGGCGGCTGCGTCTCGGGCGCGGATGCCACGCGCCGTGGCGAGGCCGACGCGTCGGGCGTTGGCCGGAGAAAGCTCGACCCGCCTGGTCGGAGGCGGGTCGAGGGAGCGATCGGCGACGAATGTCGAAGCCGCAGCGGGTGGATCGGTGGAGCCACCCGGTCGGCGTAGGGACAGCAACTGAAGGCTCGGCCGCGCGTTCGCAATGACGCGCTGCGTGAGGGCGACCCGCGGCTCTCCTGGATTGGTGCGCTGAAGCCGCACCCGGTAGCTCGAACCGAGTCCGTGGGCCCGATCGTCATGCGTGGCGGATCAGAGAAGGCCTTCCTTCTTGAGCTTCTTGAGCGCGCGCTTGCGCGCGGCGATCGCCTTCTTCTTGCGACGCACGCTGGGCTTCTCGAAATGCTCGCGCTTCTTGAGCTCGGACAGGATGCCCGCCTTCTCGCACTGCTTCTTGAAGCGCTTGAGCGCCGCCTCGAAGGGCTCACCTTCGCGAACTTTCACTCCGGGCATCCGACCATCTCCTCGAAACGCGCGCTTCGACGCGCGCCAGCTTGGGCTAGGGGAATTGCTTCAGAAGCACGACACCACACATGACCCGACGCGTACGCTCGACCTCGGCTGCCTGAGCGGATCCCGGCCTGCTGCCGCCCGAGCTACGGTTAACCGCGCAATATAGCAGTGGAAACGTCACTGGCAACCAGCCGGGACGGCCGGGAAAACCCTTTCACCCGGGCTTTTTCCCGTACACCGCAGCGGGATCGACACCGCGCTCGCGATCGGTCACCCACTCCTTCCCGTCCCAGCGACGGAAGAAGCACGAGCGATAGCCCTCGTGGCACGCCACGCCGGCCTGATCGATCGTCACCAGGATGGCGTCGCCGTCGCAGTCGATCCGGATCTCCTTGACGCGCTGAACGTGACCGGATTCCTCGCCCTTGCGCCACAGCTTGTTGCGCGAACGACTGTAGTAGTGGACGAGTCCCGTCTCGAGCGTGCGTTCGAGCGCCTCGCGATTCATGAAGGCGACCATCAGCAGCTCGCCGTTGGCCGCGTCCTGGGCCAGCGCCACGGCCAGGCCCCGGTCGTCGAATTTCACGCGATCCACGATTGACATGTCGCTGGTCCTCGTCACGGTGTGACGGCGCGCGAAACGCTGGTCCCGCTCGCCTCGGCGGTCTCGCGTGCTGGCCGCACGTTGACGCCGCGACTCGCGAGGTAGCGCTTCGCCTCGCCGATCGAATGAGTTCCGAAGTGGAAGATCGAGGCCGCGAGCACCGCGTCCGCGCCGCCGGCGACCAACCCTTCCCAGAGATGCGTGAGCGTGCCCACGCCACCCGACGCGATCACGGGGATCGCGAGCGCCGCGGACACCGCGCGCGTGAGCTCGAGGTCGTAGCCGATCTGAGTGCCGTCGCGGTCCATGCTGGTGAGCAGGATCTCGCCCGCACCCAGCCGCTCGACCTCGTGACACCACTCGAGCACATCGCGCCCCGTGGGCTTGCGCCCGCCGTGGGTGAAGACGTCCCAGCCCCTGTCGGCGCGCCGCTTCGCGTCGACGGCGACCACCACGCACTGGCTGCCGAAGCGCTCGGCGGCCTCGCGCACCAGGCTCGGGTTCTGGGTCGCGGCGGTGTTGACGCTCACCTTGTCGGCGCCTGCCTGCAGCATGCGCCGGACGTCCGCGACCTCGCGGATGCCGCCCCCCACGGTGAGCGGCATGAAGACCTGTTCGGCGGTGCGCCGCACGACGTCTTCGATGATCCCGCGGCCTTCGTGGGAGGCGGTGATGTCGAGGAAGACGAGCTCGTCCGCACCCTGGCGGTCGTAAGCCGCGGCAGCCTCCACGGGGTCACCTGCATCCTTCAGCCCCACGAAGTTCACGCCCTTCACGACGCGACCATCGCGAACGTCGAGGCAGGGGATGATGCGCTTGGCGACGCTCACCGCTCGACTCCGCGCAACTCGCCGTCGGCCAGGTACCGGATCGCCGCGTCGAGGTCCAGGGTGCCTTCGTAGAGCGCCCGGCCGCTGATGACGCCGATCACGCCGTCGGCCTCGAGCGGCTTGAGCGACGCGAGATCCTCGAGCCGGTGCACTCCGCCCGAGGCGATCACCGGGATCCCCAGGTCCCGGGCGACGCGCGCGGTCTCCTCGGCGTTGGGTCCGCTCAGCGCGCCGTCGCGGGCGATGTCGGTGTAGACGATGCCCGCGGCGCCGGCGCGCGCGACGCGCTCCGCGAGGGCGCGAGCATCGACGCTGGTCTGCTCGACCCAGCCCCGGACGGCGACCTTGCCCTGGCGTGCGTCGATGCCCACCCAGATCCGTCCCGGCCACTCGCGGCACGCTTCGTCCAGAAAGGCCGGATTCTCGATGGCCGCGGTGCCGATGATGGCGCGCTCCGCTCCGAGGTCGAGCGCTCGCGCGACGGCGTCGCGCGTGCGCAGCCCGCCACCGATCTCGAGGCGCATGGTGGTGGCCGATCGAATCGCGCGGATCGCGGCGCCGTTGCGCTCGCCGCCCTCGAAGGCGCCGTCCAGATCGACGACGTGCAGCCAGCTCGCGCCGCGGGCCTCGAAGCGCCGCGCCGGCTCGACCGGATCCTGAAAGTACACCGTCTCGGCGTTGGGATCGCCGCGCAGCAAGCGCACGCATCGGCCGCCGCGCAAGTCGATCGCGGGAATCAGGGTGAGGCTCATCGGCAGAGCCTCACGAAGTGCGACAGCAACTCGAGCCCGATGGCCTGGCTCTTCTCGGGGTGAAACTGGCACGCCACGAGCCGACCGCGGGCGATCGACGAGGTGAACGTGACGTTGCCGTGCTGGGTGGTCGTCGCGATCAGCTCCGGCTCGTCGCAGTCGACGTAGTACGAGTGGACGAAGTACGCCCACGCGTCGTCGCCGACCGCCTCGCTCACGAGGCTCGGATGCGCGGCGCGGAGCTGGTTCCAGCCCATGTGCGGAACCTTGGCGCGCTCGCCGCCCGTCCCGTCCGCAGCGGGAAGCGGGAAGGCGCGCACGCGACCGCGGCACAGGCCGAGCCCGCGAGTGGTGCCGAACTCCTCGCTCGACTCGAACAGCAACTGGAGGCCGAGACAGATCCCGAGAAAAGGCCGGTCGCTCGCGAGGTGCTGGAGCAGTGGTTCGATCCAGCCGCCGCGCGTGAGATTCTCCATCGCCGCGCGGAAGGCGCCGACGCCCGGCAGCACGACTCCGCCGGCGCGCGCGAGCGCCGCGGGATCGGCGCTCACCTCCACCACCCCGCCCGCGCGCTCGACGGCCTTGGCGACGCTGCGCAGATTGCCGCTGCCGTAGTCGACGACGACGATGGGTTTTGTCGCGCTGGTCATGAGGCGGGGATGCGGGGATCGGGTGGATTCGGCTCGCTCGGCTGCGGCCCGTCGGGCAATCGTTGCCGCAACCGAGCATGCGGCTCGGTTGCTTCGGGATGCGCCCTCAGCGCCGAGCTTCGGGACCGCGGGCCATCACAGAACACCCTTGGTGCTGGGCACGTCGCGACGGCGCGGATCCACCGCCACGGCGTCGCGCAGCGCGAGGCCGAAGCCCTTGAAGATCGCTTCGAGGACGTGGTGGGCGTCCTGCCCGTAGCGCACCGTCACGTGCAGATTCATGCCGCACCGGTTCGCGAACGAACGCAGGAACTCCTTCGCCAGCGAGAGGTCGAAGGTGCCGACCTTCTCCTGCGCGAGCTCCACGCGATACACGAAGTACGCGCGCCCGCTCAGGTCCACGGCGACGTCGGCGAGCGTCTCCTCCATGGGAAGCGACGCCGAGCCATAGCGACGAATCCCCACCTTGTCGCCGAGCGCCTTCGCGAGCGCCTCGCCGAACGACAGGCCGACGTCCTCGACGGTGTGGTGAAAGTCGACCTCGAGATCGCCCGTGGCCTTCACGTCCAAGTCGAGCAGGCCTTGCTTGGCGATGTGGCTCAGCATGTGATCGAAGAACGGGATACCGGTGTCGAGCTGGTAGCGACCGGTTCCGTCCAGGTCGACGGTGACGCTGACCTGGGTCTCCGTGGTGCTGCGCTCGACGCGTCCGACTCGGCTCATCTTCGACCTCTTGGCGGCCAGCGTAGCCCGCGTCGCGCGCTCGTCGTGCCTCGGCCCACCGACTCGCTGGGACGCTCAGCGCGTCGCCAGGACCTCGCGCAGGCCCGCGAGGAAGGCGTCGTTCTCGCTGGGCTTCCCGATGGTGACGCGCAGACAGCCCTCGAGACCAGGCTTGGTGCTGAAGTTCCGCACCGAGATCCCGCGCGCCAGCAGCCGCGACCACACGGAGTTGGCTTCGCCGGGAACGCGGATCAGCAGGAAATTCGCCTCCGAGGGAAAGACCCGGACGTCGGGCATCGCTGCGAGCGCCTGCGCCGTCCTCGCTCGCTCGGCCACGACCTCGCGGGCGACCTTCTCGAGCTCCGGCCAGTGGTCGATCGCGACCTCGGCCAGCGCCGCGCTCACCGAGTTGAGATTGAAGGGGAGCTTGGCCTTGCGCAACTCCGCCGTCAACCGCGGATCCGCGAGCAGGAAGCCGACTCGCAGCGCCGCCAGACCGACCTTGCTCAGCGTCCGAAGCACGACCAGGTTCGGCCAGCGCTCCCAGCGTCCGAGCCACGACTCCTGGGCGAACGGCTGGTAGGCCTCGTCGACCACCACCGGCCCGTCGAATTGCTCGAGCAGGTATTCGATGGCGTCGCGGGCGAGGGCATTCCCGGTGGGATTGTTGGGCGAGGCCAGCACGATCAGCCGCGCGCGCTGCGTGCGCGCCGCCTCGAGGACCGCCTCGGGCTCGAGCTCGAACTCGTCGCTGAGCGGCACGTTGCGCACCACGAAACCGTGGCTGCGCGCCTGGATCGGATAGACGCCGAAGCTCGGGGTGGGCACCACGACCACGGGTGCCGAGCCTTGGGAGCCGCCGTCGGCGAACGCGGCGAACAAGAGCGCGATCATCTCGTTCGAGCCGTTTCCCACCAGGATCGACTCGGGCGCCAAGCCGAAGCGCCGCGTCATGCTCGCGACCAGCGCATCGGCGTGGCCCTCGGGATAGCGGCGCAGATCCACGCGCTGCCACACCGTCCGGAACGCCTCGTCGAGGGCGGGGGGGAGGTCGAGCCCGAGCTCGTTGGCGTCGAGCTTCACGGGCACGCGCTCGTGCTCGATGGGGTAGGCCACCAGCTCGCGAATCGAATCGCGCACTGCGGCGGTCGGTGCCGATCTCATCGGGAAGGCTCTTCGAGGCGCGTGATGACCGAGCGCGCGTGCGCTTCGAAGCGCTCGATGCGGGCGAGACGCGCCGTGGGCGGGCCGAGCCGGCGCAGCGCCGCGGCGGATAGCTCGAGGGTATTCGAGCGACGCAGGAAATCGTCGACCGAGAGCGGCGAGAAGAAGCGCGCGGTGCCACCCGTGGGCAGCACGTGGTTCGGACCCGCGAGATAGTCCCCGATCGCTTCCGGGGTGTGCGCTCCGACGAACACCGCGCCTGCGTTCCCGAGGCGTCTCGCCACGCGGCGCGCGGCGCGCGTGTGGACCTCGAGGTGCTCCGGGGCGAGCTCGTTGGCGATGGACACGGCCTCGTCGACGTCGCGCGCGAGGATCACCGTGCCGTTGCGGCGCAGCGATTCCCGGGCCGTGTCGCGGTTGGGTAGATCGACGAGCTGGCGCTCGATCTCTTGCGTCACCGCCTGCGCCACCGAGCGCTCGGTCGCCACCAGGAACACGATGGCGTCCGGGTCGTGCTCCGCCTGGCTCAAGAGATCCGCCGCCGTCCACGCCGTCGGAACCGAGCCGTCGGCGATCACCAGCACCTCGCTCGGACCGGCGAACGAGTCGATGTCGACCTGGCCGTAGACGACCCGCTTCGCCGTCGCCACCCACACGTTGCCCGGGCCCACGATCTTGTCCACGCGCGGGATCGCGCGCGTCCCGAACGCCATCGCCGCCACGGCCTGCGCACCGCCGACCGTGAGCACGCGCGACACCCCGGCGAGCTCGGCAGCCACCACCACGTGGGGATCGATACCGCGCAGGCGCGGCTCGCCGCTCGGCGCGGGCGGGGTCGCGAGCACGATCTCGGCCACCCCGGCGACGCGGGCTGGCACGGAGTTCATGAGCACCGTCGACGGATAGGCGCCGCGTCCGCCGGGGACGTAGACCCCCACGCGTCCCAGGGGGTGAACCCGCTGCGCGAGTTGCACGCCGGCACCCGAGCGGATCGCGTAGCCCCGCGGCCGTCCTCGGGCGTGGAAGGTCCGAATGCGGTCGCGCGCGAGCTTCAGATCGGCGAGCGCTTGCTTGCCGACCAGCGCGCGGGCCAACGCGAAGGCTTCGGCGGCGAGCCATGGATCCGCGGCGGGGATGCGAACCCGATCGAGTCGCCGCGTGTAGGCCGCGACGGCCGCGTCACCGCGCTTGCGCACGGCTGCGACGATGGCGCGGACCTCGGGCTCGCGGTCGGCGCTGGTGAGCGTGATGCGGTTCGCGAGGCGCGCCAGGGCGCGAGCGAAGCCGGGGTCGGTCGTGGTGAGCGTGCGCACGGGGATCTCGTCAGGTGAAGTCGCGTTGCCGGAACACGATCACGGCGGCGGTCACGAACACCGCGCTCAGCAGCATCCCGTAGAGCGTCGTTTGCGCCACGAAGCCCCAGGTGACGGGTTTCAGGTAGAGCGCGTTCTCCTTGAGGTTGAAGCGCTCCAGGTCGGGAAAGAGCGCGAACGCCACCTTCCACAACGGGTGCGCGGTGAGCGGGCCGTAGGTGTTCGAGTACTTCTGCAGCTCGCCGATCGAGTGCCCGATCAGGAAGAAGAGCAGGCTCAGGATGCCGCCCGTGAACGGGCTCGTGACCGTCGAGAAGAGCAGCACCACCGAGGTGACCACCAGCAGCTCGACGTAGATCAGCCACACCGTCTGGTACGTCAGCGCCGATACCCATCCGCCGCGCGCGGAGAACAGCGCCTGGAACACCGCCGTCATCAGCACCAGCTGCACGGCCAGCACCATGGCGAGCCCGACGTACTTGCCGATCAGGAACTGGTGACGCGCCAGCGGCTTCGAGAGCAGCGTCACGATCGTGCGCTTGGCCATCTCCTTGTAGACGAGCCCGGTGCCGACGCTGATCGCGATCAGCACGCCGAAGACGTGAATCGCCGCCAGGCCCACGTTCATGACGATGCGCGCCTGCTCGCCGACCGTGACGTAGCCCAGGATCAGCGAGCTCAGGATCACCAGCACGGCGAACACGAGCAGCGAGTGGAAGATGCGATCGCGAATCGCTTCGCGAAAGGTGTTCGTGGCAATCGCGAGCGTCTGTCTCATGGCGTCCCCGTTTCGCTCGAGCGCACCGCCTGCGAGAAGATTTCCTCGATTCCCACGCGGTTCGGGGTGACCGCGAGGACTCGACCGCCCCGCTCGACGGTGCAGGCGACGAGTCGATCCACCTGTTCCTGCCGCGCGACCCGCAGGCACCACTTGCCGTCGCGCTCGCGGACGTCGAGCGGCTCACCGCCGCTCGACGCGAGCACGTCGCGGGCGACTCCTTCGATCACCAGGTCGATCGAGGCCGGGGTGTCGGAAGCGAAGCGCGAGAGCGGCCCGTCGAAGCGGATCTGACCCGCGGCGATCACGGCGACGCGATCGCAGAGCAGCTCGGCGTCCGTGAGGATGTGGGAGCTGAACAGCACCGCGGTGCCTTGGCCCTTGAGCGAGGTGATCAGCTCGCGCACCTCGCGGCGTCCCAGCGGGTCGAGCCCGCTCATCGGCTCGTCCAGCACCACCAGATCCGGACTGCCCACCAGCGCCTGCGCCAACCCGACGCGTTGCACCCAGCCCTTCGAGAGCTTGCGCAGCGGCGTGTCGCGCACGCTGCCGAGATCGAGCCGGTCGATCAGCTCGGCGACGCGCTGGCGCGCCACCATGCGCGGCAACGCGAAGAGCGCCGCCGCCAGCTCCAGGATCTCGCGCGGGGTGAGGTAGTCGTAAAAGTAGGGCTGCTCCGGCAGGAAGCCCACGGCGTGGCGCGCCTGCCGATCGGAGGGCGGCCGGCCGAACACCTGCACGGTGCCGGCGTCGGCGCGAATCAGGCCGAGGATCACCTTGAGCGTGGTGGTCTTGCCGGCGCCGTTGGGTCCCAGGAACCCGACCGTCTCGCCGCGCGCCACGCGCAAGCTGAGACCACGCAGGGCTTCGATGCGTCCGAGCCCGAACGGCGTGCGGTAACTCTTGCGCACGCCTTCCAGGCTGAGCACGGGATCTTCGGCGCGTTCGAGCATTCGGGAGGCCTCATCGAGCGCTGGGCTTGCGCTCCCACCAATAGTTCGGACGCACGCTCGAGCGCAGCAGCCCGGCCTCGTCGAGACGGAGCGTGCCGCCGTACGGGTCGCGCGGAACCGAGCGTAACGACCCGTCCTCGACGAGCTCCTCGAGCGTCGTGGGCTTGTGGCCGTGCGTCTGCTCGTACTTCGCGGACGCGGCGTTCACCTCGGTGGCGAGCTGGAAGAACATGCCGTGCACCACCAACGGCTCGATCGCCTGCCGCTCCTGCCGGGATCCCGCGCCGCTGTAGAGGTTCATGATCAGGTCGAACGCGGCGGTGGGATCGTCCGGACGTTCCAGCGCGCTCGCCATGGAGCGCCTCGATGCCTCGGGCGTCTCGTGGAGCGTGGCGGCCTCGCTGAAGTATTGGATCGCGCGGACGCGATCGTGGAGCCACAGGAAGTGGTTGAGCCCGAGGTAGTAGGGGAACTTGTAGCTCTGCGGGAAGCGGCGATGACCCTTCTCGAGGATGGCGTTCGCGTCCTCGATGCGATCCCAGCCGACCAGCCAGAAGTTGGCGATGAGGTAGGGCGCCGCGTACCCGGGATCGATGTCGGTCACGATGTCGGCGTACTGGTACGTGTACTTGAAGCCCTGGGTGCGGTCGGTCCAGTTGCCCACCGCTTGCACCAGCTTCGCCCACAGCAAGTCGGCGGCGAGCTGGTGGAAGCCGAAGCTCGTGGCCCGGAAGAGCTCGGGCTTGGGGAGATAGAGCGCGTCGTTGGGCAGCGTCCTGTGGAGTTGGTCGTGCGCCAGCAGCCGGCCGTGAAGCGTGGCTGCGCCGGCGAGAAACGAGGCCAGGGCCACGAACGCTGCGACGACGGGACGTTTCGATGACATGGTCGCGAGTGGCGAGACGCTCCGTGCGAAGGCCGCGCGGGCCCTGAAGCGCGCCAAGCTTGGCACAACCCGCGCGTGGTCGCAGTCACGGCCTCGCGCGGGGGTGGATCGCGCGCTACTCGGCCACGCGGCGGATCCGGGCACCCAGCGCGATCAGCTTGCGATCGAGCTCCGCATAGCCGCGATCCAGGTGATAGACGCGCCGGATCTCGGTCACCCCATCGGCCGCGAGGCCCGCCAGCACCAGCGCGGCGCTGGCGCGCAGATCGGTGGCCATCACGGGCGCGGCGGTCAGTCGTTCGACGCCGTCGACGAACGCGGTGGGTCCCTGCACGTCGATGCGTGCGCCCATGCGTTCCAGCTCGGACACGTGCATGAAGCGGCTCTCGAAGATCGTCTCGGTGATCGCGCTGGTCCCGGGGGCCAGGCATACCAGGCTGGTGAGCTGTGCTTGCATGTCCGTCGGGAAGCCGGGAAAGGGCAGCGTGGTGACGTCGACGGGACGCGGCGCGCCGTCCATGCGCAGCCGGATGCCCTCCGCGGAACGCGTGATCGCGGCGCCGCTCTGGCTCAGCTTCGCGAGCACCGCTTCGAGGTGCTCGGCACGCGCGCCGCGCACCAGCACGTCGCCGCCGGTGATCGCGGCGGCGACCAAGAGCGTGCCGGCCTCGATCCGGTCCGGCATGATCGTGTGCTCGACCCCGTGGAGGCGCTCGACCCCCTCGATGCGGATCTCGGGAGTTCCCGCGCCCACGATGTGCGCACCCATGCGCTCGAGCATCTGCGCCAGATCCACGACCTCCGGCTCGAGCGCCGCGCCCTTGATTCGCGTCACGCCCCGCGCCAGCACCGCGGCCATCATCAGGTTCTCGGTGCCGGTGACGCTCGGCCGCGTCCACTCGATGGTCGTTCCGACGAGCTGCTCGGCTTCGGCACGGATGTAGCCGCCCTCGAGCTCGAGGCGCGCGCCCATCTTCGCCAAGCCCTCGAGGTGCAGGTTCATGGGACGTGCACCGATGGCGCAGCCGCCCGGCAACGAGACCGCCGCTCGTCCGGTCCGTGCGAGCAACGGGCCGAGCACGATCGCCGACGCTCGCATGGTCCGCACCAGGTCGTAGGGCGCGACGGGCTCGCTCACCGCGCGTGCCTCCACCTCGAGCACGCCGTCGACGCGCTGGGTGCGCGCGCCGACCAGGTCGAGCAGCTTGCGCATCGTCATCAGGTCGCGCACCTCGGGAACGTTCGCGAGCCGGCACGGCTCCGCCGTCAGCAGGCACGCGGCGAGCACCGGCAGTGCGCTGTTCTTCGCGCCAGCGACGTCGACCTCGCCGGCCAGCCGCGGCCCACCTTCGATCAAGAGCTTGTCCATGGGGGTGGATCTCCGGGGTTGCGCGACGCTCAGATCGTCGCGAGCACGACACGGGGCCATCCGGCGTAGTCGGCGCGGATGCACGTGGTCTCGAAGCCGGCGTCGCGCGCCAGTGCCGCGACCTCGGCTGCGCGCGTCCCCGCGACCTCGAGCGCCAAGAGCCCTGGGCTGCGCAAGCGCAACGGTGCCTCGGCGCAGATCGCCCGGTAGGGTGCGAGCCCGTCCGGCCCGCCGTCGAGCGCCAGGCGTGGGTCGTGCTCGCGCACCTCGGGCGCGAGCGCGCCGATCTCGGCGGTGGTCACGTAGGGCGGGTTCGAGACGACGACGTCGAAAGCGTCGAGTCGGCGCAGCGGCTGGAACCAGCATCCGGCGAGCAGCGCGATCCGAGCGGCGACGCCGTTTCGCGCCGCGTTCCGGCCCGCGACGGCGAGCGCGTCGAGGCTGGCGTCGGTGGCCACCACGCGCGCCTCGAGGCGCGCTCGGGCGATGGCGATCGCGATGGCGCCGCTGCCGGTGCCGAGGTCCAGCACGCGCGGCGCCGGGAGCGCCCGCACCTTCAGCCAATCGAGGACGGCGTCCACGAGGAGCTCGGTCTCGGCGCGCGGCACGAGCACTCGACGGCTCACCTCGAGCTCGATCGCGTGGAAGCCGACTTCCACGATGTGCTGCAACGGGACGCGGCGCGCGCGCGCTCACCCACCAGCGCCTCGAAACGCGCCGCGACGTCGGGCTCGAGCGGGGCCGTCGCCTGGCTCGCGATCTCGAGCGTGCGCGCATCCGCTCGCGTGGGCGAGCAGCCGTAGCGCGCCGTGCTCGGCGTCCTCGACCTCGGCCGAGAGCAAGCGCCGAGTCGCCTCGCGCAAGGCCTGGTGGCGCGTCGCGAGTGGGCTCACGTGGGTTGCTCGGCCTCGAGGAGCGCTTGATGGAGGGGGTCGAGATCGCCCTCGAGGATGCGGTCGATCTGATGCAGCGTCAGGCCGATCCGATGATCGGTCACGCGTCCCTGCGGGAAGTTGTAGGTGCGGATTCGCTCGCTGCGATCGCCGGTTCCCACCTGGCTCTTGCGATCGAGCGCCCGCTCGCGCGCCTTGCTCTCCCGCTCGCGCTCGAGCAGGCGCGCCTTCAGGATGGACTTGGCGCGCGCCTTGTTCTTGTGCTGCGACTGCTCGTCCTGGCAGGTGACCACGAGCCCGGTGGGCTTGTGGACGATCCGCACCGCGCTGTCGGTGCGGTTCACGTTCTGGCCACCGGGGCCGGACGAGCGGCTGGTGGTGATGTCGAGGTCCTCGTCGCGCAGATCGACCTCCACCTCGTCGGGCTCGGGAAGCACCGCCACGGTGATCGTCGAGGTGTGGATGCGTCCTTGCGCTTCGGTGGCCGGAACCCGTTGCACCCGATGGACTCCGCTCTCGCGCCGGAACCGTCCGAACGCGCCGCGCCCCTCGATCCGCACGATCGCTTCCTTGAGCCCGCCGGAATCGCTGCGCCGTAGCTCCATCGACTCCACCTTGAGGCCGTGCGACTCGGCCCAGCGCACGTACATGCGCAACACGTCCGCCGCGAACAGCGAGGCTTCCTCGCCGCCCGTGCCGGCGCGGATCTCGAGGTATGCGGTGCGCTCGTCGAAGGGGTCCTTGGGTACGAAGAGTTGGCGGGCTTGGCGCTCGAGTGTCGCGAGCTCCCGCTCCGCTCGTTCCGCCTCGCTCGCGGCGAGCTCGCGAAGCTCGGGATCCTCGCTCTCGGAGTCGGCCAGCGCGCGATGGGACTCGAGATCCTTGACCAGCTGGCTCAAGCGCTCGTGGAGGCGCGCGGCCTCGCGCAGCTCCGCGGCGTCTCGACCGAGCTGCTTGAGCCGCGCTCGATCGGCCAGCGCCTCCGGGCTCGCCATCTCCTCGGAGATCGCGAGGTAGCGATCACGGGCTTTCTCGAGCCGGGCGCTGAGACCGGGGTCGAGCTGCAATGCGGAAACCGAGACGACGGCTTGCGGGGGCGCGGCCGTGCGGGACACGGGAGGGGGGACGCTCAGGAAGCAGGCCGCGTACTTCCTCATGAAGGATCGAGCGCGGCCGGCCGCGTCCACCAGCTTTTCCTTGCCGGTGTAGAACGGGTGGCAGCTCGAGCAGATCTCGATGTGCAGCTTCTGGTTGGTGGACTTGGTGGTGAACTCGTTGCCACAGGAGCAGTGGACGCGAATCTCGTGGTACTCGGGATGAATGTCGCTCTTCATCGAAACCTCCGCGGGAAACCCAGCAAAGGTAGCAGCGCGCGCGTCCAAGTCAAACCGTGTCGCGTCTGGGACACGGCGGCGACGAGCCGGCGCGCGCGGCCATGCGCTCCGCGCGACGGCGGTTGACTTGCGATCGGCTCGGTGCTCCAATCGGGCGCCGCCCAACTCCGTTCACTTTCGCCCGGAAAGCTCAATGATCTCGGTCGTCATCCCGGTGTTCAACGAGAAGGACACGATCTCGACCCTGCTCGACAAGGTGCGGGCAACGCCGCTCGAAACGGAGATCATCGTCGTCGACGACGCCTCGACCGACGGGACCCGAGACGTGCTGGCCAAAGAGGCCGAGCGAGGCGTGCGGGTCATCTACCACGAGGTGAACCGCGGTAAAGGCGCGGCGCTCAGGACCGGGTTCCGGCACGTCACGGGCGACATCGTGATCGTCCAGGACGCCGACCTCGAGTACAACCCAGCCGAGTACCCGCGCCTGTTGGAGCCCATCCTCGATGGGCGCGCCGACGTCGTCTACGGGTCTCGCTTCCTGGGCGGCCCGCATCGCGTCCTCTACTTCTGGCACTACGTGGGCAACCGCCTGCTCACGTTGCTCTCGAACATGACCACGAATCTGAACCTCACCGACATGGAGACCTGCTACAAGGTCTTCAAGACGGAGATCCTCGAGCGCATCGAGCTCAAGTCGGATCGGTTCGGCTTCGAGGTGGAGTTCACGGCCAAGGTCGCCAAGCTGCGCTGCCGGATCTACGAGACTCCCATCTCCTATAGCGGCCGCAGCTATCTGGAAGGAAAGAAGATCGGCTGGCGCGACGGCATCGCCGCGCTGATCCACATCATTCGGTTTCGCTTCTGGGACTGAGCCCGAGCGCGCGTGGCTCGAATCGGACGCCGCGAGACACCTCGATGCCGGACCGCCTGGGCGAAATCCTCATCCGGCAAGGGCTGATCACGCCCGATCAGCTCGCGCAGGCCGTCGAGATCCAACGCCGCAAGGGCGGCCTCGTCGGTGAGGTGCTGGTCAGCCTCGGCCACGTCGACGAGGCCACGGTGCTGCGCGGCCTCGCCGAGCAATACGGCGTGTCCTACGTCACGCGCAAGCAGGTGGCCGAGAACCTGGTGCCGAAGAGCTTCCTGGCGGTGGTTCCGCTCGATGAAGCCGAGCGCCACCTGGTGTTCCCGGTCTGGTACAACAAATCGAGCGGCGAGCTGGTGCTCATCGTTTCCGATCCGACCGATCGCAAGACGGTCGAGGCGGTTCGCGATCGAACCAAGGTGCCAGTGATCACCACGATCCTGGCGTTGCCGAGCACCATCCGCGCCGCCATCGACAAGCACTACCGCGGCGTGGCGGACGCCTTCGACCGGGCGCTCGACGACACCGTCATCCGCCTGCCGCCTCCTCCGCCGCCGCCCGCCAAGCCGGCCGAGGGAAAGACCGCCGTCGCCGCGCCCGTGGGCGGCGAATGGCAAGAAGACGTTCGGCGGCTGGCGGCGCTACGTCACGGCTCGCTCACCGGCTCGCACCCGGGAACCGAGAGCCACGAGCCCGAGAGCCCGCACGGCGACGTGGTGGCGCTCTACGAGCCGGATGCCACCCGCGCCCGCGCGGTGCGGGCGTTCCTCCAGAGCGAGGGCTATCGAGTGCGGCCGGTGATCGATCGCGATCAGCTCGCGGAGCTGGTCGGCCGCGAGCCGCCGCAGGTGTTCTTGATTCGCGAGGAGATCGCGAAGCGCGAAGCGGGTCTGACCGACTGGGTGCAGCGGCTCGTGCCGCACGCGAAGGTTCGGCGCGTCGGGGCCTTCGGCGAGGCCCTGATCGAAGAGCCGGGGCGCGTGCGTCAGCTCATCGACAGCCTGATCGAGGTGCTCGAGAAATTCCTGAAGGGCGTCACCCTCGATGCGGGGCGTGCGCAGAGCGGTCCCAGCTTGCCGCGCATCGCCCGCCAGGTCGGGCAGCGTCTGGGCATGGGCGCCGAGGCGCTCGACGAGCTCACGGTCGCCGCCTACATGCACCAGCTGGCGCGCGACGAGCTCACCGTCCCGAGCGTCGTGGACGTGGCGGGGGACACGGACAAGACCCTGCTGCTCGAGCAAGTGCGTATCCCGATCCACTGGCTCGTGCATCTCGACATTCCCATCCCCGCCGACCGGGTGCTGGCGCACCTCTACGAGCGCGTCGACGGCGAGGGATTCCCCGAAGGTCGGAACCACGACGAGATACCCCTCGGCGCCCGGATCCTGACCGCCGTGATCGCATTCCAGCGCGTGGCCGGCGACCGCATCCCGGACGACAAGAGCGAGATCGCGACTGCGTTCCGCCGCCTCGTCGATGGGCGCGGCAAGCTCTTCGACGCGCGGGTGCTCAACACCTTCCTCGAGGTGCTGGAGAAGGGCCTGCTGCTCGGCGAGATCGACGTCCAGCTCGACAAGGTGCTGATCGTCGATCCCGACGCCGACTTCGCGGAGTCGCTCGGCAGCCATCTGTTGTCGCGCCAGGTGCGCGTGCTGCGCGCGCCGACTTACGCGAAGGCGCGCGAGCTGATCCGCGACTACGAGCCCGAGCTGGTGGTCTCCGAGGTCCACCTCCCCGACGGCGACCCGCTCAACTTCCTCGCCGGGACTGCGACCACGGCGGGCGCCGGGCCGACGGTGATCTTCGTGACGTCGGAGCAGAGCCAGGCCACGATGGGGCAGGCGCTGGAACGGGGCGCCGAGGATTACGTCCTCAAGATCGTGGGCGAGAAGGTGCTGCTCGCGAAGATCGAGCGCGTGCTGGAGCGGGTCGCGGCCGCGCGATCCAGCCGCGGCCGCGCTGGACAGAGCGGTGTGTCGGGACGCCTGAGCGAGATGAACATCGCCGACATCATCCAGATCCTGGCCACCAGCGGGAAGACCGCGCGGATCGCGCTCATGCGCGGCGCCGAGGAGGGCGCGATCTGGCTGCGCGAGGGCACGATCGTCCACGCCGAGTTCGGCGACGAGCAGGGCGAGGAGGCGTTCTACCGCGTCATCGGCTGGAACGAGGGCGAGTTCCAGATCGAGACCGGCGCGATCGCGCCGCTCGAGACCATCGACGCGGGCTACGAGAGCCTGGTGCTCGAAGGCTTGCGCCGCCTCGACGAGGCGCGCGCGGACACCTACGACGAGGCCGGCTGAACCTCGTCGCGCGCGTCGCGCGGCGTGTGTTCCACGCCCGACGAGGAACGGCCCGCGTGCGATGCACGCGGGCCGCGTCGTGAGGCTCGAGAGGGCGAGGGGACGTCAGCCGGCGGCGGCCTTGGCCTCGCGCTGGCGGCGGTACACCTCGATCAGGATGTCCGCGGTCTCGGGACGCATGATGCGCTCGTCGGGCCGGTTGCCGGCGTCGAGCTCGGCGCGGATCTGGGTGCCGGAGATGCTGAACGGCTTCTCGTTCGGGTGGTTCTCGGTCAGGTCCACGCGGCCCATCGACTCGTAGTAGGCGGCGAATCCCACCTTCACCGGCTTCACCTGCAGATCGCCGGGCAGATCCTCGAAGATCTGCTGCGCGTCGAAGTCGCCCCAGATCGGCGTCTTGTCGTGATAGGGCGCGTCGGCGTGCTTGCGGCCGATCACGAGGTGCGTGAAGCCGTGATTCTGCCGGTAGATCGAGTGCATGATCGCCTCGCTCGGGCCGCCGTAGAACATGCGGATGTCGAGCCCGACGAGCGCGAACACGTCGTTCAGGTCGTAGCCGACCGACTCCCACAGCGCCCGGTCGGAGTCGCCCTGGCCGAGCGCCCGGTTGTTCTTGAGCGCGGCGTAGGTGCGCATGCGCGTCGCGGCGTCGACGTCGTCGCCCTTGAGCTCGCCGACCAGCGGATTGAGGACAACGCCGGCGTAGAGCCCCTGGCGGGTGAGCGTCTCGACGCCGTAGACGAGCGCGTACTCGTGGGCGCGGTGCAGCGGATTGCGCGTCTGGAACGCGAGCGCCGCCTGCCACTTGCGATCCTGGATCATGGCGCGCGTGAGGCGCGGCGAGAGCACGAACGAGCCGAACTCGGGGTGCGGCGGCTGGGGCAGCGTGTAGAGCTCGCCGCCCACGAGCTTGGTGCGATCGTCCTTGAGGACGATGTCCGCGCCGGGATGGTCCGTGCGGGTGGTCAGGTAGACCTTCTCGATGTACTTGGTCTTGTCCCACTCGAACACCGAGCCGACCGTCAGCACGCCGACGACCTGGCCGCGCGCGTTCACGAGCGCCGCGTTCTTGCCGGTCTCGAGCTTCTTGGCCTCGTCGTTGGTGATCGGCAGCGAGATGGGAATCGTCCAGGCGTAACGCTTGCCGTCGCGGACGATCGACTTGTGGTCGAGCGCGTGGTGCCACTCGGTCTCGGTCATGGGGCCGATGAGCGGCGACAAGGTGCCGTCGCCGAGGCGATAGACGGCGCTCAGGTCGGCGTCGGTCACCGCGATCTTGGGGAGGTCCTTGGCTTCCTTGAGCAGTGACTTCTGCTGCGAGAGAGGAAGGACGCGGTCGACGGGCTCGCTGAGCCCGCCATGGGCGGGAATCAGAGACATGAAGAACCTCCGAAGTGGGCGGGTGGGGAACGAAAAAGCCCCAAGCCATAGCACGCGATGACGCGGAGCGCCAAACCCGTGCCGTGATGGGTGCGACGCGAGCCGCGCCGGCGCCGGCCGCGCGGGCTTGCGAAGCGCGGCTCAGCGCGCGGCGCCGGGTTGGCCGTGGGCTGCCGTGCGCAAGACGGCATCGATCGCGGCGCGCAGGTCGACCAGGTCGAACGGCTTGTCGAAGATGGCGACGGCGCCGTGCTCGTGGGCGAATCGGTGGGTCTCGTCGTCGCCGAACGCGGTGATGACGATCACCGGCACGGTCTCGCCCGATTCCCGCAACGCCGCGAGCACGGTCAGGCCAGTCAGGCCGGGCATGCGAACGTCGGTGACGATCAGGTCGGGTGGCTCGCGAACCGAGCCGAACGTGCCGAAGAGCACCGACGAGCCGATGTGCGCCAGGAGCTCGACTCCATCGGGAGCCTCGTCGACCTCGTAGCCGTCCTCGCGCAGCGCCTCGACGAGCAGCCGACGCATCTCCCGATCGTCCTCGGCGACCAGGATCCGCCGGGCGCGTTCGCTTCCCGTCGCGTCGGCAGACGTCGGGGACGCGCTCGGACCTCGCGAGGATACGTGCATGTCGGCTCCACCGGAGTGCGCAGGCGCGCTGCACTCTCACCGCTGTGAGAGCAGGTCCCGTACCAACGGCGTCGGAACCCGCTCGCCGTGCGCAAGGTGCCGGCAGATTGGATGATTTCCCGCTTTCGCCGGCCGTCACTCGCCCGCGAGCCCGCGGTGGGGCGGTCGACGCGGCGTCCTCGGGCCACACCGGGGGCGAAACGCCACACGAGCGCCGCTGCGAGCGTGGCGCCGCGCGCAGCCCGTCGCGACCGGCGGGCGTCAGTGCGGCGCGCCCGAGCCCTGACTCATGCGTCGGGAGCGGTGTCGCTCGCGTCGCCTTGGGCGCCCGCGCCGTAGCGCTCGAGCTTTCGATAGAGCGTCTTGCGGTCGAGGCCGAGGATCCGCGCCGCCAGGCGCTTGTTGCCGCCCGTCGACTCGAGCACCCGCAGGATGTACTGGCGCTCGATCTGCTCGAGCGGCACCAGCTCGGAGGGATCGTCACCGCCCACCAACACGGGCTCGGCGGCGAACTCGCGGATTCGTCGCGGCAGATCGTCGACCGAGAGCTCCGGTCCGCGCGCCAGCGCGACGCAACGCTCGATGCAGTTGCGCAGCTCGCGGACGTTGCCGGGCCAGGGGTAAGCGAGCAGCCGTGCCGCCACGGCCGGCGACGGCGACCGCACTTCCTTGTCGCCCCGCGCCGCGAATCGCTCGAGGTAGTGCTGCGCCAGCAGCAGCACGTCGTTGCCACGGGCGCGCAGCGGCGGCACGTCCACCTGGATGACGTTGATCCGGAAGTAGAGGTCCTCGCGGAATCGACCTTCCTCCACCGCTGCTTCCAGGTCCGCGTTGGTGGCGCAGACCAGCGCGACGTCGAACGGTACCTCGTTGGTGCCGCCCAGCGGGCGCACCGCCCGCTCCTCGAGCGCGCGCAAGAGCTTGGGCTGCAGCGGGAGCGGCAGATCGCCGATCTCGTCGAGGAAGAGCGTTCCGCCGCTGGCGCGCACGAAGAGCCCGACGCGATCGGCGCGGGCATCGGTGAAGGCGCCGCGGGCGTGGCCGAACAGCTCGCTCTCGAGCAGCGTCTCGGGGACGGCCGCACAGTTGACCGCGACGAACGGTCCGTCGCGACGTCGGCCCCGGTGGTGCAGCGCCTTCGCCACCAGCTCCTTGCCGACGCCGCTCTCGCCAGCGATCAGCACCGCGGCGTCGGCGCCGGCGATGCGCGCGAGCAGCTCGAAGAGCTCGCGCATCGGTGGGCTCTCGCCGAGGATCTCCTCGAACTGCGCCGACTCGGCGAGCGCCTCGCGGAGCAGCCGTACCTCGCGGCCGAGGTGGCGCCGCTGCACCGCGCGGCGCACGGCGATCAGCAACACCTCGAGCTCGATGGGCTTGGTGATGAAGTCGTAGGCGCCGGCGCGGATCGCGGCCACCGCGTTGTCGACGCTGCCGAACGCCGTCACGAGGATCACCGGCAGCTCCGGACGCACGCCGAGCACCTGCTTGGTCAGGTCGATGCCGTTGAGCCCCGGCATGTTGACGTCGGCGATCACCGCCTCGACGTCGTGCTCGGTGGCGTAGTGCAGGCCCTCGGTGCCCGAGGTGCGGGACGCGACGGCGAACCCCTCGGCCTCGAGCTGGTCGACCAGCAGCCGGCACATCGCCGGATCGTCTTCCACCACCAGGATGCGATCGCTCATCGCGCGTCGGCCTCCGGTAGAAAGATCGAGACGCGGGTGCCGTGCCCGAGCTCGCTCGTGATGTCGATCCAGCCACCGTGCTCGTTCACGATCCCGTACGAGACCGAGAGCCCGAGCCCGGTGCCCTCGCCGACGGCCTTGGTGGTGAAGAAGGGCTCGAACACGTGCGGCAGCGCCTCGGGCGGGATCCCCTGGCCGTGGTCCACGACGTCGAAGCGGATCCACCGGGACCCGCTCTTGCCGCTGGTGGCCGGCGCGATCGCGTCCGCGTGGTCGACCCGCACCTCGAGCGGGCCGCCGCTCGGCATCGCCTGGATGCCGTTCACGACCACGTTGGTGAGGACCTGCTCGATCTGCGACGCATCGATGTCCGTCACCAGCTCGGGCGCCGCCGCGGGCAGCGCCACCGAGATCTCGACGCCCGCTCGTCGCGCCATCGGCGCCAGCATGGTCGCCACGCGTTGCGCGAGTGGCGCCGCGGGTGTCGGCGCGCGATGCGCCTCGCGCCGTCGCGCGAAATCGAGAAGCTGGCGGATGATCCGCGCCATGCGCTTGACCTGGTCGTCGATGATGCGCGCGTGCTCGCCGATCTCGAGCACCGCGGAATCGCGCGCCCGAGTCTCGATCATGCGTGCGCGACCGGACACCACGTTGAGCGGCGTGCCGAGCTCGTGCGCGACACCGGCGGCGAGCTTGCCCACCGTGCTCAGCCGATCGGCGTGACGGAGCTGCTCGAGCGCGGCGATGCGCCGCTCGGACTCGGCGGCGAGGGCATCGCGGGCGCTGGCGAGCCGGTCGCACATGAGATTGAGCTCGGTCGCGAGCTCGGCGAGCTCGTCGCCAGTGCGCAAGTGGAGCGGCCCGCCGAGATCGCCGAATCCGACTCGGCGGGCCTTCTCGACCAAGAGCCCGATCGGGCGCCCCACCAGGAAGGTCCCCAGCGCAGCCGCCAGGCTTGCGCTCACCGCCGCCACCACGACGGTGGTGCCGATGGCGTTCTTGATGCTCGCGCGCACGAAGGCGCGCTCGTCCTCGAGGGACTCCGCCAGCTCGATCACGCCGCCCGTGCGCCCGCCGTACGCGACCGGCACGAACGTGTGCAGGAACTCGCCTTCTCCGGGGTGCGCGAGGCGCACCGAGACGCTCTCGCCGCGGGCGACGCGCTCGCGGACCTGCGCGGGGATCTCCGCGTACGCAGCCTCGTCGGCGCCCTCACCGCGTGCCCGCCAGCGCACGGTGATCTGCGCGTGCGCGGCGGTGGTGTCGTGGACGAGGCGCTCGAGCTCCGCTTGGCCGCCGCTTTGCCACGCGCGCTCGATGCCGTTCGTGAGGATCTGGGCGATCTGGCGATGATCGCGCCGCATGTCCACGTCGAACGTGAGCTTGCGGCTGCGCACGCCGACCCACGCGGCGGCGGTGAGCACGAGCACCAGCGCCGCGAACAACACGGCGGTGAACCGAAAGAGCAGCTTCACGGTGGCGTTCGGAGCGAGGCGCCGTCACAGCCCGGTGCGCTTGGCCTCCGCCCACAATGCTTCCATCTCGGCCAGCGTCGATTCGCTCAGCGAGCGCCCCTGCTCGCGCAATCGCGACTCGACGTAACCGAACCGTCCGCGGAACTTGCGATTGGCGGAGCGCAGCGCCTCCTCGGGGTGCGCGCCCACCATGCGACCGAGGTTGGCCATCACGAAGAGCACGTCGCCGAGCTCGTCTTGGATGCGCGCGGCGTCGCCGCCCTCGACCACCTCGAGCAGCTCGGCGAGCTCCTCGTCGAGCTTCGCGACCACCGCGCGCACGTGCGGCCAGGCGAAGCCGAGCGACGCGGCCTTCTCGCCCATGCGGCTCGCGGCGGTGAGCGCGGGCAGGGACACGGGCAGGCCGTCGAGCAGCGATCGTCCGGACTCCTTGCGCTCGTTCTCCTTGAGCTCTTCCCAGCGGTCGGCGACCTCGCCGGCGGTCTCGATCGGACCGGTGGCGCCGAAGACGTGGGGATGGCGGCGCACCATCTTGGCGGTGATGGCGCGCGCCACGTCGCCCAGATCACCGTGCCCGCGTTCCGCGAGCAGGTGCGCCTGGAACACGATCTGGAACAGCAGATCGCCGAGCTCGTCGCGCAGCTCGACCGGATCCCCGGCGTCGATCGCCTCGGCGACCTCGTGGGCCTCCTCGATCAGGTACGGCTTGAGCGTGCGCTCGTCCTGGGCCCGATCCCACGGGCAGCCGTCCGGGGAGCGAAGCCGGGCCATGAGCTCGACCAGCGCCACGATCGCCTCGGCGATCGCCGCCTGCTTCGCGTCGACGGCGCTCAGCGCGGCTTCCACTTGATGTTGCAGCCGAGACTCGGCTTCTGGTCGGCGGGCGCAGGGCGCCCCGCGAGCACGGCGTCCAGCGCGGCGCGCAAGTCGGCGCCGCTCGGGGGGACCGTGTTGCCCGGCCGGCTGGCGTCCAGCTGCCCGCGGTAGACGAGCTTCGCGTCGCGGTCGAAGAGGAAGAAATCCGGTGTGCACGCCGCCTGATACGCGCGCGCCACCGCCTGGCTCTCGTCCACGAGGTATGGGAAGGTGTACCCGGCGGCGCGGGCTTCCTCCCGCATGTTGTCGGGGCTGTCGTCGGGATACGCGGCGAAGTCGTTCGAGTTGATGGCCACCACCGCCACGCCCTTCGCCTGATACTCGCTGCCGAGCGACGCCAAAACCGATCGCACGTGCTTCACGTACGGACAGTGGTTGCAGATGAACATGACCAGGAGCGCGGGAGCTCCCACGAAATCCGCGTTCGAGACGGAGCGACCGGTCACCGCGTCCGGCAGCGCGAACGGCGGTGCAGGGGTCCCGAGCGCGAGCATGCTGGATGGAGTTGCCGCCATGTTCGGTCCCTCGTCGGATCGAGTGCCGCGTGAGCGTTTTCGCGGTCGCCGCGCGATGACGCGCGGCAGTATGAACGCCGGGGAGGGGGCTGTCCAGGCAACCCCTGGGCAGCCGCGGCGCGCGCGCTCCCCTTCGCCAGCGCTCGGGGCGCGGCTACTCGCGGCGGTCGTGCTGACGAGTGTCGCGGCCGCCTCGGCGCGCGCGGGTGAGGGAGCGCTGCGGGTGCGGGTGAGCGTGCGCGGCGAAGATGGCATCCGCGTCGGCGCGGCCCAGGCCGTGGCCTGGCTGAGCGATCTGCCCTCGGCTCAGGATCCTGGCGCCGGCGCGGCTGCGCCCGCGATCGCATCGCGACAGAAGACCTTCGTCCCGCGGGTGGTGGCGGTGCCCGTGGGGGCGAGCGTGCGCTTTCCCAACGACGATCCGATCTTTCACAACGTGTTTTCGAGCTCCGAGGTCGGTGGATTCGATCTCGGGCTCTACCGCAACGGCGACGCCAAGAGCCAAGTCTTCACGAAGCCAGGCGTGGTCCCGATCTACTGCAACATCCATCCGCGGATGCTGGCCTACGTGGTCGTGGTGCCGAGCCGCGCGTTCGGGGTGGCACCCGACGACGGCGTCGTCGAGCTGAGCGCGGTTCCCACGGGCCGGCACGCGCTCGCGGTGTGGCACGAGCGCGGCGGATCGTGGTCGGGAAGTGTCGAGGTCGCGGCCGAGGCTCCGACCGAGGTCGAGGTGGCGCTCGATGCCTCGAGCTGGCGCGAGGTAGGCCACCTCAACAAGTACGGCAAGCCGTATCCGCCGCCCGATGACGACGAGACGCGCTACTGACGCCACGGATTCGGCCTCGCGCTCGCGATCGCCTGGCGCGAGCACCGCCGATACGGCGCGGTTGCCTCCGCTGCGAGCGCGCTCCGAAGAGGTGACGCGCACGTTCGCCGCGACCGCGTCGCGGGGCGGCGCGGTCGTCGTGCGCGGGCCGGGCATTCGCACCCAGATCTTCGTGGCGTGCGCGCTCCTGGTGCTCTTCACGCTGGCCACCTCGATCGCCTTCGCGACCTGGCGAGCCAACGTGGTCGCCGAACGGACGATCCGCGCGGCGCTGGCCAAGGTGCCCGCGCTCTTCGGCGTGTACCGGACCAGCGTCGAGGACCAGCTCGTCCAATGGCTGCGCGCGGTCTCGGAGGAACCTGGCACCCGCGCGCTGTTCGTCGCGACCGACGCCGAGACCCGCACCGAGTGGGCGCGCGATCTGGCCGCGCTCCACCAGGCGCGCACCGTCTTCCTCTTCGATCGTGACGGCGCGCTGCTCGCGCGCAGCGATCGCGCGCCGGGCAGCGGCGAGGGGAGCTCGTTCGCGGGGGTTCGCTGGGTCGCGGAGCCGCTCGTGGCCCGCCATCCGGTGGCGGCCGCGATTCGCGAGAAGGACGTGCTCTCGATCGTGGCGGCCGTGCCGGTGCTCTCGGGTCAGGGGGATTCGGCGGTGCTCAACGGCGTGCTCGCGGCGACCTCGGGCCTGGATGCGGCGCGCGCCGGCGAGGTGCAGGCGCTCACCGGCGGCGAGGTCGCGTTCGTCGCCGACGTCGCCCGGCGCGGCGAGGCGCCGCGGCCGCTGCTTTCCGCCACCACCGCGGGCTTCCGCGCGGCGGAGTTCGAGAGCGTCCTGGCCGGGATGCGCGAGCGCGGGGCGGAGCTCTTGACCCGCCAGGCGGACGGCCTGGCCCTCGACCTCGTGGTGGCGGGTGAGTCGCGGCTGGTCACGTCGGTGCCGATCGAGAGCGCGTCGGCCGAGCTGCTCGGCGCGTGCGTGGTGTCGCGGTCGCGCGCCGACGAGACCGCGGCGTTCCGCGAGATCCGCGACAGCTTGGTGGCGCTGGGTGGGCTGGCGCTGGTGCTCGCGCTGCCGCTCTCGTTCGTGGTGGGCCGGGGCCTGGCCAAGCCCATCGAGCAGCTCGCCGCGGGCGCCAGCGCCATCCGCGATGGTCGCCTCGACGTGGAGCTGCCGGAGGATGGTACGGGCGAGGTGGGCGCGCTGGCGGTCGCCTTTCGCGGGATGGTGGCGGAGCTGCGCGAGAAGGCGGCGCTCGAGGCCTTGGTGGCGGAGCTGCGCCAGCATGGCGACCCGCGCTCGCGACCGGACGCGCCGGCCGCCGCCGCCGCGGGCACCGGCGACGCGCGGATGCCGGCGGTGGGGCGGCGCTTCGCGGAGCGCTACGAGATCGAGGCTTGCCTCGGCTCGGGCGGCATGGGCTCGGTGTTCCGCGCCCGCGATCGCGAGCTCGACGACGACGTTGCGCTCAAGGTGCTGTTGCCGGAAGCCTTCCCTGCTGGGGACCTGGCCGCCGAGACGCTGCGTCGAGAGATCCGCCTGGCGCGCAAGATCACTCATCCCAACGTGGTGCGCACCCACGATCTCGGCGAGTGGGGCGGGATGCGTTTCCTCACGATGGAATACGTGCCGGGCACCACGTTGCGCGAGATGCTCGACCGCCTCGGAGCGCTGGCGCTCGGCCCCGGGCTGCAGATCGCCAAGCAGCTCTGTCGGGGGCTCGCGGCGGTTCACGAAGCAGGCATCGTGCACCGCGACCTCAAGCCGCAAAACGTGATGGTGCTGCCGAACGGTCTCGTGAAGCTCATGGATTTCGGCATCTCGCGCGTTCTCGAGGGCAACGATTCCGTCGCCGACGGCTCGATCGTCGGCACGCCGGCCTACATGAGCCCGGAGCAGGCGCGCGGCGAGGCCGTGGACGGACGCGCGGATCTCTACGCCGTCGGCGTGGTGCTGTTCGAGATGTTCGCGGGGCGAAAGCCGTTGCAGGGCGCGACCGCGATGGAGACGCTGGCGCTCGCCGCGTCGCGGCCGGCGCCGCGTCTGCGCGCGTTTCGCCCCGAGCTACCGACGGTGCTCGACGCGCTGGTGGCGGCCTGCCTCGCCAAGCGCGTCGACGAGCGCCCGGCGAGCGCCATCGAGCTGCATCAGGAGCTGAGGGGCGTCGCCGCGTGACGCGCTGGCAGCGCGCCTCGGGGCGCGGCCACTCGCGCGGCAGCGAGACGGCGCGCGCCGACGAGCACCGCCAGCGACGCTCGTCCCACCAGCACCGCGACGTCGACGCCGAAGACCAGCGTTGCGGCGATCGCGAGCGGACGCTGGTAGACCGCGAGCTCGGGATGACCGGTCGCACGCGCGTAGTGCGCGAGCGTCGCGACGATCACCAGCACCGCCAGCGCCGGGATGCACCGCTCCCAGGCGCGCAGCCGATGGCGTGGCTGCGGGTCGGCGAGCGTCGGAGCCACGTCGAAGCCGCGCGCGAGCAGCCAGACCAGCGGCACGACCACGAAGACCATCGTCACCACCGGCGGCGGCACGACGGCGTCGAGCGCCAGCAGGCCCGTGCTCGCGAGCGTGAGCAGCGCCGCCAGCGCCGCGAGCGCGATCGCCGTCGCGCGCCAGCCGAGGTGACGCATCGCCGGCGCGACCAGATCGGCCACGGTGCACATGATCACGACGTTGATCGCCCAGTCGCCCTCGGCCAGCACCGGTGGGGCGCCAGGGCGTGGTGGAACCACCTCCACCAGCCTGCGGCCTGGCCGATGGGCTCCACGGCGCGCGCCATCCAGCCCGCGAAGAACGCCGTCAACGCCAATCGCACGCCGCGCCGTCGCGCGAGTCGCCGCGGCGCGAGCGGCGCGATGCGACGAGCCCATTCGATGGCCAAGAGCGACGTCGTGAGCCAGCCCACGATGATGCCGACGGGGATCCCGAGCGGCTTGGCGCCGTGCAGCAACACCTCGTACGGCAAGGGCTGGATCGCCAGCTCCTTCCACGCCGCCGTCACCACCAGCGCGCCGATCAAGCCGCGGCCGAGGCGCGCGCCGTACGTGCGCCACGCGTGGAGCACGAGCAGCGCGGCGACGCAGCTGCTCGCCACGATGAAGAGCCGGGGATCGGGCGCTGGCGACATCGACGTCGAGCCCGCGGCCCGCGCGGCACCAGCACCGCCTCGGGCGAGCCCGCGGGCTTTCCGCGCGGCACACTATTTCGCCCCCCACGCGAACGCAAGCCGTGCCCGACGGCGGCGCCCGGAGGCAGCGCGGCAGCGCGGCTCACAGTCCGAGTCGGAGGGTCGCGAGCAGCTCGTCGGGATGGAGCAGGCGTCCGCTGAACAGCACCACGTCGTGGTGGCTGTACTCGAGGGTGGCGTCGAGGCCGCGAATCACGCCGACACGCACGCCCGCGTCGTACTTGCGCCAATCCCACGCCATCGAGGGCGCGACGAATCCAGGCTCGGGGCGGAATCGGTTGTCCAGGCTCGAGAATCGAAAGGCGGGCTGCACCCAGTTGAGGACCGAGAGATCGCCGGATGCGAACCAGCCGTCGAGCTGGATGCGATAGGCGAGCTCGACCTCGAAGCCGTGGCGCACGAGCGCCGCGATGTCCTGGTGCACGAACTGGCCGAACAAGCGAAGCCCTGCGTAGCGCAGCAGCACGTTGACGCCCGTTTCGAGCTTGCGCGCGCCGTGGAACGGCAGCGTGAGGCCCGAGGCATCGTTCAGGAGGTCGAGATCGCCGCCGTAGAACGAGCCGTCGATCGGCGCGCGCGCCGCCAGCCTGCGCTGGAAGTACCAGCCGAGCGCATCGATGCCGCGGCGTCGATCGTCGTCGATCCAGCGCGCGCCGAGCCCCCCGCCGTACTGGAGGTCGCCGTCGAGGTTCACGTCTTGCGGCAGCGTGTCGTAGAGGATCGGAAAGCCCGATTGGAAATCCGGCTCGACGTGGCCGGGAACGCGCTGGGCCGTCCCGTTGTCGCCGGCGAGCGCGTTGGGATCTCGGAAGAAGAGCGGGTTTCCGTCGGCCAGCGCGCCGCGCCAGTACAGGTGCTCGCCCAGCGTGCCGCCGACCTCCAGCTGGTCTTCCTCGAAGCGGCCGATCGCGGTGCTCACGAGCCCCCAGCTCTCCAGATTGCGCCAGGGTGGCCGCGAGAAACGCGGTGCGCGACCGATGCGCGCGTACGCCGTGGTGCCGGGCGCGCGCTCGAGCGGCGCCGAGAGCTGGCCGAAGCGAAGCCATGCCTCGCGCACCAGCACGTCGTCGTTCGAGGACGGGTTCTCGCTGTAGCGGTCGACGACGTCGACGCGCACCCGCGCGGCGATGTCGGGGCTGAAGTCCACCGCGCCGCCGAGGCTCACCGTCACCAGCTCGAGGGAGGGCCCGCCGGCCGGCGTCTCGAGGGAGATCGTCGTCTCGCCGGGCGGCAGGAAATCGGGTGGGAAGGGGTGGTTGATCGGAAAGCGAACGTGGGTGGAGTCTCGAAACGCGGTCTCGAGCAGCACGTCGAGACGGAACTCCCCCCAGGCGGTGGGCCCGGTGGTGAGTCCGCTCGGGCTCACCACGGAGCCTTCCAGCTGCGCGGCGGCGGGTGGAGCGAGCACCCACGGCGCGAGCGGCGCGAGCAGCGAGAGCAGCGAGAGCACCGCGGTGCGCCGCCCTCGACGTGCGCGGCGCGGTGCACGATCGGCTTCGGGCGAAGACGGCGTTGGGCGGCTCGATCGCATGGCGCAACGCGCGGGACGGTGCCGCGCGGCGCCGATCATACGGCTCAACGGCGCCGCGAGCGAGCGGCTCAGCGTGGATCGACGAGCACGCCCGGGTTCAGGATCGCGCGCGGATCCAGGGACTGCTTGGCGGCGGCCAGCGCAGCCGCGAAGGCCGCCGGTCGCTCGCGGTCGTACCAGGGGCGGTGATCGCGGCCGACGGAATGGTGATGGGTGATGGTGCCGCCGGCTGCGAGGATGGCCTCGGACGCAGCACTCTTGATCTCCAGCCAATGCTCGAGCTGACGGTCGAGGCGGCTCGGCGCGAGCACGGTGTAGTAGGGCGCGGGGCCGTCGGGATAGACGTGCGTGAAGCGGCACGTGACCTCCGCGGCGCCGCACACGCGGCGCGCGGCGTCGAGCGTGGCCTCGCGCACCCGCGCATCGAGCTCGGGGAAGCGATCCCAGGTCACGGCGGTCTCGAAGGTCTCGGCGATCAAGCCGAAGCGAGCCATCGCGTCGCGGACGTAGGGCATGCGCAGGAAGGCGCGCCGCCACGCGCCGACGGCCTCGTCGCCGATGCCGTCGCGCTCGACGCGGGTGCGGGCACTGCCGGCGTCGAAGCGGCCGCCGTGATCGCCACACAGCTCCAGCGCGCGCGCGATCCAGGCATCGAGCGGGTGGTCGGCGGACTCGAAGCCCACCACCAGGATCGTCTCGCCGCTCATGCTGGTGCCCGAGTTGAAGGCCTCGATGGGGTCGAGGAGCCGGCAGTTCGTGGGCATCAGCCCCGCTTGGGCGATCGCGCGAACCGCTTCGGCGCCGTGCAGGAAATCGTCGAACGAGACGGCGGTCGAGGCGCGAAAGCGCGGCCGATCCTGAAGGCGCATCCATGCTTCGGTGACGATGCCGAGGATGCCTTCCGAACCGACGAAGAGCCGGTCCGGGCTCGGGCCCGCGCCGGAGGACGGCAGACGCCGGGTCGCCACCACGCCGGTCGGCGTGACCACGCGCAGACACTCGACCATGTCGTCGATGTGGGTGAGCACCGTCGCGTAGTGCCCGCCCGAGCGCGTCGCGATCCAACCACCGAGGGTGCTGAGCTCGAAGGATTGGGGGAAGTGGCGCAGCGTCAGGCCGTGCGGCCGCAGCTGGTCTTCGAGGGCGGGACCGAGCACGCCGGCCTGGATACGCGCGGCGCGCGAGGTGCGATCGATCTCGAGGACGCGATCGAGCCGACCGAGGTCGATGGAGATCACGCCCGCGTGCTGGTCGCGCGCCGGCGCCTCGACTCCGCCGACCACGCTCGAGCCGCCGCCGTACGGGATCGCCACGAAGCGTTGCGAGTCGCACCAGTCGAGGATCGCCGCCAGCTCCGCCTCGTCGCTGGGGTAGGCGACGGCGTCGGGCGGATTGGGGAAATCGCGCCGCAGCCCGCGCACCACGTCGCGGAACGATTTGCCGTAGGTGTGGCCGAGGCGCTCGCGGGGCGAGGTCTCGAAGCGTGCCGCGAGGGTCGCGGGCGCGCGCACGCGGCTCGGCGGGATCTCGACGTCGGCGATCCGGGGCGCCGCGACCGGCGCCAGCCCACCACCGCCGAAGCGTGCTTCGACCAAGGCCGTGAGCGGGGCGAGCTCGTCGGCGCTCGGCTCGGCGTCCTCGTAGCCCCAGCCCCAGAATTTCCGATGGCGCGCTTCGGTCATGGTGCCCTCCACTCCGATCGCTCGTCGCCACCGCGCCGCGGTGTCACGTCGGCATTCTCGAGGTCAGCCGATGACGCCGCCTCGAGTGCTCAGCGACTGGTCCCGCCAGCGGGCCGAAACACTCGGCGAATCATTTGGGCGGCATGCGCAGCGCGCCGTCGAGACGGATGGTTTCGCCGTTGAGCATCGGGTTCGCGACCACGTGGGCGGCGAGGGCCGCGTACTCGGCGGGGTTGCCGAGGCGGCGCGGGAACGGAATCTGCGCCGCCAGCGCCGCACGCGCGTCGTCGGGCAGCATCGCCAGCATGGGCGTGTCGAAGGTGCCTGGCGCGATCGTCACGCAGCGGATGCCGAGCGAGGCGAGATCGCGCGCGATCGGCAGCGTCATGCCCACCACGCCGCCCTTCGAAGCCGAATAGGCCGCCTGGCCGATCTGGCCGTCGTACGCCGCGATGGACGCCGTGTTGACGATCACGCCGCGCTCACCGCCCTCGTCGGGCGCGTTCTTCGCCATCTCCGCAGCGGCGAGCCGGATCACGTTGAAGGTCCCGATCAAGTTCACGCGGATCACCATCTCGAACACGTCGAGCGGCATCGGTCCTTCCTTGGTGAGCGTGCGCAACGCGGCGCCGGTGCCGGCGCAGCTCACCGCGACCGAGAGCGGGCCGAGCTTGCCGACCGTCTCGGCGACCGCGCTCGCCACACCGTCGGCGCTGGTCACGTCGGCCGGCACGAAGATCGCGCGTCCCGCGGCGCTCGCGGCGACCTCGGCACCGCGACTGCCGGGGCGATCGAGGATCGCGACCCGCGCGCCCTCGTCCAGGAACCGTCGGACGGTCGCCTCGCCGAGCCCCGATGCACCACCGGTCACCAATGCCACCTTGTCGCGAAGGATCATGACGAAGCCTCTCCTCGAGCCTGCGGGTCGTTTGCGTGGCGAGCCCGACCGACGGTCGCGGCGCGCCCCAGGGTCAGAGGTAGTCGCGGAACAGCCGAACCAGCTCGAATCGCACGCCACTGCGATTGCCGTCCAGGAAGATGACGTAGTGCAGGTGGCCGAGCTTCTCGTGATCGAAGTAGCCCACCAGCGTCCGCGTTCCCGAGAGTGTTCCGGTCTTGCTCGGCGAGCCCTCGTGGGTGCGCAGCAGGCCGATCCACGGCTCGAACTCGGCGAGCACACGCAGGAAGGACTCGGCCGTCGCCTGGTTGTCGCGGGACAGTCCCGATCCCTCGACGATCTGGAAGCCGTCGGCGAGCCCGCGCGCGGCGAGGTGTCCGAGCACCACCCGCGCGCCTTTCTCGAACGTCGCCGGCGCGCCGTACGTCTCGAGCGCCATCGTCAGGAAGACCTGGTTGGCGATGAAGTTGCTCGACGTCTTCAGGCACTCGCGCAGCACCTCGGCCAGTGGGCGGCTCTGCTCGTGGACGTAGAGCGCGGTGAGGCCGGCGGGCCGGCTCGCCAGTCGCTCGACCGTCCCGCCCACCGCCACGCCGCGATCGCGCAGCATCGCGGCGATGAGCTCGCCCGTGTAGCGAGCCGTGACGTCGGGGTCGCGGAGGCTGAGTCGCGCCCAGCTCCGGAAGTTCCAGCCCATCGCGATCTCGCGCGCCGTGGGCGTGAGCGGCGTCTGCGCCTCGCCGCTCGCCAGCCCGTTCTTCAGGCGGCGCACCGAGATGGTGTTGAAGTTCGCGGAGAGGGCTCCCACGGGGGCGTCGTACGGGTTCGCGGTGTCCGAGGAGCCGGGCACGGTGAGGCCGCGCGCGAACGCGGAGTCGTCGACGCGGATGCCGGTGAACCCACGCGCTGGCGCGCGCGCCGCCAGCCGGTCCGCGATGAGCGCCAGCTCCTCGGAGACCAGGTAGGGGTCACCGCCGCCCTCGATCACCAGGCGGCCTTCGTCGTCGACGAGAAACGTGGTCTTGAACCGGTACTCCGGCCCGAGACGCTCGAGCGCCACCAGCGCGGTCACGACCTTGAGCGTCGAGGCGGGCACGAACGAGAGCGACGGGTTCACGTTCCGGATGCGCGCGCCGTTGGGGCCCACGACCACCAGCACGTCGCTCGGGCCGACCAGATGGTCGATGGGGTTGCCGACGGGCACGGCGGCCGGCTTGGCGGCGCGGCCGGTGCGGGGCGAGCGCTGGGTGCGCTTGCTCTTCGTGCTGGTGGTCTTGCGCTTGGTGGTGCTGCTGCTGGTCCGCGACGACTTGGAAGTGGTGCGGGTGCTGCCCGCCGACCACGCCTCCTCGCTCGCGAGCGGCACCACCGCAACGCTGAGCAGCGCGATCAGCAGCAGGCGCGCGACGCGACGCGCGCCGCGCCTGCGGTTGGGTTCCGGCGACGCGGAATCGTGGCTCATCGCGAGGTTCGTGATTCCGCGGCGCACCGGGCTCGGCGAGGTCTCGACGGGCCGAGCCAGCGAGTTGGGGGGCTCAGTCGACCTGGAAGACCATCCGCGGGTTCACCTCGGATCCCGCGGCGGCGAGCTGCCCGATGGCGATGAAGCGGTCGTTCGGCTTCAGCTTGTCGACGCCGTCTCGATACTTCTCGGCGACGCGGATCTCGAACGGCCCGCTGGCGGACACCACCGTCAGGCTGATGTAGCCGTCGCTCGTGTTGCCCTTCTGCCCGAGGTCGGCCTTGAGCTTGACGGGCTTGTCCATGGCGCCCGCCAGGTTCATGAGCAGCTGGCCGACGGTCAGGGTGTCGGTCGCACCGGCCGCGGGATCGCCAAGCGTCACGAGGTCCTGGTCCTTCTTGCTGCACGCCAGCGGCCCGGCGAGCACGACGACGGCGAGCGCGAGCGCGCTTGCGATCACGGTCCTTCGACTCATGGCGACGAGCTCCCGATGCGAGTGCGGCGGCATGGTAGCGTTGCGACCCGGACGCGTCTACGGTGGTGGCGCGCGTGCCGCGTGGCGCGCGCGATTCGCGCATCGCGACGCTCGCGAGGTGGCAACGATGCCGATCCGATCACCGACGCGTCGCTGGCTCGGGCGTGGATTCCGGGCGCTGCGCGAGTACCTCTCGCCCACGCCCGATCCCCTGGCGGCGCATCCCTTCGGGGCGGTCGGCAGCGCGGTGCGGCTCGAGCCCGGGCTGCGCATCGAGGGCGCCGAGGGAATGGCCTTCGGCGACCGCGTGACCATCGATCGCGACGCCTGGCTGCACGTCCAGCACGGCTTCGCGGAAGGTGTACGGCTCTCGATCGGCAACGATTCGTACGTGGGCATGCGGGCGTGCATCACCGCCGCCAACCGCGTCGAGCTCGGCGATTGGTCGTACGTCGCCCATCACACGTACATCACCGATCACAACCACGCGTACGCCGATCCCACGCGGCCGATCGCGCACCAGGGGCTCGCCACGCCGGGCTTCGTGCGAATCGGGCGCAGCGTGTGGATCGGCGTCGGCGCGGCGCTCATCGGTGCCCACGGCCTCACGATCGGCGACAACGCGGTGATCGGCGCCAACGCGGTGGTGATCGACGACGTTCCCCCGGCGACGGTGGTCGCGGGCAATCCAGCGCGGCCCGTCAAGCGCTTCGACTTCGAGCGCGGCGAATGGGTGCGCCTTCCCCGCGAGCGCGAGCCGTGAGCGCGCGACCCTCGCTTGCGGAGCGCTACCTGCACTCCCCGGCCCGGTTCGTCGCGGAGCGCGAGATCGCCGAGTTCCTGGCGGGTCCTGCACGCGGCCGCCGCGCATGGGATCTCGGCGTCGGTGTCCCGCCACTCGCCGCAGACCCGGGGCGGGCGCTCGCGACGCTCGATCGCGATCTCGCGGCGCGGCCGGACGTGGTCGCGGATCTGGAGTCGTTGCCGTTCGCGTCCGGAGCGTTGCAGGCGGCGTTGCTGGTCGCGGTGCTCGAGCACGTCGATCGCCCCGCGCGTGTCCTCGGCGAGATCGCGCGCGTGCTCGCAGCCGGGGCGCCGCTCTACGTCTGGGTGCCCTTTCTTCACGAAGTGCACCTCTACCCGGTCGATCGCTGGCGCTTCACGCCCGACGGCATTCGCGAGCTGCTCGAGGACGCCGGCTTCGTGACCGAGCACGTGGGACCCGGGAAGCTCGCCGGGGTGGGGGCGGTCGCGGCGCACCTCTACCGGTTTCTGTGGCCGCCGACCGCGCCTCTGCTCGGGCTCAAGCGGGCGGGTTTCGCCTGTGTCGAGCGCCTTGCCTGGCTCGACCGTCTTGCGCCGGCGCGGGCGTGGCCGATCGGCACCACCTGGATCGGCCGCCGCGCGGGGTAGCCGCCACGGTGCCACACTGCTATCAGGGGAGTCCCCGGAGGCTCTCGTGAACAACACTCGCATGCTCTCGTCCGCGCGCCCGATCGGCGCGCCGTCGCCCGCCGATGCCACCGCCGGCGAGCTCGGCGCGCGGATCGTCGGGCTCGCGCGCGATCCCGCCGTCATCTACGTCTATTGGGACATCTCGACCGAGGCGCTCGCCGCCGCGCGCGCTCGGCTCGGCCACGGCGCCCTCGCCAGCCGTCTGGTGCTCCGGACCCACGAGGTCACCGGCACGGAAGCCGCCGAAGCGGCGTACGCGGTGCTCGAGTTCGACGTCAGCGACGCGGATCGCGACGCGTTCGTGCGCGTCAGCAAGCCAGGAACGCGCCAGATCGTGGAGATCGGGCTGGTCGGCGACGACGGCAGCTTCGTCGCCGTCGCACGTTCCGGCACGGTCGCCATGCCGAGATCCGTGCCGGCCACCTGGGAGCCGCCGGATGCGGCGCGGTTGCGCTTTCGCACGATCGAGCCGCCCGCAGCGGCGCCCGAGCCGGCGCAGCCCGCGTCGCCAGGCGAGCGAGCCGCCGCCGTCGCGGACGCTGCGACGATCGCCGCACCTTCGACCACGGATCTCGCCGCGGCGTCGCCGAGCGTGCTGGCGCCACCACCCGAGGCCCTGGTTGATCTCGCGAGGCAGGCGACCAGCACGTCGCCGCTCGGCGGCTGGTCGAAATCCGCAGGCGCGCCGCCCGGGGTGCCCGGGCTCGGCGCCAGCGAGGCGTGGGCGCCGTTCGCCGCGCGCCCGACGCCCGTCATGGCCCGCGCTGCGGGAAGCGCCGACCGCGTCGAGGCCGCCGACGCGCACGTGCGCACACCGGTCGGGATCGCCACGGAGCGCGCGATTCCCCGCGCGACGGCGTCGTGGCCGCCAGCGGAGCCGCCGTCGTCCGCGCCCCGGGCGCCCCACGCGCCGAGTGCCGCCGATCCGGGCCGACAGGCGGGCACGCTCGAGCCGGCCTCCGCTTCGGTCGACGTGCACGGCGATCAGCCCACTGCAGCGGAAGGTGTCTGGTCTTCCGCCGAGGTGAGCGAGAACGTGGCGCCCAAGCCGGTCAGCACCGCACTCGAGAAGCGCCAGCTTCCGGTGCCGGCTCCGAGCGAGAGCACCGCTCTGGTGCCGGCCAGCGCCGCGCCACCGGGCTGGGATCAGCTCGTCGGCGGTCTCGGGTCGCTGGGGCGCGGCCTGGTCCAAGCGGCGGGCGGCGTGCTGCGGGTCACCACCGGCATCGCCAAGCTCGGCGGCTGGGCGGTGCGCAAGGCGCTCGAAGCGCTGCGCGACAAGAAGCGCTGAGCCTCGCGCCGCGCTGCGCCGCCGTCGCGGGAGCGAGCGCGGCGGCGCCGCTCGCCGCCCCACCGCGGCCATGAACGACGGCGCGCGACTCGCGATCGTTCTGCACGCGCACCTGCCGTACGTCCGTCACCCCGGTCGGGACGACGTGCTGGAAGAGGCGTGGCTCGTCCAGGCGCTGGTCGACTGCTACCTGCCGTTGCTCGAACGCATCGAGGGCTGGGTGCGCGACCGCGTGCCGTTCGCGCTGGCGCTCAGCGTGAGCCCGACGCTCATCGCGATGCTCGACGATCCGCTGCTTCGGCGCCGCTCGGAGGAACGCATCGCTGCAGCGCTCGCGGTGGTCGAGCGCGAGCTCGTGAGCCCACATCGGGCCGCGGAGCTGAGCGCGCCGCTCGCGCACCACCGGGAGCACCTGGTGCGCGTCGCGGCGCGCAATCGCGCGCTCGGCGGCGACGTGCTGGGTGCTTTCGCGGCGCTCGCGCGCGGGGCGCCGCTCGAGCTCTTCACCACCGCCGCGACCCACGCGTTCCTGCCCAATCTGGCAGGGCTCGACGCGGCGATGCGCGCCCAGCTCTGCACCGGGATCGCGTGCCACGCGCGCCGCTTCGGCGCGCCGCCACTCGGCTTGTGGTTGCCCGAGTGCGGCTTCGTCGAAGCGCTCGACCCCCTGCTCGCCGAGCTCGGCATTCGCTGGTCGGTGGTGGACGCCCACGCGCTCGCGACCGCCGATCCGCCTGCGCTCTTCGGTCCGTACGCGCCGGTGTGCACCCCCGGCGGGGTGGCGATGTTCGGTCGCGATCCCGAGTCCTCGGACGCGGTGTGGAGCGCCGAGTCCGGGTACCCGGGGCACCCGCTCTACCGCGAGTTCCATCGCGACCTCGGGCAGAGCTGCGATCTCCGACCCCACCTGCCGGCGCTCGACGAGTCCGGACGCGGCTGGCCGACCGGCATCAAGCTCCACGCCGTCACCGATCGCGGCTCGGATCGCAAGCGCGCCTACGATCCGGATGCGGCCGCGCACCAGGCGTGCGCCGATGCGCGGGATTTCCTCGCGGGACGCGTGGCGCGGGCGAACGCGCTCGCGCCGGTGCTGCACCGCGCCCCGCTCTTCGTCGCTCCGTTCGACGCCGAGCTCTTCGGGCATTGGTGGTTCGAGGGGCCGATCTTCCTGGACGCCCTGGTCCGCGAGGCGGCGCAGCGCGACGACGTGACCCTGGTGACGCCGAGCGCGGAGCTCGCGGCTCGCCCGCGACTGCAGGAGGCGATGCCGTCCGCGTCGTCGTGGGGGGCGGGCGGCTATCGCGAGTCGTGGCTCGATCCCCGCAACGCGTGGGTGGTCCGCGAGGTGCGCGAGGTCGCCGAGCAGATGACGCGCCTCGCACGGGATTTCGCCGCCGAGCGCAGCGAGCTCGGCCGCCGGGCGCTGGCACAGGCCGGGCGCGAGGCGTTGCTCGCGATGGCGAGCGACTGGAGCTTCATCCTGCGCGCCGGGACCGTGTCGGGCTACGCCGAGGCACGCATTCGCGAGCATCTCGCGCGCTTTCGCTCGCTCGCCCACGAGCTGCGCGCGAACGCGATCGACGTCCAGCGGCTCGCGGCGATCGAGGCCGAGGATGGGTTCGTGGCGGACCTCGATCCCGGCTGGTTCGCGTGACGAGCGCTGGCGGAGCCCGGAGCGGGCCGTCCTTGCTCTCGATCGATGCAAGCCGGTAGAACCAGGCGACGATTGTTCGAGCCCATCGGGAGCGCGCCATGGCCACACCCACGATCCTGGTCGTCGACGACAGCCGCGCCATCCTCGCCACGATGAAGGAAGCGTTGTCCGCCGCGGGTTACGACGTGCTGACCGCGGACGACGGGGATCGAGCGATCGCGCTCATCATGGGGCGCAAGCCGGACCTCATCATCTCCGACATCCAGATGCCGAACCTGGACGGCTTCTTCCTCTGCCGCCTGCTCAAGGCGCGGCCCGAGACCAGCAACATCCCGTTCATGTTCCTGACCGCGCTGGACGGCGTGCCCAAGCGCCTGCAGGGACTCGAGATGGGCGCCGACGACTACATCCCCAAGCCGTTCGATCGGGACGAGGTGGTGCTGCGGGTGCGGAACCTGCTGACGCGCGCGGGCAAGGGCGTCGCGCCGCAGGCGGCCAAGGGGCCGGTTGCGGGGTCGGTGGCCGACACGCCGCTCGCCGATCTGCTGCAGATGGTCAGCCTCGATGGCAAGAGCGCGCGCATCTCGCTCATCCGTGGCGGCGGCGGCACCGCAAACGGAGCGGACGAGCACGAGGCCGGGCGCTATGGCGAGACCGGCGAGATCCTGGTGGCCGGCGATCGCGTGCTGAGCGCAACCGCGGGGCGGCAGATCGGGCTCAAGGCGGCGTTCCGGCTCTTCACGTGGCGTCACGCGCGTTGGAGCATGGAAGAGCTGGCGGTGGTTCCCCCGCAGCTCGGTCCCGATCTCGGCGACGTCGAGGACCTCACCATGACGGCGCTCTTCCAGCGGATCGAGCACGACCAGCTCTCGAACGAGCTGGGGGGCGAGGACGCCGCGTACCAGGAGTGGGGGGAGCACGAGGTGCTCGAGAGCCAGATCGACGCCAACGGCAAGTACGTGATGCTGCTGGTGCAGCGCCACCACCGCGTCGGCACGGTGTGCGACGAGTCGGGTCTCACGGATCTCGACACGCTCAAGAGCCTGGCCAAGCTGCGCGAGCTGGGAGTCCTGGAGCGGATCGACGGTGCTGTCGCCGGCTGATCCAGCGTTCGGGTGCAGCCGCCCCGCGCCCGTTTTCGGCGCGGGCGCGCGGCAAGCTCGCCTTGACACCCTGGGACACCACGGATAGTTTCCGTCGTTTCCGAGCGAAATCGATGTGTTGCAGCGGTGGCGCCGATCGCGGCGCCGCGCCACGGAGAGTGTCCGATGTACGCCGTGATCGAGACTGGTGGAAAGCAGTATCGCGTCGAGGAAGGTGAGCTGCTCGCGGTGGAGCGTCTGGGCGGCGAGCCTGGCGCGACCGTCGACCTCGACCGCGTGTTGTTGATCGGCGGTGGCGAGGCCGTGCTGGTCGGTGCGCCGGTGGTCGCCGGAGCGCGCGTGGTGGGCGAGGTGGTGCGCCAGGCACGGGGCCGCAAGATCCGGGTGTTCACCTACAAGCGCCGCAAGAAGTACGCGCGCCGGATCGGCCATCGCCAGGCGCAGACCGTGATCCGCATCCAGAAGATCGAAGCACCGGCTTGAACGCGGTTCGCGGCGTGGGGTCACCCGCCGCGACAACCGGTGCCCGGAAGGAGACGTCACCATGGCTCACAAAAAAGGTCAGGGCTCGAGTCGCAATGGCCGTGACAGCCCCGGGCAGCACCGAGGCATCAAGGTCTACGCCGGCCAGTCGATCCAGGCGGGCAGCATCCTGGTCCGCCAGCTGGGCACGGTGGTGCATCCAGGTCGAAACGTGGGCATGGGTCGCGACTACACCCTGTTCGCGAAGGTCGACGGCGTCGTGAAGTACGAGTCGTTCGGCAAGAAGGCGGGGCGCACCCGAGTCCACGTGGACGCCTGACGCCGGTTTCCATCCAATCCGTGGGTTCCGATGCCCACCGTCGCGAGGCGGTGGGCATTTTCGTCGGTTCACCCACACCCGGCCGCGCTCTCCCGGCGGGAGAGCATCGCGCCGGCTTCCCGGCGACGAGCCCGCGAGCAGCAACGTCATGAAGTTCGTCGACGAGGTCGAGATCCAGGTTCACGCCGGCGACGGTGGGAACGGATGCGTCAGCTTTCGTCGTTTCCGTCGCAATCCGAAGGGCGGACCGGACGGCGGCGACGGCGGGCACGGCGGCAGCGTGGTGGTGCGGGCCGACGCGCAGCTCTCGACGTTGCTCGAGCTTCGCTTTCCGCAGGGGATGTTCCGCGCAGGGCGCGGTTCCCACGGCAGCGGCAACGACAAGACCGGCGCGTCCGGTGACGACCTCGTGCTGCGCGTCCCCGCCGGCACGCGGGTGATCGATCTCGACCGCGAGATGGAGCTCGGGAGCCTCGACGCCGACGGGCAGGAGCTGGTCGTCGCCAAGGGCGGCGCGGGCGGGAAGGGCAACGCCGCGTTTCGATCGGCGACGCGCCGGACACCGCTCCAGGCGCAAAGCGGCAAGCCCGGCGAGTCGCGCCGGTTGCGGCTCGAGCTGCGCCTGCTCGCGGACGCCGGGCTCGTGGGCTTTCCCAACGCCGGCAAGTCCACGCTGCTGGCGCGTGTGTCGGCGGCGCGCCCCGTGATCGCCGATTATCCGTTCTCCACCAAGGCGCCGATCCTCGGGGTGGTGAGCGTGGGCGAATACGAGTCGTTCGTGCTCGCCGATCTGCCCGGCTTGATCGAGGGCGCGCATCTCGGCGCCGGTCTCGGTCATCAATTCCTGCGCCACGTCGAGCGGGCCCCCGTGCTCGTCCACTTGATCGACATGGGCCCCACCGCGCCAGCACCTCCGCTCGAGAGCTACCGCCTGATGCACGCCGAGCTCGAAGCCTACGACCCCGAAGTGGAACGCAAGCCAACCCTCATCGTGCCCACCAAGATGGATCTGCCCGAGGCGCGGGCGGCGTTCGAGGCCTGTCGTGGGCAGCTCGAGGCGCTCGGACATCCGGTGCTGCCGATCTCGGCCGCCACCGGCGAGGGGGTCGAACTGTTGATGAAGCGCGTGTGGGGAACGATCCGCGAGGTGCGCGCGGCGCATCGCGAGGCGCGCCTCGCGGGGGCGGACGAAGGCGCCGCCGAGGAGCAGACGTGAGCGCCGCTCGTGGTCCCGCGAAGGAGTTCCCGACCCGCCTGCGCAGCGTGGTGGTGAAGGTCGGCAGCGGTGTGCTCTCGAGCCTGGAGCAGGCGGGCGGGCCGGCTCGCATCCGCGCCCTGGCGGACGATCTGGCGGCCTTGCACGCGACGGGAGTCGACCTGCTGCTGGTGACGTCCGGCGCGGTCGCGGGCGGGATGGAGCGGCTCGGCTGGACGGAGCGGCCGCGCGCCATCGCCGACGTGCAAGCCGCGAGCGCCATCGGCCAGGGCGTGCTGATGCACGCATACGCGGAGGCCTTCCGGGCCCACGGCATCACCGTGGCGCAGGTGTTGCTCACCCACGGCGACCTCGCCCATCGCGAGCGCTACCTCAACGTGCGCGGCGCGCTCGAGACCCTCAGGCGGCATCGGGTGCTGCCCATCGTCAACGAGAACGACGTCACCAGCATCGAGGAGCTCACGTTCGGCGACAACGACCGGCTCGCGGCGATGCTCACGGGAGTGGTGGAGGCCGATCTGCTCGTGCTGCTCACCACGTCCGACGGGCTTCACGAGCAGGATCCGCGCTTGCACCCCGGCTCGCCGCGACTCGGCTGGGTCGACGAGGTCACGACCGCGGTCGAGGCGCTGGCGCGCGAGAGCTCGTCGTCGATCGGCCGCGGCGGCATGGCGAGCAAGCTGCACGCGGCGCGCATCGCCGGCAGGCTGGGCGTGTGGGTGGTGATCGCGAACGGTCTGCGTCCCGGGCTGCTCTCGCGCGCGGTGGCGGGCGAGGACGTGGGCACGGTGTTCGTGCCGAGCGGCAAGCGGGTGTCGAGCCGTCAGCACTGGATCGCCTACACCCGCCGCCCCCAAGGCGAGCTGCAGGTGGACGCCGGCGCGATGCGGGCGCTGCTGCAGGAGGGAAAGAGCCTGCTGCCCAAGGGCGTGCGCGCGGTGCGCGGCCGCTTCGTGTCGGGCGATGCGGTGAAGGTGCTCGGGCCCGACGGACGCGAGCTCGCGCGCGGGCTGGTGAGCTACGGATCGGACGAGGTCGAGCGCATCCAGGGCCGTCATTCCCGTGAGATCGAGTCGATTCTGGGTTACCGTTACACGGACGAGGTGATTCACCGCGACGATCTCGTGCTGACGGTGGATTCCCGAGGAACGTGAGCGAAGCCATGACTGGATCGATGGACCTCGCGAGCCGCGTGCGGGCGATCACGCGCCAGGCGCGCGCCGCCGCGCGTCCGCTCGCCGCCGCCGGCTCGGCGCGCAAGAACCAGGCGCTCGAGGGGATCGCCGCCGCGCTCGAGACGCGCACCGACTGGATCCTCGAAGCCAACGCGCTCGATCTGGCGCGGGCCCGCGAGGCCGGCGTCGCCCCGGCCATGCTCGATCGCCTGGCGCTCGACGCGAAGCGCGTTCGCGACATCGCCTCCGCCGTGCGCGAGGTGGTGGCCTTGCCGGACCCGGTGGGCGAGATCACCGGCATGTGGCGGCGGCCGAACGGGTTGCTGGTGGGGCGCATGCGCATCCCTCTCGGCGTCATCGGCATCGTGTACGAGGCGCGCCCGAACGTGACCATCGACGCGGCCGTGCTGTGCTTCAAGGCGGGTAACGCGTGCGTGCTCAAGGGCGGCTCGGACGCGATCGAGTCGAATCAGGCGCTCGCCGAGGTGGCGCGCGGGGCGATCGTCGCCGCCGGCTTGCCCGCCGACGCGGTGCAGCTGGTGCCGTTCACCGATCGCGCGGCCGTCCAGCACCTGCTCGAGGCCGAGGACGACGTGGACGTCATCATCCCGCGCGGCGGCGAGGCGCTCATCCGCTTCGTGGCGCAGCACTCGCGGATCCCGGTCATCAAGCACTACAAGGGTGTCTGCCACGTGTTCGTCGACGAGTCCGCCGACCTCGAGATGGCGCGCGACATCGTGATCAACGGCAAGGTGCAGCGGCCGTCAGTGTGCAACGCCGTCGAGACGGTGCTGGTCCACGCGAAGGCGGCTGCGGTGCTGGTGCCGGCGCTGGCGGACGCGTTGATCGCGGCGGGCGTCGAGATCCGGGGCTGCCCGCGCACGGTCGCGCTGGTTCCGGCGGCGCGCGCCGCCACCGAGGACGATTGGCCCGCCGAGTTCCTCGACCTGGTGGTGGCGATGAAGGTGGTCGACGACCTCGACGCGGCGATGACGCACATCGAGCGTTACGGCTCGATGCACACGGAGAGCATCGTGACGCGCGACTACGCCAACGCGCAGCGCTTCCTGCGCGAGGTCGGCTCTTCGTGCGTCCTGGTGAACGCGTCGACGCGATTCGCGGACGGCAACCAGCTCGGCTTGGGTGCCGAGATCGGCATCTCCACCACCAAGCTGCACGCCTTCGGCCCGATGGGGCTCGAAGAGCTCACCACCCGCAAATTCGTGGTCTACGGCGAGGGGCAGATTCGTGGCTGATCGCAAAACCGGCCGACCGTCGGGCGCGCAGGCGAAGCGCCCGGAAGGCGCGGCATTGGCGCTGGCGTGCGTGGAATGGGCGCGCGATCGCAAGGCGCTCGATCCCGTCGTGATCGACCTCCGCGGTCGATCGCCGTTCACCGACTTCTTCGTGGTGGTGAGCGGCCGTAGCGACCGTCAGGTGAAGGCGATCGTCGACAGCATCGTGCAGGCCATGAAGGCGGCGCGCGTACCCATCCTCGGCACCGAAGGCGAGTCGCGGGGCCAATGGGTCCTGGTCGACGCCGGCGAGGTGGTCGTGCACGTCTTCTACGCGCCCCAGCGCTCGGTGTACGACCTCGAGAGCCTGTGGTCGGACGCGCCGCGCCTCGAGCTGCCGGAAGCGCCCGACGAGGGGCCTGGCGCCCTCGACAGCGCCGAGCCCGGCGCGTAGATGCGCGCCCGCGGCGGCGCCGCGCGCCGTCCGATCCGGGCATGAAGATCCAGGTGATCGCGGTCGGCGCCACGCGCACGCCGTACGTGCGCGAGGGGGTCGCCGATTACCTGTCGAGGTTGCGCGGACCGCGCGCCGTCGAATGGCTCGAGGTGAAGGCCGATCCTGGCGACCGGCCCGACGGCCGCGCCCGCGAGGCCGAGCGCATCCTCGCCCGAGTCCCGAGCGACTCGACCCTGGTGCGCCTCGACGAGCACGGCGAGGAGCTCACCAGCGAGGCCTTCGCGGCGCGCCTCGGAGGCTGGCAGGCGAGCGGCACGCGTCTGCTCAGCTTCGCGATCGGCGGTGCGTACGGTTTCGATCCTGCGGTTGCCTCGCGCGCGCGCTTCACGGTATCCCTGTCGAAAATGACGTTCCCGCACGAGCTGGTTCGCTTGGTGTTGGTCGAGCAGCTCTATCGGGCGTTCCAGATCCTCGACGGCACCGGCTATCACCACGGCGGCGCGCCGCACCGCTCAGGCGCGGCCGTGAGCACTCCGACCGGTTCGCGACCGTCCACACGCTCCGCGCGCGGCACGAGGCGGGCATGATCAAGCTGATCCGCATCATGGTGGGACTCGTCGTCGCCGTGGCGGCGCTGGTGTACTCGTTCTTCTTCATGATCTGGAACCACGACGTCGTGGGCCACGCGGTCCCGCTCGTGATCTGGAAGCGCACGGCGCCGTTCGAGATCGCCGTGTACCCGGCGCTCGTCGCCGTGATCGGCTTCGGCGCGGCCTTCATCGTGGCGTTTCTGTTGGGCTACCTGCCGGCGTGGCTCGCGCGCGGGAGGATCGGGCGCGGCGCGCGCCGCGGGCAGGCCGCGATCGCGCTTCTCGACGAAGCCCTGGATCACGTCGCGCGCAAGGACGTCGGCCGTGCGCGTAAGGCGCTCACGCACACTCTGCGCCACGAGCTCACCCACACCGAGAGTCACCTCGCGCTCGCCGAGCTTCACCTCGCCGAGGGACAGCGCGCGAAGGCGCTCGAGCTGCTCGAGGAAGAGCGCGGCGCTCATCCGAAGAGCGTGCGGATCTCGCTCGCCAAGGCGCGGGTGCTGGAAGCCGACGGCCGGCATGCCGAGGCTGCCACCGAGCTCCGCCGCGCGTTGCGGGAGACGGGACCGAGCGTCGGCATCCTGGAGGCGCTGCGCGAGATCGCCGAGCGCGGCGGCGACTGGGAGGAGGCGTACGCGACCCAGCAGCATCTGGTGCGACTGTTGCGCGAGGCGACCAGCCCGGTGCTCGCCCGCGAGGCCGCGCGGCTCACGTTCTTGCGCTACGAGGTGGCGCGCCGTCGGCTCGAGGAAGGCAAGTCGGACGATTCCATCACCGCGCTGCGCGACATCCTCAAGCGCAACGCGCAGTTCGTCCCCGCTGCCGTGACCCTGGGCGATGCGCTCGTGCGCCGCGGTCAGGAGGGTGAGGCGATCAAGGTCTGGGAGCGAGCGTTCCGCGCCGACGCACAGCTCGTGCTCCTCGACCGGCTCGAGGAGCTCTGCCTCAAGCAGGGCGATCCGAGCCGCATGGTCAAGATCTACCAGGAGGCGATCCAGCGCGACCCCAAGAACCTCGTGCTGCATTTCATGTACGGGAAGTTCTGTCTGAAGCTCGAGATGGTCGACGAGGCGCTCGAGCAATTCGATCGCGTCGAGGCCGGAGGCGTGCATTTCGTCGAGCTCTCGGTGCTGCGCGGCGAGGCCTTCCACCGCCGCAAGAACCTCGATGCCGCGGTGCAGGAGTTCCGCAAGGCCGTCCGGATCGAGGGGCTGCGCTACGTCTGTCGGGCATGCGGAGCGAGCACCCAGCGCTGGGAAGCGCGCTGCGCGTCGTGCGGGGATTGGGACACGTTGCGCAGCTCGGTGCGGCTCGAGATCGAGCGCCGTGAGCCCGCCTCGCCCGTGGGGCCGCTGCTCACCGTGTGACCACTCGCGCGAGCGCGGATCGCTGCGCCGCCTGGCCGCGGCGCGCTCGCTCGCCGCAGCGCGACGAGCGGCACGCCGCTTGCGCTCGCGGACCTTCATGCGAGCGATCACGTGGAGCACGCTCCTCGCCGATCTCCTGTCGCTGGCGCTTCCCGTCGCGTGCCAGCTCTGCGGCGCGGACGAAGGCTCGGATTGGGGGCCGATCTGCCGCGAATGCGCCGACTCGATCCCCCGCTTGCCCTCTCACGTCTGCCGCACGTGCGGCGTGCCGCGTCCCGGGGCGGTGGATCGCTGTGCGGCCTGCAGGGCGCACCCCCGTGCGTTCGAGCGCGCCCGCGCGGTCGCACCGTACGCGGGCGCCGCGCACGACCTGATCCAGCGCTTCAAGTACGACGGCGTCCACGCGCTCGGCGGGACGCTCGCGCGGCTGCTGCTGGCCCGCGACCCGTTCGCGAGCAACGCCTACGACGCGATCGTGGCCGTGCCGCTCGCCCCCGCGCGCTTGCGCAAGCGGGGGTTCAACCAGGCGGCGCTCTTGGCGCGCGGCTACGCCGCCGGGCGCGGCGAGCGATACGTCGCTCGCGCGCTGGCGCGTCGCGGGGCGGAAGCGGCGCAGGCGGCGTCCGGACGCGCCGCTCGGCGCGGCAACGTCGCGCGGGTGTTTCGCGTGACCCGAGCGGACGCCATCGCCGACAGGCGCGTGCTGCTCCTCGACGACGTGCTCACCACCGGAGCGACCGCGGACGCGTGCGCGCGGGCGCTTCGCGAGGCCGGGGCGCGACGTGTCGACGTGCTGGTGGTGGCGCGAACCGGTGAAGGCGTGCATCCTCGACGAGCGGGAGGAGATGGGGGATTTCAACGCATTTCGAGCGCGATTCCCGGCGGATCCACGCGCGATCCGCCTTGACACCGTCGGGGCGAAGGTGGTACCTGCAACCACGCTCGATGTCCCTGAAAACGTTAGGAAAGACGAGGTTTCCGTGGCCGGCATCCGCATCCGATCCGTGGTGTTCGCCAGTCTCGTGGCGTTTCCCGGTTGCTACTACTTCGAGGCCCAGGACGCGCTCTCGAGCGCCGAGGGCGCCTTCGAGTCGGCCAAGGCCCAGGGCCTCGAGAAGGCGAGTCCCTACCAGTACTACCTGGCCGAGCAATACCTGACGCGCGCCCAGATCGAGAATCGCGAGTCGGACTTCGCCTCGGCGCGCGATTTCGCGCGCAAGTCCGCCGCGCAGCTCCACGGCGCCGCGGCTGCGGCGCCGATGGCCGCGCCAGCGGCGCCCGAGGCCGCCCCGCCCGAACCCGCGGCTTCGACCGGGGGCTCCATGGGGGACATGGAAGTCACGCCCGTGGCGCCGCCCGCGCCCGAGCCGCCCCCGGCGGCGCCGCCGCCTCGCGAGCCGGAGCTCGTCGTCCAGCCCGAGCCCGAGGGCGGGAACTGAACGTCTTGCCGCATCTTCAACTGCGTCCCGCGCGACGTCGAGGTCGATCCGAATGATTCGCAAGTTGAGCACACTCGTGGTGACCGTCGCGGGCTTGGCGCTCGTCGGTGCAGCCGGTTGCACGAACGCCGGCTTGATGAAGCAGCAAGCCGACGATCTGTCGCGCGAGCTCGTGGAGCTCAAGGCGCAGCAAGCGGAGCGCTACGCGCCGCGCGAGATTGCGGTGGCGGAGTCGAGCCTCGATTTCTTCCAGGAGGAGTACGCGGAGCGCGACTACTGGGAGGCGCAGGAGGTGCTCGCCGCGGTACGCGAGAACGTGAAGAAGGCTCACGACCTCGTGATGTCCGGTGCGGACCGCGATCACGATGGCGTGCTCGACATCGACGATCTTTGCCCCGACGATCCCGAGACGCAAAACGGCTACCGGGACGAGGACGGCTGCCCCGACTCCATTCCCGCCGAGGCCGCCGCGCCCGTCGAACCGATCGATTTCCACGTCCGGCAGGCCGTCTACTTCGACACCGCCAAGCACGAGCTCACGCCGCACTCGCAGATGATCGTCCGCGAGGCGGTGCGGCAGATCGCTGCCGATCCGAAGATGATGCTCATCGCCGAGGGCAACACCGACAGCGTCGGCTCCGATGCGGCGAATCAGAAGCTGAGCATCGACCGCGCCAAGGCCGTCAAGATGGAGCTGGTCGCCGCGGGCATCGATCCGTCGCGGATCGAGATCGTGGGCTTCGGCGAGTCGCGGCCGATCGCCACCAATTCCACGCCGGAAGGGCGCGCGCAGAATCGCCGCGTGGATCTGCGCTCGAAATAGCACGTGCGCCTCGCCGGGGCGCAGCGCCCCGAAGGCCCCGCCGCCGAAATGGCGCCGGGGCCTTTTTCGCGTATGGTGCTCCGGCCGTGCGCGCCACTCGCGGTCCAGAACGCACGCGCGCGCCGATCGAGAGAGCTCGCTCATGACCAACGCGACCGGCACGACGCCCGGCTCGGCCCTGCTTCCGGGGCGCTTCGTGGCGCTCGATTTCGAGACCACCGGTCTCAGCGCGGCGCGCGATCGCATCATCGACATCGGCGCGGTCGAGTGCATCGATGGCGAGATCGCCCGCACGTTTCGCACGCTGGTCCGGCCCGGCCTCGCGATTCCCGCGGCGATCACCCGGCTCACGGGCATCGACGAGGCGATGGTGGCCGCGGCGCCGCGCTTCGAGGAGGTCGCGCCCGAGCTCCTCGCGTTTCTCGGCGATTCGCCGATCCTCGCCCACAACGCACGATTCGAGCGCGATTTCCTCGCCGCGGCGCTCGCGCGCGAGGTGCCGAACCCGTTTCTCGACACGCTCGAGCTCGCGGGGCTGGTGCGTGGCACCGATCCGCGCCGCAGCCTCGGCCACCTCGCGCGCGTGTGCGAGGTGCGCGATCACGAGGTGCACCGCGGCCTCGAGGACGCCCTCGACTGCGTCCACGTGACGCTCGCGGTGCTGCGCTCGGTGGTGACCGATCGTCGGCGCGCCTTCGTGGAGCGCGTGCTGCGCATCATGGAAGGGACGCGCTGGGGCTGGCTGCCGGTCTTGCGCTCGCTCGCGGCACGCATCGAGCCGCCCCCCTCGACTCCTCCCCTCGTCGCCGAGAGTCGCACGATCGAGCCGCGCGACGAGCCGGCGGAGTACCAACGCGTGAGCGCCGAGACGGTGCAGCGCGCGTTTTCCGAGCCCAGCGGGCTCGCCGCCGCGCTGCCGGCCTTCGAGCCGCGACCGCAGCAGCTTCGCATGGCGGAAGCCGTGGCGGAGGCGTTCTCGGACGGGCGCTCGCTCATGATCGAGGCGCCCACCGGAGTCGGGAAGTCGCTCGCGTATCTGGTGCCGGCGGGACTCTTCGCCCGCGCCAATGGAGTACGCGTGGTGGTCGCGACCCACACGCGAAACCTGCAGGACCAGCTCGCGAGCCAGGATCTGCCGCGCGCCGCGCACGCGCTCGGAGGCGAGCTCGCGTGGGCGGTGCTCAAGGGCCAGGAGAACTACGTCTGCACGCGCCGCGCGTTGAGCTGGCTCGATGCGCCGCCCGAGCTCGCCGAGGGCGAGAGCGAGCGACTGCTGCGCGCCTACGTCGCGTCCTTCCTGGAGCTCACCTCCGACGGAGATCTGGAGCGCTTCCTGCCTTGGCACTCGATCCAGGGACCGCACGTGGCGCGAGTGGTGGATCGCATCCGCTCCAGCGCCGCGTCGTGCTCGACGGCCGCGTGCCGGCGCGGCGACGGCTGCTTCTACACCCACGCGCTTCGCAACGCGCACGGCGCCGATGTGATCGTCACCAATCACGCGCTTGCTCTGCTCTGGCCGGAGCGTTACCCCGCCTCGCGGCACCTGGTGGTCGACGAGGCCCACGGGCTCGAGGATGCGGCCACCAGTCGCTGGTCGTCGTCGTTCGATCCCGCCGAGCTGGCACGGATCTTCGACGACTTGATGGGCAAGGGCCGCGCCGGCGGGATGCTGGATGCCGCGGCGCGCGTGGCTCGCGCGGCGGCGAAGGATGCCGACGACGGCGCCCGCATCGAGGCCTGGCTGCGTCGGACACGCGCGGCAGCGCAGCGCGCCGCCGCCGCCGTCGGGCCGATCCGCTTCACCGCCGAGCGCTTGCTCTACGAGGGCGGCGTGAAGGCGGCGGACGAGGGCCGCAAGACGCTTCGGCTGACGCGTGCGGTGCGCGAGCTGCCGACCCACGGCGACCTGGCGACGCGATCGGTCGAATGGGTCGAGGTGGTCGGCGGGCTGTCCCGCGAGCTCTCCAGCATGATCGACGAGCTCGGATTCGGCGGCGCGGGCGAGAGCGTGGCGCGCGAGCTCGCGACCCTCGTCATCCCGCTCGAGTCGGCCGCGCGAGTCCTGGGCGCCGCCTTCGGCGTCGAGCTGGATGCCGGGTACGTGCACTGGATCGAGGTGGAGGACGTGCGCGGCGCCCGTGCGCAACGGATCCGTCGCGCACCGGTGGCGGTCGCCGACTTGATCGTGGAGCACCTCTTCGATCGTTTCCGATCGGTGGTGCTCACGTCGGCGACGCTGTCGCTCGGCGGGGAGGGTCCGGGAGCGTTCGTGGCGCGCCGCCTCGGTTTCGACAAGCTGCCGGCGGTGCGCCGTGCTCCGTTCCTGGCGCTCTCGAGCCCCTTCGACCTCGAGCAGCAGATGGTGCTCGGCATCCCGGAGGATCTCGCGGACGTGAACTCGGGCGAGCCCTTCGTCGCCGACGTCACGCGCGTGGTCGCCGACGTCGCGCGGCGCTTGGGCGGTCGCACGCTGGCGCTCTTCGCCGCGAACCGGCGGCGCGATCAGGTGGGCGAGCGTCTCGACAAGGCGTTGCGCGGCGAGGGGATCGACGTGCTCGTGCAGGGGCCGGGCGGCGGCCGCGATCGGCTGGTGCAGGCGCTGCGCGACGGTGGACGCAAGGTGGTGCTCGGCTCGCGCAGCCTGTGGGAAGGCGTGGACGTGCCGGGCAGCGTGCTCTCGTGCGTGGTGATCGAGCGGCTGCCGTTCGATTTTCCCGGCGAGCCGCTGCAGCAAGCGCGTGAGGAAGCGGTGCGCGAGGCGGGCGGCGACCCGTTCCAGGACTGGACGCTGCCGCGCGCCCTGTTGCGGTTCCAGCAAGGCGTCGGGCGGCTCGTCCGCAGCCGCACCGATCGCGGCATCGTGCTCTTGCTCCAGAGCAACCTGACCAAGCGCAACTATGCGCAGCGGGTGCTGGATTCGTTGCCTGGCGTGCGCGTGCTGGCGGGGCCGTGGAGCGAGATCCTCGCTCAGATCGACCGCTTCACCGATCCGCCGCCCGCCGGGTGACCTCGCGCGGAGGCCCGATTTCGCGCGGCGGCGCGCGGGAACGTCGCGCGTTGCGGCGCTTCGGCGTGGCGATTAGTCTCGGCGCCGATCCACGCGCGAACCACCCCTGTCACAACCGATCGCCCTCGAGGAGCGCGGCCCATGAGCGGAGCGCACGACACGACCAGCCACGCCAACCGCCCTCCCAATCGGCTGGCTCGCGAGACCAGCCCGTACTTGCAGCAGCACGCGCGCAACCCCGTGGATTGGTTTCCCTGGGGGCCGGAGGCGCTCGAGAAGGCGAAGCGCGAGGACAAGCCGCTGCTCGTCTCCATCGGCTACTCGGCGTGCCACTGGTGCCACGTGATGGAGCGCGAGAGCTTCGAGAACGAGACCATCGCCAAGCTCCTCAACACGCATTTCGTGCCCATCAAGGTGGATCGCGAGGAACGGCCGGACCTCGATCACATCTACATGACCGCCGTGCAGATGCTCACCGGTCACGGCGGCTGGCCCCTCAACGTGTTCTGCACTCCCGAGGGCAAGCCGTTCTGGGGCGGCACCTACTTCCCACCGGAGCAGCGCGCGCAGATGCCAGGGTTCCGGCAGATCCTCGAGTCGCTCGCGGATACCTGGCGCCGTCGTCGCCCGGAGATCCAGAAGGCCGTCGATCAGATCGGAGCCGGCATCGCGCGCGCCAACGAGCTGGTGGCCTCGGACAGCGACGTGCCGGGCGATCTGCCGCTACGCGCCGCGGATGCGCTGGTGCGCGCCGTCGATCTGCATCTCGGCGGGCTCGGCCAAGCGCCGAAGTTCCCCAACACGCTCGTCTTCGAGCTCTTCTTGCGGGCCTGGAAGGCGACCGGTGAGCAGCGCTTCCTCGAGGCCAGCACCGTGACGCTCGACCGCATGGCGGCAGGCGGGATCTACGATCACCTGGGCGGGGGCTTCGCGCGCTACTCGACCGACGAGCGCTGGCTGGTGCCGCATTTCGAGAAGATGCTCTACGACAACGCCTTGCTCGTCGAGCTCTACCTCGACGGCTTCCTGGCCACCGGCAAGAGCGATTATCGGCGCGTGGTCGAGGAAACCCTCGACTGGGTGCTCGCCGACATGACGGACGCATCGGGCGGCTTCTACTCGACGCGCGACGCCGACAGCGAAGGCGAGGAGGGGAAGTACTACGTCTGGAGCCGCGCGGAGATCGAGGGCACGCTCGGGAAGGACGAGGCGAAGCTCTTCGCGCGCGTCTACGACGTCAGCGACTCGGGGAACTGGGAAGGCGCCAACATCCTGAATCGGCTCATCGACGACGAGCAGGCCGCACGGCTCTTCGAGACCACCGCCGCGGAGGTCGCGCGCCGACTCGCGACCTCGCGTCGCATTCTCCTCAACGTGCGCTCGCGGCGCGTGCCGCCTGGACGCGACGAGAAGATCCTGACCGCGTGGAACGGTCTCATGCTCTCGGCGCTCGCGCGCGCCGGCGCGGTGCTCGGTCGCGAGGACTACCTGGCCGCGGCGCGCAAGAACGTCGAGTTCGTGTGGGCGACGTTGCGCGACGAGCGCGGCCGCCTGCTCGCCGTCACCAAGGACGGCCGCTCGCATCTCGCGGCTTACGTCGACGACTACGCGTTCTACGCGCGCGGGCTCCTCGACCTCTTCGACGCCACCTTCGACGGCCAGTACGCCGCCCGGGCTCGCGCGCTCGCCGACGCGCTCCTCGCGCACTTCGAGGATCGCGCGGCTGGCGGCTTCTTCTTCACCGCTCACGACCACGAGCCGCTCGCGGCGCGCACCAAGACGGCGTTCGACGGCGCGATTCCTTCGGGAAACGGCATCGCCGTCCACGTGCTGCTGAGGCTGCACGCCCTGACGGAGGACGATCGCTATCTCGAAGCCGCCGAGCGCACCCTCGACCTCTATGCCGAATCCATGCTCAAGCAGCCGTTCGGCCTCGCCAAGATGATCCAGGCGTTCGAGCTCTACACCCAAGGCCCCACCGAGATCGTGCTGGTCGGCGACCTGGGGTCGCCAAAGACCCAGGATCTGCTCGCGCGGGTGCGCGGCCAGTTCCTGCCCGGCGCCCTCGTCTACGCGTTCGATCCCGCCAAGGGCGAACCGGCCCCTGCGTTCGCGCGCCAGCGCCGGGCCATTCCCGGCGAGACCGCGGTCTACGTCTGCCGGAACCGCGCCTGTGCGCCGCCGGTGACGAGCTGGGAGAAGCTCGCGCCGCTGCTCACGGGGTGATTTCGTCGTTTCGTCCAGCGACGCCGTCGACGTTCTCGGAGCAGCGATGGTTCGGGTCTCTGAGCAGGGTGTTGCCGCCGGAGCCGAGGGTGCGCAGCGGAACCGTCCGAACGACGATCGCACGCGACCTCGGGGAGGAAACGGGGACTGCGGTTTCCTCGCTCGTCGGCGCCGGCGTTTCAGCGAGATGAGTCACGCCGCCGGTGCCGCGTCTCGTCGCCGTCGTCGCCACGGGCAGACCGGCGCGCGTTCGAGCGCTCGCGCGCTGCCGACTCGAGTGCGCTGCGCGCCGCCAGCGTGCAGCGGCGGCCGCTTCGCCGCGCGTGAACGGTCGTGACGATGCCATGAGGGAGAGGCCCGTCACCTTCGACCCCGCGGCGCCGCCATCGCGTGTCCGCCGAGCGCTCGCCCGTCTGGATGCTTCGGCGCGGCGAGTCGCGCTCGCGCTCGCCACCGACCGACGCGTGCAATGGTCCGTGTTCGCCGCATTGCTCGCGCTGCGCTGCGTCGCCTTGGGGCAGATGGTGCAGATGAGCGGGAACCGCGATGGAATGAGCGACGAGTCGTCGCTCTATCTGCGGCACGTGCAGAGCGCCGCGACCGAGGGGCTCGCCAACCGCTACTACCAGATGGCGCAGGTGATGTGGCACGCGCCACTCTCCTACCTGTTCTGGATGGGGACGCTCTCTGCCACGAACCCCACGGTTCACGCGGGGCGCGTGGTGGCGCTGGCGATCTACGGCGCTTCGGCGCTGGTTTGGATCTTCCTGGTGCGCCTGCTCTTCGCACGCGGGCAGCGCGTCGTTCCTGCCGCCGTGTTCTGGATCGCGCCCACTTGGCACACGATCGAGGTGCGCGCGTACGGGCTCTTTCTCTTGCTCGTGTTGACCACGACCTATCTGGCGCTGGTGCCGCTGGTCGCGCGCGACGTGTGGACGAAGCTGCTCGCGTTGGCGGGCCTCGCCGCGAGCATGGTGCTGCTCCCCGCGAATCATCTCTACGGGTTCCTGGGGGTGGGCCTGATCGGGATCGCGGGAGTCGGGTTCGTGAGTTGCGGGCGCCGAATCGGAGCCGGCTATCTGCTGTGTACGGTGATCGCGATCGCCGCATCCATCCCTTGGATGCAGAAGCTGGACCACGATCGGCGTCGGTTGCAGCCCCGTGTGGCTGCGGCGATGGCCGAGGCGAAGGCCGCCGGTCCCGAGCTCGATCCGGAGAACACGGCGCAGCACTGGAATGCGCATCAGTTCTCGCCGTCGGACGTCGTTGGCGGCCAGCTGCTGGCCGACCTCCGCATCAACCTCGTGATGGCGACGTTCGCCGCGCTCGCGTGGGCGCTGTGGGTGCGTCGGGGCGCGTCGTACGTCGTCTGGGCGCTCGTGGCCGTGGTGTTGAGCGTGTCGCTTCGCGCCACACTCCCGCAGGTTGCCGCGTTGACGTGGATGGCGCGCAAGGGGCGTGCGTGGCGGACGTGGGGCGCCCCGTGGTTCGTCATCCTGCTGCTCGGCTGTTTCCCCGCGCTCCTTCGGTTTCCCATGTTCTATGCGAACTACTTGACCGGCTATCGCGTGCTGCCGTTCCTGCTCTTCGCCGATCTCTTGCGGGAACCGAGGTGGGACTGGCCCGGACGCATCGCGTTGTTCCACGTCGTCGGAATGGCGCTCGGCCTGGCGCACTGGATGACCTCCCACGCCGACGGCTGGATGCCGTTGTGAGGTTGGTCGATTCGCCGGGATCGGCGAGCTGCGGCGTCGGCGCGTGGCGATCGGGGAATGCCGGTCGCTTGCCCGACACGCCCGGCACGACGACCGTGGTCGGTGGGTGAATCGACGTTGCGCCGACCGTGAGCGAACGGGGCGGATGCCGTCGTGTGGCCGTGATCGGGATCAGCGATCGCGGTGGCGTCTGTCCCGCGTGGTCGGTGGTCGCCGATCGGGCGGCGCGGCGCGGCGTGTGTCCCCGCGACGCTCGGGGCGCGGGATCTCGTCGAGGGCCATGATGCGCAGCGGCCGACCCCGCACGCGGGCCACGCGCAGCCGCTCGAGCACTTCCCTGGAAAGGCCCGCGGGCAAGCGCACGAAGGTGTGGTCGGTACGGATGTCGATGCCGTTGATGTCGGCGCCCGTGAGTCCGGCTTCGTTGGCGATGGCGCCCACGATGTTGCCCGGCAGCACGCGATGCGCGCTGCCGACCGCGAGCCGATACGTGACTTGGCCCGACTCGTCGCGATCGCGCGCGGGAAAGCGCGCGGGAGCCGGCGTGCGCTCGCCGCGCGGCGACGGCCCCGCGCCGGGCTTGCCGCGCGGTGGCTGGGCGCGAGTCTCGGGCGTGGGTCGTTCCACGGGCGGCCGCACGGGCGCCTCGGGCTTGCTCTCGTCGAGAAGCGGCGCGAGGCCGCGCACCATCGTCGCGAGGGCGGCGGCGATGTCGAGGGGATCCACGGCACTCTCGCGGGCGTAGTCCGCGATCGCTCCGCGATAGCGCTGGGTCGCCTCGTTCGCGAGCGCGGCGGCGATCTTGGCGTGGAGCTTGGCGGCGCGCTTCACGTTGAGGTCGCGTACCGTCGGCAGCTCCATGGGCGTGATCGACTGTCGCGTGGCTCGCTCGATCACGCGCAGCATCGCGCGCTCGCGGGGCGCCACGAACACGATCGCCTCACCGCTGCGTCCCGCCCGGCCGGTGCGGCCGATGCGGTGCACGTACGACTCGGGATCGTGGGGCACGTCGAAGTTGACGACGTGGCTGAGACGATCGAGATCGAGGCCGCGCGCCGCCACGTCGGTCGCCACCAGGATGTCGATCTTGCCGCTCTTGAGCGCGGCGACGGTGCGCTCGCGCTGCGCCTGCTGGATGTCCCCATTGAGCGCGGCCACGCCGAATCCCCGAGCGCTCAGGTGCTCGGCGAGATCGACGGTCGATTGCTTGGTGTTGGTGAAGATCAGCATCGCGTCGAAGCTCTCGACCTCCAGGATGCGGGTGAGGGCGTCGAGCTTGTGGACCCCGGACACCAGCCAGTAGCGTTGGCGGATGTTGGGCGCGGTGGTGGTCTTGGCGGCGACCGTGACCTCGTGCGGATCGCGCAGGTGCTTCTGGGCGATGCGCCGGATCGGCGCAGGCATCGTCGCGGAGAAGAGTGCGACCTGCTTCTCGAAAGGAGTCACGCCGAGGATCGCGTCGATGGCGTCGACGAAGCCCATCTGCAGCATCTCGTCGGCTTCGTCGAGGACCGCGAAGCGCACGTCGTCGAGGACGAGCGTGCCGCGCTCGAGGTGATCCATGATTCGTCCCGGCGTGCCGACCACCACGTGCACGCCGCGACGCAGCGCCCCGAGCTGCGGACCGTAGCCCTGGCCGCCGTAGATCGGCAGCACCCGGAAATTCTTCAGGTGCGAGGCGTAGGTGTGGAACGCCTCGGCGACCTGGATCGCCAGCTCGCGCGTGGGAACCAGCACCAGCACCTGCGGATTGCGCTGACCGAGATCGAGGCGCGTCAGGATCGGCAGCGCGAAGGCGGCCGTCTTGCCCGTGCCGGTCTGCGCTTGCCCGATGAGGTCGCGCCCCTCGAGCAGGTGCGGGATCGTGGCGAGCTGGATCGGCGTGGGTGTCTCGTAGCCGACGTCCTTGAGGGCGGCGAGGACGGGCGCCGAGAGGCCGAGATCGGCGAACGCAGCAGGCGTGGATGGTTCGGATGAGCTCATGGCGGAGTGTGGCTCGCGGGAATGCGCAGGCGATTCGTGCGGCGTTGCGTCGTCGAGGACGTCGAGACCCGTCCGGTGGCGCGTCGGGATGCGCGTCGTGGCGGTGCGGTACCGAGGCGAATCTCGCGCGCTGGGACCGGCGCCGTCGGGTGGCCGGTCCCCAGGCGCGGGCACAGGCGGGGTTCAGTCGAGGCCGCGCTGGCGATCGGTCACGAAAGGGCCTAGCTGCGCGGGGTGCGGAGAGTCAAGCGGGGCCGCCCGACGGTCGTTGGCGGCCAGGCTTGACCATGAGTCGTCATGGCTCGCCGAGCACGCGCCCGCGCTGCGACGCCGCCGAGGATCCCGGCCGCGTCGGGGCCCGACCCACTCGCGTTCGCGCGCACCCCCCGACGCGGGCCTGGTTCGAGACGTCGTTCGGCGCACCGACCCGCGCGCAAGCGTTGGGCTGGCCCTCGATCGCGAGCGGAGCGTCCACGCTGCTCCTCGCGCCCACCGGTTCCGGCAAGACGCTCGCCGCGTTCCTGGTGGCGCTCGATCGGCTGCTGTTCGCGAGCCCCCCGCGTCGCGCCCGGCTCGGGCACGCGTGTGGTCTATCTCTCGCCGCTGCGCGCGCTCGGCGTCGGCGCTCGAGAGCGCAACCTGCGCGTGCCGCTCGCGGGGATCGTGGCGCAGGCCGAGCGCCTCGGCGCGCAGGCGCGCGCGCCGCGCGTGGGCATCCGCACCGGCGACACCTCGGCGGGATCGCGCCGCGCGATGCTGCGCGCGAATCCTCTACGACTCCCGGAGTCGCTCTTCCACCTGCTGCTCTCGCGGGCTTCGCGCGGCCACCCTCGCCGCATCGAAGACCAGCTGATCGTCAATCGAGACCACGCCTCGTCGAGCTCGAACTGCCAGCGCCACTGGGCAGCCTCTCGCTGGGAACGTCTCGAGCAGCGCGAACAGCCACAGGCGTTGCAGCCATCGAGCTCTCGGCAGCATCCTCGACGAGATCGCGCTGCTGGCTTTCCCCTGGCGGCAGGCACCACCCCGTCAGGCCATCGCCCAACGGCACCGCCGCCATCTGCTGGAACGGCCGACAGATCCTCGGCTGCCCCAGCCGCCGAGATCTCGATCCCCTGGCCGCATCGACGCCGCAGCAGGCCGACGGCCACGCGCGCCGCCTGAGCAGGTCACCCGCTGCAAGCCGGCAAACGGCTGGAGCCGTCAGTCTGTCCACCATCGCCCGCGGCTTCGGCCGTCCCGCCCATCGCTCGACACTCTCACCGTCAGCAGCTACAGCCTCGCGGACGCCTCGCCAGTGCCATCAACACGAGAAGCTCGCCGGCTGACAGATCGTGCTGCCACCGGCACTCGTTAGCGCGAACTGCTGCAATCGACATCGACTAGTGAAGCGCGGCGGGCTGCACCGCTGGTGGCAACGTCGTCCTCAGCTGGCGGGATCGACATGGGCGCCATCGATCTGGTGGTGCAGATCGAGGCGCCGCCAGGCATCGCCGCGGATTACCTTGCCCGTGGGCCGCGCACCGATCACGGCGTAGGCGCGGTATCAAGGGCGCGATCTTCCCGAAGTTCCAGAGCGACCTGCTGGCGTGCCGCGGCGGTCACGGCGCGGATGGACGACGCGCTCGTCGAGGACGTTCTATCCGCGCAATCCGCTCGACGTGCTCGCCCAGCAGGTCGTCGCCATCGTGGTCGAGCGCCCGATCTCGGTGGATACGCTCCATCGCCGGGTACGCGGTGCAGCACCGTTCGCGCAGCTCTCGCGCTGCGCTCGAAGGCGTCCTCGACATGCTCGCCGGGCGTTACCCCTCGGACGAGTTCGCCGAGCTCAAGCCGAATCACCTGGGATCGCGTCGGCGACATGCTCTCGCCCCGCGGTGCCGCGCATCTCGCGGTGCTCGCGCGGGCACGATCGATCGCAGCACTCTACAGGGTGTTTCTGCTCGGCGCGGCCGGTAGCGCCGGCAGGCGGGTCGGCGAGCTCGACGAGGATAGTCTTCGAGACGCGGCTCGGCGACGTCTTCGTGCACAAGGGCGTCGTCGTGGCGGGTCGGGGATCACCACGACAAGGTGATGAAGATCTCGCCCGCGCCCGGCGAGCCGGGGCGAATATGGCGATGGCGCGCCGAGGGCCTCGGACGCTCCGCCAGGCTAGGTCAGGCGATCGGGGCGCTGAGCCGCGAGCTGATGGCGCTCGATCCGACCGCCGCCCGCACGCGCCTCGAGCGCCGCCATCACCTCGATCCCGAGTCCGCGTCGCGACTGGTCGCGTATCTGCGCGAGCAGGCCGACGCCACCGGCGAGGTACCGTCCGATCGCACGATCGTCGTCGAGCATTTTCGCGACGAGGTCGGCGATTGGCGCGTGTGCGTGCTCTCGCCGCTCGGGGCACGCGTGCACGCTCCCTGGGCCACGGCCGTGGCCGAGCAGCTGCGCGAGGCGGTGGTGGGGAGGAGGTGGACGTGCTGTGGTCCGACGACGGCATCGTCTTCCGCCTGCCCCGAGTCGAACGAGGTGCCGTCGACTCGGTGGCTGTTCCCGGCGCCGGAGGAAATCGAGGATCAGGTGGTCGGCATCTCGCGGGGACGGCGCTCTTCGCCAGGCGCTTCCGCGGTGTGCCCAGCCGCGCGCTGCTCTTCCCAAGCGCTTCCCTGGGCAGCGCACGGCGCTCTGGCAGCAGCGCCGCAGGCCGCGGTCTGTCGCGGGTGGCGGCCGCGTGTCCACGTTCCCGATGCTGCTCGAGACGTATCGGGAATGCTTGCGCGACGTGTTCGATCTGCCGGCGCTCACACGGCTGCTCGCCCAGGTGCGCAGCCACGCGATCGCGGTGCGCGTGGTCAGCTCCCCGGCCGTCGCCGTTCGCGTCGTCTTCGTGCGTTCTCGTGGGTGGCGAACTTCGTGTACGAGGCGGCCGCGCACTGCCGAGCTGCGCGCGCAGGCGCTGGTGGTGGATTCGGCCGAGCTCGCCGCGCTGCTCGGCGAAGAAGCGGGGCTGCCGGGGCTTCTCGGTCTCGCAGGGGATCGAGGCGCACGAACGCCGTGTCCAGCGCCTCGATCCGCTGGCTGCGTCGCGCACGCCGACGCCCTGCTGATCTGCTGCGCACCCTCGGAACCAGTCGGCGCAAGGAGGCTCGGCGGAGCGAGTCGACGCCTGCGCGACGTCGACCGCTGGTTGCGCGCGCTCGCGCGGCGGACGCCGCGTCGCCGAGCTGCGTGTCGGCGCGGGCGCCGTTTCGTGGCCATCGAGGATGCCGGGGCGCGCTATCGCGAGGCCCTGGGCAGCGCGGTGCCGCGGGGCGCCTGCGGTGTTCCTGGAGCCGGTGCCCGATCCCCTCGCCGACCTGGTGGCTCGCTACGCGCGAACGCATGGCGTTTCGCGTCGAGGACGTCGCCGCGCGTCTACGAGCAGGACGTGCTGGTCGCGGCCTCGGCGCTTGGTGGCGTCGGGGCGCGTCCTGATCGTGGCCGCCGAGGCGCCACCGACGACGAGTGGTGCGACGCCGACACGTTGCGAGCGTTCAAGCGGCGCGCGCTGGCGCTGCGTCGTGAGATCGAGCCCGTGCCGCAGGCGCTGGCGCGCTGGCTTCTCGATTGGCAGGGGCTCGTTCGGCCGCGCCCGGGCCTCGATGCGCTGCTGGCGGTGGTGATCGGCCAGTTGCGTGGTGCCGCCGTCGCGTCCATCCTCGAATCGGAGGTCTTGCCTGCGCGGGTCCGTGGCTACCACCCCGGCATGCTCGACGAGCTCTGCCTCGCGGGCGAGGTGGTCTGGCGCGGCGTCGAGGCAAGCGGTCCGGCGGACGGCAAGGTCGCGCTCCACCTCACGGATCGCGCCGACGAGCTCGCCGTTGCTCGGCCCGCGCTCGCCGGCGAGCGCTTCGATCGGATCCGCGCGCTGCTGGCGCGCCGTGGCGCGGTGTTCTTCGCCGATCTGGTCGCCGAGACCGGCGGCTTCGCCAACGACGTCGCGGAGGCGCTCTGGGCCTTGGTGTGGAACGGCGAGGTCGCGAACGACACGTTGGCGCCGTTGCGTTCGCGGCTGCGGGCGGCGGCGCCGGCAGCGAAGCGCCGCGGTGGCGAACGGTTTCGGTCGCGCCGCACCGTCCTGCCTGGCACCGAGGGGCGATTCTCGCTCGCGCAGCCCTCGCCTGCGCTCGCCTCGCGAACGCGCGCCGCACAGGCGACGGCGTTCGCGGAGCAGCTCCTCGACCGTTACGGCGTCGTCACCCGCGACGCGGTGATGAGCGAAGGCCGCGAGGGCGGGTACGCGGCGCTCTATCCCGTGCTGCGCGCCATGGAGGAGGCGGGGCGCGTGCGGCGTGGTTATTTCGTCGAGGGGCTCGGCGCCACGCAGTTCGCGTTACCGGGAATCGAGGACCGCTTGCGATCGCACCGCGCGGCGGCTGTCTCCGCCGATCTTCGGGTGCTCGCGGCGTGCGACCCCGCGAACCCGTACGGCACGCTCCTCGACTGGCCGAAGGGCGGCAGGACCCGTCCGCAGCGCGTGGCCGGCGCGCGCGTGGTGCTGGTCGATGGCACGGTGCGCGGCTGGCTCAATCGCGGACTCGACCACCTGCTCACGTTCCCGCCCGAGGACGAAGCGGAACGAGACGGCGCGGCGGCGGCGGTGGCGACGGCGCTCGCGACCGCGGTGGATGCGGGTGCCGTGCCGCCGCTTCAGCTCGAGGAGATCGACGGAACGCCGGCCCAGCACAGTCCGTGGGGGGCGGTGTTCGAGCGGGCTGGCTTCGAACGGTATCGAGAGGGCTTGGTGCGGCGCAGGGTCGTCGTGGAATGAGCCCGAATCGTCGCAGCTACGTCGCGTTGCCGGTGTAGACGCGGCCTTTCCAGACGACCGCGCGATTGCCGCGCGAAACCAGCGCCGAGTTCCACAGCACGGCGATCGCGAAGAGCGCTGCGAGCGGGGTGAGCCAGAAGCTCTTGCGATCGATGCCGTAGTAGAGGTCGAGGAGCCAGCGGCAGCCGGCCTGCGCCGCCACCGTCGTGAGCCCGATCAGCGCCAGCAGCGCGCCGGGTAGGGCGGCCGTGGCGCTGATCGCGTGCCAGATCCCGATCGGCACCAGCAGCCACGGCATCAGCAGCATCGTCGCCACCCCCAGCGTCCCGCCGAGCACCACCGCGAGGCGTTGGTCGAGCCCCTTGAAGGTGACCCGACTCCAGCCCTCCCAGAGCCGCGCGAAGGTCACCTCGCGCGCGAGGCTCGCGATGCGCGTGCCGTCCGCGAGCACCAGGCCGAGGCCCGAGGCCTTCACCTTGCGCGCCAGCATCAGGTCCTCGACGATCTCGCCCTTCATCGAGCCGTGGCCCCCGATCGCGTCGTACGCGTCGCGACGAAACAGCAGGAACGGCCCCGGCGCCATCGCGACCTCGGGAAACGCCGGATCGTTCACCCGATCGGGAGGGATCAGGAAGAGCATCATCTCGTACATGAGCGGCTGGAGGAGCCGCTCCCAGAAGCCGTGAAACGAGGTGCCGAGCAGCAAGGTGGTGAGGCCGGCGTTGCTCGCCAGCGCCAGCGCATGCGCCTCGCGCAGGCAGCCGCGACCGAGGGTCACGTCGGCGTCGAGGAGCAAGAGGTGGTCGCCGCGCGAGGCCGCGACTCCTTGGACCAGGGCGTGGTTCTTGCCGGCCCAACCCGGCGGGCACTCGGCGCCGGCCACCAGCCGCAGCCTCGGGTCGGCCGCCGCGACCTGCTCGACGATGGCGCCGGTGCCGTCCTCGGAGCGATCGTCGACGACGATCACCTCGAAGTGCGCGTGATCCTGGCCGAGGACGCTCTCGACGCAGCCGCGGATGCGCTTCGCCTCGTTGCGCGCCGGGATGATCACCGAGAGCAGCGGCACGGGCTCGGCGCGCGCGCGCGCTCGCGAGTCCGGAAGGTGCGGGATCTTGCGGTGGTGGTCGACGACGATCGGCGGCCCGAGCATCCAGAGCAGCATCACGATCGCGGCGACGATCAGCAGCGCCGACACCGCATCACTCCCACTCGACCGTGATCGCCACCCCGAACGCATCGGGAATGGCGCGGTCGCGGGCGAGGTGGAGCGCCTTCACGTGGGCGTCGGGCGCGCCCGCGGCCACGCGCTTCTTGCGATAGGAGTCGTAGCTGCCCTCGGGCACCACCACGAGCGACGGATTCGCGAGTCGCAGCGAGCTGCGCTTGGCCTCGTACTCGAGGTTGGTGCGTTGCAGCTCGGCGTCGCATGCGTGCAAGAGCTCACGCAGCCGCGGGCTCGCCGCGAGACCGGGGGCCTCGACGTAAAAGAGATAGCGCGGCACCAGTCCCGCGAGATCCACCGAGACCGTGAAGCCCGCGAGCTGGACGCCGCAGCCGAGCTGGACGTTGCGCATCGCCTCCACGACGTGCGATTCGCCGAGCTTCTCGCCGGTGATCGAGAGCATGTTCCCGCCCTTGTGCAGGAACTTGAGCTTGGGCGCGCGGTGGAAGAAGCCGGTGATCTCGACCAGGTCGTTGATGTCGTAGCGATAGAGACCCGCCGAGGTCGTGAGCAGCGTGAAGTAGCGGCCGCCGACCTCCACGCGGGAGGCGTCGACGGCGGCGCCGTAGTCGCCGCGGTCGCGCGCGTCCTCGGGCAAGAACTCGACGAACGCCGCCGGAATGACCAGCACTCCGTCGTTGCCGCGCGCCGAGAGCGGCACGGTGAAGCTCCCCTCGGTGGCCGCGTAGCCGATCTCGTGAACCGGAACGTCGTCGCCGAACCAGTGGGGGAATTGCTGCAGGTAGAACGGTGCGCTGCCGCCCTTCCAGCACAGCACCGCTGCGAACTCGTCCCAGACGTCGGGCGGGCGCAGCCGACCGTGGGTGCCCTTGGAGCGACGCAGCTTCTCGGCGAGCGCCCGGTTGGGCGCGCGGATGCGCTTGCGAATCGCGGCGACGAGCGCCGCGTCGAGCCCGTCGCAGCGGTCCGCGGTGCCGTGCTCGAGATCGCGGATCAGCGCGTCGGAGTACTCGTCGAGCTTGCGCGCCAGCAGCACCACCGTGCTGGGATTGGCGGTGTGGATGCGCGTGATGCGGTTCTCCAGCGCGAGACGGAGCAGCAGGTAGTACTTGCGCTCGAAGTCCTCGAGCTCGAAGAGGCCGAGCGGATAGGTGTCACCCTCGCGGACCCATCTCGGCTTGGCGGCCTCGATCTTGCCCGTGATCGAGCCGTAGGGGACGCCGCCAGGCGTGTGGCCTTGGACCTTGGGGCTCGCCATGCCCAGCTCGGCGCCGTCGGCGAGCTGGGGCAGGTTCTCCGCCAGCGCACGCGCGAACAACGTTCGCCCGAGGATGAACTCCCGGAAGTAGCTGGGCGTGATCGGGATGAGTTTGGGCTTGCCGGTGGTGCCGCTCGATTGCCCGAACCAGGTGGGCTCGTCCTGGGTGAGCACGGCGCGTTCGCCGGCGACCACCCGATCCAGCCAGGGCGAGAGGCCCTCGAAGTCCCGGGGTGGCACCGCACGCTGGTAGTCCTCGATGGTGCGGATCGCGCCGAAGCCGTGCTCGCGCCCGAACGCGGTGTCGCGGTTGCGCGCCACGATCTCGCCGAGCTTCGCCGTGGCCGCTTCGCGCGGCGCTTGACTCGCGGACACGAGCCGCTTCCAAGCGCCGTTGGTGGCCAGCCGCGCCGCGGCGCGGAAGACCTTGGCACGCGTCGACAGCGGTCGCCTGAGCGGCGCAGGCTCGAACGGGCTCGATTCGCTCATCGCTCACTCGTAGCGCAACGCTTCGATGGGATCGAGCTCGGCGGCCTTCTTGGCCGGGTACACGCCGAAGAAGATCCCCACCCCGAAGGCGAACAGAAACGCCACCGCCACCGACCAGGGCGTGATGCGCGTGGGCAGTGACGGATAGAACGCATGCGCCAGCTCGGCGCCCAGGATGCCGAGCACGATGCCGACGACTCCACCGACCACGCTCAGCGTCACGGCTTCGATCAGAAACTGGAGCAGCACGTCGTTCTTGCGCGCTCCGACCGCCTTGCGGATGCCGATCTCGCGGGTTCGCTCGCGGACGCTCACCAGCATGATGTTCATGATGCCGATACCGCCCACCAGCAGCGAGATTCCCGCGATCGCGCCCAGCGTGTACTTGAGCGCGCCGGTGATGCTGTCGAGCTTGGCGAGGATCGCCGATTGGCTCTGGATGCTGAAGTCCTCGCGACCGCCGAAGCGCGATTTGAGCACGTCGCGGATCTGCTTGATCGCCGTGTCGACGGCCGCGCCCGGACGCGGTGTGACGAAGATCTGATTGATGCCTTCGATCTGGAAGAGCTCT
>JAXLQJ010000035.1:0-80473 GCA_046331705.1 bacterium | reverse complement strand
GCTGATCGGCGGGATAGGGCTCGCGCCACCGCGAGCGGTGGAACGGATCGTTCTTCGGCGCGTAGACGTAGTGGTCGAGCCCGGACTCGGCCAACACGTCGATGAGCGCGAGACGGTCCGCGGCGGCGTATGGAGGGCCGTAGAATCCCTCGATCGCGCCCGTGAAGCGGAACGCGCCGCGCGCCGCGTGCGCCCCGCCGTCGCTGCCGCATCCCGTCGCGACGAGCACCCACGCCGTCGCCAGCGCGATCTTCCCTCGCATGCGCCGCACTCGCTTCTCCATCGCCCGCAAGCGTGGCGACAGTAGCGCAGGCGAGGACTGCGCCGGAAGCGCGGACGCCCGGCGTGGCGCGCGTCACGCGGCGTGATCGGTGGCGCCCGAGGCGGTCTGGAAACGCGCGAGCGCGCTCTCCAGCACCTGTACCGAGTCGTGATCGCGATGCAGGAACACCGCCGCCAGCAAGGGCGGAGGTCGCGTGCCCGACGCGGGAGCGAGGAGACGCACGGGTCGCGCGTCGAGGGTGATCTGGCGATCCGTTCCGGGCAGCCCGAACGTGACCTCGAGCCTCCCCGGGACCGCTGGCAGCGGCGCCTCGGCGAGCTCGAGGAGGATGCCCCCGGCGCTCAGGTCCACCGAATGCGCGCGCCACTCGCCTGCGTCGGTTTGGACCCGCACGAGCCGGCGGACGCGGCGTCGGTGATGGCGACGACGCTCGGGGCGGTCGGTGACGTCGAGGATCATCTCGACGAGCTCTTCGTGGCTGAGGGCTGGGACGATCATGGACGTGTCTCCCGATGGGCTGCGCTGCACCGTGCTCGCGGCCACCTCGGGCCCGCGTGCGTGCGCGCGGTGCCGCTCATTCGTCGCCGTCGCACGCGACCCGGTCGCGGCCCGAGCGCTTGGCGCGGCGCAGTGCCGCGTCCGCGCGCTCGAACACCTGCTCCAGGGAGTCCTCGCCATGGTGCGCGGCCACGCCGACGGTGACGGTGATGGGCTCGTCGATCGCGGCCATGCGCGCCACGTCGGCGCGCACCGCGGCGCGGACGCGGCTCGCCACGATGCGCGCCTCCGAGAGATCGGCGCCGGGCAGCACCAGCACCAGCTCGTCGCCGCCGAATCGCACGGCGATGTCGGCGCGCCGCACCTCCGCGCGGATCGCCTGGCCGACGGCGCCGAGCACGCGATCGCCGGCCTCGTGCCCGTGGCGATCGTTGACCTCCTTGAAGCGATCGAGATCGACCACCGCGATGGCGTAGGTCAGCCGGAGCGCGAGCCAATCCTGGATGCGCTCGGGCAGCTCGCGCAGATAGAAGCGTTTGGAGTGAAGCCCCGTGGCGGGATCGAGGTCGACCTCGCCGACCTTCTCGGCGATCGCCTCTTGATACGAGAGGTCGAGATCGTCGAGCAGGTCGAACCGGACGATCACCTCGCCGAGCTGAAGCTTGTCGCCGTGCTCGAGATTCGCCTCGCGAACGCGGTAGCCGTTCACGTAGGTACCGTTGCGACCGCCGAGGTCGCGGATGCGCACCGCGAGGCCACCGTTGGGTGCGCGACTGGTGCGGATCTCGGCGTGCTCGCGAGACACGGTGGAGTCGTGGAGCACCAACGCCGCCTCGGGGTTGCGGCCGACGGTGAGCACCACTCCCTCTTTCGCGAGCACCAGCGCACGGCCGAGCCCGGGGCCGTGAATCACCACGAGCGCGGCGCGGCGCGCATGGCTCCGCAGGGCCGGCACGCGCAGGCTCGGGTTGGTGCCGAGCTTCTTGGCGAGATCGCCGGGTGTGAGCGTGTCGGTGCGATCGTCGTGGGGTTCTTCGGGTGCGTCGTTCATCGATCGAGCCCCGGATCGGACCGTGTGCGCCAGCGTATCGGACCGCGGCCTCGCCCGCAGTCCCAGGCGATCCCAGATTCGGGAGGGTCGAGACGCGAGGGGATTCGCGCGCTCGGGGGGCGTCTCGGCTTCGGCCGCGCGTGGATTCGCCACAAACGATCGCATGTCCGTGGTCCTCGGCTTGTCGGGTCGCGGGGTCCGGCGGTGCCGACATCGCAACACCGCGCTCGCTGCTCCCGTGGAGCGAGCGCCGTGCCAAGCGACGGTGGGAGACATTTTCTGCCCCACGCGAACGGTGCAACGCCCGCCGCCGAATCGCATTTCGTCATGGTCACGCGGATTCCTGTCGTGACCGTGGGCTCGGACAATCCGCGACAGTCGCGTGATCGCAGGGGTGCCGTGCATCCGGCGGCAGCGGTTGGCGCCAGCGGTGGTTGGCAGGCACCGGGCGAGGTCGTGTCCTGACCAGCTCGTGACGTCGCGCTGTCCTGGGCCTGGCCTGAGCGCGTACACTGCTGGCGGGCGGGGCCGGCGCGGTCGCCGAGCGTGCGGGTTGGTGAACCGGGTCGCGCGCGGCATCGTACTGTTGGAGTCGGATCCGAAGCGCCGTGCGTCCGGCCCGATCCGCGCCGCCGCCATCCCGCGGGACGCGAGGGGAATGAACCATGAGTCACGAGCCACGTTCACAGCCGGCCGTCATCATTCGCGCGTGCCCCGATTACGACGTCGAGCGCATCCGCGGGATCGTCCGCGACGGGCTCACCGAGCTCGACCTGCGTCCCTACGGCCGCACGCTGGTGAAACCGAACTGCGTGGCGTCGGGCCAGCACTTCCCCAATGCCTACACGCGGCCCGAGTTTCTCGAAGGAGTGCTGAAGGCGCTCAAGGATCGCGCCATGCCCAACCTCACCGAGATCGCGCTCGGTGAACGCTGCGGCATCACCGTTCCTACGCGCTTCTCGTTCAAGGAAGCCCACTACTACGAGATGGCCGAGCGCGTCGGCGGGGTGAAGACCTACCACTTCGACGAGACGCCGCAGGTCGAGATCCCGCTCTATCACCCGGGACGACTGCGCGACGCGTTCTTCACGCCCGAGCCGGTCGCGGCCGCCGACTTCTTCGTCAATTGCCCCAAGTTCAAAGCCCACCCCTGGACCACGGTGACGTTCAGCATGAAGAACTACATCGGCATCCAGGACGACCGGCACCGGCTCATCGATCACGACCACTCGCTCAACGAGAAGGTCGCCGACCTCCAGTACATCATCCAGCCGCAGTTCATCGCGATCGACGGGATCATCGCCGGCGAAGGGCGCATGCTCACGCCGATCCCGTTCGACCTGAAGCTGGTGGTGATGGGCAACAACCAGGTCGCGTTCGACGCCGTGTGCTGCCACATCATCGGACTCGATCCGCTGAGCGTCGACCACATCCGGCTCGCGCACGAGCGCGGCTTCGGCCCCGTGTCGCTGGACGAGATCCGCATCACCGGCGACGTGAGCCTGGAGCAGGCGCGGGCGCGGGCGAAGGGCTTCCGCACCGGTTTGATCCGCGTCGAGGATTACTTCGCGCACACCAACATCCGCGCCTACGGCGGCGCGCCGCCCGATCCCGAGCACCAATACTGCTGGGGCGGCTGCCCCGGCGCGCTCGAGGAGGCGATCGAGATCCTGCGCCTCTACGACACCCACACCGACGCGAAGATGCCGAAGGTGCACCTGGTGTTCGGCGCGTACCAGGGCGAGATCGATCGCAAGGCAGGCGAGAAGGTGATCTTCATCGGCGATTGCGCGAGCTATCACGGCAACGCGGGTGGGCTCCGGATCGATCTGGCCAGCGAGTACAAGGACCGCTCGACGAAGGACCCGCACACCGCCCAGCACGACGACATCTACGTGAAGATGGGCAAGGTGATGGCGAAGTTCTGGCAGAACCGCAACGAGGACTCGTTCCGCATGTCGGGCTGCCCGGTGAGCGTCGCCGAGCAAGTGCTGATGCTCGTGAAGCTCGGCAACCTCCGCAATCCCTACTTCGACCCCAAGCAGGCCCTCGGCTTCACCAACTGCTACATCTCGTGGCGCACCCGCCAGGCGATCGATCGGATCCTCGGCCAGCCGTACCAGATCGCCGGCGCCTACAAGCGCGGCTCGGCGCGTCCCGTGCAAAGCCTGCCGCCCGCCGGCGCCCGCACCACGCTCGAAGCGTGAGTGGGGCTTCGGCGACGTTCCCGCGCTCGCCCTCGGCGAGCCGTTGCCGCGTTCGCGGCCGGTCTTGGGCCGGCGCGCACATCGTTCGGCTCATCCCGACGACGTGGGTGCGCCGTGATCAGCGCGGGTGGAGGACGAGGCGGGTGATCGTGGTCAGCAGCAGGCGATCGAGCGGATGGGCGCCGTGGAGCTGCACGCGGAGCCACGCCGTCGCGGCGAGCAGCACGGAGACGATTCGCTCGGCGGCGCAGTGGGTGGCGCCTGCGATCGCCCACACGGTGGCGTTCGGGAAGGCGCGGAAGACAGCGAGATCGGCGGCGGGTACGTAGGCGTCGTCCGTGCCGTTGATCGCGAGCAGCGGGTTCGTCGGTCGCGGCGTGAGCAGCCCCTGCGTGCGTAACGAGAAGGTGTCGAGGAGGCGCTCGGCTTTCTCGGGCGGCGGCAGCGCGTCGAGGCCGCATGCGTTGGCGACGATGCCCGGCATGCCGTTCGGCATCCGTAGCAACGATGCGCCGTCGCGAGCCGTCGCGCCCACGGGTCCGCCGAGATCCACGCCCGCGTCCACCGCGCCCATGAGCGCGAGCTTCGCCGCCCATGGGCCGCCGGCGCTGATGCCAAACGCCGCCGTGCGCGTCCGCGGGCCGCGCAACGCGGCCACCACACCGGCGTACACGGCATCCGCATCCGGCGCGAGCGGGATCGTGGATTCGCCGGTTCCCGGCATGTCGATCGCGGCAACCCGAAATCCACCCATGCGCACGAGCAGCAGCGCGATCCGGTGGAGCTCGACTTTCCAGGTGTCGACGCCGCCGGAGAGCACCACGAGCGGCGTGTCGGCGCCGGCGCTTGCGCGCGGGGCGAACACGTGCGTCGCGACCGCGAGGCTCGCGCCTCGCGCGCGGATCTCGATCGAGCGTCGCTCGAACGCGCACGGAAACGCGGGCGCCGCCGCGAGATAGCACTGGAGCTGGCGCCGATACGCGTCCCGTCGCGACGGGGTGACGAGGCTCGGGAACTTGGCGGCGCCGTGACACGCGGCTGCGAGCAGCAGTTTCCCGCGGCGCTCGGCGGCCTCGGCCGCGCGCGACCACTCTGTGGTCCAGCCGCCCGGGCCGTCGCGCCAGGCGTCATCGATGCGTGAGCGCACGCGTTCGATCGTCCCGGCGGGGATTCCCCAACCGCGAAACTGGCGCGAGCGCTCGGCAAAGAGCGCTGCCGGATCGAGCGGAAACGTGAAGGGCACGGGCGCGGAGGATACCCGTCGAGCGCGCGCGAGGATCGCCAGCGGGCTCGGGCGCGTCGCGAAACGATTGCGTCGCTTCCCGCCTCGTCCGAGCCGTTGCGAATTGTTGCTAGGCTCTCGCGCGACTTCTCGCTGCAGCGAGGAGCGCGGAGGCTCGATGGCGACCAAGCGCGGCTACGACGTGGTGCTCTACGGTGCGACCGGCTTCACCGGTCGGCTCACGGCCGAGTATCTGGCGAGTCACATGGCGGCGACCAAGCTGCGCTGGGCGATCGCCGGGCGCAATCGCGACAAGCTCGACGCCGTGAAGCGCGGATTGCTCGCCTTCGACCGCAAGGCGGAGTCGGTCGGCGTGCTCGAGGCGAACGCCGACTCCGCCGACTCGCTCGATGCGCTGGCGCGGGCCACCCGCGTCGTGATCACGACGGTGGGGCCATACGCGCGCTTCGGCGAGCCGCTGGTGGCGGCGTGCGCGCGGGTCGGCACGGATTACGTCGATCTCACCGGCGAGCCCGAGTTCGTGGATCGCATGCTCGAACGCTACGACGAGACCGCACGACGAAGCGGCGCGCGCATCGTCCACTGCTGTGGCTTCGACAGCATCCCGCACGATCTCGGTGCGTACTTCACGGTGAAGCAGCTTCCCGCGGATCAGCCGATCGTCGTGGAGGGCTTCGTGCGCGGCGGCGGCAGCTTTTCCGGTGGCACCTGGGCCTCCGCGCTCGGTGCGTTCGCGGACGCCGGACCGTACTTCCGGCGCCGGCTCGCCAAGCGCGGCCGCCGCTCCGCTGGCGACGGTCGCAAGGTTCGCCCCGCGCCGCAACGACTCCACTTCGAGAAGGAGCTCGGCGCCTGGGCTTGCCCGCTGCCCACCATCGATCCGCAGATCGTCATCCGCTCGGCGCGAGCGCTGCCCGAGTACGGCCCGGACTTCCAGTACGGCCACTTCGCCGAGGTGCGCTCGCTCGGCACGGTCGTCGGCGGGGTGGTGGGGATCGGTGCGCTGGTGGCGCTCGCGCAGATCGGGCCGGCGCGGCGCGCGCTCTTGCGGCTGCGGCCGTCGGGGGCGGGGCCGAGCGCCGAGGAACGGGCGAAGGCGCATTTCCGGGTGCGCTTCCACGGGAGCGCCGGTGAGCGGCGGGTCGTGACCGAGGTGCGCGGCGGCGATCCGGGCTACGGCGAGACCTCGAAGATGCTCGCCGAGTCGGCGCTCTGTCTGGCGTTCGATCGCGAGCGGCTGCCGGAGCGCGCGGGAGTGCTCACCACGGCGGTCGCGATGGGCGATCGGCTGATCGAGCGCCTGCGGACGGCAGGCATCGTGTTCGAGGTGGTATCGCGCAGCTGAGCGCCGCCGCGTCCTCGGCAGCGTTCCCGCCGGCTGGCGGGCGCGGTGATACGATCGCGCCCCCGTCTCGCGACCGTGCGGCATCGATGCTCACGTTCCTCACGGCCGTCGCCGTTGCCGTCTACGTGGTGTGGCTGCCGGGCGCGCTCTTCACGCGCCTGGTGCTGCCGCGCGCCGACCCGTTCGTGCGCGCCGTGGTGGGCGTGGCGCTCGGTTTCTACGGGATGCCGGTGGTGCTCTTCGGCGCGGCGCTGGTGTTGCGCACCATCGTTTCGCTCGAGCTCGCGTTCGGCGTCGCCACCGCCGTGAACGCGGCGTGTGCCACGTGGCTGCGCGTGCGCGCGAGACGCGCAGCGGTGCGCGCATGAGGGTGCTGGCGATCCACGAGGACTCGAACGCGAACCTGGCGCTCGTGAACGAGCACGGTGTGGAGTTCGCGGTCGCCGAGGAGCGTCTCGCGCGTACGCGCTTCCAGGGCGGCTTTCCCGAGCGCTCGCTCGCCGCGCTCACGCATCACACCGGGGTGCGCGTCGAAGACGTCGACGCGGTGGTGGTGGCGAACCGCTACCACGCCTACGCGCGCCTTCCCGGCGTGAAGCTGCCGACGTACGAGCACCCGTTTCTCGGTCTCTCGCAGAAGGCGATGCTGGTCTTCCAGGACCAGCTCTTTCGAGGAGGGGCGATGGCGCGTGCCACCGAACGGCTCGCGCGTGGCCTGGCGCACCATCGGATGAGGCGGCGCGACGTGCCGCTGGTGGACCACCACACCGCGCACGCGTGGTCGGCCTACGTGCCGTCGGGATTCGCGGAGGCCACCGCCGTCACCGTCGACAACTTCGGCGACGGCTACTCGGCGTCGGTGTTCGCGTGTCGCGGCGGCACGGTGGAGCGGCTCTACGGATCGAGCGCGCTCCACTCGCCCGGGCAGTTCTACGGCGAGGTGGCGCAGGTGCTGGGCTTCCATCCGCTGCTCGCGGGCAAGGTCACGGCGCTGGCGGCGTTCGGCGATGCGAGCAAGGCCTACGGCGTGGTCGAGCCATTGCTCGCACTGGCCGCCGACGAGAAGGACTTCGTGCTGCCGCCGCTCGCCGAGAAGCGGCGTAGCGGTCGTCTCTACCGCGCCCTCGAGAGTCACCGCCGCGAGGACGTCGCCGCGGCGGCGCAGCGCCGGCTCGAGGACGTGTTGGTGCCGTACGTGCTCCGTGCGGTGCGCGAGACGGGGCTCGACCGTGTGGTGCTGGCGGGCGGGGTGTTCGGCAACGTCGCGGTGAACCGGCGGATCGTCGAGGAGGCGTCGGTTCGCGAGCTCTACGTCCAGCCGGCGATGACCGATCAGGGAATCGCGCTGGGTGCGGCCCTCGCGATCCTGAGCGGGAACGGGAGACTCGCCGGTTTCCGCATGGATCACGTGTTCGTGGGGCCGGGCTACTCGGAGCGCGAGATCGAGGACGCCTTGCGCGGCGCCGGGGCGAGCTACCGCCGCATGGACGACCCCGCCGACGAGATCGCGGAGCTGCTCGCACGCGGCGCGGTGGTGGCGCGTTTCGAAGGTCGCCTCGAGCTCGGTCCGCGGGCGCTGGGCAACCGTTCGATCCTCGTGGGCGCCACCGATCCGGGACTGCCCGAGCGGCTCAACGCGGCGCTGCACCGGGCGAGCTTCATGCCCTTCGCCCCCGCCACGCTCGCCGACGAGGCGGAAGCCCTCTACGCGGGGCTCGCCAAGGCGCGAGGCACCGCCCGGTTCATGACCGTGGCGTTCTCGTGCGCGGATCGGCTGCGCCAATCCTGCCCGGCGGTGGTCCATCGCGACGGCACCGCGCGACCGCAGGTGGTGAGCGAGCAGGACAACCCTGGCTTCCACGCCATCCTCGCGGCGTATCGCGCGCGCACCGGCATCGGGACGGTCCTCAACACCAGCTTCAATCTCCACGAGGAGCCCATCGTGTGCTCGCCGGGCGACGCGCTCCGCGCCTTCGCCACCAGCGGGATCGATCATCTGGCGCTTGGTCCGTTTCGCGTCGACCGGGTAGCCTGAGCGGACGTCGAGAACTCACGGGGGCGGCACGGATTTTTCCGCGAGTCCCCTTGCATGGTGCAGGTGCGTCATTTATGATCGCGCGCCTCGACCCACTGAAAACGAGGGAGGAATACATGCGTAAGGTCATCATGATGGTTGCTGCGGTTCCGTTGGTCGTCTCGCTCAGCGGCTGCTGCAAGAAGGTCGACGAGCTTTCGGCGAAGGTCGATGCTCTCGATCAGAAGATCGGCGCCATGCAGTCGAAGGTCGACCAGGCGGCGATGGACGCGGCGAAGGCGGCTCAGCGCGCCGACGCGGCGGCTGCCGACGCTCGTGCGGCGGCTCAGAAGGCCGAGGACGCGTCCAGCGTCTCGAAGAAGGCCTTCGGCAAGGGCGTTCACAAGTAAGAAACGCCTCGACGGCGGATTCGGGGCTCGCGTCCCGATCACCGCGCAGTCGTGAAGCACCCGTCCCGGGCCATGCCCGGGGCGGGTGTTTTTGCTGGTGGCGCGCGCGTTTGGAGCACGCCTTGCGCGGGCGTGGCTTAAGGGCCTCGCGCAGCGTGCGGTTCAGCGTGCGCTGGATCAGCTTCGTCGCGGTGCCGCCGGTCGGGCGGCGGGCCGTGCCCGCGCGGGAGCGGGCTTCCGGCGCGTGGGCTCGCGCACGGCGGGAGCGATCGGCTTCGGCGGGGTATCCGCGGCGTCGAGCACGGTCTGCGGCACGGTGCCGACCTGGATCGGATAACCGATCCCGTCCTTGACGACCTGCTGGACGAGCTCGGCGTCGACGTAGCTCGCGAGGCCCAGCTCGCTCAGGGTCATCATCAACTCGCCGAGCCGGTTGGGCTCGCGGTTGTAGACGTCCGGATAGGCCTCGACGTAGAGCCCATTTCCGCGTCGTCCCAGCTTGATGCTCTGGTAGACGAGCTTGAGCCGGGTGCCGCTGGCGGTGCGATCGAAGAGCCGCCGCATCTCGTCGTTGTAGAGCCGGACGCACCCGTGGGTGGCGAGGCGCCCGATGGAGTAGGGCGTGTTCGTGCCGTGGATGCCGTAGCTCGTGACGCCGATGTTCATCCACCGATCGCCCAGCGGGTTGTCCGGGCCGGGCGGGACCTGCGCGGGAAGCTCCGGCTTTTCCTGGCGAATGGAGGCCGGCACGTACCAGGTCGGGTTGGTGCGCTTGTTGCCGACCTTGAACTCGCCCATCAGCGAGTTGTCCACCTCGTCGCCGATGGCGATCGCGAAGACCTCCGGCAAGCCCTTGACGGTGAAGTCGTAGAGCCGCATCTCGGGGACGTTGATGACGAGCCCCAGCGGCTCGGTCCGCGGGAGGATCATCACCGTGGGCAGCCGGATCAGCGTGCCAGGCTTGGGCAGCCACACGTCGACCCCGGGGTTCAGGGCTTCCACGGCGCTGTAGCCGAGACGGAAGCGGTACGCGATGTCGATCAGCGAGTCCTCGGGCTGGACCACCGTGGTCTGGGGTTGCCCGAGGATCGGCCGAAGCGGGCCGACGGCTTGGGCGCGCGCGGCGCCGGGCGCCAGCGCGGCGACGGCGACGAGCGCGAGCGCGAGTGGCGCGAGCGCGGACGAGCGATTCGGATGGCGTGAAGTGATGAGCGACGACATGTCGACAAGGTGCGATCGATGGGGGGAGTCGTCAACTATAATCGGCGCTTCGCCATGATCGACTCGGCTGCGACGATCCCGCGCGCGCACGGCCCGTCCCGCGCGCGAGCCTGGGCCATGGCGCTCGGTGCGTTGCTGCTCGGCGCCTGCTCGGAAGCTCACGTGGCGCCGCTGGCACCCGCCTCGCGCGACGAGCGACCGAGCGACGTCCAGGTGGTGGAGCTCGGCGCGCCCGACACCGAGGCCTCCTGGCGCCGTTTGCGCGAGGAATCGACGGCCTGCGACCGCTTGAGCCGCATCGAGGTCTGGAAGGGCTATCGCACGCTGGTGGCGCACTGCGCGCTGGGCGGCGGCACCGCCATGCAAGTCGCGGTCGGGCGCGAGGAGGACGGCCCCAAGCGCATGGGGCGCGACAACCGCACACCCGAGGGTTATTACCATGTCGCCGGGCCGGCGCGCCCGAGCCGCCGCTTCCATCTCTTCATCCCCATCGACTACCCGTCGCGCGCCGACGCCGAGCTGGGGCTTGCGCTCGGCGTCATCGACGAGAGCACGTACTCGTCGATCGTGAGCGCCCTCGATGACGGGCGGCTGCCGCCGCAGGACACCCCGCTCGGCGGGCACGTCGGCTTCCACGGCGAGGGCGACCGATGGAAGGGCGACTCGGTGAGCATCAACTGGACCTACGGCTGCATCGCGCTCGCCGACGATCAGATCGAGTTCCTCGCCGAGCGCGCGCCGGAAGGCACGCCGGTCATCATCCACCCGTGACGCGTGTGGCCGCGCTCCGGGTGCGCGTGGCGAACGAGGCGCCCGTGCGCGGCGACGGCGATTTCGTCCTGTACTGGATGATCGCCACGCGGCGCGTGCATTCGAGCTTCGCCCTCGATCGCGCGCTGGAATGGGCGACGGACCTCGGGAAGCCGCTGGTGGTGCTCGAGGCGTTGCGCGTCGGCTATCGCTGGGCCAGCGATCGCTTGCACCGGTTCATCCTCGACGGTCTGGCGGAGAACGAGCGACGTGTGGCGTCGGCGCCGCTCACCTACTACCCGTACGTCGAGGACGAGCTGGACGCAGGAAAGGGGTTGCTCGCGGCGCTGGCGAGCCACGCCGCCGTGGTCGTCACGGACGAGTTCCCGTGCTTCATGCTGCCGCGAATGGTCGCGGCGGCCGCCCGAGCGCTGCCGGTGCGACTGGAAGCGGTCGACGGAAACGGCTTGCTGCCGCTCGCCGCGGCGCCTCAGGCGTTTCCCACGGCGTACGCGTTCCGACGCTTCTTGCAGAAGCAGCTTCCGAAATGGCTCGCGGATCGGCCGCGACGCGACCCGTTCGCCGGGCGCGATCTGCCGCGCCTCGCGGGCCTGCCGGCGCGCGTCGTCGCGCGCTGGCCGCGAGCCGACCTCGAGGCGCTGCGCGACGCCGCGGCGCTCGCGCGTCTGCCGATCGATCACTCCGTGCCGATCGCACCGACCCTGGGCGGTAGCGGTGCGGCGGAGACGGCGCTCGAGCGATTCGTGGCCGAGTGCCTGAGCCGGTACGGGGACGCGCGCAACGAGCCGGAGCAAAGCGTCACCAGCGGGCTCTCGGCCTACCTTCACTTCGGTCATCTGTCGGCGCACGACGTGTTCACCGCGATCGCCGGCGCCGAGCGCTGGAGCCCCGATCGACTCGCGAGCCGCGCCGATGGCAGCCGTGCGGGCTGGTGGGGAACGAGTGCCGCGGCCGAAGGCTTCCTGGACCAGGTGATCACCTGGCGCGAGCTCGGCTACAACTTCTGCTGGAACCGGTCCGATTACGATCGCTACGAGTCCTTGCCGGAGTGGGCGCAGCGGACGCTCGGCGAACATGCCGGCGACCCGCGGCCGCACCGTTACGCGCTCGACGACTTCGAGTGCGCGCGCACCCACGATCCGCTCTGGAACGCGGCGCAGACGCAGCTCGTCCGCGAGGGCAGGATCCACAACTACTTGCGGATGCTGTGGGGCAAGAAGATCCTCGAGTGGTCGGAGTCCCCGCGCGTGGCGCTCGCCACGATGATCGAGCTCAACAACAAGTACGCGCTCGACGGCCGCAACCCGAACTCCTACTCGGGCATCTTCTGGACGCTCGGACGCTACGACCGCCCGTGGGGGCCCGAGCGCCCGATCTTCGGTACGGTGCGTTACATGAGCTCCGAGAACACCGCGCGCAAGGTCCGCGTGAAGGGCTACGTGGCGCGCTACGCGCCGGACGCCGGGCGCCAACGACGGCTCTTCTGAGCGGCGGGGAGAATCGCTGGTGGCCGGAACGACCCGCGTGGTGCTGATGGCTCACGGTAGTCGCGACCCGCGCTGGCGGGCGCCGTTCGAGCGGCTCGCGGCCACGCTGGCGCGAGACCTCGGCGGTGAACGCGTGCGCCTCGCGTACATGGAGTTCGCCGCGCCGTCGCTCGACGACGTCGCCGCGGAGGCGCAGCGCGACGGCGTCGCGCGGCTCTCCATCTTGCCGCTCTTCATGGCGGGCGGCGGACACGTCGATCAGGACATCCCGGTGCTCGCGCGCCGGGTCGAGGCGCGCCATCCGGGGCTGGTCGTCGAGGTCGCGGGCGCCATCGGCGAGGCGCCGCGGGTGGTGGCGGCGATCGAGGCGATCGCGCGCGAGCTGATCGAGTCGCACGCCTCGCCCACCGCCGAGCGATGAGCGATCGGGGACCGGCCTCCGGGTCGCGCCCGCGAATCGTCGTCAGCCGCTGCCTCGACCTCGAGGCGTGCCGCTACGACGGTGGCATCGTGGCGGCGCCCACGATCGCCCTGCTCGCCACGCACGCCGAGCTCGTCGACGTGTGCCCGGAGGTCGCCGTGGGCCTCGGCGTGCCGCGCGACCCGATTCGGATCGTACGCGCCGGCTCCGAGCAGCGGCGCTTGGTTCAACCGCGCACCGGTCGGGACCTCACGGCGGCGATGGAGGGATTCGGTGCGTCGTTCGAGTCGTCGGCAGGCGAGATCGACGGCGTCGTCCTCAAGGCGCGCTCGCCTTCGTGTGGCATCGGCGACGTGAAAGTCTTCGCCTCGATGGAGGCCGAGGAGCCGCACAGCGGTGGCGTGGGCGTCTTCGCGGAAGCATGGCTGCGACGGGCCACGGACGTGCCGGTGGTCGACGAGCGCGCGCTCGACGATCCCGACTCGCGCCACCGCTTCCTCACTCGAGCGTGGACGCTGGCGCGGTTGCGCGACGCCGCTCGCGTGGGCACGAGCGCCGCGCTGGGACGGTTTCACGCCGAGCACAAGCTGTTGCTGCTGGCGTGGAACGAGCCCGCGCTGCGGTCCCTCGGCGCGCGAGTGGCGAACGCCTCGGCGCGCGCCATGGGGGACGTCTGGAGCGAGTACGGCGCTGGGTTTCGCGCAGCGCTGCTCGCGCCGCCCAGCGCGTTCGGCTGGGTGAACGCGCTCATGCACGCGCTCGGCTACTTTCGGGAGCGAGTGCCGGACCGCGAGCGCGCCGCTCTCGCCGAGCGGCTCGCGGACGCGATGCGCGAGAGCGGGGAGCGCGGCGCAACCTTCTTCACCGTGCGGAGCTGGGTCGAGCAGTTCGAGGTTCCCTACCTGCGTGCGCAGGCGTTCTTCTGGCCTTATCCGGAGGTCTTGCGAGCGCAGTCGAGCCCGTGCCCCGCGCAGTGAACCGGGCTCCGCGCGTCGCCGAGGAAGCGACGTCCGCGCGGCGCGCCGCGCGAGCTGCGCGGACGCGAGGGAGGCTCGGCGCCGCTGCCAGGGTTTCGGGCGAGATCCCCTTCGCACCGTTGCCCGGCGGCGGGTGCTGGGCCTCAGGCGCGCCCGAAGCGTTCGGCGATCACGGTGCCGCGATGGTCGAAGATTCGCTCCAGCGTGCGCCGCACCCACAGCGCGTGCGCGAGGTCCCCGAGGAGGCCCAACGGAAGCTGGTACTGGACGCGATCGACGATGAGCGTCCCGCCCTCGACCTCGTGAAACTCGTGAGTGTGGACCCAGGTTCGATAGGGCCCGCGGAGCTGCTCGTCCACGAACCGATGGGGTGGCTCGAACGCGGCGATCCGTGTTCGCCAGCGCATCGGCGCGCCGAAGAGCCGGATCTCGTAGTCGATCAGCGCGCCCGGCCGCATCTCGATGGGCAGCGGGGTCCGGAAGCGAAAATGCAGGAACGCGGGAGTGATCGCCTGCAGGTTTCCGGCGTCGGCGAAGAACGGGAAGACGCGATCGAGCGGTTGGGGAACCGTCTGGCGGCGTTCGAGCAGGTGCGACGAGCCCATGCCGCCGAAACGTATCCATCGCTCCGCCGTGCGTCAATGATTTGTCGAGATTTTGTTGTGATCGTATGGGATGCCGTGCTAGCCTCGTCCACGGCGGCGACGAGATGCGCCGCGCGTTGCGTTTGGGGAGGGCGGGTTGAAGGAACGCGGTCTCTACAAGATGAAGACGGTGTCGCGGCTCACGGGCTTCTCGCCCGCGGTGCTGCGCGCGTGGGAGATGCGCCACAAGTTCTTGGTGCCGGTTCGGATGCCGAGCGGCCACCGGCTCTACACCGAGACCGATCTGCGTGTGCTGGAGCGCGTCCGCGAGCGCCTCGAGCTCGGCCATTCGATCGGCGAGATCGCGGTGCTAGGGCGAGACCGGATCCTGGCGGAGGCCCAGCTGGGCGAGCGCCTGCAAGCACGGCCGCGGAAGGAGCTCGCGTCTGGGAACGAGCCCGAGCCGCGCTCGGCGCTCTCACCGGGCTTGCTGGAGGAGCTCCGCCGCTCGATCGTCGACGCGGCGCGCGCGCTCGATGCGCGCTCGCTCGACGCCGCCCTCGACCGCGCCTTCGGCGGCGTTTCCGAGGCCCAGATCCTGCCGCTCGTGATCCGCCCGGCGGCGGCCGAGATCGGCGAGCTGTGGGCGGCAGGCAAGCTCAGCGTCGCCTCGGAGCACCTCGCGTCCGCCGCCTTCGCCGCGCGTCTCAACGGTCTGCTCGCGGCGCAGCCGGTGGCCGACCCCGCCGCTCCGCTGGCGCTGGTGGCGTGCTTGCCCGACGAGCAGCACGAGGTCGGGGCGCTCGCCGTCGCGATCCATCTCGCCCAGCACGGGCACCGGGTGCTCTACCTCGGCCAGAGCTTGCCGCTTGAGGACCTCGAGCGCGCTTGCGAGCAGGCGCGGCCCGCCGTCGTGGCGCTCTCGGCCACCCGCGAGGCGTTGTTGGCGCTGCACGCGCCCCGGTTGGTCGAGCTGGTCCGCCGCAGGCGCGGCAAGACCGACTTCTGGTTGGGCGGGCTCGGCGCAGGCGGCGACGTGCGCGCATTGACCGACGCGGGAGTGCGGGTGCTGCCACCGGGCGCGGAGCTGAGCGAGCTGACGCCTCCGAGCGTGATCCGCTCCGGCGGCCACGCTCGCGGGAAGCGACGCGCCGCCAGGGATTGAGCGGTCGTCGCGGGTGCGCCAGGGGGGCGGGCGCACCCCGCATCCGTCATCGTCCGCGGGGGTCGTCCGCGGGAGGGCAGGGGCGGCTTCGAGGGTTATGATCGCGCGGCCATGGGCGCCGGTCAGGCTTCGGGTTCGTTCGAGATCGAGTCGCTGCTCGCGGTGGACGCCGCGCGGTTGTGGGCGCACGCGTCGAGCCTCGAGGGCGTCAATTTCGAGCTGATGCCGCTCTGCCGGATGACCTACCCGGCGCACGCGCGCGAGCTGACGCCGGCGACGGTGCCGCTCGGCCAGCGCTTGTTCCGAAGCTGGGTCCTGCTGGGCGGCGTCTTGCCCGTGGATTACGACGACCTGACGCTCGTCGAGCTCGAGCCGGGACGACGCTTCCTGGAACGCTCCGCGCTCGCGACCCAGCGCAGCTGGGAGCACGAGCGCACGCTCACGCCGATCGCGGGTGGCTGCCGGATCGTGGACCGGCTGTGCTTCGTGCCGCGATTCCCGTGGATGCTCGGCGCCTCGCGCGCCGTCGTCGGGTTTCTCTTCGCGCATCGTCACCGGCGGTTGCGCGCTCGATTCGGAACCGTGACTTGAGCCCCGTGGCCCCCGCACCCGCCACCACGGACCCCTGCCCCGTCCTTCGTTCGAGGAGATCATGACCGAGCCGACCACGCCCGCGATCCCCGCCCCGCGCGCCATCGATGCCTGGGCGCAGCCCGCGCTGCGGTCCATGTTCGAGCGGCTGCCCGAGATCACGCGGTTGTTCAAGAAGTCCGGCGTGCCCGAGGACATGGCGGCGACCGGCCTCACTCCCGACGACGTCGTTCAGCTCATGGATCTCGCGGGTGTCGAGCAGCTGTTGCTGTGCGCGTGGTGCCGACCGAGCTGCTGGGTCGCGACCAACGACGAGATCGCCGAATGGGTGGCGCGTCATCCGACGCGCTTCGTCGGGGTGGCCGCGGTGGATCTGGAGAAACCGATGGCCGCCGTGCGCGAGCTGGATCGCGCCATCAAACACCTGGGATTCAAGGCGCTGCGGGTGATCCCGTGGCTCTGGAGCCTGCCGCCCAACGACAAGCACTACTGGCCGCTCTACGTGAAGTGCATCGATCTCGACATCCCGTTCTGCACGCAGGTGGGGCATACCGGTCCGCTCATGCCGTCGGAGACCGGTCGTCCCATTCCCTACATCGACGAGATCGCGCTCAAGTTCCCCGAGCTCAAGATCGTCGGCGGGCACATCGGCTATCCGTGGACGGACGAGATGATCGGGCTCGCGTGGAAGCACGAGCACGTCTACATCGACACCTCCGCGTATCTACCGCGCTACTACCCGCAGCAGCTCGTCCACTTCGCCAAGACCTACGGCAAGGACAAGGTGCTCTTCGGCACCAACTTCCCCCAGCTCATGTTCCACAAGGCGGTCCAGCAGGCGCTCGAGCTGGGGCTCGGCGAGGAGAGCGAGCGGCTCTTCTTCCGCGACAACGCACGGCGGATCTTCAAGCTCGCGTGACGCGTCAGCCGCCGGGGCGCGCGCAGCTCTCGGTGCGCTCGTCGCCGCGCTCCGTCGCTCGCGCCAGTGCTTGCCCGACGGCCGCGCGCTCCGTGGCCGGCACGCGCGCCTGATAGAGCTCGAAGAGCACCCGTTCCTCGGTACGGATGTGGCGCTCGAGAAGCTCGGCGTAGCGTGCGAGCGCCTCGGCCGTGCCGTCGAGCGCGCGGCTGAGCGCCTCGAGCTCGCGATGCTCGGCCACCAGGCGATCGATCAGATCGTCGCCCGCGTCGAGGAGCGGCCGGAGCAACGGGAAGAGCACGTCTTCCTCGGCCCGGAAATGCGGCACCAGCTCGCTCTCGAAGAACGCGCGGGTGACGTTCGCTTGATGGTCGAGACCGCTTCCCGCGCGCAGTGCCTGGCGCAGGAAGAAGACGCGCAGCAGCCCTTGATGGTGGTCGCGCGACAGCGCGATGAGGCTCGGGTCGCGTTTGAGTGGCGGCATGCGCGCGTCCCCGCGGGGTGCTGTGACTCGCGTGGCCGAGGCAACGTAACCGGCCGCCGCCGCGCCCGCCGGCGGCGCGGCGCGTCGCTGGCGGGCGCCTCGCCCGCGCCGACCGGGTTGGGCGACGCGCGCGGAGCTACGTTTCGGCGTCTCGTTCGCTCTCGGTGGTCGACGCCATGAACACCCTCGGTGTGGCGATCTTCGTGCTCGCGTACGTGGGCATCGCGATCGGCGAGATCCCTGGACTCGGCGTCGATCGAACCGGCGTGGCGCTGCTCGGCGCGATGCTGATGGTGGCCACCGGCACGATCTCGTTCCCCGCGGCCACGCACGCGATCGACGCCGGCACGCTGGTGCTGCTCTTCGGGCTGATGGTGCTCTCCGCCCAGTTCCGGCTCGGCGGCTTCTACAGCGCGGTGGCGTTGCGCGCGGCGCGCAGCGGCCTCGGCGCACGCGGTTTCCTGGCGTTCACGTTGCTCGCGAGCGCCCTGCTCTCGGCGCTGCTCTCGAACGACGTCATCTGCCTGGTGCTGACGCCCATCGTGCTCGAGATCACCGCGCGGCGTGGCTGGAATCCGGTGCCGTTCCTGCTGGGACTGGCGGCGGCGGCGAACGTGGGCTCCGCCGCCACCGTGATCGGCAACCCGCAGAACATGTTCATCGGCCAGCGCGCCCACCTCGATTTCGGCTCTTTTCTCGGGTGGTGCGGGCCGCCCTCGCTGGTGAGCTTGGCGCTTCTCTACGTCTGGCTCGCGCGCCGCGGCGACCTGGAGACGGATCGCGCCGGGCGCGCGCACGCACCCCACGACGTCGCCGACTGGCCGCTCGATCCCGAGCTGATGACCTCGACGCGTCCGTTCGACCGCGTCCAATCCACCAAGGGGGTGCTGCTCACCCTGTTGCTGGTGGTGCTCTTCTTCACGCGTGTGCCGCGCGAGGTATCGGTCCTGGGCGTGGTTGCGGTGCTGCTCACCAGTCGTCGTCTCACCACGCCCCAGTTCCTGTCGTTGGTGGACTGGCCGTTGTTGCTGCTCTTCATCGCGCTGTTCGTGCTCATCGAGGGTTTTCGCGTGGCGGGCGGCATGACGGCCGTCGAGGGCTGGCTCGCCGCATCCGGCCTCGAGCTGCACAGCCCCGCGGTGCTCGCGTCGGCGAGCGTGGTCCTGAGCAATCTGGTGAGCAACGTTCCCGCGGTGATGCTGCTGATGGCGGAGTGGCCGGCGGGGCGGCCGGAGCTCGCGTATCTGCTGGCGCTCACCAGCACCTATGCGGGAAACCTGCTGCTGATCGGATCGATCGCGAATCTGATCGTGGTGGAGCAGGCGCGCGCTCACGGCACCGAGATCGGATTCGCCACGCATGCGACGCGGATCGCACCGTATGCACTCGTGAGCCTGGCGTTCGCGGTGGGCTGGTGGTTCTTGCTGGAGGCGCTGGTGGGCGGTTGAGGCTCGAGCGCTGGGCGGGCGGACCCATCGGGTGCGGGCGTCGCGTGGCGCCGTGCGACGGAATCGAGATGCACGAAGGGCGAGTGGTCATCCCACTCGCCCTTGGCGCAACGCGAGACCGGCTACATCGACCCAGGAGAGAGAAGGGCGGCCCCCCAAGACACCTCCAGCAAACCCAAGGCCCCCCTTCGCGAAACCGTTTGTTGTTTGTTTTCCCCAGGATTACCGACGGGGCCTTGGGGAGCTCGCACGTGGTTCCGTTAGCGAGCTTCGTGCCAATCGTGCCGATGCGGGCGCGATCGGGACGAGGTTTTCGATCGCCAGGAAATCACGAGAAAACGGCGATCGATCGGCCGTTTCGCGGCGCATTGCGTCGCGAAGCGCTTCCGTGACGCATGTCGCAGATTGCGAACGCGTTGCAGAAAGCGTCGCAACGACGTGCGACACGGCGCCGTGACTCGTGGCAGGCTCGCGTCATCGGTCCATCGCGGGCCACGAACGAGGCGCCCATGAGCAACCGGGAATCGAGCCGCGAGCCCACGGCGATGGTCACGAGCTACGACGCGCTCGCCGTCGGCGACGAGCTGCCGCCGCTGACCAAGGGCCCGATCGAGCGCATCCAACTGGTGAAGTACGCCGGCGCGTCGGGCGACTTCAATCCCATCCACGTCGACGAGCCGTTCGCGAAGAGCGCCGGCTACCCGTCCGTCTTCGCCCACGGGATGCTCTCGATGGGTTTCCTCGGCGAGCTGCTCACGAGCTGGGCGGATCCACGCCAGCTTCGCGACCTGGGGGTGCGGTTCACGGCCCTCACGTGGCCCGGCGACACGATTCGTGCGCGCGCGCGTGTGGCGCGGAAGTACCAGGAGGCGGGCGAGCGCAGGATCGAGCTCGAGGTGTGGACGGAGAACCAGGACGGCAAGCACACGCTGGACGGCAGCGCCGTGATCGCGTTCCCCTGAGCGGACACGAGCGAGCCGTTCGTTCGTGAGCGGGTCCGCGCCGCGGTCGAGCAACGACGATCGCGAGCACCGTCCGGTCTTGCGCAGCGCACCGCATTCGGATTCGCTGGCGACGCGATGCCGCGGCTCGACATTCGTCGCATCTCGCTGCCGACGCCATTTCCGGTCGGCGCGATCCACACGTATCTGATCCTCGGCGATCGGCCGACCCTCGTCGACACGGGTGTCGCGAGCGAGGCCTCGTGGGACGCGCTGGGCGCCGGACTGCGCGAGCACGGGCTCACGGTGCGCGACCTCGAGCGCGTGGTGCTCACCCACGGCCACGTCGACCACTACGGTCAGGCCGCGCGCATTCGCGACGAGTCCGGCGCGGAGATCTGGGCGCACGCGCGCACCGCGCCGCTGATCGCGAGCTACCCGTGGAGCATGCCGCCCGTGATCGCGGCCAACGTCGATTTCTTCCGCCGCAACGGCGCGCCGCCCGCGGTCGCCGAGCGCATCGGCGAGTTCCTGGCCGGTGCCGTGGAGCTCCAGCGCGGCGTGCAGGTCGATCACGTGGTGGAGCACGGCGCGAGGCTGCCGGTGTGCGGCGAGCGCCATCTCGAGCTCTTCGAGGTCGCGGGTCATTACCCCGGCCACCTCGTGCTCTACGACGCCGACTCGCGGGAGCTGATCGGCGGCGATCACCTCCTCGACGACGGCACCACGGTCCCGTTCCTCTTCCTCAAGGACTGGAGCGAAGGCATCCGGCCACGCTCCCTGGTGCTCTTCCTGCAGAGTCTCGATCACCTGGCGCGGCTCGAGGTCGATCGCGTCCATCCGGGACACGGCACCTTCGAGCTCGCGCACCGGGCCTGGATCGAGCGCATTCGCAAGCACCACGCGCGAATCCGCGGGCGGATCCGGCATCACCTCGAGAAAGCACCGGCGACCGTCTGGGAGATCGCCCGTCGGCTCTATCGCTCGCAGCTCGACGCGCACACGTTCCTGGTGTTCTCCGAGGTGGTGGGGAACCTCGATCTCTTGGAGCGCGACGGCGACGTCGAGTGCTCGACGGACGACGACGGCACCTTTCGCTATCGCATCGTCGGCGCCGAGCACCGCCGCCCGCGTCCACCGGTCCTGCGGCTGGATCGCGAGGGCCGCTGGCTCGAGGACGACGAGGAGATCACCCATCCGGGCACGATCGAGCTCCTGACCCGCGCGCTCGCTCGTGACGCGGACGGCGGCTTCTTCGTCTCGATCGGCTCCGAGCGCCGCGCGGTGAAGGTCGAGGACGCACCGTACGTCGTGCGCAGGGTCGAGGGCGAGGGCGCCGGCTGGCTGCTATGGCTCGGCGCGGGCTTGGTCGAGCCGCTCGATCCCTCGACCCTCGCGATCGGTGCCGAGAACGTGCTCTACGCGCTCGTTCGCGACGGCCTGCGCGCGCGCTTCGGCCGCGCCGCCTACTATCAGCTCGCCGAGCACATCGAAGAGGACGGCGCGGGCGGATTCGCGCTGCGCATGCCGGACGGCACGCGCCGAGCGTTGACGCTCGCCTCCGAGCCCTCGTAGGCGCGGCTCGCGACGCCACCGCCCGCGCCGTTGCCGTGCGCTTGTGCCAAGTTGCTCTCGCCTTCTCGAATCGTCTGGCCCTCCCGGCCCGCATCCATCACGAGGAAACCTCATGCGAAACACTGCACGCCTGGCGATCGGCGCCAGCTTGGCCTTCCTCTCGCTCACGGTCGGCGGAACGCGCGGGCACGCGGCCGACGATGCACGCGTCGCGGATCGAGTGAGCGCCGTGCTGCGCTCCGTGTCCCCGTCGTCGCTGGTACGGATGCGCGCGGATGGCTTGCGTCAGGTCTACGTCCACGCTCTGCCCGGTAGCCGGGTGGAGCGCGGCGCGCTCGAGGCGCTGGGCGCGCACGTCGAGCGCACGACCGACCGTCTGGGCGTCGTTCAAGCCTGGGTGCCCGCAGATCGCCTCGACGCGATTGCGGCGTTGCCGGGAGTGCGCAAGGTCACGCCGCCGACCTACGGTGCCGCGCGCGCCGGTGTGGCGGAGAGCGAAGGCGGCGCGATCCTGCACTCGGACGAGCTGCGCGCGCTCGGGCTCGACGGCGCGGGAGTTCGCATCGGCGTGATCTCCGATGGCGTCGACAGCCTCGCGCTTTCGCAGGCGAGCGGCGACAGCCCCGAGGTCGACATCGTCGACGGACGAGCCGGCAGCGGCGACGAGGGCACCGCCACGCTGGAGGTGATCCACGACCTCGCGCCCGGGGCGACGCTGGGCTTCTGCGGCGGCGGCCAGGACAACGGCATCACCACCGTGGACTTCGTCACCTGCGCCGAGAAGCTGGTCACGGAGTTCGGGGCGGATGCGATCGTCGACGATCTCGGGTTCCCCGCCGAGCCCTACTTCGAGGACGGCGTGGTCGCGCAATCGGTGCGCGAGGTGTCCGGGTCCGGTGTGCTGTGGGTGACGGCCGCCGGCAACGACGCGCAGCGGCACTACCAGGGCCAGTACGTCGACAGCGGCAACGCCTTCCACGCGCACGATTTCGGCAGCGGCAAGGTCGCGGTGGACGTGGACGTCGCCGCGGGCGGTGGCACGGTGTTCCTCGAATGGGCGAATCCCTACGGCGCGGCGACGGATTCGTATCAGGTCTGCTTCACGGACGCCGGCGCGACGGCGCTCGGCATCTGCTCCAACCGGATCCTCGGCGAAGACGTGCCGCTCGCCGTGCTCGAGCTGCCGTGCCCCGGCCCGAACCGCTGCACGGCCACGTTGTTGGTGAGTCGCACCACCGGCGACGCACGCTTGCTCGAGATGTTCTTCGACCGCGCCAAGGTGCCGAGCTTCGGCACGGCGGCGGACAGCATCTACGGCCATCCCTGCGTCCCGGGCGTGATCTCGGTGGTCGCGATCGACGCGGCGGACTCGGGCCACGACACCTCCGAGCCGTTCAACTCTCAAGGTCCGTGCACGATCGTGTTTCCCGAGGCCGAGGAGCGTGGCAAGCCCGAGATCGCCGCGATCGATGGCGTGAGCATCAGTGGCGCGGGGGGCTTCCCGACGCCGTTCCACGGTACCTCCGCCGCGGCCCCGCACGTCGTGGCGATCGCGGCGCAGCTCGCGCAGGGCTTTCCGAGCCTCTCGGCGCCCGACGTCGATCGCGCCCTGAGCCGCTCGGCGGTGGACCTCGGTGATCCCGGCATCGATTCGGTGTTCGGCGCGGGACGCGTCGACGCCCTCGCGGCGGCGCGCTTCGTCGACACGCCTCCCGAGAGCAGCATCGTCGCGCCCGCGAGCACTACGGTGATCCTGCCCGGGACCTCGACGAGCTTCGCCGGTAGCTGCAGCGACGTGAACGGGACCGGCGGCATGACGACTCGCTGGGAGTTCGGCGCGGGCTCGGGTGTCGCGCCGTCGACCGCGCTGAATCCGGGCGAGGTGTTCTTCCAGGTCACCGGAACCTTCGACGTGACGTTCACCTGCACCGACGCGCTCGGCGTCGCCGATCCCACCCCCGCGGTCCGCACCGTGATCGTCGGCGTGCCGCCCGACGGCACGATCGAGGAGCCGAGCTCGGACCTGGGGATCGTCCAGGGCGAGAGCGTGACGTTCGCAGCCTCGTGCTCGGATCCCGACGAGACGGGCTCGCTCACGCATCGCTGGACCTTCGGTGCGGGCTCGGGCATCCCGGACTCCACCGTGGAGGATCCTGGTGCGATCACGTTCGCGAACCCAGGCGTGTTCACCGTGACCTACACGTGTACCGATGGCAGCGGTGCCGCCGATCCGTTCCCGGCGACCCGCACCATCACGGTGGACGCGGCACCAGACAGCGTGATCGACGACCCCGCCAACGACGTGACGATCGCACGTGGCGCGAGCGTCCACTTCGCGGGCCATTGCAGCGATACCGAGAGCGGTGGACCGCTCTCGCCGACCTGGACGTTCGGTGACGGCAGCGGCATCGCCGATTCGACCGTGGCGGAGCCAGGGGACGTGGTGTTCGGACGGGCCGGCACCTTCACCGTCACGCTCACGTGCAAGGATCGAAGCGGCATTCCCGATCCCTCGCCGGCGACGCGGGTCGTGACCGTGACGGGCAAGAACAAGTCGGGCGGCGGCGGGTGCGCGGTGGCGAGCGAGAGCGGCTCGTCGACGGCCGCGGATCTCGCGGCGGTGGCGGCGGGCTTGGCGCTGGTGCTGGCTCGGCGCCGGGCGCGATCGGGCTCGGTAGGCTGACGCGTCGCGAGCGCTTCGGCGTCACGCGCGCGATCGGCGCGTGGAGCGGAGGCGCCGCGCCCGTCGCGCGTTGCGAGAGTCTCGAAGGGGGAAGCGGCCGTGAAGGAATACAAGGTCGTGATCTATCGCGAGGGGCTGCTCTCCTCGCTGGTCTTCGGCGAGGCGAAGGCGGATCCCAAAAACTTCACCGAGTTCTTGAACGACTACGCCAAGGACGGCTGGCGGGTGATCACGATCGAGCGGGAAGTACGCCGTGCGATGCTGGTGAAGCACCGCGAGGCCTTCCTGGTGGTGCTCGAGCGCGATCGCTGAGCGGTGGTGGATCGGCTGCGCGAGACCGCGAGCCGATGACCGACTACCGCGGTAGGTGGGCGAAGAGCTCGCGCCGCACCGCCGGGTTGCGGAGCTTCCACACCACGCCGTCCGTGAAGTAGTGGTGGATGTTCACGATGTTGCCCACCATGAACGGCAGGTGCTTGAGCGGCCCTTCGGCGGGGGCGATCGAGTCGACGCCGCCGTAGATGAACCAGCCGCTCGCGACGATCGCCGCGACGTAGAGCGCCATGTGCAAGGCGAGCCGTGAGCCAGGCGTCGCGGTCTCGCCGGCGTGGCGCGCGTGGAACCGGTTGGCCTCGACTCGCAGCGGGAAGAGCATGTACTGCGTCGCGTGCGAGAGCTGGACCCAGTAGATCGCGTTCGGATAGCGGCCCAGCGCCGCGTACCACAGGCAGATCGCGAGCCACGGCACGTACACGCGCGCCGGCAACGCCCGTCCGGCGCGCCGCCGCATCAGCACGAAGCCGGCCACGCCGAGGCCGATCGCCACGGGCGTGAGCGCCGTCATCCCGCGGAAGAGCGACGCGAGCAGCCGCGGGTCGGGCCCGAGCGACACCAGGCTCGGCGCCGTGAAGAAGCCGAAGAAGTGCAGGTTCCACGCGATCTGCCAGGCGAGGAAGATCCACAAGCTGGTGCGGATCAGCCGGCGCTCGATCGGTGCGACCGTCACGTTCTCCAGGAACGCGGAGGTCGCCACCATGCCCCACGCCTGTCCGGTGTAGTGCACGGCGAGGTAGCACGAGGTCACGAGGCCCGAGAGGTCGAGGAGGAGGCGGGTGCGGTCGGCCAACGCCAGCGCGAGCACGCCATAGGCCACGAGCACGATGGGGACGTGGATGGCCGCCCAGCGATGTCGCTCGTAGGTCTCGCGCGAGCCGTAGAGCAGCACCCAGGACGCGGTGAAATGCGGCCAGTTGAGCAGCGCCTCGAGGATCAGCACGCGCTGGAGCGAGAACGCGCGCCCGGCCTCGGAACCGACCAGCAACAGCCCCACGAACAGCACGATCGACGCGCCGCCGATCGCCAGCGTGTCGATCGCCGGGCTCAGCACCGCTCTGCGGGGCGAGCTCGGAAGCGGTGTGGCGACGCTCATCGCGAGAGTGAACCGGTTCCCGCGTCGCGAGGCTGGCGCGAGGGCGCGCGATCATAGCGCAAGCCCGAGTCGCGCCACGGCGATTTCGGTGAGCTGAGCTTCACCTTGACTCGCCGGGAAGCGTTCGCGTAGAGATAGCGCGCCCCGTCGGTCCGCCTGCGGCGATCGCGCGTTCGAGACGGGCGGGAAGCGCTCATCCGTGTCGACGCTCGTCCGACCTCGCCCACGCTCGCCGCTCGCCGTCGTGCTCGCCGCGTGCGCGATCGCGACGGGCGCAGGCGCGGCGCGCGCGCAAAGCGTGCGCATCCCGGTCAATGCGCCCAGTCAGGCCGAGCTCGAGGCGATCAAGCCACCTCAGATTCTCGAGCGGGCGAACCCCGATTGGTTCGACACCTTCGGCGACTTCATCGAGAAGAAGATCGCGCGCGCCGAGGAGCTGGACATCTACGGCAACACCGGCCAGCTGCCCGAGGGCATCTTCGGGATCAAGTACACCTTCCGCTATCTGGCCGCCGACCAGCGTTTCCTGGGCAACGGCGAGAAGACCTCGCTCATCCCTCCCATCGCCTTCACCGACGGCGACGGCAACGAGCTGGTGTCGATCAACCTGAACGGCACGGGCTCGGGCTTCGTCCACATCTTCAACTTCTCGGTCGGCCTTACCGACTGGATCAACCCGTTCCTGGAGATCCAGTTCGCCGACGTGCGCACCACGCTCAAGCCGTCGGCGAAGTTCGGCGGTGCGCTGGCGGCGCTCGGCCTCAGTGACTACGAAGACCTCGTCAAGGTGATCGAGGCGTTGGGTCGGCCGGCGCCCAACGAGATCTTCGACACCGAGGGGCTCGAGTTCGAGGACATCCAGACCGGCGTCTCGACCAACTGGTACCACGGCCCCGAGCTCTCGCTCGGCAACACCTTCAGCATGTTCTTTCCCACCGGGAAGATCGCGGACCCCAACAACGACATCAATTTCGCGCTCGGCCCCGAGCTCGACCGCGGCTCGGGCGCCTATCAGTTGTTGCTGGTCTCGAACGTGGACTACCGCCCCGAGTTCCTCGGCAAGCGGATCGTGTTCTCGGCGGAGTGCGACTACAAGTACTCGTTCTCGTACAGCCGCCCGTCGCCGTCCACGTTCACGGCGCCGAATCAGGTGCTCGCCGCGCTCCTCGACGCCGTCGGCTTCGAGAGCAATCTCTTTCCCGACCTGACCAACATTCCGCCCACGTTCCGTTGGACGCCGGGGCAGAGCGTGGACCTGCTGGGCTCGGTGAGCGTCGATCTCGATTGGGTGGGGCTCGGCGTGCAGTACGGCTTCAACCACTCGGGCGAGGTCAAGATCGGATCCAGCTCGGCCGAGTTCGTGGAGCTGGTCGAGGCCCTGGAGCTGACGGGCATGTCGGAGTCCCACGGGCTCTCGTTCACGGTCGCGCCCAACACCTTGAAGCTCGGGCTGCCGTTCCTGCTCGGCATCGTCTACGAGTATCCCGTCGCCGGCACCAACTCGATCGCCTTCAGCCCTTCGCTTCGCGTCATCACCCAGTTCTTCCTGCCCTTCTGGTGAGCCTCGCCGCCGAGGAGCAGTCGGCGGCGCGCCTCCGAACCTCGGCTGCCCGGCGCCAGGCCGCGGGCGCCAGGTCGAACCCGAGCCCGTCCATCGTCCGCGTTCGAAGGTCGTGGCGATCCGGCGCGGGGAGCGCGATACTCCTCGGGTGAGCTGAGCTAGCACCCACGGCGGAGGACGATCATGGCTCGACGCGATGCGCGCTGGATCCTCGCGGCTCTCGTGGTGATCGGTTCGATTCCCGCGGTGTCGATCGCCTCCGTCTCCGGCGATCCGCTCGCCAAGACGGTCTCGATCGACGTCCAGGAGGCGCATCTCGCCAACGTCTTGCGGATGATGGCGGACGACACGGGGCTCAACGTCATCCTCGACCCCGCCGTCGATCGCAAGATCACGCTCAAGCTCGGCAACGTGACCTGGCGCCAGTTCCTGGATCTCTCGCTCAAGCTCTACGGGCTGCGCGCGGAGCACCAGGGCAACGTGGTGCTGGTGGCGCCCGGCGACTCGGCGGCGTTCCGGCGGCCCGAACCGAGCTACACCGGTGATCGATTCCCGATCTTGAAGCTGGTCCCGGTTCGATACGCGGACGCGAAGCAGCTCGGCGCGCTCGTCCAGCGCACGGTCCTCAGCAAGGAAGGCTGGCTCGAGGTGGACGAGCGCACCAATACGTTGCTCATCAAAGACTACCCCGAGCGCATCGACGAGGCCGTCCGCCTCATCGGCCACGACTGAGCGATCCGGCGGCCTTGCGGCTCTAGCTACTCGTCAACGGGCCCTCGCCCGCGGGGTGGCGTTCGTCGAGAACTTCCCGGACCTTCCGCGCGAGGCTCCGGGGTGTGAACGGCTTGCTCAGGAGCTTGCCGGCATCGATCGACGAGTGGCCGGTCACGAGCGATCCGCTCGTGTAGCCGGACATGTAGAGCACTTTGGCGTTCGGCCAGCGCTTGTGGAGCAACTCGACGAGCTCCGGACCGTTCATCTCAGGCATGACGACGTCGGTGAGCACGAGATCGACCTCGAACCCGTCTTTGGAACGAAGCTCGAGCGCCACGCTGGGACGTGCGGCATCGACAACCGTGTAGCCGTGAGAGGTGAGCGCGCGTACCGCGATCTCGCGCACCACTCGTTCGTCCTCGACGACGAGCACCGTTTCCGTTCCACGCGTCGCCGTCGAAGCCCCCGTGGTGCGCAGTGAAGCCGTCTCTCGCGCCTCGAAGGTCCGCGGAAAGTAGAGCTTGAATGAAGTGCCGCAGCCCGGCTCGCTGTACACGAAGATGTGACCCGAGGACTGTTTCACGATGCCATAGACGGTTGCGAGACCGAGACCCGTGCCTTTGCCTTGTTCCTTGGTCGTGAAGAACGGCTCGAACACGCGCGACACCGTGTCCGAGTCCATGCCGGTGCCGGTGTCGCTCACCGCGAGCATCACGTACGGCCCGGGGGGCACGGTCTCGTGCGTCGCACCGTGGGAATCGTCGAGTTCGACGTTGCCGACCTCGAGCGTGACGCTGCCGCCGTTCGGCATCGCGTCTCGTGCGTTGGCGACCAGGTTGACGATGATCTGCTCCATCTGGGTGGGGTCGGCGCGGATCATGCCCAGATCGGGCGGCACGACGGCGCGCAGGTCGATGTGCTCGCCGATCAGGTGCCGCAAGAGACGCAGCGTGCCGCTCACCGTCTGGCCGAGGTCCAGCACTCGTGGCGCGTTCGGCTGTCGCCGGCCGAAGGCGAGAAGCTGACTGGTGAGCTCCGCTGCGCGCAACCCAGCTTCACGGATCTCGCCTGCCTGCCGGCGCATCGGATGCCCCTCGGGAACCTCGCGCATCAGAAAGTCGGCTTGCCCGAGGATGGCCGTGAGCAGGTTGTTGAAGTCGTGGGCGACTCCGCCAGCGAATCGCCCGATGGATTCGAGCCGACGCGCATCCGAGAGCTGCTGCTCGAGCTTCTTGCGATCGGTGATGTCGTGAATGTGGACCGCGAGCGTCGGGTCGGCTCCAGGTTGTGAGCGTACGACCGTCACGTCCACGAGCGCGGGCACGTGACCGCCAGTGGCCGTGTTGTGCACGGTCTCGAAGCGGCACGATCCGTGCTTTTCCGCCTCGGCGAGGCGATCAGTCACCTCGAGCCGCACGGAATTGGGAAACAAATCCAGAACCGGTCTTCCGATCAGCTCGCTTTCCGGCACGCCCACCATCGTCGCGAGCCCTGGATTCACCATGCGGATCCGACCGTCCGCAGCGCCGGCGACGACCGCGCCCCATGCGCAGTACTCGAAGATCGCCGCCCAATCGCGAGCGCGCTGCTCCGCACGCAGGCGATCCGCGACGTTGCGGAGGAAGATGGAGGTGTACGCACCGCCGGAGGTGCGCCACGCGCCGAACGACGCTTCCATCGGGAACACCCCGCCGCCGCTGTACGACCCACGCAGCAAGAGCGGGGCGTCGGCTACCGCACCAGGGTCCGTACCGTGAAATCTCTTCACGGTGTCGACGAGATGTGGCGCGTCTTCGAGCGCGACGAGATCGGAGACTGGGCGACCTAGCGCCGCCGCCTCGGGGATTCCGAACATCCGCTCGGCGGCGGGATTCCAGCCGACGATCCCGCCCTCGCCGTCCACCGAGACGATCGCATCCGGCGCGCTGTTGGAGATCGAGCGCAATCGCTCCTCGGAGTCCCGGAGATCGCTCTCGATCTTCCGGCGAGCCGTCACGTCTCTCAGTGAGGCGAGGTGTGCGGGGCGGCCTTCCCATTCGATGTCCACGACCCGCATCTCCGCCACTCGGTCCGCGCCCACGCGAATCTCGGCCCATTCCCCACCCACGACGGGGGCACCGAAGGCTTGCCCTTGGAGGTCGGCGAGGCTGATGCCGAAGAGCGCTGCGGCGGCACGATTCGCAAACCGGATGATGCCAGTGCCATCGACAACCACCATGCCGTCGGCACTCCCGTGAATGATGCTGCGTAGCTGCATCTGGGCTTGGCCCACGTCCAGCGCGCTGCGCAACACCTCGCTCAGGAAGGCCGGCGACGACTCGTTCTTGCACACGAAGGCGTGCACGCGGCTGGCGAGCCCATTCCGTCGCATCTCCTCCTGCGAGTGCGCGGACAGCACCACCACGGGGATTCCCGCGGCGGCTTCCGTGACGAGGTGGAACACCTCGCTCGGGGTGGATCCCGGCAGGGTCAAATCGAGGACGACGAGATTGAAGAACTCCGCGTCTTCCCGCCTCAACGCAGCTTGCGCTTCCGCCAGTCGGGCGCACTGGACGATGTCGATGTTCGCGCCGATGGCCCGGTCGAGCGCCATCTTGTCGACGACTCTCGCGAACCAGTCGGAATCGACCGAGTCGTCTTCGACGTGGAGGATGCGGATGGTGTTCATGTTCCCGAGCGGATCAGAGCGTCTCCGGCTTGAACAGGTCTCCGACCCGCTCGATCTCGCCGAGCGGGATCTGGGTGGGATTCCCCGACAGGATACCGACGACGTTCCGGAACGGCCGGCCGATGTGCATGCCGCTGCCGTCGATGGCGAACTCGCGGATCTCCTTGTCGTGCCGCGACCCGCGCATCTTGAGCACGGCGACGCCGCGCCGCATCTCGCCGTTGATCTCCACGTACCGCAGCAAGATGATCGAGTCGGTCACCGTCGAGATGTGGGCTTCCGTGACGGATGCCCCGCCCACGAGCGTGGGGCTCGTGGAGGTCAGCAAGCACGCGATGTCCTGGTGCTTGATGAACGACGTGAGGCCGATCACGAACTCACGGAAACCCTTCGGCGTGGACACGCGTTCGAGGGCCGAGAGGCTGTCGACGGCGACCCGATCGGGTTTGTGTGCGTTCAGGATCTGCTTGATGCGAATGAGCGTGTCCTCGAGGCTGATCGCCTCGGGATACTGGCAGACGACCTGCAGGCTGCCGTTGCGCTCCATCGCGGCGAAGTCGACCCCCCAGCCCGAGGCGTTGCGAAACAGTTGTTCGCGACTTTCCTCGAACGCGAGCAACAAGCAGCGCTCGCCCTGACGTATCCCGCCAGCCATGAACTCAGTCACCATCAACGTCTTGCCCGTGCCCGTGGCGCCGGACACCAACACCACGGAGTCGCGGAAGAACCCGCCGCCACACATCTCGTCGAGAGCGGCATTGCCGCTCTCGATGCGGACGTTGGAGGAGTGCTGGGTGAGCTGCATCGCCGACAGCGGCAACACGACGATCCCCTCGCTCGGCATCACCGTGAACGGGAACTCGCCTTTCTGATGGGTCGTGCCGCGGAATTTCAGAATCTCGACCGTGCGCCGGCGCTTTTCCTCGTCCAGCACGTTGCGCAGGATCACGACGTTGTCAGCGACGAATTCCTCGACGCCGTAACGGGCGATCTCACCGTATTCCTGGGTGCGTTCTGCGGTCATGAGCGCCGTGACGCCCATCGCCCGCAGGCTCACCGCGAGTCGAAAAAGCTCGTTCCGCACCAACGTCGCGTCCGGAAATCGCCCGAAGACCGCGGCGATGGAGTCGAGAGCCACGCGTCGCCCGCCGACTCGCCGCACCGCCGCCTCGATCCGCGCCATCAGCGCACCGAAATCGTAGCCGCCGGCGATCACCGTGTCGGCTTCTTGCGGTTGCGGGGACGCGTCCACGAACGCGAGCTTCTGCTCGCCCACCCAGCGCTCCAGATCCCACCCGAACCCCAACATGTTCTTCCGAATGTCTTCCGGCGATTCCTCGAAGGTGACGAACACCCCGTTCTCGGCGGATTGCTTGATTCCTTCCACGAGGAAGTGGGTGGCGAACACCGTCTTAGCGCTACCCGCCGTGCCAGAAACCAGCGTGCAGCGCCCGCGAGGCAAGCCGCCGTTGGCGATCATGTCGAAGCCGGCGATCCCCGTGGGGATCTTCGCGACTCCGGCAGGCTGCGGTTCAATCGTCATCGTGTGTATCTCCTAGCCCTTCGGAGCGGAGGTCTTCGTGATGACGTCGAGCCCGAGCAAGACGCGCTCCGAATTCGACATGTCACCGATGATGCGCCGGAGTGGCGGGGGAAGCTGTTTGATCAGGGTTGGGGTCGCGAGGATCTTCTCGTTCTCGGCGAGCTGCGGCCGCTCCAGCACGTCGATGATCTCGAGCTCGTAGTGGCCCGCGAGCTCCTCTTCGCAGATGCGCTTGAGATTGCGGATCGCGGCCTCGGATCGAGGTGTGTGTCCGGTGACGAACAATCGCAACAACAGCGTGGACTCAGCCATCGGAGCCTCCGGTCGTGGCGTCGCGACGGCGCAGGCCATCACCACGGATCGAGTGCGTGCGGTAGAACTGCGTCAAGTGCCCCATCAATTCGAGCACCAGCAGTCGCCCCTCTTCGGCTACGGCGCGCAGGCGGCTTCCCGAGCCCGCGAAGTCCGCGCAGCGCAACACGGTGGAGTGGAGCTCGATCACGTCGCGGGGCCCCGCGTGCAACGTGCCGAGCTCGTCCGCCAGGGCTGCGAGACGGAGCGACACGCTGTGCTGCACCCTGTAGGCGCGTTGCTCTAGTGCGAGATCGAGGATCTCGGCGTACGCATCGCGGAACTGCTGGAAGCGGTGCGGCGAGCCTTCCCTCAGTGACACGATGCCGAAGGCGCGCGCGGTCTGCGGTGTGGCCTCGGAGGAGGCCAGGCGGCTCAAGGTGTCCACCTCGCGAGCGTGCGCCTCGACGGCCTCGCGGGTGGCCTGCGCCACGCGCGTTCGCCCCCGCTGGATCGCATATCGGATGGAGCGGGCCAGCACGGGTGCGGTGATCTGGCTCTTGATCAGGTAGTCGTCGGCGCCGTCGTGAATCGCGGTCATGCCGACGGACTCGTCCTGGACCATCGTCAAGAGGATGAGTGGGCTCGCAGGCTGGAGCGTCGCGAGCGCGCTCCGGATGAGCTCCAACCCGTCGCCGTCCGGCAACCGATAGTCGATGAGCGCGCAGTCGAAGTTGCCGGACTCGAGCGCCTGGAGCCCCGTCGACACGGTGGGTGCGGCGATGACGTCGGCGTCGAGCCCCGCGACGTGCAGTTGGCGGCGCACCGTTTCGATGTCGACGGCGTCGTCGTCGACGACCAAGAGCTGGAGTCGTATGGGCATCGAACCGGTCATGGCAACATCACCACGTTCCAGTATCTGTCGAGCATCTGGAGGCTTGCGAGGAAGGCTTCGGGGAGCTGATTCTTCACGAGATACCCTGCAACGTTCAGATCGTAGGCGGCCAAGCGGTCTTCGTCCGCCCGCGACGTGGTCATCACGAACACGACCGTGCGTCGCAGCTCGGCGTCGGCGCGCAGCTCCGCCAAGACCTCGATCCCGCTCTTACGCGGCAGATTGATGTCCAGCAGCACGATGAACGGGCTCTCGATGCCGGACTCCTCGGGCCGCGCTCGCAGCAATCGCAGCGCTTCGATTCCGTCCCGAGCGCGTACGATCGGATTGGCAATCCGTAGTTGCTTGAAGCCGCGCTCGACGGCGTGGGCATCCACCTCGTCGTCGTCCACGAGCAGAATCGTGACGGGCTTGGCGTTCACGACGACCCGATGTCGATCCGTTCCCGTTTCGGCCACGTGAACAGAAAACAAGCGCCGCGCCCCTCGTTTTCCGCGAGGCGAATCGTCCCCCCGTGGTGCTCGACGATCTTCTTCGCGAGCGCGAGCCCGAGCCCGCTTCCCTCCACTTCGTCCCGGGGGCGGAGCATCTGGAAGGGCAGGAAGACTCTCGCGCGCTGCGCCACAGGGATGCCGGGCCCGTCGTCGCGAACGAAGAACTCGAATCGATCGCCGACGTCGTTGCAGCCGACGACCACGCGACCCGTCGCGCGGTCGTGATGCTTGTACGCGTTGTCGAGGAGGTTCCGCAAGACCTGCGCGAAACGCACCGCCGGCGCCTCGATCGTGGGCAAGCCAGGGAGAAGGGTCGTCTCGATCCCCGCCGGCGGCGCCAACGTGGCGATCGTGTCCCGCGCCACGGCCTCGGTGTCGACTCGATCCAGGGGCAGCGGCTGGCGTGCAGCTCGCGCGTATTCCAGCAGGCTGTCGATGAGCCGCTCGAGGCGAGCGACGCGTGCTTGCATGAGCGAGATGTGGCTCGCGACCTCCGGCGGGACGTTGCCGCCGAGGTCGGCAGCGATCCACGACGACAGGCTGCTGATCGCCCGCAACGGTGACCGCAGATCGTGGGAAGCGGCGTGGGCGAACTGGTCCAGCTCGGCGTTCGCTCGCTCGAGCTCGCGTCGATAGCGGGCCATCTCCGCCTCGGTGCGCTGTCGCTCGCTGACGTCGACGATCGCCGCGAGCACGTGGGGCCGATCGCCGAAGGCAATCGGGTTGAGCCCGATTTCCACGGGAAACTCGCTGCCGTCCCGCCGCTGCGCGTGAAGTACCCGACTGGCACCCATCGCGCGGCGTCGCGCGTTCTCGAAGTATCGAGTCCGGTCTTCGGCGTGCTGGGCGTGGAACCGCGCCGGTAGCAGTATCTCGACGGGCTGCCCGAGCAGCTCGTCTCGGCCGAAGCCGAACGCGCTCTCGATCTGGGAGTTGACCATCGAGATGATGCCGCGCTCGTCGGCCATCAGCATCCCGACGGGGGAGGACTCGACGGCCATCCGGAACAGCTCGTCCGCGCGCCGGCGTTCGCTGACGTTGGACGCCATCGCGAAGGCGCCGATGACGTGGCCGTAGTCGCCGAGAACGGGTGAGATCGTCAAGTCGACGAAGACACGTTGTCCGTTCTTGCGAACGCGGGTGACCTCGCGACGCGAGACGCGTTCGCCGCGCCGGACGTCCGCCAGGAACGTCTCGAGCTCGTGCCGGTCTTCCGGCGGGACCAGCAGATCGATCGACCGACCGACGACTTCGGCAGCCGTGTACCCGTAGAGAGCCTCGGCCCCGCGGTTCCAGCTCACGATCGTGCCGTCGAGCGTCTTGCCGATAATCGCATCATCGGATGATTCGACGAGCGCGGCGAGCTGGCGCTCGGCGGACGAGGCGCGCGCGATCGTCGACCGATCCCGCACCACAACGGCGCGGGTCGTGTCGTCGGACCTCGGAACGACGAGTGTCCAGATCTCCACGGCTAGCCGCGCACCATCCTTCCGCACGGCGAACAGCTCGTCGGCTTCGCTCGGCGCTCGGCCCTCGTCCCCGAGGCCGCGAGGCGTGATCGCGCGTGTGAATGCCTCGCGGGAACCCGGTGCAGCCAGCAGCTCGATCAACGAACGACCGAGTGCGTCGGATTGCTCCCACCCGAACATCGCCCGCGCCGGATCACTCCAGCCCAGGATGCACCCTTCACCGTCGACGCTGATCACCAGCGGATCGAAGCTCGCGCGCGACAACTCCTGGAAACCACGGGTCAGCAGCAGCGATCGTGAATCGTTCCGCTCTTCGCGGCAGTTTGGTCGCGCTCCGGTGGCGCGAGCGCCATCGCGCAGCTCGATCGAGGCGGCAGCGGCAGGGACGGCGCTGGTGGTCACGGGGCGACACTCCTGCCGCCCAGTGGCGGCGGCAATCGCGACTGCGTGGGCCCGTCGCGAAGCCGCTGACGGGTCTGGGTGTACCGGATCGTTGGCCCGACGCTCGGCGGACGGATTCAAGTCACACGGCAGCCGTGTCAGGTCGCTAGCTTACCCATCGCTCGCGAATGTAACCGCCACGCGCAGGGACCGCCGGGCTCAACGTTCGTTGGACGCTTGCGTACCCCTGATCAGTACCCGCCCCGGCGAGCGCCGGTCCTGGTGGTGACGTGCCGCAACGGAAGATAATGCAGAAGCGTGCCGGGCCAGTAGCGTCTTGCTCGCCATTTAGCTGAAGAGGTTACCGCTTCGACGCGCAGACCCGTTGGGCGTCAGGAGAGTTGCCCGGTTGCACTTTCGCGCCATCTGGCCTCGGAAGCGGCGGCCAGGCCAGCAAGCGGCGGACTCGGACTGGATGGGTGCGCAGTCGAGGGATCAGTTCGGGGAACCGTACGAGGGCGCGATGTCAGTCGTGTTCAGCAGGTCATTCACCCGCAGTCGTCGCACGCCGCGATAGAACTCCTTGCGGGTCTCGAGCCGGCGGCTCCAGTGCCCGCTCCAACTGGGAACGTCGGTCCCCGACATCGGCCGCGCGATGCTGAAGCCCTGACCGACGTGGCAGCCGAGACTACGGAGCATCGGCCAGAGCGCTTCTGATTCGATGCCTTCCGCCACCAGCTTCACACCGAAGCCCTTCGCCAGCTCCGCCACGGAGCGCACGATCGACTGGTCGCGCTGTGCGCGCTGAAGCTGGGCGACGAACATGCCGTCGACCTTGATTTCCGACACCTCGAAGTCGCGCAGATAGCGGAACGAGGTGAATCCTGCCCCGAAGTCGTCGATCGACAGGCCGACCCCCATGGCGCGAATCTGCTCCAGCACGTTGCGAGCGCGGCTCGTGTTCGAGACCAGCGCCGTCTCGGTGAGCTCGAGCGTCAGAAGTCGCGGCGCGATGTTGCGCACGGCGAGCGCATGCCGTACGAACTCGGGAAGACCCTCGTCGTCGAGCGAGCGTGGCGAAAGATTCACCGCCACCGGCAACACCACTCCGTCGCGGCACCACGCGTCGTGCTGATCGAGCGCCAGCTCGACCACCCGACGCGTGATGGCTTGGATGGCGGCCGAACGCTCGGCGATCGGAATGAACTCGCCCGGCGCCACCTCGCCGAGCGTCGGGCTGGTCCAGCGCGCCAGCGCCTCGACGCCAACCATCTCACCGGTTCCGAGATCGATCTTCGGCTGGTAGTGAAGATAGATCTCCCCCCGCTCGAGCGCCGTGGGAAGCTGTGCGGCGATGAGCAGCGGGCGAGGCTCGGGAACTTCGCCCCGATCGCTGAATATCTCGTAGTCGCGACCCGCGCGCTTGGCGCTGTACATGGCCTGATCCGCCCAGCTCAAGAGAATCCGCGAGCTGATCGATGCGTCGTTGACCAGCACGATGCCGATCGAGATGCCGACCGAGACCATCTGCCCCTCGATCACGACCGGCTGCCGAACGGACGCGCTGATCTTCTCGGCGACGATCACGGCGGCTGCGACGGAGTCCACGCCATGCAGCAGCCCGCTGAACTCGTCGCCCCCGACGCGCGCGAAGCTGTCGTTGGAGCGAGTGATCTCACGGAGCCGGTTGCCCACCTCGCAGAGCATGAGATCGCCCGCCTCGTGTCCTAGCGTGTCGTTGACCTCCTTGAAGAAGTCGAGGTCCATCATGAGCAGGGCGAACGGCGGCGCACCCCGCTGGGTGGCGGCGCGAGCTTGCTCGAGACGATCGAAGAACAGGGTGCGGTTGGGGAGACCCGTGAGCGGGTCGTACATCCCGAGCCGCGTCAGGCGCTCGCGCGCCTCGCGCAACTGGCGATCGTGCTCGAGCCACCGCATGCTCCCGAGAATCGCCAGCTCCAGCGCTTCGCTCGTGACGCTGCCCTTGGCCAAGTAATCGTAGACTCCGGCGCGCATCGCGTGGACGAGGCTTCGTTCGTCCCCTTGGCCCGTGACCATGATGACGGCGCAACGGCGCTCGCCGGTTTCGCCGAGGATGCAAGGCAGCAGCTCCGAGCCGCTCGCATCACCGAGTCGCACGTCGAGGAGCACCACGTCGAAATGGTATTCCTCCAAGAGTGACAAGGCAGCCCGTGCCGAGCCGGCTTCGGTGACGACGACCTCGAGCTTGGTGTGTCGGAGGAGACGGCGCAGGTTTTCCCGATCGACGACGTCGTCGTCGATCAGCAGGATCCGGATCGGAGTCCCTGGCTGGCCGTCGTCGTCGATGTCGCGAGTCACTCGGAAAACAACCTTTCCGCCGCTTCGGGGCGTCTCGCGCGACGGCGATGCAACGCCGATCCCGATTTCGCGGGACGCCGCCGGTGGCTGATCTGCCGCGTCTGCAATATCGGTGCCGCTTCGATTCTCCAGAGTGGACAGCACGTGTTTGGCTACCTCGTTCGCTCGTCACCCACCCTGGTTGCCGACGCGTTCGGAGCCGCCGTCAGCGTCTGTCATGGCGCCGATGAGGATGTTCGAGGTATTCCAGCAGGTTGCGCCGATCGGTTCAACCGGTCGCCGGACGCTTGGATGTGTCGATGTGGCACCAGCGGTAGCGTGATCGTCGTCGAGGCAGCCACAAATCGACCGTTCTGGCCGGGCCGATGCGGAAGGGTATGCCGCGAGGCGGTCCACTCCCGAGCCACTTCCAGCCGCCAGATGAGTCCGGACGCGCGCTCTCCTCGGTGTTGCTGCATGCTGCTTGCTAGGTCACAGTCCGCTCGCCGAACGCGAATACCCGCTGTCGATGACCGCCATTCGCAGGGCACCCAGGGAGCTGGCAGGTGGCGCGAGATCTTGCGAACGCCGCCTTTCGGCGTCGATCAGGTCTTGATCGTCATCGGTGCGCTCGGCGACTCTAGCGCCACATGCACGAGGGGCGAGATCACGCGAGCGCCGGCCAAGATCCGTCTGCACGGTCGCACGACGGCCGTGATTTCCGCGCACATCGTGACCGAGGTCGGGTGAGCCGATGACGCTGCCGGCGCGACTTCGCAGCCTGCTACCCGCGCTCGCAGGAATCTGCGGCCTGGGTTTCGGGTTGTTGGTGATCATCGCGTGGCGCCTGCAGGCGCGCGCGCTCATCGAGCTCGAGCCCGGGCGCGTGGCCACTCAGCTCAACTCGGGCCTGGCGTTCGTCTGTGCCGGGGCGAGCTTGTGGGCGCTGCAACGGCGGGTTCGCACGGTTGCCGCCGTGGCGGGAAGCGCCGCCGCGCTGATCGGTACGCTCACCACCTTCGAGCATCTGGCGGGAGTCTCGCTCGGCATCGACACCGCTTTCATTCCGGTGGGCTTCGTGGTGGACGGCGCCAACGGCCGGATGGGGCTCAACGTGTCGTGCTGCCTGGTGCTTCTCGGAGTCGCGCTGGCTGCCGCCGCGGGACCGTCGAGCGCCCGACGGGATGCATTCGTGGGAGTCGCTGCGAGCATGGTGCTCGCGATCGGCGTGCTCGCCTTGGTCGGCCACGGGTTCGGTGTTCCGGGTGCGTTCGCCTGGGGCCGCTTCTCAGAGATGGCGATACCCACCGCGTTCGGACTCGCTCTAGTCAGCGCTGGGCTGCTCCAGCTCTTGCTCGGCGAACGACGTGATTCACGAGCGATACCGAGCTGGTACCCGATTGCTTGGGCGCTCGCAACGGCCGCCGTCGGGATGGGTCTGTGGCGCGCATTGCTGATCCAGTCCGCGGCCGATCAGCAGGCGAGGGTCGAGGCGCTGGCGCGTTCGCTCGCAGCCCAGTGGCGGGCGTCGGTCCTGTCGATGGCGCAAGTGACTCTGCATTGGGGCCACGAATGGGAAGAGCGAGCACCGTCGGGGCTCGATTGGGCGACGGCGACGGACCGCTTGTTCGCGACCGCGCCGCAGGTGACGGCGATTGCGTGGCTCGGGCTCGGGGATCAGGAAAAGCTCGAGCGCCACTTGCCAGGGACGACGCCGATCGACGTTCGCGGGGTCGCGACTGCGATTCGTGCACGGATCGCGAGCGGGCGCCCGATCACGGCCTTCGATCCGCTCGCACAGGACGGCAACGACGCCGGGCCGGAGCGCTCTTCGCTCGTCTTCGTCGTTCCCTGCGTCCAGGACCGTCAGTCCGCAGCGTACGTCGCCGCGGCATTCGACCCGCTGGCGCTGGCTCGCGCGCTCGCCGAGCCCTTCGCACCCTTCGAGGTCGCGTTCGTCGCCGACGGCGTCGACGCGGTGCACCGTTCTGTGACCTCCGTTCGTCGCACGCTGCCGAGCGCCGCCGTTCACATCGAGCTGGGTGATCGACGCTGGACGCTTCGAATCGTCGATTCGGCGGATCACGGATCTCCGCTGGCCTGGATCCTCCTCACGACGGGCCTCGGCCTCTCCGTGACGATCGGTCGGATCCAACATCTGCGGAAAGCGGCGCTGGCGCGCTCGCAGCAGTTCGAGAGCATCGTGGCGCAGGCTCCCCTCGGCATGCTGTTGGTTGCGGCGAACGGCACGATCTACCAGGCGAATCATGCTTGTCACGAGATGTTCGGCTACGACGAATGCGCGCTGGTCGGTGCTGACGTCGAAGCCTTGCTGCCGGCGGATCGCCGCGAACGGCACATCGACCGACGCAGCGAGTACACGCGTGCGCCGCGAACTCGTGCGATGGGGGAGGCGAATGAGCTGGCCGGGCTGCGCAAGGATGGCTCGACGTTCGGGATCGACGTCGCGCTCGGGCCGGTCGAGCTCGCGGCGGGGCGCTTTACGCTGGCGGTGGTCTGGGACGTCGAGGCGCGGCGACGCGCCGAGCGAGAGCTCGCGAGTCGTACCGAGGAGCTCGTGCGCTCCAACCGCGACCTCGAGCAGTTCGCGTACGTCGCCTCTCACGATCTGCGGGCACCACTGCGGGCGATCGACCAGCTCACGAGCTGGCTCGTGGCCGATCTCGGAGCCCATGCGGGCGATGATTCGAAGCGGCACTTCGATCTCTTGCGTGGCCGGGTGCGGCGCATGGATGCGCTGCTCACTGCGCTCCTGGAATACGCGCGTGCGTCCAAGACGCGCAACGAGCTCCACCTGGTGGACGTGGCGGTGCTGCTGCGCGACGTGTCGTCGCTGCTCGAGTGGCCGCCGGGATTCCGCCTCGAGGCGCCCGGTCCGTTTCCCGTGCTTCGCACCGATCGTACCGGGCTCCACCAGGTCTTCCAGAATCTGATCGGCAACGCCATCAAGCACCACGATGGCACGAGCGGCGTGATCACGGTGGCGTGGCGAGACACGCCGGCAGCGCACGAGTTCCGGGTTTCGGACGACGGTCCAGGCATCCCATCCGAGTACCATTCCCGCATCTTCGCGATGTTCGAAACGCTCAGACCGCGGGACGAGGTCGAAGGCAGCGGCATGGGGCTGGCGTTGGTCCGACGGCTCGTGGAGCTGCGCGGCGGCACGATCGAAGTGGAGCCCGCTGCGCCGCGCGGTGTTACGTTCCGTTTCACATGGCCGAAAGAGATCCCGGGCACGGAGGCTCGATGAGTCGCAGCGCAAGTCCCGTTCAGCTCTTGCTCGTCGAGGACGACGAGGTCGATGTCGTGGCCATTCAGCGCGCGTTTCGATCGATGCGCATCCTCAATCCCCTCGCGGTGGCCCGCGATGGAATCGATGCGCTGGAGCTCTTGCGCGGGGAAAACGGGCGAGAGGCGCTTCCGCGCCCCTATCTCATTTTGCTGGACATTCGCATGCCGCGGATGAACGGCCTCGAATTCCTCGACGTCGTGCGCGGTGACCCCAAGCTCAGGGACTCGGTGGTGTTCGTGCTCACGACGTCGAAGCACGACGAGGACATCACCGCCGCGTATCGCAACAACATCGCGGGCTACATCCTCAAGGAGACGGTGGGCGACGACTTCATTCGGCTCGTCAGCCTGCTCGAGGCCTACTGGAAGATCGTCGAGCTTCCGTGAGGCGCCTGGGATCGGCCCGCGGCGCTGGGGTCACGGCGCTTCGATGAGGTGGCCGCGATACAAGAACACCTTGAAGCGCATGTAGAGCAGGAAGATGAACATGATGCGCGTGGTGCGGAAGAAGCGGATGTTCGACTGCCCGGCGGCGCGGTGAGCGTGGCTCACCGGCTCCTCCGTGACGCGATAGCCCATGTTCACGAGCTTCACCAGGATCTCGCTCGGGAACGTGAATCCGACGGCTTCGGTGCGGATGCTGCGGATCAAGTCACCGTCGAAGACCTTGAGGGCGCATTGCGAATCGCGGAAGTCGATGCCGACCAAGGCCTTGGTGAGCAGGTTGTAGCCCCAGTTCGCCACCACCCGGGGCAGGGTGTCCTTCTTGGCGGTCCGATAGCCCGCGACGCAGTGGATGCCGTCGGCCATGCGGGTGCGCATGCGCGGGATGTCGGCGGGATCGAATTGGCCGTCGGAGTCGATGGTCGCGAGCAGCCGCCCGCGCGACTCCGAGATCCCGCGGCGGATCGCCGCGCCGTATCCGCGGTTGCGGTCCTGAGCGAGCACGCGCAGCTCGGGGACCTCGCTGGCGATGCCATCGAGAACCTCGCGGGTGCGGTCCTTCGAGCCATCGTCGACCACGATCACCTCGAAGCCGCCCGGCGTGCCCGCCAGGGCCGCCGCGCAACGCCGCACCGTGTCCGCGACGTTCGCCTCTTCGTTGTAGGCCGGCATGACCACCGAGAGCTCGAGCTCGTGCGGTGTGTTGGGATCGCGAACGGCGGGGGGCGTCGGCTGAGACATTCAGGGCTCCGATGACCGAGGGGCTTGCGTGTCCGGTGCGGTGGCCGTGCACGCGGCGAGGTCGAAGACGTCGATGACTCCGGTGCGATCGCCGGGCGCCGCAGCGATGCGCCGCCACGTCTCGCGCACGTCGTAGTTGAACTCGAAGAGGTACTCGGAGCGCTTCGCCCAGTCGTTCGGAAACGTGGCCGCGGGCGCGCAGCGGCGCGCGATCTCGCCGACGAGCGCGCCTCTCGGCGCGAACGGCCCGAGGAAGAAGTTGCGAATCAGGTCCACGAGCAAGAAGCGATGCCCGGATGCCACCAGCGCAGCCAGCTCGTCCGCGCCGCTGGGCACGAGCTCGGCCTCGCCCACTCCGGCCCACACCTGGCTCACGAACGGGCTCGTGCTCACGTGGCGGGCCGTGCCGTGGTCGCGCATCCAGTTCACCGCGTCTCGATAGCCGGGTGCGGCGATCTCCGCCTCGCGGAGCGACGCACGTCCGAGCACGCCAGCAGCGAGGGCGGCTGCCGCGAGCCAGACGCCCGCGAGAACGCGAAACGATAGTCGCGCGCCCGGGGTGTGTCCATGACGCCGATCACCCTCCGCGGCGTCTCGCGCGCGCGCCAGGCACCATGCGGCGACCGTGCCCTCCGCCGCGAGCCAGCTCATCGCGGGCACGAAGAACGACGCGTAGCGAGCCAGCGGGGCGCTCACGCTCAGGAACGCGAACGAGCCCAGCAGCCACGAGCACGCGAGCTGCGCCGATGCGCGCGCTTCGCGGGGGCTCCCGCGAACCGCCCTGGTCAGCGCCTGGGCGAGCCCGACTGCCACCACGAGCTGCGGCAGCCAGGTGCCCGCGAGCGCGTGGAAGAGCGACGGGTAGCTCGCGAGGTTGGCGAGCGCCGAAGCGTGGACGTAGTGGGCCTTCGCGTAGTGGTGATTGGCGAAGATCCCCACCACCTGGAGCGCGTAGCCGCGTAGCGCCGGCGCGATTCCGTGGGATCGCCCCACCAGGAACGCGAGGTAATAGGGCGCCTCCGCGAGCACCAGCGGCAGCGCCGCGAAGGTCGCGATCGCGGCCGCGCGCCGCGCTCGTTCCGTGAGTCGCCTGCCCGCGGCCAACGCGCCCGGTGCCAGCTCCCACGCAACGAGCGCCGCGACCACCAAGAAGTTCCGGGTTTGGACCGTGAACGCGAGCCCGGCGAGGAATCCGGCAGCCCAACACCAGCCGCCGCTCGCCCCGGGACGGCGGGCGCGCACGTAGGCTGCGAAGGCGACCAGCGCGGCGAGCATTCCGTCGGCGTCGGCCAGCCCTTCGCGCGAGAGCCGCACCGAGAGCGGATCGAGAGCGAGCCACGCGGCGGCGACGAGCGCGATCGCGTCGGCGTCACGAGCGTCGCGTCGTGCTGCTCGAACCAGCCCGAAGAGCACGGCGATGGAGAGCGTGCCCGCGATCGCCGAGACCAGCGGACCCGCCCACGGGACCGGGCCGACCACCGCCATGGCCGCCGTCACCAGCACCATGTGGCCGGGTCGCCCGAATCGCGGCGCGAGGCCGCCGACCTCGGCAGCGAAGCGCTTGCGCTCGCCCTCCCACGTCCAGAGATCGCCGCCACCCCGGGCCTCGGCGAGCTTGCGATCGATGCTGGTGCGCGCGAAGTGGAGCGTGTCGCGGAGCCACACCGCCTCCAGATGATGGATCGCGTCGTCCCACAGAAAGGGCGACGTCTCGCGAATGCGGTCGAAGCGCAGCCAGCCGCCCAGCGCCACGATCGCGAGCAGCGCGATGGCGGTCGCGAGGCGCGTTCGCACGGGCGCGGTCACGGTCGCGCCCCTCGTTCGCCCCCGGTGTCGGCGTCGCTCGGAAGCACGTAGAACCGGATCCGATCAGCGCGCCGCGCTTCTCTGCTGCGATGAAGCGCGAGGGTCTCGAAGAACGGGCGGTAATTGAGCTCGAGGTCGTGGACGAGGCTCGCGCCGAAACGGTTCGGTATCGTGGCGCGGGGCACGTGTGTCCGTTCGACGCCCCGCAGGAAGCGTTCTTCGGCGGGAAACCCTTGCCCCTCGATGTTCATGAAGTCGACGAGCGAGTCGACCAACACGTACGGCACGAAGCAATCCGCAACCGCCCCGTCCGCCGCGGACGCCGATTCCAGCCTGGGAATCGCTCGGGTCGAATCCGTTCCGGCAATCGCCCACGAGATGGGGGGCGTCGTCGTGAAGTGCGGTGGCACGGCGCTGCCCTGCAACCCTGGCGGGTGCGCGTGTGCGACCGAGGCGAGGTAGCCGTTGTCGGGCGAGATTCGATGGAGCGGAACGATTCCGCCCTCGAACAGCGCGACGCCCATCAGCAGCGGCCCAACCCAGCGTGCGAGGCGTGCGCGCCTCGCGTTCTGCAAGCGATCCTCGACGAGACCGATCGCTCGCGCGGCGAGGAGCGGGGCCAGCGCGAAGCTCGTGGCGCCGTAGCGCAAGAGCGGGATCGTGACCGAGTAAAAGAGGATCGGCGCAACGAACACCGCGATCAGCAAGCCGGCGCCTCGGGTCTCGTCCTGCGCCGGTCGCGAGCGACGGTCGAGCACCAGCGTGACGACCGCCAACACACCCACGACCGCGCCGCAGAGATACACGAGCGCGAACGGATACGTGAGCAGGTTGTCGAGGCGGAAGCGCACCAGACTGCCGGCGTATCCCAAACCTTCGGGCGCCAGCACGAACAGCACCTGCTCCAGATACGTCTTGGGATGAACGGCGATGCCGCGCTGCTTCGCGGCCATGAGCAGCACGTAGTACGGCAGCTCGGCGATCGCCATCATCCCCGCGATGCCGACACCCATCCAGAAGAGTCGCGCCAGCGCATCGGGCTTCGCGATGACCGTGCGGCGGATCCGCAGCGCCTCGGCGACCAGGAACACCAGGGCCAGGATCGCGAACCGGAAGTGGACCAGCATCCCGGCGCCCAGCACGAGCCCGAGGCTGAGCGAGCCACGGAGCGGGCGGTCGGGTCGCTGGCGCAGCGCCGCTCGGCTGTGGGCGTCGACGAGCAGCGCCAAGTACAGGAAGAAGACCAGCAGCGCTTCGCTGAAGCCCTCGATCGAGTAGAGGAGGTGCCCGCCGCTCGCCGCGAGGATCGCCGCGGCGCGCGCCCCTGTCGTCGAGCCCCAGAGCCGCCGCGCGAGGAGGAACGCGAGCGGAATCGCGAGTGCCCCGGCGAGCGCGGAGACGAGCGGCACCGCCCACAGGCTGCGGTCGGGGAGTCCCGCTCGCTCGATCGATTCGAACGCGGCGAGCGCCGCGAGGTCGTGGAGCGGCCTGCCGAACGTGGGCTGTGCGCCGCGGGCCTCGCGCCGGAACTCGGCGACCGAGTCCTCCACGCGGAACACGTCGCGGCCCGAGCGCCGCTCCTCGGCACGCGCTTCGCGCGCCCTCGCGGTCGCCGATCCGATCGAGTCGAGGTATTGGACCTCGAGATGGATGACTGCGTCGTCCCAGAGGAAAAGTGGGCTCGGGTTGCCGAGCACACCCTCCACGCGCGTGATCGTGCCGAGGACGCAGGCGGCGACGAGCGCTGCGCCGATCCACCATCGCTCGTGGCCAGACCGATCGAGATCGTGGGTGCTCATGGAGACGGCGGCACGGCTGGGCTCGGCGCGCTCGGATCCCCTTCCGGCCGCGCCAGGGCACCGATCGGGTAGAGCCAGATCGCACCCGCGCGATCGCGCTCGGGACTCGCCAGATAGCGAAGCGTCGTCGGGAACGAGAAGTTGTACTCGAACGGGAACAGGATCGATTCGGCGCCCGGGTTCGGCAGCGCGATCGGGTTGCCGACGGTGCTCTCGAACGACGCGAGCACGTCCTCGATGCCGCGATCCTTCTGGCGCAGCACTGCGCCGATGGCGTCGACGGCGTACATGCCGCAGCCCGACTCCCACGCGGCGCGCAGATCCGCGCTGGATCTCGGCGGAAAGCGCACGCGCGCGGCGTCGTAGTCGAGGTAGACCGCATCCACGTAGGGATCGGTGCTCACCACACAGCGCAAGCCAGCGTCGCGGACCACGCTCATGGCTTCGCGATGACCCGACGTCCACCGGATGGGCGCCACGGCGAACGGGATCGAGCTCGCGACGAGCACGCCCACCAGCGCCCATCCGCCCGTGCGCCCGAGGCGCTCGCGAACCGCGCGCGGCCAGTTCTCGGGATCGAGCGCCCAGCCGCCGAGCAGCGCCGCGGCGGGCAGTGTCACGGCGGCATAGCGCGCGCCCGCCGCCGTCAGGCTCGCGGGTGCGATCGGCAGCACGAGCCACAGCACGAGCCGTCGCAACGTCCGATCGCGCGTGCGCAGCGCCGCGACCACGCCCGCCACCAGTGCCAGCGCCAGCCCGGGGCCGAGCATGCGCGCGTAGAGGAACGGATACGTCGGGAGGTTCTCGGGGCGGACCCCCGAGATCGCCGCACCTTGCGCGTAGTGGCGCAGCAAACGCTCGACGTGCGTCGGGAACGGCAGCGCGCGCTGGAAGTGCGCGAGCGCCAGCATCGCGCCGTAGTACGGCAGCTCGGCGAGCGCCTGCAACGCCACGATCGGCGCACCGATCGCGACCAGCACGCGAGCCGCCGTCGCCGCGCGCTGGCCCCGCACGGGAGCCGCTCGCGTGTACGCGAGGATCACCGGCAGCAACGTGATCGGCAGCAGCCGATCTTGCGCGAGGCAACCGAGCCCCCAGAGCACCCCCGCACACACCAAGCGCCGGGCGCGAAGCGGGCCCTCTGGCCGGATCACGCACGCCACCGCTGCGGTCGCGACCAGCACGCTCAGCGATTCGGCGAACGCCATGCGGCTGTATGCGACGTGCCAGCCCGAGAGCGCCAGCGCCACGCCCGCGAGCGCACCCGACCTCACGCCCCAAGCGCGGACTCCCAGCGCGGTGACGAGCGTCACCGTGAGCACGCCGGCGATGGCGGAGACCAGCGCACCCGACCAGTCGGCACCGCCCGTCGCGTGAAGCGCCGCCGCCACCGCCACCGCGTATGCGGGACGCGGAAAGTAGAGCGGGATGCCCTGGGTTTCGTTGGCGAGAAACGCGAGCTCGGGATCGAGGCGCCACACGTCCTCGCCGGTGCGGCGCTCGGTGCGGAACCGTTCGATGCTCTTGGCCAACGCCACGGCGCCGGTCTCGAGCCAGCGGCCTTCCAGCAAATGGATGCCGTCGTCCCACACGAACGGACCGGCTTCACGGATGGCGGCGAGTCGTGGCGGGATCGCCAGCAGGCTGACGAGCATCACCGCACCCACGACGGCAGCGCGTCCCGCGCGCGGCACGGCCTCGGTTCGAGCGATCACGCGCGGACCTTACCTCGTTGCCGAAGAGCACGTCTGCCGCGTGCTCGCTCGGGAAACGCGTTCTCGTCGGCGTGGATTGGAGCCCGTCGCGATTGGGATTACGTCATGCGTCGAGCGCCGAGTCGGCGCGGGAGGTGCGCGTGAGCGCGTCGAAGCTCTCGGTGGCGATGATCGGAGTGGGCGACATCACGATGCTCCACGCGCCGGCGTATCGGGATTGCGCGGACGCGGAGCTGGTGGCGCTCTGCGACAAGAGCGAGGCGTTGCTGCGTCGCCGCGCGGCGGAGTGGCAGGTGCGACGCACCACCACCGATTTCCGCGAGCTGCTTCGGGACCCGTCGATCGACCTCGTGGAGGTGAACACTCCGCATCATCTGCACCGGCCGATCGTGGTGGAGGCGCTGGCGGCCGGGAAGCACGTCTCGTGTCAGAAGCCGATGACGGTCACCATCGCCGACGCGGAAGCGATGCTCGCCGCGGCGCGCGCCAGCACCGCGCGCCTTCGGATCCTCGAGAACTTCGTCTTCTACCCGGCCTACGTGAGAGCGAAGGAGCTGCTCGACGCCGGTGAGATCGGCGAGGTGCTCACGATTCGTTTCAAGCTCGGCACCGGGCTCTTCGGCTCGCGGGTCGTTCCGCTCGAGGCCGAGCTCTGGCATCTGATCGAGAGCGACAAGGGCATGGGGCAGGCGGTCTTCGACGACGGCTACCACAAGCTCTCGCTGGCGATTCACTTTCTCGGGGCGATCGGCGCGGTGAAGGGCTACATCGATCGCACCTTTCATTACGCCGACGAGCCCGCACAGCTCGTGTGGCGCTACCGCGACCGGCCCACGATCGGCGTCTTCGACATCGCGTTCACGCCCAATCTGCACACGCGCTCCAAGTACTTCCCCGCCGACGAGCGAGTCGAGATCACCGGCACGCGCGGCCAGCTCCTGCTCTCCTGCTGCACCGGCCGGATCGTCGACGATCCGCCGCTGGTGCTGGTGCGCGACGGTCGCCGCACGGTCTTCGACGACCTCGACACCGACTGGCAGGCGAGCTTCACCGCCGGCATCCGCGACTTCCCGCGCGCCATCCGTGAAGGGCGTGACTCGGCGCTCACCGGCGAGCGCGCGCTCGAAGTGCTGCGCTTCGCGTTCGCACTGATCCTGGCCGCGAAGCGCGGCGCCGAGGTTCGCCCCGAGGACGTGACCGACGAGGCGGTGGCGGCCGAGCTGGTGGTGAGCGACGGTTCGGCCGCGCACGCGGGGGCGGCGCGCGGAGCGCATCCATGAGCGCGCTCACGGATCCCCGCGTGCTGGATCGAGTGATCGACGGAGCCCTCACCTGGCTCGCGCGTCGAGCTCTCGCCCACGGCCGCGCGCTGGTCGCTCTCGACACGAACGCCTTGCTGCGCCGGCTCGGGCTCATCGAGCGCATCTTGCGCCGCATCGATCGCCATCATCCGGCGCTCGGCGGAGTGGGTGAGCTTCGTGAGCTGGTGGCGAGCGATCCCGTCGCTCGCCAGGCGCTCCGCAAGATCCTGCTCGGCGCTCGCGACACGCAGGTGATCTCGACGGTGCGCGGCGCGCTGCGCCACCACGTGCTGCCGCGCACCTTGTTGCCGAGCGACTTGGGGCTGCCGCCGCGCACGAAGCCGGCGCGGGGGCTGGGCGCGTTGCGTGTGGGCCTCGTGGGTGCGAGCGCCGACGTCGACGATCTCGAATGGGCGTATCGCGAAGCCGGTGCCGGGCACGTCGAGCGCTGCGAGCGCCCGACCGGCACCGCCTGGTTGCGCTTCCTGGAGCGTGTCAATGCCGTGGAACTCGGTGGCGAGCAGCCGATCCCCGCCGAAGCGATCGCCGCGTGCCTGGTGCGCGGTGTCGCGGTCTCGCTCCATCGCGGTGCAGCCCCCGAAGCCGCGGCCCTCGACGAGCTCGTTTGGGCGCACACCGCGGCGATGGCCCGCTTCCGCGTCTTCGACCCGCTGCTCTGCTACCCGCCGTTCGTGGCGCTCGCGGACCTCGTCGATCGGAACGTCCTTGGCGAGATCACCACGATCCGTCTGCGCGCGATCGTCGGCGGACGCGGCGCGGCTCGCGCTGCCGCGCCTGTCGATGGCGAGCGCTGGGCGGTGCACCCCGCGTTCGATCGGTTCCTGGCGCTCGCGCGCCTCGGTGGGCCGCTCGCGAGCCTCACGGGATACGCCGCGTTCGATGCAGCGAGTGCCACCGCACCCGGCCAGGCCGTGCTCGCCCTCGCTCACGCGTACGCGGGCCGTTACTCGCACCTCGAGCTGGTCCATGCGCCGAACCTCGCGATCCGCTCCGATCGCGAGCCGTACGATCTCACCATCGAGGTCGCGGGAACCGACGGCATCGCGTGGCTCCATCGGGGCATCGCCAAGCCCACCGAGCGCGCGCCTCTGGAGGTCCGCGTCGGCCGGCTGCACTTCACCGTCGACGCCGCAGCCGGTCTCGACGAGGATTGGAGCACGAGCTTCCGTGCCGCCGCGAGCGCGATGGCAAGGCTCGCGACTGGTCCCGCGTCCCCGCCGCCGCTCGTTTCGCGCGCCTGGCTCTCGGCGCTCCGCGCGCGCGCCGCTGCGCCGCTCGCGACGCGCCTACCTCACGTCATCGCGATCTGAGCGCGGGGTGGCGCGCGCGTCGCAGCGTGCGTAAGCCGAGTGCCAGGACGAGCCAGCCGAGGATCGTGCTGGGCGATGGACCCGCGCGGCTCGCGGCTCCGCCCGTGGCGGCGTTGGCCGGCTCGGGAACGCAGCCCGTGTCCGACGTGATCGGGTTGCAATCGTCGTCGAGGCCGTTCTGCCAGACCTCGGTCTGGCCGGGGTTCACGGCCGCGCGCGAGTCATCGCAGTCGACCTCGTCGTGGCTGCACGAGTGGCTGGCGGGATCGCCGTAGCCATCGTGGTCGGCGTCGGTGCAGAGATCGCACGCGTCGCCGAAGTGGTCACCGTCGCGATCGGATTGGTCGGGATCGGGAACCGCCGGGCACACGTCCTCGCTCTCGCACACCCCGTCGTGATCGGCGTCGTTGGCGGAATCTGCCGGGCAGGGGTCGCACGGGTCGGCGAGGGTGTCCTGGTCGGAATCGGGACCGGCGCAGCTCGCCTCCACTGCGCCGCGATCACAACGCGCGATTCCGTCGTCGTCGCCATCGAGGGGGCGAGGCGCACCGCGCGCGTCGAATGCTGGGCAGTGATCGGGATCACCGCTGTCGATCGCCGGGCTCGCGGCGGCGGGAAGGTACGTCTCCAAGACGCCGCCATGAACGCCGAGCGAGCCGAGCTGTGCGGGCACGCCCACGACATCCGTCGCTGAAGGTGACAGGCAGCTCGGATCCTCGGCGAGCGTGTAGCCCTCGGACGTGAGGGCGCCGGAGCAGCGCCCGACGACGATGCTGTTCGCGACGATCGTGGTGCCGGGAGACTCCGTCAGGCCGTGAATCAGGTTCTCCTGTGGCGGATCCGCGACAGCCGGTCCAAGCGTGCTCGCTTCGATCCGCATCGAGCCTCGGTTGTAGAACGTGCCTGCCGTGCCTTCGATCCAGCAAGGCCACGATGGGTGGTCGACGGCAACGTCGCCGTTGGCGGCCTGGATGGCCTCGCGCAGCGAGCAGGTACCGTTCGGTGTGACGTCGTCGGCGGTGGTGGTGACGAGGATCGTCGCGGCGCTCGCCACCGCCGGTGCGAGCAGCACAGCGGTGAACATTCCACCGAGCAGCCGCGAATTGCGGACGAGATCGTCGGAGGCGAGACGCAATTCACCTGATTCGGTTCGAGACTACGCGTTGCGGCGAGTTGCAGCGCCATCGCCACGCGACTCGCGGACGCCGATCCCGTCTCAGGCCACGCGGGTTCGAGGAACGGGAGGCGCCGTGCAGCGGTGCGGCGGCGATCGGATTTGAGCGCGTCGGTCGTCGGATCCGACCGCTCGTACTTGCGAACGATCAAGAGCGAGGCCGGGCATTCCGCGGCAAACCGCTCGTGGCGCGTCGAGAAGAGATTCGGCTCGAGCCCCAGCTCCTCCGACACTCCCACGATGACGAGGTCGTAACCCCGGCGGGCTTCGGCAACCGCCGAGTCGAGGGCATCGTCGGTCTCGATCACCTTGAGCTCGATGCCCGCCGCCTCGAATGCGGTGGCCGCGGCAGAGAGCCCGAGTCGTTCGTCGTCGCGCCGATCGCCGCGCGGCACCAGGTGCAGGATGGTCACGTGCGGCGCGCTCCACGCGAAGGCCTGCTGACCCTGCTGCGGCTCCGAGCCTTTCGCCATGCGCCGCGCCAGCTCGAGCGCTCCGCGATCGTGGAAGCCGCGATACGGCACGAGCACGCGCCGCACCGGCTCGAAGCGACGGCGCACGTACACCGCGACGTCGCAGCGCGCCTCGCGCATCACCTGGTTCACCGTGCCGCCCAGGATGCTCTGGCTCAGCACCGGCTTGTGCCAGCCCATCAGGATCAGGCGCGCGCCCTTGGCGTGCGCGATGGCGGTGATGTCCGCGCCGGGCTCGCGGCTCACGAAGGCGAGCGGGTGGACGTCGATCGCGTCAGCCTTGGCGGCGGCGAGCAACGGTTCGAGGGAGGCGAGGTCGGGCCGGATCGCTGGCGTCACCGACGCATCGAAGAACGAGCGATCGCTGGCGCGCGCCAGGTGCAACGCGTAGATCTGCCCGCCCGCAGCGCCGCGCGCGAGTGTCGCCGCCAGGTGCACCAGATCCGGACCCGCGCTCGGCAGCGAGACCGGGATCAGGATCGAGTAGCCCTCGGCCTCGGGGCCACCGACCACCTCGCGGCGAATGAGCTCTGCGGGATAGACACGCTCCAAGACCGGCGTGGTCATGAACGTGGTGACCAGCGCCATCAACACCATCATCGCGAACAGCGCCGGCGACAGGATGCCGAGCTCGAGGCCGATGGTGAGGATCACCAGCTCCATCAAGCCGCGCGTGTTCATGAGCACGCCGATGGCGCCGGCCTCGCGCCACGGCAGGCCCATCCAGCGCGCGGCCAGTGCCGTGCCGCCGAGCTTCCCGATCACGGCCACCACCATGATCACGCCGCACACGGCCCACATCCCCACGCCGTCGAGGAGCCCGAGCCGCGTCCTCAGGCCCGCGTCGGCGAAGAAGAGCGGCAGCAGGAAGACCACGGTGAGGTCCTCGAGCTTGTCGCGCAGGTCGCGGACGAAGCTCGGGTCCTTGGGCAAGACCGCGCCGAGCAGGAACGCGCCGAAGAGCGCGTGGATGCCCAGCCACTCGGTGATCCACGCCGAGGTGAGGAAGAGCAACAGCACGAACGCGAGCAAGTCCTGGGTGATGATCCGCCCGCGGTTTCGATAGAACACCTCGATGCGCCGGGTCAGCGGGCGCACGACGGTCAACATGGTCATGACGTAGAGGCCAGTCCCGAGCAGTGTGCCGATCAGGTTCCCCGGCTCGGACTGCACGCGGGCCAGCGCCACCACGCCGGCGAGGACCACCCATGCGGCGACGTCGGCGAGGGCGGCGCACGCGATGGTCACGGAGCCCACCTTGGTGCGCGTCAGTCCGCGTTCGGAGAGGATTCGCGCCAGCACCGGGAAGGCGGTGACGCTCATCGCGGCGCCCATGAACAACGTGAAGCTCACCCGCCGCGTGCCCGGCGGCGCGAACGACCCGTAGAGCGCCAAGGCCAAGAGTGCCCCGAGCGCGAACGGCGCCGCGATGCTCGCCGCGCTGGTCACGAGCGCCGTGCGTCCACGACCCACCAGGTGCTTGGGGTCGAGCTCGAGCCCCACCAGGAACATGAAGAGCAGGACGCCGAGCTGGCTCAGCGAATGGAGATACGAGAGCCGCTCGGGCGGGAAGAGCACCGCGTGCCAGTCCGGCGCGAGCCAGCCCAGGAAGGACGGCCCCAGCAGGATTCCGGCGGACATCTCCCCCATGACCTGGGGCTGCCGCAGCATCCGGAACGCGAACCCCACCAACCTCGCGACCAGGATGATGATCGCGACCTGCAGGATGAGATTCAGTGTCGAGTGCATGCGCGCACGAGGATCGCGCCGCGTGCGGCGCGAACGCCAAGCTCAATACATCGCGTGGGTGGAGAAACCAAACCCCTCGGCTCGCGCGAGCCGAGGGGTTCGAAGAAGGCTGCTCGCGGGGCGGGTTCGCGAGCCGTTCGCCTCGCGGAGACGGCCCGCGAGGCGCGGTTCTTCCGCCGACCTCAGCGCTTGGGGACGGCCGCGGTGGCACCCGTGCCGGTCGTGGGTGCGCCCACCAGGATCGCCATGTTGCCGTGTGGGTGCTTGTTGTCGTGCATGAGCTGGTGCGAGAGCGGCAGCTCGTCCCAGGTGAACGTGCGCGACAGGCACGGGTCCACCTGTCCCGCGAGCACCAGATCGTTGAGCCCCTTGGACTGCTCGTCGTTGGCGAAGTGCGAGCCCTGGAGGCGCTTCTGGCGCATCCAGTGGTAGCGCAGGTCGACCGTGGCGTTGTAGCCCGTGGTTCCGGCGCAGATCACCACCATGCCGCCGGTGTCGCACACGAAGATCGAGGTCGGGATGGTGTCCTCGCCGGGATGCTCGAAGACGATGCGCGGGCTGCGCTTCTCGCCGAGCACGTCCCAGATCGCCTTGCCGAACGCGCGCACGCCCTTGAGCCAGACGTTGTACTTCTCGGTGTCCTTCCAGTGCGGCAGCATCCCCCAATGGTTGAATCCCTTGCGGTTGATGCAACCCTTGGCGCCGAGGTTCTTGCAGTAGTCGACCTTGTCGTCGCTCGAGATCACCGCGATGGGGATGGCGCCCTTGGCGCGCGCGATCTGGATGGCCATGGAGCCCAGGCCGCCCGCACCGCCCCACACCAGCACCACGTCGTTGGCGCGGGTCGCGTGCTCGGGCCAGCCCAAGAGCATGCGGTAGGCGGTGGCGCCCACCAGCATGTAGGCGGCGGACGCTTCCCAGGTGAGATGCTTCGGGCGCGGCAGGCATTGATGCGCCTGCACCTTGGTGAACTGGGCGAAGCTCCCCCAGTTGGTCTCGTAACCCCAGATGCGGAAGGTCGGCGAGTACATGGGGTCGGTGCCGCTCTTCACCATCGGGCAATCGCGGCTCCAGGTGCCGCAATGCACGACCACCTCGTCGCCCACCTTCAGGCTGGTGACGTCCTTGCCGACCTTGTAGACGATGCCACTGGCGTCCGAGCCGCCGATGTGGAACGGCTCGGGCTCCCCGGCCTTGTTGCGCGCGCCGATCACGTCCACGGGCACGCCGAGCCCGGCCCACACGTTGTTGTAGTTGACGCCCGCGGCCATCACGTAGACGAGCACCTCGTCGTCCGCGATGGGCGGCACGTCGATGACCTCTTTCTGGAAGGCCTTGGTGGGGACGCCAAAGCGCTCCGGGCGGATCAGCCAGGCGTTCATCTTGGCAGGCACTTCACCAATCGGGGGCTGCTCTCCGAGCTCGTACAGGTTCTTGGCCATGACGCGCGTCTCCTGGAATCGGTGCGTGGAGTCCTCGGGTGGTTTGGATCGGCCGGAGACTAATGTTGGGTCCCCGACCGGGCAAGCTGAAATCGCCCGTTTTCGGCCGGATTTCGGTGCTTCGAGACTCGCTCGCGCTGCCTCCTTGCCGACGGTGAGAAGGGTCTTGTGCGCGGGGGCGGGCGAAAGGTAGCGTCGCGCCGATGGAGTCGACGAGCCGGGGGCGTTCGTCCGCGCCGCTCGAGCCGAGCCGCCGCACGGGTGCGCCGGGCGCGCGTCCGCCGCCTCGGCGCGGTCCCGCGGGCCCGCGCCGTCGCAGCCGGGTGTCGTGGCCCGTCGTGGCGGGGATTGCGGTGGCGGCGGTGCTCGCGGCGGCGTTGGCGATCGCCTTCACCGGGCTCGCGCCGTCGCTGGCGAGGTGGGTGGGCCTCGATGCCCCTGCGCCGGGCTCGCGTCGCGCGGGAGACGCGAGCTCGCCGGGCGCGTCGTGGCGCAAGAGCGCGCGAGGCCGCAAGGGCGTCGGGAAGCGTCCGCTCACGATGGCGGAGGCGCTCGCCGGCGTGCACCACGAGCGCGTCAAGGCGCCCGAGGAGCCGGGCGCGCGCACCATCTTCGACATGGAGCGCCGCAAGGTGCTCGAGCGAGTCAAGCTCGCGCTCGAGCGCAAGGACCTGATCGGAGTCCGCGACGGCCTGCGCGAGATGGAATCGAAGGCGATGATCACCGACGACGTCGAGCCGCTACGCAAGGCGCTGGCCGGCAGCTTGCTGGTGACCGGCGAGCATCTCGAGGCCATCGAGGTCTACAAACGGCTGCTGGTCGCCGATTCCACGGACCATCGCTCGAAGCTCGAGCTCGGGCTCGCCTACTACCACGACGGCGATCTCGACGAGGCGCTCGCGTGGGCGGAGCGCGCCGCCCAAGATCAACCGGAAAGCCCGCTCTACGAAGCCGCGGTCGCGGAGCTGCGGGCCTCGCGCGAGGAGCAGCCGGCGCTCTACGAGGCCGCCGTGGCAGCCATCAACGAGCGCTACGCGAGCCGATCTCCCGACGAGACCGGCGATTGGCAGGAAGCGGTGGCGGTCGCCGACGCGCTGGCGTGCGGCGGCGGCAGCACCGAGGTCGCGCACGCCTACTACGAGCGGGCGCGCGATCTGTTCGGCAAGCAAGATCCGCTGGTGAACGCCGCCGCGGAGCCGCTCTGGTACTACGTGGGCGGCGAGATCGCCCTCGCCGAGGGTCGCTACGACGACGCGATCCTGTCGCTGGTGTCGGCGCTCACCACGCAGTTCAAGGGCTTCGCCCACGTCGGCGACGTCTACTACCGGGTGGGCAAGGCGTACGCGGGGCTCGGCGACGCCGAGAAGATGCGCGCCAACTACCGGCTGGCGCTGCTCAACGATCCGTACTCGTTCCGCGCCCGCGAGATGCGCGCCGCGCTGGGCGATCCCGAGGCCACGCGGCGTTGAGCCGCGTCGCGCTCGAGCTCGCGAGCCGCTTCGCGGGGCGGCTCGCTCGCGCTCACGCCACGATCGACAGCCCGGTCACGTGCACCGTCGAGCTCTTGCTCTTCTGACGGTGATTGGGATCGGTGACCGTGGTGGTGCGGGTCAGCTCGTCGCCGTCTCGGACGGTGTTGCTGCTCACGTCGGCGATCACGCCTTGCTCGCCCGAGATCTCCGTCGAGATGGTGCGGTCGTCCTCGGATACGTCGATGCTGCTCGAGAACTGGAAGGTCGCGCCTTCCTTGCCGGTGAGCGTGCCGTGGGCGGTGTAGGTGCCGGCGTCGGTCTTCTCGAGGGTTCCGTCGCGCGTCACCGTCTGACCGTCCGGGCCCTGAATGGTCGCGTGGAAGCTCAGCGATCCGTCCTCCGCGCGCTCGACCTGGGTGGTGCGCGACACCACCAAGTTGCCGTCGGCGTCGGTGGCGCGGCTGGTGCGCGTGAACGCGTCGCGCGTGCCGCTGACGATGTCGGTGAAGTTGCCGTTGGTGCCCCGACTCGTGTCGAACGCACCGCTGCGGGTGATCTCGCCCGAGCCGCTGCGGATTCCTTGGATGCTCATGAGTCCCTCGTGTCGTGACGGAGGCCGTGTGATCGGATCGATTCGCTCCCAAGCAACTGGGATGCCTTTCGTCGCGCTGCGGGACGATTCGAGGAAAACGGCTGGGAAGGCGCGGGAGAGATGCGGGTTTGCAGGCTACGCGCGCACCCGCTGGGCAAGTTCTGCCGCCCTCGCGATGCAAGTTGCGACCGCGGGGACGCGTTGGTAAGAGAAGCACCGCGCACGCGCGCCGTGGATCGGGCGTCGCACGACTCGGCGGAGCCGAAGGCCGGCGTGCCGAGCGGCACCGGTCCGCCTTCGCAAGCATCGCGTTCTCGATTGCGCGCGCGCCTTCCTCGTGGCGACCCCCCATCGATCGATCTTCCACGCCGAGGTGCTGCGCCAGAAGACGCTGGCGCTTCATCCCGACTATCGGCAGTCCCAGATTCGGCTCGACGACGACGATCGCGCCGTGCTTCGGCGGGTGAACGGTCAAGCCACCGTGGCGACGATCGGCCAGCTGACCGGGCTCGGCGACGACGCGATGACGCGGATCGTGTTGCGGCTGGTGGCGCGTCGGAAGCTGGTGTTCGCCGACGATCTGCCGTTCCTCGACGAGACCGCGCTCGCCGCCGCCGTGCTCGAGCGCGTCGAGGGCGCGGAGCCGGCGAAGCTGCTCAGGCTGGACGAGATCGACCAGGCGCTGCTCGCCGCCGTCGACGGGCAGACGCGCGTGCGGGACGTGGCGCGGACGTTGGGAGGCGAGCGTGGGCTGGTCTTCGTCGACGTCGTCCGGCTGCTGCTCGCGGGCTTGCTGCGGGTGAATCGCGCCGCGCGGCCCGCGCCGGTTCGCGCGGAACCGCCACCTCCCGAGCCCATCGCGAGCCCGCCCCCGAGCGCGGCCGCGTCGAGTGAGCCCGTCGCGGGCGCCGTGGGCGAGCCCGCGCCCGCGTTCGCCTCGTTCGCGCGTCGCCCCCTGCCGCGTCGATGGGTGGCGCTGGCGTTCCTGGTGTCGGGCGCCGCGCTGCTCGCCTACGTGGCGATCGTGGTGCTCGGCACGGTGACCAGTCATCTCGCCAGCGACGCGCTCACGGTCGAGGGGCTCGCGGAGGTGATCGAGCTCTCCGAGATCAAGCTCGGCGCGGGAAAGCATTGGAGCGCGGTCGCACGGGAGTCGTTCGGACAGCGCCCGCGCCGCGAGCGCGTGCGCGCCGCGCAAGAGCTGGTGCGCCGGGTCCAGGATGGCGGCTTCCGTCAACTCGAGGTGCGCGACGAGTCCGGCGCGATTCTGTTCGAGTGGTCGCAGTCGGTGCTCACGGTTCACGACCTGGAACGCCCCGAGCCGGGCGGCTCGAGCGGGCGCTCCCGCGAGTGAGCGCGCGCCCCGCGCCGCGCCGCGGCCGGACGATCCCGGCTCAACCGCCGCCGGGGATGTCGATCCGCGCGCGGCGCTCGGCGTCGTAGGGCGGGAGCGTCGTGAGTCGGGGATCGTCCACGGGCCCGCCGAGGGTGAAGTGGTAGAGCGTGTGGAAACGCGTGCCGCGCATCCCGAAGACGTCGTGGACGGCGTCGTCGAAGAAGCAGCCGATGCCGGTGCCGCGGATCCCCGCCGCCTCCGCTTCCAGATAGAGCACCTGGCCGATCATTCCCGCTTCCCAGTGCAGCCGCCGGTACGCCCACGGTCCGAGGGTGCGGACGGTCTCGTCGAGCTCGGCGATCATCCCGAAGCTCGCGACGCCGTCACCCGCGATGTCCTGGCCGCAGCTCACCGACTTGGCGAGACCGCGGCAATCCTCCTCGCGCAGCAGCGCGAGCGGCAGCTCGGCGGGCGTGCCTGGCGGCGTGGTCCACGCGAAGTCGGCGCGCATCGCGGCGCGAAGGGGTTGGGCTGCGCTCGCTGCGCGCGGCAGCGCGTAGAGGCCGGGCGCCAGGCCCTCCACGCGATGCACGAATGCCACCAGGTGGACTCGCGGCGGCCAATCGACGAGGTCCCACGGCGGCGGCACGAAGCCCTGCTCGTTCGGGTCGGGAATCAGCTGCGCGAGGATGGCGAAGAACGTCGTCGCGGGAATGTGCGTGCGACCATCGAGGTCGACCGCGCTGCGCCGCTGCGTGACGATCCGCCGCGCGCTCGGCTCCCCGGCCTCCGCGCCGCGGGGGCTGGCGGGCGCACACGCCGGCAGCGTGCGCGTGCGCGGCGGGGTGCGCGGCCTTGTGGCTGCCGCGGCGGCCATCGCGATCACCTGCCAGTCGACGTGCTCCGGGCTCGCGGGCGCGGCGCGGCCCGACCACGTGGCGGATTCCGCGATGGCCGCGAGGGCGTCGATCGGCAGGTCGAGCGGGACGGTGACGGCCCCGGGGTCGGGGATCACCGCGGCGAGGCCCTCGGCTTCCTCACGCTCCGCCTCGTGGAACTCGGTCACGCGATCGGTGCCGAGCAGTCGCGCGACGTCCTCGTCGCCGAGGCTCTCGAGGAGCACGAGGCGCCATCCCAACGCCGCGGCGGCGAGGCGTAGCGCCGCCCACGCGTGGCCGGTGTCGTGCTGGCAATAACGATAGGCGCGCTCTCCGTACTTCCACGCCTCGCGCCAATGAATGGACGTGAGGCCCACGAGGAACGTGTCGCGCGGGAAGGCGGCGACCAGCCGTTGCCACCGCGCGCGCTCGAAGCGGGCGCGCCGCTCGAACGCGTGCTCGGCTGGCGCATAGTGGGCGACCCAGGCCGCTCCGTCCTCGCCGGCGAGGACGGCGTAGCCCTCGGTGGGATGCAGGTTGCCGCTCGACGGGTTGGCGCGCAGCGCCCAGCGCGAGCCCTGGAACTCCTTCCACGCCGTGATCCCGAGCGCGAGCTCGAAGAGCGCGGCGACGTTGGCCGGCGTCGCCGGACGCGGCGCGGATCCGCCGGCTTCGAAGATCGAGCGGTACGGCGGCGTCCAATCCTCGTCGAGCAGCGGCAAGGGAACGAGGTCGGCCCCGTGGAAGCGGCGAAACGGATCGGGTTGCGTGTCCCAGTCGAGGTAGCCCAGGCTGCGCGCCTGACGGTAGGGATGGTGCTTGGTGGTCTGGTGGTACGCGAGCACGATCTCCGTCGGCGTGGGCTCGGCGCGCGCTGGCGCCGCCGCGGGCTCGACGCTCGGGGCGCGCATCGCGCCGCCACGCTCTCTTCGCTTCCATCCGAACACGCTCGCCTCCCGGGTGGCGCAACCTACCGGCCGCGATTCGCGTGCCGCAAGCACGTGCGTGGCGGTTGGTCGGATCCCGAAGGCCTGCACGGAGTCGTTTCGCGCATCGAAAACCGAGCCGTATACTCGGGGTGAAAGCCCGTTCGTCGGTGGAGGGCAACGCATGTCCAGCTCGTTCGCGCCAGGCTTGTTGATCGCGATGCCGCAGCTCCTCGATCCGAACTTCTATCGTTCGGTGGTGCTGGTGGTGGAGCACGGCGAGGAGGGCTCGTTCGGTCTGGTCATCAATCACGTTTCGCCGCTCACCATGGGCGAGTTCACCAACGCGCAGTCGCTGGTGTACCGGGGCGATCCGACCAAGCCGGTGATGATCGGCGGGCCCGTGAGCCGCGAGGTCGGCTGGATCCTTCACACCAGCCAGCTCGAATACGAGGATACGCACCACGTCGCCGGCGGCATCAGCATGAGCCGCTCCATGAATGCCCTGAAGGACGTCTGCGAGAAGGGCGCCGATCCGTTCCGTCTCTTCATGGGTTACGCGGGCTGGGGACCCGGGCAGCTCGAGTCGGAGATCACCCAGGGTGCTTGGGTCACCTCGAACGTCGATCCCGGCTTGGTGTTCGCGCACGACTCCACCGCGGTCTGGGAGCGCTCGCTGCGCAACATGGGGATCAACCCCATCGCGCTGGTGCCAGGCGGCTCGGCGATCAATTGAGGCGCGCGGCACGAGCCATCGCGTGCGCCCAGAGCGTGCGCGACCTCGCGTGAGCCGCGCTTCGTCCGTCAGCGCCGGATGACCGAGAGACCGCCAGCCGAGCGCGGGGCGTGGCGGGCGCGAGTCGCGGTCCTGGTCGCGGCGTTGGTGGTGAACGTGCCGGTGCTGGGCGCCGGCCCGATCTACGACGACCACGCGCTGGTGGTCGGCAACTCGTTGACGCGCGCGCCGATCCAGTGGCGCACGATCTTCACCACCGGCTATTGGTCGGGAACCGGCATCCGTGCGGGCAACGAGTACCGCCCGCTCACGGTGCTCTCGTTCGCGCTCGCCGATCGCCTCGGCGTGCCCGGGCAACGCGCGCTCAACGCGCTGCTGCACGGCGCGGTGGCGCTGTTGGTCGGCGAGCTCGGTGCGCTCATCGTCGGCGCGCCGGCAGCGGCCTGGGTCGCGGGGCTCGCGTTCGCGCTCCATCCCGTCCATGCCGACGTCCTCGGCACGCTGGTGGGCAGGGGCGAGCTGTTGGCGGCGGCGCTCGGGCTGGGTGCCTGGTGGGCGCACCTCGTGCGGCGACCGCGGCTGGCGGCGGCCGCGGTGTGCGCGGCGTTCCTCGCCAAGGAGAGCGCCGTGGTCGTGCCGGCGCTGGTGTTGCTCGGCGATCTGTGTCGGGGCGACGGCAAGCTCGACACGCGGCGCTGGCTCGAGCTTTCGCTGGGGCTGGTGCTGGCGATCGCGATCCGGGTGGCGGTGATGGGTGGCGTGCTCGCGGTCGAGTCGATCGCGGCCGTCGACAATCCGCTCGTCGCGCTGTCGACGAGTGGCCGGGTGCTGTCGGCGCTCGCGTCGTTCGCTGCCGCCGCGCGGCTCGCGCTCTTTCCGGTGGGGCTGCTGCCCGATCGCAGCACGCTGGTGCCCGTGATCCGAAGCGTCGCCGATTGGCGTTGGGTGCCGGGACTCCTGCTGTTGGCCGGCGCGCTGGTCGCCGTGGTGTCGGCGGCGCTCGGCAAACGGCGCGCGCGTCCCTGGGCGCTGGCGCTCGGCGGCTTCGTGCTCGCGTACCTGCCCGTGTCGAATCTGGTCTTTCTCGTGGGCACCGCGCTCGCCGAGCGTCTCCTCTACGTGCCGTCGGTGGCGATCTGCCTGGGGCTCGCGTGGTGGATGGATCGGCTGCCACGCACCCCGCGCGTCGCCGGGTGCGCCGCGCTGGCGGTGGTGCTGGGCGTGGCCTGCGTGCAGGCGGTGTGGCCGTATCGAAGCGGGCTCGCGCTCTGGCAGCGGATGGTCGAACGCGCGCCGACCCATGCCAAGGCGCGGCTCAATCTGGTCGGCGAGCTGACCGCGGCGGGACGCCTCGACGAGGCCGAGCGCGTCGCTCGAGCGGGGATCGCGGCCGAGCCGTCGCGGTCCGAGCTGCACCGGGCGTTGGCGGAGACGCTCGCCGCGCGTGGTGAGCGCGCCGCCGCGATCGCGGCAGCGCGCGAGGCGGCGCGACTCGCGCCCCACGATCTCGAGACGTTGCTCGCGCTCGCCGGACAGCTCTACGACGCCGGGCTCGACGCCGACGCGGCCAAGGTCTACGGCGCGCTCTGCGACGCGTTTCCCGGCGCGGGCGAGCCGTGGTGGTACCTGTCGCGGATCGCGGAGCGCGCGGGAGACCGCCGAGAGGCGCTGCGTGCGATGCGCGCCGCGGCCGCTCGCTACGGATCGCGCAGCGAGTGGGGAGCGCGCGCCGCAGCGGAGGCCGCGCGCTTGTCCGGCGCCGCCGGCTGATGCTCGTCGCGGCGCCGAGACCGGCGCCACCGTTGGGCTGGGTCAGGGCGGGAGCGTCGCGACGGCGGCGGGGTTGGCGAGCACCACGAACCGGCTCGATCCGCCGATCTCGGTCACGCCGGGGATGGGCTCGCGGGCGAGGTGCTTGCGCAGCGTGGCGATGAAGAGCGGCGCGGGGTTCGCGAGCTCCGCCTCGAGCACCGCGCGATCCTTGGTGGTCGAGATCGGATGGCGGGCGTAATAGACCATCGTGGGCCGGAAGAACCGGTACTGGAGAATGCGACCGGGCTGGTGCGCGAGTGCGGTGCCGATGCGGCGCGCCACGTCGCGGGTGTCGCCGTGCATCTGCTCGCCGAAGGCCGGCATGGCGAAGAGCGCGATGAAGAGCGCGAACGTCGTGAATGCCGCGCCGGCGAGCGCGAAGAAGCGTCGCGCGTCACGGCGCCCCAAGGCCCGCGCCGCGAGTGTGGCGAGCGTGGCGAGAACGAAAGACGGCGCCAGCGGCACCCAGCCGAGCTCGGGAAACTGCGCGCGCGTTTCTTCGTCGAGGAGCGAGGCCACGGCGTGCCCGATGGATCCGGACAGCAGCAGGCACGCGATGGCGCAGAGCCCGAGCACGCCCACCGCCACGTGCTCGCTCCGCCCCAGCGAGCGCCGCCCCGACCAGCGGGCGTCGATCTCGAGCGCCGCGGCGATCGCCGCCGCGGGCAGCGCCGGAAAGACGTAGTTGGCGAGCTTCCCCTTCGACAGCGAGAAGAAGATCAGCACGGTCGCGAACCAGACCAGCGCCATCCGCGCGAACCGCTCCGCGATCGCCGCCTCGGCGCCGCCGCGCGCGCGCCGCGCGCTTCGCCAGCTGGCCGGAAGGTGGAGGATCGCCGGCAGGAAGAGGAACGGCACGTTGGTCGCGAAGTACCACCACGGCTTGTCGTGGCCCGGTAGCCCGCTGACGAATCGTTCCAGGTGGTGCTTGAAGAAGAAGACCTTGGGGAACTCCCAGCCTTCGAGGATGGTCTCGGCCACGAACCAGGGCGCCGCCACCGCCGCGCCGACGAGGGTCACGCGCAGGATCGCGGCTCGATCGGGCGCGCGACGGAAGGGTCCGCACCACAGCCGCTGGCCGGCGAGGGCGAGGCCCAGCAGCACCGGCGCGACGACTCCCTTGGTGAGCACCGCCAGCGCCAAGAACACCGCGAGCGCAGTCGCGCCCGACCTCCGCTCCAGGATTCCCTCCACCCACGCGAACGCCGTCAGCCACGAGGCGGTCAGGAAGAGCGCGAATGTCGCGTCGGGGATCCCGAGCCTGCCGAGCGCCAGCGACTCGCCGCTGATTCCGACCAGCAGCGCCGCGATGAACGCGGCCCGCGTGCCGGCGATCCCCTCGACCGCGGCGAAGATCCCCAGGCTCAGGACGAGCAGCGCCAGCGCCGAGGGCACGCGCGCGGCCACCTCGCTCTCGCCGAGGGCCGCGCGGCTCGCGAGCTGCGACCAGTAGTAGAGGATGGGCTTGTCGAAGCGCGCCTGGTCGTTGAACCACGGCGTGAGCCAGTTGCCGCGGCCCGCCATCTCGCGCGCCGACTCGATGTAGAAGGCCTCGTCGCGATCGAAGAGCGGAGCCGCGCCGAGCCCGAGTCCGTAGAGCGGCAGCAAGATCGCGAGCAACGCCAGGACGCAGCGCCCGCGCCTCGGTGGCGCCGCGTCGCGTGCCGTCGATGTCACCGATCCGTCGCGGGTTGGACTCATGGCCGTGAGCTCGGGGAGCGAGGTTCAACAGATAGTACGTTCGACCGAGGAGTTCGAGGGCAAGCGCCTGCCGCCGCCGCCGGCGCCGCTTGCGGCGGTTCGTCGGCGTCGCTATATCCCTCGTGCCCCCCAAGCGCAGTCGCTCGGCGTCGTACGTCCCATGTCGTCGACACAGCGTCGCATCCGCTTGGCTCACCATCGCTGGATCCGCTCGGCGTCCGCGCTCGGCGCGCTCGCGGTGACGCTCGCGTGGCCGGCGCCGGCGGCGCGCGCCGCGAGCGCGCACGCCGCGCCAGCGTCGATCGGTCTACCCGCGTCGCGGCTCTTCGATGCGGTGACGACTCAGGGCGCGCGCCTCGCGCCGTTGCTAGGGCAACCGATCGCGAGGCTCGCGCTCTTCGCTGTCGGACCCGCGGGGCTCGCGCCGATCCCGTTCCAGGTCGACGAGCGCGAGGGGACCGAGCCTGGCGACGCGCCGTGGGTGTACACGCTCGGCGCGTACGCGCATCCGGACTCCGACGACGGTGCGCTGGATGCCAACGACGAGCTCGTCTTCATGGCCCGCGACGCGGGGGCGCGCGCTGCCACCAACCCACCCCGCGCGCGTACCACCGTCGAGCTCGAGGTCAGCGATCCGGTCACCGGCGACGTCGCCTACGCCTACCTCGCGTCCTTCGATGCGGACCCGCCGCGCAGCGACCAGAGCTACGTGCGCCTCGACGCGCAAACCGACACGGTCAGCGCCACCAACTACTTCGCGAGCATCTCCACGGCGGTGCCGATCTCGTGGTCCAACTTCACGCTGCGCGATGCCCGCGGCCAGCCGAGCGCCAACCTGCTGGATCGGTTCAAGGTCCGGGTGCGGGCACTCTTCGTGCTGGGCTTGGTGGAATGGAAGGTGAACGAGGAGCAGCTCCAATCGGTGCCGGTGGGCTACCGGGAGGGGCCGGTGCGGGTCATCCGGCGGGTGCGCAACCGGCTCGACACCGGGCTCGGCCTCGAGCGCTCGGACTATCTCCTCGACACCGTCTACTACGACAACGCCGTGTTCCTGCCGGCGTACGTGGTGGTGCCGTTCGAGCCCGGCTTCTTCATGAAGGACATCGCGATCCGCACCTCGGTGGATTTCCGCCGCGCGCTCGACGGCTGGTCCTTCACGAGCTCGCGAAACCCGACCCCGGTCGCCATCGACGGCGTCATGTCACCGGCGGAGCGTGCGCTCGATCTGGGCGACACCGATTGGCTGGTGCTTTCCAAGAACGACGCGGCGCTGATCTCGCGGGTGCTCGTGCTCGATCCGCGTCTCAAGACCGTTGAGCGCGGCCTCTACTACGTCGACGACGCCACCGCCGCCGACGCGCCGGAGGCGGAGCTCGGTCAGACGCCCAACGTCGGCTTCGAGTTCTCGCATTTCGAGGGGGCGACCGCGGGCTCGTACAAGACGCTCGGCGAGATCTACATCGTGAACGGATACGAGCGCGGCATGGAGCGGCGCTTCCTCGAGTTGCGCAGCAAGCCGTTGCTGGTCACGGCCTCGCGCCGCTAGGTCGTCGGTCCGCCGTGCGCCTGGTGGTCGCGACCGACAAGTGGCGCGGCGCCTTCTCGTCGCGCGAGGCGGGAGCTGCGCTCGCGTCGGGCGTGCGCGGCGCGGCGCCGGATGCCGAGGTGAGCGTCGTCGAGGTGGCGGACGGAGGCGAGGGCACGCTCGACGCGGTGCTCGCCCGAGTGGCGGGCGAGCGCCGCCGTGCGTGTGTCGCAGATCCGCTCGGTCGGGCCGTCGAGGCGCCGTGGGCGGTCCTCGCCGACGGCACGGCACTGATCGAGTCGGCAGCGGCGATCGGGCATGCGCTGCTCGCGCCTGGCGAGCGCGACCCGCTGCGGGCGTCGTCCCGCGGTGTCGGCGAGCTGGTCCGCGCGGCGCTCGACGGCGGCTGCGAGCGGCTCTGGCTCGCGCTGGGGGGCAGCGTCACGGTGGATGGCGGCGCGGGGTTCGCGCAGGCGCTCGGCTTCCGGCTCCTCGATCGGCGCGGCCGCGAGATCGATCCGGGAGGTGGAGCGCTCGTCGAGGTCGCGGCGATCGACTCGGCCGCACGCGATTCGCGTCTTGCCGGGCTGCGCGTGGACGCGTGGTGCGACGTGGGCAACCCGCTGGTCGGCGAGCGCGGTGCCGCGCGGGTCTTCGGTCCGCAAAAGGGCGCTGGCCCGGAAGCCGTCGAGCGATTGGAGGAGGGGCTCGCAAGGTTCGGCGCGGTGATCCAGCGTGAGCTCGGCGTGCGCGTCCTGGACGTCGAGAGCGCCGGGGCGGCAGGTGGGCTGGGGGCCGCGGCGCTCGCATTCGCGGGCGCGCGTCTCGAGCTCGGCGCGACCTGTGTCCTGGACGCCATCTCGTTCGAACCGCTCGTCACCGGTGTGGATCTCGTGGTCACCGGCGAGGGCCGCTTCGACGGGTCCACCATGCCCGGCAAGCTGCCGCTGGTCGTGGCGACGCGCGCCGCGAAGCTCGGGATTCCCACGATCCTCGCGTGTGGCGAGGATGTGAGCGGCGGGACCGGCCACGGCGCCGTCGTCCACGTCCTCTCGGGGTCGGACCTGAAGCGCGCCAGCGGCGCGCGCCTCAGCGCGGTGGATCTGGCGGCGCTCGGCGCGCTCGCCGTGGACCTCGTGCGCCAGCGAGCAGCAGCGCGACGGTGACGAGCACAGCGGCTGGGTCCGCGCTGGGGTCAGTCAGGGTGCCGCAGCCGCCATCGTCATGGCGTGTCGCGCTCGCGTCCTTGGAGGCGTCGATCGCGTAGCGGTAGGTGCCGATCGGCCCGCCCAGGAGCACGTTGAACGAGAGATTGGAGATCACCGCGACGCGATCGTCGGCGGCGTTCCAGTCGGGCAACGGGATCTCGATCGCGGAGCGCGACTCGTCGAGGACGACGCGCGTCACCGCGTAGCGCTGCGTCGAGGCATCGCGCATCAGGATCGACAGGCCCCACTTCATCCCGGCGAGCCCGTCGAAACGAAACACACCGTCTCGGTGCGCCGGATCGGCGGCGAAGCGCACGTAGTTCGACGCCAACGGCCGCGGGGAATGCGCGCCCGATTCGCCGGAGGCGGGGACGGCGTCGTGCTCGAACGTCACGTTGACGCTGCCGAAGACCGAGGCGAATCGCTCCGCGAGAGCGTAGCCGTCGCCGTCCGCGCGGGGCCCGACCTTGTAGTTCCACTCGGCATAGGTCTGGAAATCGGTGGCCAGATCGCCGCCGGTCTCGCCCAGCACGCGCTCGGTGGCGGCGAAGCTGCCGCCGTACGTGTCGAGATCGGTCGCTTCGTAGATCCGCCGCAAGATCGTGCGATCGCCGCCGCGACTGTCGACCAGGTACTTCGACCACGCCGGCACGTAGTTGAGCAGCGGCACCAGCGAGTGGACGCTGAACGCGGGAATCGCGAACCGCTCGCTCATGAGCAGCGTCACGAAGAGCCGATCCTTGGGGTCGTCGCTTTCCAGGATTCCGTAGAGATCGACCTGGTGGTAGGTGGCGGAGTTCTCGCTCAGGAAGCCTTCCAGGACGGGCCCGTACGCCATCTGGCACGCGTGGATCAGCTCGTGTCCGAAGACGCTGCGCACGATGCGCTCCGAGTAGACCGCCTGGAGCGGATGCCAATCGGGGCGGCCGCCGGCGCGGATGTCGGCGTTGACCAGGATGTGGCTCGCGCCGGGAATGCCGCCATCGGGAAACGTGACGCCGCGATTGAAGTGGTTGGGGTCCGGGATTCCCGGCTTGCCGAAGCTCATCAGGTACACGTCGTAGCGATCGTCGCCCCCTTGGCCGGCGTCGGAAGCGGGCGCGCGCCAGCCGAGGCGCCCGATCCACTCCGCCCAAGCGAGCTCCAGCGATTCCCGTCCCCAGGCGACGAACCTGTCGTCCACGGCATCCGCGCCCTCGCGCGTGAAATGAATCAGCATGTGGCCGTCGTTGGTGGCGACGGTTTCCTCCGGCCCGGTGAACGGGCCGTACGGGAACTCGCGGGCACGGGCGGTGCTCGCGGCGAGCGATACGGCGAGGGCGAGCGAGAGCGCGATCGTCGCGCTCCGCCGCAACGGCGCGACCCGCGAGTCGGGGCTCGGCGCGGAGCGCCACAGCGCCCACGCCCACAGTCCCAGGATCGCGGAGGTCACGTTCAAGCGGACGTCGCGCCAGTCGAAGAAGCGGATGAAGAAGAAGTTCTTCATCTGGTCGGGAGTCGAGTCGAACCAGCGGACCAGGGTCGCCAGCGCCGGCTCGTAGTAGTGGTTGATCAGGCCCTGCAGGCACTCGTCGAGAAAGCCCAAGGAGGCCGTGATCGTCGCGGCCGCGAGCTGGCGGCGCGCGCCGGTGAGGCGATCCGGCAGCGCGCGCAGCACCAGCACCGCGAGCAAGCCGTACTCGAAGAGATGCATCTGCTCGATGGCCTCGTGACCGTAGATCTCGAGGCTCACGCCGTAGAGCGCGGCGAGAACGGCGATCTGAAGCCAGAAACGACGATCGCGGACTCGGGCGCGCCGGAGAAAGTGGTGACAGGCGACGGCGCCGACCGCGACGAGGAGCGTCGTGGCGAGATAGCGGATGGGCCACTCGCCGACGTGATTCTTGATCCAGCGACGCACGCCGGAGACGGCGGGGAGCGTGAGCCAGATGAACGCGGTGAAGAGCGACGGGGGCAGCCAGCGGCGCAGGGTTCGCGACCGATCGTCGATCGAGGTGCACATGGGACGAGACGAGGTGACGCGGCGCGGACGACGCAGGAGCCGGTTCGAGGCAGAAGATCGCATCGAAACCGAGGAGCGTCAGTGCAGGCGAGAGCGGGGCTTGACGCTTGCGCTGCCGATGCGTTTGAATGATATCGAATTTGAGAATCGTTATCATAATTGGGAGCCGCCATGTCATCCGTGAGTTCCACGCCCCTCCGTCCAGCGCCCACGCCGGCGCGCTTCACTTCCCGACGTGCGCTGACGTCGGGGCTCGTCCTCGCGTCGTTGCTCGCTGCTTCGGCTCGCGCAGGGGCGGAGGGCGGCCATGACGCAGCCTCGCCGCTCTCGGTCGAGAGCGCGCTCGGTGCCACGACCCTCGGCTCCTACGGCGAGGTGCTCTACAACAACGATCTCGAGGGCGGGAAAGACGAGATCAACCTCGAACGCGTGGTGCTCTTCCTGGGGCACGACTTCACCGATTGGGTCTCGCTCCACGCCGAGCTCGAGCTCGAGGACGCGCACGAGTTCGAGGCGGAGCAGGCCTACCTGGAGGTTCGTCCGTTCCAGCGCACGGCGTTTCGCGGCGGTCTGCTCCTGGTGCCCGCGAGCTACGTGAATCTCACGCACGAGCCGACCACGTTCTACTCGGTGGAGCGCCCGGACTTGGATCTCTACGTGGTCCCGAGCACGTGGCGCGAGCTCGGCGTGAGCGTCTCCGGACAGCCGCTCGAATGGCTGAGCTATGAGCTGCAGCTCAACGACAGCCTCTCGTTGGTCGGCGGATCGGGCGATCTGCGCTTCGGCGATCCCGGCACGCAAGGGATTCGCGGTCTGCGCCAGCAAGGCGAGGAAGCGCGCTTCCAGGACATCGGCATCGCGGGGCGTGTCACCGTGACGCCGACCCTCGGCTTGAGCGTCGGCGCGAGCTTCTTCACGGGCGAAGCCGATCAGTCGGCGAAGCTCGGCGAGACCGACGAGGAGGAAGAGGGCGAGGAGGAACGCGTCATCGCGCGCGCCGAGACAGGCGAGGATGAGGAAGCAGACCAGATCGTGGCCCTGCCGGATACCCGGATCACGGTGCTCGAGGCGGACGCCCGATTCGCTCGCGCGGGCTTCGATCTGCGGGCGGAATACGCGATCGTCCTGATCGACGACACCGCCGCGCTGAGCGAGCTCTTGGGCAGCGCCATCGGCTCCCGCCAGCAGGGCTTCTACGTCGAGGCCGCCTACGATCTGTTGCGGTTCGTGTCGGACACCGAGCAACGCCTGATGCTCTACTACCGCTACTCGTGGCTCGACCTCGAGGACGAGATCCCGAGCGGCTTCGCGCGCGATCCGGCGGCGGAGTGGACCATCCACGGGGTCGGCCTCGCCTGGTTCCCGATCCCCCAGGTGGTGGCGAAGCTCGATTACGAGAACCGCGACGACGACGAGGGCGAGCGTCCGGACCGCGTCAACGTCGGGTTGGGCTATGCGTTCTGACGATTCGAGCTCGGCGTCCGGGTGATCGACGTGGTCGTCTGCTCGTGCCATGCACTGACGGAGCAGCGCATCCGCGCGGAGATCGAGCGCGGCGCCACGAGCCTGGGCGAGCTGGCACGCCGCTGCGGCGCGGGCGACGATTGCGGCTCGTGCAAGCCCGAGCTGAGCGCGCTCTTGGCCGGCTCGTCGCCTTCACATCCGCGATTCACCCCGGACAAGATGTGGCGCGACGACGAGTCGAGCGGGCGGCGCCAGCCGCGCAACGCGCACGATCGTGAGTCGCGACGGAGAAGCCCATGAGCAAGAAGCCCGAGCCCGACTCGCCGATGACGATCGTCGACATCCTCAACGACGTGCTGACCGGTGAGCTCACCGCGACCAATCAGTATTTCTTGCACGCGAAGATGTGCGCGCATTGGGGATTCCCGGCGCTCGCGTCCAAGGTCCGCGCGGAATCGATGGACGAGATGCGGCACGCGGATTCGCTGATCGACCGGATCCTGACTCTCAAGGGCCTGCCGAACGTGCAGCGGATCGGCCGCGTGCGAATCGGTGAAACGGTCGTCGAGCAGCTGCGCTCGGACCTGGCGCTCGAGCACGAGGCGGCGCCGCGATTGCGCGCCGGCATCGGCGCCTGTCGAGCGGCGGGCGACCACACCACCGCGGCCTTGCTGGAGTCGATTCTCGAGGCCGAGGAAGAGCACACCGAGTGGCTCGAGACCCAGCTCGAGCTGATCGAGAAGCTCGGTGAGGGCGCCTACCTCGCCCAGCAGATTCGTGCCTGAGCGGCGCGTGCCCGCGCGGCTTCCCGTGCCGCCCGGTGCGGCGCGCGCCGACGTCCGGCGGTGGCTGCTCTGCGTCGTTGCGCTCGTCGGCATCGGCGGTTCGGCGCGAGCCGCGGACGACGTCACCGTCTATCTCACGGCGGACGAGGCGATGAAGCTCGCGTTCCCGGCGGCCACCCGATTCGACGTCGCGACCGTCGCGGTGCCGGAATCGGTCCGCGTCGAGTTGGGTGAGCGACTGGGCGAGCCGTTCCCGGCGGCGAACGTCGAGGTGCGTCGCGCGTTCGTCGCCGAGGGCGGCGCCGAGCGTCTCGTGGGGCGCGCCGTCCTCAACGACGACGTCGGGAAATACCGCCCGATCACGTACCTGGTCGCGGTCGACGACAAGGGCGAGGTGGTGCGCGTGGAGCTGCTGGTCTACCGGGAATCGCACGGCGGCGAGGTGCGTGCGCGCGGTTTTCTCGATCAATACGACGGCAAGAGCGCTGGGGATTCGATCCGCGTGGGAAAGGACATCACCTCGATCTCCGGCGCCACGCTCTCGGCGCGTGCGATATCCAAAGGGGTGAAACGGACGCTGCTCCTGCTTAAGGCGATCGACGCGGCGGCTGCGAGCCCCGCGCCGTCCGCGCCGTCCGTCCCGAGCTCGGAAGCGGGTGCTCCTCCATGACGGCCTCCTCGTCTTCCTCGGTCGCGTCTTCCTGGCCAAGCAGCCGGCTGGGCGAGTGGCCGCGCCCGCTGCGATTGTTCGTGACCGGTTTCCTGCTCACGCTCTCGTTCGGCTACTCGCTCGGCCTCGCCCACGTGTGGGAAAAGACCGGCCTGAACGTGAGCGGGATCCAGAGTCGCTACGGCGCCACCGAGACCGAGACGCACTACCCGAAGAGCCTGGGCGAGCTGCTGGAGACGACCCACAATCACACCATCACGTTCTCGTTCATCTTCCTGGCGCTGGGCGCGATCTTCAGCCTCACTCCCACGCCGCCCCGCCTCAAGGCGGCGTTGCTCGTCGAGCCCTGGATCGCGATCCCGGTCACGATGAGCTCGATGTTCGGCACCCGCTACGTCTCACCGCATTTCGGCTACCTCATGTTCGCCGCCAGCCTGGTGACGGCAGCGACGTTCGCCGCGATGGTGCTCGCGAGCCTGGCGGCGCTGTGGCTCGACTGGAAGCGCGAGTGAGCGCACCGCAGGACGCGTTCCGCGGACGGGTGGTGCTGGTCACCGGCGCGTCGAGCGGCATCGGCGCCGAGCTGGCCCGCCAGCTCGCCCGCCAGGGCGCGCGCGTCGCGGTGCTGGCGCGCCGCCGCGAGCAGCTCGAGGCGCTCGCGATCGAGCTTCGTGCCCATGGGGCGGAGGCGCTGGCGTTGGCTTGCGACGTGGCCGATCCGGGCGCCGTGAACGCCGCGCTGGCGCGACTCGAGCGCGAGCTCGGTCCGCCCGACGTCGCGATCCTCAACGCTGGCATCGGCGAGTCGCGCAAGCTCGAGGACTTCTCCGTCGAGTGGGTGCGGCGCATCTTCGAGACCAATCTCTTCGGCGTGCTCCATTTCGTGGAGCCGCTGCTCGCCGGGATGCTCGCGCGCGGCCGAGGCACCCTCGCCGTGACCTCTTCGCTCGCGCGCGATCGCGCCATGACCCAGACCGGCGCCTACTCGGCGAGCAAGGCGGCGCTCTCCGCGGTCATCGAATCGCTGCGCATCGACGCCTGGCCGCGAGGCGTGCGCCTCCTCACCATCGAGCCGGGGTTCGTGAAGAGCCCGATGACCGATCGCAATCGGTTCCCGATGCCGTTCATGGTGCCCACGGATCGCGCCGCCGCGATCATCCTTCGCGGCATCGCCCGCGGCACCCCGGTGATCCGCTTCCCGTGGCCGATGGCTGCGATCACCTACGTGCTGCGCCTGCTGCCGTCGCGCTTGTTCCTGTGGGCAGGCTCGCGTCTCAGCCCGAAGCGGGATCTCAAAGGGCCTGCGTGACCTTTCCGCCGGCCGCCACGCGTCGCGAACGGGATCGAGGGAACGGGCGCCGAGCGCAGCCCGCGCTGCGCGACCCAGCGGCGCTGCGCGGCGTCAGTCGGCGTCGAGCCTGGCGAGGACTCGCAGGAACTCGGTGACGGACCACGCCTGTGCGCACGTGCCGCGCGGGGTGTGTGGGTAGTCGCCGTCCTCGATCTCGGAGAGCTGTCCCACGCAGCCGCGCTTGAGCTCGGCCTCGGCGGTGCGCAGCGTCGCGCGCGCCAGATGGACGGCGCGTGGATCTTCGGGGAACGCGGTCACCAGCGCTTCGCACCACATCGGCAAGAGGTGCGTCCAAGCGGTGCCGTTGTGGTACGCGAGCTTGCGGGACGAATCCTCGTCGCCGACGTATTGCCCGCGATAAGGATGGAACACGTCGAGCCCCGCCGGCGCCGTGCTGCCCGGGATCCACGGCCACGAGCGCAGTCGCAGGTTGGCCACCGAGCGCAGCGCCGCCGGCACCACCAGCTCGCGGTGCGTCGCGATCACCGTCCGCTGGGCGTGCTCCGGGCGCGCCAGGCCGAGCGACACCAGCCAGAGCTGGTTGGGGCGCAGCGATTCGTCGCGCACGGCGTGCTGCGCCGGCGTGCTCGATCGCGCCGCGAGGCAATCGGCGAACCAGCCGAGGTCGTCGATCCAGAAGCGCTCGTGTATGGCCGCTCGCGCTCGCGCCGCCAGCTCGGCGTATGCGGGCTTCTCGAGAATGCGCGCGGCCAGCTCGAGCGCGCGCACCCACAGGGCCTGGATCTCGACGGGATAACCCTCGCGGGGCGTGGCCGCGGGGTGGTTGGTGTCCATCCACGAGAAGTGCGCCGGCGACCACACCAGCCCGCTCGCCACGTCGCAGCGAATTCCGTTCGGCGTGCCGTGGATGTAGCTCTCGCAGATCGAGCCGAGCACCTTCTTGAGCTCGACGCCGGCGAGCGACGCGCGCGCCGCGAGCGCCGGCCAGCCGAGCGTCTGCGCCAGCTCCTCGATGACGCGGGTCAGCCAGAGCGGACCGTCGGAGGTGTCGCGGTTGGCGTCGGCGTCACCGATCAGCGAGTTGGGCAGCGTGCCGGAGCGCTCGCGGGCGGCGAACGTGAGCGCCACGTCGCACGCTTCGTCGACGCGCCCGATGGCGAGGTAACCGCGCGCGGCGATGAGCGCGTCTCGGCTCCAGTCGAGAAACCACGGATAGCCGGCCATCACGGTGTGGCGGCCGTCGCGCTTCGCCAGGAACTGGCTCGCGGCCGCGCGCAGCACCTCGCCCAGCTCCGCGGGATCGTCGTCGCGATGGGTGGAGCTCGGGGCGGGCGCCGGCGTGTTTCGGTAGCGGCCGATCGCCACCTCGGCGACCGAGATCGCGACGCTCGTGGCGCCGCGGCCCGGCGTGAGCGGCACGCGGAAGTACCCGGGGCTCATCGCGTCGCCGGCGGCTTCCTGGCCGCGCGTCGCCTCGTGCGGGTGCGGCAGGTTGTACAGCCACTCGTCCTCGACGTGGAACTCGCCGCCGCTCGCCACGACGCAGAGCTCGAGCCCGTGGCCCAGGTCGCGTCGGAAGCCGCAACCCTCGCTGGGCGCGAGCGCGTGGTACGCCGCGACGAACGCGGCTTGATCGATGCCGTGCGCCTTGGTCTCGCCGTGGTGGCCCCGGAGCTCGAGATCCGGCCGCACCACGAGCTCGAGCGTGTCGCCGCGCTCCGATTCCCAGCGCAGCTCCACCGTGACGAGGTTGCGCTCGGCGTCGAGCGTCACTCGTTCCTCCACGTGAACCGTGCCGTCGGGCAGCTCGAATCGGTAGCTCCAGGTCGGGGCGGGCCAGCGTTCGAAGTCGATCAGGTACTCGCGGTCGAGCGGGTACGACACCATCGGCGTCGCCACCCACGCGCGCACCCGCTTGGCGACCACGACCCGCTCGTCGGGGCCGGAGGGGTGCAGGTTGGCGGCGAGCAGCGCGTCGTATTTCGACCAGATCGTGCGCGGCGAGAGCGGCAGCAGCGTGTACGAGCCGCGGGCGTTGGTGAGCAGGAAGCGATGCGAGGGATCGATGGCGTCGCGGGCGAAGCGCAACCGCACCGGGCTCTGCTCGGCGCGCAAGCTGAGCGCGTGCCCTTGCGTCGCGATCCACTTGGGCTCGTCCGCGGGCTCCGCGCCGGCGTCGCCGTTGGCGGGGCGATCCAGGCGGCTGTGCTCGATCCGGAAGCCGCCCTCGGGCACCAGCGCGAACGCGACGTAGCGGCGATCGCCGAAATCCCGGAAGGTCTCGAGCTCGGCGGAGCTCTGCGCGAACCGCAACCGCACCCGAAAGGGCACGTCCTCCTCGATGTAGAGGAATTGATTCGCGCCGAGCACGTGGAGGCGGTCGCTGCGCGCCGCGCTCCACTGGCTCACGCCGAGGAAACGATCACCATCGGACGCGTCGAGGACTCGCCGCGCGAGCTCGGCGCAGTCCGCTGGCGGACCGAGCGAGACCGCGGCCAGCAAGCCGCGCAAACCTTCGCGGCGAACCGCGTCGGCGAGCAGCTCGAATCCGGTGAGATCGACGCGCTCGCCCCACAGCTCGCCGAGGATCCAGCGCAGGCGACGCTCCTCCTCGTCGACTTGTCGGGCGCGCGCGACCGCCTCGCCGGATTCGAGTGGTTGAGTGCGTTCCAGGTCGAGACAGATGACCTCGAACGGGTTCAGTGAAAACGTCGTCGATGGGTCGAGCATACGGCGGGTCAGAATGCAGGTTCGATGCCCGCCGGGAATCGCGACATTTGCAGGAAAACGGATGCCATCTCGGTGGGTTCGCCCGTCGAGATTGATGAGGATCAAGACTTTTTCGCGGTCGCGCTGTCGCAGGAACGCCAGAATTCCCGACTCCATCCCTTCGATCGGGAGGATCCGTGACGTCCCCCAGAAGACGGGATGTTGACGGGTGAGGTCGCTCAGTTGGCGGATCCAGCCGACGAGGTTGGGCGTGGCGCCCCAGTTGAGACCCGACGAGCCGTGGACGTCCACGCGCTCGGTCGCCAGCCACTCCACACCGTTGGTGAACCCGAACGCGCCGGCCTGCGAGGTGAGCGCCGCGAGCGCCAGCCGCATGCGCGCATGGTCCTCGCCGCCTGCCGCGAGCCGCGGGTTGTCGTGGGTCTCGGCGTAATTCGCGAGAATCCCCAGCTCGCTGCCGGTGTGATCGAGGTGGCGCAGGTAGCCGTGCAGCATCTCGTTGCCGTGCTGCTGGAAGATCTCCGAGTACGCCCACTGCATCCCGCCCATCTTGAGGATGGACTCGGTGGCCTCCCAGGGGCCGCCCAACCCCTCGAGCAGGAACAGTGTGCTCGGGAACACCTCGTGGACGCGGGCCGTGACGTATTCCCAGAGCTCGGCGGGGAGCATGTAGCCGGCGTCGCAGCGGAACGCGTCGACGCCGCGCGCGCACCACGTGAGCAGGCTCTCGGCGAGGTAGCGCCACAGCGATGGATTGCGGTCGTCGAGCTCGACCAGGTCTTCCCACGTCACGCCCCAGGCGCCTGGCGAGTGGAAGCGCCCGTCGGCGTGGCGCACGAACCACTCGGGGTGGGCGTTCAGCAGCTCGGTGGCCCAGCCGAGATGGTTGGCTGCGATGTCGAGCATCACGTCGCCGCCGAGCGCGTGCACGCGCGCACAGAGCTCCTCGAACTGCTCGGCCGGCGTGCGATCGACACGAAACGTGCAGTACGCGTGGTTCACGCTGGTGAGGTCGGTGGCGGCGTACGGGCTGCCGTAGCGACCCATGCGCGCGTACACGGTGGGCGTCTCTTGCACGGGCAAGAGATGGAGGATGCGTACGCCGAGCTCGCGGAACAGGAACGGAAGCTCGTGGGCCACATCCGTCAGCGTGCCGCTCGGCGGGATGACGGTGAAGCCTTGGCGCTCGAGCGCCAGCGCCTGGTCGTTTTCGGTGAAGGGGCGTGCTTCGGCGAGCGTCTTGGTGGGGCCGAACTGCCGTGGAAACGCGGTGTAGATGGTGTTGGCGCCGCGCCACTTGAGGCCGTGCACCGAGGCGTGGCTGTTCGGTCCGCCGACCCAGTGCTCGACGTCGTCGATCACCATGAAGCACTTGAGCTCGTAGTAGCCGGGACGATACGCGATCAGCTCCGCGGCGAAGGTGTCGGCGGCGGTGCGCGTGAGCTCGATGTCGCGCCAGCCGCGCACGATTCGCGGCGCCGCGCGGTCCAGACGCTCGATCACGTGGCGGCGCTTCTCGGGCGCCGAGTTGAGATCCGTGCGCACGAACGCGCGTGCGCTGGCGGGCAGCTCGATCGGGGTGTCGCCGGGTCCGAGGGCGCGCACGCCCACGTGGAGAACCTCGCCGGCGTAGAGCAGCCGTCCCCGCCCCGGCTGGGGCATCTGAGCGAGCGCGATGGGTGACATGGCGATCAGACCGCGTGGAGGCCGCGACCGGGCCGCCAGCCGCCGAGCGAGTCTTGCACGAAGCGCGCCGCGGCCAGCGTCAGGTCGTCGCGCAGGAACGGGCCGACGATCTGGATCCCGGTGGGCAGGTCGTGCTCGTCGCGACCCGCGGGAACGCACGTGACGGGCAGCTCGAGCACGTTGAACACGCCCGTCGAGATCCATTCGAGCGGTCGGAGCAGCGCCGCGCGATGGCGCGGTGCCACGCGTGGAAACGCGGGACAGATCAACACGCCGTCGTCGCCGAGGCGCGCTTCGATCTCGGCACGCAGCGCGTGACGCAGCTCGCCCGCGCTCCGGACCTTGGCGGGAACGCGGCCTCGAGTCACGACCTCGCCGAGCACCGTCGCGAGCGCGGGCCAGGTGTGATTGGAACGCCCGAACGGCAGGCGCGCGAGCTCGCGCCACAGACCGATGGGCTCGCCCTCACCGAGGACGTGCCCGAAGGGTTCGGAGGATGCGGCTCGCACCGCGCCGAACCAGATGTCCACGCCGCGGTCGAGGAGCGAGGGGCGCCACGGCTCGGCGACCAGCCCGTGCTCGGCGAGCGCCTGCGCGGCGCGCCCCACGGCGCCGGCCATGCTCGGCGTGGACGGGAATTGCCCGTGCTCGTACCAGAACACTCGTCGCGGTCGTGGACCGTCGGCGTCCAGCCGTCGGAACGGTGGTGCGTCGGCGGCGTCGTCCGCGCCGTCGCCGCCGCTCAGGATCTCCATCGCGAGCTCGAGATCCTCGACGCTGCGCGCGAGCGGCCCACACACCGCGTAGCGCCGCACCTGGCCGTGCGCCGCCGGAAAATGCCCCGTGCCCGGCACGCGCCCGCTGCTCGGCTTGTGCCCGGCGACCCCGCAGAAATGCGCCGGCATGCGGATGGAGCCGCCGATGTCGCTGCCCAGGCCGAGGGGCGAGGCGCCGCCGCCGATGATCGCGCCCTCGCCGCCGCTCGATCCGCCGGGGGTGCGACGCGTGTCGTGCGGATTCGAGGTGCGCCCGTGGATCGGGTTCACCGACTCCATCCACATCGCCGCCTCGGGAACGTTGGTGGTGCCGATGGGGATCGCGCCCGCGGTGAGCATGCGCTCGACCACGGTGGCGTTTCCGTCGGCGACCCGCTCGCGCCGCGCGTGAATGCCCGCCGTCCAGGGCATGCCGCGGACCGCGAAGGTTTCCTTCACCGTGAACGGCACACCGAAGAGCGGCGGAAGCTCGCCGGCGCGACGACGCGCGAGGGTCTCGGTGGCGCGGCGCGCGGCGTCGCGGGCCTGGTCGAAGAGCGGATTCACGATCGCGTTGAGTCGACCGTTCACTTCCAGCGCCCGGTCCAGGTGCGCGTCCATCACCTCGAGCGGGCTCAGCGCGCGCGTGCGGATGCGTCGCGCCAGCTCGGTGGCGGAGAGCAAGCAGAGCTCGTTCATCGACGGGATCTTCCTCGAGGTGAGCGTGCCAGCGATCGGTATACTCTGCGAAAAATGCGCTTCGGAGGGCTGCGATGGCGAAATTCGAGATCTGGCACAACCCGCGCTGCGGCAAATCGCGCACCACGCTCGAGCGCCTCGCGAAGGCCGGCGTGACGCCGAACGTGATCGAGTACCTCAAGAATCCGCCCACCAAGACGCGCATCCAGCGCGTGCTCGCGCTGCTCGGGTTCGACGATCCGCGCGCGCTCATGCGGACCGGCGAGCCGATCTACAAGGAGCTCGGCCTGGCCAAGGTGACTGGCAAGGCGGCCCTCATCGAGGCGATGGCCGCCAACCCGATCCTCATCGAGCGCCCGGTGGTCATCAAGGACGACAAGCAAGCCGTCCTCGGACGACCACCGGAGAACGTCGACCAGCTGCTCTGACGTCTTTCTCGGCGGTGCCGCCATCGGCAGGCGGGCCTGGCACCCGCCACGCGCCGGTCGGCTTCCACGCCGATCGATGCTCGTTCGAGCCCCGACCCGCGGCGCGGGCTCAACCGAGCGGTTGGGCGGGGTCGAGGGTGTTGCACTGGTCGATCTCGCCGTGGTCGAGGCCGCGGCGGAACCAGTGCACCCGCTGCTCGGACGTGCCGTGGGTGAAGGACTCCGGCGTGACGTAGCCGCGGGAGCGCATCTGCAGGCGGTCGTCGCCGATGGCGCTGGCGGCGCGTAGCCCCTCGTCCACGTCGCCCGCTTCCAGGATGCCGCGCGCTCGCTGCGCGTGGTGCGCCCACACGCCGGCCAAGCAATCGGCCTGCAGCTCGAGGCGCA
>JAXLQJ010000034.1:0-81611 GCA_046331705.1 bacterium | reverse complement strand
TCGTGGATCCGGCACAGATCGCCGCGATGCTCGAGTCGCTGGTCGCCGAGCAGGCGCCGCTCACGTTCGCGCGCATGTACGCGGGGCGTGCGGTGACGGCGCGGGCGATCGGCTACGACGCCGGGCGCCGCCATCTGCGCGTGGCGCTCGAAAACCCCCATGCGCTGGGTGCGCCCGGGGACTATCTGTGCTATTCGACGTTCGCCAGGCACGAGAGCTTCTCGATGGACGGCTACCTTCTCGGCTTCGAGTCGCACGAGGCGCGGCTCTCGCTGCCCGCGCTGTGCGCGGCCACCGATCAGCGCGCGCAGGATCGGCTCGCGCTGGATCTCGACTCCACGCTCTCGGTGGTCATCGAGGGCCGGACCTTGCCGATCTTCGACGTCTCGCCGCGCGGCTTCTCGTACTTCGAGCGCGAGCTTCGCCCGGAGCACGAGGTCGGTAAGATCCTGGACGTCGATCTGGATTTCGGCGACGGCTGCATCGGCCACGAGCGGGTGGCGGTGCGGCATCACCGGGCGCAGCCGTGGGGTGGGTTCACCGTCGGCGTCACGTTCCTCGAGGGAGGAGCGGCGCGCCCGGTGGCGGACGCTCGCCTCACCATCGAGGAGGACTATCCCGGCACCGATCTGGCGCCGCGCGAGGCGATCCGGCCCTATGCCGCGGACCGTGTCGAGTTTCGCGCCGGCTCTCGCAAGCTCGTGGGGCTCTGGACCGAGGTCGAGCACCCCGGGCCGGCGAGCGTGGTGGTGATCCCGCCCGCGTGGGCGAAGACCAAGGAATCGACGTCGCTCCTGGCGCAAGTGCTGGCGGCGTCGTTCGACGCCAACTTGCGTCATCTCGCCGTGCTGCGACTCGATTACTCGAATGCCCTCGGCGAGAGCGACAAGGACCCCGAGTTCCGCGAGCCGGGCAAGGAGACCCTCGGGCTCACGTTCTCGGCCTGCGTCGAGGACGTGCGCGCGGCGGTGGATTTCGCGCACCACAAGCTCGCGACGCCGCCGCGGGCGACCGCGCTGGTCGGCATGAGCTTCTCGGGCCCGCTCTGCTTGCGCGCCGCCGTCGAGGAGCTGCGCGTCACGACGTTGGTCGAGCTGATGGGTGCGTCCGACATCCAGGATCTGGTGCGCATGGCGTCGGGCGGCATCGACTACGTGGCCAAGCACCGCGCCGGGATCCACGGCGACGTCCAGAACGTGCTCGGGCTGCTGGCCGACACCGATCGCTGGAGCGCCGACGGCATCCGCCACCGCCTGGTCTTCCTCCAGGACGCGCAGGCCGATGCCGCCAAGCTCACCGTGCCGATCCTGTGGGTGCACGGCGTCTACGACGCCTTCGTCAACGTGAACCGCATCCGCAGCATCCTCGATTGCGCCCCCACCGTGGAGCGCAAGCTCGTCACCGTCCCGTGCGGTCACATCCCCACCAAGAGCACCGAGGCGGTGATCTCGTTCGTGCCGGTGATCCGCCATCTGCTGGCGGCGGTCGACGTGTTGGACCCGGTGATCGCCGTGCCGACGCGCGAGCAAGCCGAGCGCGTGACCGCGGCCGAATGGGCGGCGGCGCCGCGCAGCCAGCTCGCCTCGCCGCGTGACTACTGGCGCGGCTACATGCTGGGCGAGGAAGGCGGCAGCCTCGGCTTCGACGTGCTGGCCGCCACCCGCGAGTACCGGGAGCTCATGCAGCGGCAGGTCGAGCTGCTCGCGATCGGCGACGACGATTGGGTCCACGACGTCGGCGGCGGCATGGGCCACTCGATCCCGTTCCTGGCGCGCCTGCCGCGCCGCCCGCGCGGCGTGATCGCCTACGATCTCGTGCCGCAGGTGCTCGAGCAAGCGGCGCGGCGCGCCGCCGCGCTCGGCGTGCCGTTCACGGCGGAGGAGTGGGATGCCGCGTGCGAGCCGCCGCCCGCGAGCCTGCACGCGGCGCGCGCCGTGCTCATGAGCCTCTTCCTCTCGTGCTTGCCCGACGCGCTCGGATTCCTGCGCCGGCTCCACGCCGTGCTTCCGGAAGGTGCCTGCGTGGTGGCCTCGTCCATCCGTCCCGACGCCGACCTCTCCGGCGTGTACACGCGGTTCATCGAGGACATCGCCGCGGGCGTGGTCGCGCCTCCCGAGGGCACCACGGCGGGCGCCCTTGCGCGGCGCGCGCGAATACATGAGCTCGGCGGCCTGGCTGCTGCGCCTGGCCGACGAGGGCACGTTCCGCTTCTACGAGGCGGACGCGCTTCGCCGGCTCTTCGTCGAGGCGGGCTTCGAGGTGGAACGAGTCGAGCACACGTTCGGCATGCCGCCGCGGGCCGTGCTGGTGGTGGCGAAACGGGTCGGATGAAACGCTCCCGAGCGACAGCCGATCCGGAGATTCGCGCGGCGTGGGACGAAGAGGTCCGCGAGACGCTGCGCCGCGGAGTGCGGCTCTTCTCGCTGGTGGCGATCGTCATCTTCCTGCTGTTCTGGGCGGTGGATTGGGTGGTCTATCCGCCGTCGCAGTTTCCGGGGGTGGTGCACGATTTTCTGAGACTGCGCGTGCTCTGCGCCGTCGCGTACCTGCCGATCATCGCGTGGGCGCGCCGGCCGCGGTCGATGGAGGCGTTGGTGGTGGTGAGCGCGATCGCGGTGCTGTGGGTGAGCGCCATCATCTGCGTGATGCTCACCTACACCGGCTACGGCGACAGCCTCTACTACGCGGGTCTCATCGTGACGATGCTCGCCGCCGGCCTCATCATGCCGTGGGGCTGGCGAACGGCGTCGGTGGTGGGAGTCGGCATGGCGGCGATGTACCTCGGCGTCGCGTCGCTCGACTCGATGGTGCGCTGGCGCGCCGCGCTCAACAACACCTTCTTCATCCTCGGTGGCCTCGGCATCTCGATCGCGGCGAACGCGCAACGCGCGCGTCTCGCGCTCGCCGAGTTCGAGGGCCGGCACGAGCTGGCGGCGGCGCTCGACAAGCTGCGCGCCCTCGATCAGATGAAGACCACCTTCATGGCGAACGCGTCGCACGAGATGCGCACGCCGCTGACCTTGATGCTGGGGGCGCTGGAAAGCCTCGCGGAGTCCAACCGGGCCGCCCGCGACGCGCACGAGATCGAGTACCTGGACGTCATCCGGCGCAACGGTCTGGGACTGCTTCGGCTCATCAACGATCTCCTCGACCTGGCGCGCCTCGAGGCTTCGCAGGCGCGGGTGCGCCTCGAGGTCTGCGACCTGACCGAGCTCCTGAAGAGCATCACCACGCAAGCCGGGCCGATGGCCGCCTGGCGTGGGCTCACGCTTCGCCTCGACGCGCCCGAGCGGCCGGTGCTGGCGCGCCTGGACGCGTCCAAGGTCGAGAAGATCGTGCTGAATCTCGTGTCCAACGCCATCAAGTTCACGCCCGCCGGCGGCTCGATTCGGGTGCGCCTCGAGGAGCACCCGGCGGAGCTGCGCATCGCGGTGACGGACTCGGGGATCGGGATCCCCGCGAGCGAGCACCAGCGGATCTTCGATCGCTTCAGCCAGGTGGACCCGAGCGCCACGCGCTCGCGAGGCGGCACCGGCATCGGGCTCGCGCTGGTGAAGGAGCTGGTCGAGCTGCACGGTGGCCGAGTCGCGGTCTCGAGCGAGGTCGGCAAGGGCTCGACCTTCGACGTGAGCTTGCCGCGCGACGTGAGCGGCATCGCCGCCGAGCGTCTCGACCGGCGCCACGCGGAGCGCGGCGCGTCACCGGCGCGGCGCGCCGAGGATCACGGGCTCGGGGATTGGGTCCGTCGGGTCACCGAGCAGCCGGAATACCGCGTCGGCGAGCTTCACGACGCCGCCGATCGCCGCACCGTGCCGCGCCTCGAGGCGCCGCCGCGCGCGGCGACGGTGCTGGTGGTCGAGGACTCGGTCGAGCTGCTGCGCTTCATCACCCTGCAGCTCTCCGCCGAGTACCGCGTGATCGCCGCCGGTGACGGCGAGGAAGGTCTCGCGCGCGCCCGCGAGCACCGGCCGAACCTGGTCATCACCGATTGGATGATGCCCGGACGCGATGGGCCGTGGTTGAGCCGCGAGCTGCGCCGCGATCCCGACACGCGGGCGACGCCGATCGTCATGCTGACCGCGCGTGGGCAAGCGGACGATCGCACCACGGCCCGCGAGAGCGGCGCCGACATCTTTCTGATCAAACCGTTCAGCGTGAAGGAGCTCCGAGCGGCGGTGCGTTCGCTGCTCAAGCGCAAGGAGGAGCGAGTGGACGAGCTGCAGCGAGAGACCGGTGCGTCGATGATGTTGCTCACCGGTGGAATGGCGCACGAGATCCTGAACCCGCTGGGATTCATCGCCAACTCGCTGTTCGCGCTGCGCGAGGTCATCGAAGAGTTGCTCGCCGCGACCCCTGACGGCGGCGGCACCGGACCGGACTCGCCCGCGGAGACCTGTCGTCGGCTGCTCGACGCGTCGCGCACGGGCGTCGACCGCATTCGCAGCGTGGTCGAGTACCTGCGCGCCATCGCGCGTCCCGGGCACGAGATCGCTCCCGAGCTCGCCGACCTGAATCAGGCTTTGACCTCGACCTTGCTGCTCACGGGCGCGTTGGCGAACCCGAACGTCGAGGTGATCCAGGACCTGTGCGCGGATGCCTCGGTGCGCTGCCAGATCGGTCGCGTGAACCAGGTCTTGCTCAACCTCGTCAAGAACGCGCTCCTGGCGATGCCCGAGGGAGCGGGGCGGCTGTGGGTGACGACCCGGCGCACCGCCGACGAGCTGGAGATCTCGATCGAGGACAACGGCTGCGGCATTCCCGGCGCGCAGATCGACCGCGTCTTCGATCCGTTCTTCACCACGCGCTCGCCGGGCGAGGGGACGGGCCTCGGCCTGGCGCTCACCCGCCAGATCGTCGAGGAGCACGGCGGCCACGTGGGCTTGACGAGCGTCGAGGGCGAGGGCACGAAGGTGACGGTGCGATTGCCGATCGCGGGTCCGCCCGAGGCGAAGGCCGCGGCGAGTGACACCGAGGTCGGGGAAGCGGCGGCCTGAGACGTCCCCTGCTTTCGAGGAGACCAGCGGCGACATGGAAAACGATCGTCCCAGCAACGTCGAGCGCCCCAAGGTCCTGGTGGTCGATGACGAAGCGCAGCTGCGCGACACGATGCAGCTCCTCTTGAAGCGGCAATACGACGTCCGCACCGCCCGCGACGGCGCCGAGGCGCAGGCGCTGTTGGCCGCCGAGCCCTTCCATCTGGTGGTCGCCGACGAGCGCATGCCGCGCATGCGTGGCACCGATCTGTTCGCGTGGATGCGCGCCAACCAGCCGGACGTGGGCCGGATCCTGCTCACCGCGTTCCTCGACGCCGACGCGATGTTGCGCGCCATCAACGAGGGGCAGGTCGAGCGCTTCCTGATCAAGCCGTGCGATCCGATGGTGCTGCGCATGGCGATCGTCGAGACGCTCGAGACGCGCCGGCTCACGCTCGAGAATCGCCAGCTCGTGCGGGACCTCACGGCGCGCAACCGCGAGCTCGAGCAAGCGCGCGAGCGCTTGTCGCAGACCGAGAAGCTGGCGCTCGCCGGCAAGCTCGCCGCCGGGATCGCCCACGACATCCGCAATTACCTGACGGCGCTGCTCGGCGCCGCGGAGCTCTCGTCCCTCGGCGGCGCGCCGGACCTGGTGAATCCGCTCTTCGAGGAGGGCGTCCAGGGCATCCAGGATCTGGCCAGCGAGCTCATGTGCATGGCGCAAGGGCGCGTGCCGCAATACCACGTCGCCGTCACGGACCTCACCGAGCTGGTCGGCCAGTTCACCGCCGAGCTTCGGCGCAGCACCATCAATCAGAAGTTCAAGCTGGGTCAGGAGCTTGCCGGGCCGGTGTGCTGCGCCATCGCGCCGCGCCGTTTTCGGCGCGTGCTGTGGAACCTGGTGCAGAACTCCTCCGAGGCCACGGCGGAGGGCGGCGAGATCGTGGTCGCGTGCCGCGCCCAGGACGGACAAGCGGTGCTCGAGGTGCGCGACACGGGGCGCGGCATCCCGGCGGACGAGATCGAACGCGTGTTCGACGCCTTCTACACGACGCGGCCCAGCGGCAGCGGCCTCGGTCTCGAGATCTGCAGGATGATCGTGCGCGCCCACGGCGGCACGATCGAATGCGCGAGCACGCTGGGGGTCGGGACGACGTTCCGCATCCGCTTGCCGCTGGTCACGAACGCACCGGCACCGAGCGCGCAGCCGCGCGCATGACCGCGCCGGAGCCAGCACCCTCCGCGTGTCCGAAGGTGGGCCGAACGGCCCGGCGCGCGGCGGTGGAGACATCGAGGTCGACGATCGGGGGGAGACGGAGCATGCCGCATGAAACACGTGGTCATCACCGGGCTCGGGCTGGTCTCCCCGCTCGGCAACACGGTCGCCGAGTCGCTGGCCAGCGCGCTCGCGGGAGCGTCGGGCATCCGGCGCTGCGAGCGCTACCTGTGGGATGAGTTCGGCGCGTCCATCCCCGCGCGGGTCGCGGGGACGGTCGAAGGGCTCGACGCCAGGCACTTCGTGCCGGCTGCGTACGCGAGCTCGTACGATCCCGCCATCGTCTACGCGCTGGCGGCCGCGGCGGAGGCGATCGCCGATGCCGCGCTCGATCTCGGCGACGCCGAGCTGCGCGACCGCGCAGCGGTGGTGCTGGGAGTCGCGGCACCGGGCAGTCACACGTACCACCGTGCGCTTCACGCCGCGTTCGTGGAGCGCAAGGCGCACGAGCTGCCCGGGCGCGTGAGCCTCAACATCTCCGGCAACATGCCGTCGGCGCTGGTCGCGCTCGAGCACGGCCTGCGCGGCCCGAACTACGGCATCGTGAACGCGTGCGCCGCCGGTGCCACGTCCATCACCGTGGCTGCCGATCTCATTCGCGCGGGGCGCGCGGACGTCGCGCTCGCGGGCGGTGCCGAGTCGTGCATCGGCCTGGTCTTGCTCGGCAGCATGGGCAACGCCCGCGCGATCAATCCCACGGCCGAGCCCGAGCGCGCGTCGCGGCCGTTCGCGCGCGATCGCGCCGGACTGGTGATGGCCGAGGGCGCTGGCATCGTGGTGCTCGAGGATCGCGACCACGCCCGCGCGCGCGGCGCCCGCATCCACGCCGAGCTGCTCGGCGATGCCCAGACCAACGACGCGTACCACGTCTACCATCCGCGGCCCGATGGCAGCGATTGGGCGCGCACCATGCGCATGGCGCTCGCCGCAGCCGACGTGGCGCCGTCGGAGGTGGACGTGGTGAGCGCGCACGCGGCCTCCACGCCGCACGGCGATCTCGCCGAGACGCGCGCGCTCAAGTCGGTGCTGGGAGAGCGGGCCTACGAGGTGCCCGTGAGCGCCACGAAATCGATGCACGGGCACGCGTACGGTGCCGCGGGCGCGATCGAAACGGTGCTCGCGCTGGCGGCCGGGCGGCGGGGTAGGGCGCTGCCCACGACGAACTTGACGCAACCCGATCCGGAGTGCGATCTCGACTACGTTGCGGATGGCGCGCGCGCCGTTCGCGCGGAGGTGTTGCTCAAGAACTCGTTCGGTTTCGGCGGAACGAACGCATGCTTGGTCATCCGAATCGCCCCTTTCTGAGCGATGCGCGCGCTGCGGCGCCGAGTCGCTAACGCATGCCCGTGACGCGCATCCTGGTCGTCGACGACGAACCGTCGGTGCGCGGCATCGTCGCTCAATACCTCGCCGCGCGCGGCTTCGAGGTGCTGGAGGCCGCGAGCTGCGGCGCGGCGCGCGAGCTCCAGGCCACCTGGCGGCCGGACGCCGCGACGATCGACTACATGCTGCCCGACGGCAACGCGCTCGACCTGCTGGTGGCGCTGCGCGAGACCGATCCTGCGCTGCCGGTGGTCGTCATGACGGGCCACGCCACCATCGACCTGGCGGTGCGCGCCATCCAGCAGGGCGCCGACCATTTCATGACCAAGCCGGTGGCGCTGGGATCGCTCGCGGCGCTGATCGAGCGGCTGGTGGCTGCTCGCCGCGATCGGCGTCGCACGCGTGCGGCGGAGGTGGGCGCGCAGCGAGCGATCGATCCGTTCCTCGGCGCGAGCACCTGCATTCGCCAGCTCGCCGAGGACGCCCACCGTTTGCTGGCGAGCGACAGCCCCATCCTCGTCCTCGGCGAGACCGGCAGCGGCAAGGGAACGCTCGCCCAGTGGCTTCACGTCAACAGCGCGCGCCGCGACGAGCCGTTCGTGGACCTCAACTGCGCGGGGCTGTCCCGGGAGCTGCTGGAGAGCGAGCTCTTCGGCCACGAGCGGGGCGCTTTCACGGGTGCCGTGGCCCCCAAGTCCGGGCTCTTCGAGGTGGCCGATCGCGGCACGCTCTTCCTGGACGAGGTCGGCGACCTCGACCTGGAAGTGCAGGCGAAGCTCCTCAAGGCCATCGAGAACAAGCGCTTCCGTCGCTTGGGCGACGTGCGCGAGCGGCAGGTGGACGTGCGGCTCTTCGCCGCCACCCACGTCGACCTGGCGGCGCGGGTCCGCGACAGGCGCTTCCGCAGCGACTTCTACTTCCGGATCAGCGCGCTGCCGTTGCGCATGCCGTCGCTGCGCGAGCGTGGCGAGGACCTCGGCGTGCTCGCGGTGCACATCCTGGGCATCCTCGCCGCCGAGCTGGGACGGCCCGGCATCGAGCTCACGCCAGCCGCGTTGCGGCGGCTGACGAGCTACCACTGGCCGGGGAACATCCGCGAGCTGCGCAACGTGCTGGAGCGCGCGGTGCTCTACTCGAACGGACGCACGGTCGACGCGAGCGCGGTGCGTTTCGACGTCGCGCCCTCGCCGCGCGACCGCACCGGCGATCTGTCGCTCACGCTCGCCGACGTGGAGATGCGCCACCTGGTGCGCGTGGTGGAAGCGGAGCGTGGCAACGTGGAGCGTGCCGCAGCACGACTCGGGATCGCGCGCAGCACGCTCTACCAGAAGATGAAGCAGTTCGGGTTGGCGCCCGCGCGCGGCTCCGGCCGACCGAAGCGATAGCGAGGCTGGATCCCCAGCGGGATTCCGCCGCCGATCCGAGGCGGGTCGTCCCCCTCGCGAGCGCCGCGCCCCGCGGCTCCGCGCGGATCCGCCGGCTCAGATCACGCCGTCGAGAGCGGTCTGGAACGCTTCCACGGTGAAGGGCTTCGAGACCAGGAAGAGGGCGCCGTTCTCGGTCGCTTGCTGGCGCATCTCGGCCGAGCCCTCCGAGGTCACGAATCCGAACTTCACCGGGGAGCCCTGCTTCTTGAGCTCTTGCAGCAGCTGAAGTCCGTTCATCTCCGGCATGTTCCAATCCGACAGGACGAGGTCGGGCGCCGCGCTCTTGATGGCTTCCAACGCTTCGGCGCCGTTGGTGGCTTCGCTGATCGTGTGTCCGTCGAAGCCGGCCTGCCGCAAGGTTCGCATCACGATCATGCGCATCGCCTTGCTGTCGTCCACTACCAGGATCTTCATCGTCGCGTCCTCCCCGCCGAGGTCGGGCTCGGCACGGTTCGTCCAGCGGAAATCACGCCGCGCCGTTTTCCTTCGCGGCGATCACGACCCGGCACGGCTCGCCCTCGCAGGCGAAGCTCACGTGCCGAACCTCGTGGGTACCCGGTACCGAGAGCACCAGCGACTCGCCCTCGGCCACCGTCGGCAGCGAGAGCTGGCTGGGCGCCGGCAGCAGCGATTTCACGCCGCCGCCGATCATGTTCGCGAGCTCGCCCAGGGCGTCGCGCACCTCGTCATCGGATGCATCGGCAGGATCGGTGCCGAACATGATCCCGGCAGCGCGTTTCGCGACGGTGAGCGGGCATTCGATCGACACCGCGCCTTCCCACGTGCCGCTGATGACGACGCAGCCCACGAGGTGCCGCGTCTTCGCGGCCGCGGGCGGATGACCGTTGCCCATGACGAGGTTGAGGCCGAGCATCGAGGTCCAGACCTGCTCGGTGAGCTCGAACAGCGTGGATTCGTCGACCTGCATTGAAGCGTCTCCTCTCTAGCCTGGTGTCGGTGGTCGCGTGCGTGCCAGGCGAGGTGGGGCCGCCTGTGGGCGGCTCGTGGTCGGCGCACGCCTGCCTCGGGCATGGCGAGCGATCGGTGCAGCTGCGCGAGGGGACATCTCCGTGCGTCTCTCAACGAGTCCCGCGCAGCCGGTACGCGGTGGTCTTGTCGAACATCACGCGCTCGAAGCCGTCGTCGAGCATCAGCGTGGTCTCGGCGGCGCCGAGGAAGAGGTAGCCGTGCGGCTTCAGCACCTGGCGCACGCGGCCCAGGATCCGTCGCTTGGTCTCGACGTCGAAGTAGATGAGGACGTTGCGCAGGAAGACCAGGTCGAAGCTGCCCAGCGAGGGCCACGACGCGGCGAGGTTGAGCTCGCGGAACTCCACCATGCGCCGGATGTCGGCCTTGAGCTGCCAGTCCAGGCCGTGCCGCTCGAAATGGCGCACGAGCATCGGCGCGGGCAGGCCACGGTTCACCTCGAGCTGGTTGTAGCGGCCCTCCCGGGCGCGCGCGAGCACGTCACGCGACAAGTCGGTGGCCAGGAGCTGCAGGTTCCAGCCGGTGAGCTGCGGGAAATGGTCCCGGATGAGCATCGCGGTGCTGTAGATCTCTTGGCCGGTGGACGACGCCGCCGACCAGATCCGCAGCGCGCGCTCGCGCTCGGCGACCTTGACGAGCGCCGGCAGGACGTGGGTCCGGAGCGCCTCGAAGGGGCCGGTGTCGCGGTAGAAGGACGTCTCGTTGGTGGTCATCGCGTCGACCACCCGCTGGGCGAGGCCGTTCGCCTGGCCGGATCGCAGCGAGGCGACCAGCGAAGCGAGCCCCCCCAAGCCCTCCTGCTTGGCGAGCGGGATGAGCCGCGACTCGGCGAGGTACTCCTTGCCGGGCTGCAGCACGATCGCCGAGCGCTCGTAGAGGAACTTGCAGAGATAATCGAAGTCGTTGGCGGCGAGGCTCATGTACGGCTCCGCGTCACGCGATCGCCCGCGCGGGCCGAAGGCCGCGCGACTCCGTCACCCGGCGCTCGATCTCGCCGGGCACGTCTCCGATGGGCAGCACTCGCTCGGCGAGCCCTTCGCTCGCCACGTAGCCGGGCATGCCCCACACCACCGAGCTCGCCTCGTCCTGGGCGATGATGCGCGAACCGGCGGCCACCAGCGCGCGCGCGCCGAGCAAGCCGTCGCGACCCATGCCCGTGAGCACCACCCCGAGCGCGTGAGCGCCGTAGACCTCGACGACCGAGCGGAAGAGGGGATCGACCGCCGGCCGGCACGAGTTCTCGGCGGGAGCCTGGTTGAGGCGCAGCGCCACCGCGCCACCCTCCCGCGCCACGAGCATGTGGTGATCGCCGGGCGCGACCCACACGGAGCCTGGCGTGGGGCGCGCGCCGTCGAAGGCCTCGCGCACCGTCAAGCGCGAGCCCGAGTCGAGGCGCTCCGCCAAGAGCTTCGTGAAGAGCGGCGGCATGTGCTGGACGATCAGGATCGGCACCGGCAGATCGCCTGGAAGCCTCGAGATCACCACCGCCAGCGCATTCGGGCCGCCCGTCGAGACGCCGATCGCGACCACCTCGACTCGTGCAGGAGGGCCGGATCGGGTGCGCGGCGGCGGAGGTGCGGCACTGGGGCGCGGCGCGATGCGGCTCGGCGCGGCTCCCGGCGCGGCGGGTGGCGCGCCGGGCGCTGCCGCACGGCCGAGGGCGGGACGTGCCATCCCCGGTGGAGCATCCGCGGAGCGGCCGCAGAGCGCCTTGATCTTGGGCAGCATCTCGGCGCGCAGTCGTTCCAGCGCCTCGTTCACACTGCCCACGTTCGAGGGCTTGGTGACGTAGTCGCTGGCCCCGCGGGCGAGGGCTTCCAGTGTCGTCACCCCACCGCGCTCGGTGAGCGTGCTGAACATGATCACCGGCAGCTTGGGGCGCGTCTTGCGGATCTCGACCAGCGTGGCGAGCCCGTCCATCTCGGGCATCTCGACGTCGAGCGTCACGATGTCCGGGCTCACCTCGGCGATCTTGGCGAGCGCGATGCGGCCGTTGGCGGCCACCCCCGCGATCTCGATCATCGGATCGCGTGACAGCGCGTCGGTGACGAGCCGGCGCACCACCACCGAATCGTCGACGACCAGGACCCGGATCTTGGCCATGGTCATCCCAGCGAGAAGCCGAGCAGCGCCAGCTTTTCGCGGATCGCGTCGGCGGTGAATGGCTTCATCACGTACTCGTCGGCACCCGATTCGAGCGCCTGGGTCACGTGACTGATCTCGGTCTCGGTGGTGACCATCATCACGCGCATCGCCGCGAGCCGCGACTCGGCCCGCATCGCGCGCACCAGCTCGAGACCGTTCATCTCCGGCATGTTCCAGTCCACCAGCGCCAGGTCGGGCGCGTCGATGGTCGCGAGCTTGTCGAGCGCTTGGCGCCCGTCGCCCGCCTCCTCCACGTCGAACCCGAGTGCGCGCAGGCTGCGCGCCAGGATCATCCGCATGGCCTTGGAATCGTCGACGACGATCGCTTTCACGGCGTTCACCTCACGAGCGTGAAGTTGCGCTCGGGACGGGCGGTCGCCCGCGCGTCCCTCTCGCGTCACGCATGGAAGACGTAGCTGCCCGCATGCGCATGACCGTTGCCGTTCGATGCGCCGCTGGACGGATTCGTCCGCGGCGGCGGCGCGGCCGGTTGCAGTGGTGCGAGGGCGCGCGCCGCGACGCTGGGCACGCCCATGGTGTTGCCGCTGCCTTGCCATTGGAAGCGCGACAGGAGCTGCGTGAGATCCGACGCCATCTGCGCGAGCTCGGAGGCGGCGAGCTGGGTCTGCGTGGCACCCGCGGTGGTGTCGCCGGCGCTCTGCGCGACGCTGGTGATGTTGCGGGTGATCTCGACGCTGCCGCGCGCCGCTTCACTCACGTTGCGAGCGATCTCGTTGGTCGTGGCGCTTTGCTCCTCGACGGCACCGGCGATGGTGGTGGAGATCACGTTGATCTGGTGGATCACCTCGGTGATCTCGGTGATCGCCTGGATGGCGCCCCGGGTGTCGTCCTGGATCGCCTCGATCTTGCGCCCGATGTCCTCGGTGGCCTTGGCGGTCTCCTTGGCGAGCTCCTTCACCTCGTTGGCGACCACCGCGAAGCCCTTTCCCGACTCACCGGCGCGCGCCGCCTCGATGGTGGCGTTGAGGGCGAGCAGGTTCGTCTGCTCGGCGATCGAGGTGATGACCTTGAGGACGTTGCCGATCTCGTTGCTGGAATCGCCGAGCTTGTGGATCGTGGTGGAGGTGCCTTGGGCGATGTCCACGGCCTGCGAGGCCACGCGCGCTGCTTCCTGCGCGTTCTTGGCGATCTCGCGAACGCAGGCCGTCATCTCTTCCACCGACGCCGCCACGCTGCCGATGTTGCCGTTCACCTGTTCCGCCGCCGCCGACACCACACCCGCTTGCGATGCCGTCTCCTCGGCGCTCGAGGTCATCTGGCGGCTGACCGAGGTGAGCTCCTCGGAGGAGCTGGCGAGCCCGGTCGCGGCGCCGGCGATGCCGCCCAGCGCGTCGCGCATCGAGTCCATCGCGCGATTGAGCGCCGTTCCCATGCGTCCCACCTCGTCCGTCGAGTCCACCGCGACGTGGCGGCGCAGCTCGCCGTCCGCGAGGCTCTCGAGGACGTCGGCGGTCGCCACGAGCGGGCGGGCGATGCCGCGCGCGATCACCACGGCCGCGACGACGACCACCGCGAGCGCGGCGAGAGCGATCAGGATCATGTAGTTGCGGATCCCCGTCGCCGCCGCTGCGGCCTCCGAGACGTCCTGACGCACCAGCGCGCTCCATCCGAGACCCGGGTATTGGGCCCAGCCCTTCTCGGCGGCGTAGCCGTTCACTTGCAGCTTCCCGGTGCGCTTGTGGACCTCGGTGACGTAGCCGCTCTTTCCCTCGGTCCCAGCCTTGGCTGCGGCCAGGCCCACATCCACCAGATTGAGCTTCATCTCCGCCGCGGGGTCGGCGTCGTCGAGCACGAGGCCCGCCTTGGAGAGGAGCTGGGTCTCGACCGTCTTCATGCCGCGCTGCGCGAGGTCCTTTCGCGTGTCGTCCATGACCGCGCGACCGAGCCGATCGAACGCCAGCCGATTCGACCAGGCACGGATGACGGCGCCGTTCTCGTCGCGCACGGCCGCCGCCATGTTCAGGGCCTGCTCCTCGCCGTTGGCGATCTCCGCGACCCACGGATCGTTCACGACGTCGCTGGTGTAGATCTGGTCCCGCCCGAGCGACCCGCCGACGACGGCTTGGAACCAGGTCTCGCCCTTGACGTTTCGATTGGTGAACTGCGCGCGCAAGGGGCGGCCTTCGGCGTCGACGGTGTTGGTCGCGATCACGTTCCCGTCGACATCGGCTACCACGATGAGATCGTAGAAGCCGTACGTGCGGACCAGATCGTTGGCCGCCGCCGTGACGACCTCGGGCGCGCCGCGCGCGGCGTTGCGTCGCACGGTGGCCTTGAGGTCCCGGACTCGGTTGTCCAGGTTGCGGTCGATCGTCTCCAGCGCCCGCGTCGCTTCGCTCTCGAGGGTCGTGCCGGCCGCAGCGGCGAGCGCCGCGGAGCTGCGCTGATAGGCGAGGGCGGTGACCAGCGCCATCGCGCCGAAGGTCAGTGCGAGGAAGCTGACCAGGAGCTTGGTCTGGACGCTTTTCAGGTGGAGTCGGTGGGCCATGCGAAGGACCTTTGCGCGTTGACCGCGCCGTTCGAGGGGGCGTCCGTGGAGGCTCGTTGCCGCGTGCCCGGCGTCAGCAGCGCTCGTCGCCGTGCACGCGCGTGGCGCGTTCGGTGTCGAGGATCAGCAGCAAGCGGCCATCGAGCTTGTAGACCGCCTGGATGAGGTCCCGACCCAGGCTGTCGACCGTGTTCGGCGGCGCTTCGCGATGCTCCTCGTCGATCTCGAGGACGTCGCCGATCTCGTCCACCAGCAAGCTCACGGCCCCGTCCTCGCTGCGCACGACGACGTTGGCGGGCGGTCGGTCGACGCTCGCCTCCGGCAAGCCGAGCCGGCGCCGGAGATCGAGCGCGGTCACGATCTGGCCGCGCAGGTTGATGAGGCCGCGCACCACCACCGGCGCGAGCGGGACGCGCGTCATCGGCTGGTGACGGATCACCTCTTGGACCTTCTCGACCTCGACTCCGAAGAAGTGGTCGTCGACGCAGAACGTGCAGAACGCGTGGGTGCTCCCCATCGTTGTCTCCTTCTCGGTCGACCTGGCGTCGCGGATTGCCGGGTCAGGCGGCCTCGGCGTGCCCTTCGAGGAACGTCGGGTCGGCGGCGCGCACGATGCTCGCGAGATCCACGAGATCGGTCACGCGGCCCTGGATGACGGCGGAGCCGAGCAAGCCCGGACGAGCCGCCGTGCGTTGCATCGTCACGCGCTCCTCGACGATGTCGACGATCTGGTCGACGACCACGCCCACCGACGCGCCACGCTCGGTGTAGACGACCACTTGCAGCGGATCGTTGGTGGGAGAGTCGGTGGCGAAGTGCTGGCTCAGGTGGACGAGCGGCAGGATCTCGCCGCGGTACTGGACCACCTCGTGGCCGCCCGCGCGCTCGACCGAGCTCGCCGGCACCTCTTCGAGCCGCGCCACCAGCGAGAGCGGCAGCGCCAGCCGATCGTGCTCGCCGAGACCCAAGAGGAGGAAGGTCTGGACGTCCTCGCTCGCGGCGACCGCCGCGTCCGCGGTGTCGACCAGCGAGCGCTCGCCGGAGGCGCCCAGGATCTTGGCGCGCTGCGCGATGCCGACGACGTCGAGGATCAGCGCCACCGTGCCGTCGCCCATGATGGTCGCTCCGGCGAAGCAATCGATGCCCTTGAGCTGCTTGCCGAGGGGCTTCACCACGATTTCCGCGGTGTCGCCGATGCTCTCGACCACCAGGCCGAACGTCCGGTCCCCGGCCTGCAGCACCACCAGGTTGGTCGGATCGGCAGGTACGTCGGCGCGACTCGCGGAAACCAGGCCGAGCTCCTGGCTCAGGTCGACCAGCGGCAACAGGTTGCCGCGCAGCCGGTAGACCGGCGCGCCGCGAATGCGCTCGATCTTCTGGATCGCTTGATCGCCCGAGAGCCGCACCAGCTCGAGGAGGCTGACTTGCGGGATCGCGTAGCGGTCGCCGCCGGCGGTGACGATCAGCGCCGGAATGATGGCGAGCGTGAGCGGGATCTTGATGCGAATGGTGGTGCCGCGTCCGAGCTGACTCTGGACGTCGACGGTGCCGCCGATCTTCTCGATGTTGGTGCGCACCACGTCCATGCCGACACCGCGCCCGGAGACGTTGGTGACCTTCTCGGCCGTGGAGAAGCCGGGCAGGAAGACGAGGTTCACGGCTTCGCGGTCGCCGAGGCGCGCCCCTTGCTCGGCGGTGATCAAGCCGCGCGCGATCGCCTTGGCGCGTACCCGCTCGGGATCGATGCCGCCGCCGTCGTCGGCGATCTCGATGATGACCTGGCCGCCCTCGTGGTAGGCGCGCATCGACAGCAAGCCCTCGGCGGGCTTGCCCGCGGCGACGCGGGTCTCGCTGCTCTCGATGCCGTGGTCCACCGAGTTGCGGATCACGTGGGTGAGCGGATCCTTGATCGCTTCCAGGATCGTCTTGTCGAGCTCGGTCTCCTGGCCGTCCATCTCGACGCGCACCTTCTTGCCGCACATCACGGCGAGGTCGCGCACCACCCGCGGGAACTTGCTCCACACGTTCCCGATGGGCTGCATGCGCGTCTTCATGACGCTCTCTTGCAGCTCGGTGGTGATGAGATTGAGGCGCTGGGTGGAGGCCTGGAACGACGAGTCCGCGGTGCTGGTGCTGAGCTGGAGGACCTGGTTGCGCGCCAGGACCAGCTCGCCGACCAGGTTCATGAGCTTGTCGAGGATCCCCACGTCGACACGGATCGAGCTCTCCGATACGCCTGGCGCCGCCGACTTCGTCTCCGCGCCGTCACTCGCGGGCGCGCTCGTCCCGGGCGCCGGCGGCACCGGCGCGGCGGGAGAAGCGGTGGCGAAGGGAGTGGGCGCTGCTGCCGGCGTGCTGGGCGTCGGCGTCGCGGCGAGCGGTGGTGCGATCGTCGGCGCCGGCGTGGCTGCGGGGCTCGCGATCTGGGGAGCGGCGGCCGCCGGTGCGCTCACGGGCTTCGGCGGCGGCGCGGGCGCGGCCGCCGGCTGGGCCGCCTGCTCCGCAACGGGCGCGGCGGCCGTGGGCGCGCTGCGCTGCGTGGGATCTTGCAGGCGGTTGAGATCGGCGATCAGGCTCCCGTAGTCGACGTCGCCCTCGCTCTTGGCCGCCTCGATGCACGCCAGGATCTGGCGCACGGCATCGACCATGCGCAGCAGCGCGGTCGTGATCTCGGGGTCGAGGAGCAGCACGCCATCCCGCAGGCGCGAGAGCAGGCTCTCGCCCACGTGGGTGACCTTCTGCAGCTTCTCGAGCCCCAGGAACCCGGAGGTGCCCTTGATGGTGTGGATGGTGCGGAAGATCCGCGCGAGCATCTCGCGATTGCGCGGGTCCTTCTCGAGCTCGATGAAGTCTCGATCGAGCTGATCGAGGTTCTCGTAGCTTTCGACCAGGAACTCGTTGACGATCTCTTCGTCGAGCTCGGTCATCGGTACCTCTCGCAAGCAGTCGGGGTCGGGGGATCGATCACGGTCGGTGGCGTTTCGCGGTCGACATCGGAGCGGCCGCGGATCGCCAGGTCACGGTGGCCCTTCGCAACATGCGTGCCGCGACGGAACCGACGAGAAGCGCGAAGAAAGGGGCGTCCGCGCTCGGTTGCGGGGCCATTCGCCGGTCAGCCTTGCCTGGGAACCGGGCAAAACCGGCCTCCTGCTCGGAATCGCTCAAGTCGCGCGCATGGCCGGCCGAAAGGAGCGGTAGCGCGACCGCACGATGCGGCCAGCCACCACGGGTGATCCCCGCCCACTCCCCCAGAACGGATGGAGACACGCATGACCGCGACGGTTTCGAGCCATCCTCCACGCTCCGCAGCCACCCCCATCGAGGTTCGGTCGTCGATCGAGGTCGACCGTGAGCAGCGCCGCATCGAGGCGCTCCTCAAGACACTGCGTCGTCAGGTCTCGGAGGACATCCGCGAGGACCGGATCGAGGCGCCCTTGCTGCCGTCGGTCGCGGTCGAGCTGATGCGGCTCACGGCCACCAGCGAGTTCCAGCTTCGCGACGTGGTGAGCGTGATCGAGCGCGATCAGTTCATCACCGCGAAGGTGCTCAAGACCGCGAACTCGGCGTTCTTCGCCGGCACCCGCGAGGTCGCCAGCTTGCGCGAGGCCGTGCAGCGGCTCGGCGTGGTGAACGTGCGCGACATCGTGCTGGCCATCTCGTTCCGCTCCGCGATCCTGCGCGATCAGCGTTACAAGGCCGCGATGACGCGACTCTGGGAGCACGCGCTGCTGTGCGGGAACATCACGCGCCAGGTCGCCAAGATGAAGCGCCTGCCCATGGACGAGGCGTTCCTGGCCGGGCTGCTCCACGACATCGGCAAGCCCACCCTCGTGATCTCGCTCATGAACATCGAGCGCGTGCTGCGGGATCGGGCCGGCATCCAGTTCGAGCCGGGCGACTACTTCGAGGTGGTGTTCGACGAGTTCCACGAGAAGGTGGGAGCGCTGGTGGCGTCGAGCTGGAAGCTGCCCAGCACGTGCCGCCGCGCCATCGAGTACCACCATCGGCCCCAAGACGACGACGAGCACAGCCTGCTGGTGGCCGCCGTGCATCTCGCGGACCGGCTCTGCTACGCGCTCGAAGCCGAGGCCGATGGCACCGCGTCGACCGCGACCTTCTTCGAGGAGGTCGTGAATCGCGCGAGCGCGGTGGGACTCGAGGTGAGCGCGCCCGACGTGGACTTGCTGATGCGCGAGGCGCACGAGGCCCATCAGAAGGCGATGGCTGCGTTCGCCTGACGAGCGCTGCTCGCGCTGGCGCGCGTTGACGGCGCCGCGACGAGCGCAGCCAGTCGACGGGCAGGCGGGGGTCCGAGACCGACCCCCGAGGAAGCCGCGGCCGGCGCGAGAAACGCGCAGCGGCGCGTGCGTCAGCGGCCCTTCAGGCGCGATCGTCGATCGCGAGGCTGGCGAGCGCGGGATCGACTGCGACGCCGTCCTGGCGCAGCTCGAAGTGCAGATGCGGACCCGTGGCGCGGCCGGTGCGGCCGACGCGGGCGACCTCCGTCGACGCATCCACGCGATCGCCGGGACGAACCAGGATCGCGCTCAGGTGCGCGTACACCGTCGAGCGGCCGTCGCCGTGGTCGATGACGACCGTGCGGCCGTAGCCCGCTTGCTGGCCGGCGAAGGTGACCGTTCCCCCGGCAGCCGCACGCACGCCGGCGCCCTGCGGCGCGGCGATGTCGATGCCGGAGTGGAAGCGGCGCTCGCCACAGAGCGGATCGCGACGCAGCCCGAAGCGACTGGTGACCCGGTCGCCGCCGCCGGCCACCAAGCCCCCGAGGTCGAGCGTTTCCGGGACGGGCGCCGACGCGGACTCCGGCGCCGGACCCGGCACATCGTCGAGCGCCGGTAGCCGCGGAGAGTCGCCGCCCGGATCCACGTCGGCGACGGCGGCGAGATCGATCGTCTGGCCGGGCACGATCACATTGGGATCGTCGATGCGATTGCGCGCGGCCACGCTGCGCACGCCCGCGAGCACGTCGCCATCGGAGGCGCGATTGCCGCCGGACTCGAGCTGGCGACGAACCAGCGCCCACAGCGTGTCGCCGGACTCGACCCGGACGGAGCACGGCGCAGCGGAGACGTCGGCGGGTCCCTCCGCGACCGCAGCCTGGTAGCGCGCGGCGAACGAGGACTCACCGCTCGGGGCGCGCTCGCTCGGGGGCTCGACGCCGACTGGCGCGTTCCCGATCGCGGCGACCAGCGAGGCCTTCACCGATTCGAGCCCGTCACGCCAGGCGCCGCAGCAGCGAGAGCGTGGTGGAGAAGATGCGGTCGCGGTGGAAGGCCACCGGCATCGCCGGCAGCTCGAACTGCACCGAGACCGTGCGGATGCCGCGGGCGTAGTAGACGTCGTAGCTGGCGCCGAAGATGAGCGAAGGAACCGAGATCGCCTGGACCTCGTAGCCGTGCTCGAGCAGCCGATCCTTGGCGCAGCCCGCGATCATGTTCCCGATCTCCATGATCGCGTCGATGCTGTCGTCGTTGATCTCGTGCTGATCGTCGCCGAGCAGCTTGCCGGCGAGCACCAGCATCGCGCGCTCGCTCACGTTGAGCGTGAGCGTGCCGCTGTCGCGTCCCACCAAACCGACCATCACCGCCAGCGAGCGGTCGGCGCTGAAGAGGTTGCTGGCACCCACGGCGGGCGGCTGGACACCCGTCATCTCGAGCCCGCGTTCCGTGCCGTGGAGCACGGCGTCGAGCAGGGCCTCGTCGACCTGGAGTTTCATGCGGCGTTCCTTTCGCGGACGCGGCGCGCCGCCTTGAGCTCGCGCACGGTCTTCACGACCTCGCTCGCGCGCAGGGGTTTCTCGAGGTAGGGACGACCCTCTCGCGCGATCGTCTCCTGCACCGAGCCGCTGCCGACGTCGCCCGAGACGAACACCACGCGCTCCTTGAGCTCGGGGCGCTCGGCCGCCAGACGCTCGTAGACCGCCATGCCGTTGGTGCCGGGCATCCACAGATCGATGAGGATCGCGTCGGGCATTCGCCCCACCAGCCCCTTCATCAGCTCGTCGGGCGCCGATGCGGTGCGCACCTGGCAGCCGTGGGCGTTGAGGCCGCGCGACAGCGCGTCGAGCAGTGGCGCTTCGTCGTCGATGAGCGCGATCTCGATGGGCTCGTTGGCGCGCGGATCGGAGCTCGGGCGCACCACCGATGCGAGCGCCGAGGGACGATTCGGACGCTCCGAACGGATGGGAAGCCGGATCGTGAACACCGCGCCCGAGCCAGGCGCGTTCGCCACGTCGATCGAGCCCTCGTGCTCGGCGACGATGCCGTGGCTCAGGCTGAGCCCGAGCCCGGTTCCTTCGCCGACGGGCTTGGTGGTGAAGAAGGGGTCGAAGATGCGGTAGCGGATCTCGTTCGGGATGCCCGGGCCGGTGTCGGCGATCTCGAGCACCACGTCGTTCGCATCGCTCGACGACGAGAGCCGGATGGTGCCGGATTGGTTGGAGCCGCGGATGGCGTGGAACGCGTTGTTGATGAGATTGACGAGCACCATCTCCATCTGGTGCGGGTCGACCAACGTGTAGGGCAGGCTCGGGGCGAGGTCGAGAACCACCTTCACGTTCTGGGTGGCGAGCTCGTAGCTCAGCAGCTCGGCGGCGAGCCGCATCGAATCGTTGAGGTCGTGCGGCACCAGCACCGGCGGATACTTGCGCGAGAAGCGCAGCAGGTTGCGGACGATTCGCTGGCAGCGCAGCGCCGAGTCGTGGATGCAGCGCACGTCCTGGGCGAGCGAGGCCACGTCGATGCCCGCGGGAGTCGGGTCGCAGGAGCGCAGCGCCAGCTCGGCGAAGCCGATGATCGAGGTCAGCGGGTTGTTGAGCTCGTGGGCCACTCCGCCCACCAGCTCCCCCACCGCCACCAGCTTCTCCTGACGGACCAGTCGCTCCTGCGATTCGACGAGGCGCTTCAACGCTTGCTTGAGCAGCGCCTTCTCGTCGACCTCGCCGAGGTCGGGATCGGTCGGCCGCTCTCCCGCGCCGGGCTCCAGGAAGGCGAGCCCTTCGAGGCCGGCATCGGCGAGCGCGGTGGGCGGATCGTAGGCGAGCAGCTCGCGCACGAAGCGCACACCCGAGCCATGGCGCGGTAGCACGCGATAGCTCACGGCCCCGTCGGTCTGCTCGGCGAAGGTGACGCGGCGCGATTCCACCACGCGCTCGCGGTCGTCGGGCACGATCCAATCGTCCCAGCGAATGGAGCTCGGGTTGCCGCGGGCGTCGTCCAAGCCCACGACGCCGCTCGCATTGCCCGCCACCCGCTCGACACCGCGCTGGGGCGACCACCGAAACGTCATGCACGGCGACGCCGTCCAGAGCCGCGCCGCCGCGTGCGAGGGCGGTCGCACGCGCGTCAGCGCGCTCGGGAACCCGAGGTCGCTCACGAACGACGAAGCGCTGCTGTCACGGGGCGGGGTGGTCATGGCGTGGGTCTCGGCGGCGGTGTCGGCGGGGCGGCGTCACGCGGCGGCGGGGAGGCTCAGTGCGTGGTCGGCGCAGACCTGGTTCACCAGCGCCTCCATGCGGTGGCGGAACGTGTGCTCGGCGAGCACCCGCGCCTGTCCGGCGCGCGCGGCCTCGGCGGCGTAGCGGGGATGACGCAGCAGCCATTGCGCCAGCTCGACCAGCTCGGGCGTCGAGCGCGCCACGTGCAGCTCACTCCGCGGATCGAAGAGCTCCTCCACGTCGGCGCGGTAGTCCGTGAGGACGGCGCCGCCCGCGGCGAGGGCGTCGAACACCCGCATCGGCAGCGCGGTGCGAAGCTGCGGGATCGTGAGATTGAGATTGACCGTGGAGGATCGGTAGAGCGACGCGAGCGGCTCGCCGTTCTCGAGCCAGCCGAGCACGCGCACGCGCGGCAGGCCGCCCACTTGCGGTCCCCAGCCCGCCGGGCCGTAGACGTCGAGGGGGACGCCTCCCGTGACCAGCGCCAGCAGCACGTTGCGCCGGTAGCGCACACCCGCGGAGGCCTCGACGCAGATCTCGAGCTCGCGCGCGAGCGCCGCGTCGCCGGCGAGCGCCCGCGCCAAGAGCTCGTGAGTCTGCGATGCGGAGGCGCGCTCGCGGACCAGCGTCGGGATGCGCCGAGTGGGGTCGAGCGCCTGGGCGTCGATCAGCTCGTCGACGATCTCCTTGAGCCCCGGCACCTCCGCGAAGGGCAGGTCGCTCAGCTGCTCGTCGTCGCCGCAGTCCGCGCAGAAGGAGAGCGGCGCCACGCGCTCGGGATCTTGCGGGCCGGCCGTGAAGCGTCCCGGGTTGGCCGCCAGCGGCAGCCAGTGGGCGTGCTCGATGCCGTGCTCGCGGAGCTCGGCGAGGTAGGCGCGATCCCACGAGAAGAGGCTCATCCGCGCGCCGCGGAAGCGCTCGTCCAGGACGCGGAACGGGTTGTCGGCGAACCACGTCGCGAACGGGACCCCGAGCTCGTCGAGGACCTCGAGGGGCACCGACAGGTTGGCGACGAAGAACGCGAAATGAGGCTGGATGGCCCGGACCTCGTCGCGCAGGCGGGCCAAATCGAGCAGGGCCTCGGTCGGGAACGTCGTGACCTCGTGACCCAACTCGCTCAGCGCCGCCAGCGCATCGGTCTGAATCGGCCGAACCGCGGCACCTTTTGCCCAGACGGACACGATCCGCATGGTGGATTGCCCTCCTCCCCGTGCTCCTGGACGCGTACCACCCGACCCTTTGCCGATCTCGTGCCAACTCGCGGGAGCGCTCCGGGTCCGGCCGCAGTGGCCGGGAGGGGCGCCACCGCGGCGCGGCGATCGAGCGCTCCATTGCTGCGAGCTCGCTCAAGTGCCGTCGCGTCGGTGCCGATGATCGGAGGGAACCGAGCGGCACGTCGACGGATTCGAAGTGGCGACCGGTTCTCAGTGACGCACCAAGCACGGACGCTCGAGTCGCCTCCCATCCTCGGGAGCGACGCATCAGGGAGGATGCACCATGGCTCTCCGGGTCAATACCAACACGGCGGCGATCAACGCCCAGCGCAACCTCGAAATCACGATGGGGCGCCTCAACTCGAGCCTCACGCGACTTTCCTCGGGGCTCCGCATCAACAGCGCGGCAGACGATGCCGCGGGCCTCGCGATCTCGGAAAACCTCCGAGCCTCGATCCGCGGCCTCGGCCAGGCGGTCCGCAACGCCAACGACGGGATCAGCCTTCTGCAGATCGGTGAAGGCGCGATGGGCGAGCAAGCCTCGATCCTGACGCGGCTTCGCGAGCTGGCGCTGCAGAGCGCCAACGGCACGCTCTCGAACTCCGAGCGCGGCGCGATCGACACCGAGTTCCAGCAGCTCCTGACCGAGATCAACCGGATCGCGCAGACCACCGAGTTCGCGGGCATGAAGCCGCTCGCCTCGACGCAGACGATCTCGTTCCAGGTGGGGCTCAACTCGGGCGGCAACAACGTCATCAGCGTGTCCGCCGTGAACGTCAGCGTGAGCACCCTCGGGCTCTCGGGTCTGACGGTCTCGACGACGTCCAACGCCAGCTCGACCCTCGACAAGATCTCGGCCGCGATCAACAGCCTGTCGGCCTATCGCGCCTCCTTCGGCGCGACGCAGAACCGGCTTCAGGTCACGATCCGCAATCTGCAAGCGGCGACCGAGAACGAGAGCGCCGCCGAATCGCGGATCCGCGACGTGGACGTCGCCGCCGAGTCGTCGGAGCTGGTGCGCAACCAGATCCTGCAGCAGTCCGGCATCGCGGTGCTCGCCCAGGCGAACTCGTCCGTCCAGGCAGCGCTGCGCCTCCTGCAAGGCTGATCGATCCTCGGTGGGCGGGCCGCTGCGACGGGCGGCCCACGGTACGCGCCCACCCGCCGTGCCTGGATCGTCACGTCCGGGCGCACCCGTCGCCGAGCCCGCACCGAAAGGCGTCGCTCGGTCTCGTCCGGCATGCACCAGCTGGTGCGACGGACATCCTCGCTGCCCGACCACGCACCCGCGCGTGTTTGGACGAGGGCGCAGCGCGCGTCGTCGCGCGCTTCCGATGGCTTCGCCGGCGACGACGCTGTCGCGCTCACGCTTGCGAGCGACGTCGAGGCGAACGTGCTCGATCACCCCGAGCCCTTCGCCGCCAGCGCGCTGCCGATCCTCGTGCGGATCGCGAACAGCGCCACGACGAACCGTCCCATCGGCGGGATTTTCCGATCAACTGAACGGCGGTCCGGTGGTCGACTGTGCCGAGACGGATCTCGACATCGCGCCGGGCGAGGTGGTGCGAGCCGGGCTCGTCGACCGCTTCTCGGACGAGCTCGAGAACGGCGACGTCAACGCCGGATCGAGCGAACGACGCGCGGGCGTGGAACGGACGCGCCTTGCGGAGGACGGCGCGCGCGGTCGGGCTCACACGGCGTCGAGGTAGCGCTGCCAGTCGCGCACCAGCGGCGCGAGCTCGTACTCGAGGGCGTCGGCGACGCCGATCTCGTCGCCGCGGCGGAACGCCTCCTCCAGCGCGCGCAGCATCTCACCGACCTGGCCGAGGGACGGCGAGCGCCCGCGTCCCGCGCGCTCGAGCAGCGGTCCGGCGGGGTGCACGTAGCGGATGAACACGTCGAACGCCTCGAGGCATTGGAGATAGGGCGTGCTCCACGCCTCGCCCTCTCGCACCATGCCGGCGCAACGCGTCAGCGCGAGCTCGAGTCGGCCCATCCACGTGCGCATCTCGACGAGGCTCTCGGTCAGGAGCACGGCCGGGCCGTTGCTCGAGACCTCGAGCGACTGGCCGGCGTCGGCGTCGATGACGGTGCTCGCGGGGTCGAGATCCATGAGCTCGCGCTCGTCGAGACGCACCGAGGTGAGCACGTGGCCGCGTGGCAGGACCTCCCGGTGGAGGTGATCGAGGAGCGACGCGAGCGGCGCCACGCCCGTGACCGTCGCGACGCGGTCCCCGTTGAGCTGGATGTTCATGTGGTCCTCCGAGGCTCGTGCCGTGCTGGGCAGGGATCGACGTGCTCGTTCAGAGCGACGCGAGCGGTGTTGCGCTTTCGGTGCCAGCGCGCCGGAGCGCGTTGCCCGCGGACGCGAGCGCCGGCAATCGGCGTGCGCTCACCCGGCGCTGGTGGTGATCGACGACGTGCGTGAGCAGCGCGCGCCAGTCGCGCTCGAAGCGGTCGAGCGTCAGGTAGGGAACCGAGGCCGAGCGCGGATCGCGACCGATCTCACCGGAGAGCACGCGCCCGATCGCCGCCTCGAACGCGGCGGGATCGCGGCTGTCCACCACCGCGCCGAACGGGCCTTCCGACGGCCAGTCGGCGAAGATGCCGGCGCGCGTGGTCACCACCGGCGTGCCGCAGGTGAGCGCCTCCACCGCCTTCAGGTTGAAGCTCTCGATCGGCGACGCGCTCACCATCACGTCGGCGGCGCGGTACACGTCGGCCATGTCGCCGCGACGCAGGCATTCGAGCACGCACGTGCGTCCGTCGGGCTCGGGATAGACGACCGACTCCCTGCCGAGCAGCGTGGTCTTGCGAGGCTTGAGCTCCTTGAACACCATCAGCCACGACCATTCCGGCACCCGCGCGCGCAGCGCGTCGACGACCGCGTAGCCCGAGACCGGGTGGAAGGCGCCGGTGAAGAGCACCAGCGGCCGATCCGCGGGCAGCCCCAGGCTCTTGCGCATGCGCTCACGCTCGGCGCTGGAGGCGGGGGCGAACTGATCGGCGTCCACGCCGAGCGGGATCACTCGATCGCAGCGCGTGCGGCAGCGTCCCAGGTAGCCGCCCATCCAGGGGCTCACCGCCACGTTGGCGATGGCGCGCTTGGCGCCGTGCTCCTGGAGCGCAGGGTATTGCTGGCCGTACTCGTAGAGCCGCAGCCGGTCGTAAGCGCCCTCGCGGTGAAGCAGCTCGGCGATGTCGCGGTAGGGATTGTGCCAGTAGAGGATGAGCGGCGCGCGGGTGCGCAGGAAGGCGCCGCAGTCGGCCGCCGAGATGACGGCATCGAAGTCCTGGTGCTGCTCGACGAGCGCCACGTACTCGGCGAGCAGGCAGGCGCGATCGATGTTCGAGTGTCGTTGATAGGGGCCGAGATCCACGCCCAGCTGATGCGCGGCCTCGCGCACGTCGACCAGGCGCGCTCCCAGGTGCCGCACCATGTCGACCTGGATGCTTTCCACGCCCCCGGCGCGTTCGTCGGCGGACGCCCATCCCACCATGAGCAGGTTCACGGCTCGCTCTCCCGTCGCGTTCGCAGTGGGACCATTCGTGCGTGGGTGCGCGACCGTCGCGCGCTCACGGGAAGTTGAGGTGCGGCGCGTCGGTGCGCCGCGCGTAGCGTTCGAACTCGCCGTGGCGTTCGCCGAGCAGGTCGCGGGTGCAGCCGCTGGCGAGCGCCTCGATGAACTTGTTCTTGTCACGCAACCAGCAGGGCGGGCAGCCCTTGGGGTCGAAGGTCTTGAGATAGGTCTCGCGGCCGGGGCCGAGCAGGATCGTGCCCAGGCTCTGCTCGTTGATGTTTCCGATCGCGTAGGCCGGGTAGTACTTCACGATGCAGCACGGCCACACGCCGCCGTCGTTGCCGATCGCGATGGTGCCGTACTGGTAGCCGCAGGTCGCGAAGTCGCTGTTGCCGGGGGCGTAGTTGTCGAGCCGCTCCTTCCAGCCGAAGACGCGAAAGCCGTCGTCTTGCTCGGCGCGCGCCTCGTCCATGAGCGCGAACACCCGCTCGCGCGCCTCGCTGGAGAGGCGTCCTTCGTAGCCCGCGTCGTAGGTGAAGCTGTAGCGGATGTTGTGGACGCCGAAGGCCTTCCAGAAGCGCGCGGCGGCCGCGATCTCGTGGACGTTCTCGGGTACCACCACGTAGCTCACGCCGATGCGCGCGTTGGGGAAGCCCTTGTTGAGCACGTACGCCATGTGATCGAGCACGCGCGCGAACTGCGTCTCCTTCACGCGATGGACGCGTGCGTGCGTCTCGCGCGTGCAGGAGTCGAGCGAGAAGCGAATCCAGCGCAGCGAGTCGCGCTGGATCCGGTCGACGATCGCGGGCCGAAGCGAGTGCCCGTGGGTGACGATCGCCAGCTCCGTGTGGTCGAGCCGATCCACGAACTCCTCGATCCACGGCCACAGCATGCTCTCGCCGCCGCCGGTGATCTCGACGCTCGGGATCTCGAGCTCGTGGATCTCGTCGATGAGCCGGAAGCCGCGCTCGCGCGAGATGCGCAGCGGCTCGGTGAAGCGCATGCCGACCTCGTCGAAGCCCGCGTTGCGGTAGGCGCAGAACCGGCAGTTGTGGTTGCAGCGGCCTTCCAGGTCGATCTGCAGGTTGGCGGGCGCCACGGGGCGCCGCTCGCGGATGGCATGGATCCGCTCGGGATGGTGGACGAACTTCCAGGCCGAGTAGACGTCGTCGTCGTTCGTGGAATTCATGGCGGGATCTCCTCGGGATGGCTCGGTCCGGCGCTCACGCCGCTGCGGGGCGGAGCTCCTGCTTGGCGCGCGCGAGAATCCGCTCCACCTGGGCGGGGATCTCCGCGAGCACGCGCTGGGTGGTTTGCTCGGCGTGCAACCGATAGCTGCCGAGCTCGGCGTTCACCAGCCGGTACGGAACGCGATACATGGACTGAAGCAAGAAGAGCAGGTCCTCGTTGAAGCGCAGCTCCTCGTCGAACGGCACCGTGTCGAAGAGCGAGCGCGGGAAGAGCGCGGCGGAGAAGCTCACGAAGCAGTTCTTGGCCTCCGACCACTCCCACACCCGTTCGCGAAACGACCCCACGTCGGTGAAGACCGGCAGCACCAGCGAGAAGCGCGCGTTGCGCTCGGCGTCGATGAAGCGGTAGCGGCTGAAGTGGACGGCCTCGGGCTCGCGCTCGGCGCTGGCCACCGTGCGCTCCAGGAACTCGGGGTCCCACAGATCGTCGGCCGAGAGGTAGGCCACGTAGCGCCCGCGAGCGTGGCGCGCGCCGCTGTTGCGCGCGGCGCCGAGGCCGCGGTTCGCGTCGTGTCGCACCACGCGCACCGCCGGGTAGATCGCCTGCGCCAGCTCGGCTCCGCCGTCGCGCGAGCCGTCGTCGACGACCACGAGCTCCCAGTCGCCGAAGGTCTGGGCGCGCACCGACGCGATCGCCTCGGCGAGGAAGCGCCTGCCGTCGTAGAGCGGGATCACCACGCTCACGAACGGCTCGACGCGCGGCGCGGCGCTCATGCGAACCTCGGGCACGACTGCTCGGCGTCGGCTCCCTGGCGCAGGAGCTGGGAGACGCGACGCGCGGCGGCGAGCTTCGTGGCGCGGGCGCGGGCGGCGGCGAGGCTCGCCGCCGGGCCGTGGAAGCGATAGGCGCCCAGCACCTGTGGCACGTGCAGCACCGGGAAACGTTCCGCCACCGCGAGCCAGAAGGCGTCGTCTTCGGCGACGTCGAGCTCGGAGTCGAAGCCGCCCACGGCGTCGACCACGGCGCGGGGCGTGAGGAAGACGATGCCCATGAGGTAGCGCTGCCGCACGATCGCGAGATCGAAGTCCGGCTTGCGCTCGGTGGTGAGGTAGCGGCCCGCATCCGAGATCACGTCGTGGTCGGCGTACACGCCGCCCAGGGTGCGATCGCTGGCGAGCTCGCTCGCCATCAGCTCGAGCGCCGTGGGGTAGAGCAGGTTGTCGCCGCCGATCCACGTGAAGTGGGCGCCGGTGCTCTGGAGGAACGCGTGATTCAGGGAGCGCGCCACGCCCCAGTTGGCGTGTGTGAGCACGCGCACCCGGTCGCGGTAGTGGTCGGCGACGCGGGCGGTGCCGTCGCGCGAGCCGTCGTCGATCACCAGGATCTCGACCTCGGGATGGGTCTGGACGAGCAGCGAGTCGAGCGTCGCGCGCAGCGTGCGCTCCTGATCGCGTGCGAGCACCGCGACCGAGACCCGCTCGCGCTCGTCGGAGATGCGACGGCCGACGAGCGTCGGGAACACTCCCGCGACGGTCGCGATGTCGCGCACGCCCGCGAGCTGGAGCGCATCTCTCACGCAGGCCGCGCGATTCTGGGCGTCGCGCTCGCAGAGCAGCCCCACGCTCCAGCGGCTGTCCGGCCCCCACGACACCGCCACCCATCCGCCCGGTGCCACGCGACGGACGAGCCGCGCCACGGTCCGGTCGAGCGGCCACGTGCCGGGCAGATCGCCGAGCCACGCCCACGCGGCGCTGGCCGAGCGCTGGCCGCCGTCGTCGTCGAGCGAGGCCGGCGGCAGCACGGTCGGCGACGACGCGCCGGCGGCCCAGGTGGAGATGCGCATCCAGCCGACGAGTCGCCCGCCGAACTCCGGCAGACCCGTGAGCAGGCTCTCGAAACGACGTCTATCCATGAGCGAGCCTCGGCGCCGCGGTCGCGCGCGCCTGGTAGAAGTCGACCAGGGCGTCGGCGACGCGACGCTCGGTCCACACGGTTTTCATGAAGTTGCGCGCCTGGTCGCCGATCTCGAGACGCTCGCGCGGATGGGCCGCCAGCCGGCGCAAGGTGCGCGTGAGGGTCGCGGCGTCGCGCACCACCACCCACGGGATCGTCCCGCAGCCGAAGAATTCCCGGATCGCGGCCTCGTTCCAGGCATCGATGCCGGCGAGCGTCGGTACCCCTTGGGCCAGCGCCTCGAGCGACGACATGCCGAAATAGCCCTGCATGTGGTCGAAGCAGAGATCGGCGCGTCGCTTGCGCTCCAGGCACGCGACGTGGCGCAGGTTCTCGAGCAGATCGAGCTCGAGCGCGGTGCCCTCCGCGCGCAAAGCGGCGACGATCTGCAGCAGCTCGGCGGTGTTCTTGAGGTCGCGGCGGGTGGGCGAGTGCGCGAGCCGCACCGCGCGACCGGCGTGCCGCGTGCGAAACGGGCGATAGAGCGGCTCGTCGACCGGCACGCAGTTCGGAAGCCAGGTCGCCTCCGGCAAGAGCCGCAGGAGGTCCGGCGTGCTGACCAGCGCGCGCCGGCCGAGGACCGCGTATTTCGTGCGATAGCGCCCGGGGTTCGCGCGGAAATCCGGATGACCGTGGTGGTGGTGCACGAGCTCGGCCGAGGAGCGCACGTGATCGCCCACGCGCAGCGGACCGATCCGAAGGTCTTCGTCCGCCAGGATGTGGAAGTGGATCACGTCGGCGGCGCGGAGCAGCTCGCGGATCTCGTCGAAGGCGTGGATCCCGATCTCGGCGGGACGCGTGCAGCCGACGCAACCGCGCGTGGGAGGACCGAGCACCGCGCGGTCGCAATCCGGGCGACCGCAGACGTCGGGCACGTAGATGTCGCGCGCGAAGCGGAAGTCGTAGCGCCGCGTGACCGTCACGAGGCGTGCGTCCGCGCCCGCGGGATGCTTGCGCAGCGCCTTCAGCAGATTGATCGCTGCGCCCGCGGGATCGTTGGGGGCGATCATCAGCACGCGCATGGGAGCCTCGGGGTTGGGGTCAGATGCGGGCGAGCTCGCCGGCCTCGATCAGCTCGCGACATTCCCGGAACTCGTGGTCCGACATCGCGCTCAGGTTCACCAGCAGGCGATCGGCGTCGCCGAGGCCCGCGACGTAATCGCGCACCGAAGGGAAATGCGCTTCGATTCGCGGCAGCGCGTCACGGAAGAGCGGCGTGCCGGGGTAGGGAGTCGCGACGAACAAGCGCCGATTGGCGAGCTCCTCGTCGAGGATGAAGCGCGCCGTCGCTCGCAGGTCGTCGCGCGTCTCGCCCGGGTAGCCCGAGATCCAGGTCAGGTTCGGCGTGATGCCCACGCGCTTGGTGGAGCGCACCGCGTCGCGCATCTCCTCGACCGTGATGCGCTTCTCCATCGCGTCGAGGATCGGCTGGCTGGCGCTCTCGCCGCCGTAGCCGATGTAGACGCAGCCCGCGTCCGCCATCAGCTCCAGCACCTCGGGACGCGCCTGATCGAGACGGCCGTGGCAGCCCCAGCGGATGCCGATTCGCTTGAGCTCGGCGCACACCTCGCGCAACCGCGGCCGGTGCACCATGAAGTTGTCGTCCACGAAGCCGATGAAGTCGACGCCGAACTCGGCGATGACGGTCTCGATCTCGGCGACGACGTTGCCGGCGTCGCGGAAGCGGTAGCGGCCGAAGCCCATCGCCGACACGCAGAACTTGCAGGTCCACGGGCAGCCGCGCGACGTGAGCACGTTCATGCTGCGCTGGCTCGTGAAGCCGAGCGCCGAGGAGTTGTTGCTGTTGCCGCCCCAGATCGGGTTGGCGAGGTAGATCTCGATGGGCAGCGCGTCCCAGGCCGGGAAGGGGAGCAAGTCGAGGTCCTGGGGCGCTTCGGCTGCGAGCACGAAGCGGCCGTCGCGCCAGCTCAACCCGGGCCGCGCGGCGATGCCTTCGCGTTCGCGGGCGAGCTCGAGGAGCGTCGCGAGCGCTTGCTCGCCTTCGCCGCGCACGATGCCGTCGAGGGCCGGAATCCAGCTCAGCAGGTCCGGCCCGATGTCGGTGGCGAGCCCGCCGCCGCTCACCAGCAGCGCCTTCGGATGGCGCGCGCGCAGCGAGCGTGCCAGCCGCTCCTGCCAGGCGAGCGTGGTGATGAGCCCGGAGAGACCGATGAGGTCGTACTCGTGGGGGTCGTCCTGGATCAGCGCTTCGGTGGTCGCGGCATCCGGCCTGGTGGCGTTCAGATCGAGGACCGCGACGTGGTGGCCGCAGTCGCGAAGCATCGCCGTCAGGATCGCGAGACCCGTGGGGATGTTGTTCGGTGGCCGATTCTCGGCGACCCCGATCGGCGGATTCACCAGCAACACGTTCATGATCGCCGCCTCAGTTCAGCCCGACGACGAAGCGCCGGCCGGTGACGCGGGCGACGTACGCGTCGCCGAGGGTGGGGATGAGATCGTCGTCGGTGAGCACCACGTCCTCGGGGATCGAGCGCGACGCGATGCGTCCCACGATCTCGCCGATGCGGTCGGGCGAGAACCCCGTGCCCGGTCCCTTGGTGGTGAGCATCCATTCCTCGATGCGCTGCCCCGGCGTGATCGCCGTGGTCGTGACCAGGCTCTTGGCGAGCTTGCGGCGCACCGTGCGCTCGGCCGGCAAGCAGCGCTTCTGCGGGCTGCCGAGCGCGGCCTCGATGCGGCGGATGCCGCGCACCATTCGGGCGAGCTCGTCGGGCTCGAGGCTCGCGGCGTGGTCGCCGCCCTTGAGCGTCTTGTCGATCGTCAGGTGGCGCTCGATCACGCAGGCACCGAGGGCCACCGCCGCCAGCGAGATCTCGATGCCCGATTCGTGGCCCGAGTAGCCGACCGGGCAGCCATAGCGCGAACGCAGGAGCTCCATCGCCCGCAGGTTCACGTCGGCGTCGCGAGTGGGGTACGTCGAGGTGCACTGCAAGAGCACGTGCGGCGTTCCCGCTGCGCGCAGCACGCGCACCACGTTGTCGATCTCGTCGAGATCCGACATGCCGGTCGACACGAACACCGGCCGGTTCTTCCGTGCGACGTGCAACAGCAGCGGGAGGTTGGTGACGTCCGCCGAGGCGATCTTGAAGAGCGGGGCGCCGAGGTCGGCGCAGAAGTCGGCGCTCTCCTCGTCCCACACGGACGCGAAGAAGAAGAGGCCGCGGTCCTCGGCGGCGTCGCGCAAGGCGTGCCAATCGTCCTCGGAGAGCTCGAGCGCCGCCTTGTGCTCGCCGTAGGTGCGGCCGAAGCTGTTGGCGTGCTCGTAGGGCATCGCCAGCCCGCTGCGGGTGAGGATGCGGTCCAGGCTTCGCTTCTGGAACTTGATGGCGTCCGCGCCGGCCTCGTCCGCGGCGCGGATCAGCTCCAGCGCCATCTCGCGATCGCCCTGATGATTGATGCCGGCCTCGGCCACGATGAAGGTGGGTGCGCCGGGGCCGATCTCGCGACCGTCGATGGGAAAGCGTTGCATGAACCGTCCTCCGGGGTGCGCGCCCGATTCAGAGCTGGCGCACCGCGATACCGCGGCTCTCGAGCCCGCGGATGGATTCGTAGATGGCGTGACGCGCGCCGAACGAGGTGATCAGCACCGCGTCGGGCTCGAAGGCGGGGATGGAGTCGGGCGAGGCGACGCAGTGGCCGCCGAGCCAGGTGCCGACCCGCGCCGGGTCGCCGTCGACGACCCCGGCGACCTCGATCGGCAAGCCGCGCGCGGCGGCGCTCACCATCTCGCAAGTCTCGGCGGCGCCGAACAGCACCAACCGCTTGAGGCCGCTCGCCGCCAGCTCGCTGAGCGCCGCGCGAAACGGCAGCTTGGTATGACCGTAGAGGCGCACCATCTCGCCGCAAAACGCCAGGAACGCGTCGCGGCGCGCGCTGCGTCCGGCCTCGGTCAAGCGATAGCGGATCGTGCGGTTGGTCTCGCCCTCGCGTGCCACCCAGCCGCGCTCCTCGAGCTCGCGCAGATACTCGTTCACCCGCGCGGGGCTGAGTCCCACGCGGCGCGCGAGGCGATGCTGGCTCAGCGACTCGTCGTGGCCGAGCGACATCAAGAGCCACAGCTCGCGCAGCGGTCGCGCGGGGGAGAGAAAGGCAGCGCGCTCCAGGAAGGGCGCGGGAAAGTTCGGCGCGTCCAGATCGAAGGTCGTCGAGTCCATGCGGTTCTCACCGGGGGAACGCTGCGCGCGATCGGGTTGATCGCTGCAGGCGCTCACCGTTCGGTGGCAGAACGGTCGGTGAGCAAGGGTCGTGCCGGCCCCGCGCACCGGGCGTTCTGCTCCTTCCGCCGTGATTTGCGCGCGTTTTTCGCAAGCACGGCGGCGCCACGGCGGCTCGGCGCGGGCGCCCCTGGGCTCCAGACTGGCTCGGAGGAGCGATCTGAACCGGTCTGGGTGCACACCGGGCGGGGGCGATTGGCCCGAGGCTAGGCAGGAAGTTCCAGGGCGCCCCGGAAGGAATCGATCGTCGCGGCCTACGGCGGAGTGCGGCCGGGCGCCCGGGCGACCGCCCGGCGCCGATCACCGGGCGAAGTCCGGATCACACCGATTACCGGCGGCGTGCGCAGCAGGCGGGCTGGCCCCACGTCCTCCATGCGCGGTCCCGGCTCTCCCGGACTCTCGCGGGCCCTGGGCGAGGCGCTCCACCCCCGGCAACGATCGTGACACCCGCTTTGCGTATGATGCGCTCGGTCGGATGACCCAGAAGACCTACCCGCCCGACGCCAACGACCACCGCGACGTCGAGACCTACACCTACGATGCGAACGGCAACCGGCTCACGAAGACCGTGGGCGGCGTGACCACGACCTACACCTACGACGCCATGAACCGGGTGCTGAGCGAGACCCCGAGTGGCACGGGGGCCGGCACCGAGTCGATCCACTACACGTACCAGGGCGGTGGCGGCCGGCTCTCGAAGAAGGAGATCAAGCGCGGGACGGACGTCGTCCGGTCGATCGCCTTCACCTACGACGCGCGCGGCCGGATCCAAACCCAGTCCACCCCGGAAGGTGCTGGCGCGTTCCCGGACACGTTGGCGTTCGGGTACGATGCTGCCGGGAACCGCACCTCAGTGACGGCGCCAGCGCCGTACGGAACGGTCACCACGGACTACGACGAGCTGAATCGACCGAAGGACGTCCACGTTCCCGGAGTCTCGGGGACGGTGCACGTGAGCTACGACCCGAACGGGAACCGCGAGTCGATCGCGTACCCGAACGGGGTGACGACGAGCTACCAGTACAACGAGCAGAACCGGCTCACGCTGCTCGAGCACGCCACGGCGAGCAGCACGCTTGCGGCGTACAGTTACACCCTCGGCCCGTCGGGTAACCGCACCGACGTGGAGGAGCAGCCCTCTGGCCGGACGATCCACTGGGACTACGACGACCTCTACCGGCTGACGGGCGAGGCGATCACCGACTCGGTGAACGGGAATCGGACCCAGGGCTTCACGTACGACGACGTGGGGAACCGGCTGGAGCGGACGGACTCGACGCTCTCGGGTCCCACGACGTACGCGTACGACAACGCCGACCACCTGACGTCGATCACGCCGGACGGCGAGGCGGAGACCTTGCAGAGCTGGGACGAGAGCGGCCGTCTGACGCTCCGCGGCGCGACGCCCCTGGTCTGGAATCCGTGGGATCGGCTGGTGAAGAAGGACGATGGGAGCCAGACCCAGTTTGCGTACTCGCCGGACGGGATCGTGCGGACGAAGCAGTGGGTGACGTCGAGCCCCACGACGACGCAGAAGCGTCGGTACGTGTACGACCGGACGTTGCCGTATGCGCAGGTGTTGCAAGAGTGGGACAACGTCGGGAACGCGGTGATGGCGGATTACCTGTATCTGGATGGGGATCTGATTGGGTTCAAGGATGAACGGTCCGGAGTGGCGGCGCGGTATTGGGTGTTGAAGGATGGGCAGAACTCGGTCCGGAAGGTGGTGGATGCCTCCGCGTCGGTGGTGGCGTCGTATGACTATGATGCGTTTGGGAACACCCTGGCGCAGACGCAGCCGAGTGGGTGGATCTTCAATCATCGGGCGTTTGGGGAGGTTTTCGATCCGCAGCTGGAGATGGGGTACCACCGCGCAAGATGGCTCGATAACGCAACGGGGAGGTTTACGGCGAGGGATCCATGGGAGGGTACTGTCGGAGATCCACGGTCGCTACATCGATATGCGTATGTCTCTAATAACCCTCTGAATCGATTCGACCCATCTGGATTGATTGAAATTGGAGTGGGTATCAATATTACGCGCGTGGACCTTGTTGGCACGGTGTCCGGCGTAAATATTGGTCTCACAAACACTTCCGGCCCAAATCTTCCGACTCATGCGACTATCGATCACCTAGACTATCGACCTGGCCCGCTGGATGATCACTGCGACTTGCATCCATATACAAATACTAGAATAGTTACTTATTTTTATAAGAGCGTTGACGATCGAATCGTAATCTTTGACGGAGACGTTCGGGAAGAGTTTACAAGCGAGAAGACAAATATTGCTGCTCAATTTCAGGTTCGCGAGACAAGTAATTGGACTATGCAAAATAATGTTTCATTGCAGGACGAGCTTGCAGTCTACTGGGATTGTGATCCTGCGACTTTTTGGGGATGTCGAATTCCAACAAGTGATGGTAAGGCGCCGTGGCAGGTCAAGTATCAAAATTGGATTTTGCGAGATGTGCGCGATCGGAGTAAGGTGGCTATTTTTCGGGTTGTCTTGGTGTGGGAGGAGGAGGATATACGGGCGATCCCGCTAAAAAAGGGTGAGTCGTTCGCGGAAGACCCCACGCAATATTTGTCGCCGGGGTATGCGTCGCGTTCGCCCCGATAGGTTGCTATGTACAGGTCTCGTCACGTTTCGATGGAGATGGCGCTACGACTGCTCGCGCTCTCATGTTTTGTTGTTGTCTGTGTGGCCAGCGGGGCGATGGGCAAGGCGTCGGATCAGCGGATTGAAATTTTAGTCAGTCCTTCCGTGCAGCGATCCGTCGTGCATGGAAGCGTAACGCTTGTGAACCGATCAACCGAAATGGTTGTGCTTCCTCCGGTGGATCGATTCATCGTGTTGGATGTTCAGCGAGCAGCGTGTCGGTCGATGCAGGCGAGTCAGTTCCGATCTGCGACCTTTGTCGGACCTGTTGATGCGACGAAGCTTGGGGCTGGAGCAGAGCTGCGCATCGATGTGGATTTGACGCGTTGCGATGCATTGCGAAAAGTGTGGGTTTGGCGATCGCCACCTCCGATTAGCGCGGATTGTGCGGACAGTATTGCCGCCCCTGTAACGGAGGAAAACTGGGATCTTGTCACCCCCGGGCAATTCAGATTGCGTGTAGGTCTCGTAGTGCCAAGTTCGATGCAAACGTCTGACGGTTTGTCATGGGTTGGTGAGATCTGGAGCGACTGGATGCCGCTTGAAATTCGGAATGAATCGACCGGGCTATGTGCTGGGCTTCCCCCGAGCCACTGAGATAAGGGATAGGGTGTCTGAAGTTGCCCCAGCACAGCTGTGAAGTTGCCCCGGTTTCGTGGACCCCGGAGGACAGGGTGCCACCCACCTTGTTGATCGCGCGCGTTGAACGAGCGCCCACGGACACACCCGACTTTGACTTCTCGACCCAGCCGGGAGGCACACATTCTTCCTTGAGTACGGGGAGTTGGGCCGAAAAGGCGGGGAGGGGTCGTGTTACTAGGCGGCCGCCGCCTCGGTGACCCCCCGGATTGGTGACACTCATCTTTTCGCTGGTGCCAGTCGGCGTTTCGCTCGCGACGCGTGCGGAGCGTTCGAAATCTCCGTCACTGACGCGCTGAGCGCACCGTTTCGCGGTCGTCGATGTGCTTCACGACGTCGATCTCGAGCGCGCAGACGGAGAACGAGCCCCATCCGCCGATCGCGGACGGATCACTCCCGTTGTTGCGACGAAGTCTGAACGCGAAGCGAGCGCTACGCGGTGGAGATCGCCGGTCGCACCAACGGCTTCCACGGGGGGAACGAGTACTCGGGGAACGGCTGCCCGCCGTTGCCACGCCGCAGGGCGAGCGCCGCGGCCCAGAACCGCCCGCAAAACTCCTTGAACATCTCGCGATAGGTCTTGCGCTGCGCGTCGCTGCTCGCGTGGCAGAGCGGCCGTGGCGATCGGTTGGAGCGCTTCGGTCTCGATCGCGGATCTTGCCGCACCACGGTGGCCGCGCCGAGCACCGGCACCCCGTTGCGCTCGCGCGCGCATTCGGCCTCGGCCGCGCGGATGCGCTCGAGGATCTGCTCGGGCGTCACGTTCTCTTCGGCGAGCCCCTCGAGGGGATGGACGGTGAGCGTCTCTTCCTCCCAGAACCACGCGGGATCGATCGTCTTCGTCGATCCCGCCGCTTCGCGAACGGCGTCCCGGTATCGCTTCTCGTTGAACCAGCGGACGCGGTGCTCCTCGGGCTGGTCGCCCTTCGCGAAGAGCATCACTCCGGGCCATTCCTCGAATCGAGAAACGAGTCCCGCGGCCGTCGGGTTGAGGACCGTGTACAGGAGCCTCCCGATCGCCGCGGCGGTGTCGAGCACGGGCTCGGCGCTGAACCGTCGATCGAAGACGCGTCCCTCGCGATCGCGAATCTGGTTGATGCCCTTGGCGGTCGCGGTGAGGAAGTCTCGCATGAAGTCGGAGAGCTCGGATCGCTCGTCGGTGAGCAACATGTGCCAGTGGTTCGAAACCGTGACCGCCGCGTGGATCTTCACGCCGGTGTATCGCTTGAGCGCGCGGGCGAGCGCGAGCAAGAACACCGCGTTGGCATCGGGGTCGCACCGAAGCAAGAACCGCCGCTGAAACGCGCGGCTGGTGCAGAACCACGTGGTCTTGGGCCGAAGCCAGCGGAGCGGTCGCGCCATGGCGCGACGCTGCAAGGCACGCGGCGTGCCGCGCGGCGCGTCGCAGGATTGCTCGGGATCTCGCCGCGCGGGGCTACGGGGCTGCGCCTCGGCGTTCGCGCCACCCGCGAACGCCAGGGCGCACCGAGCAGCCCCGGCGTGGGCGTGGTGGGAGCGCGACGAGCTGCACACGCGCGAGAGGGCCCGCGCCGGAGTTGCGTGCTCGTCCGCCGCGTTCGCGCCGTGGATGCTCTCGACGGAGTCCTCGGGCGCGCCGCGTGATTCGGATTCAGGAGCTGGATTCGGCGGGTTGGTGCTCGAGTGTCGCGATCACCTCGTCGAGCAAGGGCGCGAGGTCGCGCGCGGCGGTGCCGACGGCCCCGTGGATGAGGCGCGAAAGCTCGAGCGACCAACGGTACGCGGCGGCGCGATCCGCCGGCGGGCCCGCTGCCCGCATCCGCTCGAATCGGTACATGGCGGCGCCGGTGAGGCTCCGAATCAAGGGATCGTCGTCCAGGATGCGTGTCAGCTGTCGCTCGGCGCGATCGAGCTGCCGCGCATCGCGCGCGCTCGGTGCCGATCCGGGCGGCAGCTTTTCGAGTGCCTCGATCTGTGCCAGCGCCTCGCGGGCGAGCCGCGCGGCGCGACTCGCCACGCGCCGCCGTTCGCGCAGCGCCGCGTGCAGCACCGACGGGTCCCGACGCCGTGCGTGCAGCACGGCGTCGGCGAGGATCGGCCGCGGGTCGCCGATGCGCTGCAGGCCGTCGACGACCTCGCGCAGCCCGAGCTGCACGGTGCCGCGGATGCGCGCGCCGCCCTCGGTGGCGTTGATGATGCGGGTCGCGCCGTCGAGCTGGTGGATCCGGTCCTCGAACCACGCGTGGTAGCAATAGAACTCGCGCAACGTCTCGACCTCGCCGCCGTGATAGCCAGGCAGCACGTAGCGGCGCATGCGCGGATCGATCTCGTTCGGGTTGGGGGTGTGCGCCTGCAGGTGTCCGTGGACCGAGCTCGCCGCGTGCGTGTGGCGCGTGGCGCTGAGCGCGAGGTCCTGGCCGACGAGCACGACCGGGTCGCACCCCAGAAGCAACGCGGTCGAGAACGCCGTGTGCGCGACCGAGCCGCCTTCCAGGAAGCCGTGTCGCACGTCGAGCACCTCGCCGAGCCACGTGGTGGCGGGACTGCCCATGGGCAGCTCCGTGAAGCGGCCCGCCGCGCTGAGCCGGTGCAGGTCGGGGTGCGACACCGCCGAGAGCAGCAGGAACACGCGCTGCAGGTCGGCGTCGGCGAATTGCTTCAGCACGCCGTCGCGCCACTCGATCGCCGCCGCGAAGTGCGGATCGATGCCGCGCCGCTGCAGGGGCCGAAGCGCCGAGCCGACGGAGATCACCAGGGCGCGGTCGCCAGCGTCGCGCAGCACGTCGGCGTTGCCTTCCAGCGAAGGCCCCGCGGCGACGCAGATCGCGGGCACGCCACGGAATCGATCGCGCAGGTCTTCCAGGAACGGGGACGCGGCGATGGTGGCCGCGTTGTGGAGCAGGTGATCGAGCCACGTCCCGCCCACCACCATGCGGCTCAAGACGTTGGCCTCGACGCGCACCCGGCTCTGGTCCAGGGTCGCGAGGAGCTCTTCGATCGCGGCGCCGAAGAGCCGGCGATAGACCGGCGGCACCACTGTCGCGAGGGTGGCGCCGGGCAGGAAATGCTCCTCGAACTCGAAGCGCAGCGCGAACGGCTCGCTGGCGACGGTGACGCGCGGATCGTCGCTGCCCCGCGCGAGCTCCGGGTGCGCGAGGGCGGCCGCGAGGATCGTGGCGCTCGGCTCGTACACGAGCACTCGCGCGCGCCGGCAACGCGCCAGGATCGCCCGCGCCAGATGCCCCGTGCTCCAGCCGATCAGCCACACCCACTCCACGTCCGGGTCGAGCGCTGCGATCAGGGATTCCGCCTCGCGCGCCGGGTCCATGCGGCTCGCCAGCGCGACGCCGTCGAGCTCGAGGGTCGCGGACCCGGAGCGCGTCGGCACCACACGGGCCGACGGCGCGGGATCGAGAGACGGTGCGATCGCTGGGCTGGCCATGGGTTCCTCGTGGCGTTGGCGCGGGTGGCGAGCGCGTGGCGCCGGTGCTCACGCGGCGCCGAGGCGACGCCCACGGGGGCGGCAAGAATTGCCGCGTCCACGCGGTGTCGCGCGGCAACGCCGGTCGTCACGGGCACGACGGCGGCGTGCGCGCGCCGCTTGGCGCTCTGGCAGGACGAGCGTCGCAAGCGCGATGCCGCTGCGCGGAGCGCTCGCTCGTCTCGTCGAGCCTCAGTCGGGCAGCGGGGCGCCGGCGGGTGTGTGCAGGCGCCCGTACGTGCGGCGATGGCCGATGTGCGCGAGCAGGGCTCGATCCTCGACCACCACGGCGTGGGCCAGGCGCTCGAGCTCGGCGCTCAGGTCGCGCAGCTCCGCCACGTCGAGCGTGCCGGCCACCTCCGCGCCGGGCGCGGGTGGTGCCAGCTGCTCGCGGGCCGTCATGCGATCGATGATTCCCCAGCGCCGGCCGACGGCGCGGGTCGCGGCATCGGGATCGCCCTTGGCGAGCGCCCGGCGCAGGTCGCGACCGGTCGCGAGGATCTCGCGCAGGTCTTGGCATTGCGCCGCGATGTAGTGTCCAACGTGAGACATCGTCGACCACGCATTCTCAGCACGCGACCGAGGACGGCTCGTTGCTGATGGAAGCCCAGGCGCCGCTCAGGTCGGCGAGCACCTTCACCACGCCGTCCAAGTGGCTCGCGTCGTTGGTGACGTTGGCGTCGGTGAGCTTCTGCAGGATGAAGATGTAGAGGCTCTCGAGGGTCAGCGCGATCTCGCCGCCGCGACGGAAGTCGAGGCAGCTCATGAGCTCGGTCACGATCTGGCCGGCGCGCGACAAGTCCTCGCACTTCTCCTTCACGCGCCCGGCGCGGATCGATTCCTGGGCCTGGCTGGTGAATCGCAGCGCGCTGTCGACGAGCAGGCGCACCAGCTCCACCGGCTCGGCGGTGGTCACCATCGTCTTTCGGTACGCGCGAATCTGGTTGTACGAGATCATGAGCTGCTCTCCTCGTGTCCGTGAGTCGCTGGGCTCTTCAATTGAAGCCGAAGATCGCCTGCAGCGACGTCTGCTGCCCCTTGAGCGCGGAGATGGTGCTTTCCATCGCCAGGAACTGTTGGGTGATCGTGGTTTGGTATTCCTCGAGCGAGCGGTTCGCGGCGTCGATGCGGTCGTCGAGGTCCGAGACCTGATCGTCGATCGCTTCCTGCGCGTCGCCGATGTAGCCGGTGCTGCTGTTCACGTAGGCGTCGATCAGCTTGGTGACGCGTCCGGCCACTCCGTCGTTGCCGTTGCGGGTCACGAAGAGCGCGCGCACGCCCTCGAAGTCGTTGGTCAGCGCATCCTCGAGCTTGGCCGAGTCCACCGAGAGCGTGCCGTCCTTCTCGAGGTGGATGCCGACGTCCGCGAGCATCTTGTACGTGCTGGTGCCGCTCACGGGGTCGGACACCGCTTGCGCGAGCGAGGCTTGAAGCCCTCGCACCGTCGAGTTGCCGAAGAGCGCCGGGGTCGACGTGGTCTGACCCGCCGTGTACGTGTTCTGCGCGTTGATGTTGCCGATCGCGGTGTTGTAGCTCGACACGAACGACTGGATCGACGACTTCACGCCGGCCACGTTGGTGCCCACCGACAGCGTCGCGGCGGTGGCGGATTCCGAGTTGAGCGTCAGCGTGACGCCGTAGAGCGCGTCCTCGATCACGTTGTCGCCGTGCTCGATCTTGACGCCGTCCACGAGCACGCGGGAGTCGACGGCCGACTGCGTCTTCGCGAACGACAGCGTCTTGGCGAGGTCGGATTGGTTGAGCCCGCTCGCGTCGAGCGTGACGTCGTTCGCCACCCCGGTCTTGGTTCCGGTCACCACCAGCTTGTAGCCGGTGCCGTCGTAGATCGTGGTGGCCCGCACCGCGGCGCCCGAGGCGTTGATCGCGTCGCGCACGCCGGTGAGCGTGTGGTTCGACGAATCGACGGTGATCGAGGTGGTGGTGCCGCCGGTGGTGAGGGTGAGGGTGCCGGTCGCGATCTCCGCGTCGAGCGACGCGAACGTGCTGCCGTTGCCGTTGCCCGCGCTCGCGACCGCGACCTTGGCGAGCCGCTCCACCGTCACGGTGTGCGTGCCAGTGACACCGCGCGCCGAGTCGACCTGGGCGCTGAAGAGCGCGGTGTTGGACGAGGTCGCGGAGAGGCTGCGGAACTCCTCGCCCAGCGACGAGCTCGAGAACGAGACGTCGCTCAGGTTGTCGAGCTTCTTCGAGATCGCCTCGATCGCCGAGAGCTGCGACGAGAGGGTCGAGAATGCGCTGCGTTTCGATTGCAGCGCCGCGCGCTGCGACTGCATGGTCTGGATCGGCTGCGAGCGCGCCGTGACCATGGCCTGGATGATGCTGGCCGTGTCGATGCCCGAGGCGAGGCCGGAAAAGCTGACGTTCGAGCTGGAGCTGGCCATGGTTTCTCCTCGGGCCTACCCCTGCGCCCGCGGGGCGCGGGGGGTCGCCAATCCGGGCGGCTTCGCTCTCGGCGAGGACCGCCCGGTCGGCGTGAGAGGGATCCGAATCAGCCGAGCAACCGAAGTGCGAGCTGACCGGACACGTTCGCCTGCGCCAGCGAAGCCACGGCGGCCTGCTGGATGATCTGGTTCTTCGCGAGCTCACTGGCCTCGCTCGCGACGTCCACGTCGCGAATTCGCGACGCGGCGGCCGTCGAGTTCTCGGCGGCGACGCCCAGGTTGCGGATCGACACCTGGAGGCGGTTCTGCACGGCGCCGAACTGCGCGCGGAACCCGGAGACGCTGGTGAGCGCAGCGGAGATGTTGTCCAACGCGCCGCTGGCGTTCGACTGCGTCGAGACGGTGAGACCCGAGAGTCCCAGCGAGGTCTTGGTGGCGTTCACGCCGGTGAGGCTGATGACGTTGTTGCCGCCCGAGTTGAGGCCCACCTGGATCGACACCGAGTTGGTGTTGTTGATGGGGTTCGTGCCGGAGAAGTCGGTGGTCGACGCGATTCGGTCGATTTCCGAGACCAGCGCTTGGAACTCCTTGTCGATCGCGTTGCGGTCGGTGTTCGCCAGCGTGCCGTTGGAGCTCTGCAGCGCCAGCTCGCGAAGACGGCTCAGGCTGGAGCTGATCTCGCCCAACGCGCTCTCACCGACCTGGATCAAGCTGATGCCGTCGTTGGCGTTGCGCGTGGCTTGGTTGTAACCGCGGATGTCGGACGACAACTTCTCGCTGACCGCGAGGCCGGCGGCATCGTCCGCCGCGCTGTTGATCCGCAGACCGGAAGACAACCGCTGCAGGTTCGTATCGACGCGTGACGACACGAGGCTCAGGGCGCGTTGGGCTTGCAGTGCGCCGACGTTGGTGTTGACTCGAAGTGCCATGGCTCAAACCCTCCTACGTTGGTCGTTGTTGCGCCCACGAAGGGGGCGCCTGTTGGTGTTCGTTGGGAGGGCTTCCTTACCCTTGGGATGTGACTCGCACCGTCGACGCGCCACCCATTGGCTCGCCGCACCGTGGGGCCTGCTCGACGTCCGTCATGGCCGTCGTGCCCTCGACGCGCGCCTCATTCGAGATCCGATGAATCACCGCATCCTCCTTTCCTCGGTCCTGAGGTCGCTCGCCTGGGGCTCTTCCTCGCGGCTGCGGCGCCATTGCCGCGCTCCGCTCGTGGGGAATGATCGACCAATTCGCTCGGCAACTTGAGCCGTCGGGACGATTGCGGACCATCGTCGCCACGCACGGCGCCACGCGCGGCGCCATGCGCTGCGCCCGAGCGGCGCGAACGTCGCGCGGGGATGGGCGCGAGCGCGCCGAGCACGGCGCGGGCGGCGAAACGCGTCGGACCTCGACGGCGGTGGGGGGGACGGTGAAGCCGAAGCGCGCGGGCGGGGAGCTCGACGGCCCGGGACCGCGAGGCCCCGAGACCGATACCCAGCGGTCAGCCGTGGTCGGAGAGCAGCGCGGGCCCCGCGTCGGGAGCCTGGAACGACGTCAAGCTGCGCCGCTCGCGATGCACGGCGCGCAGCGCGTTCATGGTCTCGGCGCGCAAGCGCTCGAGACGGACCTCGATGCGGCGATCGCGCTCGGCGAGCTCGGCGTAGAGGTCGCGAAGCGGGTCGATCGAGGTCGATGGCGCTCCCGCGAGCTGCTGCGTGAGCGAGCGCACCAGGAGCTCGCGGCGGCGGATCTGGTCGAGAGCGCCGTGGCTGTCACCGCGATCGAGGGCGGCTTCGATCGCGGCGCTGCCGAGGAGGAGCCGCGCGAGTAGCTCGCGCGGGTCGGCGAAGAGGGGCGCGGTGGTGGTCACGGGGATGGCCGTGCGGGCGGTGCAGCCGCATCCGCCCGCGCCGCGGTGGGGCGAGTCAGGTGGCTCGCTCGTACTGGACGGCGGGGCCGGGCGTCAGGAACGGAACCTCGAGATCGGGCTCGGCCGTCGCGATCGGCGCCGCCGCCAGCGATTGCTCGATCGGCTGGGAGATCACGATGTGCCGGGTGCTCAGATCGGGCCGGTCCAAGACGAGCTGGCGTCCCCGCAAGTTGTCGGCGTTGATGAGCAGCGGGCCGACCAGGTTCGCGGTGACGTCGCGGCCTCCCGAGCGGATCGTGAGGATGGCCAAGAGCGCCACCGACTCGACGTCGCGGATCGCGAGCTGCTCGAGATCGGACTCGTTCACGTCCACCGTGTAGTCGGGGAAGAACGAGAGTGGGTTCGCGACCACGAACGCCATGGTCGGATCCTCGATGCTCTGCAGCCAGTGCAGCGGCGAGCCGGGTCGATGCTCGAGGAGCACGAAGCGCTCGAGCTCGGGAAACCCGATGAGGCCGCCTTCGACGATCAACACCTTGTCGTTGGCGATGTCGATGGTACCGAAGCGAGTCGTGTGGATCTGCATGGCGTTGGCCTTCCTTCGCCCGGCACGAGGCTTTCGTTCGGTGGGTTGGCTCCCGATCGGCCAGGTCTCGCCATCGGTGCTGAGCAACCCTCGTGCCGACGCCATGAATCGTTCACGCCGCGAAACGACGCGCTTTTTTTCGTGCCGCCCCGAGCGCTCGCGGTTGCCCAGGGGCAAGAATTGCCGGGGCGAGCGGATCGCGTTCGGCCACTCAGCCGCTCGACGCCGCGACGGCGTTGCTCACGGCGTCCACGGGTGGGAGCCCCGCAGCGCGCCGGTTCTCGTCCTCGATCCGGAGGTACACCTCGTCCCGATGGACCGGAACGCGGCCCTCGGCCTCGATCCCGATTCGCACGGAATTTCCCTTGAGGGAGATGACCGAGACGCGAATGTCGCCGCCGATCCGAAACCCTTCACCAGCCTTGCGTGTCAGAACCAACATGGCAGTCCCTCGCTCGTTGTGGACCGGTGGGCTCGGCGCGTTGCCTGCGAGCCCGCTCGACGTGGGTCCGATGCAAGTCTTTTCGGTCGCCAGCGCGAGATCTTGAGCGGCGGTGGGTGCGCTCGATCTCGGGCATTTTGCCGTGCGACTTCGTGGGGATGCGTGCGCCCCGATCACGCCGCGCAGCGGCCGTGACCCGGCCGTGACCCGCGGCCCTCGGGACCAGCGAAGGGCGTGGGTGCGAAGCGCCGAGCAGCCGCGAAGATCGCCGCGAGCTGCCCTCGGCTCGGTCAGCCGAGGTAGTCGAGGAGCGACAGTCCGAGCGAGGACGATCCGGCACTGAGGGCCGCCTGATAGGCGCTCTGGCGCTGCTGCAGCTCGGCGACGGTGCCCACCAGATCGACGCCCTGGGCGGCATCGAGGCGCAGCTCGAGGTCGGCCTTGCGCTCGGTGAGGCGTTGCTCGGCGTCCTGGACGCGTCGAAGCTCCGTGCCGAGCTCACCGCGCGCGCCCGAGATATGATCGATGGCGTCGTCGAGGTTGCCGAGCTCGGCGTTCACCGCGGTGGTGTCTCCCGACAGCACGGCGTCGCGCACCCGCACGAGGATCTGGAAGAGGTCCTGATTCGGGTCGCCGCCGCCCAGGAAGATCCGATCGCCGGGCCAGCCGACGGTGGCGTGATCGTTGGGCGCGATCTCCGCCTCCGTGGTGTCGCTGGTGCCCGCATACGTCACTGCGATGGTGGACGCCGGCGGCACCGTGCTCGAGAACGAGCCGGTGACCGGGAAGGGCGCGGTCTCGGTGGCGTAGCCGGCGAAGACGTAGTTCACGCCGTCGCGGGTGTTCGCGAGCGTCGCGAGGTCCTGGAAGAGCCCTTCCAGGCCGTCGGCGATGGCGTTGCGGCTGTCGGCACCCTGGGTGCTGCCGCCCTGTACGGCCAGCACGCGTGCCTGCGAGAGCACGTCGCCGACCGCCGCCAGCGTGCTCTCGGTGGTCTTGAGGCGGTCTTCGGCGGCGCCGCGGGCGCGATCGAGCTGTGCGAAGCGATCGAGATCGGCGCGCAGCCGCACCGCCTGCGCGGCGGCCGCGGGATCGTCCGAGGGCCGGTGCACGCGCTTGCCCGAGCCGATGTCGTTGTTGAGCCGCGCCATGTCCGACGCCAACCGCGTGATGTTGCGGGTGAACGTGGCGTAGGCGCTCATGGGCGTGACGCGGATCATGGGCTGCCTCTCAGAGCATCGAGAGCGTCGCTTGCATCGCTTCGTCGGCGGCACGGATGAACTTGGCGGCCGCTTCGTAGGAGCGCTGGAACGACAGCATGTAGGTGCCTTCCTCGTCGAGGGACACCGCCGAGACCTGCGCCCGTTGCTCGTCGAGGGACGCGACCAGGCCCTCCGAGTAATCGGCGAGCTCGGCCGCGTTCTTCGAGCGCGAGCCGAGATCGGCCGACACGCTCGAGATGTAGCTCGCGAAGGTCTGCGGGTTGCCGCCGCCGATCACCAACGACCGGTCCGCGAGCCCGGCGATCGCGAGCGCCACGGTGTTGTCGCCCACGGTCGCGGTGGCGCCTGCGGCGATGTTGCCAGGATCGGCGGCGATCGCCGGGTCGAGCGACAGCGTGGCGGCGGTGAGGCCCGTGGCGAGGAAGAAGTCGTTGCTGGTGCCGTTGGCGTTGATGCCGGGCGCGTGCAGCGCGTTCACCTCGGTCACCAGCGCCGCGGCGAGGGTGTCGAGCTGATTCTGCAGCGCGGGCAGGTCGTCGTTGCGCGTGTCGAGGAGGCCGCGCACGCTGCCGCTCGACACCAGCGTCGTCACGTCGAGCCCGGTGCCGCCGGGCAGCACGTAATCGATCGCCGCCGTGGTCGCGCTCGAGAGATCGAGGCTGAGCGTGCCCGCGACGCCGTCGGAGTCCACCAGCAGCGGGCCGCCGGGCAGGGAGACTTGCACCATCGCGTCGCTCGACTCGGTCACCTCGATCCCGATCCGGGACGAGAGCGTGCGCAGCGTCTGGTTGCGCTGGTCGATGAGCGCTTCGCGGTCGGCGCTGCCGGGAACGGCGCTGGCGATGAGCGAGTTGAGCTGCGCCACCTGGGCGACGGTCTCGTTCACGTCCTGGAGCTGGTCGCGCAGCGCGGTCTCGGTCTCGCCGCGGACTTGCGCCACCTCGTTCGCGAGATCGTGGAACGTGGACACCAGCGACGAGGCTTGCGACTGCACCGTGTTCCGCTCGGTGCGGCCGTTGGGGCTCGAGGCGAGGTCGGAGAACGAGGCGAAGAGCTTGCTCACGCTGTCCTGCAGGCGCGAGCCGTCCGTGCCCTGGAGCAGGTCCTCGATGCGCACCAGCATGTCGTGGCGCGCCTGGGGAGCCGATTGCTCGGAGGTGGCGCCGCGTAGCCGCGACTCGAGGAGGTGGTCGCGGATCGCCGCGAGCCGGATCGCGGCGACCCCGCCGCCCACCCACGTGCTGAGCTCGGTGCGCAGTCGCGAATAGCCGGGAGTGGACGCGTTGGCGATGTTGCGCCCGACGGCGTTCAGTCCCGCCTGCGAGGTGAGCAGCGCGCTGCGGCCGAGACCGAGCAGGCTGGCGGTGGTGCTGTCGCTCATGCCGTCTCTCGCACGAAAGTGCCGGAGGCCGCGGCGGGAACGTGCCGCGCCATGTCTCCGTAGCCCGCCAGCGGTCGGGATTCGCGTGCCCAGCGGGAGAGGGCGTCTTGCAGGCTGTGGAGCCCGCGTTCCACGAACTGTGCTTGTGCCTTGCCGAGCGCGCGAGCGGTGCGCACCGTCTCGCGCAAGGAGACCAGCGCATCGCGCAGCCGCTGCCGCGCCGCGGGATCGTCGAGGCGCGTGACCAGCACGAGCAGCGTGGGTGCCTCGCCGCTCGCCGCGGTCGGGGAGCCCGGGGCGGGCGGAACGACGCCGAGCACGCGCGTCAGCGCGTCGCCGGCGCGGCGCAGGTGCGCCTCCTCGGCGGCGATCGCCGCGAGGATCTCGCTCTCACGGATGGTCGCGCGCTCGATCCGCCCGGGCTCCGGGCGCGCCAGCAGCGCCCGTTCGGCCTTCCAGTGGTCGATCAACGCCCGATACGCCCGCTCGAGCGCCTCGGCTGCGACGGCGACGTCCTGGGAAGCGCGATTCCTTGCATCCATGCGCGATCATCCGTGACCGGTCGTCCATGACCGGAACAGCGAGGAGTGCCCGCAGCCGCTAGCTCGTGGACTCGTCCTTCGGCGCCTGGGCGGCTGCGCCGCCTTGGGCGACGATGTCGCGCACCATCGCGTTCGCGATGCGGGCTGGGTTCACCTGGTACTGGTCGTTGGCGACCTGCGCCTTGAGCTGCTCGAGGCGTTGCCGATGCGCGGCCTCGGCGTCCTCGCTGGCGTTCGCGATCTCGATGAGCTGGGCGGCGGTGCTGGAGAGGGTGATCTTGTCCTCTCCACCCTCCGCCACCGGGCTCGGCCCCGAGCGTGCTCGAGCGATCGGACCCGAGGTCTGCGCGGCACGCGCAGCGTTCGCCGGGGATCGGCTGGCCACTTGTTCCGTTTTCGGGGGAGTCGAGATCTTCATGGTGCGTTCCCGTCCTTGCCCAGGTGCCGTTCTGCCGAGCGCTGCTGCTCTGGGCTTTCCACCGTTCTCGGCACCCTAGTCATCGGCACATCGCTCGCGTGACTTGAGGCTTGGGCCGTCTCGCCCGCGTTGATTTCGATTGTGGCGTCATTTCGCGTGCTTGGAGGCCCGCTTGCGAAGGAGGCGCCGAGCGATCTGGCGAGCCCCAGACCGCCGGCGTGGGCGACCGCCGCGCACAGGGTCTCGTCTAGCAGGTTTCGCGCCAGGTCAGAGCCAGGTCCGCCCGTGAGGTCGTCTCCGCTCAGCGACGCGCGCATCGACTCGACCATCTTCTGCACCAGCAACGACTCGAATTGCTCGGCGACCTGGGCGGGATCGCGTGGCTTGGTCGCGCGGTTCATGCCGAGGGTCGAGCCCCACCCCGGCCCGATCTCCGGCGCGGTGTAGGAACCCAGGGCGAGATCGGGGCTCTTCATGGCTGCATCCACGCATCCCGCGCGAGGTGGGCGGGTGGGGCGATCGCGGGCCGGTTCATCAGATGATCTCGAGCTCGGCGTCCATGGCGCCCGCCTGTCGGATGGCCTGCAGGATGGCGATCAGATCGCGCGGCGAGACCGCGAGACTGTTGAGCGCGCGCACCAGATCCGAGATCGTGGCACCGGGCTCGACCACCGCGAGCTGTCGCGTTTCCTCGCGGACTTGCACGTCCGAGTTGGGCACCACGACGGTCTGACCGCCTTGGGAGAAGGGGGTCGGCTGCGAGACGCCCATCGTCTGGTTCACCTCGATGGTGAGCCCGCCATGGGCGAGCGCGATTCGCGCGAGACGGACGTCGGCCCCCATCACCACGGTGCCGGTGCGTTCGTTGATCACGACGCGCGCCGGCCGATCCGGCTCGACGCTCAGGGCTTCGAGCCGCGCCGCCACCGCCACGCCATCGCTCGCGAGGGATTCGGGCACGGCCACCTTGACGGTGCCGGCGTCGGTGGCGATGGCGGCGGCGCTGCCGAGGTCCTGATTGATGGCGTCGGCGACGCGGCGCGCGGTGGTGAAGCTCGGCTCGCGCAGCGCGTAGGTGAGGTCGCGGCTACCCTCGAACGTCACGTCCACGGCGCGCTCCACGCGCGCGCCGGCGGGGATTCGACCGACGCTCTTCTGGTTCTTCTGCGCCACGTCGCCGCCGCCCTTGCTCTGCGCGGAGAAGCCACCGAGCGAGATCGGGCCCTGCGCGACGGCATAGACGTGGCCGTCCGCGGCGCGTAGCGGAGTCATGAGCAGCGTGCCGCCCTGGAGGGTCTTGGCGTTGCCGATCGAGGAGACGATCACGTCGATCCGCGCGCCCGGGCTGGCGAACGGCGGTAGAACCGCCGTCACCGAGACCGCCGCGACGTTGTCCGGCTTCATCTTGCGCACCTCGGCTTCGTCGAGGGTGACGCCGAGGCGATCGAGGAAGCTCGCCAGCGACTGGCGCGTGACCGCCATGTCGTCGCCGGTGCCATCGAGGCCGACGATCAGGCCGTAGCCGACGAGGTCGTTGCCGCGCACGCCGCGCAGGTCGGCGATGTCGCGGATGCGCGCGGCGCGGGCGTCGGTGGCGACCAGCACCAGCGCGAGCAGACCGAGTGCGGCGGCGCGTGCCCGGGCGCGTGTCGAGGAGCGTCGGATCGCGGGCGCGGTGGGCGCCGTGGGGTGCCACACGCAGATCGCGGTGCCGTACGCGAGGTCGTCGACGGACGCGGGTTCGCGCGCGGCGCGCGCACGCGACGTCGAGGCGGACCCGGTCGTGGCGCCCGGATCTCCACGTCGCGCCGCCCGTCGACGCGAGCTTTCATTCGCCGTCGTCTTCATCGCACCGCCTCGAATCTCGCACCGTGTCTGGCGCTCGTGCTCACCGTGGCTGCACCGAGCATGGGTTCCCGACTGTCTTCGTCCAGCCGGCGCCAGCGGCGCCGCACGAGCGCAGCGAGTGACTCGGGGGTGGGGGGCTGGAACAGCCCCCCGCAGACAGCATCCGCGAGGCGCACGACGGAGTTCCCCCACCGCTCGCTCGTGCTCACCATGGCCATACCCAGTCGCGGTTCTCGAGCGGTTTCGCTCGGCCGGCGCCAGCGGCGCCGCACGAGCGCAGCGAGTGACTCGGGGGTGGGGCCCCACGAAGATCGCGCTCTTCGTGGGGCGGGGGGCTGGAACAGCCCCCCGCAGACAACACCCGCGAGGCGCACGACTGGGTTCCCCCACCGCTCGCTCGTGTTCACAATGGCCATACCCAGTCCACAAGCCACGTGAACCACCCGGGCCGCTGCTTGTCGTTGACCACGCCGTTGCCGCCGTAGCGGATGTCGGCGTTGGCGATGAACGTCGAGAGCACCGTGTTCTGCGAATCGATGTCCTCGGGGCGGACCAAGCCGCTCAGCGTGAGCACCTGCTGCTCGAAGTTGAGCCCGACCACGCGGCTGCCGCGGATCACCAGATTGCCGTTGGGCAGCACCTGATCCACCACCACGGTCATCTGCGTGGTGAGGTCGTCGCTGCGCTTGGTCGATCCGTTGCCTTCGAATTTGTTGCTCATCTCGCCTTTGATCAGCGAGGCGGGATTGACGTAGGGATTGCTCGCGACCACCGATTTCTCGAGCCCGAAGAGGTTCTCGATGGAGGCGTCGATGGCGTTGTCGCGGCTCAGCTTGGTGCCCGCGTCCTTCGACGCCTCGGCGCGCTCGATGATCTTGACCGTGAGCAGGTCGCCCACCCGCCGCGCCTTGTGGTCGCTGAAGAGGTAGCCCTGCTCGTCGGTCGGCCACAGCGAGCCCGCGCTCGCGGGGCGCGCGTTGGCCTGCGGCTCGCTGGTCGCGGTCGAGGCCGGCAGGCTGGCGATCGGCGTGCCGTCGGGAGTGGGCGGGGTCTTCGCGGCGCAGCCACAGACGAGCACGAGCGCGAACGACCCGAGGCCACAGGCTCCACGCGCGCCCCGTCGCGCCGAGATCGCGGCGTTCATCGGTTCCTCCCGACCAGCATCGGCTGGGCATCGGGCGAGGCGCGGACCCACCCCTCGCCGATCACCTTGGTGGTGATGACGCGTCGCGCGCCCGGCATCTCGACGCGCACGAGCTCGCCGCGCCGTCCGTCGCCGAGCGCACGACCCGTCCCGACCACCGTGAGGCCGGGCGTCAGGTAGTCGACCTTGAGCGGCTGGCCGCGCTTCACCAGCGTGGGCTCGCCCACGTCGGCTGCGCGCAGCGGCTGGTTCGCGGGGATCGCGCGGCGCGCCTCCAGGCCGATCACGTCCTCGGCGACCGGTAGCGGTTGGCCGCCGTCGTCCCACACCAGATCGGCGACCACGTCCTCGGGCTCGATCACGTGCCCGCGCGGAACGGCGCGGGCTGCGCGCAGCCGCTCGCGGCGCAGCGCCACGCGACCGCGCAAGCTGAGCAAGCGCGCGTGGCCGTCCGGGCCGGCGACACGGGCGCGCAGCGTGAGCGCGCCCACCATCGCTCCGCTGCCGTCCTCGAGGATCTCGAGGGTCTCGCTCGGGGGAACGCCGAAGGGCAGCTCGAATCCGTCGACCCGAATCAGCTCCGCGGGCACCTGCAGACGGTCGGCGATCCAGCGCGCGACCTGGGCGTGGGCGTCGAGGCTCGCCGGCGCCGGGTGCGCGCCGTCGCCCGCCGCGGCTGCGGCGCGCTCGCACCACGCGAGGCACGCCGCGAGCGCGACGATCGAAACGAGGCGAGAGGCGAGGGGCACGGCATCACCGCATGTTGTTGGCGAGCTGCATCATCTCGTCGGCCACTCGCACCGTGCGTGAATTGATCTCGTAGGCACGCTGGGCGACGATCATGCTCACGAGCTCCTCGGCGACGTTCACGTTCGAGCCCTCGAGGAAGCCCTGTTCGAGCTTGCCGAGGCCGTCGCTCGACGGATTGCCGGTGGTCGGGGCGCCGGAGGCGGCGGTCTCGAGGAACAGGTTCCCGCCGATCGCCTGCAGACCGGGCGGGTTGGCGAAGCGCGCCAGCGTCAGCTGGCCGAGCTGCGTGGGCGTGGTCTGTCCCGGCTGCATCGCGGAGACGGTTCCGTCCGCCGAGATGGTGACGTCGCTGGCGTCGGGTGGGATCTGGATCGACGGCTCGATCGGAATGCCGTCCGCGGTGACGAGCTGCCCTTGGCTCGACAGGCTGAACGCACCGGCGCGGGTGTAGGCGATGTCGCCTTCCGGGCGCGTCACCTGGAAGAAGCCGTCGCCGTCGATGGTCACGTCGAGCGGGTTGCCGGTGTTGCGCACCGGGCCCTGCCCGAAGAAGCGCCGGATCGCCACCGTGCGCACGCCGTGGCCGATCTGGGTGCCGGTGGGCGTTTCGGTGCCGGCGGCGTCCTGCGTGCCCGGCGCCGTCAGGTTCTCGTAGAGCAGATCCTGGAACTCGGCGCGGGCTCGCTTGAAGCCCGTGGTGTTCACGTTCGCCAGGTTGTTGGTGATGTTGTCGATCTCGAGCTGCTGGGCGTCGAGGCCGGTGGCGGCGGTGTGCAGGGCGCGGATCATGGTCACGAGCCTCCGTGGCTCTGGGTGGCACGCGCGAGCAGACCGTCGAGGGTCTTGACCGCGCGCATCACGGCTTCGTAGCTGCGGTGCACCTCGATCATGTCGACCATGGCTCGCGGTGCGTTGACGTTCGATCCCTCGATCTCGCCTTGCAGGAAGCGCGGCGCGGTGCTCGGGACGCTGGCGCTCGGGTCGGCGCCCGCGAGGCGGTAGAGCCCCTCGCCGTCGCCGATGAGCTGGCTGCGATCGCTGACCTCGAAGGCCGCGAGCTTGGCCACCTCGGAGCCGTTCACGATCACGGTGCCGTCGGTGCGGATCGTCGGCGCTCCCGGGGGCAGCCGGATCTCGGAGCCCTGCGCGTCGAGCACGGGCTCGCCGGTGATGCGGGTGAGCTTGCCCTCGGAATCGGTCGTGAGCCGTCCGTCGCGCGTGAAGCGCGGGCCGCGCTCGGTGCTCACTTGCAGGAACGCGTCCGAGCCCAGCGCCACGTCGAAGGCGCCGCCGGTGCGGGTGAGCGGGCCGTGCGACCAGTCGCGACCCAGCGCGCCGTCGTTCGGCAGCGGGATCGGCGTCGACTTGTCGGCGAGGACGCGGGCGAACGGCGACTCCTGCGTCACCGGCCGCGCGCTCTTGTAGCCGGCGGTGGCCACGTTCGCGAGGTTCTCGGTCACGGCGTCGAGATCTCGCTCGAGCAGCCGACCGCTCGCGATCGCGGTGTAGAGTCCGTCCTCGATGCGCATGGCGTCAGCGAAGCGAGGCTCGGGTGATGGGCGCCGTGCTCGCGAGGCGCAGCGCGCGCAGCACTTCCACCTCGGCGATGGGCAGCCGGGTGTCGCGCGCCACGTCGTCGGGATCGAGTCCGCCAAGCAAGAGATCGCACGCGAGGTCGTAGGTGGGCGCCGCCGGGTCGACCAGCGATGCGAGCGCGGGGCCGCCAGCGTGGGCACCGGCGCGGGGCGCGCTGCTCGCGCTCGCGGCCGCGCTCGCCGCCACCGGCTCGGCGACCCGCGCCGCGAGCTCCTCGGCGCGATCGATGGCGCGCTCCAGCTCGTCGCGCTTCTGCTCGACCAGCAGCAGCCGGCGCTGGATCTCCTCGCCGTTGGCTTTCACCGATTGCTCGATCTCGCGCGCGGTGAGGGCCGAGGCGCGCGTCAGCGCCTCCAGGTCGTCGACGATCTCGGCCAGCGCGGCGGTGCCGTGGGCGCTGCCGCGCACGTTGGCGGCGAGCCGACGCAGGCGGCGGCCTTCGTAAAGCATCCACACGAATCCGCCGATGAGCAGCGTGTCGAAGGCGATCTGCGTGATCCAGAACGTGGGGCTCATGGGATCTCCGTGATGCGTCGCGGGCAGGGTCAGACGAAGACGTCGAGAGAAGGCTGCGCGCCGTCGGGCTCGTCGCTGGCCGTGGGATCGGTGTTGGCGATGGGGGGCTCGGGGGCGGGTGGCTCGTGGTGGCGCGGCTGGCGCGGATCGCGGTTCGGTGCGTCGCGGCGGCGGCGCGGCTGCTCGCCGATCACCGCCGGCACGCTCACGGGAACCGCCGGGCCGATCGACGAGCTGGCCACGAATCACCCTCGTGCGGTGGCGGCGCTCACGACGCCGATTCCCGCGGGTCCTCGGCGCCGTGCGCTTCGAGCCACTCGCGCAGCGTGCGCATCGTTTGCGAGTAGATCTGGCTCACCCGCGACTCGGTGACGCCCAGCACGTCGCCGACCTCCTTCATGGTCAGTCCTTCGGAGTGGTAGAGCGACAGCACGGTCTGCGCCTTGGTGGGCAGCGCGGCGATGGCGCGCACCAGCCGGTCGCGGAACTGCTGGAGCTCGGCGTTGGCGAGCGGCGTCATCGAGTCGCTGCCGTCGAGGACGTCGATCACCTCGGTGACCTCGTCGTCGGAGAGTGTGACGGGATCGTTGAGGCTCAAGAGCCGCAAGCCGTCCACGGCGCGGTCGGTTTCGGCGATCTCGTCCACCGATACGCCGAGGTGGTTCGCCAGCTCGGCGTGATCCGGAGTCCGGCCGAGCTCGCCGGTGAGCGCGTGGCGGGCGTGGTCCAGCGTCTGGGCCGCGTGACGCAGCGAGCGCGGCGCCCAGTCGGATTCGCGCAGGTGATCGAGGATCGCGCCCCGCACCCGGTGCTCGGCGTAGGTGGTGAACTGAGCGCCGTTGGTGGGATCGAACCGATCGACCGCCAGAATCAGGCCGATCATCCCGGCCTGAACCAGGTCATCTCGGTCCACCGCGGTGGGCAAGAAGTGCCCGATGCGGCGCGCAACCTGTCGCACCAAGCCGACGTGCGCGAGGATCGTGGCCTCGCGGTCTTGGCCGCGAGGCTCGTGATCTATCCGGTAATACGCGAGCTCCGCTCTCATCTTGCCTTCCCTGGCACGTGACGGTGCGCCGTGGTCGCCGAGCCGGCGGAATCGTGAGAGAGCAGGGTGCGTGCCAACCGTTCGAGGGCGTGGGAGGCGGGGCAGGTGGGGTTCGATTCGACCACCACCTTCTGCAGCCGCACCGCGCGACCGACCTGGGCGTCGTAGGGGATGGCGCCGGCGTCGTCGACGGCGACGCCGAGGAAGCGTTGCGCCAGCTCCTCGATGACGCGGTGCGCGCGAGTGGCGTCCTCGCCGTCACGCGCCTGGTTCACGAGCAGCCGGAATCGCCGGGTGGCGTTGGCGCGATACGCGACCTTCACGAACGCGTAGGCGTCGGTGAGCGCCGTGGGCTCGGCGTGCGTGACCACGAGGGTCTCGTGCGCGAGGCCCTGGAAGAAGAGCACCACCGGACCGATGCCGGCGCCGACGTCGAGGACGACCCGGTCGTAGAGGTGTCCCAGCGCCGTGAGGCTCGCCGTGAGGCGCGCGCGCTCGGGCAGCGTGAACGTGGCGAGGTCGAGCGAGCCCGAGCCCGCAGGCAGCACGTGCACGCCGTTGGGTGCTTGCACGACGACGTCGGAGAGCGAGACCCGGCCCGTGATCGCGTCGGCGAGGTCGAAGCGCGGCCGAAGCCCGAGCAGGATCTCGACGTTGCCCAAACCGAGGTCGGCGTCGACCAGCAGCACGCGCTCGCCGGCGGCGGCCCACGCGTGCGCGAGGCTCGCCGCCACGTGGGTCTTGCCGACGCCTCCCTTGCCCCCCACCACCGCGAGCCAATGCGAGCGCGCGCGGGGCAGGAACGGAAGCGCGTGTGCACCGGGTTGGGCGTTCATGGCGACCTCGTCTCTCGCGGCGGCGGCGACACAGGCCGCCCGTCCAGGTTCGGGTGCGAATCGGTACGCGGGCCGCGCGCGCCTCGTGTCGGCGCCGGCGACGGCATTCGCGCGCCGGATGGTGCGCGTCGATCAGCCCTCGCCGAGGATCCAGCCCGCCAGCAGATCGGTGCGCGCGACCTCGAGCCCGCCCGGGACGTTGCCGCTCGACGACAGATACGAGAGCGGGCGCTCGAGCTCCTCGAGTGGGGCCAGGACGCTGCCGGGCGAGGCGGTCTCGTCGAGGTGCGTGAGCGCCGCGCGATCGGGCGTGAGCCACGACCAGCGGCGCGCCGACTCGAGCTGATCCTCGGGCTTGGTGGTGACGTTGAGCGTCAGGTGGACTTCGATCCGGTCGCGCGCCGCGACGGCGGGTGCGAGCAGCGCGCGCTGGCGCGGGTCATCGGCGGCGCGTCCCGCGGTGTCGATCAAGAGCCAGCCGCGATCGAGGCGCTCGATCATCCGCGCGAGCGTCGCCGGCTCTCGCAACACGTGGGTCGGAATGCCGAGCAGCCGACCGTAGGTCACCAGCTCCGAGGCGCCGCCGACCCGGAAGAGGTCGGTGGTGACGAGGTGGACGCCGGGCACACCCTCGAGCTGCGCGGCGGCGGCGAGCTTCGCGATGAGCGTGGTCTTGCCGGCCCCCGAGGACCCGGCGAACACCACCACCCGCGGCCCGGTCGGCGAGGGCGGGTCGGCGACCGTGACGCGCTGCCCGAGCACCGCCAGCAGCCGATCGCGCAGCCAGCCGCCGAGCGGCTCGCAGGCACGCGCGTCGGTGAGCAAGGTGAGCGCGGTGCGCGCGTCGAGGCCGCGCGCCCGCAGGTTGCGGTAGGCCTCGCGCTCGATCTCGGACAGGACGCCTAGCGAGAAGTGCTCGGTGAGCCAGGTGATTTGCGTGAGCGACTCACGGAATCCCTCGACGTTTCGCGCGACGCGCTCGAGGTCGCGGGCGAGCGAGCCCACCGAGGCGTCGGCGGGCGTGGCCGCGCTCGTGGGCTCGCGCGCGGCGGACGCTGGGGCGACGGCGCTGGGAGCGAAGCTCAGCAGCGAGCCGAGTCCCGCCAGCGGCGCGGGCTGACCGGCGGCCACGGTCGGCAGGCCGATGTCGCTCGCGTGCTGGCCGGCGAGCGCCCGCAGGCTTCCGGCGCGAGCCCGGATCTCGACGCGACGCGTGGCTCCTTCGCCCACGGCGCGCGTGTCCAGGATCTCGGCTTCGTCGCCGAGCTCGCTCTTGACGAGGCCCAATGCCTCGCGGACGGTCGAGGCGTGAAAGCTCTTCGTATCCATCGGTGATTACCCCACGGTTCCCACGGATCGCACTTGAATGCCGGAGACCAATTCGCCCTGGCCGAGGATGGTGACGTCGGGAAGGAACGGCTCGAGGGCCTCGCGCAGCGGCCGGCGCAACGCTCCCGGGACCAAGAGCACCGGCGGCTCGCCGGTGATGGCGGGTGTGGCGATGCCGTCGCGGGCGCGCTCGATCACCCGCCGCAGCGTCACCGGGTCGAGCGCCGCGGCGGTGGTGCCGTGCGCGGCGGCGTCGAGCATGCGCCGCTCGAGCTCGCGTTCGAGGGTGAGCACCGCCAGCGTGCGTCCATCGCCCAGATGCGGTGCGAGGATCGTGCGCGCCAGCGCCGCGCGCACGCGCTCGGTGAGCACGTAGGGGTCCTTGGTCGCGGGCGCGACCTCGGCGAGCGCTTCCAGGATCGTGGCGAGGTCGCGGATCGAGACGCCCTCGCGGAGCAGGTTCTTGAGCACCCGCAGCAGCACCGGGCGCGGCAACGGATCGGGCACCAGGTCCTCGACCAGCCGCGGGTGCTCCTGGGCGATGCGCTCGAGCCCGGCGATGACCTGGGAGAGACCGAGGATCTCGTGGCCGTTTCGCCGCAGCACCACGCTCACGTGGGTGGTGAGCGCGCTCGCGGGATCGACCACCGTGCAGCCGGCGCGCTCCGCCTCGGCCTTCTTCGACTTCGAGATCCACAGCGCCGGGATGCCGAAGGCCGGGTCCTGTGTCGCGCGTCCCTCGATCGCCGGCAGCTCGCCGCCGGGCTTGAGCGCCAGCAATCCCTCGGCGCGCAGCTCGCCGCTGGCGACCTCGGCGCCCTTGAGCAGGATCCGATAGCTCTCGGGCTTGAGGCTCAGGTTGTCGCGGATGTGTACCGGTGGGACCACCAGCCCCAGCTCCTCGGCGAGCTGGCGCCGCAGCGACTTCACGCGCACCGTGAGATTTCCCTCACGGCGGCGGTCCGCCAGCGGCACCAGCGCGTAGCCGACCTCGATCGCGATCGGGTCCACCGGCAGCAGCGACTCGATGTCCTTCTCCACCGGCGCCTGCGGCTCGGGCGTCGCCTCGGGTGCCTGGCTCGCCCGCGCCATGCTGCGCCCGACGAGTCCCGCGCCGATGGCGAGCACCGCGAACGGCGGGAAGGGCAGACCGGGCACGAAGGCCATCGCCCCCAGGATCCCGCTGGTGAAGAGCGCCGCGCGCGGGAACTTCCGCACCGGGCTCTGCAGCGTGGTGCCGAGGCTCTCGCCGTCGCTCACCTTCGTGACCACCAGACCGGCGGCGGTCGAGATCAAGAGCGCCGGGATCTGGGCCGCGAGCCCGTCGCCGATGGTGAGCACGGTGTAGATGTGGCCCGCCTCGGCGAAGCTCAGCTCGTGGCGCGCGACGCCGATCACCAAGCCGCCGATGATGTTGATGGCGGTGATGATCAAGCCGGCCATCGCGTCGCCGCGGACGAATTTGCTGGCGCCGTCCATCGAGCCGTAGAACTCGGCCTCGCGCTCCAGCGCGCGGCGGCGCTCGCGCGCTTCCTGCTCGCCGATCAGCCCGCTCGAGAGGTTGGCGTCGATCGAGAGCTGCTTGCCGGGCATGGCGTCCAAGGTGAAGCGCGCGCTCACCTCGGCGATGCGGCCGGCGCCCTTGGTGATGACCACGAAGTTGATGACCACCAGGATCAGGAAGACGACACCGCCCACCACCGGATCGCCGCCGGCGACGAACTCGCCGAACGCGGTCACCACGCGGCCGACCGCGGCGGCGCCGTGCTCGCCGGAGGTCAGGATGAGCCGCGTGGTCGCGACGTTGAGCGACAGGCGGAACAAGGTCGTGAACAGCAGCACCGTGGGGAATCCCTCGAAATCGAGGGGTTTCGACACGTAGACCGCGATCATCAGCACCAGCACGGCGATGGTCAGGTTGAGCGTGATGAAGACGTCGAGGAGCACCGGCGCCACCGGCACCAGCATCAGCAGCAAGATGCCGACGAGGCCGATCGCCACCACCAGCTCGCTCACCGGGATTCGCATGGGGGCGCCCGCGGCCTTGGCGGCGGTGCCCTTGGCCGGTACCGCGCCGGCGGCAGCGGGCGCTCCGGCGCGCGCCGGGGTGGCGGCGGGCGCCGGTGCGCGCGTGGTGGCAGGCGTCGCCGCGCTCATCGCCTAGCTCCGAGCGCCGCCAGCGCGGTGCGCTTGCGCGCGCCCCGAGTGCGATAGACGAAGGCCAGGATCTCGGCGATCGCCTTGTAGAGCGACTCGGGGATCTCGGCGCCCACCGCGACGTGCCGGTAGATCCAGCGCGCGAGCGGCGGGCGCTCGAGGATCGGCACGTCGTGGGCGCGGGCGATCTCGCGGATCTTGGCCGCGATCGTGTCCGCGCCCTTGGCCACCAGCTTGGGAGCCGCCATCGAGCCGCTCCGGTAGCGCAGCGCCACCGCGACGTGTTGCGGGTTGGTGATGACGACGTCGGCGGTGGGCACCTGCGCGAGCGAGCGGCGCAGCACCATCTCGCGCCGCATGCCCGACACCCGGCCCTTGACCAGCGGATCGCCGTCCTCGTCGCGCGCCTCTTCCTTGACCTCTTGCTTGGTCATCTTGAGGCGCTTGTTGAGGCTGTAGCGCTGGTAGAAGTAGTCGACGACCGCCGGCGCGACGAGTGCCGCGCCGGTCATGAGCACGAGGTGGTCGAGGCGGGTGCCCAGGAAGGCGAGGATGCCGCGCGCGTTGGCGTGGTGGAGATCGACGGCGGGCCCCAGGTCCGCGCGCAGCTCGCGGGTGACCACGTAGATCGCGAGCGTCGCGGCGAGGGCGGTGCGGCCGAGGTCCGCCCAGTTCCGCCGTCCGGCGAGGCGGCCGAGCATCGCGGTGGGATCGAAGGGCGTGAGCTTGGGCGCGATGGGCGCGAGGGTGATGAGCCAGCCGCCCTGGGCGAGTTGCGAGACCACGCCCAGCACCATCACGGTCAGGAGCGGCACCGCCACCAACGCAGAGGCGCGGCCAGCGGACACGTACGCGGTGGCGAGGACGTCGCCGTCCGCCACGTCGCCGATCGCGCTCCAGCAGGCGCGCCCGATGGCGATGAGCTCGTCGAGCGAATGGGCGCCGAAGTAGTGGTACACGGTGGCGACTCCCACCAGCAGCGCCACGGTGTTGACCTCGCGGCTGCGCGCGATCTGACCCTGCTCGCGCGCCTTCTGGAGCCGTCGCGAGGTGGGTTGTTCTGTGCGATCGTCCGCGCTGGTCTCGGACATGGTCCCGTCCTCGCGCACCCCTCGTCAGGGTGTCGCCAGCGCTCCGAAGGCGGCGTTCATCTGCCGGCCCGTGAGATCGATGAGACCCGCGACCGCCTGTAGCCAGTGGCTGTGGGTCGCCTGCAGCAGGAGCAAGCCCACCGCCACAGTCGCGAGAAAGCCCATGCTCGCGAACGATCCGAGCGAGGGCACCGCGCGGGTCAAGACGGCGAGGCCGGTCTGGAAGAGCAGCAGCGTCGTGAGCACCGGCGCGGCCAGCGCGAGACCGGCGGCGGCGGTGGTCGTGACCACCTGCACCAACCCCCACGCGAGGCCCGGGCCGATGTGCGGGGTGAGCAACGGCACCGCTTGCAGCGATCGGCCGAGCACCTCGAAGAGCACGTGATGGCCGTCGAGCGCCACGAACAGCGCCACCGCCACCTGCCCCTCGAAGAGCGTGAGCACCGAGCCCTGCTGTCCGAGCATCGGATCGAAGAGGCTCGCCGAGCCGAGGCCCATGCTGATGGAGATCGCCTCGGCCGCGAAGCTCACCGCGTCGAAGACCAGCCGCGCGACGAAGCCGAGCAGCGCGCCCACCAGCGCCTCCAGCACCAACCCGAAGGCGACCGAGAGCGGCGCGTGCCCGGCGTCGAGCGCCGGCGCGGGAGCGACGGAGACCAACGACGCCGCGATGGCCACGATGAGCAGCAGCCGCACGCGCGCGGGAATCACGTTCTGACCGAGGATGGGCGCCGCGATCACGAACGCCGCCACTCGCGCCAGCACGGCCGCGAAGGTGGTGATCCAGGCGCTGGTGGCGTGCAGCTCGATCACGGTCGACGCTCGGCGCCCATCGGCTCAGACGCTGGGGATCAGTCGGTAGAGGCCGACGATGAGCTGGCGCAAGGTCTGGAACATCCACGGCCCGCCCACCGCCAGCGCGCCGATCACGGCGGCCATCTTCGGCACCACCGCGAGGGTCGCCTCGTGGATCTGCGTCATCGCTTGCAGCACGCCGAAGAGGATCCCGACCAGCATCCCGGCGGTGAGCAACGGCCCGGCCACCAGGATTCCGGTCCTGAGCGCCATCCCGGCCACCTGTGCCACGTCCACCGAGCTCATCGCGCGATCCTCCGGTCTGCCGTGAGCACGCGCGGGGGAGGGGCGGGAAACCGCCCGAGGTCTCTCGTCGTCGCTCGACTCACGTGTGGAATCCCCGTACCAGCGAGCCGACGACCAGGGACCAGCCGTCGACCATCACGAACAGCAGCAGCTTGAAGGGCAGGGAGATCACCACCGGCGGGAGCACCATCATGCCCATCGCCAGCAGCACCGAGCCCACCACCAGGTCGAGCACCAGGAACGGCACGTAGAGCAGGAATCCGATCAGGAAGCTGGTCTTGAGCTCGCTCAGGAGGAACGCGGGTGCGAGCGCGTCGAAGCGCACGTCCTCGCGCTGCGTCGGGATCGGCTGCCGCGACAGCTCGACGAAGAGCGCCAGGTCGCTGTCGCGGGTCTGCGCCAGCATGAACGTGCGCACCGGGCCCCAGGCGCGCGTTAGGCCCTCGCGAGCGTCGATCTCCTCGGCGAGGTAGGGCGTGAGCGCCTGCGTGTCGACCTGCTCCCAGACCGGCCGCATCACGAACACCGACAGGAAGAGGGCCAGGCCGATCAGCACCTGGTTCGGCGGCACCTGCGGCAGGCCGAGCGCCTGGCGCAGGATCGAGAGCGAGATCAGGATGCGCGTGAACGAGGTGAAGAGCACCAGCACCGAGGGCGCGAGCCCGATCACCGTGATGAGCGCCACCATCTCGATGAGGTTGGAGGCACGCCCGGCGCTCAGGTCGCCGAGGTCGAGCTTGAGCGACGGCCCGCCGCTGGCTTGCGCGTGAGCGGAAACCGTCCAGGCCAGCGCGACGACCGTCGCGCAGGCGGCGTACCCGAGCACCCGGGCCGCGGTCCGTCGGTACGAGCGGTTCACGCCGCGCTCCCGTTGCCGTTCTTGAGATGTCGCTTGAGGGTCGAGGCGAGGCCGAGCAACGCGCTCGGATCGGGGGCGCGCACGGCGCCGGAGCGAGTCGCGCGCTCGAGCGAGGCGCGCACGTCGACGGTCTCGAGGGAGGGCTCGGGCGCCGTCGGACGGGCCGCTGCCGCGGGCTTCGGCGCTGCCGCGGCGCGCATGGTCTCGGTGGCGGCGACCGTCGACGCGACCGCGGCCGCCGTGGCGGGGTGCGGCGTCGCCGGCACCAGCGCCAGCGGACGGATCTGCTCGGCGTCGACGCCGATCAAGAGCCGCACACCCTCGACCTCGATCAGGTGCAGGCTGCGACGGGGTGCCAGCGCCCGGCTCGCGATCACCAGCAAGCGGTCGCGGTCGTTGCCGGCGGCGGCGAGGGCACCGTGGCCGCGGCGCTTGCTCCAGAAGAGCAGCGCGCCGCCGACCAGCACGCACACCACGACCGACGCGGCGCTGCGGGTCAACGCGGCGCCGAGATCGATCGGATTGCCGAGGCCGAGTCCGCCTCCGAGCGCGGTGCGGCTCACGGTCGAGTCGCCGCCGCGTGCGCTGGAATCGACGCGCCTGGCATTGCGCTCGGCCTCCGGTCGCGGCCACACCGGCGTCGAGAGCGCCGAGGGCTCGGGTGTGGGCAGCGCGATCGGCGTGAGCGGCTGAATCGCGGCGCGGGGCTCGGCGGCCGTGGCCTCGGGGGCCGGGGCGGCGGCCCGAGCGACGCTCGTTGGCGCAGGTGCCGCGGCTGCTGCCGTCGCGGCGGTCGCGGAGGGCTGCTCGGCCACGGGCGCGGTGTCGGCTGCGCGCTTGGTCGCGACCGACGGTTTGCGGGTCTTGGGCTTGGGTGCCGCGGGCGGCTCCTCGGTGTCGACGCGGCTCGCGCTGACGGCGCTGGTGTCGAGCTCGGCGGCGAGCGTGGGAGCGCGGCTGCCGGAGTCGTCGTAGGCGCGCGCGTCGGCGGCGAGCACGAGCCCGAGCGCCAGGCTGGCGAGCGACGCGAGGCGTTGGCGGTACGGGCGGAAGCGGTCGCGGGTGGTCATCGGCGCAGCTCCCCGAAGCGGTGTCATCGCAGCGGCTCGAGCCGGTCGCGCGCGCTCACCACCTCGGTGAGGCGAACGCCGAACTTGTCGTGCACCACCACGCACTCGCCGCGCGCGATGAGCTTGCGGTTCACGAGCACGTCCACCGGCTCGCCGGCGAAGCGATCGAGCTCGATCACCGAAGCGCTGCCGAGGGAGAGGAGATCCTCGATCTTGAGACGCGTGCGTCCCAGCTCGACCGAGATCTCGAGGGGAATGTCCATCACGAACGAGAGGTCCTGCACGGCCTGGCTGGCGCCGCCGTCGAGCGCGGGGTCGTTGGCCGTGGAGGGCTGGGTATCGCCGGGCTTGCTCATGGAAGGATCCTCGTGGCGCGCGAATCGGTGGTGGCTCGGTTCCCAAGCTCAACGAGCTTGGATTCGGTTGGTCAGCTCGAGCGCCACGCTGCCGCCCGACGCACCCGTGGTGCCGGCGAACTTCGGGACGCCCTCGACGAAGGCGGTGAGCGGATCCTCGACCCGCTGGCTCAGCGTCAGCACGTCGCCGACGGCGAGGTTCACGACGTCGCCGACCCGTGCGTGCATCCGGCCCAGCTCGACTTGCACCAGCACTTCGAGGGCGGGCAGGCGCTCCGCGATCAGCTCGCCGAACGAGCGCGTGGCCTTGGGGTCGGTGATGCGGAAGTCCTTGATGAGCTTCTGCCGGACGCTCTCGAGCGACGCGTCGGGGATCACCACCGCCAGCGACTCGGTGAAGGTGGCGATGGTCACCTCGACGTCGACGACCACCACCATCTCGTCGTTGGGGGCGATCGGCGTGAAGAGGCTCGCCTGCTCGGTGCGCAGGTAATTGAGCTTGAGCGGCTGCACCGCTTGCCAGCCCTCGCGATAGGACGCGAGCACGGACTCGGCGATGCGCCGGCCGAGCCGCAGCTCCACGGCGGTGAGGTCGCGGGTGAGCGCCACCGGCGTGTTGAGCTCGCGATTGCCGAGCAGCAGATCGATGAAGATCGAGATCAGCTCGGGGTGCAGCACCACCATCCCGTAGCCGCCGAGCGGATCGAGGCCGAAGAGGCTGAAGCTCGCGATCGGCGGCAGCGAGGCGAGGAAGCGGCCGTACGGCGTGGTGCGCGTCGACAACACCGCCACCTCGACGTTGCGGCCGAGCATCGCGGCCAGCGCCGCGCGTAGCCCGGTCGAGAAGCGCTTGTGGATCAGGTCGAGCGTCGGCATCTTCTGCGCGACGCGGTACTGGCGGCTGAAATCGAAGGCCTCGACCTCGGTGGCCTCCTGGGCCGCCGACTTCAGGTCGATCGCGCCGTCGTGGATCGCCTCCAGGAGGGCATCGATCTCGGCCTGCGAGAGCACCGGCTCGTCCGGTGCCCCGTGGTGGGTGCGCAACACCGGCGAGGTCATTGGATGACCAGGTCCGTGAACAGCAGGTCGAGGGCCTTGCAGCGGTCCTGCTCGTAGTTGGCGCGGGTGATGACCTCTTTCTTGAGATTGAGGACGCCGTCGACGTCCTGGAGGTCAGCCATGGTCTTCGAGCGCAGCAGCAGGATGATCGAGTCACGCAGCCGCTCGCGCTTGGCGGCGATCGCCTCGGCGCAGCCTTCGCCGCGCATCTCGAGAACCATGTCGACCTTCAGGTAGCGGTTCCCGCTCGGGTCGTTGAGGTTCACGATGAAGGGCTCGAGGGCGACGTTGTTCGACTCCGCGGCACCCTTGGCGCCGTGGCCGCCCTTGGCGCCTTTCTCGCCGCCGCTTTCCTTCTTCTCGCCGTGCTCGCTCGCCGGCGGCTCCTTCTTGTCGCCGTGCGCGCTCTCGGCCTCGCCTTCGCTTTCGGCGTCGGCCGGCGTGTCGCTCTTGGCCGCGGCCAGCTTCGGCTTGAGCACGAAGAAGTAGGCCGCGCCACCTCCGCCGCCGAGCAAGAGCACCACCACCGCGATGATGACGATGAGCTTGGTCTTCGAGCTCTTGGGAGGGGCCGCCGCGGCGCCTTCCTCGATCACGACCTTCTCTTTGTCCTTTGCACCTTCCGCCATGGGGGAGCGCTCCGTTGCTCGAGGGGATGCCGGCCCTTCGAGCAAGCCGAATGCCTGGCGACGGCTTCGCGCCGCGTCCGGGAGGCCCGTGTAAGTGGTGGACATCGCTCGCGGAATCGCACTCGCATCGGAAGGCCGCCGGTGCCTGCCGCGGATGCCACCGTCAGCCGGCTCCGCAACCTGCGGAGTCCGCTGACGCACACCACCCCGCGCGCTCGGCCGGGCCGAGCGCTCAAGGGCGAAGGCCGCGCGCCGATAACCAGAGCCGGGAGGCCATGCCGTGCTCGAGTGGACGCGCCCGCCGGCAGACCCTTGCGACGATTCGCTGCCCGCCCGCGTGGCTCCGAGCGCGCCTCTACCGGCGTCCGCTCGCGCGCTCGATCCCGCCAGCGAGGCGCCGAGTGTCCGCGGGGCGCCCCAAGCCGCGCGGATCGTGCCGCGGCCCGCCGACGGAAGGGGCATGGCGCTGGTCCTCACCGGCGGCGGCGCGCGCGCGGCCTACCAGGTCGGGCTGCTCAAGTTCCTGGCGCGCCGCTTCCCCGAGCTCACCATCCCGATTCTCACCGGAGTCTCCGCCGGCGCCCTCAACGCGGTGGCGCTCGCGAATCATCCGGGCTCGCTCGTGAGCGCGGTGGAAGAGCTGGCCGAGCTGTGGTCGAGCTTGAGCGTGGAGCAGGTGTTCCGCGTGGATCGGCGCTCGCTGGCCTCACACGCCGCGCGGTTCGGGTTGCGGCTCTTCTCGGGCGGATCGGCGAGCGCGCCGCGCTTCACCAGCTTGGTCGACACGGCGCCGCTGCGCGAGCTGGTGACGCGCGTGCTGACCCGCGAGGGGCACGCGCTCGCGGGCATCGACGCGAACGTCGCGAGCGATCGGCTGCGGGCGGTCGCCATCACCACCACCTGCTACGCGACCGGACGATCGGTCACGTGGTTCCAGGGGCCGGAGGTGGAGCCGTGGGCGCGGCCGCAGCGGGTCGGCATCCGCACCCAGCTCGGTGTCGATCACGTGCTCGCTTCGGCGGCGCTGCCCTTGCTGTTCCCCGCGGTGCGCATCGGCGGCACCTGGCACGGCGACGGCGACGTACGGCTCGCGGCACCGCTCTCGCCAGCGCTGCACCTGGGCGCGCGCCGCATCCTCGCGGTGTCGACGCGCTTCGCGGCCTTCGAGCGGGAGGCGGCGAACCCGACCGCGGCCTATCCGCCACCCGCTCAAGTGATCGGCACGATCCTCAACACCGTGTTCCTCGACATGCTGGAGCAAGACGCGCTTCGGCTGGTGCAGGTGAACGAGCTCTTGCTGCGCGGCGGCGGCCCGCTGCCCAACGGGACCCGCCAGGTCGAGCTCTTCGTGATCCGGCCCTCCCAGGACCCCGGGGTGCTGGCGCGCCAATTCGAGCCCCACCTGCCGAGCGCGCTCAGGTTCCTGACGCGCGGTCTCGGCACACGCGAGACCGACAGCGCCGACTCGCTCAGCTTCATCCTCTTCGAACCGCGCTATCTGCGGGCGCTCATCGAGCTCGGCGAGCGAGACGCGGAATCCTACGCGCACGCCATCGAGTCGTTCGTGACCCACTGAGGGTCGCTTTCGTCGCGCACCCGCGCCGAGATGCATCTCGCTTCGCCGCTCGACGGAGCGAGAATGCGAACGAAGCGCTGACGATGCGGGAGGCCGGCATGGCGACTCGGCTCACGACGACGCGTGCGGTGCGTGCGGTGCGCGGTGCCTGGGCGATTCTCGCCGCGGGGACGGTGCTCGGCGCGTGCGATGGCTCGGGCGGGCCGGGTGGTCCGCTCGCCTACGCCTTCCCGGCGGGATTTCGCTGGGGCACCGCCACGGCGGGATTCCAGGTGGAGATGGGCTGCCCGACGGTCGCCGCGAACGAGTGCGAGGACCGCGGCTCCGATTGGTACGCGTTCATCACCTCGCCCGAGACGCTGGCGTCGCCCACGGCCTACCTGAGCGGCGACCCGCCGTCGGCAGGGCCGGGCCATTGGGAGCTCTTCGAGGAGGATTTCGACCGCGCGGCCCACGCGCTCGCCAACGATGCCTATCGGATGAGCTTCGAGTGGAGCCGGATCTTTCCCACCGCCACCGATGACGCAACCACGCTCGAGGCGTTGCGCGCACTGGCGAATCCCGCGGCGCTCGCCCGATACCACGACATGCTGGCGGCGCTCCGGGCGCGCGGGCTCGAGCCCATGGTGACGCTCGATCACTACACGTTGCCGAGCTGGATCCACGACGGCGTGGGGTGCCATCTCGATTTCGCGTCGTGTACGCGGCGCGGCTGGGTGGATCGCGAGCGGATCGTGCGCGAGATCGCCAAGTACGCGGGCTTCGTGGCCGCCGAGTTCGGCGCCGAGGTCGATCGTTGGGCAACGCTCAACGAGCCGCTGGCCGTCTTCTATCCCGGCTACCTCTATCCGTCGCAGGAGCGCAGCAACCCGCCGGCGCTCTTGCTCCAGACCGAGGCCGCCAAGACCGCGATCTTCGCGATGATCGACGCCCACGCGCGCATGTTCGACGCCGTGAAGGCGAACGACCTCACGGACGCCGACGGCGATGGCAGCGCCGCCAGCATCGGCCTCGTCTACAACCTGAGCCCCGTCTATCCGAAGGACGCGTCCAAGCCGGGAGATCGGCTCGCCGCCCAGAACGTCCAGTACCTCTACGACGAGGTCTTCCTGCGAGCGGTCGCGCTCGGCGAGCTCGACACCGATCTCGACGGCACCGTCGACGCGATGCCGCCCGAGCTCGCCGGCCGCATGGATTGGCTGGGTGTGAACTACTACAACCGGATCTTCGTCGAGCAGTTCCTGGTGCCCGGCCTCGCGATCCTGCCGGGGCTCTCGTCGCTCACCACGTTCAATCCGCTCACGCTCGCCTACGACCGCGACTACGCGCGCGGCATCTACGAAGCCGTGAGCTACGCGGCGCAACGCTTCCATCTGCCGATCTACGTCACCGAGAACGGCGCGCCCGACGAAGCCGGATATCCGCCCCAGGACCGGTTCCTGGTGGAGAACCTCGCTTGGATCGCCCGGGCCATCGACGAAGGCGCCGACGTGCGCGGCTACTTCTACTGGTCGCTGATGGACAACTACGAGTGGAATCAAGGCATGGGGACGCCGTTCGGCCTCTACGCCGTCGACGCCGCCGATCCCGCGAAGACGCGCAGCCCCCGCGCGGTGGCGGGTGTCTACCGGGACATCGCGCTGCGCGGAGGTGTGTCCGCGACGCTCGCCGAACGCTTCCCGATCGACGCCTCCGCCGCTCCCTGATTCCGGGGCGGCTTGGCCGCCCGCAAGGATCTCTCGGGATTTCGAGGGGTTGGCGGCAGCGCTGGCGATCGAGGCGGGGCGTTGCCCGGGCGCGTTTCGTTGTGTGACGAGCGTCACAGACACGCTCTGGTGCATCGTCGAGCATGAAGTAGAACATGTTCTACTTCGACGCCGAGCGCTCGGTGCTCGCACAACGGAGGAGTGAATGACGTCGCGCTTTCCGATGCCTCAAAACCCGAACGGCTGGTTCCAGGTGGCACTCTCGCGTGACCTGAGCCCCGGTGAGGTGAAGTCGATCCACTACTTCGGCAAGGACCTCGTGCTGTTTCGCACCCAAGAGGGCGAGGCGCGGGTCTTCGACGCGTACTGTCCGCATCTCGGAGCGCATCTCGGGCTCGGGCGCGTCGTCGACGGCGACCTCGAATGCCTCATGCACCGTTGGCGTTTCGCGGCGAGCGACGGCCACACCACCGTCGTGCCGCACGCCAAGCACATCCCGGCCAAGGCGGCGGTGGCGTGCTGGCCGGTGCTGGAGCGCAACGGGCTGGTCTTCGTCTGGCACCACGCCGAAGGCAAGGCGCCGGAGTGGGAGATTCCGCTGCTCGACGGGATTCTCGGCGACGACTGGACGCCGCTGCGCGTGAGTCACTACCGCATCCAGACGCATTGCCAGGAGGTCGGCGAGAACGTGCTCGACGCGATGCACCTGCTCGGCGTCCACGGCATGGTCCCGCCCGAGAACGCCGGCAACAACGTCGAGGTGCACGGGCACGAGCTGCACGTGTTCCAGCACATGCGGATGGGCGAGGGCGTGATGGCGGACATCGAGGTGCCGGTGAAGACCCGGACCGTTGGTCCCGGCGTCGCGATCCTGCGCGTCGAGGTGGGGCCCGTCGAGACGTTGGCGTTCGTCAATCAGACGCCGGTCGACGAGGACGTCATCGACGCGTGGATCGTGTTCACGCTCAAGCGCCAGGGCGACCCCGAGACCGACGACACCATCGCCGAGATGTACCAGAGCTACCTGACGATGCAGTACGAGCAGGACATCCCGGTGTGGAACACCAAGCGCTTCGTCCACCGGCCGCTGCTGTCGGACGCCGACGGTCCGATCCCGGTGTGGCGCAAGTGGTACCGGCAGTTCTACTCGAAGGATTGGTGGACCGCGCTCGACGGCGAGCGTGCGCTCGCATTGGCGAGCTGAGAAGGGCCACCGCGCAACCACGCGATCCCGTTCGTCGACTTCCCATTCGCTCCGCGCCACGCGCGTCGAGAGCGCGAGAGGACCTCATGTCGGAGACCACCAAGGCACGCGCCAGCAAGCGTCGTTTCCCGTTCACCCAGTATCCCGTCGGCTGGTTCCAGGTCGGCTATTCCGCCGAGCTCGGACCGCTCGACGTGCAGCGCGTGCAGTATTTCGGCGAGGACTTGGTGCTGTTCCGCGGCGAGAGCGGCAAGCCCTATCTCCTCGACGGCTATTGTCCGCACCTCGGCGCGCACATGGGCTGCGGCGGGCACGTCGCCGGCGAGACCATCGAGTGCCCGTTCCACGCCTGGCGCTTCGACGGCACCGGCGTGTGCACCGAGATCCCGTACGCCACCAAGATCCCCAAGAAGGCGCGCGTCCATCCGTGGATCCTGCGCGAGGTGAACGGCATCATCTTCGCCTACCACGGCGTGAACGGTGAGGAGCCGGCGTGGGAGGTGCCCACGTTGCCCGAGCTCGAGTCCGACGAATGGACGCCGGTGCGCACGGTGCGGTTCCGGATCAAGAGCCACAACCAGGAGATGGCCGAGAACTCGGTGGACGGACCGCATTTCCTCTACGTCCACAAGGCGCTGCGCGCCAAGACCGCCGAGGCCAAGATCGACGGCCACATCTTCCGCACCTTCAACAAGATGGAGGTGGATCTGACGCGGTGGGGGATGCCCGACGGTCAGCTCGAGGGCTCGGCGCAGGTCACCACGCACGGCTTCGGCTTCTCGGTGGTGCGCCTCAGCCTGCTCTCCGAGATCATCACCATCGCGACGGTCACGCCGATCGACGAGGAGCACCTCGACGCGCGCTTCGCCTTCACCGTCAAGAAGCTCGACGATCCTTCGATGACCGATCTCGTGGTGCAGCAGGTGGTCGACGACATCGCGCAGCAGGTGCGCGAGGACGCGGTGATCTGGGAAAACAAGAAGTACCTGGAGCGGCCCGTGCTGTGCGACGGCGACGGCCCGATCGCGCTCTACCGCAAATGGGCCCGCCAGTTCCTGCCTGGCTACAAGCCCGCGAGCGGCAAGCGATCGCGCGCCAGCCTGCACGCCGTTGCACACTGAGCCCGGTTTGCGGTTTCATGAGGTGTCGCTCCCTCCCGTCCGAAGCCTGTTTCGACTGCGCAGCAACCGGGGCCCCGGGGCCCCGGTTCCGCCGCCCAAGCTGTGCGGGGCCGGCGCAGGGTAGGCGAGGGGAGAGAGACGACGATGACGCGATCGAGCTGGGCGTGGCTGGTGGTGTGGGGCTGGGTCTGGGTCGCCGCCGCGCCAGCGTCGGCTGAAACCGTCACGGTTCGCCCGAACGAGATCTTCGTCGACGTGCCTGCCGGCTCGTCGGCGAGCGCGGCGATCTCCGAATCGCAGCCGCGCGGCGGGTACGGCTCGATCGAGATGACCTCGCCGCTCGGCAGCGAGGGCGCCGCGGTCGCCGTGGGCTTCCCGGCGCCGGCCGCACGGTTCTCCGACCTCGTGTCGCTCGGCTTCGACTGGTACATCGACTCGGCGAGCACCGATGCTGCCCCGCCGTCTGCGCTGGTGTGCTTCTACCCGGACGACGATCCGAAGGCCTTCTGTCTCTCCTCCGACGTCTGCCCCAGCTACTGCGACGACCGGCCGACGGACGCCTGGCAGACCACCACCCATCCGACGAGCGCGCTCACCATCGTGCCGATCGGCGCCTCGGCGCCGGGCTCGCTCGACGAGATCGCCGCGGACGCGCCGATCGTCCTGGTCGCGGCGCTGGCGGCGGCGACCCCACTGACGAGCTGGCATGGGTTCGTCGATCAGATCACGATCGGCTTGACCGGTGCCGCGTCCAAGACGTTCGACTTCGAGCCGTGGGTGGGTGAGGTGCTGGTCTTCCCCGGCGATCCCCGCTGGCTCGCCTCCCAGGATCCGCCGTCGTCGGTCGCGCGGATCTCGGGCTACGAGCCGCGCGCCGGGCTGGGCTCGCTCGAGCTCGCGGGAACGGCGCTGCACGGCGCCAACTGGGTCACGGCCGGATCGTCGTGGGACTTCGGCACGTTCGGTGACCTGAACGTGCTCGCCGCGGACTGGTTCCTCGACCCCGCGAGCTCCTCCGCCGTGCCGCCCGAGGTGGCGCTGCGGATCTATCCCTTGGGCGATTCGCGGACGTTCTGGCTGCGCTGGGATTCGAGCGGCGCGCCGCACACCACGGGTGTCTGGAATCACTCGAGCTTGCTCGGGTCGCTCCTGATCGAGCAGGCGGAGGGCGATCCGCCGCCGGCGTCGATCGAGGACATCCCCGCCGATGCGCCCATCGCCGAGCTCCACCTGCGCCGCATCGCCGGCAGCTATTGGCGGGGCTGCCTGGACGAGGTGAGCGTCGGCTTCACGGGCCACCCGCCCCTCACCTTCAACTTCGAGGTGCAGGGAGTCTACGTCGACGATTTCGAGTCCGGTGGGCTCTGCGGCTGGACCGCGGCCGTGCCTGCCGCGACGTGCCCATGAGGGCTTTCGCCACTTGTGAGGCACGCGCGGCCAAGCGAGACTCGTTGGTACTGTCGAGCACGGGCTGGGCAATCACCACGACCTACGTGGGAGCCTGAACGATCATGCGAGACGCAGCAGCGCTTGGCGAGGTCGGGTGCCTCAAGGCACTCGAGTCGAACGTCCTCCACTCCCTCGAGCAGCGCGCGGATCGGATCCGCCATCCTCGCGGCGCGGTGTTCCGCCGCCAGGGTGACGTGGACCCGAGCATCTACATCCTGAGCAGCGGCAAGGTGCGTCTCTATCGGCTCTCGGAGGAGGGGCGCGAGCAGACGCTCTGGATCCTCGGCACCGGCCAGTGCTTCTGCTTCAGCTCGGTCCACCACTGTCTGCCGAGCCCGTACTCGGTGGAATGCCTCACCGACGTGGCGCTGATGCGGATCTCGGGCGATCAATGTCGCGAGTTGCTGCAAGGCGACGCTCGCTTCGACGCGGGCGTCATCCGCTGCCTCGCGCAGCGCCTGGGCGAGCTCGCGCAGCTCACCGAATCGCTCGCGTGCGAGCCGGTGCGACGGCGCCTGGCGCACGTCCTCGTCGATCTCGCCGACCGCCACGGGCGCATGGCGCCCGACGGAATCGTGGTCGAGGACGTCACCCACGAGATGCTGGCGGGCTCGACCGGCTCCGCGCGCGAGGTCGTGTCGCGAACGCTCAAGGTTCTCGAGGCCGAGGGCCTGTTGCGCACCGGCCGTGCGCGCATCCTGATCCGGGATGTCCAGCGCCTGCGCGCCGAGTCCGCCGCGCACGCGGACTGAGCGCGCGCCAGCGGCCGCTCGGGCGAGCCCGCCCGCGGCGATTCCAGCCTCAGGAGATCAGGCCGCTCATGTGGAGGGCGTAGCCGAGGTCGCCCTTCACCTTGAGTCGTCCGGTCAAGAACAGCACTTTCGGGTTCTTCTGGCCCGCGAGCACGTGCAGAAAATCGTCGAGTGACATCCGGATCGTGGCCCGCGGATCGGCTTCCAGTGGCGGGCGCGGCGCGATGGTGAGACGCCGTCGCGCGCCCGCGTGCTCGAGGTCGAACGCGAGGTTGCCGCGCGCTCTCTCGACGATCGCCAGCCGCTTGGGGGTCACGAAGAGCGGTACGAACGCGTTCCGCGAGAGCTCCGAGAGTCGACCGTCGCGCGCGAGCTCCTCGCGGGTGCGGTGCACGAACACCGCGTGGAAATCGTCGCGCGAGACGTGGATCTGTATCCGTGCGTCCGCGGGCGTGCCGCGTTCCACCGCCAACCGCGAGCGCGCGATGCGGACGCTCCACGCGCCGGCGCCGGCCACGTGGAAGACCGCGGCACCGGGCGTGTCCGCGGTGCCGTATCGGTGCGGGTCCTCCGCGTAACGAGCGGGGAAGAACTCCCGGAAGAAGGCGTCCGGATCGTCGGGGATCGTGAGCGTCCGGGTGCGTGCGCCGCGATCGGAGCGTGCCATTCGTCGAGCCTCCGTCGTGGTCGCGCGCGTCTGCCGTGGCGGCGAATGTCGAACGTGTTTGGCCCGCGGAGGTGCTGGTCTATGATCGGCCGCCGCTCGGGCGTCGGGCCGTCTCGCTGGCGGGACGATAGCGGGCGCGGAGGCGCATGTCACGAACAGCAGCGACGCGCGAACCGACCGGCTTCCGGCGACGCGCGATGTTCGTGGTCGCGCTCGCGTCGTTGCTCGCGCGACGCGATGCCGACGCTTCCTATCTGGAGACCTTGGGCCTCGGCTCGCGCGCGATCTCGCTCGGCAATGCGTTCGTGGCGGTCGCCGACGATCTGTCCGCGAACTACTACAACCCGGCGGGGCTGACCCAGCTCCTCGGCGGACCGACGCGCGAGACCAGCATCGGCGGCTCGCTGAGCGGCATCCGTCTCGAATACCGTGAATCGACCGTCGACGGCCTCTCGCGCGTTCGCGCCGGGCAGACCGTGCGCATGGACGACGAGTTCCCGGACTGGATCCCGCAGCCCTTCTTCCCGTCCGGATTCGAGCTCAACGAGCGGCTCTATCTCACCCCGTTCGTCATCCAGACCCCTTTCGCCGGCACGACCCAGTGGCCCGCGACCTTCGGGGATGGGCGTTTCTCGGCGGCCGAGGGCGGCCAGATGTTCATCACCTGGTCGCCGACGCTCGCGGCCAGGGTGAACGGCTGGCTCTCGGTGGGGGCGGGCTTCGATCTCGTGATCGGCGACGACATCTGGCAAAAGGCGGTCTTCGGCGACGGCGCCTTGGGCCGGTCCATCTCGCGCTCGGTCACCGGCAGCTCCGAGTCCGTGCTCACGCCGATCGTCACCACGGAAAACGGCACCGACGATGGCTACACGCTGCTACGCGCCGCACAACGGTTCCCGCTCGGCATCTCACCGGTCAACGACATCAACCTGGATTTCGAGACGCCCGGCTTTCGCCTCGGCGTGATGCTCTTCCCGACCGATTGGCTACGGGTGGGGGTCGCGTATCGCAGCAAGCTCGAGCCGACCGTCCAGGGCTCGATCGAGACCCATTGGGAGCAGGCGATCCTCGATCACCCGATCTACCGCGCAGCGGGCATCCAGGACGATCGCGACCACTTCCACCTCGACTTCCCGTTGCCCCAGCGCGTCTCCTTCGGCGCGAGCGCCCAGCTCAACGCCGAATGGATGGTGACGGCGGAATACGACTTCACGGACTGGGCGCACGCCCGCGTGGTCGATCACATCCGGATCGTGAGCGGCGGGCTCAATCCGAACCTGCTCACGCCGCGGGGGATCCAGGAGATCCGCATCGCCCGCAACCCGCGCAGCACCCACGCCGCGCGCTTCGGTGTCGAGTGGAAGCCGCTCGATCCGCTGGTGCTCACCACCGGCTTCTGGTACGACCCGACGCCCACGCCCGACCGCTTTTACGAGTTCGGCTCGGATCCAAACACGCGGCTCTACTATTCGGGTGGCGTTCAGCTGCGCGGTCTCGACGACGGCGCGATCGACGTCGCGACCCACTTCCAGTTCGCGCAGATCGTGCCCCGTCACCTGGCCGTGGGCGAGAGCCAGATGGCGGGCGGCTCGCGCGACATCGGCGTTCCCGACGAGAACGGCATCTCGAGCGGCAACTTCGGCCCCAACGACACCTTCGCCGCGACCGTCGGCGGCCACATCTTCAACGTCGGTTTCCTGCTCACGTTCCACTACTGAGTCGCTCGCCAACGCCGTCGATCCGCGCCGTGGATCCGCGGTTGACGCGGTGAGCCATGGGTGGTTCGCTGCGCGCGCGTGGCGGGTGGCTCGCGAGCGAGGGCGACGATGACGAGGATGCGTGCACGGCTGTGCGGCGCGGCTGCCGCGGTGGCCTGGCTCACGATCGGTTGTGGCGGCGGTGGCGGCGGATCGGCGTCCGTCGATCCGCGCGTCTCCGGCCTCGACGTTCGTCCCGTCAGCGCAACGTGCATCGCGCCGCCGCGCTCGCTCGTCGCGCAGGGGCTGGGGCTCAAGCCCGTCTACCCCGGCGTCCACGTCCCCAAGACGATCGCGCTCGTTCAGGCACCGGGAGACGCCGGTCATTGGTACGCGGTCGTGCAGACCGGGCGGATCCTGCGCTTCGACAACGCCGACGCCGCATCCGAGGCCACGACCTGGGGCGAGATCACGTCGTTCATCCAGGGCCCCGACATCCAGGAATCGATCGGCCTCCTGGGGATGGCGTTCCATCCGAATTACGCGGCCAACCGGCAGGTTTTCCTCTATTTCACGGTGGCCGATCCGAGCGCTCCGATCGGGACCTCGGTGGTGCTGGCGCGCTTCGTCGCGAGCGCCGACGGCGCGCGGCTCGATCCGGGTAGCCGGCGCGACCTCGTCCGTGCCGGGCTTCGCAGCCACGAGCACAACGGCGGCACGATCCATTTCGGCGCCGACGGCATGCTCTACGCCGCGATCGGCGAAGGCGGCCCCGGCGAAGCGCCCACCACCGCCGCCCAAGACCTCGACACGCTGCTCGGCAAGGTGATCCGAATCGACGTCGACGGCGAGGGTCCCCGCGGCTACGGCATTCCCGCCGACAACCCGTACGCGGCGGGCGGGGGGCTCGCCGAGATCTGGGCGCGCGGCTTTCGCAACCCGTGGAAGTGGAGCTTCGATCGCGAGACCGGCGAGCTCTGGCTCGGCGACGTCGGTTGGCACTCGCGCGAGGAGGTCGACCGCGTCGAGCGCGGCGGAAACTACGGCTGGCCGATCGTCGAGGGCACCCTGTGTCAGCGCGGCGACGCCTGCGCCGACCCCGGCCTCGTCCCGCCGGTGGTGGAGCTCGACCACTCGGCGGCGAACTCGATGACGGGCGGCTACGTCTATCGCGGCAGCGCCATGCCCGAGCTGGTCGGGGCCTATGTCTTCGGCGACTTCGTCAAGGGCAAGATCTGGGCATATCGTCCTGGCGACCCGCCCACCTCGGCGCGGTTGCTGCTCGAGTCGGCGCGCGCCATCGGCAGCTTCGCCGAGGACCAGGACGGCGAGCTCTACCTGCTCGATTACGCGACCGGACAGATCGCACGGCTCGTTCCCGGTGGCAGCGCTGGCGCGAGCGCGATCGCCACCACACTCTCGCGGACCGGCTGCGCCCAGGCGTCGGACCCGAGGCTCGCGGCGGAGGGAATGGTTCCCTACGACATGATCGCGCCGCTTTGGTCCGACGGTGCCGAGAAATCGCGCTGGTTCGCGGTGCCCGCGGGCGGTGCCATCGAGGTGGCCGCGGATGGAGACTGGTCGTTCCCGATCGGTACGGTGCTCCGCAAGGATTTCGCCATCGAGGGCAAGCTGGTCGAGACGCGTCTGCTGATGCACCACGACGACGGAGCCGGTCAGCTCGACGGCGGCTGGGCGGGCTATTCGTACCGCTGGGATGCCGCAGAGAAGGAAGCGGTGCTCGTCGAGTCGGGCGCCGTCGACCAGTTGGCGAACGGACAGGTGTGGACGTTCCCGAGCGGCGCCGATTGCCTGCGCTGCCATACCGAGGCCGCCGGGCGCACCCTCGGCCCGAAGACCCAGCAGCTCGATCGCGACACCACGTACCCCACCACCGGGCGCACGGCGAACCAGGTCGCCACGCTGGAAGCCATCGGGATGCTCGGGGTGAACGGCCTGGCGGCGCCGGGTGTCGGCGACGTCGCCGCGTTTCCCGCGCTCGACGACGAGAGCGTGCCCGCCGGTAATCGCGCGCGGGCCTACCTGGACTCGAATTGCTCGCATTGCCATCGCCCGGGCGGGCCGGGCGGAGGCACGGCTGATTTCCGCGCCACCGTGCCGTTCGCGGCCATGGGCATCTGCAACGCCGAGGTGCGCGACGATTTCGGCATCCCCGGCGCACGGGTGCTGGTGCCGGGCGATCATGCGAGATCGGTGCTGTGGTTGCGTCTCACCGCGACGGATTCGCGGCGCATGCCGCCGCTCGCCACCGCGATCGTGGACGAGCGCGCGGCCGGCGTGTTCGCGAGCTGGATCGATTCGCTCGCGGAATGCCCCGCGTCCTAGCTAGGATTGGGTACTCCCCGGGGACGCGCGTCGGCGGCGCGCGCGACGGGTCGAGTGAGGATGCGGATGACTCGTTGGGAACAAATGATGGTGTTCTACGGCTCGCACCACCGGAGCCGGGTGAACGTGATCGCGCACCTCTTCGGCGTGCCGATCATCCTCACCGGTGCGCTGGTGCCGCTGGCGCTGATTCAGGTATCGCTGCCCGGGCTCTCGTTGACCCTGGCGTGGATCGCCGCGGTGGCGCTGGGCGAGACCTATTTCCGGCTGGATCGCGGGTTCGCGATCGGCGCGCTGGTGATGCTGGCGGGGGTGATGGTCGCCGTGCACGCGGTCGCGGCGCTGCCCACGGGTTCGGCCCTGGGCTGGGCCGCAGGGCTCTTTCTGGGCGGCTACACGCTCCAGTTCGTGACCCACGGCATCGAGGGCAAGAAGCCGGCGCTCTTCGACAACCTGTTGCTCGCGCAGATCACCGCGCCGCTGTTCGTGGTCGCGGAGGTCTACAAGATGCTCGGCCTGCGGCGCGAGCTCTTCGCGCGAGTGGAGGCCGAGATCGCGCGGCTCGAGGCAGGGCCCGGTGTTAATGGCGCGGCGGGTGGCGCGACCTCACCGGCTTCGAGCGCGGCCTCCGCGCGGTAGCCCGAGGGCATGAGCGCGGGCGCTGCGGACGCGAACGGCGACGCACGCGTCGCGGCGCTGACCGGCGCAGCGGTGAGCCTGGGGCTCACCTTCGAGTACCTCTTCCTCACCTGTTTCGGCTGTCCGCCGCGGCTGGTCTTCCTGCTGGCGCTCGTGGCGTGGCCCGTCGGCGGCGTGCTGCGTCAATGGCGCCGGGCCTCCGGCGCCCCGCTGGCGCGGGATCTCGCGTGGCTGGCGGTCGCCACGGCGGCGGCGTGGGCGTTGCCGCAGCTCCACGCCGGGTTGCCGCCGGCGGACGGCGCCGACGCCCATCCGTTTTGGCCGATCTGGGTGACGTTGGTGCCGCTTCTGGCACCGCTGCCGTTCTTCGTGGCGCATGGGTTCGTGGAGCTGGCGCTCTACGAGCGGGGTGCCGCGTCGGGCGCCGGCCATCGTACGTACGCGTGGCTCCTGGTCGGTCATGCGGTCGGCTTGGTCGCGGGATTCGCGCTTCAGCACGCGCTGGGGCCGACGAGCGTCGTCGGCGCGGCGTTCGGTTGCGCGGTCGCTGCCGCCTACGCGGCGAGCGGCGCCGCGCCACGATCCAGGGTCCCGCCGCTCGGTGCGGCCGCGCTGGCGCTGGCGGTCGCGCTCACGGCGCTCACCGGGCCGAGCTGGCTTCACCGCGCGCTGGCGATCCACTGGCAGAGCCAGGGGCTCGAGCGCGACGGCTACCGCGAGGTTTTCACGCGGTGGGGCCGCTACGGCCTCGTGAGCTTGCGCGAGAAGCCGGGAACTCCCGCTGGGCTCGGGCTGCTCAACGACATCGTGCATTGGTCGTACGGCGATCCCGCGTTCGAGAGCACCATCGGTGTCGACGGCCTCCCCTTCGTGCTCGCCGAATCCGAGTTGCCGGCGGTCGTCATCGGCGCGGGCGGCGGTCGACAGGTGGCGATGGCCATCGCCGCCGGCTCGCGTGAGATCCGGGCGATCGAGCTCGAGCCGGCGGTGATCGACTACTTCACCCGGATCCGGCCCGAGGCGAACCGTGGCGTGTTCCTGCACGAGTCGGTTCGCGCTCTCGCGGGTGAGGGGCGTGCTGCGGTGGCGCGGATGGAGCCGGGGCTCGGGCTGGTCTACATCGCGGACGCGGGAGCGGCTCGCTTCAACAGCCTCGACCTCTTGATCGACGGCTCGTTCCTGCTCACGCGCGAAGCGCTGCGCGAGTACGTCGCCAAGCTCGCCCCGTCCGGGCTCGTGGCGAGCTTCACC
>JAXLQJ010000033.1:0-82031 GCA_046331705.1 bacterium | reverse complement strand
GAACTCGTAGCGGTCGATGTCGAAGGAAGTCCCCTCGCAGTCGATCCTCACCATGTCGGCGGGTGTCGCGCTGGCGGCGGCGGGGCTCGGCGCCGGTCGCTTCAAGCGTCCCACCCACACGTCGTCCAGGAAATAGAGCCGCGGCGCGTGCACCAGCACGAGACACGCGATCACGGGCAGCGGCCGGGTCATGCTGCGGACGAAGGAGAGGAAGCGCTCGATCCGTTCGCCGACGGATTCGTGGACCCGGGTGTAAAGCCGCGCGAACTGGGTCAGCCGGGCGAACGCGTTGATGCAGCCCACCGAGCAGGGGATCCAGAAGAGCTCCGGGATCAGCACGTGCACGGCGGCCATCGACCAGAACGCGATGCGCAGCCGGCGCCGGCTCGCCGAGAACAAGTAGAGGATCCAGATGCCCGAGATGCCGCACAGCGCTTGGCCGATCTGCTGACACGCCGTCCATGCCGGAATGCGACCGAACCACAGCTCGTACGCGGTGGCGATGGGCCACAGCAGCGCGAACGGCGCCGGCACGCGGCCTTCGATCTGCGACACGCGCGGCGGCAGGCTCGGGACCTTGCCGCGCAGCACCTCGTAGGCGAGCGCCACGAGCGCCAGATTCCCGGCGAACGCGATCCCGACCATGCTGCGCGAGAGGAACAAGAGCATGGGGGTCAGTTGCTCGAGCGCCGGTCCGGCGCCCGCTTCCAGGTGCAGGCGAGCGAGCAACGGCATGGGCGCGCCGAAGAAGAACTTGTCGAAGATGTCGATCAGCCAGAACGGCACGTGATCGGGGTCGCGAGCGAGCGGCACGACGCCGATCGGCAGGCTCCACACCGCTGCCACCGCGCCCCACAGCGTCGCCGTGCGCGCCGAGCCCGGATGCTCGGCCCAGCGCCACACCAGCTCGGCGAAGAGCCACACGAACGTCGAGAGCACGGTGGCGAGCAGCAGCGGCCCGACGGTGCGATCGATGCCGGCCGGTGTCTGATGGACGAACAACACCGGGAACGAGACGCCGACGATCGTCGCGTGGAGAATGCGCCAGCGCTTGCGATTGCGAAACGCGGCCGCGAGCGCGCGCTCGGGCAGCAGCACGATCAAGAGCAGTGCCAGGCTCGCGGCATCAAGCACGCCGCACCTCGCCGCGATCGGCGTCGATCGAGAGCATGTCGCCGTCGCGAACCAGCTCGTAGATGCGTCGCGGCGCCACGATCGTGGGAATGCCGCGCTCGCGGCACCAGATCGCCAGGTGCGAGAGCGGCCCGCCGCGGGCGAAGAGCAGCCCGGCGGCCCGGGACGCCACGCCGGTCCAGATCGCCGCGGGATCGGGCAACACCACGATCTGGCCCACGACGCTCTGCGGCGACACCAGCGCGCCGCTGCGCAGCACGCGCACCGGTGCCCGCACCGTCCCCCCGCCGAGCGGGATGCCGATCGTGAGCACGTCGGGGCCGAAGGCCAGCGGCGGCTCGGTGACCACCGTGCCGCGCTCGTCGACGTGGATCACCGCCGGATGGTCGAAGCTCGATTCGCGCGCGTGCACCGCGCGCCGCTGCCGGATCGTGTGGCGGATTCCCGCGAGGTCGACGCGTTGCGCGAGGAGCGATCGGATCTCGGGCGGCGTGAGGTAATAGACGTCGCTCGGCTCCCAGGTGTCGACGCTCTCCGCGACGCGCGCGGAGAGCCGCTCGGCGATCAGCCGCGCCTCGTAGTCGAGGGCGTTGATGTGGGCGTTGATCCACTCGCGCTCGGTGAGCAGCCGGTCGCGCAATCGGACCAGGAATCGCACCGGGCGCTTGAGCGGAGCGCGAGGCGTCGCCTGGTGAGCCGGGGTCGAGAGCCCAGCGCTCGCGCCGTCACCCTCGAGGCCGACGCGCATCAGGAACGCTTCCGGGAAGTCGATGGCGCGCATCGCGGAGATCTCCGCCTCGCGATCGGCGATGAACCAGACCGTTCGGATGCGCTCGGCTGCATCGCTGGAGGCGGGCTCGGCTCGCGCCAGCTCGGTGAGCGGCGTCGCCACCCGCGGCGCGGGAACGGCGCCGGCGCCCAGGATCTGGCGCAGCAGCCCGTCCACGATCGCCGCCGCCTGCACCGCGAGCGCCTGCGCGCGGGTGAGCGGCAGCAATCGTTCCTCGCGCAGCCGCTCGATGCGCGCGAGCAGCGCCGCGGCGTCGAGCTGCGCCGGCGGCGCGCTCGGGATCGGCGGCGGCGCGAGGCTCTGGCGCCGGCGCGCTCCGGCGCGCGCGAGCACGACCAGCACCTTGAGCGCGGTGCTGGTGGGCATGTCGGAGAGCTGATGGCCGACGAAGAGCGGCTTGAAGCGCTCCCAGCGCAGGTAGAGAACGCCGTGATGGACGCGGACGTCGTCGTCGGCGAGGCCACCGAGCCCGAGGCGCTCGAGCCCCGCGCTCACCAGCCGCGCAGGGGGCTCGTCGCCGAACACGAACCACCAGGAGAGCGGCGTGAGCGCGTAGCGCGGTGTGTCGGCGACGTACGAGTTGGTGTACGTCTTGCGCCGCGGCAGCGAGGTGAGCGGGCGGATCTGGTAGATGAGCACGCGTCCGTCCGCCGAGCCCCATTCGATCTCGACCGGGCGGCCGAGCAAGAGCTCCGCGCGTCCGGCGAGCTGGGAGATCTGGCGCACCAGCCCGCCGTCCAGCGCCGATCCCGGCGCGCCGGCCAGCTCGGTGACCACGTTGGGTAGCAGCGCGTGCATGGAGGTGTGCTCGCGACCCTCGGTGGCTCGCTCCACCAGGTGCCGCTCGGTGAAGCCGCTGCGCACGTCGGCGGACGAGCCGAACCCGAGATCGTCGTGCGCTACCCGGACGTTGGCGAGCACCGCGAGGCGGCGCAGCGGCGGCGCGCCGGGACCGGCCGCGGTGCGGTACTCCACGGCGCGCTCCGACCAGTAGGAGGCCCAGACCTCCTTGAGCGCGGTCCCGAGCGCTGCGCGACCCGCGCTCGCGTCCCACGGGACCGACTCGTAGACGCCGGGAAACGCTCGGTCGCCGCGATCCTCGTCGGCGAACGACGAGCGCAGCAGGAAGTGGCGCGCAGCCGAGGACACCAGCGTGCGCTCCAGGCGGCGCAGCAATCGGCGCGGCACCGTGCCGCCGCGAATCCGGTCCGCGAAGCTCGGATCCTCGTCACTCGTCGGCGTGAGCCGGTTGTGGCGCAAGAACCGCTCGAACGCATCCGCCGTGACCACCCAGCCCATCGGCACGCGCGCGCCGGCTGCGGCGAAGCCCGCGAGATTCGCCGCCTTGTGACCCACGTCTCGCGCCGACCAGCCGATGCTGCCGACGGACGCGAGCGGGGTCACCAACGGCGGCCGCATGCGCCGGCGCAGCGCCGCGTTCAACCGAAGCCCGCCCGCCACCAGCCCGAACACCACGACGAAGAGCACCGACGAGTAGAGGAAGCGGCCGGTCACGGTGATGCCGAAGCCCAGCATCACCACGAACAGCGCTGCCGAGACCACGGTGACGACCAGCGTGCCGAGGATCGGCACGATCGCGGTCACGACCGCGTAGGCGTCGAGCGTCGGATGTCCGGCGAGATGCCAGAGCTCGCCGAGTGGAAAGACGAAGTCCATGAAAGAGGCGGGAAGCGCGCGACGCGTCGCGCGCGGTCGAAGCGCGGACCGACGCGGGCGGTGCAGCGTAGCAGTCTTCGGCACCTATCTCTTCAAGAAACATACCCATCGGCGTCACGGCACCAGGCGCACGGCACGGCGGGAAATCCCGCGCGCTAGCCGATTCGCGCGGATCGAGCCGCGAGAACGAGGCGCGCGCTGCCTCGCCCTCGCGCGAGTTGCAAGCGTGTTGCGTCCTGCGTCTCGGGGCTTGCGAGACTCCAGGCGGGCGTTCGCCTCGCGCGAGCGTTCCGGCGGCTCGGGCGCGGTGCGGATGCTCACTCGGCGGCGGCGTCGTCGGCGAGCAGCGCCCGCAGATCCTCGAGGTTGAGCGCGGTCTCCACGCTGGCGACGCCCGTGCCCAGCACCTCGGCGATCCAGCCGCTCTTGCGCTCGAGCGTCGCCGCCTTGCGTTCCTCGATCGTCCTCGGGACGCGAAAGTGCATGATCGTCACGGGTCGGTGCTGACCCTGGCGGTAGATCCGACCGTTCCGCTGGTGCACCACGTTCGGAACCCACGGGACGTCGAGGTGGATCAGCAGGTCGGCGCAGCCCTGCAGGTTGAGCCCTTCCTTGGCGGCGTCGCTCGCCAGCAGCACCCGGAAGCGCCCCGCGCGAAAGCCCTGCTCGATGGCGTCGATCTCGGTGGCCGGCACGTTGCCCTCGATGGACGCGATGCTCGCCGGGCTCACGCCGCGGTGTTCCAGCGCCCGGCGCAGGGCCGCCAGCACGTCGAGGAATCGGCAGAACACGATCGTTCCGGCCGCTTCGCGCTCCAGCCGCTCCATGACCAGCTCCACCGTCTCGTCGATCTTCGGGCTGGCGCCGCGGTAGCCGTGATCGACGAGCAGCGGCGAGATCGCGACCTGCTCGAGCCTGAGGATGTGGGTGAGCAAGCTGGCGCGCTCGCGCGGGCCGAAGCGCCGTGGATCGATGGCGGCGAGCGTCTTGGCCGCGTCCTGGCGCAGATTGCGGTAGAGCTCCTCTTGCTCGGCGGCGAGCCCCAGCTCGATCACCAGCTCGCGCAGCGGCGGCAGGTCGAGCGACACATCGGCATCGGTGGCGCTCTTCAGGAAGACGTAGGGCGAGATCCGTCGCCGGAGCTCGTCGAGGTTGCGATAGCCCTTGATGTGGAAGACGGGGCGGCGCCGCCCGCGCAGCTTGAGCCGCTCGACGATCGCGTAGCGCGGCGCGAAGTCGCCCCACAGCGACCCCAGCAGCTTGGGATGGAGATGGCCGAGGAGCGCGTGTAGCTCTTCGGGGCGGTTGGGCATGGGCGTCGCCGTGAGGAAGAACGCGTAGGGCGCGCTGGCGAGCTGCCGAAACCCCACGGACGCGAGCGTCTTCGAGCCCTTCAGTCGGTGCGCCTCGTCGACGATCAGCACGTCCGCGTCCAGACCGACGAGCTCGGGAACCTCGCGCTGGAGCGCGTGATAGCCGACGATCACGAACGGCACCCGGGCCGCGCGGCGATACGCCGCCAGACGGGCGTCGCGATCTCCGAAGACGGCGATCACGCCCCGATCGGTGAAGCGGCGGATCTCGCGCTCCCAGCCGACCAGGCGCGGCTTCGGCACCACGATCAGCGCGCGCTTCGCCTCGCCGCGATCCATGAGCGCCGCCGCCGCGGCGATCGCCTGCACCGTCTTACCCAGGCCGACGTCGTGGGCGAGGATGCCGCGGCGCACGGTCAGCAACCACTGGACTCCCTTGCGCTGATAGCCGTGAAGGTCACCGGCGGCGAGGTTCTCGCGGCGGAAGCCGCGCGGCAGCGCGAAGCGATCGTCGTCCTTCGCTCGCTCGATCCGCTCCCGCGCCCGTTGGTCGGCCTCCGCCGCGAGGCGCCGCGCCGCGTGTGCCTGGAAGAGCGCCATGCGCGCCTCGGGATGCGCCTCGAGATACGAGTCGAGGCGCAGCTGAAGCTCGTTCGCCCAGATCGACGTCCCGCCGGTGAGGATCTTCCTGAGCTCGATGCGATCGTCGGGCTGGAAGATCGGCAGGCGGCGCAGGTCCTCCCGTGCCAGGTCCTCGATGCGCGGCTGGAAGAGCACCAGCTCGGCGTCGTCGGGCGGCGCGGGCGCGGCCGGCGGCGAAACCGCCTCGACGGCGGGCTTGGCGGCGGCTCGCTTGCGACGGGCCTCGGGGGCCGAGAGCGCGGGCGCCTCGCGCCGCGGCCTGCGGGGCGCCGCGGGCTCGGGCTCGGGGCGTGCCGCACTGGCGCCGCCGCGCGTGACCGCCGTGCTCATGAGCCGCTCGGCGCGCGCCCGGAACAGCGCCTCGACCAACGCCGGATCCTCGTCGAGCCGCGCGCGGTGCCGTGCGTCGATGCGCTTCAGCCAGTCGCGCTGGCGTGGCGAGAGATCCGCGGGGCGGGTGTTGCGCACGTCGCACGCGAAGGTCTTCTCGGACTCGCTGAGCGACGGATGGGCGCGGATCTCGTCGGGCGTGAGCTGGCGGATGCCGGGCCGGAACTGACGCGCGGCGGGCGGGAGGTGATCGAAGCGGTGGCGCAGCGCGTGGCGTGCCGCGTCGATCGCTGCGCGCGCGTCCGGCTCGGCCAACACCGTGAGCCCCACGATCCGATCGAGCGCGAAGTCGCCGATCGGCAGCAGCCAGGCCTCGACGTCGCGCGCGAAACGCGCCCCCGATGCTTTCACCGCATCCTTGGTGCGGACCCAGGCGCGCTCGTCGAACGCGCGCCCGAAGGCGAGCTTCAGCGCTCCCTCGTGGAGCGAGACGTAGAGCGGATGGAAGCGCCGCTCGTCGCCGGGCGTCATCACCTGCCAATCGCCAGGCGGCACGAGCGCCGCCGCGCTCTCGGCGGGCGCGGAGCTGGGAGCGCCGCGCGATCGTGGCGGGATCCGTCTCAGGCTCACGCGGGGAACATAGCAAAGGGGCCGTCGCCCCCGTGTCCCGCGCGCTGCTGCTATGGTTCGCGTGCTCACGGCGAAGCACGAGCGATCGATGCGCGCGCGCCTGTTCCTGCTGCTCTCGGCGATCGTGGCCGGCTGCGCCCGCTCGCAGCCGAGCGGGGACGTGGTCGACGAGCGGCTCACCTGGGCGCCCGCCGATGGGAGCTACCAGCTCGTGGGCGCGCAAGCGCACGGCGTCGCGCGCGCCGGCGGCGAGGTGGTGCTCTTCTTCATGGGAGCCACCACGCCGGCGGCGGTGGCGTTCGATCTCGCCGTGCCGGGCTACTCGTGGAGCGAGCACCTGGCCGCCGAGGGCTACCGGGTCTTCCGCTGGGACCCGACCGGATACGGCGAATCCTCGGACCCGCCCGAGCTCGACGAGGCGGCGAATCGGAACCACCCGCTCACGCGCACCGTGGTGGTCGAGCCGCAGGCGGAGCTGGTGGCCGACGACGTCGCGGCGCGCACCGGTGACGAGCGGCTGCACGTGATCTGCTGGTCCGCGGGATGCGCGCCGGCGCTCGCGTTCGCCGCCAAGCGGCCCGAGCGGGTCCAAGCGCTCGTGCTCTACGGCGCGACGTTCGGGCCGCTCTCCTCGCTCGGGTTGCCGCCCTTCGACCCCGACGGGTCGATCACCAATCTGGTGGGCGCCTACCGGCTCACGTCGGCAGCGGACGTCGCCGAGCGCTGGGACCGGATGATCCCCGTGGAGGACAAGTCGGCCTACCGCGATCCCGAGGTCTTCGACACGTGGGTGCGGGACTTCCTGGCGTCGGACGAGAGCGCGGCGACGCGCGACCCCGCGTCGGTGCGCGTGCCCAACGGGATGCTCGCCGACAGCTACGAGGTTCTCCTCGGCCATCCGCCCTACGACCCATCGCGAGTGACGGCCCCCGCGCTCGTCATCCGCGGCAGCGACGATCCCGAGACCAACACGCGCGGCGCGAATCTGCTGCTCGAGGCGCTCGGCAGCGCCGACAAGGCGCTGGTCGAGGTGCCCAACGGCACCCACTACATCACGGTGGAGCGCAACCATCTGGCCTTCTGGGAGGCCGTCGACGCGTTCCTGGCGGAGCACTGAAATCCGCCGAGAATTGCGTAGATTCGTGGTGGTTGCTGGCCGCAACGCAGCGCGTTAGGATCGCTGGATCCGCTCGTCATCGAGGTCGCATGCCAACCGCCAAGAAAACGCCGTCGAAAGGCGCCAAGTCGGCGTCCGCGAAGCCCGTGGCCAAGCCCCAGCTCACCGGGCTCGCCGCATTCTTCGACGAAGCGCTGTTCCTCCCGGATCTCAAGTCGCGCAACAAGGCCGAGGCGTTCGAGGAGATGGTCGATGCGCTCTGCACGACCCTCGGCAAGCAGAACAAGCAGACCCTGCTGAGCATGCTGCACCATCGCGAGATGCTCGGCACCACGGGCATCGGCCGCGGCGTCGCGATCCCGCACGGACGCACGCTTCTCACTCGTCACCTGCGCGTCGTGTTCGGGCGCTCGAAGACCGGCATCGACTACGGCGCGCGCGATGGCGAGCCGGTCAACCTGATCTTCCTGGTGGTGGCGCCTTTCCAGGATCGCGGCAACGTCTATCTGCCCACGCTCGGCAAGCTCGTGGAGCTGGTTCGCGCCAAGCCCAACCGCGACAAGCTGATGGAGATCGAAACGTTCGAGCAGTTCGTCGAGGCCCTCGCGGCCACCACGTGACGGACGGGATCGCGGCCCGCCGTCGGGAGAATCAGGCTTGGACGAAACGCTTCACATCTTGCTCGAGATCCAGCACATCGATCAGCGCCTCGCCGAGCTGGACGTTCCGGACAACGTCCAGCAATTCGAGAAGCTGGGGTTCCAGTGGCAGCCCGAGCGCCGTCAGCAGCTGATCGAGCTGCGCTCGAAGCGCGCTTCTCAGCTCGATCCCGAGGTCCTCGCCCACTACCAGGGCCTCAAGGACCGCTACGGCGAGGCCATCGTCCCCATCGACGGCGGCATCTGCCTCGGCTGCTTCATGATGATCCCCACGGCGTGGGTGCAGAACATCCGCCAGAACCTCTCGGTCAAGACCTGCGGCCACTGCGGCCGAATCCTCTACTGGGTGGGGTGAGGCTCGGCGCCGAGCCGCCTCAACAGCTCCGCACCGAGCGCGAGATCGCTCACGCGGAGCTCCTCGATCCGCCACGGCGGATCGCCATTCCGAAGCCGCTCACGGATCTGGCGATCACGCCGAAGATTCGCACCGACGTGGAACGACGCCCCGTCGATGTAGATCGCGAGTCGTCTCTCGGGGACGGCGAAGTCGGCGATCGAGATCGCTGCGTCTCCGTCCCGAACGGCCACAGGAACCTGCTTCTGCGGATGGAAGCCGTGCTTCTCGAAGAGCCGAAGGAACTTGAGCTCGAGAGGGGAGCCGACGCCGGCGGCGAAGGCTTCGAGCCAGGGGCGCGGGTCGTCGAGATCGCCGGTCTCGAGCGGCCGTGTAACGGGCTTATCGGCTGCAAGCGACTCGAGCGAGGGTAGGGCGAGCGGCCAGCGAAGGAGGTCGTGGAACCGCTGGTTCGCGTACGACTTGAGGCATCGATAGCAGGCAGTCTCGCAGCCGGCGTGTTCCAGGTGATCGATCGCGCGCCGCGCGACCAGGTGAAACTCGGCCGCGATCCGCGAGGCGTAGCCGGTTCCGCCGAGGCTCGGGTCGATGAACGAGAGCGACGCGAGCTGGATCTCGCCCCCGTCGCTTTTCTTGGTCCAGGGCCCCTCTAGTTCAAACTCGATCTCGGGTCCGTCGAGCATGTAGAGGTGACGCATGCCGATCCGAAGTGCGTAGCCGAGTGACAGCCCCCAGCTCCGGGCCTCCGTTCCCTGGAGCTCGGACGGCACCGGCACGAGCAGCCTGAGCACCTCGGCCTTGCTGGACGTCGAGATCGCAACGGGCTTGGGGGGGCTCCCGGCCTGGTTGCATTCCTTCCGGTGGCCGTAGCGATCCTCTCGGTAGGCCGAGGTTCGGGGCGCCCGCCTGCTCTTGCCCTTGGTCGCCTTTTCATCGGGGGGGATCGTGAGCATCGCCCCGCACGCGGGGCAGAGTGAGAACCCCTTCGCCTCGGGATGGAGGTAGTGACCTGCCTCGATGTCAGGCTTGCTGGGTGGTAATCCCTCGTTGATCCACTGGATCTCCTCGCCTCGGCTGAGCCGGAGCGACCAACCGGCGGCGGTGAGCCAGCGCCCAACGACGTCTCCGTCCCACTGCGGCTCGGTGGACACGGCGTCCGCAGCGGCCAGGCGGTCTTCTTCGTCCAGGATCGAATGCTCGTCGCGCTTCGCAAGGAACCCGCCGTACTCGGCGGCTGGAATCGGTAGCCCTAGCGCCTCGGTCCCGCATCTTCCACACCGTGGCAGATCCGAGCGGTACCGGAGATCACATTCGCGACAGATTCGGTAGTGCGCGGGTGCTACGTCGGCCTGCGGATTCCACGGTGAGGACGAGTCGAGCCCGATCACCTTCCACCGACGTGACCGCGCGTAGACCAGAGCCTCTGGCTGAAACTGCGAGAGCCCGAATCGACGCGCAACTGTGACCGGCTCCTCTTCGCGATCGTCGCCGAGCAGGCGGAGTGCGGCGGGCTCACTCGGGAACTCGTATCCGGGCAAGATTCCGAACTCGGCGAACCGGCGCATCGGATATCCGGCTGACCGATCGTCGGCTTCCGGCTGGTTCGCCCCGCGCTCGGACGCCATGCCGAGGATGCGACGGATCAGCTCACCTGCTCGCTGACTAGCTCGCGCGCCCAGCAGGTCGGTTGCCCAGGCCCTGATCGTCTGATGAAGGTCGTGGACCTGGCGAGCCGTGCGCTCGACCACGTCTCGGATCCGGTCGGGAAGCTCGGTGAGGCTTCGCTCGAGATCGTCTCGGCTGAGGCCGGCAGCGGGGATGACGTCGGGACCGAAGGCGTCGACCGCTAGGTCGAGCGCTTCGCCAACCTTCGCTCGTGCTGCGTCGATGAACGCCTTCAGCTTTTCCTCGTTCACACCGCCGGTCGGGGTGACGTAGTCGACCATTCGCCCTGAGAGCCCCGGTTCGGCTGCGCCGAAAACGATCGCGTTGACGTGCCGGTGGATCACGTCTCGGTTTCCGAGGGCCAATGCCGGTGCGGGAACTTCGCCAGAGATCATCTCCGCGGGGCGTTCATAGAAGTACTGGTCGTGGGGACGACGCCGTGCATAGCCGATCACTAGGCCGACCCGCGTCCGGCGGCCGGCGCGGCCTCCGCGCTGCGCGTAGTTGTCTGGTCGTGGCGGGACGTTCCGCAGCAAGATCGCGTCGAGGCCGCCGACGTCGATACCCATCTCGAGTGTTGGCGAGCAAGCGAGCACGTTCACGGGGGAGATCTTCGGCGAAGCCTTGAACGCCTCTTCGAGCTCGAGGCGCCGGTCGTTTGGAACCTGGGCTGTGTGTTCGCCCGCGACCAGCGGCACGGCCGTTCCGGACCGGATCCGGCGCACGGATCGATTGGTTGCGAGGGCGGCATCGGGCCAGCGGATGAGACGGCCGTGGCATCGTGGACACGGTGCGTTAAGCGGCGCGAATGGGCTCGCGGCGCCGCAGACCTCGCATCGAAGGCGAGTCTCTTCGGCGGTGAGCTCTAGGACCACCGCCGCAGGATTCACCTGCAGAAGCGCGTAGCGCTCGCGGAAGCCGAAGAGGTCGAACGGAACCACCGCACCAGCGTCGGCCAGGAGCTCGAGCAACGCGACCATGTCGTCGGCATCGACATCCCCACCGCCGAGAGCACGCACGAGATGCTTGAGGATGCGGGCCAGGCTCGGGTCGCGTCCGCCCTTCCCATCGCGTCGCCAAGCGTTCTCGGCCTTGATGCCGTCCGGCACGCGCGCTGGATCGAGCCACGTCACGATCGTCCCTTCACGCGACAGGGCGTAGCCGGCAGGTCGTCGGATTCTGCGCTCCCACTGCGCGCTGTCGACGTAGGACGGGCAGGAGGCGTGAGCCGGGTTGTAGCGAAGCATGTCGCGGCCAAGCGCAATCCGCCGTCGCATCTCGTCGAGGAGGCATCGCGCAACGTAGGCGAGATCGGTGGTGCTCAGCCCGAGGGCACCCGCCAGCGCTTTCCCACGTACACCGACCTCCGCTTCGAGCGCCTGATAGCGAACGCCGACGAGCCCGAGGTTGAGCAAGGTCCCGCGGTAACCCGATGTGACCGCGATATCGTCGAGGAGAGGCGCTTCTTCCCAGGCGCGGATGCGAGCGGTCTCCTCGGGCATGAGCCGGCGAGAGCCCGACGGTACGTGCGGGTTGTCGTGCATCGCGACGGCTCGATCGCCCAAGAGCTCGACGAGCCGCTGAATTCCGATGGGGCCCGACTCGCCGAGGATCTGGACCACCCTTCGGCGCATCCGGTCATACCGGCTGGCAGACAGAATGAACCGCGCTTGGTGGGAGGCGTCCTGCCGACTGTCGGCGAAGACCAGCAATCGCTCCTTCCCGTCATGTCCGGGGCGGTCGCGGTTGGCGTCCGCGAGAGCTTCGATGAGCCCTTCGCCGATCACCTTCACTGCAGCTGAGGTTCCGAGCGAGACCGGGGTGATGACTGGCCGGTTGCCCGCGGTGCCTCCGCAGCAGAGGCACTTGGTTCGAGTCGGCGAAAGGGTGACCGGCGTTCGGTAATCGGTTGGGTCGACGCTGAACGCCAGCGATGACGGGTCGAATGAACCGGCCAGCGCGGCAGGAACCGTCACGGTGGGTGCGGCACGGGTTCGCCGCGTGGGCGGCTCGTCGTCCTCTTCCGTTTCCTCGTCGTCTGGCTCGATGATCGGTGTTGTGAACCGAGTCGGCTCGTAGAGAAGCCACTCCTGCGCCTCGGTGCCGGCCGCCCAGGGGCGGAGCGGAGCGCTGGCTGGCTCGCCAGCGAGACGCAGGTAGTCCGCGCCGCAGTTGCGGCACAGCATGAGCGGAGCGGTTGATCGTCCGCAGTCGCACTTGCTTTCACCCATCGGGTAGACGCGGCCACAATCCGGATCCACGCACCGATGGAAGGCCCACCCGCCGCGGAGAAGGCGATGGGCGCGGAGCCGAAGCGCACCGGGGGTCCCCTCGGGTAACGCCGACCCGATCAACAGCGCCGCCTCGACCTCGCTGCGAAGCGCGTCGGTATCGGTCTCGCGGCGCTCAGGCACCTCGGTCCGAAGGCGGTCGACCATCTGCGAAACCGACATGGGTGCTCGCACCAGCCAGCGGTTGAGCAGCCAAAGGATCCGTGCCCGACTCGCCGCCTCGGCCAGGGGCGTGCTCGTCGGAACGCCCGCGAGCGCCGCGAGCCCCGACTGAAGTGATCCGAGGTCCGCGATGTTGAGTTGCGGGAAGTTGCTGACGCCGGATGCCATGGCGGCATCGGCCGGCTCCCGGATCTCCTCGATCTGCTCGCCGAGAACACGGATCGAGCCGGGATCCTCGCCGGCGATCTTGCCGAAGAACCCCTGTACCGCCTCGTCACGCAGTCGGGTCCGCTCCTCGGGCGGAACCTCGTCACCGGCGACACTCTTGATCGTGGCCGACGTTCCTATCGTGAGCAGCGTGGGAAACCGCCGACCCTTCTCGGGACCCGCGGCATCCGCGCCCCAGTCCTGGCGTGCCCGCCGTAGGTGCGCCCGCAGGCGTCGGATCAGGAGGGCGATGTTGGCGCCCAGCGTCCCGCGATAGGTGTGAACCTCATCGAGGACCAGGAAGCGGCACCGGTGATTGGCGAATATGTCGTCGCGGTCCGCGGGGCGCACCAACAGGTACTCGAGCATCATGTAGTTGGTGAGCAGGATGTGGGGCGGGTTGCGTCTCAGCGCCTGACGCTGGGCCTGTGTGGTGCCGCGGTCGTAGCGCGCCACCTCGACGGCGCCGCTCATGCCAGCGTCCCGCAGGTACTCCTCGATCCGCGCCTGCTGGTCGTTGGCGAGCGCGTTCATCGGGTACACGAGGATCGCCGTGAGCCCCGCCTTCCTGAACCGAGCCGCATCCTCCAGCGCGTTCTGGATCACCGGCAGCAAGAAACACTCTGTCTTGCCGCTCCCGGTGCCCGTGGTGACGACCAGTGGACCCGCGCCTGAGCCGAGCAGTCGGTCGATCGCATCCGACTGATGGATGTACGCGCACTCCGAGCCCGACCGCCGCTCCATCACCCGCGCGAGCTTGGGATCCAGTGCTAGGTCCTTCCAGCGCTTCCCGCTCTTGAACGGGCGATGGGCCTGATAGAAGGGCTCCTGCGCCAGGAAGAGCGGCCGACCGAGTTCTCTTTCGAGTGCCTCTCGGAGCCCGGGATCCTTGGCTCGGAACTCGGTCCGGACGTAATCCCGGTACTCGTCGATTACCCGATCGACGATGCGGATGGGATTCAGCGTCACGCTCGGCACCTGCTATCGGTCAAAGGAGGCGCAATGAGTGGCGCAATGCGAGAGAAGGCCCTGGAATCACGAGGCTTCTTCGGATTGCGATTGTGCTGGATCCGTAGCGCTGCTCGGGACGCCCGTTCCGGAATGAGCCAATCATGAGCCAATGCAGCGCCACGAATGAGCCAATGCGACCTGCCCGTAGTCTTCCAAGTTACCGACCTCACGCATGATTCTGTCGAATCGGCACGCCGGCCGGTGCATGCTTGATGAGCCAATATCGGCTTCCCAGGCCTCGTTTCCCGGAGGCGGCGATCACGCCCCGGCGCTGGAGCGACTGGAGCAAGCGAGTGGTCTGCGCCTTCCCGTGTCGCGACCACTCGCGGATCTCTCGGGCCGTGAGGCCCTTCGTGCCCTTACGTTCCAACTCGTCGATGAGCAGACCCTCGAAGGTCTTCTCAGACAGACCGAGGTCGCGCGGTCGTTGACCGGTGAGCCCCAGGTCCTCGTAGGCCACTGGTCCAAGGACGTACTTGCGGCCTCGCCCTTCGCCGACCCGTTCGAGTAGCTCCTGGTTTCGGAGGTCGTCGAGAAGGCGCCGCGCCTCGGTATCCGATCGCTGGCAGAGCACCGCCGCGTCCTTCACCGTGATCTCGCGGTGTCGCCTCACGTGTGACAGAAGGAGGAGATCGAAGACCGACAAGTCCTCGCCCCGTTCACCTAGCCGCCGGGCGAGCGCGACGAACTCGCGATCGAACGATCCATCTACGAGTGTGACCGTCACCGTCCGTGCAGTGGACCTGTAGCTGGGTGGCAGCTTCCCCGCGCGCAGCATCGCGGTGAACATGCGCCGCACGCCCAGGGCGGCGCGCTCGGCGAGCCCGATCTTCTGCAGTGCCTCGGCCAGGCGCTCGTTGCGACGCTGCGATTCGGTGACGAGGATGTTGCTCTCGTTGATGGTGCCGAACCATCCCCCGGGGCTACCGACCTCGAGACGGTCTCGATACACCCGCACCGCCACGTTCCCCGACTGCTGGTAGTCGCGGTGAATCAGCGCGTTCGCGATGGCCTCGCGATACGCGGCTGGCGGGAATTTGGGGATGTCCACGCGGAAGAGTCCCGCCTGGTACGACTCGACGGTGTTCACGGCTTCGACGATCTCCTCGGCTCGCTGCGCCACGGCAAGGAGAGGCGCGCGCGTGTCCTCGGTGAGATCCGGAGTGAGATCGTCACGTCCGAAGCGGAGGATCTTGACCTCGTGGTTCGGTATCGCCTCCCGAATGGCCGCCCTCGTGCCGACGATCAGCACTGCGGCGCGGACCAGCCGTGTACGTCGGCCCGATGTCACCACCAGCTCGAGCGCGCGGAGGAGCTCGGGGTCTTTCAACCCGGCAAGCTCGCGACGACCGGATCCGCGGTCCGCCTGGTCGCGCAGGAACTGCCTCAGCCTGCTGAGCTCGACCGGATCGAGCGCCTCGCGCCAGTCGAGATCCAGCGACTCAGCCGTGAAATCCGGGCGCGCCAGCTCGCCCGCACGAAGCCGGTCGATTTCGGCCAGCGTCATTCCGCGAAGCGTCTCACCAGCCCGCATCAGGTACTTCCCGGATCGGGTCGAGAAGACTTGGCCCCGCGGTCGACCGGGAATGCGGATGGCGACCACCGTTCCTTCTTCAGTCGCGATCTGCCCGATCTCGACCCGGATGCCAGTCGCGTCGAGCACGCTGTTCTGGATGGTCTGCGACTGCGCGGCGCTCGGTGGATCCACGCCCACCACTCGGCGCGGTGGTCGGTTGGTGACTCCCATCACCAGCCAACCGCCCCCCTCGTTTCCGATCGCCACCGCGTACTCGGCGATCTCCTTCCGCGACAGCAGCGTCGACTTGAGCTCGAGCCGCTCCCCCTCGGGATCGGTGAGCCACCGGCGGAGGACGGCTTCAGTGACGTTCATTGTTGCGGATTCGGCGGCTGCCAGGCGTTTGGTCGGTCTGCCTGCTCGTTTGCGCAAGCCATCCCTTGAAGTCAACGATTCGATGCCCGTACGTGGCGTCGGACGGGATTCGCTCGCGCAATCGCCGATCGTTGGTGACGAACAGCACGCGCTCGTCCGCGAGGTGGAGCAATAACAGAATGTCGACAAAATCGTTTTTATGCTTTTCGATGTTGTAGTCAGATACGACGGCAGCACGAAGCAGGCTTCGCAGCGCATCGAGAAATGGCGTGATTAGAGCGACGGCATCAGCGTCGCGGTCAACCCGTTGTCCGATGAGTGGTACACCGATCGCATGCGCCTCGAGCGCGAGAAACACGAAACCGAAGTCGTTGGAATCCAGTTCCTGAAGCCAGCGCTCTCTGGTAGGTCCGGGTCGGGCTACCGGCTTTCCGGACGGCGCCGAGATAGTTCCGGTTCGATTGAGCAAGAGCTCTCGCAGCCGGCCAACTCGCGCGATGTAGCTGGACTCGTAGCTCGCTCGGACGTCGGGCAGAGCCACGAGTGCGGCTCGCTCGATGAGGTCGCGACCCTGTTGATCCTTTCGTCGAACCCATTCGCATAGTGACGCGTGCGAATCCACCGCGGCCACATGCTCACAGAGACGCCAAGCGCCGTCCGACTCGAAAGCCGGAGTGCACGTTTCGAGTTTCAAGATCTCGCGGCGGAAGAAGAAGCTGGGATCGGGCAGCGCACGAGAGCACAGTGCGACAACGGCTTGAAAGGCCAGCGCGTAGCGATGCCACTTCTGCTGATCGTTGAGCCCGCAACCTAGTTCGATTACGGAGAGCGTGCTCACCCGTCCCAAGCCATCAGGACGCAGGGCTTGTTCTGCCTGACGGCACTCGTTCGGGCCGATTCTTCCATTGGCAACGTCGAGGAAGATGTTCGTATCGAACAAGACGTAACGTGGCGTCGGGCACACATCGACATCCAGGTCTGCGCCCAAGCCCGCGTGTCCGCGCGCCCTCCCGCTAACAGTCGAGTTCACGACGCTACCCCAGTAGCGCGATATCGCAATCCCCTGCGTTGGCCTTCGGTAACGGCCAGGCCTTGGGTTATGAGGGCGTGGAGGTAGGGGCGAGCGCCGGAGGCGTTGGTGGCGAGGAGGTACTGGACGTCGGCGCTGGTAATGACTTGGCGCTCGGCGAGGAGCGCCTTCACCCGATCGAAGGCCTCTGGATCGACACCGTTCGCGGCGTTCATCCGGCGCGTGCGTTGCCGTAGGGCAGGGGCTCGTCCCCCGCCGGTGTTTTCCGCGGAAGAGTGACGAGAAATGTCACCGGCACTCGGCGAATTCCACAGGTCGGGTGTGGATAGACGTTCAGCGGAATGCGGTGTGGTTTCGGCTGCCAGCGGAAGCGCGCCATTCGTCGAGCCACTGACCTCGCCGTGTGCGTCTTGCCCGGCTGGTTGGCGAGGTGCGGCAGACCCGCCTTCGCCGGCGGCAGCATCTCGTCGCTGCTTGCGTCGCGGCGACGAAGAACCACCCACGAGGTCGAGGGTGGGGTGCGTGGCGCCGGGCGATGACGCGTCGGCGTCGGCGGGAACCGGCAGATCGATGACGGGTTGGGGGAGGTTCTCGTTGAGGGGGATATCCCAGTAGGGGTCGTACTTACGGGTGAAGGCCTCCAACCCGGTCGACTTCAACTCGTCGAACTTGGCGAGGCACAGGGCGGGCGCCTTCGGATAGCTCTTGTGGGTGAACGTCGAGAGCACGTGGGCGTACTGCTCGCGGGAGAGCCGTAAGCGTTCGCCACCTCGGCGTCGATGGCGGCACGGACGTGACAGCGGTCGTCGTTGCTGGGGAGCACCGGCCACGAAAGTGGCGGCGTGGGTTCATGCCAAGCGTCACCGACCTGCTCGTGCCAGAGCGGCGCATAGCTCGCGTGGTTGCAGGACAGTCGTAGGGCTGCCCGAGACAAGAAGGCGATTTGAGACTCAACCGCTGGGGTCGGCAAGCATTCAAGTATGAAGAGGTTGACGTTTGACGCGATGTATTGTCGTGCAATCCAGTCAAATGCAAAGGTATTAAGGATTGACAAAAGAAATAGTCGACAAGCGCGGGTAGACGCCCTTACGTTGGCATCCACCAGGCAGCTATCTACGAATACGACGCCAGGAGGCATAAGGGATGCGATGATTGTGCGCTCATTTGTTGAGCAGAAATTTTTCTTTAATTGCAATTTGATAGTCACATGCTCGCTCCACGTGAAGCGGCAAGTCGTTCGCCTTTGCTAATGGAAGCAAATAGCGAGGATGTGATCCCCATCTGTCGTCCGAAATCGCGAAATGTCTTGCCTTCGTGTACCACCAATCTTCCAGGAGGGCAGATCCACGGACGGGATGCTCATGCTTATGAGTATGCCGTGGAGCCTCTTCAAAGCGTCGGCTGTACTTGGATATGTCCAGAGCGGCAGGACTCTTTTGAAGCCGCACACCCAGCCGGCTCGTAACGCCGACAAACGATTGTGCGCATTGATGCATTTGATTCGCAATCATCTGATCCATTCGGCAGCGAAGTTCAATGATGCTCAAGTGAGGTCCGCCAGTGCGACGTACGAACGCCAAGCTGTATCGGATCGCTGCCCTCGGTTGGAAGAGCCACTCGTCGTCATGAAGGTAGAATGCGCATGGGAACTCGAGGGTCGGTCCCGTTCGCGATGCAAGGATGATCGCAAACTTGAACCGCGAGTCGATCTCGAAGAGTTTCCGCCGGTTCTCAAACGAGTAGCAGCAGCGTAGGCCCATTTCTTCGAGATACAGCCGCCGAACGCCAGTTGCACCCTCGTTGGCGTGGAAGGCGGATAGGACAACGACACCGGTCAAGCACCCGGTCGGTGCGAGAAGCTGCGCATTCCGTTCCATGAACACCCGGAACGCATCAAGCTGCCGCCCAGCGAGGTCGCCTTCGATCTGGACCTTCTGGTAGCGGTAGAGGACGTCGTTGGCCCGCTTCTGCTGCTCGAAGTCCTCCTTGTAGTGCTCGAGCAGGGCTCGCACTGCTGGGGCCTGGAGGGCTTCTACCTCCATTCGCTCACGTTCACGCTTCGTGGGTGCGCTCAAGATTTCGAAGTCGAACGCGGCGAAGAATTCCTTGGACTTGAACTGAATCGCGTCCCACGGTGGGTTGCCCAGCACGACGTCGAATCCACGTTTGGCGACGGCTGAGCCGGTGGGGAAGAAGACTTCGGGAAAGGTGAGGTCGTAGGGGAGAGCGCGGGGCGCGTCTGGGCCTGCCTGGGCGCCTCCAGTTGCGCCAATGCCGGTTGCGAGCATCCGGCCCATGGTGGGGTGCGAGAGGGCCGCCGGGTCTGCAACGCCGTGGTCCGCGATGGAGCGTGTGAGGTCCCCGTAGCCGACGTCGTCGCAGGCGCGGCCACCGAGCATCACGCCGCCGGCCCAGACAGCGGCGAGAGTGTGGAAGGGCGCGAGCGCCGCGTTCAGCTTCGCCATCGCCGCCTGTTTTGCGAGGAGGTCGGCGAGGGTGACGCCGACGGTGGCTTCCAGCTCACGGACGTGGACGAGGGCGGCGGCGAGCACTTTGGTGAGCTGCTCTCGCAGGCCCTTGGTGAACAGGTCGTCGAGCGGCTGTTGGGTTCCCGGGAATGTCAGTAGGTGCTCGAAGAACGGGCCGGTCAACGCGTCGCCGAGCACCAGTCGATGATCGAGAAACGTGAGGGTAGACCCTCGGCGTGGGATTCGAGGCTGGCGAGAGCTTCGCCCAGTTCGACAGCGAGTGGGTTCTTGTCGACGCCGTACAGGCAGTGCACAGCGACGAGCCGGCGGCGAGGCGGGGAGCCTTCCGCTCCGGAAGTGCCTCTCGCGGTGTCTTCGATTGCGTGGGTCGGGAGGATAGGCGAGCTCGTCGTTGGGGTCCGGGAGGGGCCGAGGAGGCGGGCACGCCATTGCGGGCCGGCCGGTTCGGGCGGTTTCGCGGTCCGGGTCGATGGCCGTCTCGGCTCGCGCTTCGGCTTCCCGAGCTCTCTCGTCGCAAGAGGCGGCAGGCTTCGTAGAGCTTCTCTCCGAGGAAGCGGCAGGCTTCAACGAGGAAGTGACCGCTCCCCATCGCGGGGTCGAGGACCTTTGAGGGCGAGGATTGCGGCGGGGTTGGGATCCGCCGTGGGGCTTCGTTCCGCGACCTGGGGGCCGGGGTCTCTTGGACCAGGAATCGGACGAACGAGTGCGGGGTGTAGTAAGGCCGCTGGATTTCGGCCGAGGCCGACGCGCAGGTAGAAGCGGCCGGGGTGGATCAGCTTCGATCCATTCGACCTTGGTCTTCTTGCCGCGCTTGGGCTCGGTGGATTCGTCAGCGATTTCTGGTTCGTCAATGCTGGCGTCGCTCTCTTCTGCGGAGGCCTCGGCATCATCGAGAGCGGCGGCGACGGGCGCCGCCCTCGGCCCAGGCCGTCGGGGTTGGTGACGTGAGGTTCAGGCGATTCGGTAGCCGCTCGGTAGCGCTCACCTTGGGCGAGGGGACGACGACCTCGAGTTTCTGGCGGCGGAGGCGGCACATCGGCTCGGTGGCCATACCGGGCTCGAACTCGAGGAGGGCTTCGTGAACCCGACCGAGGTCCTCGACATCGAGCGGGCCGTAGTAGACGCGCTCGCGAGCTCGTCCGCTTCGTTGGGGTTCGGTCGGGCCGGTCGATGAGGTGGGCCACGGCGGTCGCCCCAGCGCAGGGCTGGTGAGCAACGGCGTCGCGTTGGGGCCGAAAAGCGCGCCGCCGAGCGGCGCGACGTGGATCTCCGGCGCCGCGAGCCCTTCGGTGAACATCCGGAACAGATTGCGAAGACCAGTCTCGAGGAGCGCGCCGGTTTCGGCCTGCTCGTCGAGGCGCGCACGGACGAATGGGGCGAGCGCGGTCGACGGTGAGAAGGTCTTCCGCCACAGGCTCGATGACGCGAAGGGGAAGGCGCGCGCCGGATCGTCGGTGGACTCGAGCTTGAGGATGAAGAGCAGCCGATAGACGGTAATCGAACCTTCCCGCCAGAAGTCCGGGCCAGGGTTTCCCGGTCTGGGTGAGCGGCGAGGATTTCGCGGTTGCGCGGATGAAAGTTTGAGGACTTCCTGGACGAACCCCTCGATCGCCTCGCGGGCTTGACTGCGCAGTTCTTGGTGACTCGGGCCTGCTGGGCCGGGCCTTCTCCACGAGGTCCGGGACCGCGGCGACGCCCTTGGGCGAGGCGAGCGCGACCAGCAAGCGGAAGGAATCGGGCACGTTGCGGGCACGGCGCCAATCAGCGGCCAGATCGATCGAGATCTCCGAGTCAGGTCGGGCGGGGTCGGAGATGAGAATTCGGAGTTCAGCACCGTTCGTGATCAGACCTTCACGCTCGCCGGCGGCGAGGAGCACCCGCTGAGCGATGCGCACCGGGCTGAACCGGTAAGCGGCTCGGCTCGGCGGGGCATCAAGGTCCTCGTCGAAGCCGTGTACCCAAACCCGCAGACGATGCGCGCCGTCGGCGCTCACCAGGAGGTGTCCGCCGTGCTCGGGGCCCTCGCGGGTGGTGATCTCGATCGCCGCTTCGATCCGTGTGTAACCGAGGGGTTCGAGAAGGGGCTCAACGACGTGGTTGAGCACCCGGACGCTTCCGCCGCGTTCGCCAAGGTCGCGGAGCTTACGGCGGTGGAAGTCCCAGCCGTCCGCAAGATCCTTGGGTTTGGGCAGAAGGTCCGCTGCCAACAGTGCTGCTTCGAGGTCGAAGCGCACGAAGGGCTCCGGCAGCGCGGGGCCGGTGAACCTGCAGTGGTCGAGGAGCTCGAGCGCCAAGGGAGGTCTCGGTCAGGAAGCTGGGACAATCATGAGGAGCCCGAGCGGGACGATTTCGGGCGGCAACGTTCCGAGCCGCGTGCCCAGGTCCGCGCGGCGCTTCGCATATAGCGTCAATACGCCTTGCGCCTCACTGCGCTTCTTCGCTGGCTGCTCTCGATCCTTCGCGAAGCCGGCGAGTCGCTCGATGGGGTCCGAGAGCGAGGCCCAGGTGGGCGCCGCTTCAGGCTGGGTCGCCGTGGTACCGGCAGTCAGATCCAGTTGCTGCTGGGTCGGCCGGTACTCCTGGGTGATGTCCGCGGATCGCTGCCGGAGCCAGCGATCGAGGTCCTCGATCTCGGTGACGATCGCCTTTCGCCGCTCGTCGCAGAACGCGCGGGCGATGGGCTCGAAGGCCGCGGTTGCGGCGGACAATGCGTTCGGCGAGCGCGGTTCGGCCCAAGTCGCGAAGCGTGTCTTCCACAAGTCTCGAGTCGAGACCGCCCGGCCGGACTTGATCAGACCCAGCCACGAGTCCGCGCTGGCGTGGACCACCGTTCCGTCGTCCGCGCGGCTCACTTCGACCGCCAGCACACGTTCCAGCTCACGGCCGGCGGGAGAGGACACACGGGCGAGATAGGTGAGTAGGAGCCGTTCGGTCGGCACCGGTGCCGCGATGGCACTCACACGCGGGTCCTCGCCCTTCGCGGCGGATTGTCCAAACGAGAGGTTGCGCACTCGATCGAGCGCGCGGCGCACGAGAGGATGAGCACGGCCCAGGTATCCAGCAGGGCGATTCTGCGGATCGTGAATGACGTCGAGGTGGGTGGTGAGGCAGAGACTGCGGGTCGCGGCGTCCCAACCTGGCAAGTCCTCCACCGGACCGAGCCAGCTCGGTGGAAGCCGGACCTCGAACGTCTGGTCAGTCAGAGCGCCCTGGACCTCGCCGCCGTCCGCAACGCAGGCGTCGACCACGAAACGTGGAAGGTCGACGTGAGCGAGGTCGGTACCCGAGCGAAGGGCCTGGTCGGCTTCCGTGGCGAGCTGCGCCTCGGCATTGAGGCCGGCGTCGCCAAGCCAGGTGTGGGTACGGGCCGCATCCTCGAAGGATCGGAGGCTCCGATCGATCTCTTCGAGCAGCTCTTGAGTGGCCTCGTTCGACGCTTCTGGCTCGTCCGCCGCGAAGAACTCGACGGCAGGGCTGGTGTCGCGGAAGAGCTGGGTCTCCTCAGCCATCAGCCCCTTGAGCAAGCGAGCGGCGCCCGCATCGGTGGATGTCGCGAGGCCCAGGGTGTTGGGGACAAACGTGAGGCGCTTGCGCTGCCGTTCGTACTTGGCGATGAGCTTGAGCAGGATCCGCTCCTCGAAGGTGCCGCGTAAGTAGAGGTAGCGGACGATCGGATCGCGGGTTTGGCCGTAGCGGTCGATGCGGCCGTTGCGTTGCTCGAGACGGTTTGGATTGAACGGCAGCTCGAGGTGGATCAGGTGGTGGCACCGCTGGTGAAGATTGAGGCCTTCGGCGGCTGCGTCGGTGCTCACCAGCACCAAACCATCGTGCAGCCGGAACCGCTCGGTGGTGGCCTGGCGGGAGGGGTTGTCGTCCTCGCCGCTCATGGTGAGGACTTCGCCCAGACCGGCCTCGGCGATGGTGCGTGCGGCCACCCGCTGGCTGTCCACGTACTCGGAATAGACGAGTACGTTCGCACCGGGTTCGACCGCACGGATGTTGCGGATCTCGGCGACGAGCTGCTCGAGCTTGGGATCGCGGGCAGCAGCGTCGGTTGCCAGGTCGCGCAGCTCAGCGAGCGAGTCGACGACCGACGCGATCCGTTTGACGTCGCGCGCCCCGGTGCGGTGGTCGCGCTCGAGCTCGGCGAGCCGCTGAGCCACCTCCTCGGCCTCGAGTCGATGCACATCGGTTTCGGCCTCGGCACCGAGCACGCCGAATCGATCGAGGCTGCGCGCGTACTCGCGGAGCGACTTGCGGCGCTGGGAACGTGCTTCCTGGCTCTCGGCACCTTCCGTGAGTGCTGCGCTGAAACGATCGCTAACGGCTTCCAAGGTCGCGCCACACGCGGCTACGGTCGACACGCTGCGCTTCAAGAGCGCGATGAACGCGAGCACGTCGCTGTAGCGCTTGGCGCCAAATGCGCGGCGCAGCTCGGGGGCGACGAGGGCGAGAAGGCTGCGGTGCATGGCCAGGAAGGCGTCGTGGCGTGGCGACTCGGGGACCACCGGGCGCGGATCCACCTTCCGCTCACGGAAGCGGTCCGTTCCGTCCTTGTCCTTGATGTGCCGCTTGAGTCGGCGGATGACGTGGCCCCGGTAGGCTTGGCCACGAAGCTCGCCGCGACCGTCCACGAGGGAAGGGTCGAGAAGCTCGCAGAGCGATGCGAACGAACGGTCGTTTCCGTCGTGCGGCGTCGCCGTGAGCAGCAACATCGAGTCGCACTGCCGGGCGAGCACCTCCGCGAGGCGGCGGCGCTGGGTGTCCTCTGAGCGCTCGAGCGCGCCAGAGAGATCGAAGCAGTGGTGGGCTTCGTCGATGATGACCACATCGAACGGCGCGTGGTCGCGATCGAGGAGAGTCAGGACCTTCTCCTGCTTCAGGAAGTCGATCGAGGCGATGCCAAGGTGCACGTGATCGAACGGGTTGGCACCGAGCTCGTGGCCGCGCCGGATCTCCTCGAGTCGTGCCCGATCAATCTCGTCGAGGCGCAGCCCGAATCGATCGAGCATCTCGGTGATCCATTGCTGGAGAAGGGGACCGGCCGGCGAGACGATGAGGACGCGGTGGGCCAGCCGCCGGGCCATGAGCTCGGTGAGAACCAGGCCGGCCTGGATGGTCTTGCCGAGTCCGACCGCATCCGCGAGCAAGAGCCGCGGTCGGCTCATGCGGAGCGCGCGCAACACCGGGACGAGCTGGTAGGGCTCCACCCGGAGGCGCCCCGGCTGGACCGCCAAGAGCGAGTGCGGGCCGAGGGCCTGCTCGAGCAGGAACGCGCGGTGGTAGACGAGCCAGTGGGCGAGTGGCGCAGCGCGCTCAGGCTCGAACCCGCGGTTCTTGGGACGGATCTCCTCGAACGGCGCCAGCAAATCGAGCTCGCGCCCGCGAACGGCACCTTCGAGGCCACGCAGACGGTAGAGGGTCTGCTGACCGGCCGCCTGGCTGAACACGACCTCCCAGCGCAGCCCGCGGGCCTCGACTTCGGTGCCGGGAAGAAGATCGCTCATAGGCCGAGAACTACTCGAGGCGCAGCCGGACGCCTGCAAGTCGAGGGCACATTTGGATATGTGGACTCTAGACAGTTTTCCCGAACGGGTCGAGCGTCCTAATGCCGGACGGGAATCCGTGGGGATGTCAGTTCAGGACCGCGGGCGTGTCGTCACTTCCGCTCGAACGTGCCGGTGTAGGTCGCGGTGGCGAGGGCGTGGCCCCGCATCGCGGCGTCGAGCTGGGCTCGGCTCGCACCGGCCGGCAGCCCGAGGCTCGCGACGTCGAGCGCCGACAGCGTGAACACGTAGCGGTGGGGCCCGTGTCCGCGGGGTGGGCAGGGGCCGCGGTAGCCGACGGTCCCGAAGCCGTTGCGCCCCTGGCGGCCGCCTCCCGCGACGGTGTCGCCGGCGGGCACGGACGCCGGCAGCGAGCGAGCGGCCGGCGGGAGGTCGTAGATCAACCAGTGGACGAACGTGCCGCCTGGCGCGTCGGGATCGTCGACGATCAGCGCCCAGCTCTTCACACCGTTCACCTCGCCGCTCCACGTCAGCGCGGGGGAGCGATCCGCGCCCTGACACGAGTGCTCGGCGGGAATCGGTTGACCGGTTCGGAACGCGGAGGTGGAGAGCGTCAGCGAGTCACTCCTGGCCATGGTTCCTCCTCGAAGCAGGCCGGCGAGCACGAGTGCCGCGCTCCACGCGGCGTGGCGTACGAGCGGCGGGGGGCGCTTCCTGATGGCTGCCGTCATCGTTCGGACTCCGCTGGCGTTGCCTGCTGTCCGTCGCTCGTTCGGGTGTGGCGCACGGCCGAACGCTCAGCGCGATCCGATCACGCGCTCGCCCGTGTCGGGCGAGACGACGAACGTCGCGTGCGCGTTCGGGTCGGCGACGAGGAGCGTGCCGCGCGTGGCGTCCACGGCGATCCCGAGCGGCGCCTCGAAGCCGGGCCCGGTGCCGACGTCCCCGGACGCAACCACCGCGCGGTCGCCGCTCGCGAGATCGAGCGACAGCACCTCGCGACGCGTGGTGTTCACGAGCCACGCGCGGCTGGGCTCGGTTCCCAGCGCGATGGCTCGCGGCGCGAGCTCGGCACCGCCGCCGACCTCGGCGCTGGCGATCACCCGCCGCTCGCCCGTCGTGGGATTCACCGCCAGCACCGCGCCGAGCGCGGAATCGGTCACCAGCAGCCGCGTCTCGCTCGCGTCGTACGCGAGCCCTCGCGGGGACTCGAACGCGGGCCCCACGCCGGTGTCCGCTGCCGACACGACCACCCGGTCGCCGGTATTCAGGTCCACGGCGATCACGGCGCGGGCGTCGCCATCGGTGAGGTAGGCACGGCGAGCCCTGCCGTCGATCGCCACGCCCGCGGGCGCCGCGATCGCGGGTCCGCCGCCGGTCGCCGCATCGGAGACGATCGTGCGTGCGAGGCTCGCGAGATCGATGTGCACCAGCGCCGCGAGCGAAGCGTCCGCGACGTAGGCCGCAGCGGCCGCGTCGTCCGCTTGGTCGAGGGCCACCGCCAGCGGCTGCGCCAAGGCCGGGCCGGACGAGGCGCTCGCGTCGCTCAGGCTGGTGCGGTCGCCGCTCGCGAGGTCCACCGCCAGCAGCGCGGCCGGTGCAGCGCTCGCGATCAGCGCGCGATCCTCGCTCGGCTGGACGGCGATTGCGGTGGCGAGACCGAGGACGGGGCCTTCGCCGGTCGCGTCGGTGGACGCGAGCGTGCGGTCACCGCTGGGGCGATCCACCGCCAGCACCAGCGCCGACTCCTCGACCACGAGCACGCGGTCGCGCTCCGCGTCCACCTCGAGACCGGCGGGCCGCGCCAGCGGAACGCCGCTGCCGCGCCGCGGGCCCGAGAAATCGCTGCGCGCGCCGGTGGCGAGGTCGAAGACGAGCAGGTTCGGGGCACTCGGATCGCTCAGGTAGAGCAGGTTGCGAGCAGGGTCGACGGCGAGGCCGTCGATGGCTGCGAAGCCGCCGGCGTAGAGCGAGCGCTCGCCAGTCGTGAGGTCCACGGCGATCACCACCGCCGCGTCCGCGACGTCGCTCGCCACGAACGCGCGGTTGCGCTCGGCGTCGATCGCCACCGCGCCGGCGGCAGCGAGTGTGGGTCCCGTGCCGACCTCGGCGCCGCTCACGACGTTGCGATCGCCGCTCGTCCGATCGATGGTCACCAGCGCTTCGAGATCCGCATCGGAGACCAGGACGCGATCGCGCGCTGCGTCGACCTCGAGATCGCCGGGGCTGGTGAGCACCGGTCCCGCGCCAACCGCGATGTCGGAGAAGATCGAGCGCGTGCCGGTGAACGGGTCGATCGCGAGCACTCCCGGCAGCGCGCGATCGATCACCAAGAGCCGCCCCGCGGCGGCGTCGAGCGCGATCCCACCGGGAGCGCCGAGCGGCAGGCCGCCACCGACTCCGTCGGCGCTCACGTAGCGCATCGCGCCGGTGGCGAGGTCGATCGACGTCACGGCGCCGCGTCCGCGATCGGACACGTAGAGCAGGTCGCGCTCGGGGTCGAGCGCCGCGTAGGCCGGGGCCGAGAGGATCGCGATCGAACGAATGGCGGCGCTGGCGGCGCTGCGGTTCTCGAAGCCTTTGAGATCGCGGGTGCTGACGGTGAGCGCGTTGCTGCCGGCGTCGAGCGCCAGGTTCGCGGTCCACGTCTGGAACTGATCGTCGCTCGCCGCGCGCACGCCGTTCACGCGCACCGACTCGACGATGCCGGTATGCGTGGTGGTGCCGCGCACGGCGATCGTGCGCGCATCGGTGAGGGACACGGCGGGCGGAAACAGGATGGTGGCGGCAGGGCCGAGCTCGTCGGGCCCGCCGTTGCCCGAGCCGCCGCCATTGGTGATCGGGCCGCCGCCGCAACCTGCGGCCGCCACGGCGAGCGCGCTCGCGAGCATCGTGGCCGCCGCCGGCGCTGCGCGGCCGCGGGTCGATCGACGTCGGTTCATCGGGCTCCTCTCGAGCCGCGCCGATCCGCGTGAACGCCGGCCGCGCGAGCGCGCGGATTCTACCGTGGCGCGGGTGACCGTGGATCGGGGGGCCCGCGGCGCGGCTGGTCCCCGGCCAGCAGCGGATCGAGGGCGCCGGCGAGGACCGCGGCCATCGCCCGATGTCCGCTCGCGCTCGGATGACCCTCGGTAAGGAAGAACGAGCGCGGGATGCTGCGGGAGAGTGTCGCCAGATCGACGCAGCGCAGGCCGCGGCGCTTGGCGACCTCGCGCGCGTCACGCTCGCGCGCGAGCCGGTCGGCGGTGGGTCGCCGGGTGGGATAGGTCGTGAGCACGACCCGCGCGCCGAGTGCCTGCGCGGCGTCCACGAACGAATCCAGCCGCGCCTGGTACGGCGCGCCGACCATGTCGCGATCGTTGGCGCCGGTGACGAGCACGACGAGGTCCGGGTGGTAGGGCGCCACGTGGCTGCGCAAGCGCTCGATCATTCGCGGCAGGTCGTAGCCCGGCACGCCGGCGTTGAGGACCTCCACCGCGTGGCCCCCGCTGCGTAGCGCCAGCTCGCGCGCGAGCAGCTCCGGGAACGCCTCGGAGGCGGAGACCAGCCAACCGTAGGTCGCCGAGTCGCCGACGACGGCGACGCGCGCCACACCCTCGCTTCGCGTCCGTGTCGGTGCCGAGCCGCGAAAGCCGGCAGGGCCGATTCCGGCGCGCGGCGACGGCGAGAGCTGGTACGGGCCGCCCCCGCTGGTGAGCCCGACGAGCTGGTACGCGCCGAGAGCGGAGAGCTTCGTGACCGAGACGTAGGTGACGACCAGGAGCGCGGCCACGAGCCCGAGTGCGCGCAAGCCCGGTCCCGGCCCGCGCCACGGTCGAGCGCCGGCAGCGCCGAGCGTCGCCACCGCGCCGATCAAGTGCAGCAACGCGAGCAAGAGCACGAGGCCGAGCAGCAGGAACTCGAATCGCAGGAACACGTCGAGGAGCAGGAACACCGCGATGGTCGCCGCGCTGGCGGCGAGCCAGCGCCGGTCGACGAGCGGCCCGAGCCCATCGCCCGCGCGCCGCACGCTTGGCAGATGGGCGACGGCCGCGGCCCAGATCCCCATCGCGCCGATCAGCCCGAGCGCCACCCCGTCGACGCAGCACACGATGCGCAGCAGCGGGTTGAGCACCAGGAAACCAAACGCGACGAGGCCGAACGCGATCGCCGCCCGGCGCACACGGCCGATCGGCGCCGCCACCGCCGCTTCGGTCATGTCGCGAGCAGGATGCGAAGGGCGCCGAAGGCCTTCTGCGCCAGCTCGTAGAGCGAGCGGGTGCGGAACAGGCTGCGCCACACGTAGCGCGGGCGGAAGTAGTAGCGCTTGTACATGCGCCGCTGCCAGCGCGCGAGCTCCTTCACGGTGAAGGACTCGGTCCAGTGGTCGGGCACGAAGCCGCGCGCGGGGCGCTGCGCGAACTCGTCCCAGCGCCCGGGCTTCACGATGCCTTGGCGCACGGCCTGCTCGTACATCTCGGTGTGGGGATAGAGCGTGCAGATCGAGAACTGGACGTAATCGGGGTCGAGCTTCTTCACGAACGCGAACGAGCGCTCGAGGTCGGTGGCGGTGCGCTCGAAGGGCAGGCCGATCATGTAGTCGGCGATGGTCGCGATGCCGAGCTCGCGACACCACGCGAAGAACGATTCCACCTGCTCGATGCTGGTCGCCTTCTTGAGGGCGGCGAGGCCATCGTCGGTGCTGGTCTCGACGCCCACCGATACCTGCCGCAGGCCCGAACGCTGCGCACGGGCGAGCATCTCGCGGGACGCCTGCATCACGCGGCCCCGAAAGCTCCACGTCATGTGGACCTGGGCGCGATCGAGGGCGTCGCAGATCTCGTGCACGCGCCGCTCGTCGATGTTGAAGAGATCGTCGTAGAAGTGGATCTCCTCGTAGCCCATGCGTTGCGATTCGCGCGCTTCCTCGGCGACGCGATCGGGGTGCCGCTCGCGATAGCTCTTGATCGGCACGTCGCAGAACGTACAGAGGTACGGGCACCCGCGCGAGGTGATCATCGTGACCATCTTGCGGGTCACGCCGAGCACGCTGTGGTAGTCGATGTGACGGATGTGGCGGCGCGCGGGGAAGGCGAGCGCGTCGAGGTCCTCGACGTAGGCCGGTTTCACGCTCACGTGCGCCAGGAAGCGCTTGTCGCGGGTCGCCGGCGGCTCGTGGCGGTCGATGCTCTCTCGCGTGTAGACGCCCTCGATCGACTCGATGCTCTCGCCGCGGGCGCGCGCCTCCACGAGCGCCGTGAACGCGAGCTCGCCTTCGCCGACCACGATCGCGTCGACGCATTCGAGCCTCGCCGCCTCGCGCGGATACGCGATCGGATGATGCCCGCCCAGCACCACGAAGCAGCGCGGGTTCCAGGCCTTGATGGCGCGGCAGGTCTCGATGACGTCGAGCAAGCTGATGGTGAAGCTGGTGACCGCGACCAGGTCCGGGCGCGTCGGCTCCAGCACGCGTCGCACCAGATCCGCGTGACCGATCCGCTCGGCGACGCAGTCGGCGAAGAACGTCTCGTGGCCGCGGGTCGTGGCCTCGAGCTGGCCGAGCAAATAGAGCAGTCCGAGCGGCGGGTAATGGCCGTAGTCGTCCGGCTCGAGGAATTTCGAGCCGTCCTCGGCGGGGTGAAGAACGACCTTCAGCTCGTCGGGTGGGTTGAGCGCGAGGACGCGCATGGCTCGTTTCCCGCGGCGCGAGAGGGCTCGGGCGGCGCGGCGAGTGTTCCATGCGCCCCGGAGGGTCGCAACCGAGCGGAAGCTGCGCCACGCAGGGCGCCCGCGACGCTCAGTCGAGCGCCAGCGGCCACACGAAGATCCCGGAGCGCGAGCCGGCGTAGACCGTACGGGTGGAGGCGTCGTACGCCACCGCTCGGGCGCCCGAGGCGATGCGCGTGGTCGCGAGCGTGCGGTGGCTGGTCAGATCGAGCACCGACAGCACGCCGCGGAAATGGTCCAGCGCCACCAGCCAGCCGCGCGCGGGATCGCAATCGATCTCGCGCACGCCGAAGCCCACGGGGATCGAGCCGCGCCGCTCGAGGGTCTGCGCGTCGAGCTCGTCGACGCGGCGGCTGAACATGCGCGCCACCAGCAGCGCGTTGCGCCCCGGAAGCACACAGGTGCCGGCATTCATGAAGCCGACCCAGCGGGTGGCGATCGGCGTGCCGTCGAGCCGGACCGCGCTCAGCCACGGGCTCGCCATCCAGTCGGCGACGAAGAGCCGATCGAGCTCGGCGCTCCACAGCAGCGAGTACGGCCAGCGGTAGAGGCCGGGGAGCGTGAACGCGCGCTGCTCGCCCGAGACCAGATCGAGCGTCCGCACCGTGCGGTTCTGCTCGCCGGCGAGGATGGCGGTGCGGCCGTTCGCGACCGCGACGTCGACGCTCGAGTGGCGCTCGAGCTGCCGCAGATCCGCGAAGTCGTCGAGGTCGAGGCGAATGGCGCCGCGCGGGCTGCTGACCACGAGCGCGTGCGCGGCGCGGGAGATCGCGAGGCGCTGCGGATTCTCGAACGCGCCCGCGGGCAGCACGCGGGTCTCGCGCGTGTCGACCTCGATCCAGCCGAGCGTGGCCTCCTCGCCCCGGCTCGAGAAGTAGAGGCGGCGCGTCTCCGGCTCGAAGCGCAGATCGTAGATCGCGGTGACGTCGCTGAGCTTGCGTGTCTCGGCGGTGTCCACGCCGCGGCCGCGCTCGATCTGGAATCCCGCGCAAACCAGCATCGCCGTGAGGGGTGCGAGCGCGCCGAGCGCGCGCAGCTCGCCGCCCCCCTTACCATCGGCGCCCCCGCCGACACGGCGGTCGCGCTGCGCTGCCCCGACCCAGGCGACGAGACCCGCTGCCCAGGCGAGCCAGCTGGCCGCGGGTGGGAGCTCGGCGACGCCGGCCACCGGCGCCGGGACGAAGCGCAGCGACGCCGCGGCGACGATCGCGCCTGCGCCAGCGGCGAGCGCGAGTCCGTGCGCGCCCCAGCGCCGCCGCAGCGCGACGCCCAGCGCGAACGCCGTGGCCAGCGCGCACTCGACGGCGAGCGCCATCGGGCCCGGCTGGATCGCGAGGGCGGTGAGGACCAGCCCGAAGACGCCGTACCAGGTGGCGAGCACGAACGGCGCCCACCACAGCCGACCGAGCCAGCCGAGACGAAGCACCGGAATCGAACGACGCGCTCGCAGCGATCCCCACACGTCGAGCCACACGCTCGCGAGCGCCATCGCGGCCACCGCGGTGAAGAGCGCGCGGCGCATCGCGAGCACGCTGAAGGCGATCCAGCCGGCGGCGAGCGCCAACGCCAGCGCGCGCCGTCGAGCGGGCGAGGCCGCGGCGATGCGGGCGACGAGCGCCTCGCCTGGCTCGCCCGCGGCGGGACTCGGTGGAGCCTCGCTCTCGGTGCGCCCGCTCGTTCGGCGGATTCGTGCGGCGCAAGCCGCAAGCGCGCGCGCCACGACGCGAATGCCGAGCACCAGGATCGTGCCGCCCGCGCATCCGAGTCCCAGCGGACCCCAGAGCATCAACGCGGGGGCGCTTCCCGGCCCCCACAGCAGTCCGCTGGCGAGCCCTGGCAGCGCTTGGTCGACGAACGGGTTGCTCGCGATCGGCAGCCCCGCCGCGAGCACGAGGCCGATGACGATCGAGTAGAGCGCCGAGCGGCACGGGAAGATCCGGGTGAGCGCGTCGATCGCACGCTCGCCGAGCGCGCGCGGCGCGCTCACGTCCGCGCACCTGGGCTGGGTGAGCGCGAGGCGTGCCGCCATCGGACCCACTTCGTGGCCGTCGCCGGCGGCGGGTCAGCTCGGCAGGTTGTTGGCGAACGCGAACCCGATGCCCGTCGCACCCGTGAAGCCGTCGGGCGGGAGGCTCGAATCGTCAGGGGGCAGGCTGGGCGCGACCTTGGCGTTGATCTGGTCCACCTGGTGCCAGAGCAAGAAGAACGTGAGCTCCTCGGGCACCTCGACCACCGCTGGCTCGGCCTCGTCCACGATCGAGAACGCCGAGAACGAGTTGAAGCTGCCGTCCACCTTGGGCCCGAGCGAGATCGGCAGCTTCTCGGCCACGTTGGGGTTGATCTCGTTGGCCGGGCACTCGAACTCTTCGCATTCGCGCTTGTTGGGCGCCTTGGTCCAATCCAGCCCGTTCTCGGAGAAAGCGATGCCGATCGAGGAATCGACGTCGTCGAAGCGCGTGTCGAGACGGCCGCGCAGATTGCCCGTGTAGTAGAGCAGGTAATAGGTCCGCAGCGGATCGTGGTGCACGACCACCGATGGCGCTCCCACGCTGCCCGCGGAATCCGTGGGCTTGAAGAATTCCCACGTGGTCTGGTCGGCCGTGAGCACGGGCACCACGTCGTCGTGGCCTCCGGCGGAGGAGCGGCCGAAGGCATCGCGCTTGGTCCACGTCACGCCGTCGCTCGACTCCGCGTACCCGATGGCGCGCGCGGCGTTCACGTTGCCGTCGTACCACATGCGGTAGAGCCCATCGCGAAAGACGACCGTCGGCGAGCCGATGGTGCCGGCCTCCCAGCGTTGATCGGGAACGAGCACCGGGTTCGCGGAGCGCCGCGTCCAGTGGAGGCCGTCGTTCGACTCGGCGTAACCGATGCCTGCGTAGCGCCCACCCTCGAACCACATCCGATAATGGCCGTCCTGGGCGAGCACGGTGGGCGCGCCGACAGCGCCTGCTTCCCACGCGTCCGCTGCGTCGAGGGCGGTCTCGTCCGCGGTCACGCTCACGTCGAAGTCGCGGCATTGGGTGCCGGGCAAGAGCGTGAGCTGGTTGCGCAGGATCCGCGAGCCATCGCCGCTGCGCAGCTCGGACCAGATCTGAAAGGTTCCGTCCGGTTCGCGCACGAACGTCGGCCCGCCGCGCTGAGCGTCGGCGGGCGAGGTCAGGATGAACGGCTGCACGAGCTGGGTGTTGCAGTAGAAGTCCTGCTTGAGGAACGGGCCGACGCCGCTGGTGGGGAGGTTCTCGCTGCCGCTCGGCTCGTTGCCCTTGCTCGCGGTGAAGCCGCACCCGAGCCCGAGCGCCACCAGTCCGAGCGCGGCGGCGCGCGCCATGCGCCCTCGCGCCCGCCGCCACCTGGCGACGGCGTGCGGGAACGAGCGGATCGAGCCGCGGTGCGGATTCGCGCTCATCAGAATCGCAGCGTCGCCGTGGCGCCGCCGACCAGCACGTAGCCACCCATGGTGAAGTCGCCGTACGCGTCGGCGACCGGGTTGTCCTTCCGCGCCAGGCGTTCCTCGAGGTGGAGGTATTGGGCGTGGACGTCGATGTCGATGGGGCCGCGCACCACCGAGAGCAAATGCGGGAATCGCCCGCCGAGGCCCAGCGCGATGACGTGCACGTTGGTGTCCGCGAAGTTGTTGAACCCCTTGGGCGTCGGCGCGGGCGTGGGGCGGAAGCGATAACCGCCGCGCAGGAAGAGCTCCATCGACTCGTCGTGGTGGAAGCGCCACTCGGCGCCGGCCGCGGGGATCACGATGTCGTGGAAGTCCGGCGGCGGCAGGCCGAAGTTCGGGTTGGCGCCCAGCAGCAGCGCCAGCCCACCTTCGTAGGTGGTGGCGCCTTCCGGCGAGGGCTGCTGGAACGCCGACCACAGCGCGTAGGTGACGTCGGCGGTGAGCAGCAGGTCCTCGGTGGCGTTCCACGCCGTGCCGAGCGTGAACTGATCCGGGCTGAAGAAGCTGAACACCTGCTGGCGCAGCACGATCTTGGACTCGGGCAGCACGTCGAATGGGATGTTGAAGATGTGCAGCGCCTCGATGCTCACGTCGATGGGCACTTCGTAGAGCGCCTCGTTCTTGCTGCGGTAGTCGAAGCCGATGCGGAATCCCTCGGCGGGGTGCACGAGCATTCCCGCCACCGGATAGAAGCGTCCGTGCTGGGTCGCGGAGATCGTGCCCTCGCTGAAGAGGCCCTCGTTGTCTGGGCGGTCCTCGCGCAGCGTGAAGTCGGGGCCGCCGCTCGAATCGACGAAGAGCGAGATCCCCGCGCCCACCGAGATCCACGGCGCGAGCTCGAAGCAGAACGGGAACATCACCATCGTGCGCTGATTGCGGGCCCCGTAGAGCACGTAGGTCGGCTGGTCGTACGGGATCGCGAGCGTGCGCGCGACGCGCTTGTCGGGCAGATGGAAGAGCCCGCCGCCCGACATCTTGATGCCGCCCGGCAGCTCCATCGGCGGCGACACGAAGCCCGCCACCAGCCCGCTGGTGGTGTCCTCGTTCACGTCCTTGCCGTTGATCTCGAGGGTGGGCGGTGCGTAGAAGTAGCCGAAGCTCGCTTCCATGCCGCCGTTCTGAGCGAGCCCGGCCGGGTTGTAGTAGACGGACCCGAAGTCTTGGACCACCGCGGTGACGGCGCTGGCCATGCCCGCGGATCGCGAGCCCACGCCGTACGCGTCGAAGGGATTGGCGCGGGCAGCGGTCGCCGACGCGAGCGCGATCCCCAGCGCCACCGCCAGGCCTCTGGCGTGCCCGCGCACGGCGCGCCCCGCAGCGCCTGCTCGCGCCGATTCGCCGTCGCGCTTCTGGAGGCGGCGCTGACTCACGGAACACTCGTGTCGGCGCTGATCGCCGCACCCAGGTAGTAGACCGTGCCGTGGCCGCGCACGTCCGGCCAGCCGGGGTTCTGCTCGGGCACGTCCGCGTTCTTGACCGCGCTCACCTTGCTCAGCAGCTGGGTCTGGAAGGTGAGGTTGAACGTCGGCTTCGACTTCGAGACGTCGGTGCCGAAGAGCTGCTTCGCCGCGAGGCCGGTGCCGATCCCGAAGATGTGCTTGTCGCCGTCGAGGAAGTTGGTGGTGCGGGTTTGCTGCGGCGCGGGCGAGGGATCGAACGCGTACCCGCCGCGCAGCCAGACCTCGAGCGAGTCGCCGTCGAAGACGCGGTAGTCGGCGCCGACGCGCGGGGTGAACGTGTCGTGAAAGCGCGGGTCGATCGCCGGCCCGCTCTTCAGCTCGAGCGGCAGGATCGGGATGTCGATGTCGGTGTCGATGACCAGCGAGGGCGACTCGAATCTCGAGTAGCGGTTGTACGCGAGATCGAGCGCCACCACGCCGTCCTCGCCGTGGTTGCCGAAGTGATACGCGGCGCCCAGCGTGTAGGTCTCGGGCGTGTAGAGGAGCGTCGACGTGAAGTCCAGCTTGAGCGGGATCCCCGACAGGAGGATCGTGAGCGGGATCTGCAGATCGACCTGGTAGCGGTAGCGCCACGTGAAACCGAAGGTCCAGCCGTCGAGCCCGCTGGTCAGCTCGCCGCCCTTCACGAAGGCACCGGCGTCCGGCGAGAACAGCGACTTCGACTCCTGATCCACGGTGGTCAGGATCGAGGACACGCCGTTCAAGCTGCGGATGCCGGGCTTGAGATCGAGCCCACCGCCGAGATCCGCGTTGAAGCTCGCGCCGAAGCCCAGCAAGAGCCAGGGCAGCGGATCGGACGCGAAAGCCGCGTGCATGACGTTGGCGCGCGGGTACTGCTCCAGCAGCACGAATTGCGGCGTGGTGGCCGCCGGCACCTGCAGCGAGAGCACGTAGTCGACGGGCTGGAAGTAGTTGTAGCCGAACGCCACGCGATCCTTGAGCCAGTCGATGAAGGGCAGCGTGAACACGAAGCCCAAGTAGAGTCCGTCGGTTCCCTCGCCGCGCTTGTCGTGCTCGCCATCGGCCGAGAGGTCCATGTACGCGTACTGGTAGCCGAGGCCGATGCGCGTCGACGTCTTCTGGATGATCGCCGCCGGATTGGCGTAGCCGCCCGTGAAGTCATCGGCCACGGCCGTGAACGCGCCCGCCATCGCCGCATAGCGCGGTCCCGGGCCGAAGAGCCGATAGTTGGTGGCGGTGGCGGTGCCCGGCAGCACCAGTTGCGCGACGAGGCCGGCCGCGATCAGCGCGGCGACCGCGGGGCGACGTGCGAGCGAGCGGTCGCGGGGGCGAGAGATCATGAGCTCGAGGAGTGGGCAATCGATGCGCGGCGCCCGGTTGTAAGCGATTCCGCGTTGCCCGGGCAACCGGAAAGAGCGTCATTCTCGCGACGACGGCACTGCGCTACGGTCGCGGCAGCGAGGACGTCATGCCGATCCGAATCGCCTACGGCCGCATCAACCACGAGACCAACGCGTTCAGCCCGGTCGACACGGCGTTCGCGGGATTCGCGCGCGCCCATCTGCTCGAGGGCGAGGCGCTCGCCGCGGCGTGCTCGCGGCACGGTGAGGAGGTCGCCGGCTACGCGAAGAACGCCGAGCTCTCCGGTTTCGTCCAGGCGGTGGACGAGCGGGGCGGCGCGGTGGTCGGCGTGCCGCTCCTCAGCGCGTGGGCCGTGCCCTCGGGGCCGCTCTCGGAGGAGGCGTTCGAGACGGCGATGGCGCGGCTCCTCGATCGCTTGCGCGCGGCGGGCAAGGTCGACGGCGTCTACTTGGCGCTCCACGGCGCCATGACGACCCGCCACGACCCGCACCCCGAGGCCCGGCTGCTCGAGGCGGTGCGCCGGGAGATCGGGCCCGACGTGCCGCTGGCGGTGAGCTTCGACCTGCACGCGCAGCTCTGCGCCAAGAAGCTGGCACCCGTCACGTTCGCGTGCGCTTACCGCACCAACCCCCACCGCGATCACGCCTCCACCGGGCGTCGGGCGGGGCGCATCCTGATCGACACGGCCCTCGGCCGCGTTCGCCCCGTCTACCGCTGGCGCACGTTGCCGATGGTGCTGGGCGGCGGCACCACGGTGGATCTGCTGCCGACGATGCGCCCCATCTTCTCGCGCATGAAGGCGATGGCGCGCGCGCCCCGCGTGCTCGACGCGAGTCTCTGCATGGTGCACCTGTGGAACGACGACCCCGAGATCGGCTGGAGCGCGCACGTGATCACCGACGGGGACGCGCCGCTCGCCGATCGCCTCGCCGACGAGCTGGCCGATCGCGCGTGGGCGGTTCGCGACGTGATGCCGCCTGCGTTCCTGAGCGCCAGCGAGGCGATCGCGCGGGCGCGCGCCGCACGGCTGGCGCGCCGCTTCGGTGTCGTGTGTTTCTCGGATTCGAGCGACGTGGTGGCCGCCGGCGCCACCGGCGAGAACACCAACCTGATCCGCGCGCTACTCGAGGAAGGTCGGGATCTCGTGACCTACGCACCGATCCTCGACGCGCGCGCCGCCGCGGAGCTCGCCGCCGTGGCGCCCGGCCAGCCGATCGATCTCGAGGTGGGCGGTCGCATCGACCCGGTCACCAACCCACCGCTGCGCGTGCGCGGGCGCTTGCTCGCGACCCTCGTTCGCGAGCCGTTCGGTCGCATGGCCGTCCTCGATCTCGACCACGTGAAGCTCGTGGTCACCGAGCACACGCCGATCGTGATGAAGCCCGCCTTCTACAGGGACGTGGGGCTCGATCCGTGGCGGGCGGACGTGCTGGTCGTGAAGAGCTTCTTCCATTTCCGCATCTACTTCGCGCTCATCAACCGTCGCACGTTCTACGTCCGTACCCGCGGCCTCACCGACGTGGACCGGGCGCTCGCCCTCACGTTCGACGGCCCCGTGCACCCCAAGGAGCGCGTCGACGACTGGCGCCCCGCCGACCGCCGGCGCCGGAGCGCGTGAGACGGCGCGCGGCGCGTTCGCCAGCGCCCCCGTCGTCACGCGCGCCCGGTGGTCGCTACGCTCGGATCACCGCCGACGGCACCGGCAGGCCGTTCCCATCGAGAGCGTACGCATACGCTTCCTTCATGTCCGCGATGCCGGAGTCGGTGTAGACGAGCAATCGCTGGCCGTCGGTTCGCGTCTTCACGATGCCGAACGCCGTGCGGCTGAACGCGAAGAACTCGCCCCGTTTCGCGTTCTTGGCGGCATCCGTCAATCGCGCCCAGCCCTCGAGGTTGAAGAAGGCCACCAGCTCCGTCACGAAGACGAGCGGCTCGTCGACCCGCGAATGCTTGCCCAGCGCGCCCATCAGCGTCGCGCGCGGATGGATGTACTCCTTCTTCGCGGACTCGTCGCCGCTGGAAACCACGCTGACGATGGGTGCGACCATCGCGAGCAACCCGCCGGAGAAATCCGCCGACCCGTGATGGGGCACCTTGAACACCTCGGAGCGCAGGTCGATCTCGCCGGCTTGGTGCTTGCGCGCCAGCGTTCGACTCGCTTCGTCGTTCAGGTCGCCGCAGAAGAGATAGCGGAACCCGCCGTACCGCAGCTGGAACACCACCGAGTGGCCGTTGATGGTGTGCGAGGCAGAGAACCCCTTGAAGCTCGCGTCGTCCAGATCGAGTGACTCGTGTCCGATTCGCGGTCCCTTCGGCGGGTTGCCGAGGAACTTGAGCCCGACCACGTCGTTCGTTCGGGTCACGATCGGTCCCAGGACCGAGATCTTCAAGTCGCCTTGGTTGAAGAAGGCGAACGCATCGTCGTCGCCGAAGGAGAGCCGGCGAAACTCGATCGGAGTGCGACCGTTCCAGGTCGCGAGCGCCTTCTTCCAGGCTCGAAACGGCTCGTTCATCTCATCGTCCGGCACGTCGACGAGGCGATCGACGAGCCCCGTCAGGATCGTGTCTCCGCCGGCGACCGTGGTCGGTCCGAGCAGCTCCTTCTCGGGGATGGTCTTCTTGTGGGCGTCCTTGCTCGGTCGTTTGACCAAGCCGTTGTGAAAGACGCGTCGGGGGGCGATGAAGAGACGCTTTCTCGGGTCCCCGTTCGTCTCCGACGCGCGAATCGCGGTCAGCCCGGAGAAATGATCCGCGTCGCCGTGGGTCACGAGAATGCAATCGATCGCCTTGGGCGCGTCCGCGCTCGTCCCTCGAAAGCGCGCGGCCAGATAGCGCGCGAAGAGCTGGTTGTCGCCGCCGTCCACGAGGATGGTCTTGCCGTCCGGGGATTCGATGACCGCACCGTCCCCTTGCTGCACGTCGACGAAGTTGACCTTGAGGACGCGATTCTCCGCGGCGGGCACGACGATGCCGGCGGGCTCGATGCCCGAGGACTTCGTGGGTGTGATGAAGGCCTCGGTGTCGACGGGAACGAAGCTGCCGTCTGGCTGCTTCTCGAACGAGACGGCGCGAACTCGAAGGTGCGCGGGCGTCCTCTCGAGCACCTCGACGGCGTCACCCCAGGCCAGAGTGTGCAGGAAACCCTTTCGATCGGGTTGCGTGAACACGTCGGCGAGGTCGACGTTGATGACGGCTTGCTCGGACATGCTTCACCTCCGTCGCGGAGCTCGCGTGCGCCGAGTCTCCGTGGAAATCCGTGGTGGTGCGTGCGTCGACCGGGCGCGAGGACGTCGGCGCCATGTCGCACACTAGCTCAACCACCCCTCGCGGCGGTGAAATTCGTCGTCAGCGACCCAGCGGCAGAACGGGCAGTCGGAAACGCTCGCCCGCAACCCCACGCCGAGCACGCCGATGAGGGGCAGCCCGTACTCGCTCGGATAGAAGAACGAGATCCACGGCATCCGACGTGGGGCGAAACCTTGCCCCACCCCGAGCCGCGGCCGTGCGCTCGTCAGGCCGGTTGGCGTTCGCGAGCCAGCGCGCCGAGAAGCGCACCCGCGAGCACACCTTTCGCGATGCCCAGCGCCAGCCAGCCGAGCGCCAGCGTGAGCGGAATCGGCGAGTGGATGTAGGTGCCGAGCCCCGCGGACGTGCCGAGCGCCACACCCAGCAAAGCGCCGAGCTTCAACCCCGCCGCAAGCGTCCTGGGTTGCACCAATCGCTGGTACGTCGCCACGAAGACGATCGCCAGGATGCCCCGAACCGCCATCACCAACCCCGCGTTCATGTCGGCGAGCGGACGCCACAGGGCCGCGTTCGCCCGATAGAGCGGTGCCAGCACCAGGCCATGAGCGAGAGCGTCGACTGCCGTCCACGCGAGGACGATTGCGGCCGTCGTCACGAGCGCGCGCTTCATGTCGGAAGCCCGCGCATCGAGAACGAGCGATCCGCGCGCGCGGAGCTCGGGTGAATGGTGCTCATGGCAGCGAAGGGTGACCTGCGCGCGAGGATCGAGCGCTGCGCGGAGAGGTGCGGATCAGCACCACATCTTGGCGAGCACCAGGTAGACGACGACGAGGACGTTCGTCCAGCGGATCCACCGATACACACGTGCGTCGCGCGGGAGGCGGCGAAGCTGGGAAGAGAAGACGAGGAAGATGAGAACGAACACTACGCAGCCGAGCGCTTGGGAAATACGGCCGCTCGTCATGACCTGCTTCCGCCGAGAGCGGGCTTGCTGTCGAGCTCGCTGCGTTCGCGGTCGCACCAGCTTTGCTCGCCGTCCGGAACGTGTGCGTAGTGTTCGAGCGCGGCCTGGCGATGCGATTCGTAGCCTGCGGCGTCGCCCGCGGCGCGGGCGACGAGCGCTCGCACCGCATGCCCGAAGAAGCGCTCGAACGCGGGGGCATCGTTCTCGCGGCAGATCACGATGCAGCGGTCGATCCGCTCGCGCGCCGCCTCGAGGTCGCCGGCTCGGAGCAAGCTGCGGGCGAGCTGGTATTCGGCGCGTTCTTCCTCGAGCCAGGTCCCTGCGAGCTTCCAGTAGCGCAGTCCGGCCTCGGCCGCCTTCACCATCGCCGCCGACTCGCGGGCGTCGAGCGTTTCGCGGATCTCGAGCGCGGCGGACACGTTGTTGCCGGTGATCGCCAACGCGCGAATGGCTGGATGATCGGCTCCGAGGTCGGCTGGAACGCAAGCCAGCGCCCGTTCGAGGAGCTCGATTCCGCGCCCGAGCTCGCCGCGCGCCGCCAGCGCATCCGCGGCGGTCGCGAACGCGTACGCGCGATCGGCCTCCGTGAGCGAGTCGGTCGCAGCGCCGTCCCCGTCCGCCACGCGCAGCGCCGCGATCCCGCGCCGGAGTGGCTCGGTGGCGGCGGCATTGCCGTCGCACGCTGGTGAGCGCTGGATCGCTTCCAGCAGCTCGACCCCGCGCTGCCACCGGCCCAGGTGCTCGCCATACACGTGGGTCAGCAAACGCACGAACGGTGCCACGTCTTCGGGCTGCGCCACCAGGTGCAACGAATCGGCGATGCGTTCGGCAACCTCTTCCGATTCGTCGCCGTGCGCGCGCCACGCCGCAGCCACGAAATCGCTCAGCGTCATCGGGCTTTTCCTTTCGTTCGGTGACGACGCGCCCCGTCGGCTTCGGGGCCGTCCCGTGTCGATAGCACGTCCGTGCGTGCTCGGACCATGGCGCCGCGATCCAGGATCGCGGGTGGCGACGTCCACCGACCGGCGGAGGGCCGAGCTTCTCGCGAGCGCCGTGGTGTCGTCTGGTCCACCGAGGCGTCGGGCGGCTTCGGCGGCACGACGATGTCCGGCCCGTCAGCCGCTCGTCGTCGCGAGCCGAAAGGCTGCCATCTCCTCGCCGTTGCGCACCAGCAGCACGTCGCCCACCAGCACCGGGTGATTCCACGTCTTGCCGTCGAGGGCCGGGACCCTCGCGAGCTCCGTGAACGGATCCGGAGTTGCCCGCGCGAGCGCCAGGTCGCCGTCCTCGGAGAGCACCAGCAGCAGGTCTTGATCGGCGAGCAGAACCATCTGTCCGTGACCGTACCGGCCGCCCTTCCACTTGCGGGTGCCGTCCGCGAGATCCACGCACGCGAGAATGCTGCCGTCGAATCCGAACGCATGCCCCTCGTGAACGACGAGATCGTTGAAATAGGGCTTGAGCCCGTTGGAGGTCCAGCGCTCCGCCACCGTCCACCCGGCCGCGCCGTTCGTGACCGCGACGCGCCGCAGGCCCATGGCCGCGGCGAGCCCCGAGCCGCTGCCGATCAGCACGTTGCCGTCCGCGAGCACCGCGGGCTGCACGATGCCGTCGCCCGACCACTCGTGCCTCCACAGCAGCTTGCCGTCCGCGGGGGCGACGCCGATCGCGCCTTCGCCATTCGAGAGCACGATCTGCTCGACTCCGTCGATGGACGCGCGTTGCGGCGAGCTGTACCCCCAACCCTTGGGTGGGCCGGTCCAGCGTGGCTGGCCGGTGGCGAGATCGTAGGCCGCGAGCAGTCCATCGACCGCCACCACCACCGCGTCCTCGATCACCAGCGGTGAGCTCGACAATCCCCACTCGGGCACCTTCCGCTTGGTGTCGGTCGCGGCGTTGCGCGACCAGACGACGGCGCCGTTGCTCGCATCGAGCGCGTTCAGGACGCCGGTGGCGCCGAACGAGTACACCCGGTCTCCACTCACCGTGGGCGTGGCGCGCGGCCCGGCGCCGCCGTTCGATTCCCAGAAGCGCGCCGCGTCGCCGTGCTGCCACAAGGGTGTTCCGGTGGCGAGGTCGTAGCTGGAGACGATCTCCTCCTGGCCCCGCTGCTCCTGTGTGTAGAAGCGCTTGCCGTGGACCGCGAACGAAGACCACCCCGGACCGACGGGTCGACGCCAGAGCTGGACCGGCGGCGAGGTCTTCCAATCGGTCGCGATCGAGGTGCCGCGAACGATTCCGTCGCGATCGGCGCCGCGAAATCCGGGCCATTCGCCGCCCGCGACCGTGGCATCCGAGCTCGCGGCGACCGCATCGGCCGCGCCCGCGACGGGCGCTTGGCTCGCGCTCGCCAAGAGCCGCTCCTCCGGAGCGCTCGTCCAGCGCCAGTGCAGGTCGGATACGGCGTCACCGGTCATGCCTCCGGTTCGCACCAGCGTCAGCGCGGCGCACGCGATCCCGATCGACGCCGCGATGGCGGCCCGTCCGAGCTCGCGTGGCAGTCGCAGACTCGCCGCCGCACCTGCGACGAGCGCGAGGCTCAAGAGCGGGGCGGCGTAGATCGGCAGCATGAAACCCATCATGCCGTTCGCGATCGACGTGTGAACCAGGCGGGACGTGACCGCGAGCGCCGCCGCCATCGCCACGATCGCGCCCACGCGATCGAGCCATGGCGCTCGACTGAAGAAGAGCCACCACACCACCACGCCCGCGGCACCCGCGAGGCCACCGAGCACCGCGGTGCCCGCGAACGCCGGCACGACGAGCGGAATGGCGAAGCGGACCAGCCACTGGAGCGCCACGATGACCACCCCCGGCCACAACCGCAGCGGGGTTCCGACCCTCGACTCGTTCATCGGTGCGATCCTTCGCTCGATCTCGGAAGACGACCACCGCGGCGCGCTCGCGCGCGTGCCGGCGCGAGCCTACCCGCTCGCGTCGCAACCCGCACCGTCACTTGCCGTCGCCGCGCTCCAGAAGTCGGGCACGCAAGAGACGTTCGACCCTTCTCGCCTCGGGAAGGGGCCCGGCCCACAGCAGTGCCGGCAGGAAGGCGAGCGCCGCGAGACTGCCGCCGCAATGCGCGCCGAATCGAAGCCCGGAGGCCGCCACGCAGCGGCCCACGTCTTCGGCGAAAGACAGGCCGAGCAGCCCAACGACGACCAGGCCGAAGGGGTTCAGTCGAACGCCGAGCTCGACCCTCGTGCCGTCGGGGCTCGCCTCGATCTTGCCGACGATCGTCGGCCGAAACGAGTTGCGTCCCGGATCCCGCGGCGGCACCTCGAAGCCGTCGTGCCAGAGCTGGCCCGTGAGCGGGCGCGCGGCGAGCTCATCCCGGATCCAGTCGCCGGTCCGGTCGAGTTCTCGAGCTTCGAGCTTCGGCCCGACCGATCTCGACACGAGCTCGAGCACTCGGTGCGCCGGCAGGGTCGTCGCGATCGTCCGCCGCAGGAATGCCATGACGAGGCCGCTGCCGATGATGCCGAAGCGTCACGCTCCGTCGCGCACCGCCTGGCCTGCGCGCCTGCACTCGGCGCGGACGGCTGGCGTCGCGAGCTTCCACATCAGCGCCGCGCACATCACGACCACCGGGAGAAAGTAGCTGGGGCCCGCGCCCAGCACCGTCGTGGGGACGCCGTCGGGTGAGACGTACGTGCGCGGCGCAGCCGTCGAGCGCACCATCGAGATCAGGTTCGACAGAAGTGTCAGGCCGAGGAGAACCGACGTGAGCCGATGCCCCCACCAGCGGCGTCGCAACAGCCCGACGCCCGCAGCCAACGTCGCCGGAGGTCCGAGCACCACGTTGACGAACCCGAGCGGATCGGACGCCGAGGTCCCGTAGCTGTGGGCCAACACCATCAGCAACGAGAGCAGGCTGATCGGGGTGGCGGCGCCAGCGGCCACGATCATCACCCATGCCAAGCCCGTGACGAAGCGCGAGCGTGGGGCGGCGGGCAGTGCGGGCGCCGGCGGCGTCGCCGTGCTCATCGCCTATCCGCTCGTGCGCTCGCGCAGCTGGAAGACGTTGCCTTCCGGGTCGCAGCCGTTGCGAGCTCGAAAACCTGGCCCCTCCCACTCGGCGTCGAAGAGCCGGCCGCCGAGGCGCAGCGCCACGCCGGCGGCGTCCGCGAGGTTCGGTGCGGTGAAGAAGAGCTTGATCGCGGTGTCTTCGCGCGGCACCGGCGGCGACTGGATGACGATGCCGCGGGCGTATTCCGGCGGGATGGCGTGCACGACCAGCTGGAAGTCGCCATTGGCGAGGACCACGTGCTCGTCGTCGCCGTGGAGCCGCCGCATGCCCAGCAGCGCGACGTAGAACCCGGCCAGGCGCTCGAGGTCGAGGGCGTAGACGAGCGCACCGGCGCGAGCGGGACCCGACACGTTGGCCTCCGACGATCGACGCGAACGCGACCGATCGCGAGCGCGTCGCATGCTAACTCACCGCGGACCCGTGAATGCGCGGAACGACGGACCGAGTCCCGGAACCGCGGAGCCGCCGTACGGCCGCATCTCGCCGGAGCGGCGTCGTCGGCAAGCGCTCAGGCCGCGGCCTGGCGGAGCCAGGCGAGAAGCTGGGTGTGGGGGACGACTCCCGCTTGTTGCTTCACGACGCGGCCGCGCGCGAGCACGACGAAGTTGGGGATGCTGCGCACGCCGAAACGGGCCGCGACCTCGGGGTGACGCTCGGTATCGACCTTGAGGACGAGGGCTCGGCCCGCGGCCTCGAGGGCGGCGCGCTTCACCTCGGGCGCAGCCGTCCGGCACGGGCCGCACCAGTCGGCCCAGAAGTCCACGAGCACGGGGACGGTGGCGCCGTTCACGATCTCGTCGAACGATTCCGCGTCGGCGTCGATGGGCTCGGAGACGGGAGGAAGCGTGGACTTGCACGCGCCACAGCGCCCGGTGGCGGCGAGGTGCTTCGCCGCCACTCGGTTGGACCTGGCGCAGGAAGGACACGTGCGAATCACTGCGGACCTCCACGAGTGGGCATGGGAGCGCGAACGTGCGCACGCCACCACGGCTCGTCAATGGGGATCCGGCGGTGCGCGGGTGAATGCCCTTGACGGATGCGCGCGCCGGCGCCACGTGCGGCGGGCTCGAGAGGCCGCGCGCCGCGACGACGCGGGCTCGCGGCGCCGCTCTTCCGCGAACGGTGGCGGCTCGAAACTCCCCTGCAAGCGCTCAGTTCAGCTTGTCGCGGTGAGATTTCTTGGCGGCCTCGAGGGCGGCCTGGCGGACCTCGGCGTCGTCGTCCCGCAACGCCTTGAGCAACGCCGTCGCCGCCTGACGGGAAGCGGGACCGATTCGGCCGAGAGCGCGCGCGGCGAGCGCACGGAAGCTCGGGTCGGGCTGTTCGAGGGCCTCCGCGAGGATCGCCACCGCGGGGGCGACGTCGCCCTCCAGCTGGGTGAGCGCGTTGGCGGCGTGGACGCGCACGCGGAAGTCGCTGTCGGCGAGCGCCGTGCGCAGCGCCGCGTCGGCCGCTTGCGCACGCTCCCCGATTCCCGCCAGCGAGCGCGCGGCGGTGAGTCGCACCGAGGTATCTCCGTCGCCGAGGGCGCGGGCGAGCGCCGCCACGGCGGGTGCGCCGATCTTGCCGAGCGCCCACACCGCTCGCCGACGCACCTCGAGCGCTGCATCGTCGAGCAGCGCCGCCAGGGCCGTGGTCGCCGGCTCGGCGTCCCGCGCCAGGCAGCCGAGCGCCTGTGCCGCCACGCGCCGCAGGTCGGCGCGATTCGTCGCGAGCAGCGCCGTGAGCGCGGGCACCGCGGCGGCGCCCATCGTGCCCACGGCGCGCGCCGCGGCGTCACGCACGTCCTCGCTTGGATCGTCGAGGAGCCCCAGCAGCGCCTCGGGCACGGCGCGCGTCGAGCGCCCGATCCGCCCCAGCGCCGCGCCCGCGGCCTCCCGCGCTGCGGGGCTGCCCGATCGCACCACCTCCACCAATCCGGGCACGGCCGGCGCGCCCAGGCGTCCCAGCGCGAGCGCCGCGCTCATTCGCCACTCGGCCTCGCCGTGCTCGAGGTCGTCGAGCAGCGCGCCGAGGCGCTCGTTCCTTGACGGCACACCAGGATCGTCCGTCATGATTCCCGCTCGATCTTCGACGTCTGGCGACGGCCGGAGGGAAATGAACGCCCTCGCGCGTTCGTCCAAGGAGTCGTCGCCGTCCGTGAAACCGATGCGGCGCGTGGCGCTCGTCGCCACCGTGCCGTCGGACGATCGAACGAAGCGCAAGCCACTCGAAGGCGGGGAGGAACGCAAGCCGTGGAACGAGGAGAACGAAGGTGGGCGCGCACGACCTGGATCGCGGTGAGCGGAATGCTGGTTTCCGCGGTGGCCGCGTGGGCCGCATCGCACGTCGAGGCCGGGGCGAAGGCGGCGCCGGACGCGAAGGTGGCGCGGGGTGAGTATCTGGTCACGGTCATGGGATGCGGCGATTGCCACACACCCGGCTCATTCTACGGGGCGCCCGACCTCACGCGGCGCCTCGCGGGTAGCGAGCTCGGTTGGCAAGGTCCCTGGGGCGTGAGCTTCCCGCGCAACATCACGCCCGACGTCGAGACCGGCATCGGCAGCTGGACCGAGGCGCAGATCGTCGATGCCATCCGCAACGGTCGGCGGCCGGACGGCCGCATCTTGCTGCCGCCGATGCCGTGGCCCGACTTCGTGGGCTTGACGGACGAGGACGCGACGGCGATCGCGGCGTATCTCAAGTCCATTCCCGCGGTGCATCACGTGATGCCGGCGCTGGTGCCGCCGGGGCAGCCGTTCAAGGGCTCGGCGCTGGTGTTCCCGCCGCCGCCTGCGTGGGATGCGCCCAAAGCGCCGCCCGCCGCCGGACCTTCGGCAGCGCCCGCCGCACCGCCGGCGAAGTAGCGTAGCGGGTTCGTGGCGGTCGCCGCGCGCGGCACGGCGCTCTCCGCGCCACGCGCGGCGCCGTCGCGACTCGAGTCTACGGCGCGCACGGCGCGTCGGCGCTGCCGGTGGTGACGAGCGGCGGCTGGTCGGCGGCGAAGGTGGCGAGGAAGCATTGGTATTGGCGTTTCGGCTCGTCGCGCTGGAACGCGATCTCGTGGCCGTCCTCGAGGCCGTCCTCGGGATGTTGCACGACCACGCCGGTGACGGCTTCGCCGGCGCTGCCGCGAAGATTGCCGGCCGCGGGTAGCTCGATCCGTTCGCCGCCACTCGCCACCAACACGTCGTTGACGCTGGTGTCGAGCGCGGCGCCGCCCAGGTCGAGGCCGAACGAGCCGGTGCTCGCGTTGGCGATGGTGGGCGTGATGTACGTGTCGCGAATGCCCTGGAACATCAGGATGTGGCGCGAGGCACCCGCGATGGGCGCGCCGATCAGCGCGCGTCCGTAGCTGGGCGGATCGGCGGGCTCCGCCGCCCATTGCAGGATCGACAGGAAGGGATCGGCGCGGCTCAGCTCGATCCCGTGCTGCCCGTAGCGCAGGATCGCGGTGGCGATGGGCTTCACGGGAACGGGGCTCTCCTTGAAGAGCAGGTTCTCGAGGTAGCTGCCGCCTTCGCCGCTCAGCACCGCCGCGCGCAGCCGCGCCGAGGTGGCGAGCGCCAGCGGCGCCACCGTGCCGCCGATCGAGTGCCCCATGATGCCCATGCGGCTCGCGTCGATGCGCACCGTGTCGTCGCCGGTGGCGCTCGCGTCGAGCGCCGGGCACGTCGCGGCCGGCCACGAGAGCGAGGCCAGCAGTCGCCCCATCAGCACCGCCTCGGCAGCGGTCTCGAGGACGTTGTCGCGCAGCGCCGACGGGTTGAGGAAGTTGTAGACGGTGAGCTGCTCGTCGATGCCCGAGACGTTGCGCAGCCCGCCGTGCGGGCCGTCGAAGCTGATCGCGGCGAAGCCCGCACGAGCGAAGTAGCGCGCGGGGCCTTCGCCAGGCTCGAGCGCGCCCGCGCCGTGGCTCGGCTCGCGTCCGCGATCCACCAGCGGCCGATCGCCGCCGCCGCCGGTGCGGATGAACACCATCGCCGGGAATCCGGCCGCCGGCTCGGTTTTTCGTGGCAGCGTGACCACCAATCGCGACGGTTCGGTGCCTTGCTGCACCGGCGCGCCGGCTGCGTCGAAAACGATGTCGCCGCCCCCCGAGAAGAACGGCGGATCGCCGCGCTGGAAGATCGGCATGTCGATGCGCGCCGCCAGCACGCAGAAATCGTCGAAGACGTCGGTCCGCTCCCATGGCGTCACCGGCGCGGGCAGCGCGATGTTTTCCATGCGCTCGGCGAGCGCGCGCATGCGGCGCATGGGATGGCCGGTGGTGAACACCGTGAGCGCCGCGAGCGCGTCGGCGCCGATGCCAAGCTCGTCGAGCGTCGCGAGCGCGTCGCGGTATTCCGCGAAGACGCCGTCGCCCATGCTGGCGGGCCGCTTGCCGCGAAGCAGCGCCTGCATCTCGGGCGAGCTCGCCAGCGGCCGTCCCGCGGCATCGCGCACGGCGCGCGTGACACCCGCGGCGTAGCGCGTGCCCTCGGCGAGCGGGATGCCCTGCAGCGGCAGCAGCACCAGCAGGTTGGTCGCGCCGAATGGGCCGGCGTCTGCTTGGAACCCCGCATGGAGCGGAAATCGGCGGCCGCGCTCCGGCGACGTGGGGTCGACGTCGATCAGGAAGACCGGTGCCGTGCCCGCCAGGGTGTCGAGGGGCGCGCGCGGCAGGCTCTCGGGGTCGAGGGCCGCCGTGAAGCGGAAGAACGCACCCGTGGTCACGCTGAAGCCATCCGACTCGCGCTCGGCGAGCGCGAGCACGTCGTCGACCAAGGCGACCCCGTCGGGGTTGGGGAAGCCGTCGAGGCGCGGACGGCCGCCGTCGTCACGCCGGTGGTCGGACGGGAAGGGCGAGTCGTAGAAGCTCGCGTCGGCAGCGAACGACGTGACGGCGGTGGTGCGCGCGCCGCTGGCGGAACGAGCGCCGCCGTCCCCGCAGGCCGCCGCCAGCGCCAGGCTCGCGGCGGCGCACGCCCACCCGAGGCGCGCACGCGAGCGGCGAGGTCCGGCGGGGTTCAGGGCCGCATTCCGGGCACCGGATTGGCGTCGAGCGCGTGCCGCACGGTGCTGCGCAGCTCTTCCGGGCTGTAGGGCTTGGCGAGACGCAGATTGGGGACGCTCTCGAGGAAGCTGCGAGTCACCTCGCGCAACGTGTCACCGGTCATGAACACCACGCGCCCCTCGAAACCGGCGCGATTGGCGCGGATCCAGTGGTAGAGATCGATGCCGTCCACGGGACGCGGCATGCGCACGTCGGTGACCACCAGATCGAACGACTCGTCGCGCAGCTTCAGCACCGCTTGGTGACCGCTGCGCGCGACGGTGACCTTGTAGTTCGCTTCGCGCAGCACCTTCTCGGTGACGGCGAGCACGATGTCCTCGTCGTCCACCACCAGCACGCGCTCGCCGCGGCCGAGGTTGTCGCCGTGCTGCACGGGCTGCGTGACCGGCCGGGGAACGGTCGCCACCGTGGGTGTCACCGGCAGACGCACGGCCACGCGCGCGCCGCCGCCGGGGCGGTTCTCGGCGACGATCTCGCCGCCGTGATCGCGCACGATGCCGTAGCTCACCGAGAGCCCGAGGCCCGTGCCCTTGCCCACGCCCTTGGTCGTGTAGAAGGGATCGAACACCCGGTGCGGCTCGGCGAGCCCGGGGCCGTCGTCGAGGAACTCGATCTCGATCTGGTCCCCCGCGATCGCGTGGGTGCGCACCACGATGGTGCCGCCGCCGCGCTGCGCGACCATCGCCTCGTGGGCGTTCTCGATGATGTTGAGGAACGCCTGTCGGAGCCGCTGCGCGCTGCCCGTGAGCGTGGGCAGGCTCTGCTGGAAGTCGCGCCGCACCATGATGTCGCTCACGCGAAACGCGTATTCCTTGAGGGTCAAGCACTCGTCGAGCAGCGCGTGGACGTCGATGGGTGTGGCGGTGGGAGATTCGGCGCGCGCGAACTTGAGCAAGTTGGAGATGATCTGGTGGGTGCGTTGCGCGCCGTTGAAGATCCGCTCCACGTCGGCGCGCAGCTCGGCGGGCAGCTCGGCGCCGCGATCCAGCAGCAGCTCCGCGTAGCCGAGGATGCCGGTGAGCGGGTTGTTCACCTCGTGGGCGAATCCGGACACGAGCTGGCCGAGCGACGCGAGCTTCTCGGACTGGATCATCTGCTCGCGCAGGCGGCGCTCGCGCTCCAGGTCGCGCGCGATCACGTGGCACAAGCGGTCGCCGCGCGCCTTCACCGGGTTGACGTCCACGTCCACGGTGAGCGCCGCGCCGTCGCGGCGGGCGAACGCGACCGCGTCGATGCGCACCGGAGCGTCGGACGCGAGCGCAGCGGCGAAGGCGCCGCGCTGCTCGGCCGGCGTCGACGCGGCGATCAGCTCGGCGAGCGAGCGCTCGAGCAGCTCGCGTCGTGCCCAGCCGATCAGCGTCTCGAACGCCAGGTTGACGTCGAGGATGCGCCCGTCGTCGGCGCGCACCAGGAGCGCCGGATCGGGCGCGTAATCGAAGACGGCGCGATAGCGCTCGGCGAGCGCCGCCGTGGGATCGCGCAGGGCCTCCGGCATGGCGAGCTGATGTTAGCAGGCGGCGAATCGACTCGCGGGGCGGAATGCTCGCGCGCGGCGGAGCGGAGCCGCGCGCGGCACCTCACCACAGACGGCCGGGAACGTCGATGGTGTCGAGCGCCGGCACCGCGGGCGCGGCGACGTGGAATACCTCGAGCAGCGTGCCCGCCGAGCGCGTGAACGCGGCGTAGCTCTTCTCCAGGTCGGTGCGTGCCTTGAGCTCGTTGGCGCGCGCCTCCGCGAGCGCGACCTGCAGGTCGAGCACCTCCTGGCTCGTGGAGTAGCCGCGTTCGAGCTTCTCCTCCTCGGCCTGCAGGTTCTTCTCGGCGAGCTCGCGGGTGAGCGCGGTGGTCTCGAGTCGTTCCTGGTTGGTGCGCACGCGGCGCACGATCTCGCGAACCTCGATCTGCACCTTCCGGCTCACCGACTTGAGGTTCTCCTCGCTGCGTTTCTCGTCGGCGACCGCCTGGATGTAGCGGGACTCGGCGGTGTCGTTGCCGAGCGGGATCTCGATGTTCACGCCGACGCTCCACGTGACGAAATCCATGTTCTCGAGCGCGTCGAGGTAGCCGCCCACCAGACTCCGGTCGACGGTGCCGGCGCCCACCAAGAGCCCGCCGAAGAGCGCATCCAGCAGGTCGTAGATGGCGGGATACTGATCGCGGAAGTCGATGAGCGACTGGTTCTGCTTCTCGCTGCCCGCGAGGCCGCTCACCTTGACCCCGCCCACCAGGTTGAGGCTGGGCAGCAGCGCGTTGCGCGCCAGCGCCATCGCGTCCTTGCGGCTGGCGAGGTCCTCGCGCGCCTGGAGGATCTCCATGCGTTGCTCGAGCGCCCGGCCGACGCTCCCCTGGTCGTCGACCTCGCGGGTCGGGAACTCGATGGGGCCCGCGGGCATGAGCTCGCGTTCCCAGAAACTGGGATCGGCGTCAGGGGCGATGGTGTCGCGCAGGCGGTCCTCGGCGTCGCGTACGGCCTTCCGCGCCACCACGACCTCGTCGTCGCGGGCTGCCGCCGCCACCTGCGCCTTGAGCAGCTCGACTCGTGCCAGGAGACCGCGATCCACCTGCGTCTGGACCGTCTTCTGGAGCTGGCGCGCCCGCGCGAGGCTCTGCTGCTTCACCTCGAGGAGCGCGCGGGCGAGGTTCAGGTCCCACAGCCCCTCGAGCGCCGACTGGACCACGTTGGCGGCGCGGCTGCGGTATTGGAGCAGCGCCGCGTCGCGGGTGTGGGCGGCGATCCGCGATGGAGCATCGTTCACGTCGAGCCCGAAGCCCTTGAGCAGCGGCTGCGTGATCGCGAGCTGGGTGTCGACGCGGTAGTTCGGATCCAGGACGTTGAAGGGGAAGTCGGTCTCGGTGCGCTGGTTGTTGAACGACAGGTCGTAGCTGGTGCCGGTGATGAGCGCCTGGCGCAGCCCCGCGGTCCCCGTCCAGACCCGTTGGTTGTTGCCCGTCAAGGACGACGTCGTGGGGACGTTGCTGTCGTTGTAGCTCGACTTCCAGTAGAGGAAGAGGTCGCGCGTGCCTTCCGCGGCAGGCACCTCGGCCATCGCCCGCAGCGCCAGGAATCCCTCGCCGCGCAGCACCGGGTTGTTGGTGAGCGCCAGCTCCACGACGTCGCCCAGCGAAAGCAGCAGCGGACCGCGTCCGGGCGGCGTGGCGGCGGCCGCGCCCGCCGCGGCGCTGGTGCTCGGCCATGCGCCCGCGACCAGCAGCGCGGCGAGGAGCGCCACGGCTGCGGCCGCGAGTCGCGGCGCGCGGCCGGGAGGGCGAGGCTTCGCGCGCACGGTCGAGCTGGGAAGTCGCATGACGGCCGCGTAGGGTAGAGAAGCGGCCCTCGATAGGGAAGCGAACCCCCCGCCGAGCGTCGCCTTCGACTCGGGAAATGCCCTCGGGTTGTTGACCCGGCCGCGAGAACGACCCTAGCCTTGACGTGGTGCGTCGACTCGGTGGCCCCCCGCCGAGCGAGTCAGGCACGGACCCGTCTCGCGCGGCTCGAGGTCGCGCAGGCAGGACCGTCGCACGTCGTTCCGTCCCGACCGGGAGTGTCATCCGACCCCGGGACGACCCGAAACCCAGCAGCACGAGTCGAGAGCGAGGCCCCAACGATGCGTGTCCTGGCCTTCGCGGACGCCAACTTCTTAGCCCATGTCTCGCGGGCGCTCGAGGTGTGCAAGCTCCTCCGGGATACGCACGGGCACGAGATCGTGTTCGCCGGCGCGGGGCACTTCCTGGGCCTCGCGGAGAAAGCGGGCTTCAAGACCGACACGGTGTTCACGGTGCCGCGCGCGGCCACCATGAAGCTCGCCAACCGCGCGACGCTGGTGCGCTACGGCTGGTGGCGCGACATGGTGCTGCGCAGCGTCGAGTCGGACCTCGAGGTCATCCACCGCCATCGGCCCGACGTGGTGCTGGGCGACATGCACTGGTCGCTCTCGATCTCGGCGGAGATCGCCCGGGTGCCGTACATCTCGATCACCAACGCGCACTGGACGAACTACTTCGCGCTGCCGCTCAAGGCCTTCCACGGCCACATCCTCACGCGCTACGTGGGCGACGTCCTCGCCACGGCGCTGATCCCGGCGCTGCGCGCCACCGCGACGCGCTATTGGAGCCTCCCGTACTGGAAGTACCGCCGCGATCACGGCTTGCCGATGCGCCATTGCGACGGGTTGCTCGACGTCATCCAGGGTGACCTGACACTGCTCGCGGACGTGCCCGAGTACGGGCCGACCACCGCGGCGCGACCCGCGCACGTCCACTACGTCGGGCCCATCCTGTGGGAGCCCGATTTCCCGGATCCGGCGTGGCTGGATCGGCTCGATCCGGATCGGCCGACGCTCTACATCACCATGGGTTCCACGGGCGATCCGCTCTTCTTCGAGAAGGCGACGCGCTACTTCGGCGGCTCGCGCTACCAGGTCATCATGACCACCGGCGGCTTGTCGGTGGACATCCCGGAAGTGCCCGACAACTTCTTCATCGAGGAGTTCGCGCGCGGCGATCGGCTGGTCGCCAAGTCCGACGTGGTCATCAACCACGGCGGCAACGGCTCCATCTACCAGGCGTTCGCCGGCGGCGTGCCGGTGATCGGCGCGCCCTACCACGTCGATCAAGACGTGAACCTGCAGATCGTCGAGCGGCTGGGCGCAGGCATCCGGCTGGGGAACGGGCGCGAGCTCTTCCCGTCGCTCGAGCGCGCCATCGAGGACGTGCTCACCAACACCAAGTACCGCCGCGCCGCGGGCGTGCTTCAGAAGAGCATCCACCAGCACGGCGGCGCCACGCGCGCCGCCGCGATCATCGACCAGTACCTGCGGTCGTAGCGCCGCGCGGCTCGAACGAGTGGAATCCGTGGCGCAGGCCGCCTTCGTGCTCGAGGCCGTGGCGCTGGCCGCGCTGATGGCCGCGTTCTTCTGGATCGTGCGGAATCTGCGCGCGTTGCCCGTGCCGCCGCGCGCCGCCGACGTCGAACGCGCGCCGTTACCGCGGCTGAGCGTCGTGCTGCCGGTGCGCGACGAGGAGCGCGACGTCGAGGACTGCGTGCGTTCGATCCTGGCGCAGGATTACCCCGGGCTCGAGGTGCTGGTGGTCGACGACGGCTCGACCGACGCGACGCCCGCCATCCTCGCGCGGCTGGCCGCCGCCGACGCGCGCTTGCGCGTGCTGCGAAACGACGTGCTCCCCGCGGGCTGGATGGGCAAGAACCACGCCCTCGACGTGGGCGCGCGTGCCGCCGGTGGCGAGTGGATCCTGTTCGTCGACGTCGACGTGCGGCTCTTGCCCGATGCGCTGGTGCGCGCCGCGGCGCTCGCCGTCGAGCGCCGGGCCGATCTCTTCACGATCGTGCCCGAGATGGTGAACGTGAGCTTCTGGGAACGGGTGGTGATGCCGTTCATCGTGAACGTGATCCTGATGGTCTTCCCCGCCAAGGAGCTCAACGATCCGAATCACGCGGCGGCGTCGGGCAACGGGCCCTTCATGCTCTTTCGCCGCGTCGCGTACGACGCCATCGGCGGCCACGCCAAGATCAAGGGCGAGGTGATCGAAGACCTGGCGCTCGCGCAGGCGATCAAGGCCGCCAAGCGCAATCTCGTCTATGCCCAGGGTGTCGAGCTGGCGCAGCTGCGCATGTATCGAAGTCTGCGCGAGCTCTGGAACGGCTGGTCGAAGAACTTCCACGTCGCGGTCGGCGGGAACGTCTTCGTCGCGGCACTCGGTGCCGCGGCGCTGCTCGCGATCTTCGTGCTGCCGTGGATCTTGCCGCTGGTGTCGGTCTTCGGCTGGAGCTGGCCGGTGAGCGCCTCGCCGTGGTTCGGCGTTGCGGCGCTCGGCGGCGCGTACATCCTGGCCGCCCTCACCATCCGCCGGCTCTTGCTCGACGTCTTCAAGCTCGACGATTCGCTCGCCTGGCTCACGCCCGTGGCCGCCTGCATCACCGCCGGCATCCTGCTCAACTCGACGCTGCGCGCCGCGAGCGGAAAGGGCGTGAGCTGGAAAGGCCGCACCTACGGCACCGCGGGCGAGGGCGAGCTGGCGCATCCCTGACGTCGCGCTGCTGGGCGTGCTCCACGCGATCGAGCGGCCTCCGCTGCAAGCACGCTCGTGGCCACGGCCCGAGACTACTTCGGCTCGATCTCGTGGAGCTCGATCGTGGGGGCGTTGCGGCGGGCGTAGTCGAGGTGGAAGGGCGAGTTGACCAGCACCACGGGGTGGCCGTGGCGGTCCTCGAGCATCGTGTAGTTGTCGGAGCGATCCTCGAGCCAGGCGAGCGCCGCGGGGCTGCCGCTCACCCACCGCGCCAGCCGTCCGGGCAGGAGCTCGATCTGCGCGTCGACGTCGTATTCGTTCTTGAGCCGTTCCTTCAGCACCTCGAACTGCAGCAAACCGACGGCGCCCAGGATCGGGCTGCGGCGGTCCTCGCGGCTCTTGAAGAAGAGCTGGATCACGCCTTCCTGGCTGAGCTGATCGAGGCCCGCGTCGAGCGCCTTGCGCTTCATCGAGGTCTTGATGGAGAGCCGCGCGATGTGCTCGGGCGCGAAGCTCGGGATCTCGCCGAAGCGGATGCGGCGGCCTTCGGCGATGGTGTCGCCGACCCGCAGCTTGCCGGGATCGAAGACGCCCACGATGTCGCCGGGCCACGCCTCGTCCACGATCGAACGCTCGTCGGCGAGGAAGCTGTGCGGCTTCGAGAGCCGGAGCGTCTCGCCCGAGCGCCCGACGGTCACGTCCATGCCGCGCTCGAAGTGCCCGCTCACGATCCGCACGAAGGCGATGCGGTCGCGGTGCTTGGGGTTCATGTTCGCCTGGATCTTGAACACGAATCCGCTCATGCGCTGGTCGTCGGGCGCGATGGTCTCGCCATCCTCGGTGGCGCGCGGACCGGGCGCCGCGGCGTGCTCGGAGACGAACGACAGCAAGCGATCGACGCCGAAGTTGGTGACCGCGGAGCCCCAGAAAACCGGGCTCACCTCGCCGCCGAGAAAGCCCTCGGTGGTGTAGGCCTCGCCGGCGTGAAGCAGGAGCTCGAGCTCCTCGCTCACCCGGCGATAGTGCGTCTCGCCGACGAAGGGCTCCGCCTCGGCCCACGGCATGCGCTTGGCCGCGAGCACGCGGCTGCCATGGTGGGCCGCGTCGTAGAGGGTGACCTCGCGTGAGTGGATGTCGACCACCCCGCGAAAGTCGCGACCCATGCCGATCGGCCAGGTGAGCGGCGCCACCTTCAGGTCGAGCTTGGTGCTCACGTCGTCGAGGAGCTCGAAGGGTTCCATGCCCTCGCGGTCGAGCTTGTTCATGAACGTGACCACCGGCAGACGCCGCATCCGGCACACCTCGAAGAGCTTCAAGGTGCGCGGCTCGACACCCTTCACGTGGTCCATCAGCATCACCGCCGAGTCCACGGCGGCGAGCACGCGGAAGGTGTCCTCGGAGAAGTCCGCGTGACCGGGCGTGTCCAGCAGATTGAGCGCGCGACCGTCGTACTCGAATTGCAGCACCGAGGACGTGACGGAGATGCCGCGCTCCTTCTCCATCTTCATCCAGTCGGAGATGGCGTGGCGCGGCGCGTTCCGCGCCCGCACCGAGCCCGCGAGCTCGATGGCGTTGGCGTAGAGCAGGAGCTTCTCGGTGAGCGTGGTCTTGCCGGCGTCCGGGTGCGAGATGATCGCGAAGGTGCGACGGCGGGCGGCTTCTTGGTCGAGCTTCATGGGTGTCGAGGTCCTCGGGCCGAGCTGAGGCGGAGCCGAGGAGGATCGCTCGCAATCGGGCCGCGAGTCGAGAGCGCGGCCGAGTCGCGCTCCACGCGTACGTCCCGTGAATTGACTCCGGCCAGGAGCTGGCCTAAGTGGTTTCGAGATCCCGAGCTTTCGATATCCACGAATCGCGCGAACCAGGAGGCGCCACCATGGCGAAGGGTATGTCGTTGCACATCGGTCTCAATCGAGTGGATCCGGCCCAGTACGAAGGGTGGGACGGCACGCTCACCGCCTGCGAGCTCGACGCGAACGACATGCAGGCGATCGCGAAGAAGCGCCGCTTCACCACCCAGAAGCTGCTGACCGAGCACGCGACGTCGACGGCGGTCCTCGCCGCCATCGGGGCGGCGGCGAAGAAGCTCGCGAAAGGCGACCTCTTCCTGCTCACCTATTCTGGCCACGGCGGTCAGGTGCGCGACACCAACGGCGACGACGAGGACGGTCGCGACGAGACCTGGGTGCTCTTCGATCGCCAGCTCGTGGACGACGAGCTCTTCGCCGCGTTCGGTCGATTCAAGTCCGGGGTCCGCATCTTCGTGCTCTCCGATAGCTGTCACAGCGGCACGGTGGTGCGGGGGATGCCGGCGTTTCTAGCCGGCGGCCCACGGGTGAAGTTCATGCCACCCAACGTGGGCGCGAAGGTGGAGGCCGCGCACAAGGCAACGTACCGTGCCATTCAGAAGGCGAACCCGCCGGCAGCGCAGGCCAAGGTGAAGGCGTCGCTGTTGCTGATCTCGGGCTGCATGGACAACCAGCTCTCGCGCGACGGAGACCGCAACGGGCTCTTCACCGAGAACCTGCGCGCGGTGTGGAAGAGCGGGAAGTTCAAGGGGAGCTACAAGCGCTTCCGCGATCAGATCGCGGCGCGCATGCCGCCGGATCAGACCCCGAACTACTATCGCGCCGGCGTCCGGAGCCCGACGTTCGAAGCGCAGCAGCCGTTCGCCATCTGACCGCGTTCCTTTCTCCGCCGTGACTCGGTCGCGGGGCCGGCGGCCGCAGCACCGAACGGAGCCATCGATGCTGCGCATCCTCAACGGCGAAGCCTGGACCGCCACCGCCACCTCGCCCCGCGCCGCGGCGGCGTCCGGTCGCGTGCGACGCGGCGCCGGCGAGGGTGTCCCGGCGCTTCCCACCGGGCTCTTGCTCGACGGCGTGAGTGTCGAGTCCGTTCACGACGTCCTGCCTGCCGCGCGAGTGCGTGGGCTCGCGGATCGGGTCGTGGACCTCACGGTCGACGCGGCGGCTGGCGAAAGCGCGCTGATCGCGGTGCGCCACCCCTCGGGCGCGCTCACGTTCCACGCGCCGGTGCTCGGGTCGTCCCCGTCGCGAGGCACCGCGCGCGGCGTCGCGCGGGGCGCGGGAGCGAGCCTGCGATTTCGCGTGCAGACGCCGGTGGCCGAGGGGCAGTCGCGCGGCATCGTGTCGGCGGCGCTCAAGTTCCTGGTGGTCAAGATCACCGAGCCCGCCATCGACGCCGCGCGGCGGGTCGCGGGAGAGCTTCTCGCCAAGGGCGGCGAGCGGTTGCTGTGGAAAGCGCGCGACCTGAGCACGGGCTGGCACCACGTGGCGGTGAAGTCCGAGGGGCTCGAGCTCACGCGCACCTCGCCAGGCGAGATCGGCGGCGGCCAGCGCTCGCTCCTCTTGCTCCACGGCACGTTCTCGAATGCGCGCGGCGCGTTCGACGCCCTTGGCCGCACGCGTTTCTTCGAGTCCGTGCGGCCGCTCTACGGCGACCGGATCTTCGCGTTCAACCACTACACCATCAGCGACGAGCCGGAAGAGAACGTCCACGACCTGCTCGATGCGCTGCCGCAGAGCGGCCGCGAGTTCGACGTCGTCACCCACTCGCGCGGCGGCCTGGTGCTGCGCCACGCCGTGGAGCGGCGGGAGCTCTTCGGCGCGAAGGCCGAGCGATTTCGGCTCGGCCGCGCGGTCTTGGTCGCGTCGCCGAACGCGGGCACGCCGCTCGCCACACCGGGACGCTACGAGCAGACCTTCGGGCTGCTCGCCAATCTGCTGGAGGTGCTGCCGGACAACCCGTGGACCACGCTGCCCGAGCTGCTCGCCAACGGCATCGTGTGGCTCGCGTCCAACGTGATCCCGGCGATGCGCGGCGTCGCGGTGATGGATCGCGACAGCGCGACGTTGCACGCGCTCGAGGCGCCGCCGGGACCGCCGCTCTCGGCCTACTCGGCGCTGTGCTCGAGCTACGAGCCCACGAGTGGAGTGCTCTCGAGGCTCCTCGACGCCGGCATCGATCGGTTCTTCGACGGCGCCAACGACCTGGTCGTGCCCACCCAAGGCGGCTGGCGGGTCGACGGCGCGTCGAGCGCGATTCCCGCCCAGCGCATCGGCTGTTTCGGTCCCGGAGGCAATCTGAGGTCGCGGAACGACGAGCCCGTGAGCCACGTGGACTTCTTCCGCCACGACGCCACGGCTCAGTTCCTCGCCGACACGCTCACGGGCAAGCAGCCGTCGATCGAGCTTCTCGATCCGGATCGGCCGCTGCCCACGCGCATCGCGCGGCGCGGCGGGCTCGGGCTCGATCGCGAGCCCCGCGCGCCGCGGCCCCGCGCACACGACGATGCGCGCCAGGCGGGCGCGTTCGGCGACCGCGACGCGACCCCGCTGGCCGCCGCCGTCTTTCCCAGCCGCTTCTCTGGCGACGACGTGCTCCAGCTCATGATCCTCGACGACCCCACTGCCGGCGCAGCGCCAGACAGCACGAGGGCGCGCCGAGCCGGCCAGCCGGGCGCACGCATCCTCGCCATGTACAACGGCGCGCGCACGCTCGATCCCTTCGCCACGCGTGATCCGGAGACCTTGGCGAAGGACGATGCCGAACGGGACGGGCCCGGCTCGCGCTTCCACCGCATCATCGGCATGCACAAGCGCATCCGGCTCATCCTCACGAATCAGCCGGATTCGCGAACCAAGCGAATTCCCCCCACGCCCACGCGCGAGGAGCTGCGCGCAGTGGGAGTCGATCTCTTCGAGAGCCTCTTCGTGGGAGGCGTGAAGCGGCTCTACGACATCGCACGCTCGGAGCAACGCGAACGCCCGCTGAATCTCGTGCTCACCTCCGCGGTGCCGTGGCTGGCCACGCTGCCGTGGGAGCTGGCGTTCGATCCCGATCGCAAGAAGTTCCTGGTGACCGAAGAGGTTCACCTGGTCCGAAACGTGCTCTCGGCGGTTCCGGCCGAGCGGCTCACGCCGATCCTCCCGCACGATCCGCTTCGCATTCTCGTCGTGGTCGCGCAGCCGTTCGACGCGCCGGCGTTGTCGTCGGAAGACGAGCGCGATCGGATCGAAGCGGGCTTTCGGCGACTCATCGACGCGAAGCTGGTCACCGTCGACACCCTCACCGACGTCACCGCGGGCCGATTGCACCGCAAGATCGAGGCCGCCGTGCGCGAGCACCGCGACACGCGCGCGCTGCGCGATGGCGTCGACGCCGAGGAGCGCCGCGGCTACGACATCGTCCACTTCATCGGCCACGGCGAGTTCGACCGCAAGGCCGCCGAAGGGACGCTCATCTTCGTCAACGAGGCCCGGATCAAGAAGGAGATCCGAATCCAGCAGCTACGCGAGATCCTGAGCGGCCGCGGCATCCGACTGGTGTTCCTGAATGCCTGCGATACCGCGGAAGGCAGCCACCGGACGCTCAATCGCGGCGTCGCGCAGGCCCTGGTCCACGCCGGCATTCCGGCGGTGATGGCCAATCAATACCCCGTGCTGGATCCGTCGGCCGTGGCATTCGCCGAGCACTTCTACTGGGCGCTGGCGACGGGTGCGACGCTCGGCGAAGCGGCGCGCGAGTCGCGCATCGCGCTCGGCTACTCGGTGGAAGAGGAGCTCATCGACGCCGCCGTTCCGGTGCTCTACGCACGCGACCCGAGCTATCGGCTCTGCAGGCCTCGTCCAACGGCGGCGGCGGCCACCGCGGCACCGGAGCGACCGGGCGCCGCCGGGACACCCGCGGCGGCACGCGGCCGCCCGGTCGAGCGTGTGCGCGTGGGCGTCGCCGACCTCACGCGCTCCTTCATCGGCATCGACGCGCTGCTCGAGCGCCTCAATCGCGCCCAGCAGCGGATCGAGCTCAAGCGCGTCAACCTGGTCGCCCCGTACGGCGTGTGGAACCAGAAGCAGCGCTACGGCCGCGCCTACCTGAACGCCGAAGCCTTCCTCACGCGGCTCCAGGCCAAGCCCGACGAGATCGGCGTGCACTACCTCGTCGCCATCACCGACCAGTGGCTCATGGACGAGAAGGCGGGGTACGACTGGTACGCGTGGTGGAGTCACGAGGAAGCGCTACGGGTGATGGTGTTCTCGGTCGCCGGGTTCGAGATCCCGCGGCGCGGGCGCGTGATGGAGCAGGTGATCGGAAACGAGCTGGTGTCGACGCTCGCGGCCAAGATCTTCGACACCGCCACCGCCCGCGACCCGATGCACGCCGCTGGCGCGAAGGACTGCCCCTTCTACGTCAACGACGAACGCAGCGTGGCGGTGCTCGAGCACAAGCGCCGATTCGACGCGCGCTGCCGCGCGAAGCTGCTGAAGCTCAAGAAGCTGCCCGCGGATCTGGATGCCCACGCGCTGGTCGCGGCGTTCGACGCGATGCTCGCGGCGGCGTCCGCCGGCGGCGAGTGAGCGGCCCTGCTCACCGCCCGGCGCGGCCGGCGCAGGCGGTGATCAGGGGTAGATCGAGGTAGGTGCGGATCCCCGGCGCGGCGCGGCAGGTGGCGGGGATCGCGTTCACGCAGTGGACGGCGGTGGCCATCATGCCGTCGCGAGTGCGCTGCCGGCCGGTGTAGTGGGCCGGGAAGTCGATGTTCACGTCGAACGACGGATCGCCCTCGATGTGGATGTTCCAGCCGTCCAGGCGATCGCCTTCCCACGGCCGGTCGAAGCGCGTGAACGGGAGATCGTCCATCACCCACACCTGGCGCGTTTCGAGGTGCGGGCCACCGTCGACGATGCCGGAGTACGTGAAGCGCTGTGCCGCGACGGTGCCGGCGGCGATGGTGCCGGCAGCGGTCTCGATGGGCTCGCTCGCCAGCGCCACGTCGTGCGTGAACCCGTAGCGATCGATCCGCACGCCGAGCCCCGCGGCCACCATGTCGAGCGACTCGTAGAAGCAGCGCTTCAGGATCTCCAGCATGAAGCCGGCGCGCGCCTCCGCCTCGCTCTTCCCGAACAGCATCACCTCGAAGATCATTCCCGGCGTGTCGTAGTGGCGGCAGTCGCCGTACTCGGTGACCACCAGCCGATCGATGCGGCTGCACCAGCCGCTGAACGTGAGCGGAAAGCGTTCGCTCACGCCGCCGGGATTGCTGCCCGAGCTGTGCAGCGACACACCGCCACGCTGGCAGGCGCGCTCGAGCTCCGCGGTGGCCTCGGGGAACTGGATGTAGGGATGGTGATAGCCGCAGGTGGTGACGACGTTCTTCCGCGACTCGAGGATGCGGCACATCTCGTCGACCTGCCACGGCAGCGGGCAGTACATGACGCAGTCGGCGTCGAGGGCCAGCAGCGCGTCGACGTCGTTGGTCGCGGCGACGCCGAGCGATGCGATGCCGGCGATCTCACCGGCATCGCGGCCGACCTTCGCCTCGTCGTGCACCCACACGCCCACGAGCTCGAGCTCGGGATGGCGCGCGATGGCCTGGATGGCGAGCTTGCCGACGTTGCCGGTCGCCCACTGGATCACGCGATGACTCATCCATCCTCCACGTCCGCGCGCCCGACGCCGCGGGATCGCGTGCGCGAGCGGAGACCGATCGGCCCGAACGGCGCCGACTATCGCATGTTGCCGGTGTGCCCGAGCGAGTAGCGTCCGGGCTGCGGCCACACGGTGAGGCCGTGCGGACCGCGCCCCACCGGGATGCGGTGCGCGAGAGCACCGCTGCGGGTATCGATGACGTAGACCTCGTCGTCGTAGCGCCCGGAGAGCCAGAGCTCGTTCCCATCGCTGCTCACGTTCCCCATGTCGGGGCTGCCGCCCTCGGGGATCGGCCAGGTGGCGATCACCTGCAGGCTGCCAGGGTCGAGCACGGCGACGCTGCCTGGTCCTTTCTCGCATCCGTAGACGTGGCTGCAGCCGCGGTTGGTCACGTAGAGCAGCTTGCCGTCGCGGCTGGGATAGATGCCATGAGCGCCCTTGCCGGTGGCGACGAAGCCCACGCGCGTGAACGACGCGGAGTCCACCACCCACACGCCGTCGGCCATCATGTCGGCGACGAAGGCGCGCTTGCCGTCGGGGCCGAAGCGGACGTCCTGGGGCATCGACTTCTTGCCGAGCCCGTCGGGGTCGAGCTTCAGGTACCCCACGACCTTGCGCGCCGCGACGTCGAGCCTCGCGAGCTCGCCCGAGAACTCGCAGGTGGCGAGCGCGAAGCGGCCGTCGATCGTGAAGTCCATGTGGTCGACGCCCTTGCACGTCACGGGCACGGACTGGACGAGCGCCATCGTCTGAGCGTCGCGGAAGTCGAGGCGCATCAGCTCCTCGGCGACCACGATCGCGAAGCGCCCGTCGGGCGTGAAGTACATGTTGTACGGATCGTCGACCGTCACCGCTGCCCCGAGCTCGCCGGTGAGCGGGTCGATGGGCGTGAGCGAGTCGCCGTGGTTGTTCGCGACCCACAGCGTCTTGAGATCCCACGACGGGACCACGTGTTGCGGGTGCTTGCCGACCGCGAAGGTGCCGATGACCTGGTAGGTGGTCGCGTCGATCACGCTCACCGTGCCGTCCTCGCTGTTCGGCACGTAGACCCGCCGCAGCGCCTGCGCGGCGGCGGGCGCGAGCCTTCCGGCGCTCGCCTCGGAGTTCAAGTTGCTCGCGTCGAGGACCGGCGGCATGCCGGGAAGCGCGTCGGGGATGGCCGACGCGGGCGCGGTGGGCGTGGTCGCCGTTCGCTCGTGCGGGCTGGTCGCGCTCGCGGCGCCGTCGCTCGCGCGGTCACCCGATCGCGGCGCGGATCCCGATCGGCAGCCGGAGAGAGCCAGCGCGCACGCGATCGCTAGCGAGGTGAGTCGTCTGGGGCTGGGCATGGGCGAGAACCTGAGTGACCCCGATTCGCATCCGGGCATCGATGGAGGGCGGTGACGAGCGGGACGCGGGATCAGGCGCGGGCGTGCCGGTCGGGGCGCAGCCGCGCGAACAGCGCCAACCCGATCGCCGAGAGCGAGGCGCCGGTCAGGAACGCCACGCGGGGACCGAACGCGTCCCACAACGTCCCGAACACGACGCTCGCCAGCAGGGCGCTCATGCCGAGCGTCAGGTGATACCAGCCGAATCCGGTGCCCTGGCCGCGCTTGGGAGCGAGCGCCGAGACCAAGGCCTTCTCGGCACCCTCGGTGAGCCCCGCCGGAATGCCGTACGCGAGAAAGAGCGCGCAGACCGCGGTCCGCGAGCTCGCGAACGCGAGGGCCGCGTAGATCCCGACGTGCAGCGCCCAGCCCGCGCCGATGACGCGCGCGCGCCCCCGACGATCGCTCAGCACACCGCCGCGAAACGAGCACGCCGACTTCACGACGTGCAGGCCGATCCAGAGCAGCGGCAGCGTGGTGAGGCTCGCCGATTGGGCGCCCGCCTTGAGCAGCAGGAACGTCTCGCTCGCCTTGCCCAGCGTGAAGATCGCGAGCGGCGCCAGCAGTGTGAGCAGCCCGGCGAGCGAGGTGGCGGCGGAGGCCACGTCGGACGCGGCGCCGATCGGCTCGGCGTCGCGGCTCGCGTCCGCGCGCGCGACGGGGGGGCTCTCGCGTACGCCCAGCACCACGGCGAGCACCGCGAACACGCCCGGGATCGCCGAGAGCAGGAAGAGGTGGCGCAGGTCGCTGCTCACGTAGCGCAGCACCAGGAACGCGATGGTGGGGCCGATCACGGCGCCCGCGTGGTCCATCGCGCGGTGGAATCCGAAGGCCGCGCCGCGTTGTTCCGCGGGCACCGCGTGCGCGAGCAGCGAGTCGCGCGGGCTCGACCGGATGCCCTTGCCGACCCGGTCGCTCACGCGTACCGCCAGGACGTGCCACGGCGCGGTGGCGATCGCCACGAACGGCCGCGCGATCGTCGAGATGCCGTAGCCGAGGAGCATCAGCGGCTGATTGCGGCCGAGGCGATCCGCCCACCGCCCGGATACGAGCTTGAGCGCGCTCGCGACCGCGTCCGCCAAGCCCTCGATCCAGCCGAGCGCCATGGCGCCGCCGCCGAGCGTCACCGTGAGAAAGGCCGGCAGCAGCGGCAGCACCATCTCGCTCGCGGCGTCCGTGAGCAGGCTCACCAGCCCGACCGCAACGACGTTGCGATTGAGCCAGGCGCGGCGGGAATCGGGCGGCACGGAGGGGGTCGACACGAGGGAGGCTTCCGGACGCGCGCAGTCTGGCGAGCTGCGCGGGTCGTGGCCAACGCGCGCCGGGCCGGGCGCGGATCAGCCGCGCTGGAAGCGTTGGCGGATGTCCTCGATGCGGCGGCGGTTGACGCCCAGGTCGCCGTAACCGACGCGCGACGCCGAGCGCACGTGGATCGTGCGGCCGTCGGCGTCGCAGAGGAACTCGACGTCGTCCACGAATCGCCACAGGGCGCTGGTGAACTCGGCGTAGAGGTAGTCGTCCCGTTGCTCGACGATCCGCGCCCGCGGGTGCGCCGTCACGATGCTCGCGAGCTTCGCCAGCGCCGCGGCGCGATCCCCGGAATACGTGAGCGGCTCGATCTTGTGACCGTCGTCGGTCGCCCGATCACTGACACAGTTCGGGCTGGCGGGGCAGGGCGCGAGCTGCCCGCTCGCCACACCCAGATTCGTGGGCCGCGCGCCGGGACAACCGGCGACACCCAAGGCGAGCGCCAGGACGGCATGGACGCGGATGCGATTCATGGGGTCTCCCTGCCGCGGCGCAGGCCGAAGGCCCTGGTGCCGCGAGCGGCCGAGCGTCGCTCACGTCGCGATGCGGACGCAGAGCTTGCCGAAGAGCTGACTCTTGGCCAGCGCGTCGAAAGCCGCCGGCGCTTCGTCGAAGCCGAACACGCGATCCACCACGGGCTCGAGCGCGTGCAGCGCGATCGCGCGGATCATCGCCTCGAACGACTCCCGGTGGCCGACCAGGATCCCCTGGACTCGCACCGCCTGCATGAAGATCGGGTTGATGTTGAGGTCCTTCTGGTTGCCCGAGAGCACGCCGATCAAGCTGATCTGGCCGCCGATGCGGATGGCCCGGAGCGATTGGGTGAGCGTCCCCGAGCCGCCCACCTCCACGATGTGATCGACGCCCACCCCACCGGTGAGCTCGCGCGCCGCGCGCCCCCACTCGGGCTGGCTCAGGTAGTTGAGAGTCTCGTCCGCGCCCAGGGCTCGCACGCGCTCGAGCTTCTCGTCGCTGCTCGAGGTGGCGATCACGCGGCATCCCAGGATCTTCGCGAGCTGCAGCGCGAAGATCGACACGCCGCCGGTGCCTTGCACCAGCACGGTGTCGCCGGCGCGCACGGGCGTGTAGCCGGTGAGCGCGTTCCACGCGGTGAGCGCTGCGCACGGCAGGGTCGCCGCCGCCTCGTCGCCGAGGTGCGCGGGCACGCGCACCACGCCTTCCTCGGAGAGCACCATGCTTTCGGTCAAGGTGCCGTCGAAGGGACCGCCGAGCGTCGAGCGGAGCTTCTCGTGGGTCGGCTCGCCGCCGAGCCAGCGCTGCGCGAAGATCGGACACACCCGATCGCCCACCTTCACGCGGGTAACGCCCGCACCGACCTCGACCACCACGCCCACGCCGTCCGAGCAGGGAATCAGCGGCAGCTTCTGCTTGGGGTTGTAGGCGCCCCGGACCATGAGCGAGTCGCGGAAGTTGAGCGACGCGGCCTTCATGGCGAGCCGCACCTGCCCGAAGCCGAGCGCAGGCTCCGCGCGCTCGGCGCGCACCAGGTGATCGAGGCCGAACGCATCACGGATTTCCCAGGCTTTCATCGCGAATCTCCGAGAGGGATGGACGGTGGGGACGGCGCGACGTTCAGTCCTCGAGGTGTACGCGTCCGAACGAGGCCTCGGCCTCGGCGAGCTGGGTCGTGATCCGCGTCAGCTCCGGGGCGAGCGTGTTGCGCGTGGTGGCATCGAGGCGGCTCTGGAACCGCTCGAGGGCGCGGCGGTTGTACGCGAGGCCGAGCGGGCTGCCCTTTTGACTGTTGAGCTCCACCGAGTCGCCGAGCACCGCGATCGCGTCGGCGAGGCGGCCGCCCGCCGCCAGCACCTCCGCGAGGGCCGCCGAGCTGCGCGCCAGCCCGATCATGTCGCCGACCTCGCTCTGCACCTCGACGGCGCGGGTGAGGTGCTCGGCGGCGGCCGCGCTCGCGCCGCGGTGCAGCTCGAGCCGCCCCATGGTCTCCCACACGCGCGCCACCTCGCGAGTGGCGCCGAGCTCGCGGTAGCGCCGCTCGGCGTCGCGGGCGTGGCGCAGGCCCATCTCGACGGCGTCGTCGGCGCGTCCCGGGCGCGGCCGCACGTGCAGCGGCAAGCGCGCGATCAGGTGGTCGGTCTCGGCGAGCTCGATGCGCGCCTCCGCGTCGTCGGCGGCGAGCCGCGCGAACACGCCGCGCGATTCCTCGAGGAGGTGGTTGGCGCGTACCGGATCGCCGATGCGCACCCACACCGCCGCTTGATCGTTGAAGAGCCGCGCCGCGCCGCGGGCGTCGCCGGCAGCCGCCAGCTCGCGGCTCGCGTCGGTCAGCTCGCTCAACGCGCGTTCGAGCGACGGCGGGTCGCCGAGGTCGTAGCAAACCCCCGCGATCAGCGCGCGCACGCCAGCGGCGAGATGCACGGGATCGTCCTCGCGAACCAACGCGCGCGCTTCCTCGAGCGCGCGCAGCGCTTCCGCCAGCGTGAAGTCGGAGCCCGGCCCCGCCGCTTCCCATTGCAGCCTGCCGAGACGCGCCAGGATCTCGATGCGCAGGCGGCGGCGCCGGGTCGTGAGCGGCAGCTTGCCGAGGAGCTTGAGCGCCTCGCGCCCGTAATCGATCGCGAGCCGGTTCGAGCCGCGCGCGGCGGCGTCCTCGGCGGCGACCAGGTAGCGCTCGATGGCGGCGTCGTGCCGGCCCGCTTCCGCGAGGTGGCGCGCGGCGCGCGCGTCGGTGGGCGACGTTCGCGCCGTCCGCTTGGGCTCGCCCACGAACGCGCTCAGCGCCTCCTCGTCGGCCACGATCTCGGCGGCCGTGGGCGGGGTGGCTTCGATCGGCACCAGCGTGCCCGCGGCGCGTGGCGCCGCTTCCGCCGGCGCGGTGCTCGCGTTCGGCAGCGGCGCGGGGGGGCGTGCCCGGCGATCCGCTGGCGCAGCCTCCGGGTTGGAGGTCGCCTCGACTTCCGCGACGCCGGCCTTCGGCGCCGCGCGCCGGATCGTGAACGTGGGCGGCGGGATGACGCGCAGCTTGCGGGCGGCGAGCTGGTCTTCGTCCGCGTCGTCGATGAGCTCGGCCAAGCGCTGGTGCCAGGCCGCGGCGAGCGACGGCAGCACGCTCTGGCGCAACGCATCGACCCACGCCCGTGGCCAGCGGAAGCGCCCGTCGCCGCGATCTTCGAGCGGCACGCCCGCATCGCGGGCGCGCTGGAAGAGCTCGAGCGCTTCGACGCCGTCGATGCCGAGCAGCGAGGCCACCTGGTGGCTCTCGAAGGTGGCTCCGATCGTGGCGGCGGCGCGCAACGCCCGGATCACGTCGGTCGGCACGTCGGGGATCGCGACGTCCTCGGGCGGCTCGCTCGCCGGAGCGATCTCGAAGCGCACGATCCCCTCGGGGCCCTCCGCCTGCTCGACCGCTCGCAACAGCTCCGCGGCCTCGCCCTCCGGCTCACCGGCGAACGCCAGCACCAGCGGCACGCCCAGCCAGCCACGCCGCAGCACCATGCGCTGGAGCGCGTCCAGGGTCGCCGGGTCGGCGAAATCGACCGACTCGAAGAGCAGCACCACGGTCCCCCTCGCTTCCGTCGCCAGCTCGCGAAAGGTGGCGAGGATCCAATCGTTGAGGCGCGGCTCCGCGCGATCGCCGAGCAAGCCCGAGCGCGGGCTCGCCTGGGTGGTGCGGCGCGGCGCCTCGTCGAGGACGCCCTCCCAGCCCAGCCAGCGCGCCAGCTCGTCGCGCGCTTCGAGCAGCGGTGCGAGCGGCTGCTCGTGGAGGTCGCAGCGCACGGCCACGACCACCAGCGGGTAGTCCTCCGGAGGCGAGCCGGCGTCAGTGCCGACGACCGCGGTGGTCTTGCCTTCGAGAGCTCGATTCCAGACGCGCTTCATGGCTCATCTCCGTGATCGTCGAGACGCTGCCCGTGTGCCCCGGCTCGCCAGGCTAGCGCTGTCCGCCCGCGAACCAAACCGGCCATCCAGGGGGGTGAAATCTCGCCAAATCCCGTGCCATTCGCGTCTTGCCACGGTGCGTCATGGTTGCCTAGGTTGGCGGATCCGATCGAATCCGCGCGGCCGGAACGTGAGGTCCGGCTCGCCCGGCTGGAGGCCAGGCATGGCAAAGGCGAACGGCAAGAAGGACGGAAACCGAGTGGCGATCGTGGCGGGCTTGCGCACGCCGTTCGCGCGCCAGGCGACCCATTACAAGACGATGTCCGCGCTCGATCTCGGGCGCGACGTGGTGGCCGAGCTGCTGGCGCGCACCGCGTTCCCGGCCAAGGAAGTGCAGCAGCTCGTCTATGGCCAAGTCGTGCCATCGGTGTCGGCGCCCAACATCGCCCGCGAGATCGTGCTCGGCACGGGCATGCCGCGCGACATCGAGGCTTACAGCGTGTCGCGCGCGTGCGCCACCAGCTACCAGTCGACCATCAACGTCGCCGAGTCGATCCTCGCCGGCGTGATCGACTGCGGGATCTCGGGCGGCGCCGATTCCAGCTCGGACGTGCCCATCACCATCTCCAGGAACCTGACCGAAGCGCTGCTCGAGGCGAGCAAGGCCAAGACCATGGGAGCCCGCCTCAAGGCCTTCCGCAAGATCCGCCCCAAGGACTTGGTGCCGGTGCCACCGTCGCCCACCGAGCCCTCGACCGGTCTCACCATGGGCGAGAGCGCCGAGAAGATGGCGCGCGAGAACGGCATCAGTCGCGAGGACCAGGACAAGTTCGCGCACCGCAGCCACACCCTCGCCGCCAAGGCCTGGGCCGAAGGGAAGCTCGCCGACGAGGTCATGCACGTGCTGGTGCCGCCCAAGTACGCGGTGGCGGTCACCGAGGACAACAACGTGCGCAAGGACTCGACCCTCGAGTCCTACTCCAAGCTCAAGCCGGTGTTCGATCGCAAGAACGGCACGATCACCGCGGCCAACAGCTCGCCGCTCACCGACGGCGCCAGCGCGCTGCTGGTGATGCGCGCCGACAAGGCGAAGGCGCTCGGCTACGAGCCGCTCGGATACATCCGCTCCTGGGCGTTCGCGGCGCTCGATCCCGCGGGTCAGATGCTCATGGGGCCGTCGTACGCCACGCCGAAGGCGCTCGATCGCGCGGGCGTCACGCTCGCCGACATGGACCTGGTCGACATGCACGAGGCGTTTGCGGCGCAGATCCTCTCCAACACGCAGGCGTTCGAGTCGGACGCGTGGGCGGCGAAGAACCTCGGGCGCGGCCAGAAGATCGGCACCATCGACTGGGACAAGTTCAACGTGCTGGGTGGCTCGCTCTCGATGGGCCACCCGTTCGCGGCCACCGGCGCGCGCCAGATCACCCAGACGCTGCGCGAGCTCAAGCGCCGCGGCGGCGAGCTGGCGCTCTGTGCCGCGTGCGCCGCGGGCGGGCTCGGCGCGGCGATCGTGCTGGAAGCGGCGTGAGCCGGGTGAGCGAACCTGGGCCGACCTTGGTGTTCGGGCGCGATCGAACATGCGCTCGCCAGCGGCGAGGCGGCGAGTAGGACGAGCCGGCTTGGTGGCGGGGGGCTTGAAGATCCCCTCGAAAAAAGCACAGGGCGGGCATCGGCCGGCCCGGGGGTGAGGCGATGAGCGAGATCGAGAAGAAAGGCGTCCTCGGAGTCGAGAAGCGCGACAACGGCTGCGCGATCGTGTGGTTCGACGATCCCGCGGAGGCGATGAACACGCTCAAGGGCGACATCGCCGAGGACTTCGACTGGGCGTTCGGCAAGGTCGAGAAGGACGCCGCGGTGAAGGCCGTGGTGTTCGCGTCGGGCAAACCGGACAGCTTCGTGGCCGGCGCCAACATCGACATGCTCAGCGGCTGCAAGACGGCGAAGGACGCCGAGAATCTGTCGCGGCTCTCGCAGACGATGCAGGAGCGGATGGCGAAGTTCCCCAAGCCCATCGTCGCGGCGATCCACGGCGTGGCGCTGGGCGGCGGGCTCGAGATCACGCTGCCCTGCCACGGTCGCGTCGCCAGCGACGACTCCAAGACCAAGCTCGGGCTGCCGGAATGCCAGCTCGGCCTGCTGCCGGGTGGCGGCGGCACGCAGCGTCTGCACCCCTTGATCGGCGTCGCCGCGGCACTCGACATGCTGCTCACCGGCAAGCAGGTGAGCGCCAAGTCGGCGAAGAAGATGGGTCTGGTCGACGAGGTCGTGCCCGCGCCGCTCTTGATCGACGCGGCGATGAAGTACGCGCTGGCGCTGGCGGCGAAGGGGCCGGGCGCCGCGTCGAAGGGCAAGCCCAAGACCGGCCTCTCGAGCGAGCGGCTGCGCGAGCTGGCGCTCGAGGAGAACGCGCTCGGTCGCCGCGTGCTCTTCGATCAGGCGCGCAAGAAGGTCCTCGGCCAGACCCAAGGCAACTACCCCGCGCAGGAGAAGATCCTGGACGTCGTGCGGGTCGGCGTCGAGAAAGGCCTGGCCGCGGGGCTCGACGCCGAGGCGCGCGCGTTCGGCGAGCTGGTCGTGAGCCCGGTGGCGAAGCAGCTCATCTCGATCTTCTTCGCGCAGACCGCGCTCAAGAAGGACAGCGGCGTCGACGATCCCAGCGTCAAGCCGAAGCCGGTGCGCAAGGTGGGCATGCTCGGCGCCGGGCTCATGGGCGCCGGCATCGCGTACGTCACGGTCAACAACGCCAAGGTGCCGGTCCGCCTCAAGGACAAGGACGACGCGGGCCTCGGCAAGGGATTGGCTTACGTGCGCGGCATTCTCGATGGCCGGGTGCGGCGCAAGCGGCTCTCGCCGATGGATCGCGACTTGCTGATCCATCACGTCACCGCGACCACCGACATGAGCGGCTTTCAGGACGTGGACGTGGTGATCGAGGCGGTGTTCGAGGACCTCGGGCTCAAGCGCCGTGTCCTCGCCGACGTCGAGGCCGCCGGACACGCCGAGACGATCTTCGCGTCCAACACCTCGTCGATTCCCATCACCCAGATCGCCGAGGGAGCGAAGCGCCCCGAGAACGTGATCGGCATGCACTACTTCTCGCCGGTCGAGAAGATGCCGCTCCTCGAGATCATCAACACCCAGGCGACGGCGCCGTGGGTCACGGCCACGTGCGTCGAGCTGGGCAAGAAGCAAGGCAAGACCGTGATCGTCGTGAACGACGGCGTGGGCTTCTACACGTCGCGCATCCTCGGTCCGTACATGAACGAGGCGGCGTATCTGTTGGCGGAGGGCGTCGCGGTGGAGGCGCTCGACACGGCGCTCGTGAAGTGGGGTTTCCCGGTCGGCCCGATCACGCTGCTCGACGAGGTCGGCATCGACGTGGCCGAGAAGGTGGGGCACATCGTGCACGCGGCGTTCGGCGATCGCATGGCGCCGCCGCCCGGCATCGAGAAGCTGGTCGCGGACCAGCGCTACGGGCGCAAGAACAAGCGTGGGTTCTACGTCTACGATGGCAAGAAGAAGGGCAAGAAAGAGGTCGACGCGTCGGTGTACGCGCTGCTCGGCGTGACTCCCAGCAAGGAGCTGCCGGCGAACGAGATCGCGGAGCGGTGCGCGCTCCAATTCGTGAACGAGGCGGCGCTCTGTTTCCAGGAAGGCATCTTGCGCAGCGCTCGCGACGGCGACGTCGGCGCGATCTTCGGCCTCGGCTTCCCGCCGTTTCGCGGCGGCCCGTTCCGCTTCGTCGACGCGGTGGGCGTGGGCGAGATCGTGAAGAAGCTCGAGCGTCTGCGCGACCAGCACGGCGCGCGCTTTCAGCCCGCGGAGCTGCTCGTCGCGATGGCCAAGGAAGGCCGCAGCTTCCACGGCGAGAACAAGGTCGAACCGCCCAAGCCCGCGCGTTCCACCGTTGCCGCCGCCGACAAGCCCAACGGCAAGCGCACCAAGAAGAGCGGCTGAGTCGGCGCGCTGCGCGGCGACGCGCGCTCAGGGAGCCGCAGCGCCCGTCGTCGACGGGCGCTGGTCCAGCACCTCCCGGATGCGCGTCGCCAGCGATTCCAGGCGATACGGCTTGGGCATGAACTCGATGCCCTGCTCCAGCACGCCGAGGTCCGCGATCACGTCGTCGGTGTAGCCCGAGGTGTAGAGCACCCGGATGCCCGGGCGTCGCTTCTGCACGTGGTTGGCGAGCGTTCGCCCGTCCATGCCGGGCATCACCACGTCGGTCACGAGCAGCGCGATCGGCGCGCCGATCGCATCGATCGCCGCGAGCGCTTCGAGACCGTTCGCGAAGGCGTGCACGCGGTAGCCCAGATGCGTCAGCAGCTCGAGCGCCCGCTCGCGCACCTGCTGCTCGTCCTCGACGAGCAGCAGCGTCTCCGATCCGCGCGGCAACGATGCCGGCTCGCAGGCGACCAGCGTTTCCGGCGCTTCGGAGACGCTCGGCAGATAGACCCGGAACGTGGTGCCGCGACCGAGCTCGGAGGACACGTCGATCCGCCCGTGGTGCTGGCTCACGGCGCCGTAGACCATCGCCAGGCCGAGCCCGGTGCCGCGGCCGTGAGCCTTGGTGGTGAAGAAGGGCTCGAAGATGTGGCTCTTGACGCTTTCGGTCATGCCCTCGCCGGTGTCCGAGAGCGCCAGCATGACGAACGAGCGCAGCGCCGGTTCCTCGTTCGCGGCGCTCGGGTCGTCGGTGAGCATCACGTTCGCCGTCTCGATCGTGAGCACGCCGCCGGTGGGCATGGCGTCGCGGGCATTCACGGCGAGATTCACCAGGGCCTGTTCCGCCTGGCCGATGTCCATCCGCACCGAGCGCAGCGCCGGGCTGAGTCGGGTGCGAAGCTCGATGTCCTCGCCGAGCAAGCGACGCAGCAGCTTCTCCAGCCGCAGCACGACCTCGTTCAGGCTGAGCACCCTCGGGTGGATCACCTGCTTGCGCGAGAACGCCAAGAGCTGCCGCGTGAGGTTCGCCGCCGATTGAACGGCCTTGTCGATCTCGGTGAGACGACCGTGCACCGGATGGTCCGCGGCGGTATCGAGGAGCGCGAGCTCCACGTTGATGCCGATCGCCGTCAGCAGGTTGTTGAAGTCGTGCGCGATGCCGCCCGCGAGCCGTCCGACCGATTCGAGCTTCTGCGCGTGGCGCAGCCCTTCCTCGGCTCGGCGCCGGTCGGTGACGTCCTGGATGGTCCCGAACATCGCGCGTGGTCGCCCGTTGCCATCCAGCTCGAGCTCGCCGAGCCCGTGGACCCAGCGCCGCTGCCCGTCGGAGTGCCGGACGATCTCGTACTCCTGGTCGAACCGATGGCCCTCACCGAGGACGTGCTCGAGCAGATGCTGGCGCAGCTCCTCGCGCTGGCTGGGGTGGACCACCGTGAGCCAGCCGTCGATGTCCTTGGGAAAGGTGTCGTCGATGCCGAAGATCTCGTCCAGCTTGGTCGAGCTGCTCCAGCGTCCGGTCGACACCTCGAAGTTGTACGACCCGAGGTTTCCCACGTCCTGGGACCGGCGCAAGAAGAGCTCGCTGGCGCGGAGCGCGTTCTCGGCTCGCCGCTGGTCGGTGACGTCGATGGCGATGGCGAGCAGGGCGGGCACGCCGGCGAAGGTGATCTCGCGGCTGAGCACCTGGACGTCGATCCGCGCCCCGCTCTTGGTGCGATGCGTGCGAACCTCGACGTGATGCGGCGGCGTCTCGGGCGCCGAGCGGGGCTCGAAGGTCAGCGGCTCGGGCGGCATGCTCGGATCGCTCACCACGCCGACCGGCATGCCGAGGAGCTCGCCGCGCTCGTAGCCGTAACGTGCGACCGTCGCGTCGTTGACCGCGAGGAAGCGCCGCGTCTCGCGGTCGCTGATCCACATCGGGCAGGGCGCTTGCTGGAAGACGCGTTCGAACTCGTCGGCGTGGGTCCGTCGCAGAGGCTCGTCCTGGGCGAGGCCGTCGGACGGGAGCCCGGCACCGGTCGGAGAACGTGGATCATCCGCGCTGCACATGTCGACCGAGCGACGATAGCGCACCGGTCTTGCCGAATCGATCTCGATCGGCACAAGGGTGCGATCCGCGTCGACCGGGTGCATCGGAGCCACGCTCCGCAGCGACGTGCCGACCGCCGCGGGGGCACGCCGTTGCCGAGCGCTCGGAGCGGCCGTACGTTCGTGCTGCGCGCCGCTCGGGTGGCGTCGAGACGCGAGGTCGAACGTGAGACCGTGGCTACAGCGGATCCTCGGCTTGCCCCTCCTCGCGGCGTTGCTGCCGTCGGGATGCTCGACGGCGCCGCGAGGACCGTACCGGGTCGCCGTCGATCCCGCGTCCCGCTACTCCTTTCGCTACGTGCAGGAGCGAAAGTCGGGCAAGTGGGTCCACCTCCATTGCGAGCTCAAGGTCGCGGCGGCACGCGCGCTGCCGGAGCCGCTGTCGACGCCCGAGACCGGCGATCGAATCTCGTTCACCCGCTTCAATCCCGGCAGCATGGGCACCGCGGGGATCGTCCCGGGCGAGTTCGAGATGCGCGGTGACGAGCGCGTGTGGCTCTACCGCGAGGTGGCGCGCGAGGCCGACCTCGCGGGCGAGGCCGCGCTCTCGGTGCAGATCGTCTGGCCGGAGGCCGAGCCCGGCCCGCCGCGGCGCGAGGCGTCCGAGCTCTTCCACATTCCGTCGATCGCGACCTTCGAGCCCTACGTGTGGTCGCCGTGGCGCGGACCCGACGAGGTGCGCGGCGGCGACATGCCCGACTGGGAACGCGTACACGGGATCGCCGGCGCGCCGGCGCCGCCGATCGAGCATCCGTTCGCGTTGCGCTGCCGCACCGTGCTCTCCGACGTGGTCTACGTGCCCACCGTCGCCGACGATCCGAACGCGTCACGCCCCGATCCGTCCGGCGGCGGTGCCGCGCCGCGCTAGCAGCCCGTTGCGCGTGAGGCCGCGCGACCGGCAAGCCTCGCGGGGGCGCTCGGCGCTCCGCGTCGACTCGTTCGTGCACCGTGACGGCTCGTGACGCTCGTGACTGCGTAGCCCTGGCAGCGACCAGGCGCGCAGACCGCTTCGGCACGCACCTCGAGCGCTTCGATGTGCCGAGCCTGCTGCGGCGCGAAAGACGCGGGGCGATGGACCGCTGGCGTCACCCCTTGCTGCTGGCGTCTCGTGTTCTTCGCGCAGTACGTTCGCAGCTCGCGCGGTCACGTCAGCCGCGGCGAACGAGGCCGGCAGTCTCACGTGCGCGCGCTAGCATCCTGGATCCGTCCGAGCTGCGACGTCGCGACGGCGACGCTCGTCTGCGCCGGTTGCGGCGAGCGCGCGCACGCTGCGCGGGATCGCACGCGGATGGCTTTGCTCGCGCAGCTCGCCCAAGCCGCGAGCAACGTCGAGGGGCGCGTGCTTCGTCCCGTTCGCTTGTTGCTGACGCAGCCCGGCGCCCCGCCCGTCGCGTTTCGTCGCGGTCAGCGCGTGGCTCCGCTCCGCGCGTTGGGACGACCTGCTGTCGGTCGTGAGCGTGGTGGTCTGCGCCGCCCACCGGTATCGCGCCATCGACGTGCTCTACGCCACGCGTGGCGCCGCACGATTCGGGAGGTCGTCGTGCTCACGGCGGCGGTGGCGGGAATCCTGCGTGGTCACCACTTCGTCGTGTGCGTGATCACGTTGCACGCGGTCTAGTCGTGGCCGCCGGGGAGGTTTCGTGCACGAGCTCTATCGGATCGTTTCGTTCGCGGCGGTGGTCGCGCTCGGGCTCACCGCGGGCGCGCTCCTCGCCGAGGCCGGCTTGCTGGTCCCGTTCTGGCGCTCGGCGAAGCCCGAGGTGTTCCTGGCCTGGTATCGGGAGCACGCCCAGCGCTTGGTGCGGTTCTTCGGGCCGCTCGAGATCGCCGCGGCCGTGAGCGCGGGGCTCGCTGCGCTGCTGGGCTGGATCGGCAATCACCCGAATGCGGCGCTGCTGGCCGCGGCGGCATTCGGCGCGCTCGCCGTGCTCGCGACCTTTCCTCTCTATTTCCAGCGCGCCAACGCGAGCTTCGCCTCGGGAAGCATTTCGCTCGCCGGAGTCCCCGATGAGCTGCGGCGCTGGGCCCATTGGCACTTCGCGCGCACCGGGATCGCGATCGCGGCGTTCGCGTGCGCGGTGTTCGGCTGATCGGCGCGTGCGCCGAGCCCCGCGCCAACGATCGCGGCACGCTCAGCGTGCGAGACGTTCGGCGCCCTGAAGCGCCGCGGCGCCGATCGCGAGCATCCGGAGATCGCCGAACGGGCTGCCCGCGACCCGGTTGTTCACCATCGCGACGGCGAGCTGGCGCTTGGGATCGGTCCAGGCTCCCGAGCCGCCGAATCCGTAGTGTCCGAACGCGTTGCGCGGCGAGCCGCGCCCGGTGAACGCGCGGTGGTATCCGAGGCGCCAGTGCATGGCCACCGGCACCACGCGATCGATGCGCCTGCTCTGCACCTGCGTGGCGCGCGCCAGAGTCGTCTCGGAGACGAGCGGCACGCCGTCGAGGCGGCCGCCGGCGCCGAGCGCCGCGTAGAGCCGCGCCAGATCGCGCGCCGTGAACAGACCGTTGGCTGCGGGGATGGGCGGGGTCAGGATCTCGGGATGCCAGAACGTCCGCATCACGTCACGCGGCATGAGCGCGTCGGCGAGGAAGCGCGGATCGAACGGGATGCGGAGCGCGCGGCAGATCTGCGCCACCGCCTTGGCGTAGGGGCGCGCGGTGCCGACGTGATCATTGAGCCCGAGCGGTGGCACCTTGAGGCGCGCGGCTCGGGCTCGCGCCTCCTGCGGAGCGCCGATCCAGAAGCCCTCGAGCCCGAGTGGCTCGGCGAGCTCGCGGCGCAGCACCTCGTTGAAGGGCCGATCGGCCACCCGCTGCACGATCTCGCCGATGAGCCAGCCGAAGGTCAGCCCGTGGTAGGCGCTCATGCTTCCTGGCACGAACGACGGCTCGGCCTCCGCGAGCGCGCCGACCATGTGGTCCCAGTCGAGCATCCGGTCCCCGTGGTCGACCATCCGGCGGATGTGGTGCAGACCCGCCTCGTGGCAGAGCAGCTGACGAACGGTGATCGCGGCTTTGCGGGCTCGACCGAACTCGGGCCAGTACTTGGAGACGGGATCGTCGTAGTCGAGCAGCCCTCGATCGACCAGCAAGTGAAGGACCGTCGCCGTGACCCCCTTGGTGGTCGAGAACGACATCGCCGTGGTGTCGCGATCCCACGGCGTGCCGGCGTCGTCCTTCACCCCCGCCCACGCGTCGACCACCGGTTTCCCGCGGTGATAGACGCAGATGGCCATGCCGCCGCCGTGGCGGCGCGCCTGACGCTCGAGCACACGTCCGACCCGATCGAATGCGGGATGGATCTCGCCGTGAACCAGTGTGCCCATGTCGTCTCGCTGTGCTCGTCTCGTCTAGGTGTGCTCGTCCGCTTCCGCTTCCAGCGCCGCCAGGCACGGCGGGCAGACCCCATGCGTGACTCGGGGAGGTCGGGCCTGCTGGAAGAGCTCGAGCACCTGGACCGCGTGCTCCACTTCGATCCACTCGTGCTCGGCGCTGTGGATCCGCTGGCACCAGGCGCACATCCGAACGAACTCGGTCGAGTGAGGTGTGCCCGTGTCGAAGACGGCGATCGGTGGGCGCTGGACGATCTCCCGGGCAACCGACTCGATGCTCAGGGACCCGTGCTCGTGGCCGCGGATGCGCATGTCGAATTGACGACGAGCGCCGGGAGAGTCGCAGCGAAACGGAAAGCGCGCCGTGCCGCGGGTGCGGCGCAAGCGAGTGAAGAGCTGCCGGTAGAGGTTGCTGATCTCCGCGCCGGCAATGTATCGCCAGATCGACTCGCCGATCACGCGTTCGGGCTCGAGCTCGTGCCCCTCGTTGTCGAGCGCGAACGAGGTCCAGTCGCCGCCCACCCGCTCCAGCCGATCGTGCTGGTCGATCCAATAGTCGATCTTCACGGAGGCCTCGCCGGCCGGGACGTCGCGCGCGATCGCAAGCTAGCAGAGCCGGCGTGCGCGGTCGAAACGGGCTTTGTCGGGGGGGTGGAACCGGCTACCATGCGCCCCCGTCGGCTCGTCGCGCTGAGCGTGCCGATCTCTGCGAAGAGAACAATCTCACGCGCTCGGGAGGTTCCATGGGTCTCTTGAACGCCATTCGCAAAGAATTCATCGAGGTCATCGAGTGGACGGAGCCGTCCGACGACATCCTCGTCTATCGCTTTCCCGTCGCCGACAACGAGATCAAGAACGGCGCCCAGCTCACGGTGCGCGAGTCGCAAGCAGCGATCTTCATCGAGCAAGGAAAGCCCGCGGATCAGTTCACCGCGGGGCGGCACGTGCTCAACACCGCGAACCTGCCGATCCTCACCACGCTGAGGAGCTGGCCGTACGCGTTCACGAGCCCCTTCAAGGCGGAGGTCTACTTCTTCTCGCTGCGGCAGAAGCTGGGGCAGACCTGGGGAACGCCGCAGCCGATCACCATCCGCGACAAGGAGTTCGGCTCGGTGCAGATCCGGATGTTCGGCGTCTTCGCCTACCACATGGCGGACCCGGCCGCGTTCTACACGAAGGTCTCGGGAACGCGCGAGGTCTACAAGACGGAGGATCTCGCGGCTCAGCTCGTGCCGCAGATCGTGGCCGGCGCGGCCCAGTTCTTCGCGCAGTCGAACGTGCCGTTCCTCGACATGGCCGCGAATCAAGTGGTCCTGGCGCAGGCGATCCAGAAGCAGCTCGAGCCGAGCTTCGCCGCGCTGGGCGTGGCGCTCGACTCGTTCGTGGTCTCGAGCGTCACGCTGCCGGATGCGCTGCAGAAGACGCTCAACGAGCGCCAATCCATGGGGATCATCGGCAACTTCGCCGACTACGCGCGCTACCAGACGGCGCGCTCCATCCCTGACGCCGCGCAGAACCCGGGCGGGCTCGCCGGGGTCGGTGCGGGTCTCGCCGCCGGCGCCGCGTTCGGCAACGTCATGACGGGCGCGATGGGCGGCATGATGGGCGGCGCTGGCGCCGCGCCCGGCGCGGCCGCGGCTGCCGCCGCGCTGGTCGCGTGCATCGCGTGCGGGAAGGGCGTCGAGGCCGGCTCGCCGTTTTGCCGCTGGTGCGGCGCGCCGCAGAGTCGTTCGTGTCCCAACTGCAAGGCGAGCGTCGCGCCCGACTCCGCGTTCTGCGCCAAGTGCGGCACCAAGCTCGGGTGAGCGCGCGAGCGAACCCGCGTGCCCCGCTGTCGACCGGTCGCGTGATCCCTCGGTCGCGGGGGATCGCGGCCCGCACGGCGCATGCTGAATCGGTGGCAGGGACGCGCTCCGGCGCGTCCGCTCGCCGCAGTCGGAGCAGTCGGAGCTCGCAGCGATGAGTCGCGGGCTGGCCAGCGCCTGTCCTCAATGTGGCGCGCCGCTACGTTTCGAAGGCGCAGCGAGCCTGACCACCGTCTGCAAGTACTGCCGCGCCGGCGTTGCGCGCGCCGGTGTCGAGCTCAGCACCCTCGGCCAGGTCCCGGATCTGGTCGCGACCGATACGCGCCTCGCGTTGGGCATGAGCGGATCGATCGAGGGCAAGGGCTTCGTGGTGCTCGGGCGCCTTCAGCTCGATCAGGGCGAAGGGGCGTGGGACGAGTGGTACATCAGCTGGGCCGATGGACGTTTCGGCTGGCTCGCCGAGGCCGCCGGCACGTTGATTCACACCACGAAGACCGACGCGCCGATCGAGATCCCTCCGTTCGACTCGATCCAGCCGGGCGGTGCGCTGACGCTCGGTCGATGGGGTGTCTTCCGCGTCGGCGAGGTGGGAGCGGGCAAGTTCGTGTCCGCCGAGGGCGAGCTGCCCTTCACCGCGGATCTGGGTGCCACGTACCGCTTCGTGGACGCCACCGGCGCCAACGACGAGTACGTGACCCTCGACTACGGCGTCGACGCCACGGACGAGACGC
>JAXLQJ010000032.1:0-85538 GCA_046331705.1 bacterium | reverse complement strand
CCTCTGTACGCGCTCGGTGAGCTGGCGTTGCCGGTCGAGGACGAGGACGCCGACGAGGAGCGCGACGCCGACGCCGACCCGAGCGAGGACGCGCCGTCGGTCGGGCCGTCGCTCGGGATGCTGCGCTTGATCGCGCCGGGGACGCGCGCGCAACCCTTCGTGCTCTCGACCACTCCCCAGGACGAGCTCGCGGAGGCGCAGCGCGTCGGATCCCAGGCTGCGCTCGGAATCGCGGGGCTGGGTCTCGCGCTCGGCGCCTTGCTCGTCTGGCTGCGTCTCGGCTGACCGAGCGCGGGGCGCGCGCTGCTCGGCGCCGCGGGGATCAGAGCGCGAACTGAAGCAGGTGAACGCGCAGCCCGCCGTTTCGCAGCGCCGTCGTCCGCGTCGGCTCGAGCCCGAGCGCGCGCGCCCAGCTCGGGTCGAGGGCGAGCACGGCGGCGTTCCAGCCGCGAAACCGCGCGGTGAGCAGCTGCCCGAGCGCGCGCAAGGTCTCGCGCGCCTGGGCGGGATCGCCGAGCCGGCGGCCGTAGGGCGGGTTCACGATCAGCAGTCCCGTCGCGCCGGTGGCGCGCACGCTCGCGAGGTCGCCGTGGTGGAACGCGATGCTCGCGGCGAGCCCCGCGCGCTCGGCGTTGCGGCGCGCGAGACGCACGGCGGCGGGGTCGCGGTCGTAGCCGACGATCGGCACCGGCGCCACCTCGAGCTCGCGCGAGCGCAGCTCCGCGCGCAGGCGTTCGCCGAGCGCTGCGTCGAAGCACGGCCAGTCCTCGCACGCGAAGCGGCGTTCGAGGCCAGGCGCTCGACGCACCGCCAGCGCCGCGGCCTCGATCACCAGCGTCCCCGCGCCGCACATCGGATCGACGAGCGGCGTCACGCCGCGCCACTCGCAAAGCTCGAGCAACGCGGCGGCGAGCGTCTCGCGCAGCGGCGCGCGGACGGCTTCGGTTCGCCAGCCGCGCCGGTGCAAGAGCTCGCCCGAGGCGTCGACGCTGAGCGTCCAGCGATTCGACGAGCCGCGCGCGGCGATGCGCAGCGGCTGGGCCGCCGGCGCTCCGGCCGGCGGGTGCTTGCGGGCCCAGTCGCGCAGGCCCTGCTCGACGTTCTCGCGCACGGCATCGGTGTGGAAGAGGCGGCAGCGGCGCGCGCTCGCCTGGACCTCGAGCGGCTGCTCGGCGCGGAGGAACGGCGACCAGTCGAGGCCGCCCACACGGCGACGAAACGACGCGAAGTCCTCGGCGCGAAAGGTGCCCACGCGCGCCAGCACCCGGGTTGCCGTGCGCAGCTCGAGGTTCGCGCGGAGCCCGGTCTCGAGGGTCCCGCCGAAGCCGACTCCCGCCTCGTTGGCTTGCACGTCGCTCACGCCGGCGAGGCCTCGCACCTCGACCTCGGCGATCCCTTCCAGGCCCGGCGCGGTGATCGCGAACCAGCGCATGAGCCGGGTCGCGGTTGCGATCGCAGGCGCCTCGCCCCGGGTCGGTTCGACGGGAGCGCTGGTCGTCGTAGCGGTGGCAGCGGGCGCGCCCGGTCGCGCCTGCCAGCCGTCGAAGCGCAGATGGGCGAAGAGCTCGATCGTCCCCTTGCCGCCGGGTACGGACGAGTCGACCGCGCCGAGGATGGTGAAGCCGAGCCGCTCGGCCTTGGCGCGAAATCGTTCCAGGGCCCGGGCGCGCACGCTGGCGTCGCCGGGAGCGCCGGGCTCGACGGCGCCCTCGGGAAGCTCGAATTGCGGCTTCACGAGCACGAGCCCGTGGGCGCCCGGCCGCAGGCGGAACGCCAGCCCGCGCAGCATGGTGCGCGCGGCGGTGAAGCTCACGTCGATGGTGAACACGTCGAAGGGACCTGGCTCGATCGACGGCGGCAGTCGCTTCCAGTCGACGCGCTCGAGGACCCGCACGCGTGGGTCGCGGCGCAATGCGGGATCGAGCTGACCGTGACCGACGTCCACCGCCAGCACCTCCGCGGCGCCGGCGTCGAGCAAGGTGCGCGTGAAGCCGCCGGTCGAGGCGCCCACGTCCACCGCGCGCGCCCCCCGGACGTGCTCCCCGAACGCGAGCGCCGTGAGCGCCGCGTCGAGCTTGCGCGCGCCGCGGGTCACCGCGTCTCGGGTCGTGCCACGAACCGATAGCCCACGCCGCGCACCGTGAGGAAGTGAACCGGCTGATCGGCGTTGGCTTCGAGCTTGGCGCGGAGCTGGGAAACGAAGTTGTCGACGGTGCGGTTCGATTCCAGGTTCGCGAAGCCCCACACCTTCTCGAGCAAGTCCTCGCGAGTCACGACGCGATCCTCGCGCGTGAGGAAGTATTCGAGGACCTCGTACTCGCGAGCGGTGAGCGCCACCTCGCGACCGGCCTTGGTGACGCGCCGGCGTTCGCGATCGACCTGCACGTCACCGAATTGGGAGATCGGCTCGCCGGTGGGGGCGGGGGCCTGGCTGCGACGCCGCAGCACCGCTTTGATCCGCGCCAGCAGCTCGGCGAGGCCGAACGGCTTGGTCAGGTAGTCGTCGGCACCGAGATCGAGGCCCACGACCTTGTCGAACTCGGCGCCGCGCGCCGATAGCAAGATCACGCCGGTCTCTTTCCTGGCCGCGCGAACGCGTCGCAGGATCTCCAGTCCGTCCGGGCCCGGCATCATGATGTCGAGGACGATGAGGTCCCAGCTCTCCTCCATGGCGCGCTTGAGCCCGGTCTTGCCTTCGGCGGCGGTCCCCACCTCGTAGCCCTCGACGCCGAGGTTGAGCTCGAGCCCGCGCAGGATCGAGTGGTCGTCCTCCACCAGCAGGATGCGTGCTTTGCGATGATTGCTGGCCATCGTCAGTCTCGCCCGCCCGGCAGCACGATGCTGAACGTGCTGCCGCGTCCTGGCTCACTCTCGAGATGGATGGTGCCGTTGTGCGCCTCGATGGTGTGGCGCGCCATCGCCAAGCCCAGCCCGCTGCCCTCGATGGCTCGTGTCTGCGGCTCCGCGCCGCGATAGAAGCGATCGAAGATCCGCACGTGCTCGGAGCGTGGGATTCCCGGGCCGTTGTCGGTGACCGAAAGTACCACGTGACGTCCATCGCGGCGGGCCCGCACCTGGATACGCTTCTCGTCGCCGGTGTACTTGTAGGCGTTGTTGAGCAGGTCGAGCACCACCTCCGCGAGCGCCTCCGCGTCGGCGCGGATGAGCGGGAGATCGGGCTCGACCTCGACGCCGAGCTGGACGGTGCCGCTCAGCGTCTGCGGCCGAAACGCCGTCACCGCGCGCTCGACGACCTCGCCGACGGGGGTGGGCGCGAAGCGGTACATCTTGCGGCCGGCCTCCATGCGCGCCCAGTCGAGCAGCCGATCGATCATCGAGGACAGCCGCTCGGTTTCCGCAGCGAGCACGTTCAGGCACTCGTTGTAGCGCTCGGGATCGTGGATGCGCCCCATCTGCAGCGTCTCGACGAACATCCGGATGCTGGTGAGCGGTGTGCGGAGGTCGTGCGAGACCTTGGACACGAACGCGGTCTGAAGCGCGGAGAGCTGGGCGCGGCGGCGGATCGAGCCGAACGTCAGCACGATGCCGGCACCCAGCGCTGCGCAGAACGCCAGGATGAGCACGCCCAGGACGACGTCGACGCTGCCGCGCTGGAAGACCAGCACCAGGATGCCGACCGCGCCGATCATCACGCTCGGCAGCAAGATCAGCAGCAGGATCAACAGCGCCGGGCGCCAGACGTTGGCGGGGTCCGGCAGCCGGCCGCGCAGCTTGGTGACGTCGACGGCTTTGACGCGCAGGTCCATGATCGCGCGCGAGACGAGCGAGACTGCCGCGCGTCCGCACCCCAAGCTTCGGGTGGCTCGGGCGGATTGGAAAGCCCCCGGCTGCAGCGCGCCGAGGGCGGAATGCGCTTGCCGCGACGGCGGGACACCGCCGTCGGCGAGCGCGAGAGGGGCGGCGGCGCGGATCAGGCGGCGAGCGCCGTCGGGATGGGCTCGACCGCGGCGGGGACGCGCACGGCGGCGTCGCGTGGCTCGGGCGTGCTGCCGACGCGATTCGAGCGGAGCACGCGCTCGCTCGGCGTGCGCAGGTTCGAGACCAGGCCGACGACGGAGAGCGCCTTGAGCACGTAGTAGCTGAGGTCGATCTCCCACCAGTAGAAGCCCTGGTTCGCGGTGCTCTGGTAGTAGTGGTGGTTGTTGTGCCAGCCCTCGCCCATCGTGAGGATGGCGAGCAGGAAGTTGTTGCGACTGGTGTCGCCAGTCACGTAGCGCTGGCTGCCGAAGACGTGGGAGAGCGAGTTGATGGTGAACGTCCCGTGCCAGAGCAGCACGGTGCTCAGGAAGAATCCGACGAAGAGCCCCGACCAGCCGAAGAGCATCGTCACCGCGATGGCCAGCAGGGTGGGTGGCACCAGGTAGTGATCGTTGAGCCAGCGCAGCTCCGGGTACTTCGCGAAGTCGCGGATGTCGTCGAGGGGCGTCTCGTCGTAGCGCGACGACAAGATCCAGCCGACGTGCGACCACCAGAAGCCGCGCTTCGTCGGCGAGTGGATGTCCTCCTCGGTATCGGAGAAACGGTGGTGGTGGCGATGGTGCCCCGCCCACCAAAGCACGCCTTTTTGCGCCGACATCGTGCCGATCCAGGCCAGCACGAACTGGAACACCCGGTTGGTCTTGTAGGCACGATGCGAGAAGTAGCGGTGGAAGCCGGCGGTGATGCCGAACATGCGCAGGTAGTAGAGGCCCAGGCACAGGAGCCAGTCCACGGGGCGTGCGCCGGTGAAGACCGCGCCCAGCACGGCGACGTGCATGAGGAAGAAGGGCAGCGATTTGCTCGAGACCTTTTCGTCGGCACGCGGCGCGGGCACGCTGGCGGCGGAAAACGTCGAGGCGGTGGCGGTCACGGTGCTCATGGTCACGGTGCTCATGGATCCCCCGATGAACGTCGAATGACGGCCCGGAAGTTAGGGCTCGTTCGTCAGGCGCGTGTCACGAGCCGTCCATTTCTTCACCACGTCGTTTGCCGACAAGCCGTCGACATCATGCGGTTTTCTCCGTCGGCACCGCGCGGCATGCGGCGGTTTGGCGATGGGGACGCGGTCGGATACGGTGACGCAGAGCGTCGGAGGCATCCCCCATGGCAGAGACCGCATCGGCACCCCACACGACGGCAGCGCAGGAGGGCGACATCCTCACCCTCACCGCCGTCGCGCGCGACAAGATCAAGTCGGTGCAAGAGGCCGAGAATCGCAGCGAGAGCGCGCTGCGCGTCAGCGTCGAGGAGGAGAGCGCCGCGGCGTGGCGCTACCACCTCTACTTCGTGGAGGCGAGCGAGCGAACCGAGGACGACACGGCGCTCGAGGTCGAAGGCATCCGCATCTTCATCGACACCGAGAGCGCACAGCGGCTGACTGGCGCCACGCTCGATTACGTGGAAGAGCTTTCCGGCTCGTGGTTCAAGTTCGACAATCCGAACAAGCCGCCGCTGCTCGGCAATCCGATCGCCGCGCGCGTCCAGGAGTTGCTGGACGACAAGATCAACCCGCAAGTCGCGAGCCACGGCGGTCGCGTGATGCTCGCCGACGTTCAGGACACGCGGGTGTTCTTGCGTTTCGGCGGCGGCTGCCACGGCTGTGGGATGTCGGACGTGACGCTCAAGCAGGGCATCGAGGTGATGATCCGCGAGGCGATCCCCGAGGTCACCGAGATCCTCGACACCACGGATCACGGCTCGGGCGCGAACCCCTATTACCGCGCTCCTTGAGCGGGCGCCGGCGCCACGCGTGTGTCGCCGCCACGCGGGCGCAGCCCGCGCCACCAGCGCGCTGAATCGCGTGTGGCGGATCACGATCCGTCGCGACCGAGGCGAATGTCGCGCGTCGTGAATCGGATCGGGAGCGCGCGCGCTTTCTGCGGCAAGCGGAGCGCGTTCCGGGGGCGTCCGACTCGCATGTGACGTGGCCGCCTTGTGTTACGCTCGACGCGCCCTGGAGCGGAACGGATGAGCCCGAACGGCATGCCCCGCATCTCGGATGCCGACGTCGTGTCGATGATCCTGCTCGGCAAGCGCGGTATCTCGTCGCGCTACGTGGCGCGGGTGTTCTCGCGGCTGCGCGGGATCGAGCTGACGGCGGCGGACGTGGAGCGCGTGGCGTCTCACAAGGTTCGTGAGGTCAACCGTGCTGCTGCCAAGCGACGTGCTGGCTGAAGCGGTCTCCGCGACATGTCGACCGCCGCGTCCGTGAGCGTCGAGCCCACGCCAGGCGCAGGCGTGGCGGCGCGCACCACCGACGCCTCGCGCTATCGCGACCCCGAGTTCCTGCAGCGCGAGCTCGAGCGCGTGTTCCGGCGCACGTGGACCGTCGCGTGCTCCGAGCACCGCATCCGCCAGCCCGGTAGCCACGCGCTCTTCGACGAGCTCGGCGAATCGCTGCTCGTCACCCGTGACGAGCAGGGCGTGGTGCGCGCGTTCCACAACAGCTGCCGGCATCGCGGCACGCGACTCGCCTGCGACGCCGGCAAGTCCGCGCACCTGAAGTGCGCGTACCACGGCTGGATCTACGGCCACGACGGTCGCCTGCGCGAGGTTCCCGAGGGAGCGGGTTTCAAGGCGCTCGACCGCGCGCGGCTCGATCTGGTGCCGGTGCGCGCGGAGACCTTCGCGGGCCAGGTCTGGATCAACCTCGACCCCGCCGCGCCCTCGCTTTCCGAGTCGCTGGGCGGCATCGACCGCGAGGTCGCGCACTATCGCCTCGAGGAGATGGTGCCCATCCAGGACGCGACCTGGGAGCTGCCCGTCAACTGGAAGGCGGTCCTCGACAACGCGACCGAGTACTACCACGCGCCCACCGTGCACCACGTCACCATCGACAAGCACGTCGCGACGCGCCCCGAGCTGGTCGCCTACGGTGATCACACGCGCCAGACCTTGCCGATCGCTGCCTACGAGTGGCGCCGCTGGCTCGATCACCACACCTCGCGCGGCGGGCCGTACTCCGACAAGGAGTACGAGTGCATCCACAAGTACCTGATCTTCCCCAACACCTTGATGAACGTGCTGCCGTATCACCTGACGATCTTCCAGACCTTTCCGATCGACGCGCAGCGCTGCCGCTTCCGCTACGTGTTCTTCAAGCGCCGCGGCGCGCGCGGGCTCGAGTGGCTGCGCGCCTACGCGACCTGGCTGGCGTCGCGCTACATCCTCCACGAGGACGTCCAGATCCTGCACCTCTTCCAGCAGGGTGTGCGCAGCGGACGGACCCCCGAGCACGTCTTCCACCAATACGAGTCCGCGATCCTCCACCATCAGCGTGCGCTGAGCCGGTGGGTGGGGGCGCCGGTCTGAAGCCGCGCTCGCGACGTTCCTTCCTTGGCGCGCTCGCGGCGCTGGGAGCGACGGCGTGCACCGGCACCCTGCCATTCGGACCGCACGCGGGCGAGGCGATCCTCCCGCGCGCGACGCCGGAAGGCATCCCCGACGATCTGCTCGCTCTTGCCGGCCGATTCGTCGCGATCGCGGAACGCGGGCGCTCGGCGGCGGGCCTGTGGGGCCGGCTCGGCGGCTCGCCTGCCGAGAGCGAAGCGGGCCAGCTGCTCGCCGACGCGCTCGCGCCGCTCGCCGATCGGGTGGTGATCGAACACTTCCCGCTGCGCGCGATTCGGCCCCAGCGCTGGTCGCTGGCGATCGCCGGACGGGCGCCGCTCGCGAGCGCGATGCCGGCGCCCGTGGATGCGCTCTTTCCCCCGGAGGTCGTGGCCGCGCCCGTGACGGTGATCGACACCGACGACGACTGGGAGCGCGCGGCCGGCAGCTGGGTCTACGTCGCCGCCACCATGAAGGGCACGCCCGCGCTCAACTCGGTGCGCGACGGCAAGCTCTACGAGCGAGCGGTTCGAGCGGGCGCGCGCGGGTTCGTGTTCTCGCTGCCGACCCCGCCAGGCGTCTGGCGGCTGGCGGCCCCCGTCGACAAGGCGTTCGCCCTCGCCGACTCGCAATACCCCGACGGACGCCGACCCATCCCCGCGTTTTGCGTGGATGCCGACGACGGCGCGCTCATCGCGGCCGCCGGCGGCGCGACGCTCACCGGCTCGGCGGTCGCGGGCGCGCGGGACGATTGGCCGGCCGCCAACGTGGTCGCGCGGATCGAGGGCGAGCTTCCCGCCACCGTCGCCGTCATGAGCCACCTCGACAGCTTCTTCAGCGGCGCCAACGACAACGCCAGCGGGCTCGCGGCGCTGGTGGGATTGGCCCGCCGGATCCACGCGGCGCGGCGTGCGGGGGCGCGCACCGCGAGCTTCGTGCTGGTGGGGCTCGCCGCCCATCACGACGGCGGCGCGGGCATGCGCGCTTTCCAGACGCACGACTCGGCGCGCTTCGCTTCGCTCGCGGGCATCGTGCTGATCGAGCACACCGATGCCGTCGCCGGTCACGAGGTCCCCGACCCCGGCTGGCCGGCGACGTTCGACGACAAGCGCCAGGCGTTCCTCGGCCCCGCGCCCTGGCCGGCCGTCGAAGCCGCGTTGCCGGAGCTGGTCTCAGCGTCGGGCTTGATGCCGCTTCCGCCCGCCACCTCGCGTGCGTGCATCAGCGACCTGCTGGTCGTGTGCGATCGCCTGCCGACGTTCTCGCTGATCCAGGCGCCGCCCTACTACCACACCGATCACGACACGCTGGACAAGATCTCCGCGGCCGGGCTCGAGCGCGCGGTGGATTTCCACGTCCGTCTGCTCGAGCGGACCGGCTTCGTCGTCCGCTGAGCCTTTCACGCCGCGCCGCGCGCCGGGCGCCGGGCACGCGCGCGCGATCAGCCGAGCTCGACGCGGTTTCGGCCGGCGCGCTTGGCGGCGTAGAGCGCGGCGTCGGCGCGGCGCAGCAGAGGCTCGAACGCGACGTCGTCGGGCGCGAGCTCCGCGCAACCCGCGCTCAAGGTGAGCGTCACGGACGAGCTGCCGATCGGGATCGACTCCGCGGCGATCGCGGCCCGCACCCGTTCGGCGGCCGCCGCCGCTGCCGTGCGATCCGTCTCGGGTAGCACGATCACGAACTCCTCGCCCCCCAGCCGGCCCAGCGTGTCGTTGCGACGCAGGTGCTTCTCGAGCCGGATCGGGAACGCGCGCAGCACGTGGTCGCCGCCCCAATGGCCGTGGCGATCGTTGATCTGCTTGAAGTGGTCGAGGTCGAACATCACCACCGACAGCGCGTGGCCGTAACGGCGGGCGCGCGCGACCTCGGCCTCGGCGAGCTCGAGGACGCGCCGGCGGTTGAACACGCCGGTGAGCGGGTCGGTGGTGGCGGCGGTCTCGAGCTCGAGGCCTCGACGGAACGCGCGCCGCGCGTCGCGCTCGACGAGGATCGCGATTCCCATCGACAGCGCCGCGCCCATCACGAGGTAGTGGTTGGTGCTGAAGATGGTCAGCCAACCGTCGCGGTTGAGCATCATGCCGACGTTCGGCACGAGCACGCCGACGAGACACGTGAGGATCGCCGCCGGCGCCGACGGCGAGACCGCGGGCGCCGCCATGACCACCAGCAGCGGCCCGCCGATGCCGATGTCGAAACCGTTCGGCAAGGCCGCGCACAAGAGCGAGACGAAGACCGATCCGGCGCCCGCCGCGACCGGCACGAAGAGCGGGATGTGGTCGCGCAGCCGTTCGACCCGCGCGACCCGCATCATGACGAGGTAGAAGACGCACGCGACGGAGCGGATCGCGAGGGTCAGGCGCTCCTGGTCGGGGGCGAGATAGCGATCGCGCAGGAAGAACGACCCGAAGATGATGCACGCGCCCACGCAGGCGAATCGGATCACCGGCAGCGCGCGATCGATCCGGCGCCGGCGGAAGATCTTCTCGGTCGCCGCGTCGAACGGCTGGCCCGGGACCCAGGGCCGCAGCCGCGACTTGGGGATGTGAGGGGTGGCGTCGGCAGGAGCGGTCACGCCGGCCGACCGCGCGCCAGGATCTCGGTCACCCGCTGGGCGAACGAGGCCGTCTCGATGGGCTTGGTGATGTAGCCGTCGCAACCCGCGTTGAGCGCGCGGTCCTCGTCGCCCTTCATCGCGTGCGCGGTGAGCGCCACGATCGGCACGCTGCGGAAGCGGGGGTCGGCGCGCAGGATGCGCGTCGCGGCGAGCCCGTCCATGCCGGGAAGGGAGATGTCCATCAGGATGATGCCCGGGGACTCGGCGCGCGCGACCTGGATGGCCCGCTCTCCGGACTCGGCCTGGCAGACCGTGAAGCCGGCGATCTCGAGCAGGTCGGTCGCCAGCTCGCGATTCAGCGGTTGATCCTCGACCAGCAAGACCTTCTCACCCGCCATGCGCATCCCTCGTCGCGGCTCGCCTGCCGCCGCCTACGCTCGCGCCACCCCGAGCCCCAGTCGGCGTAGCACATCCACGAGGTCCGCGGGCCTCCCTTTCGTGGCGATCGCCTGCACCTGGCTCATGAGGCGCGTGCGCTCCTCGGGAGTGAGATCCTTCACGGTGTAGATGATGATCGGAAGATCGCGCGAGTCGCTGCGCTCGCGCAAGCGGGTCACGACGTCGAAGCCGGTGAGCCCGGGCATCATCAGGTCGAGCACGATCACGTCCGGCTGCCAGCGGGCGGCGAGCTCCATGCCGCGCTCGCCGTCGGGAGCGGAGGTGACGCGGTAGCCCTGGGCACCCAGGGTGTCCTCGAGCAGCGAGCGCAGCGCGGGGTCGTCGTCGATGACGAGCACGGCGCGATCCTCGCCGCGGTCGACGCCGGTCACGTTGCGCAGGATCTCGAGGATGCGCCGGTGGTCGGTGGGCTTCACCAGGCAATCGGTGGCGCCCAGCGTGAAGCCGAGCTCGTGGTCCTCGGTGGAGGAGACGATGATGACCGGAATCGACTCCGTCTCGGGCTTGCTCTTCAGCGCCTTGAGGACCGTCCAGCCGTCCATCCCCGGCAACATGATGTCGAGGGTGATCGCGCGGGGCTGCTTCTCCGCCGCGAGCGCGAGCGCGGTGGCACCGTCGGCCGCGTGGATGACCCGATAGCCAGCGATGGTGAAGCATTCCTTGAGCAGCGCCGCCGAGGTGAGGTCGTCCTCGACCACCAGCACCAGCGGCGAATGGGGCCCGACGATCTGCGTGGTCTTGGGCTCGTCGGCGCGCCGCGGCGCCGGTATCGGCGCTTCGCGCGGGCCGGCGATGGGTAGCGTGAACCAGAACGTGGTGCCGCGGCCCTCGCCCTCGCTCTCGAACCCGATCTCGCCGCCGTGCATCTCGACCAGACGCTTGGAGAGCGCGAGCCCGAGCCCCGTGCCCTGCTGCTGGCGTGAATAGCCGGAGTCGAGCTGCTCGAACTCGCGGAAGAGTCGCGCGCGGTCCTCGGAGCGGATGCCGATCCCCGAGTCGGCGATGGCGATGCACACGAACTCGGCCGCGGCGCCCGCGCGCGGCGGCGCGCCGCGCGCATCGCCGGCGAGCCGCACGTGGGTGCGCACCACGCCGCCCTCGGGAGTGAACTTGATGGCGTTGGAGAGCAGGTTGTAGAGCACCTGCCGGAACTTCGCCGAGTCGGCGCGAAGCGTGGGGATCGCCCCTCCGGTGCCGAGCTCGAGCGTGACGTTCTTCTTCGCGGCGAGGGTGTGGACGATGGCGCGCACGTCCTCCAGCACGGCGGCCACGTCGAGCGTCCCGATCTCGAGCTTCATGTGACCGGCCTCGATCTTCGACAGATCGAGGATGTCGTTGATGAGCTGCAGCAGGTGCTTGCCGCTGGCGAGGACGTTGCCGACGTAGCGCAGCTGCTTCGGCGCGAGCGGGCCGAACGTCTGCTCCTGGAGTAGCTCCGAGAAGCCGATGATCGAGTTGAGCGGTGTGCGCAGCTCGTGACTCATGTTGGCCAGGAACGCCGACTTGGCACGATTGGCCGACTCGGCGGCCACACGCGCCTGTCGCAGCTCCTCTTCCGTCTGCCGGCGGCGGGTGATGTCACGGATGGCGACGATCACGCCGTCGACCGCGGGGTCGTCGAGCAGGAGCCGCCCCGCGGCCTCGACGTAGTGCCAGGTGCCGTCCTTGTGACGGAAGCGGAAGTCGCGCGCCGCGGTGGTGCCCGGCTGGATGCCCTGGGCGAAGAGCTCCCAGATGACCTTCTTGTCGTCGGGGTGCACGAAATCGAAGGCCTTGCGCCCCTCGAGCTCGGCGGGCTCGTAGCCGAACATCGTTCGTGACGCCTGGTTCACGTAGCGAATGCGCGCATCGACTCCGGTCACGGCGATGACGTCGGAGGTCTGATCGATGAGCGCGTGGAAGTAGCGCTCCCGCCGTTGGATCTGGCCTTGGCTGCGCTCGAGATCGGCGAGCATCTGGTTCGCCGAGACGGCGAGCCGCGCGATCTCGTCGTGGCCGACCACGTTCACGCGCCGACCCGGATCGCCGCCCGCGCCGATCGCCTCGAGCTCGCTCGCCAGGCGGGTGACGGGCAGCAGCACCAGGCCTCGCAGCGCCGCCACCACGGCCACGCCGAAGATCGCGCCGCACGCGATCAGCCACGCGAGCGAGGCGCGGATGCTCGCGCGGCCTTGCTGGAACAGCGTGCGCGGCGAGTCGACGCGCACCACCAGCGCGGGCTTGCCCTCGATGTCGGGGATCAGCGCGTAGCCGGCGACGGTCTCGTCGGTCATCGCGTGGACCACCGTCACTCGCCCGCCGTCGCGCGCCGGTGCCGCCCCGAGCTCGACGCTCGCGCGCTGCATGTCGGGCGGCATGGCGGGATCGCCGTGGCGGCGGACGCTGATGCGCAGGTGGGTGAGATCGGCGATCTCCATGACGTCGCGATCCGTGAGGAATCGGCCCCACACCAGCGAGCCGCGGATCGGGCCCTCGTGGCTGGTGGTGAGGATGGGCTGTGACGCCACCGCCAGGACGCCCTCGGGCACGAGCAAAAAGCCCATCACCTGGTCGGTGACGGCGGTGTGCGCGACCAGCGTGTGGCCTGGCGCCAGATGGGGCAGCACGCCCGCGGGGAAGTCGACGATCGCGGGCAAGTCGCGCGCGGGATCGATCGCCCTCGTGTAGACGAGCTCGCCCGAGGGCGCGACGTACGCCATCCAGTGGATGCCGAGGTCCTCGAGGGTGAGGCCCCCCGAGATGTTCTCCTCCAGATACGCCGGGTCGCGGCTCTGCATGAACTCGTAGGTGGCGCTCCACGCCGCCCAGTCGGTGAGGTGGCTCTGGATCTTGGCGACGTGCTCGTGGATCGAGTTCACGGCGCGGTCGACGTCGCGCTCGGTGTCGCGGATCTCGAACTGGGTGTAGCTCTCGAGGAGGGTCTGGCGCGAGAGCGCGAAGAGCAGCATCACCAAGAAGACCAGCGGCAGCCCGATCGCGAGCAGGGTCTTCTGCGAGAGCTTCATGGGCGATCCGGTGGAAACCGGCGCGAGCACGTCGACGCGCGCGGCAACGGCCGCCGAGCGCCGTGACTCGGGGAGCGAGCCTCGGGCGACGCGCCGCGGCTCGGCCCCGAGAGGTTCCGAGCCCGGCTTTCGCGCGCTGCGCCGCTCGCCCGAGCGTGCCCCATGGCTCGCACGACTTCCGATCCGTCGTTCAGTCCGCGATCAACGCCAACTTGTTCTTGGCCATCTTGCCGAGCTTGGCGCGACCGGCCTTCGCGACCACGGCCTCGAGAAGCTCGATCCCGAGCGGTTGCCCCCGCTCGGCGAAGTGGAAGCCGACGTAGTAGAGCTCCTCGAGCCCGATCGACTTGTCCTTGCGAAGCGCCGCGCCCACGTCGAAGCCGCGGGTCAGGAGCTGGCCGAGCGTCGAGAGGGAAGGGTCGTGGGCGCGCGCCCCGGTCGCGCGATCGTGGCGCGCGCGCTTGAGCTCGAGCGCCGCGCGGTGGTAGCGATCCTCGTCGGTCGCCTGATCGCTTCGGCACAGCACCCCGAGGGTGCGCAGCGCCTCCTCGAGCTTCGCGGCCTTGCGCTGCTTGGCGGCCAGCGCGCGCAGCTCGTCGACCCAAGCACCGGGGTCGGCCATGCGCGCCGCGTCGAGCAAGGCCTCGGCGCCACCCTCGCCGGCGCCGAGCCGCGCGAGACCCTGGGCGCGCAACTGCTTCTTGAGCGCGGGCGCGAGCGTGCGCAGGTGCGGTGCCAAGGCCTTCGCGATGAAGCGCGCGCGCTCGGCATCGGCGGTGGCGATGAGCGCTTTCGCGAGCGGCTCCGCGCCTTCCGCCTTGCTCGCCAGGGTCTGCACGGCAAGCTCGGCGCGCCGTCGGTCGGCGTGCTCGACCACGTTGGCCAGCACCCGTGCCGCGTGGGTGTCGCGCTGACGTCCCAGGTGCTCGATGGCGAGCCGCGCGCGCTCGAAATCCGGATGCTCGGCCAGCTTCTGGATGCGCTGGGATTGCTGGGCGTCGAGATCCAGCCCGCCCAGCGTGAGCAGCGCGGTCTGCGCGAGCGAGCGGTCCTCGGCGAGCGCCGCGCCGACCAGCGCGTTCACCACCTCGGCCGACGGCGAGCGCCCGTTCTGCAGCGCGAAGCGCAACGCGATGATGGCTTCCTTGCGCACGGCGGGAGGCTGGTCGGCGGCTTGCGCGTGGGCGAGCAGCGTCGGCACCGCCTTGGGGTCCTCGAGGAAGCCCAGCACCTTGATCGCCGCGGCGACCGCGCCGGGATGCTCGCCGCCCTTGCGTTGCTCGGCCAGGAAGCGCTCCGTTTGCGCCAGGTACTTCTTGCGCAAGGAGGCGTCCGCCGAGCGCACCTGCTGGCGCGCCGCCAGCGCCGCCTGCGGATCTCCCTCGGAGGCGAGAATGCCGCTCAAGAGCGTCGAGAACGCTTCCGCGCCACCCAGCTCCGCGAGCACGTGGTTGAGCGCGCGTTGCTCCTCGGGCGCCGCCTTCTCCATGCGTTCGCGGATCAGCGGAACCACCGATTCGCCGATCGCGACCAGCGCGCGCTCTGCCGCGTCGCGGATCTCGACGTCGCGCGAGGAGAGGAACCCCACGATGGCGGGCGCGGCCTTGCGTGCGCCGAGGGCCGCGAGCGCATCGAGCCCGTGACGGATCAGCGCCGGCTCGCCGGTCTCCAGCAGCCCGAGGAGCCCCTCGACCACGGCAGCGCTCTTGGGCTTGAGCGCCCCGAGGACGATGGCTGCGGCGACCCGACGCTCGGTGGCGGGGTCGTCGAGCAGAGCCACGATGTTGTCGAGGTCGACCATGTGTGGGGGCCCGAACTACGAGGATTTCTTCGTGCGCGCGCCATCTTGCACGGCCCGAGACCGCTGTCGCAAGAGGCCGTGGACGTGGACCGAAGGAGCGACCGAAGGCGCGTGAGCCGATCGAGCGGCGGAAGACGGGTTCGGCGCGGCGGGTCGGCCCGGCGCGCCGCGCTCAGCCGGGCCAACGAGCGGGTGGCGCGGGGCTCGCCGCGTCCATCGCGTCGTGCACCGCGCGCAACAGCGCCGCGGGGTTGAACGGCTTCTCGAGCAGCGCCGCGCCGAGCTCCTCGAGGCCGCGCGAGTCGAGCATGTCGTCCAGGTACCCGGACATCAGCAGCACGCGCACGCTGGGCCAACGCAGGCGCGCGGCGCGCACCGCGTCGACGCCGCTGCCGTCCGGCAGCACCACGTCGCTCACCACCAGCGCCGGCATCGTGACGGCGGAGTCGATCACCCCCACCGCCTGCGCGACGCTCCCTGCGGACAGCACCCGGAATCCGCCCGACTCCAGCACCTGCGCCGCGATCTCGCGAACCGTGGGCTCGTCCTCGACGAGCAGGATCGTGTCGTGGCCACGAGACTCGGTGGCCACGGGCGCGACGCCCTCGGCGATGGGCTCGGGCTCGCTGGTCGCGCTCGGCAGGAAGATGTCGAAGCGGGTGCCGAGCCCGGGTTGGGAGGACACGGTGATCTCGCCGCCGCTTTGCTTGACGATGCCGTAGACGGTGGCGAGCCCGAGCCCGGTGCCCTTGTCGCGGGGTTTGGTCGTGAAGAACGGCTCGAAGGCGTGCTGCAGCGTCTGGGCGTCCATGCCGCAGCCGGAGTCGATGACCGAGAGGCGGACCCAGTCGCCGGCGCCGAGCGCGGCCCCGTGCGCGCCCGCGCCGTCGACCTTCTCGGTCTCGATGCGCAGCTCGCCGCCCTGTGGCATGGCGTCGCGGGAGTTGACCGCGAGGTTCATCAGGACCTGCTCCAGGTAGCCCACGTCGATCAGCACGGTCGGCAGATCGGTGGCCAGCCGGACGTCGAAACGAACGTCCTCGCCGATCAGGGTCTTGAGCATCTTGGAGACCGCCGTGACGACGCCCGAGACGTCGACCGGCCGCGGGACGAAGGCCTGCTTGCGGCTGAACGCCAGGAGCTGGCGGGTCAGCGCCGCGGCACGCAGCCCGGCGTCGCGGATCGATCCGATGCCGTCGCGCATCGGGTGATCGGTCGGCAGATCGGAGAGCATCATGTCGGTGTGGCATTGCACCACCGACAGCATGTTGTTGAAGTCGTGAGCCACTCCGCCGGCGAGCCGTCCGATGGCCTCCATCTTCTGCGCCTGGCGAAGCTCGTCTTCGCGCCGGCGCAGCGCCTGCTCGGTCTGACGCTGCTCGGTCACGTCCCGCGACATGACGAGAATGCCGTCCACGCCCGGATCGCCGATGAGGTTGATGGCGGTCGCCGTCACGGTGCGCCAGTCGCCGTCCCTGCGACGCACGCGCAGCTCCGCGGTGATGGGCTGCCCACGGCTGGAAACGCACGCCTGGACACCGCTCCACGCGAGCTCCAGGTCGTCGGGATGGACGAATTGCTCGGCGGTGACGTCTCCCAGCTCCTCGAACGCGTAGCCCAGGACGCGATCCGCCGCGAGGTTCTGGAAGGCGATCGTGCCGTCCGAGCGCACCACCGTGATCATGTCGATCGAGTGGTCGGTGATGGCGCGGCGCAGCGCTTCGCTGCGGCGAAGCTCCTCCTCGCCGGCGCGTGCGTCGGTGACGTCGCGCGACACGCCGACCACGCGTTCCTCGCCGCTCGCCGCCGTGAACCAGGTGCCGACCGTCTCGAGCCAGCGATAACCGCCGCGGGCATCGCGGAAGCGGATGACGCCGCGCGCCGAGGATCGGTGCTCGCGGGCCTCGACGAAGCTCGCGATGACGGATGCCTGATCGTCCGGGTGCACGAGGGGCAGCAGCGGCTCGCCCACCAGCATCCTCGGCTCGAGGCCCAGGATCTCGCAGTGGCGACGGTTCGCGTAGAGACAGATGCCCTCGGCGGTGAACTCGGCGATCGCGTCGTGCGCCGACTCGGTGAGCAGTCGGAAACGCGCTTCGCTGTCGCGCAGGGCCCGCACCGCGTCGGTGCGGTGCAGGGCGCTGGCGATCATGCCCGCGGCGATGCGCGTGGAGGATTGCGTGTCACGGCCCCAGTTGCGCCGCGCGCCCCGCACCTCGAACACCAGCGTGCCGCGCCGTGAGGGCTCGCGTCGAAACGTCGCGACCAGCGCCCGGGACTCCTCGCCGCCGATCGTAGCGGCCGAGGCTCGGTCGAGTGTCGGCTCGGACCCGCTCCGGCGCCGGACCAGCACCTGATCGTCGTGCGTGGCGTCGAGCTCGAGCCAGTCGAGATCGCGCGGATCGGGAGCGGGGAAAGCGGGGGATTGGGCCGAGCGTCCCACGTGGGTGATCACGCGCGCCTGCACGTCGTCGGCGCGGTCGAGGACGTAGCCGATGTCCGCGCCCAGCGTGGTCGCGAGCTCCGTGAGGATCCCGGTGATCGCCGCGTCGATGCTCTCCGGCGTGGCCTCGAGCAGCGTGGCGGCGGCCCGCATCACCAGCTCGTCGAGCCGCACGTGCCAGCGCAGCTCTTCCTCCGTGCGCCGCCGTGACAACGCGAGGCCGATCACGTGGGCCGCGTGTCGCGCCAGCGTGAGGGTCCGCTCGAGCGTCACTCCATCGGTGGTCGGGTTGTCGATGCGGATGATGCCGCCGACGGTGCTGCCGATCGGCACCGCCATGGCCAGCAGCGACTCGACGCCGCGCGCGCTCAGCAGCCGCCGTTCGTCGCACGCCTCCTCGGGCATCTGCGCGACCGATGCGAGCCGCACGAAGCCGTGGGCGTCGATCTGTCGCATGCACCACGCCTGATGGGTGCACGCGAGATTCTGGTTGAGCACGAGAGCGGGGCCGTGATCGTGGCGATACCACTCGTGGCTCGCATCGATCCAGTCGCCGTCCGGCCGCAGCTGGAAGAGCGAGACGCGCACCGCGCCGAGATGGTTGCCGAGGTCCCCGAGGGTCGCCGCGATCGCGTCGTCGACGTCCTCGCCCATCGCGAAGCGCGCCGAGATGCGTGCGCCGAGGTCTTCGATGCGACGGCCGACCACCACTCGCGTGGTCGCTTCCCGAACGCCGGACCGGGGGGGCTGGGGCATCTACCGAGGCCTTCCGTTCGTCGCGCGGTGGCTGCCGGGATGGTCGATCCCGCACGGTGGATCACCACCCGCCGTCACCCGGGCGGGCAAGTGTGGCCAGCCCTGCGAGTTTCGTCGCGGGGGGGGGCGGCTCGCCGCGCGAGCCGTAGGGCCGTGGCGGCCCGACGGCCGCGCGCCGAATCGAGGGCCGCGGACCTATGCCGGCTTGCCCCAGAGGAAGCCCTGGCCGTACGAGACGCCGAGCTGTAGCAGGATGCGAAGCTCGTCGCGGGTCTCGATGCCCTCGGCCACCACGTCCGCGCCCAGCACCTTGGCCACGTGGAAGATCCGCTTGAGCACGTTGGCGCGCGATGGATCGCTGCCGATTCCCGAGACCACCTTGCGGTCGATCTTCACGATGTCGGGCTCGAGCAAGACCATCGACTCCAGGCAGCTTCGTCCGAAGCCGACGTCGTCGATGGCGATCAGCACCCCCGCGCGCTTGAGCTCGTTCACCGGCTCGCGCAGGTACGAGGGGTCGCCGATGATCTGCTGCTCGCTGATCTCGATGCAATAGCTCGAATGCGGTCGACTGGTGGGGAAGGCCTCGAGCAGGTGCTGCACCGGGATGTCGATCATCGTCGACGGCAGCAGGTTGATGTGGAAGCGCAACGAGGGGTCGCGATCGGCGGTCGCGGCGAGCGCCGTCTTGAAGCAGTGATGGTCGACCGGCGTGAGGATGTTGGCTTCCTGGCTGATGCGGAAGAAGTGGTCGGGGCGCTCGAACGCGGGGATGGTGGAGCGCGTCAGGCATTCGTGGCCGACGATCGCCTCGTCGACCAGGCGATAGATCGCGTGGAACACGGTCTTCAGCCCCTCGCCCCGCCGCAACAGATCGATGAGGTCGCCCTGCGGGCTCGCCCCGTCCGGCTCGTTCTCGTTCATGCCGACGTCGTAGGAGAGCCGGTTCTTGCCGCCGAGCTTGCTCTGCCTGAGCAGCACGTGGGTCTGCGAGAGCAGCTCGTCGATCGAGGGCGTGTCGTGGGAGACCAGCGCGAGGCCGAGGCTCGCGGTCACGGTCACGGTCCCGGACGAGAGGAACACCGGCGAGCCGGAGACGGCGATGCGCGCGCGCTCCGCGACGCGGATCGCCTCCGCGGTGCGGCTGCGCGGCAGCAGCACCATGAACTCGTCGCCGCCGATGCGCGCGACGTGGTCGGTGCCGCGCATGCTGGCGCGCAGCTTCCGCGCGACCTCCTTGAGCACCACGTCGCCGACGGCGTAGCCGAGGGTGTCGTTGATCTTCTTGAAGTCGTCGAGGTCCACGAAGAGCACGAAGAGCTCGGTGCCCGCGCGCCGCGCGACGTCGATCTCGCGCGTCAGCACCTGCTGCAGCCCGCGGCGATTCAGCAGCTCCGTGAGCGGATCGACCAAGGTCATGGTCTCGAGCCGCGTGTTCATGCTCTGGAGCTTTTCCGTGAGCTCGCGCTGCTGGTCCTCGGCGCGCTTGCGCTCGGTGATGTCGCGCGCGACCACCAAGCGGCGCGACTCGCGATCGGCGCTGCGGTAGGCGCGGCCCACCGACTCGAACCACCGGTACTGGCCGTTCTTGTGGCGATAGCGGAACACGAGCTGCTCGCCGCGCGGGCTGCTCGGGGCCTCGCTCTGCACGGCGCGCACGAAGCGCTCCATCACCTTGGGGCGATCCTCGGGATGGATGAGCGCGAAGATCTCGCGGCCGACGAGGTCGTCGATCTCGTATCCCAGCACCTCGCGGTAGTTGCGGCTCACGTAGAGGAAGCGGCCGTCCACGGAGATCTCGCAGATCAAGTCGTAGGCGTTGTCGGCGAGCGCGCGATAACGCTCGTCGCCGGCGCGCAACGCGTCCTCGACGCGCTTGCGCTCGGTGATGTCCTCGTGCACTTCCACGAGGTACGCGGTCTTGCCGTTGGTGCCGCGCGCGGGCGAGATGGACGCCGACGCCCAGTAGTAGTCGCCGTTACGGCGCTTGTAACGGAACTCGCCGCGCCATTCGAGGCCGCGGTCGATCGTCTCCCAGAACTTGGCCTTCTCCTCGAGCGTGAGGTCGGAGAGCTCGAGCAACCGCGAGCCCAGGATCTCCGCGTGCGAGAAGCCCGTGAGCTGGGTGAACTTCGGGTTCACGTAGTCGATGTTGCCCTTGGGGTCGGCGATGATGACGGCCGCCGGGCTCTGATCGACGGCGAACGAGAGGCGCCGCGCGGACTCGACCGTGTGCTTGGCGCGCGTCTCTTGACGCACGCCCAGCTCCGCGATGGCCAATCGCACCTTGAGCAGCGCTTCCTCGAGCGGGCGCGCCATGTAGTCGTTGCAGCCTGCCTGCAGCAGCGCTTGCAGCGACACCGGTTCGGCGCTCGCCGTGAGAGCCAGGATGACGGTTCGGTCGCCCCCGGGGATGGCGCGGATCCGACGCGTCAGCGGCACGCCGTGGGCGTCGAGCAGGCCGGCGCTCACCACCAGCAGCGCGGGAGGGTCGGCCTGGCACAGCGTCCACGCGGTGTCGGCGTCGGCGCACGCCGTCACGTCGTGACCACGCGAGCCGAGCACCCGTTCGAGCATCGAGCGCGAAGCCTCGTCCTCGTCGGCGACGAGCGTCCGCATGCGGCTCGACGTGACCGCCGCCGGTGTCGGGAGCTGGCGGACCGCCGCCGCGGTGGGGCGCGGCGCTGCGATGTTGCGACGAGTGGGCTCGGGTTCCACGCGGTGCGCCAACGACGAGCCTTGGGGGGGAGGCATCGAGCGATTTCTCCTCAGACGATAATCAGCCGCGCTGCCTTACAGCAATGTTCATACCGCGTCCCGGCTGACGCAGTGCGGTACGAGCCGGTGCAAACGCGAGTGGTATTGCGGGCGTGAAAGCTGGTTTTGGGCGACGTCGCGGGCGCACCGGGCGTTCGCGGCCTGCGGCGCGGACGCGCTGTGGCACCGCTGTCAACGGTCTGACGACGATTGCGCAGCGCGCGGCCGCTCGTCGCATGGCGGCGACGCTGCGCTCCGCAGCTCGTCGCGCACCGCCATCGCCCACGCGCGGATCTTCGCCCAGTCGCGAAAATCCCCGGTCTTCGGGCGAAACACCCGAAGCTGGATCTGCTCGCGCAGGCCGACGATCGCGGGATTCACCGCGCCCGCGAAGAGGCCGATGGAGCGCGGCTCGAAGTCGGGCGCGAGCTGGTGGAGCCGGCGCAGCAGGCGCAGCGTGTGGCGCTCGTTCGCGTGCGGTCCGTCCGGCACCCGGATCCCGAGGGCGAAGAACCACACGGGCCGCGGCGCAAGCGCATCGCGATGGAGTCGCACCCACGCGCACGCGGCGCGGAGCCAGCGCCGGGAATAGACCGGCGCGCCGACGATCACGGCGGCGTAGCGAGTCGGATCGTCCACCTCGCTGGCGCGCCGGATCTCGGCGGCGAATCCCGCCTCGGCGAGAACCGCGCCGATCGCGCGGGCGACCTCCGCGGTCGAGCCGAAGCGTGTCTCGTACGCGACCAGCACCGGCTTCGCGGCGGCGGATGGCGTGCCACTCGCGGTGGGGTTCGCGCTCGTCACGGGCGAGGGGTCGCGGGGCGCTGACGCGCGCGAAAGCGCTCGAGCTCTTCCTCGGCCTCGAGCCGCTCGGTCACGTCGAAGACCGTGCCGCCCACGCAGCGAACCTCGTCCTCGTCGAAGATCGCGCGGCCGCGCTCCTCCACCCAGCGCCACGCACCGCTGGCGTGCTGGATCCGGTAGGTGGTCTCGAAGGGCTTGCGCTGGCCGATGGCGGAATCGATGCGGGCGAACACGCGGTCGCGGTCCTCGGGATGGACGAGGTTCGTCCAGCTCACGCGGCCCGCGACGAAATCGGGCGCGCGATGGCCGGTGAGGACCTCCACGGCGACGCTCATGAAGAGCGGTGTCCGATGCTCGCCGTGACGCATCAGATAGACCACGCCCGGTACGCAGCGAGCGACGGTACGGAACTGCTCGTCGCGCACCCGCACCTCGCGCAGGCTCGCCGCCAGGTTGGAGTTCGCTTCCTCGAGCTCGGCGTTCTTGCGGGCGAGCTCGGCGAGCAGCTCGGCGCGTGCGTCGGCGATCTCCCGCTGGGCGCGCGCCTCGCGGTCGGCGAGCTCGCGCTGCAGCGCTTGCTCCCGCAGGTGGGCTTGATGGTCCTCGGCCTGGCGCCGACGCAGATGGGCACGGATCCGGCCGGCGATGACGTCGAGCCCGCTCGCCAGCGCCACCCAATCGTCGGCGCCGGCCCGCAGCGCGAGAACGACACCGTCGGGGTCGTCCTCGCTGCCCAGCACCACCACGGGCACCGATGCGCTCTGCGCGTGAGCCTTGATCGCCGCGATGCGCGCGGCGAGCGCGTCCGTGCGGTCGAGCAGCACGCATTCGACGGCGCCGAGCTCGGCCTCGGTCGGTTGCTCCGACGAGATGCGCACCTCGAGCCCTTGGTGCTTGAGCCCCGCCAGCACGAAGAGGAGCTCGGAGCGCGCCGCGTCCGCGGTGATCACCAGCACGCGGCGAGCGCCGGCGGCGCCGTCGTTCGGCTGCGCGGTGGGCGTGGGCGTGACCGTCGATCCCGCGCGGCGCACGGACGCGCCCACTCGCGCCACGATCACCTCGAGTGGGGAGGTCTTGCGGATGTAGGCATCTGCGCCACCCTCCAGGCCGCGCGCCTCGGCGGGGGCGGCGTCGGCGCCGGTGAGGAGGATGCACGGCAGGCTCTGGACCGTGGGGTGGGATCGCACGCGATGGATCACCGCCATGCCGTTGATGCCCGGCAGCTCGTAGTCGGTGACGAGCGCGTCGGGAGACGACGTCAGCACCAGCTTGAGCCCCGCCTCGCCGGTTGCCGCGTCGAGCACCCGGTAGCCAGCGTCCTCGAGCGCGAGCTTGAGTGCCGACCGGATCGCGTCGCTGTCGTCGATGAGCACGACGCTGGCGGCGGCGCGCGCGGTGATCGCTTCGGACATCGGCCGAGCCTCGTCGTCGTCGCGGGAGCGCGGTGACGGACACGGGGATCGTAGGGAGTCGCACCGGCATGCGCAAGGACTTCGTGTCGTGGGCGGCGTACCGCGACGGCGCGCGCGGGCGCGCCGGGAAACGGATGCGCGGGGGTGGCGGGAGGAGCGATCCACGATGAATGGAATCGAAGCGGCGGGATCGGCGACGCCGATCCGGATCCTCGGCGGCGGGGCAACCCCGGACCTCGAAGCGCGTTGGCTCGAGCCGCGCGCAGCGACGGAGCGCGCTTGCGTGCTCGCGCCGCCCCATCCGCTCTACGGCGGCACGCTCGACTCGCCGATCCTCGTGACGCTCGAGCGCGCGGCGCGCGCGGCGGGCCTCGCTGTCTTGCGCTTCAACTGGCGCGGAGTCGAGGGAAGCGCGGGCCGCGCCACCGACGACCCCGGAGCGGCCGTGGCCGACTACCTGGCCGCGCTCGGCGAGGCCGCGCGCCGCGTGCCCGGACCGCTCGTCGCTGGCGGCTACTCGTGGGGCGCGATGGCGGCGGTGCGGGCGGCGGCGGAAGCCTCGCGCGTCGATCGGCTGGTGCTGGTCGCGCCGCCGGCGCTCATGCTCGACGCCACGGCACTCGCCGTGCTGGCGCGAGCGATGCTGGTCTTCGCTGGCGAGCACGACCGCATCGCGCCACCGCCGCGGCTCGCAAGCTCGCTCGCGCCACTCGCGCGAGCGGAGCTGGTGACCTTCGCCGGCGCGGACCATTTCTTCGCCGCCAGTCTCGGCGAGATGGATCGCGTGACGCGCGCCTGGCTCGAGCGAGACTCGCCGCGCTGAGCGAACCGCGAGCGCCCGGTCACGGCCCGAGCGGGTAGCGCTTCTCCTCGACCGTGTACGCCTTGGGGGTGAGCTCGATCAGGGTGTGCAGCGGCACGCCCACGAACGGCACCTGGTCGCGCGGCACGTCGGCGAGATACGCATAGAGACAGCGGATCACCGCCTGGTGGCCGATCACCAGCACCGGCTCGCGGTGGCGCTCGATCTCGGCGAGCACCGGGTCGAGGCGGCGGATCACGTCTTCGTAGGACTCGCCGCGCGGGTAACGGTAGTGGAGCTTGTCGGCCTTGCGTGCGGCGAACTCCTCGGGCATCTGCGCCTCGATCTCGCCGTAGGTCATGTTGTCGCAGATCCCGGCGTCGATCTCGTCGAGCGCCTTGATGGGCAGGAACGAGCGGCCGAGCGCCCACGCGGTCTCGATGCCGCGCTTGAGCGTGCTCGTCCACACGTGCAGCACCGGCGGCCCGTGCTCGTCGACGAAGCTCGAGAGCCGCTGGGCGTAGGCGCGCCCGCGGTCGCTCAGCGACGAGTCGCCGCCGATCACGCCGCGCACGTTGTCCAGGCTTTCGCCGTGCCGCGTGAGCCAGATCGGCCGCGGCACGGTGTGCAGGTTCACCAGGAACTGAACGATGCGGGCCGGCACGTACCCTTCGATCCGATTGACCACGATCTTGCGCCCGCCGTTGATCACCTTCACGTAGCTCGCCTCGTCCGAGCCGAGCGGCTGATAGGCGCGCTCGTAGTTGGCGATGCGGCTGCGGAAGTCGTCGGCGGCCTGGTCCGGTGTCAGGTGCTGGTAATCCGGCGAGGTGACCTTGGTCTCGCGGATGTTCGCCTCGATCACCCACGGCTCGTCGCAGATCAGCTCCACGAAGAGCACGGCGATACCCGCGCGCTCGCATTGGTGGCGCACCCGCTGGCGCCGCTCGATGGTGCTGTTGGTGGCGTCGAAGATCCCCACCTGTCCGCCGCCGTCGCGCAGCCAGCCGAGCAGGTCGTCGAGGGCGCGGATCGCGAGGTCGGTGCGGATCGCGTCGGCCTCCAGGTTGTCGGGGTCGAAGAAGGCCGCCGGCATGTTGGGGCCGACCCGCTCGCGCCGGTAGCTGCCGAGGTTGAAGACCCGCGCGCGGTAGCCGAGCCATCCCAGGTAGCGGGCGAGCTTGCGCGCCGTGTACGTCTTGCCGCGCGCCGGCAGCCCCACCATGACCACCACGAGGCGGGCGTCGATCGGCGGTGCCATGGGCGCGGGCGGGTTCATCGGCGCGCCAGCCAATCCGCCACGGCGAACCCGGTGCCGAAGGGCCACGGGCGAAGCGCTTCGGGGGCGACTCGCTTCACCGCCGCGATCTCGGGGGAGAGCGCGATCGAGCCCTCGGCTTCGACGTGATACGCGACGATCAGCTCGTTTCGCATCTCGAACGCGTAGGCGCCGATCAGGCCGACCACGCGCCCATCGAGGCCGAGCTCCTCGCGCACCTCGCGAAGCGCGCCGTCCGCCGGGGTCTCGCCGCGTTCCAGGAAGCCCGACACCAGCCCGAACCAGGTCTCGGGCCAGCCCCGATTGCGCACCAGCACGACCGCCCCCGCGTGCTCGACCAGCGCCGCCACCACCGGTGTGGGGTTGTCGTAGTGGACGAAGCCGCACTCCGCGGAGCTGCAGGTGAGCCGCTCGCGCTCGCCGTCGTGGACGAGCCGAAGCGGCGCGGCGCACCGCGAGCAGAAACGGGGAGAGCTCGCCTCACTCATGGCCATCCTTCGCTCGCTGGGCTCGCGGCTCGGCCCAGCGTGGACGAGCCGCCCGGCCTCGGCAACCGCGCAACGGCGCGCGACACGTGTCAGGCCGCGGTGCGCGGCGCGACCGGGTATTCTGCCGACCATCGATCGACGCACGACGAGGAAACGCCGATGGCTCTCTTCTTTCATCCCCAGAAACTCTTGCTGCCGCGCCCCGGCGAGGCGCTGCCCGGGCGTGCCGAGCGCATGCCGGTGGCGCCGCGCCATGCGGTTCTCGGAACACCGATGACCGAGCCGTTCGCGAACGGCCTCGAGGCGGCGATGTTCGGCATGGGCTGCTTCTGGGGCGCCGAGAAGAAGTTCTGGTCGGTGGCGGGTGTCCACACGACCGCCGCCGGCTACGCCGCCGGACTCACGCCCAATCCGACCTACAGCGAAGTGTGCAGCGGCATGACGGGCCACAACGAGGTGGTGCGGGTGATCTTCGACCCCGCCCGCGTGCGCTACGACGAGCTGCTGCGCGTCTTCTGGGAGAGCCACGATCCCACCCAGGGCATGCGCCAGGGGAACGACGTCGGCACCCAGTACCGCTCGGGGATCTACGTGTACTCGCCGGCGCAACGGGCCGCTGCGGAAGCGTCCAAGAACGCGTTTCAGCCGCTCTTGAGCCGTGCCGGCTTCGGACCGATCACCACCGAGATCGTGAACGCACCCGAGTTCTACTTCGCCGAGGACTACCACCAGCAATACCTGCACAAGAATCCCGGCGGTTATTGCGGCTTGGGCGGCACGGGTCTGAGCTGCCCGATCGGCGCGCTCGCCGCCGCATCCTGATCCCGCGCCGAGCCACGCGGGAAGCGCCGGGCCGATGGCCGGCGGCGGAGGTGGGGTGGCCGGCAGCGCGAGGACGTCGCGCTGCCGCGCGGGCGCGCCGGGCGACGCCGCTCATCGCATGCGCGGAAGGCGACGCAGCTTGCGGGCCACCTGTCCGACCTCGCCCACGACCCGCTCGCCGCGATCCAGCCGAATCCGCTCGAAGGTCGCGCGCGGCTCGCCGGCGTCGAATTGGATGCGCACGAACCCGCCCGCGACGAACGGCCCCGGATTGAGCACGGGCACCGAGCCGACGCTGCCGACGCCCCGCGCTTCGTGGATGTGGCCGCTCAGCACCAGGCTGGGCTGCGTGCGCTCCACGTGGGCGCGCACCGCTCGGCTGCCCACGGGACGTCCCGTCCACAAGCGGTCGACGCCGCTCTCGAAGGGCGGCGCGTGGCTCACCAGCACACGCACGCGGACGTCGCGAATGGAATCGTGAGCGGCGGCGAGATGCGCGCCGATCTGGTCCTCGGAGAGCTCGAAGGGAGTGCCGAAGGGCGTCGGGTTCGAGCCACCGACCCCGTAGAGCGCGACTCCGTCGATCTCGACGGAGCGTGCGTGCAGGCTCAAGCGCTCGGCCTCGAGGTAGTCGAGCACCGGTCGATGGTCGGTGTTGCCGGGAACCGCGACGACCCGCGGGTTGAGCGCGCGCACGTCGTCGACGACGCGTGCCGCCTCGCGCTGGCCGCCGAACATGGTCAGGTCTCCGGCCAGCACCACGAGGGCGGCGTCGCGAATGGCCGCGGCGAGGTGGCGCAGGTGCGCGGTGTGCTCGTGCAGATCGGAGAGCACGATCCAGTCGGCGCTCATGAGGGCTCGGCCTGCGGCGCGCCGCGGGCGAAGTGGCGCTTGGCCAACGCTTCGAGCTCGGCGGGCTCGACCGGCTTGGTGAGCCGCGGCACGCGCGCCAGCGCCGCCGGCAAGGCCTCCGAGAGCGCGTACCCGCTCACGAACACGAACGGCACGCGGCGATCGAGCAGCGCGTTCGCCACGGGCAGGCTCGACGATCCGCCGACGTTGATGTCGAGCACCGCGCCGTCGAGCGAGTCTTGCTCGATGCAACGCAGCGCGGCCTGGACCGTGGATGCGAGCTCCGCCACCTCGCAGCCCATGCGCGCCAGCTGGCGTGAGAGCATGCGGGCCTGCAGCGGATCGTCCTCGAGCACCAGCACGCGCACACCCGCGAGGGTGCGGGAGCGGACGTCGGTCGACGGCGTCGTCGGCAGCGGCGTCCGCCGCACGGACGAGGCCTCGACGTCGCTCGAGGCACGCGGAAGCGGAAAGCGGATCGAGACCTCGACGCCCTCGTCAGCGAACGCGACGGTGAGCGTGCCGTGGAGCTGGTATTCCACCAGGTCGCGCATCAACGTGAGCCCGGTGCCGAGACGCGCTGGCGGTCGCGGCGTCGGGCCGCCGCGCTCGACCCACGAGATGCAGAGATCCCCTCCGTCGGCGCTCTGCCAGGTCACGCGCACGTGCCCACTGGGGCAGGTCAAGGCGCCGTACTTGAGCGAGTTCGTGGCGAGCTCGTTGAGCGCGAGCGAGAGCGGCGTGGCCAGTCGCGCCGGCAGGCGCGCGGGATCGCCCTCGAGCGTGATCCGCTCGGTCGGCAACCCGAGCCAGGGCGCCAGCGCGAGCTCGGCCAGGCGCGCCACCGGAACCGCCTCCCAGCGCAGCCGCGCCAGCCCGTCGTGGGTGCGCGCCATGGCGTAGATGCGGCTGGTGAGCGCATCGCGCAGCGCGGTGGGGTCGGTCTCGTTCTCGATCGTCACGTCGAGGAGCGCCACCACGGTGGCAAGGGTGTTCTTGACGCGGTGGTCGAGCTCGCTCATGAGCAGCGAGCGCCGCTCCTCGGCGAGTGCCAGGTCGGTCACGTCGGTGGCGATGCCGACCACGCGGTGCGGACGGCCGTCGGGACCGCGCAACGAGCGGCCCCGGTCGTGGACCCAGCGGATCGATCCGTCGCGACGCACCACCCGGTAGCGGACGTCGAACGGGACGTCGGGCTGGGCGTGGCACGCAGCGAGCGCGGCTTTCACGTTCGCGACGTCGTCGGCGTGGATGGACTCGATCCACGCGTTCGGGTTGTGGGCGAGAGTCGCGAGCGAGACCCCCCAGATCCGCTCGAACGCGGTGTTCGCGTAGAGCAGCCGTGGCGGATCGATCTGACTCACGAAGAAGACCTCGCTCACGTGCTCGGCGATCTGCCGGAAGCGGTCCTCGCTCTCGCGGCGCGCATCCTCGGCAGCGCGCCGCGCGGTGATGTCCGTGAGCGTGCCGAGCGAGCCCGTGAAGCGGCCTTGCTCGTCGAGCATCGGGTTCGCGTTGATGATCGCCCACAGGAGCGAGCCGTCCTTGCGCACCAGCCGCTGGTCGAACGACTCGCGGATGCCCGCCTTGCGCCGCTCGATCCGCATGCGGGTCGCGTCCAGATCCTCGGCGAGCACGAACTCCTCGAGCCGTCGCCCCTCGAGCTCCGGGAGCTCGAAACCGAGCATCTCGCCCAGGCGCCGGTTCGCGAACGTGATCCGCATGTCCTGATCGAAGACCCACACCCCTTCGCCCATGGTGTCGACGATGTTGCGGTACGCGATCCGCGCTTGCGCGAGCTCGGATTCGGCTTGGCTGCGGGCGTGCGAGGTGCGGTCGAGCGCCTCCACGCCGACCCACAGGATCACGGCGAAGAGCGTCATCTGCAGCGTCGCGTTGAGCGCTTGCCCGAAGTGGTCCCCCCACAGTCCGGATTGGTGGGTGCCGAGGCGGTCGATCAGCACCGTCGCGAGGGGGATCGTGAGGAGCCCCACGGCGATGCGGCGGGCCAGCGCTCCCGTGGGGTCCTTGCGCGTGACCAGCGCGAGGAAGCCCACCTCGGGACGCAGGCACACCAGCCCGACCCCCATGATCACGTCGCCGATCGCGCCGATCACGTGGATCTCGCGGAACACCAGGACCTCGGTGATCTCCCGGGCCGAGAGCGTGAGACCGAGCATGGAGACGACGCCGACGAAGAGCATCACGAACGCCGCCATCTGGAAGAGCCGCGGTCGGCGTCGGAGCAGCAATTCCAGCAGCGCCGCCGCCGCCAGCACGTCGCTGGCGGCGGTGACTGGCGCGGCCGCCAGTCGGTTGCGCACCAGCCACTCGACGAGCGCGAACTGGCGCAACGGCGGGAGCGCGGCGGCGACGCCGAACGCGCCGAGGATGGCGAGGGCGAGCGTCGGGGCGGCGACGCGCAGCCGCCGCGGGCTCGGACTTCGCGCCAGCTCGGCGACGGCCACGCCGAAGCAAAGAAACCCGAGCGCGCCGAGTGCGCGAATCTGAGCGAGCACCGTGCCCGCCAGCGGCGGCACGACGGCGGAGAGCAGCCGACCGACGAGCAGCGCGATCGCCAGCGCGACGCTCACCTCGCCGAGCAGCGACGCGAAGCGACGCACTCGCGGACGGCTGGCGGCATCGCTCGCGGTCGCGACCGGAGGCTTGTCGAGCAAGTCGGATCGCATGAGTCGACGATCGTACCTGATCGGCTCCGACGTGCGGGTGAGGTTTTGCGCCGCGCTTGGGTGGTCGCGCCGGCGCCTGCGCGCGCTGGCGAGCGCACGGTGTGGCGCTCGGGAGCGAGCATCCCATCGTGCGCCGAGCGCGTCCACGGGCCACGGGCGGCCGAGGGGAGCTCGAGCGAGCGCGGCCCTCGCCGCGAATCGCTCGCTCGGCTGCCGGGCACGAGTGCCCGCGCCCGCTGGGTCGATTACGTTTCGCCGTGGCACGGTAGGAGGGGTTGGCGGTTTGAGCACCGAGAGCACGGCGTCCCGCGCATTCGCCGAAGGATGTGAGCTTCCTCCTCGACCACCACCAGAGCCCACCGGCCAACGCTGGCGACGTCGCGCGTTGACGATCGCCGCGTATCACGGGATCGCGCTGGCGCTGGTGGTGCTCTTCGTGCCCGCCTTCCTGGCCGGGTGGGTCGTCGATCGGGTGCGCGGACACGCCGTCGCGACCCGCGCGCTGCGCTTCTTCACGCTCTACTTCTCGTGCGAGCTGGCGGGCATCTGGTCCGCGTTCGCGGTGTGGCTCGGCGACGCCGTCTTCCCGGGCCGCGCGGAACGGCGCTTCCTGCGCTGGAACTTCGCGCTCCAACGCTGGTGGGCCCGGACACTCTTCGACGGCGCGCGCCGCATCTTTCGATGGCGCGTGGAGATCGAGAACCACGCCGCGGCCGCGAGCGGGCCGATGCTCTTCTTCATCCGGCACCTGAGCACGGCGGACACGGTGCTCGCGGCGGTGCTGGTCTCGGATCGCTTCGGTGTGTGCTTGCGCTACGTGCTCAAGTCGGAGCTGCTCTGGGATCCGTGTCTCGACATCGTGGGCCAGCGCTTGCCGAACGGCTTCGTGCGGCGTGGGGTGGGAGATACCGAGCGGGCGCTGGCCGAGGTGCTGCGACTCACCTGCGCGCTCGGCCCGGCGGACGGCGTGCTGATCTATCCCGAGGGCACTCGCTTCACGCCGGAGAAGCGGCGCCGCGCGCTCGAGCAGATCGCAGCCAAGGGCGACGCCGATCTGCTCGCGCGGGCCGAGCGGCTACGCCGTGTGCTGCCGCCCAAGCTCGCCGGCCCGGTCGCGCTCCTCGAGCGCAACCCCGGAGCCGACGTGGTGTTCTGCGCCCACGTCGGCTTCGAGCGCGCCATGAGCTTCCGCGAGTTCATGGCGGGCGGGCTCAACGATCTGGTGCTGCGGGTGGCGTTCTGGCGCGTGCCGTTCGCGGAGATCCCGCGCGACGACGCCGGCCGCCGGGCGTGGCTCCACGAGCAGTGGGCGAGGGTGGACGACTGGGTGGTCGCGAACGAGACGGCGGGAGCCCGCGGAGCGGGCCCCGCGGCGTGACGCGACAGGCGCTCGCGCCGGTGGAGCGCGCTCACAGCCAGTGGCGGCGCCGGAACCAGAGCAGCATCCCGCCCGCGACGAATCCACTGATGATCCAGAACGCCGGGTAGGCGAAGCGCCACTTGAGCTCGGGCAGATACTCGAAGTTCATGCCGTAGACGCCCGCGAAGAACGTGATCGGGATGAAGATGGTCGCGATGATCGTGAGCACCTTCATGACCTCGTTCATGCGGTTGCTCATCGCGGTCATGTAGGACTCGCCGATCCCGATGGCGATCTCGCGGTAGTTCTCGACGATGTCGATGATCTGCACGAGGTGGTCGTAGACGTCGCGCAGGTAGGTGCGCGTGGTGTCGCTCATGCAGTCGTGCGGCTCGCGCTGCAGCGAGTTCACCACCTCGCGCAGCGGCCAGAAATCGCGTCGAAGCACCAACAGCTCGCGCTTGAGCGTGTGCACCTTGCGGATCAGCCCCGGGCTCGGGTTCTCGAGGATCTCGTCGTCGAGCTCCTCCAGCCGGTCGCCGTATTCCTCGAGGATCGGGAAGGCGTGGTCCACGATGGCGTCGATGAGCGCGTAGAGCAGGAAGCTCGCGTCGTTCTGGCGCAGTCGCGAGCCCTGTCGCGCGATGCGCTGGCGAATGGGGTCCCAGCAATCTCCCGGCTGCTCCTGGAAGGTGAGGACGGTGTTGTGGCCCAGGAACATGCCGATCTGCTCGCTCTCGAGCCGGCCGTCGACCAGCTGGAGCATGCGCGCGATGACGAACAAGCGCGCGTGGTGGTCGCCGTCGGCCTCGTACGGATCGACCTTCGGCCGTTGCGGCACGTGCAGCAGGTCCTCGATCGCCAGCGGGTGCAAGCTGTACTTCTTGGCGAGGCCGCGGATCGCGTGCGGATCGTCGATCCCGTCCACGTTGATCCAGCGCACCACCGTCCCCGGCGGCCGATGCTCGCTCAGGAACGTGCTCAGATCCGTGAGGGTTCGAACGTCGTGGCGCGTCGGGCAGTAGTCGATCACCGTGATCGTGACCGGACGCTCGCCTCGCGGCATCGTGAGGAGCTGGTCGTACTCGATGCCCGGCGCGTCGCCCGGCTTGGCTCCCGGGCGTTCCGGCAGACGGAACCGCACGCTGTCGTCCATGACGCTGTCGTCGATGGCGCGAGAGTCCGCTTCCTCGTTCACGCGAGTCCTCGGCGCGAGCGCTCGCCCGTTCGCCGAGCGGCTGCGCGGTTGTGTTGCGCGGGTGTTGATGGCGTGGCGACCGCGAAACTACCATGCCGTCGCACCGTCGAGCCGCGGCGGTGCCACGAGCGCGCTCCGTGCCACGACTCCGCACCCTTCTCGCGCGCCGCCCCGATCCGCTTGGCGTGCTGGTCTCCACCGTGCCCGTGGTGGAGCACGCCCGCCACGTGCGCATCGACCACGAGCGTCTGGCGCGCGTCGCCGATGGGCTCGCGCGCGGCGCCGGCACACCACCGCCGTGGCACCGCGACGAGCTCTTCTTCGACGGCGGGCCGCGCAGCGTCGCGTACGTCTTTCTGGTCGACGCCGTCAACTTCTGCTTCTGGGGCGAGCCGCGCTGGCAGCTGCGCTGGCGCGGTCGCTGGCTCGATGGCTACTGGGCGCTGGCGGCCGCGTTGACCCGCGCCGTCGCACGGATGCCGGCGCTGCTCGACGCCGATCTGCTGGCGGGGCTCGAGCCGCGGCTCTTCGCGTCGATCTTCCGCGGCCGCGGCGAGCTACCGCTCGTCGAGGCGCGCTGGCGCAACGTGCGCGAGCTGGGACGGGTGCTGCGAGACCGCTGGGACGGGCGCGCGACCCGCTTGGTCGACGCGGCCGGCGGCAGCGCGCCGGCGCTCGCCCGCTTGGTGGCCGAGTCGTTCTCCTCGTTCGACGACGTCGCGCTCCACGACGGCCGCGAGGTGCGCTTCTTCAAGCGCGCGCAGATTCTCGTCGCAGACCTGTGGGGCGCGTTCGGCGGCGAGCGCTGGGGCGCGTTCCGCGACATCGATCAGCTCACCGCGTTCGCCGACTACAAGCTGCCGCAGGTGCTGCGCGCGTGGGGGATCCTTCGGTACGCGCCGGCGCTCGCCGCGCGCGTGGGGCGGCGCGTGCTGCTCGCCCCGGGCTCGCCCGAGGAGGTGGAGATCCGAGCCGCCACGATCTGGGCGGTCGAGCTGCTGCGCGAGGCGTTGGCGGCGCGCGGCTCGAACGTCACCAGCACCCAGGTGGATTGGATCCTGTGGGACGCCGGACAGCGCTCGACGCCGCGCACCAAGCCGTATCACCGCACGCGAACCATCTACTACTGATCCCCACGCGATGCGCGTCCCTCGCAACCCACGCCAGGCGGCGGCGCTGCTGCGCTCGCTCGCGAGCGCTCCTGCCACGGCATCGGCCGCGGACGCCGCGCGGCTGGCCGCCTCGCTCGCCGCCGAGGCGTCGAAGCCCCTCGTCGAGAGCTCGCGCAAGCTGCTCGCGCGGCTGGGCGGGCGCGAGGCGCTCTGCGTGCACCACGTGGCGGTGGTGGTGGCGCGGTTGCCGCGCGCCGAGCGCTTCTATCGCGACGTGCTCGGCCTCAAGGTCGTCAAGCGCTGGACCGACGAGGGAGGGCGCTCCCGCTCGGTATGGCTCGAGCTGGGGAACGGGGCGTTTCTCGCGGTGGAGCGCGCAGGGCAGTCCAGACCCGTACGCAAGGACGAAGCGCCGGGCTGGCATTGCGTGGCGTTCGCGATCGAGCCTGCGGCGCGCGAGCGCTGGCGCACGCGCCTCGAGCGCGCCGGCCATCCGGTGTTCCGCGAGACGGCGTTCACCCTCTACGTGCGGGATCCCGACGGCAACGTCGTGGCGCTCAGCCACCATCCGGTGGCCGTCGAGGTCGAGGCCCCGCCCCCGCCGGCCAAACGTCGCCGGCGCTAGCCGTCCGCGCGCGGCGTCCAAGACGGGTCGAGCCGCGAAAGGCGGCGCGCTACTGCCACGCGTACGTGATCTGGGCGAAGGCCTCGTCGTTCTGGCGGAACTGGCCGAGGAGCGCGTCCTTCGGGCCCTCGATCACCAGCACGCCGGCCTCCGCCGTCAGCCCATCGAGAACCTGGTAGCCGAGCTTCGGCATTCCGACCAGCTCGCCCTGGGCGACCATCCACACGGTCGTGAGGTCGAGGGTGAGCGTCTCGCGCAGGAACGTTCGCCGGATCTGCACCAGGATGCGGCTCTCGACGGGTTCCTGGATCAGATCGGGCACGGGATCGAGGATGACGTCGAGATAGCCGGCCACGTCGAAGATCCAATCGCCCGTGACGTACTCGACCTGGAGACCGCTGCTCACCGAGTCGCGCTCGACCGAGATGGGGATCGCCGGCACCTCGAGCGTCTGGTTGAAGAGCTGTTCCGGGAACCGGTCGAGGAATTGCCGGACCAGGGGCTGGAAATCGACGAACCGAGGATTGGTGAAGAGATCGTCGGTGGAGATGTCGAAGTTGAAGCGGCGGCCCTGGATGTACGCGAAGTTGCCCTTGACCGTGAGGTCGAGCACCGACGCCGCGAATCCGCCGCCGAAGAGCCGGATCCGGTCCAGCGTGGGCGTGAGCGTCATGTCCGCGTTGACGGTGGGCGCGACACCGAGCCCCGGCGAGTACGACGTGAGCGAACCGGTGAGCACGGCGGTCGGCAGCGTGTCGAAGCCCTCGAAATACGCGAGGTCGAGGTCCACGCCTCCCACGAAGGTCGTCCACTGCGCTCCCCACTGCAGGTTGGCCGCGTTCACCTCGGGCGCGTCGCTCTCGGCGAGAGTGAGCGAGGTGGTGACGGGAAACGGCGACAGCCGATCGAATGGCGGCTCCGAGCTCACCAGGCGCGGATCCACGACCACCTCCGCGGGGATCCGCAGCAGCGGCGGGTACCAGCGGTCGTGCTCGGAGGGCAGCCGGAAGCTGCCGGCGATCGGGACGAGCACGCCCTCGAGCACCATCATCTCGAACGGGCCCGTCGAGGTGATCTGCTCGGGCACGAGCTTCACGTCGATGGCGGGGACGCCGATCTTGGAGGCGCTCTCGATCTCGTCGAGCGGACGCGTGAGGTCGAGGGGGTTCAGGTGATCGGTGGGGTTGAGCGCGTCGAGCTTTCCCCACGCGAACTTCTGGATGCCGGCGCGCACCGCTGCCGCCGGCAGCTCGAGGTCGAGATACGCCTCCTCGAACTCCACGTACGGGGTCGAGTCCTGGAAGACGGAGCGGAAGTCGTGGAGGGTGTGGTCGTTGGTGGGCTCGGCGACGGTCCCGTCCGAGCGCAGCAGCGTCCGCGTCACCAGCTTGAGCTTGCCGCCGATCTCGGCGTCGGCGTTGAGCCCGAGATCGAAGGTCGGTTGCTCGGTGGGGGTGTCGGCGTCGAAGCGCAGCACCGTGCGCAGCTTGGCGCTCGCGTCTACGTCGATCTTGGCGGGGCCGAGCGCGGATTCGAGAGCGTGGACCCGGCTCGCGAGGCACGCGAGCGCGAGCGTCGCGGCTGCGCGCGCGCCTCGGGAGCTCGTTCGACGGCGGCGCGCGGACACGGGCGGATCACGGGCCCTTTTCGAGCACGCGCTGTGTGAAGAGATCGTCCTCGAGCGGCTTGTCGAACTCGAGCCCGTCCATCTCGAGCAGCGTCTTGTGCTGGGTGTCGACGCTCGTCATCTCGAGCTTCTGCGGTGTGGGGATGCCGTCGACCACGGTGACGGCCTGGATCATCAGCGTCTTCTCGAGGGCGCCCTTGCGGTCGTAGAACTCGACCTTGGCGGGCAGGCTGTCGCTCTTGCGGATGTAGCTGACGGCCTTCGAGTACTCGTCGTCCTCCTCGAGCTTCTTGGGTGTGCTCTCGATGACCCACACCGCCTGGTCGCCGACGTTCTCCTCGCGCAGGAGCTTGTGATCGTCCTCCTCGACGTCGCGCGTCGCCATGTCGTCGTACGAGAAGTCGGTGCCCATGAAGCTCTGGTTCTTGTTCGACGACGTGATCTTGCGGATGCGCTTCAACGCCGGCAGGTAGAGCCACTGGTCGTCGTCCTGGTCGCTCGACTTGTAGCTGAACTGGAGGAACCCCGTGCCCTTCACGTCCGCGGGCTCCAGGAAGAACAGCACGGACTTGGTGTCCTCGCCGAACTTCTTCGAGTACGTGGTGACCTTGCGGACCCGCTGGTCGCCGTTCTTGTCGACCAGCGTCATGGTCATGTTGCCGCGTCGGGTGACGGGCTTTTCCTGGATCGACTGGGACTGCTTCATGATCTCGGCGGCCGTGATCGCGTACGCGCTCCCGGACCACGCGCCGGCGAGCATCACGAGCGCGGCGCCGATTCGAACGATGGATCGAGCCATGAGCGGGCCTCCGGACGAGCGGGGACGGTGGACCCGCCGCGCCGGGAGCGGCGCGGCGGAGCGCGCATTATTCGGAACCGCCTCGGGGCAAGTCAAGGATTCCCGCGGCAACGTGTTTCAGTCGCTAGCGCTAAATGCAGAAAATGGTTCGAACTTTCCGCGGCCGGAGCGCGTCATGCCGCTGACGCGCTGCGCCAAGATTTCTTGACACCGAAAACCAGCGCGTGCTACGGAACCGCCCTCGGGTGCTCGTCCGGAGCCGGTCGACCGCTTCGCCTCGCCCGTCGCCGACCCCAAGTCGCACGCGCCATGGAGGCCCCCCGGTACATCGTCATCGAAGGGCCGATCGGGGTCGGCAAGACCAGCCTCGCCAAGCTCCTGGCCGAGGAGCTGCGCGCCCGCTGCATCTTCGAGAAGGTCGACGAGAACCCCTTTCTCGGGAAGTTCTACCAGGACCGCGCCAAGCACGCGTTCCAGACGCAGATCTTCTTCCTGCTCAGCCGCTTCCAGCAGCAGAAGCTGATCGGGCAGGGGGATCTCTTCCAGCGCGTCACCCTCGCGGACTACCTGTTCGCGAAGGATCGGATCTTCGCGCACCTCAACCTCGACGAGAACGAGGTGGCACTCTACGAGCAGATCTATCGGCTGCTCGACGCGCGCATCGTGAAGCCCGATCTGGTGGTCTACCTGCAAGCCCGCCCCGAAGTGCTCCTGCAACGCATCCGCAAGCGTGGGGTCGACTTCGAGCGCAACATCACCGCGCCGTATCTGGAAGAGCTGACGCGCGCCTACAACGAGTTCTTCTTCCAGTATTCCGAGACGCCACTCTTGGTGGTGCACACCTCGGAGATCGACTTCGTCGAGCGGCGCGAGGACTTCGACAACCTGGTCCGGGAGATCCGGCGCATGCGCGGAGGGACTCAGTACTATCAGCCCATCGGGTCGAGGTGACGGTCGTCGCTGGCGACTCGCGGTCCCGGGATCGTGAGGGCCGCGGCTGCCGCGACCGTTCCTCGATCTGCGGGCGCCGGGTTCAGAGCGCACCCGCGAACAGGGCGTCCGAGCGTCGGCGACGACGGGCAGCCCGGTGAGCCGCAGGAGCGTCGAGCGCCTGGCACGTGTCGATCCGCCCCCAACGGGCACCCGATCGTCGAGCGACGGGGAGCCGAGAGGACGTCATGAGCGCACGAGCGAAGTCCAGGAAAGTCACCGTTCCCGAGCTGGTGGCGATGAAGGGCCGTGGTGAGAAGATCACCATGGTCACGTGCTACGACGCGACCTTCATGCGCATCCTCGACCAAGCGGGGGTCGAGATGGTGCTGGTGGGCGACAGCCTGGGCATGGTCATCCAGGGGCGCACCAGCACGCTGGAGGTCACGCTCGAGGACATGATCTACCACGGGCGGATCGTGGCGCGTGGGCTCACCCACGCGCACCTCGTCCTCGACATGCCCTTCGGCAGCTACCAGGTCTCGGCCGAGGACGCGATGCGCAACGCCGCGCGGCTCGTGAAGGAAGGCGGCGCGGAGTCGGTGAAGGTGGAGGGCGGGCGCGAGGTCGCACCGGTGGTGCGCGCGATCCATCGGATGGGCGTGCCGGTGGTGGGTCATCTCGGGCTCACGCCGCAATCGATCCACCAGCTCGGTGGCTTCCGAATCCAGGGTCGGACCAAGGACGCCGCCCAGGCGCTGGAAGAGGACGCGCTCGCCCTAGCGGAAGCGGGCGCCTTTGCCGTGGTCTTGGAGGGGATTCCCGGCGAGCTCGCCGAGCGCGTGAGCCGCGCGATCCCCATCCCCACGATCGGCATCGGCGCCGGGCCGGGCTGCGACGGTCAGGTGCTCGTGATCTACGACCTGCTCGGCATGGACAACAACTGGAACCCGAAGTTCGCGAAGAAGTACGCGAACCTGAACGACGTGATCGTGAAAGCGGTGGGCGCCTACATCGACGAAGTGAAGAGCGGTGCCTTCCCGGGGCCCGAGCACACGTTTCACTGAGCAGGTCGACGACGATGGAGATCCTCACCTCGATCGCAGCGATGCAGTCGCGCGCCGAGGCCGAGCGCGCCGCCGGTCGCCGGATCGCGCTCGTCCCCACGATGGGCTTCCTTCACGACGGCCATCTGAGCCTGGTGCGCGAAGCGCGCCAGCGCGCCGACGTCGTGGTGGTCAGCCTCTTCGTGAACAAGATCCAGTTCAACGACTCCCAGGACTTCGCGAGCTATCCGCGTGACGTGGAGCGCGACGCGCGGATGCTCGAAGCGGTCGGCACGGACGTGCTCTTCCACCCCGAGCACGAGGCCATGTACCCGGCGCAGTTTCGCACCCGCGTCGAGGTCGACGGCGTCACCGAGGGGTTGTGCGGCGCGTTCCGCCCCGGACACTTCCGCGGTGTCACCACCGTGGTGGCGAAGCTCTTCCATGCGACCCGGCCGCACGTCGCGATCTTCGGCGAGAAGGACTACCAGCAGCTCGTCACCATCCGGACGATGGCGCGCGACCTCGACATGGGCATCGAGGTGGTGGGGCTCGCCACCGTTCGAGAGCCCGACGGCCTGGCGATGAGCAGCCGCAACGTGCGGCTCGCGCCGGACGAGCGCGAGCTGGCGCGCGAGATCCCACGCGCGCTCTTCGCCGCGGCGGCCGCGGTGCGCGACGGCGAGAAGAGCGCCGCGGCGATCGTCGAGCGCGTGCGTCGGGAGCTCGGCCGCCACGCCCGTCTTCGCCTCGAATACGTCGAGGTGGTGGACGCCGACACCCTCGCTCGAGTCGCGATCCTCGAGCGCCCCGCGCGACTTGCGGTCGCGCTGCATTTGGGAGCCACGCGGCTCATCGACAACGTGGCGCTCGATCCGGTCGTCGTCCGTTAACTGATCGATATCTCGACGAAAACGTCCCGGTCCTCGCGAGCGCTTCGAGTCCTCGCGGAGGGGGGCAGGCACGAATGACGCGGTAGCGCTACAATGTTCTCGATTCCTCAATGCAGGATGCGACCTCGGTGGACGAGGCGGATACCTGCGAAGGAGAGCTGGATGATCCGCTCGATGATGAAGTCCAAGATTCACCGTGCCACGGTCACCGATGCCAACCTCAACTACGTGGGGAGTGTGACCATCGACCGTGACCTGCTCGAGGCTTCCGACATCTACCCCTACGAGCAGGTCTGCATCTGGAACGTCACCAACGGCGAGCGCTTCGAGACCTACGCCATCGAAGGCCCACGCGGGGCCGGCGACATCTGCTTGAACGGCGCCGCGGCCCGCAAGGTCGCGGTCGGCGACGTGGTCATCATCGCGACCTACGCGCAGATGAACGACGCCGAGGCGATCAAGCACAAGCCCACCGTGGTGCTGGTGGACGATCGCAACCAGATCGTCAGCGTGAGCTCGGACGAGGTCGCCTTCACGCCGAGCCCCAAGCTGCGCGCGGTCGGTTGACCGCGCCTGCCGCGTCCACGCCGCCGCGCGGCTCGCCGAGCGGGGCATTCGCCCGCGCTCGCGCGGCGGTGTCGCCGTGAGCGCGGAACGGTTGCTGCTCGGTCCCGGTCCGAGCAACGCATCGCCACGCGTGCGCGCGGCGATGGCCGAGCCGCTCCTCGGTCATCTCGATCCCGCGTTCCTCGCGATCCTCGATCGCGTGCAGGGGCGCTTGCGCCAGGCGTTCCGCACCGTCCATCCGCTCACGCTGCCGATCTCCGGCACGGGCAGCGCTGGTATGGAAGCCTGCCTGGTGAACCTGCTGGAGCCAGGCGACGCCGCCGTCATCGGCGTCAACGGTGCCTTCGGCGAGCGCATGTGCGCGATGGTCGAGCGCATCGGCGCGCGGCCCGTTCGCGTCGAGGCGCCGTGGGGCGAGACGATTCCGCCGGAGCGCGTGGTGGTGGCACTCGAGCGACACCGCCCGCGGCTCGTGGGGCTCGTGCACGCGGAGACCTCCACGGGCGTCGCTCAGCCGGTCGTCGAGATCGCCGCGGCGGCGCGAGCGCTCGGTGTGCTCAGCGTCGTGGACTGCGTGACCTCGCTCGGTGGCATGGAGGTGAAGGTCGACGAGTGGGGGATCGACGCCGCGTACTCCGGCACCCAGAAGTGCCTGTCGTGCCCGCCCGGGCTCGCGCCGCTGACGTTCGCGCCGGCGGCGCTCGAGCGCCTCGCTTCCCGCAAGACCCCGGTTTCGAGCTGGTATCTCGACCTGAGCTTGATCGGTCGCTACTTCGGCACCGAGCGCGTCTATCACCACACCGCGCCGATCTCGATGATCTTCGCGCTCGAGGCTGCGCTCGGCGAGGTGCTCGAGGAAGGGCTCGAGGCGCGATTCGCGCGGCACCTCGCCGCGCATCGCGCGCTCGTCGCGGGACTCGAGGCGCTCGGCTTCCGTTTCCCGGTCGCCGTCGAGCACCGTTTGCCGATGCTCAACGCGGTGATTCCACCGTTTCCCGACGAGAAGCTCGCGCGCAAGGAGCTGCTCGATCGGTTCGGGATCGAGGTCGGCGGCGGCCTCGGGCCGCTGGCTGGACGCATCTGGCGGATCGGGCTCATGGGCACGAACGCCACGCTCGACGTCGTCGACCGGCTGCTCGCAGCGCTGCGAACGCTGGTGTGACCGCACGCCGCACGCGTGGCCCGGGGGCGCTCGACGCGAAGATTTCCCTCGTTTCTTGCGGCTCATCCTGTCCATCGGTACACTCGATCACGGTGTGATCTGCGGCACCGTCGCCGATCGCACGGCCTGTCCCGAAGTGCGGCACGGGCGCGACGCGACGAGATCGCTCGTCGACACGTCGGTCCGTGAGGGTGCGTTCCGCGCGCCTTCGAGCGCGGCCCGATTCCGGCGCGCCCGGTGTCCTCGGAGCCCGAACGCGAACCTGAGCGAGGTGAGGAAGAGATGGCAGACGACGCAGTCGGCAGTACCGGCCCCGCGGCAAAGCAGATCGCCGAGATCGAGTCGGCGACCGTTCGGTTCGCCGGCGACTCGGGCGACGGCATGCAGCTCGTGGGCGGGCAGTTCAGTGACGCCTCGGCGATCTTCGGGAACGACATCTCGACGTTTCCCGACTACCCAGCGGAGATCCGCGCCCCCGCCGGATCGCTCGCCGGAGTGAGCGGCTTCCAGGTCAATTTCTCGAGCCAGGACATCCACACCCCCGGCGATCAGGTGGACGCCTTGGTGGCGATGAACCCCGCCGCGCTCAAGACGAACCTTGCCGATCTGATCCCGGGCGGCTTGCTCATCGTGAACAGCGACGCGTTCACGCCCGACAATCTCGACAAGGCCGGCTACGCGACGAGCCCGCTCACCGATGGCTCCCTCGACGGCTATCGCCTCCACGCCATCGCCATCACCACCATGAATCGCCGCGCGGTGGAGGGCCTGGGGCTCGAGAAGCGTTCCGCCGATCGCTGCAAGAACTTCTTCACGCTGGGGCTCGCCTGCTGGCTCTACGGCCGACCGCTCGAGCCGACCATCGCGTGGATCCAGGAGAAGTTCGCGAAGAACGCGACGCTCAGGGAAGCGAACATCCGGACGCTCAACGCCGGCTTCAACTACGGCGAGACCACCGAGATGTTCGTGAGCTCGTATCGAGTCGAGAAGGCCGAGATCGAGCCCGGCACGTACCGGAAGATCACCGGCAACGAGGCGATCGCGATCGGGCTCATCGCCGCCGCGCGGCTCGCCGACAAGCAGCTCTTCTACGGCAGCTATCCCATCACCCCTGCGTCCGACATCCTCCACGAGCTCTCGCGCCACAAGGAATACGGCGTGATCACCTTTCAGGCCGAGGACGAGATCGCCGCCATCGGCGCGTCGATCGGCGCTTCCTTCGGCGGCTGCCTGGCGGTCACCGGCTCCAGCGGCCCGGGCGTCGCGCTCAAGACCGAGGCGATCGGTCTCGCGGTGATGACCGAGCTGCCGCTGGTGATCGTGAACATCCAGCGGGGCGGGCCCTCCACGGGTCTGCCCACCAAGACCGAGCAGGCGGACCTGTTCCAGGCGGTGTTCGGCCGCAACGGCGAGACGCCGGTTCCGGTGCTGGCGGCGGCGTCGCCCTCGGACTGCTTCGATGCGGCGATCGAGGCGAGCCGCATCGCGATGCAGCACATGACTCCGGTGATGCTGCTGAGCGACGGCTACATCGCCAACGGCTCGGATCCCTGGAAGCTGCCCGATGTCGAGTCGCTGCCGCGCATCGACGTGCCGTTCTACAGCAACGGTCACGGCGAGCGCTTCTTTCCCTACCAGCGCGACGAGCGCTTGGTGCGCCGCTGGGTTCCGCCCGGGACGCCGGGGTTGATGCACCGCATCGGCGGTCTCGAGAAGCAGGACCTGACGGGGAACGTGAGCTACGACCCCGAGAACCACGAGCACATGGTCCACGTTCGCCAAGCGAAGGTCGACAAGATCGCCGACGACTATCCGCCGCAGCCCGTCATCGGGGAGCGCAGCGGCGACGTGCTGATCGTGAGCTGGGGCGGCACGTACGGCGCGGTGGCCACCGCCGTGGAGCGGCTGCGTGCGCAGGGCAAACGCGTCTCGGCGGCGCACCTGCGTTATCTGAACCCATTGCCTCACGACCTCGGCGAGCTGCTCGCGAGCTTTCGCACGGTGCTGGTGCCCGAGCTCAACCTCGGTCAGCTGCGCACGATCCTGCGTGCGCGCTATCTGGTGGACGCGGTCGGGCTCAACAAGGTCAAGGGAAAGCCCTTCATGGTGCGCGAGATCGTCGAGAAGGTGGACGAGCTGCTCGGGTTGCGGGCGAGCTCGAAGGCGGCCGCGCGCCTCGCGCCGCCGCGCCCCGCAGACGTTCTCGTTTCGGAGGCTCAAGGATGAATGCCATCGCGTCGCTGAATCTCACGGCGAAGGATTTCGCCACCGACCAAGACCCGCGCTGGTGCCCGGGTTGCGGGGACTACGCGATCCTCGCCCAGGTGAAGAAGGTCATGCCGACCTTGGGCGTGACGCGCGAGAACACCGTGTTCGTGTCGGGCATCGGCTGCTCGAGCCGTTTCCCGTACTACATGAACACCTACGGATTCCACTCGATCCACGGGCGTGCGCCCGCGGTCGCGACCGGTCTCAAGGCGGCGCGGCCCGAGCTCACGGTGTGGGTCGCGACCGGCGACGGCGACGCGCTCTCGATCGGCGGGAACCACTTGATCCACGCGATGCGGCGCAACGTCGACATCAAGATCCTGCTGTTCAATAACCGCATCTACGGGCTCACCAAGGGGCAGAGCTCGCCGACCTCGGAGCTAGGCAAGAAGACCAAGTCCACCCCCTGGGGCAACATCGATCAGCCGCTTCACCCGATCGCGGTGGCGCTGGGCGCCGAGGCCTCGTTCGTCGCGCGTACCGTCGACGTGCACACCAAGCATCTGGAAGAGGTCATCAAGCGCGCGGCGGCGCACCGCGGCACCGCGTTCGTCGAGATCTACCAGAACTGCAACATCTTCAACGATGGAGCCTTCGGCTACGCCACCGAGAAGGACGCGAAGGACGACAACGTCCTCGTGCTCGAGCACGGCAAGCCGCTGGTGTTCGGCAAGCAGCGCGACAAGGGGCTTCGGTTCCGCAACGGCCAGCTCGAGGTGGTGGCGCTCGGCGACGGAGTCACCGAGGCCGATCTGGTGACCCACGACGAGACCCAGCAAAACGGTGTGCTCGCGTACATGCTGAGCAGGCTCGAGCATCCGCTGTTCCCGGAGCCGCTCGGCGTCTACCGGGCCGTCCAGCGCCCGACCTACGAGGACCTGCTGCACCAGCAGATCCAGGACGCGAAGCAGAAGAAAGGAACGGGCGAGATCGCCAAGCTGCTGCGCGACGGCGCGACCTGGACCGTGGCCTGACGGGCGCCGGCGGGGGGTGCTCCTCGCCCCCCGCACCCTCCGGCGGCCGAGCCGCGCACGGTTCCGCCCCGAGGGACTCGCTGCGCGCGTGAGGTGCCGCTGGCACGCGCAGCGTGGGACGGCAAACGTGGGGGAGCGGCGGGCAACGCTCGCCGACCCCGATCCGCCGTGAATCTGCGGATCTCGCGCGAGCGCGTCGCTCAGAGCGCCGGCGAGCTCGGTGCGGGTGCGATGAAGCGTCCTGCCGCGTCGATCCAGCCGCGACGCAGCGCCGCGCCGAGGGCCAGCCCGGTGGTCAGGTCCACGGCGAAGTGCGCGGCGACGCCGGGCCACACGCTGCCCGAGACCTCGGCGATGAAACCGAAGGCCAGTCCCGCGGAAACCGCGATCCCAACGTGTGCCTTGCAGGTCCAGTGCAGCAGTCCGAACAGGATCGCCTGCACGACCACCCCCGTGATCGGTTGCAGCGCGCCACGAAACAGCACTTCTTCGCCGAGGCCTGCGCAGAGCGCGATGAGCACGTAGTCCACTGGCCGGAAGCTCGCCCAGTCGGCGAGCGGCACCACGCGCTCGGCGATGGTGCCGAACGGCGGCGAGCGCCGGATCAGCACGGCCACGCCCACTCCCGCCACCGCGCCCACCGCGACGCCGGCGAGCGCGCCGACCGCGATTCGCCAGTCCCAGTGCAGCGCGCGCCGGAGGTCGGCGCTCGGGCTCACGCCGTCGATCGACCACGCCACCAGGAGCTGCAGCATCGTGAACCCGATCGCGAGTCGGATCAGTGCTGCGCGCGAGTATTGCCCTCGCACCGAGGGCACGGCGCGCGTCTCGGTCAGGAGCGTGTCGGTCGCCATGGCTCACTCTAGAATGCCGTGTTTCGATCCCGCCTGGCGAGTCCACCTACCGCGCGGCAGGTTCCGCCCCTCGGAGCGCCAGCGCCCGCCACGCTCGGGAAAGACATCTCGTCGGCGGCGGCCCGAGCGCTTCGATCGCCCCGCGCGGATTGGTCGAGCGATCGCACCGCGCGTGCCCGCGCCGCGGATCGACGACGACCGGCTACGGGCAGGGGCCGTCGAACGTGCTGCCACGGATGATGCTGGGCACGCCCTGAGGATCGGTCAGCAGCGTTTCCAGGAAGCAGCCGTAATCGTGCTTGGCGTCGTCGCGCTGGAACGAGACGTAATGGCCCTCGCGAATCGGATCCTTCTCGTAGCGGACGACCGCGAACGTCAGCGGTGAGCCGTCGGGGCGCGAGCGGTTGCCGCGCACGGGCTCGGTCGTGAGGATGTCGTCGCCGGCGAAGCGAATCGCGTCCTCGAGGCGCTGGTACGGGTCGGTGGTCTGACTGTCGCCGAGCATGTCGACGCCGATCGCCGCCACCAGCGCGCGCTGGAGGTTGGCGGTGGTCTGCAGGTCGTAGGTGCCTTCGATGACCAGCACGTGGGGGATCCCACGATCTTGCGGCGGATCGGTGCGGATGCGTCGCACGTAGTTGACGTTGTCCGCTTCGCCGACCGTCAGATCGAAGATCGAGATCACGGGATGAAAGAGATCCAGCGCTTCGTCGTCGCCCATGCCGAGGTAGAGCTTCAGGATCTCCGAGAGCGGCGGGTCCTGCGGGCCGAGCGCGAACTCGCCCCAGCCGCCGCCCGCTCCCGTCAGCACGGCGCCGATGAAGCCGTCGTGCAACGAGGCGAGCATCCCGGTGAGATACGAGCCCAAGCTCTGACCGGAAACCACGACCTTGGAGGGATCGAAGCGCAGCGTGCCGTCCGCGGCAGCCGCCGGGTCGGCGCCCGGGCACTGGCTCGCGTCCACGCGCAGCGACAGCAGCACCTTCAGGAACTCGATCTGATCCAGGATCATCTGCGCGAAGTTGTCGCGCATCGCCGCCGGCCGCGTGAAGTTGTAGGCGATGTAGCCCTCCGCCGACAGGCTGCCGATGCGCTCCGGATTCAGCGTTCCCGCCGAGCTGCCTGCCCCGTAGCCGCGCAGCGCCACCACGTAAGCGGGGCCTTCACCGTAGACCGCGTCGCCGCCCGGCTCGAGGACGGGGCCGCGCGTCACCACTTGGTCGGAGGTGCCGCCCGTGCCGTGCACGTAGAGGAAGAGCGGGAAGCCGCCGGCCGGCATCGGCCTCTTGGGAAAGCTCACCACGAACGGCACGCGATCGCGGTGTTGCTCCACCAGGATCTCGTCCGCGCCGCGGGTCTGGATGACGCCGCCGGACACGATGTACGGCGCGGTGCCGTCCTGGTACGCGGGAACCCGATACGAGCCCTGGAGGGCGCAGTAGTCGGGGTGGTCGTAGAACGGGGTGAGCGGGCCGTCGAGGGCGATCGTGGAAAGCGCCTCGACCTGGCGCACGAAGCGGGTGAGACGCGTGGTGCGGTCGCCGGTCGAGAAGACGGTGGCGGCGACGACCTCGCGAGCCCCGATGCCGTGCTCGCGAAGGTAGCTCGCCAGCGGCGCCAGCGATGCCGTGAGCTTGGCGCCGGTCTCGTCGCCGGTTGGGTTCCGCCCCGCGAGCGCCGCGGCGAGGGTCGGTGACGGGCTCACGTCCTCGGGCCGCACGAACGCCGAGCGCAGCACCACCGCGCCATAGGTCGATTCCCGCTCCAGCAGCACGCCCGAGACCGGTAGCATCGTCAGCAGCTCGCCGGGGCGATAGCTGTCCGGTGCGTCGTGGTAGTCGAGCCAGACCGGCGCGCGCGTTCCGTATCGGGGCCCGTCGCTCAGGTTCACCAGGAAATAGGGCGACGGCTCGCGGGTCGTCGCGAGCGGGTCCGGCACCGGCTCGACACCGGTGAACGAGCGGTCGAAGCGAAAGAAGACGGCGCCGCTCTGGGAGAAATTGCGGGTCGCGCCGCCAGCGAGATCGATCATCTCCTGGATGCCGCCGAGCCCCTTGGGATTCGGGAAGCGACTCGCGTCGACGGTGCCGTCCGGACGCAGCCGAACGTCGGACGGCCAGGGGAAGTCGAAGAAGCCCGCGGAGTCGCTCAGGTCGTAGCGAACCCGGGCGGCCGACGCGGCCAGGTCGCCCGAGCCGCCGCCCGAGGTGCAGGCGGCGCTCGCGACGAGCAGCAGGGCGAGCAGCGGGACGCGGGAGGATCCGCGGCGTCGGTGGATCCTCGTCACGCGGTTCGCCTCACGCCGTCGCGCGGTTCTTGACGATCTTCACGAACGAGCGGCCGCGCAGCTCCTCGAGCGTGATGCCCGTGGTGAGCGCTTCCTCTTCGGTGATCGCACCACACGCGATGCCGCGCAGGTAGAAGTTGAGGAGGCCTTGGCCGGTGGCCGCGTCGTCGAAGGTGTTGCCGATGAGCGTCGCCTTGGCGGCGGCGTCGATGAATCGATTGAGGCGGTTCGAGGCGTCCGCGAGGCTCTCGAGGAAGAACCGGTAGACCGCGGCGTAGCGGATGGGGAGCTGCGCGGGATTCAGGTCCCAGCCCTGGTAGTAGCCGTGGGAGAGCGAGTGCCGCACGTTGTCGTAGTGGAGCTTCCACGCCGAGTGCACCACCGCGCGGTTCTCGGCCTGCTGCTCGGGAGTGAGCGGCTTCTCGGCACTGGCGCGGTGCGGGCCGATCGGCATGATGGTGGTCGAGCCGTCGCAGATCATCACGCCCGTCTGGGCCAGGCCCACTTGCATGACGTGGCGCGCGAAGTCCGCGGCGCGGTGGGTGTGGCGCTGGAAGGCCGCCGTGATGTTGCAGAGCGCCGTGTAGTCGTACGTCCCATACGCCGCCGATCGTACCCGGCCACGCCCCGCGCGCACCAGCTTGTAGACCGCGTTCCCGCCGTCGGCGTCGATGATCGACTGCGGCGTCTCGATCATGATGTCGATGCCGACCGCGCCCTGCGCGATCTTGAGGCGCTCCTCGAGGAGATCGAGCAGGTCGGCCAGCGCCGCCACTTGCTCGGGGATCGTGACCTTGGGCAGCGTCACCACGAACGGGCTCGGCACCTTGCCGCCGGTCTTGGTCGCCAAGCTCGTCAGGAAGATGTCCAGGGTACGCACCGCGCGTACGCGGCATTCCTCGGTGAACGACTTGATGCGGAAGCCGATGAACGGGGGCAGCGTCTTGGCGGCCATGCCCTTCGCGACTTCCTCCGCGGCCGACGCCGCGTGGCCATCTTCCTCGGCGTCGGGGCGGTTGCCGTAGCCGTCCTCGAAGTCCAGGCGGCTCTCTTCGATGGGCTCGCGGGCGAGCTTCTCGCGGACCCGCTGATAGACGGTGTAGGCGAGCCAGGCCGGCTCGTAGACCGTGTGCTTGTGCCCGCCGCCCGCGCGCAGCGCCTCGGTGAGTGCCTCCACGTCGCTCATCCGATCCGGCAACGTCTCGTGCCCCGGCATCTGGAGAGCCTTCGCGAACGACACGAAATTGGGCGCGTACTCGTCGAGCGCCTTGAGGGCGAGGCCGCCGAGCTTCTTGGCCAGGTCGGCCTTGAAGAGATGCGCCCCGCCGTAGACCGTGTGAACCGGCTGGCGATCGACGGGGTCGCCGGGGTAGAAGCCTCGGAACGCGTCGTTGGCCTTGGCGAGGCGGTCGAGGATGGCGTGGGTGTCTTTGTCGGCGAGCGTGGTCATGGCGTTTGCCCCTCTCACAACGGGAGAAAAAGGAGCGTACTTTCGCGTCTCCACTCGATCAAGGCTCGCGCGCCGTCGCGCTCGCGCCCTCGCGAGCGCGCGCGCCGCGGTCATTCCCGGCGCCATTCGCGCGCTTTGCCTCCGATGACCAACTGGTTCGAGCACCCCGTGGCGTTGGGCTCGTTTCGGAGCTGGATCCGGCTGGTGCGGACGGCCGAGACCATCGATCCCGAGCTCTGGCCGAGGGTCGCCGCCGTCGGCCTCACCACGTTGGCGACCAGCCCGCTCAGGTTCGCCGAGCGGCTGCGCTTCGGGGCGTCGGTCGCCGCGTCCACGCCCCATCCGGAGCCGCTCTTCGTGCTCGGCCATTGGCGCACGGGGACGACCCACCTGCTCAACCTGCTGGCCCAGGACGAGCAGTTCGGCTGCGTGTCGACCTTCCAGGCGATGGTGCCGGGCTTCTGCTTGATCGCCGCGCGACACGGCAAGCCGTGGCTCGAGCGCACGCTCGCGAGGAGCCACCCGACGCGCGAGATCGACAACATGCCCCTCGCCCTGGACGCGCCCCAGGAGGAAGCGTTCGCGCTCGCCAACGTCACGCCTGGCGCCTCGCTGCACGTCTTCACGCTGCCCCGCCAAGGGCTGTCGATCTTCGCGCGCTACGGGTTGCTCGAGGGGCTCGCCCCACGTGAGCGGCGCGAGTGGATCGATGCCTATCTCGGCGTGCTGCGCAAGGCGACGTACGCGGCGCGCGGCCGTAGGCTCGTGCTCAAGGATCCGAGCAACACCGGCCGGATCTCGACCTTGCTCGAGCTCTTTCCGCGCGCCCGCTTCGTGCACATCGTGCGCGATCCGCACCGCGTGCTGCCGTCGACGCTCGGCATCTATCGCGTGGTGCTCGCCAAGGCGGCCTTGCAGCGGGTCTCGGAGGCGGAGATCGAGGAGCTGGTGCTCGCGATCTACGACCGCTTGATGCGCAAGTACCTGGCCGAGCGGGCGTCGATCCCGCCGGGCCAGCTCACCGAGGTTCGCTACGAGGAGCTCGAAGCGCGTCCGCTCGAAGAGCTCGCCCGCGTGTACGGCGAGCTCGGGCTCGCGGGTTTCGAGGCGGCGCTGCCGCGCTTTCGCGCGTATCTCGACGGAATCGGCGAGTTTCGCAAGAACGAGTACCGCGTCGACGCAGCCGTCGCGGAGCAGGTGAGCCGACGTTGGGGTTTCGCGCTCGAGGAATGGAACTACCCGCGTCTCGCGGCGGTGCCATGACCTCGAACCTTCGCATCCGCCGTGCCGCGGCAGACACCGGGCCCGCGCGCACGAAGCAGATCGCCCGCGCGCTCGCGCTCGGTTCCGCGTGGGTGCTGCTCATCGCCGCCTGCGGCGGCGACGATGCCGGCGCGCCGCGTCCGATCCCCGGCTGGCTCTTCTTTCCGCGGGAGGCGTGGGCGCTGCTGTCGCCGCCGGCCGGCGACGCTCCGTCGCCCGCTCGGCCTGGCGGTCAGCTGGAGCGCTACGAGGCGCTCGACTTCGCCGAGCCGCTGCGCACCGTCGCGCCTGCGCAGCACCCCTTCATGGCGGCGAATCCCGGCAGCAACATGCACGACGACGCCGCCATGACCGACACCTACCGGGCGCCCGGACCTGTCGGCCGCGCGCCCGAGGTGCGTACCCGCTCCCAGGGGTTCGGCGGTTTCGGCACGATTGCATTCGATCGCCGCAAGCGCATCGTCGGCGTCTATGGAAATGGCCGCGGCTTCGAGATCCAACTCCTCGATCCGGACACGCTGCGCAAGCTCGCCGCCTATCCGCTGCCGCCGCGGCCGTGGTCGTTCCCACTCGAGGGGATCGCGCCCTGGAAGTACATCGGCGCGGGCATGTACTTCTATCTCGACGAGCGGGATCGAGCGGTCGTGCCCACGACGGAGAACGCGATCGAGGTGGTCGAGGTGCCCGACGACCCCGCGCGCGGCATGCGCTCGGTGCGGCGCTACGACCTGAGTGCCCACGTGGCCGCGCTCGAGTGGCCCGAGCGGGACAGCGTCGCCTGGGTGCTCCCCGAGTGGAGCGGCCGTCGGTTCTGGTACGCGACGACTCGGGGGATGATCGGCACCGTCGACGTGGGCGATGGCCACGTGCACGCGACCCGCATGGGCGACGAGATCGTCGAGAACTCGTTCGCCGTCGGCGAGGACGGAGTCTTCATCGCGACCGATCGCGCGCTCTACCGCTTCCACGCGGACGACGAGGGCGGCATCGTCACGGACTGGCGCGCCGAGTACGACCGCGGGCCGGCCGCGAAGCCCGGCATGATCACGCGTGGCACGGGCACCTCGGTGTCGCTGGTCGGCGGCGCCGACGGGCTGGTGGTGATCACCGACAACGCGGAGCCGCGCATTCACGCGCTCTTCGTGCGGCGCGCCGACGGGACGGTCGCGTGCAGCGAGCCGCTCTTCGCCGAAGGCCGCAGCGCCACCGACATCAGCGGCATGGAGCTCGAGCTCGCCGACGAGCAAGGCGCCCCCACCGGTCACTTCGCGGCGATCTTCGAGAACAACTGGGGCCCGCACTCGTTCCCGGTCGCGCATCCCGAGCCAGGGCTCACGCGCGTGGATGCGATCCGCCTTCCCGACGGCGGCTTCCGTTGCGAGACGGTGTGGGAGAGCCCGGTGCGCGGCGTGAACGTGGCCAAGCTCTCGCGCGACGCCGGGCTCGTCTACACGTACTTCCGCGGCGACGACCTCGAGCCGGTCACCCAGTGGTATCTGAGCGCCATCGACGTGACGACCGGCCGCACGGTGTACCGGCTCCGCGTCGGCGCCGGGCAGGGCTTCAACAACTGGGCGGGCTCACTCTTCCTCCACCCCGACGGCGGTGTCCTCTACACCACCACCATCTTCGGGATGGCGATGGTCCGCGACGCGCCCACCTCCGCGCGCTGACGCCAACGCCGCGCGACGGGCCAGTGCAGCGGTGAAGGGAGACGGTCGAGCAGGGGGGTGGTTTCGCGCAGCAGCCCGAACGGGTGGACGTCGGTTGGCGTGCGGCTTGCGGCCGCGGCGCGGACTCGGCTGTCGCCTGGATGTGGACATCGTGCCCGCCGCCGCCGACTGCAAAGACCTCGCGACCCGCGTGCTCGTCCTGGGCGAGAGTCCAACCATGCCTTGATGGGCTCGAGGCGTTGCGTTCGCCGGCGCGTCTCAGCGCTTGCGGCGTGGGCAGCGGGTGAGGGCGGAGGCGAGCTCCTCGATGCGCACCGGCTTCGAGATGTAATCGTGCATGCCCGCGGCGACGCATCGCTCGCGGTCGCCGGCCATGGCATTCGCCGTCATCGCGATGATGTACGGCTGTCGCTCGCCCGGCCAGCGGCGGCAGATCTCGTGGGTGGCCTCGAAACCGTCGAGCTCCGGCATCTGCACGTCCATGAGCACCACGTCGTAGGGCAAGCGGGTGAGGCATTCCAGCGCCTCGTGGCCGTTGGCCGCCACGTCCGCCGTGAAGCCGAGGCGTGCGAGCATGCTGAGCGCGACCTTCTGGTTCACACGGTTGTCCTCGGCGAGCAGGATCCGCAGCGGATGACGCCTCGCCAGCTCGGGGTCCACCGTCGCCGTCACCGCGCCGTCGCGCGCGCGGCCCGCGGGCACGGTGCCGGTGACCAGCGCGGTCACCACCTCGAGCAAGGCGCTCGGCTTGATCGGCTTGGTCAGGTAGCCCTCGAACGTGACGCCGCGGGCGCGCGCTTCGTTGCCGCCGCTGCTCATCGACGTGAGCAGCGCCATCGGCAGCGAGCGTGCGTCCCGTCGCGCGCGGATCGCCGCGCCGAGCGACGCGCCATCCATCTCCGGCATCTGGAAGTCGAGGAGCGCGAGGTCGAACGGCTCGCCGCGGTCGAGCCGCGCGAGGGCCTCGCGCGGCGAGCTCGTGACCACGGGCTGCATGAGCCAGAGCTCGGCGTAGTCGTGGAGGATGCGGCAATTGGTGGCGTTGTCGTCGACGATCAACACGCGCTTGCCGAAGAGCACGCGCGAGGCGATCGCCGTCGCGGGACGGGTCGCCGCCTCGGCGATTCCGCACTGCACGGTGAACCCGAACGTCGATCCGCGTCCCGGCTCGCTCTCCACACCGATCGTGCCGCCCATGAGCTCGCAGAGGCGTCGCGAGACCACCAGGCCGAGCCCGGTGCCGCCGAACTCGCGGGTGGTGGAGGCGTCGACCTGGCTGAAGGGCTGGAAGAGGCGGTGGATCCGGTCCGCGGGAATGCCGATTCCCGTGTCGCGAACGCGCACGCTGATCTCCGCGGTCTGGCGATCGAGCTCGCGGCCGTCGACCAGCACCACGATCTCCCCGTGCTTGGTGAACTTGACGGCGTTGCCGAGCAGGTTGACGAGCACCTGGCGGATGCGGCCGACGTCTCCCACGAGCTCGTTCGGGCAGCGGCGCTCCACGTACCACGTCAGCTCCAGGCCCTTCTGGGTGGCGGGCAATGCCACCAGATCGATGCAATCCTCGATGCAGCGCGAGAGCCGGAACGGCTGCACCTCGAGCTCGAGCTTGCCGGCCTCGATCTTCGAGAAGTCGAGGATGTCGTTGATGATCGTGAGCAGGTGCTCGCCGCTCGAGCGCACCGTCTCGACGTACTCGCGCTGCTCGTCGCTGATGCCCTTGTCGAGCAAGAGCCCGGTCATGCCGATCACGGCGTTCATCGGCGTGCGGATCTCGTGGCTCATGTTCGCGAGGAACTCGGCCTTGGCGCGCGTCGCGGCCTCGGCTTGGTCGCGGGCGACGCCGAGCGCCCGGTTCGTGTCGCCGAGCTCGCGATGGGTGCGCTCGAGCGCGCGATTGGTGTCGCGCAGCTCGGCGAGCATGCGGTTCTTGAAGCTCTCGTAGACCTGGGCGAGGCCCAGCGTCACGAGCTCGATGCCGATGGTGGTCGGCATCCACATGAACTGGATGCTGGCGGGCGTCTGGAGCAGCGGTAGCGGCGTGCCGGCGCGCTCGAGCGCGTAGAACGCGGCCACCTCGAGCACGCACATCGCCGTCCAGAAGACTCCCGACCCCGCCCCGGCGAGCAAGAGCGCGCCCACGACCAGCGCGGTGTTGAACTGCAGCGCCGGCGCCAGCAGGCCGCCGGTCACGGCGGTCACGAAGCCGAGGTGCAGGAAGATCACCGCCAGCCCGTAGTTCGTGGCGATCCGGAAGGAGCGCGTGCGCCGCAGCACCGCCGGCATGAAGGCGATCCCCAGCGCGGCCACCAGGTCGGCGGTGGCGATCTCGCCAGCGCCGATCGAGGCGTGGATCACCGAGTAGCCGATGGCGGTGGCGAACACGATCACCGCGAACGCGGCGTTGAGCCGCGAGCGAAAGGCGATGTCCGGCGCTCCCGCGAGCAGCCGTTCCGGGATGAGCCGGTCCAGCGAGCGCCAGACGCGGGTCAGCGTCGAGACGGCGTCCGTGGACTCGGCCGGGATCTCGCCCATCGTCGCTCTTTCCAGTCGCTCGACGGCACACCTTCGGTGGCGGGCGCGCCCAGCAGGGTTCGAACCTGCGACCTACGGCTTAGAAGGCCGTCGCTCTGTCCACCTGAGCTATGGGCGCAACGATGCGGTTGCAACATACAGCGCGCCGTCGACGGCGAGTCAAGACGGTCGAGCGGCAACGGTCGAGCGGCAACGGTCGAGCGGCAACGGACGGTCGAGCGGCGCAGCCGGGTGGCACGGCCGAGCGGCACGGCCGCCCCTTGAGCCTGGCCAGCGCCGATGACAAGGTCCGCCGCACACCGAGTCCCGCGCGCCGCGCGTCCGAGCGCCCGTGAACTACAACACCCTCACGTTCTGGATCTTCTTCGCGGCGGTGCTGCTGCCGTATTGGCGGCTCTCGCACCGCGCGCAGAACGCCCTGATGCTCGCCGCGAGCTACGGGTTCTACGGTGCGTGGGACTACCGCTTCCTGTTCCTGATCCTGCTGTCGACGATGATCGACTACGTGGGTGGGCTGGGGGTCGCGGGCGTGCAGGTGCCGCGGCGCAAGCTGTGGCTGCTCGCGGGTGCGCTGGTGGGCGCAGCGCTCGTGCTCTGCAGCCAGGTGCGCTATCCGGAGCTCGCGCAGGCGCTGCGCGCTCGGGATGGGCACGCGGCGCTCGCGGCATTGCCGCACGCGTGGCGGGCGTTCGCCATCCCCCTCGGCTCGCTCGCCGCCGTCGCGATCTACGGGCTGGTGCTGCCGCACCTCTACGCACTCCCCGAGCGCGCGCGGCGCCGGGCGTTCGTGTGGGTGAGCCTGACGGCGAACCTCGTGATCCTCGGCTTCTTCAAGTACTTCGACTTCTTCGCCGCGAGCCTGACGGAGCTGTTGAGCGGCCTGGGGCTCACGGTCTCGCCCGTGGCGCTCGGGCTGGTGCTGCCGGCCGGCATCAGCTTCTACACGTTCCAGGCGATGAGCTACACGATCGACATCTACCGCGGGGATGCTCATCCCACGACCAGCTTCCGCGATTTCGCGCTCTTCGTGTGCTTCTTCCCGCACCTGGTGGCGGGCCCCATCATGCGGGCGCACACGCTGCTGCCGCAGGTCGTGAGCCCGCGCAAGCTCGATCTCGCCGCGTTTCGCGAGGGGGCGGTGCTGATCGTCGTGGGTCTCTTCAAGAAGCTGGTGATCGCCGACAACGTGGCGCCCATCGCCAATCGCGTGTTCGACCGGCTCGCGAACGGCGGCGGCGGCGCGATCGGCGGGCTCGAGGCGCTGATCGGACTCTATGCGTTCGCGTTGCAGATCTACGGCGATTTCTCCGGCTATTCGTCGATCGCGCGCGGGGTGTCGAAGTTCCTCGGCTACGAGCTGGTCGTGAACTTCGACCTGCCCTATCTCGCGCAGAGCCCCAGCGACTTCTGGCGACGCTGGCACATCAGCTTGTCGAGCTGGCTGCGCGACTACCTCTACATCCCGCTGGGCGGAAACCGGCACGGGATCGCCAAGCAATACCGGAACCTCTGGATCACGATGCTGCTCGGCGGTCTCTGGCACGGCGCCAACTGGACCTTCGTCGCGTGGGGGGCGTACCACGGCGGGCTGCTCGTGGTGTTCCGGGTTCTCGGGCTCTCGGACGTGGTCGAGGGCAACGACGCCGCGGCGAAGCTGCGCCGCCTCGTGCGGATCGTCGTGATGTTCCACCTCACGTGCTTCGGCTGGTTGCTCTTCCGCGCCGATTCGCTGGCGACGGTCGGAGCGTTCTTGCACCGACTCGCGGCGGGGATCTCGATGGTCGGGCTGGCCGACGTCGCCACGCTCGCGTTCATGGCGTACCTGGCGGCGCCGCTCTTCCTGCTGGAGGGGATGGCGGGGGGCGAGCGGCGCCCTGCGCGCGTCCGCTCCGCTCCGCTCTGGATCAAGAGCGCGGCGTGCGCCTACGCGATGACGATGCTGGTGGTGTTCCATGCGCGCGAAGCCGTGGGGTTCATCTACTTCCAGTTCTGAGTCGCGAGCCCGCGCCAGCCGCCCGCGGAGGGCTGGCGATCCGTGCTGCGGATATGCTGGCGACGCTTCGCGCCGGAATCCCGGGTGGACCTCTCGGTCACGACGGCGCTCGAGTCGGGTCGCATGAGCTCAACGCAGGCGAACGTTTCCGATCCCACGGAGCGCGAGATCGCGGCCACGCTGGCGCGGCAGCGGCGCGCTCGTGCGCCGCACGCACTGGCGTTCTGGGGCGTCGCGGTGGTCCTGCTCTCGCCCGTCTACGTCTACATCGGCCGCAGCCTCGTCACCGCGAGTGAGCTGCCGCTGGTGCCCGCGGCGCTGGCGTGGACGGCGCTCGCGCTTCACCTGGTGTTCGTGCCGGGGTCGTTCGTGGCTTCGCGTCTCGCCGGTCCGTCGCGGCGTCTCGACGCGTTCTACTGGGTGACCTACGTCGGTATGGGGTTCCTGGCCCTGGTGCTGCCGATGCTCGGCGTGCGCGATCTGCTCGGCTTCCTGTGGCGGCTCGCGTCCGACACCTCCGCGCACGCGCGCTTCGTCGCGCCCGACCCGACGGTCTTCTCGAGCTCCGCGCTCTGGCTCGAGCGGTTCGGCAATCTGGGGATCGTGGTGGTGTCGCTGGCGGCGACCGGGTTCGGGCTGGTGGCGGCGCGGCGGCTCGCCGAGGTGAAGCGGGTGCGAGTCCCCGTCGCGGAGCTTCCGCCGGCGCTCGAGGGATACCGGATCGTGCAGATCTCCGACATCCACGTCGGACCGACCATCAAGAGCGATTACGTGCGCGCGATCGTGGACGCGGTGAACGCGCTCGAACCCCACCTGGTGGTGCTCACGGGCGATCTCGTGGATGGCAGCGTCGCGACGCTGCGCGAGCACACCCAGCCGCTCGCGGACATCGTGGCGCGCGACGGACGCTTCTACGTGACCGGCAACCACGAGTACTACAGCGGACCCGATGCCTGGCTTCGCGAGGTGGCGCGACTCGGGTTCACGCCGCTCGTGAACGAGCACCGGCTGGTCGAGGTCGACGGAGCCCGCGTGCTCGTCGCCGGCGTCACCGACGCCATGGCCGGCCGCATGGTGCCGGGACACCGTGCGGACGCCGATGCCGCTCTCGGCGGCGCGCCCGCGGCCGACCTCCGAGTCTTCCTCTCGCATCAGCCCAATACGGCGCGTCACGCCGCGCGTCTGGGCGCCCACCTGCAGATCTCGGGACACACGCACGGCGGCCAGTTCTTCCCCTGGCATCTGCCGGTGCGATTGGTCACGCCCTACGTGGCGGGCCTCTTCCGCATTTCCCGCGGAGCGAGCGCCGCGGCGGATTCGGACCTCCCCGCACGGGAAGCGATGTGGCTCTACGTGAGTCGAGGCACCGGGTATTGGGGCCCGCCGATGCGGCTCGGCGCCCCGTCCGAGATCACCGTGCTCGAGATCGTGCGCGCCTGATCCCGGCGCTCACGTGAGCGCCGCGATGACCAGGCCGAGCACGAACGCGCCGCCGGCGTAGCGGCCCCACCACATCCCCCACGCCACGTACCAGAGCGGCCAGAGCGGATACGCGGCGACGGGTGCGTCGAGCCGCACCCGCTTCTTGAGATCGGCGGGGATCACGTCGGCCGCCAGGCGAAAGGCTTCCTGCGGTGTCTCGGGCGCGACGTTGCCGAGCGTCTCGATGAAGCGGCTCGCCGCAGGCAGCGTGCCGAGGGTCAGCAACGACCAGAGCGGCAGACCGCCCGACGCCGCGAGCCAGACGATCCCGAGGTAGAAGCCCCACACCATGAGCTGCGTGACCTTCCGCCCGAGGCGATCGCCGAGCACCACCGGCAGCGTGCGAACGCCCTTGGCGCGGTCCTTCTCCGCCTTGTCGAGGTGCTTGCCCATGAGCGAGGCGGTGATGGCGAGACCGTAGGGAACCGACGCCAGCCACACTCGCGTGGGCACGCTGCCCGCCATCACGAAGTAGGTGCCGCCGATCATGAGTGGCCCCCAGATGAGGAAGATCGCGGGCTCGCCGAGACCGCGGTGCTTCAGCTTGAGCGGCGGCGCCACGTAGAAGACGCTGGTCGCGAGCCCCACCACCGCGAACGCCATCACGGTCCAGCCGCACACGCTCGACAGGTAGAACGCCACCGCCAGGTCGATCACGTTGCAGAGCGCGATCGCGCCGATGAGCCCCTGCTTGGTGGTGAGCCCGCCCAGGATGGGGTGCGGCGCGTAATTGGCGCGGTGGTAGTCCTTCGTGTCGACGCCGTGGATCACGTCGAAGAGGTCGTTCACCATGTTGTTGGCGGCGTGCGCGACCACCAGCGCCAGCGTCACCAGCGCGAAGTGGCCGGCGTGGAAACGACCGTCGTTGGCCGCCAGGAGCCCACCGATCGCCGCCGAGAGGATGGTGATGGGAAAGACGCAGGCCCGGACGATGATGAGCCATTTGCTCACCACGTCCATCTTCTTTTCCGGCTGCAGGTTGCAGGTCCGGACGATCTCCACCCAGTTGCCGACCGACATCGTGATGGCTCTCCGCGCGCTGTCCGAGGTTGCCGAAGTCTAAGAGACGGGCTACGAATCCGTCCCCCCGCGCGCCGCGTGCTCTTCGCTGGCGCGATTCACGCCACCCCTCCGGTTTCCTTCCCTCCGATTCCGCCGTGAGCGCTTCGATCGATCGGCGCACCCGCGCGGTGCCAGCCCGTCCGCCCGTGGGTCGCGTCGTCGCGGCCGCCTGGGTCGCGGTGGCGTTCGTCGCGGCGTGCGGCGGCGGTGGTTCCGGCGGCACCGGCGGCTCGCTCCAGAGCCGCTCGCGCCTCGCGGCGCTGGGTGCCGCCTATTACTCGTGGTTTCCCGAGAACTGGAATCTGGGGACGTACGGCCAGAAGCTCGATCCGCCGATCGCGCCCTTGCTCGGCGACTACAGCTCGGGCTCGGTCACGCTGGCAGCGCATTCGGTGTTCGCCCGCCAGGGTGGTCTCGACTTCCTGATGTTCGACGTGTGGCCGATGCCGCGGCCGGGAACGGGGGGCGACGAGACGCTGATCCGCGCCCGCGAACGCGTCCTCGACTATTACCGCTCGGGCCTCGGCCTGGGTCAGGTTCGCTCCGCGATCCTCTACGAAGTGCAGGGCCTGGTCGACGTCTCGGGCGCCGGAATCCTGAGCCTCGACGCCGAGGGCGAGCGGCTCTTGATCGACGACCTCGTGACGCTCGGCCGCGAGGTGTTCGGGCATCCCTCGTATCTGCGCATCGACGATCGCCCGGTGGTCTTCCTCTACCTCACGCGCAGCTTCGCCGGGGACTTTCCCGGCACCATCGCGCGGCTGCGCGAGGCGATGCGCGGCCAAGGCCTCGATCCCTACCTGGTGGGCGAGGAGGTCTACTGGTACGTCGTGGGCGAGAGCGGGCGCATCCTGGGCGAGCGCGAGCCCAACCTCACGCGCATGGCGTCGTTCGATGCCGTGTGGAGCTACAACCCGCTCTTCAGCGACGGCCGCTTCTGCGGCGCCGCGGGAGTCGATCGCTTCCTGTCGGACACCCACGATCTCTACGTCACTTACCGCGACGCCGCGCGCCGCGTGGGTGTGGAGTTCGTGCCGACGATCCTGCCCGGCTACAACGATCGCGGCGTGCGCCCCGACAAGGCGTTCTGCACCGTGCCGCGCGAGCGGGACTCGGGCGCGCTATTCCTCGATCAGGCGTGGGATCGCTGGGTGCGGCCGTTCATCGGCGAAGCGCCGCTCGTGGTGAGCACCACGTTCAACGAGTGGAACGAAGGCAGCCAGCTCGAACCCGCCATCGGCGGCCCGTCGTCCGACGCCTTCCTCACCGAGGGCGCGATCGTCCAAGGCAACGGCACCCGCTACCTCGATGCCCTGCGAACCTGAGCGCCGAGCTGCCGCGGTAGCCCTGGAAAACAAGCGCGATGCGCTTGTTTCAGAGCTTCCTCGATTTTCCCTCGGGGGCTTTTCACGCCCCGCCCTCACGAAGTGAATTCGGACGGGGCCCCACCCCCGAGTCGACTCGCTACGCTCGTCGGCGCGCCTTGAGGCGCGTTCCATTATCCGCAGCGTGGTAGCGCGTTGGCGCGGCTCATCCGGCCGCCAGCGTCGCTCGATGGACGACGAGCGGCCCGATTAGGACGACGATCGTGTCGATGGTGTCTCTCCATTGCCATCGCCGGCTTCCCCGCTGACGCCGTTGGCGCAGGCGCGAATCGACGAGCGGCACGGCGCAGAGCCAAGCACAGAGCCAGATCGCCGCGGCCGTACCGACGACCGGGGTGATGTCGGGAGTCGTCACCCAGTCGAGCGACGAGATCACGTACCCCTGGATGACGCGAACGCGTGTCGCTTCCCAGACGAGAATCCCCACCACGGGTGCGGCGAGCGAGGCGAGAGCGCTCGCCGCAGCCCATGGTTGCGACGGAAGCGCTGGTCTCTCACGCCGACGCGTGAATCCGATCGCGATGCAGCACGCGAGCCACACCCACAGGCTCGTGTTCTGCGCAGCGCGTCTTGCGACCAACCCGAGCAGCCCGGCTCGAAACGGCCGCATCAGCGCCTGCGTGGCACGAGTCCATCGAGAACGATCGTCGTCGGCGCCAGCGCGGATCAGCTCCGCCACGAGCAGACGGTCTCGATCGTAGGCATCGTCGAGTGCTGTCCGCCCATCGATGTCACGAGCCTCTAGGTCGATCCCTGCTTCGGTGAGCACACGCATCACGCCCAGGGACCACGCGCGTGTGGCCGTGTGCAACGCGGTCTCCCCGCGAGCGTTGCGGGCATTCACATCGGCGCCGGCTCGGATCAAGCAAGCAATCAGATCGGGCCGCGGGGGGGCGGTGAGCTGGGTGTACGCCGCCCGATGCAGGACCGAATCACCCGTCGGCGTCCGTGCGGCGATGTCGGCGCCATGCGATATCAGAAGGCGTGCCGCCGCGGCGGATCGGACCGACAGCAACACCGACGAGCGCACGGGGTCGATGACGGCGCCGGCTTCCAGGAGCGTGCGTACGACTGTTCCGTCGCGAGCCATGGCCGCGTGAAGGATCGGGCACCCGGACGCGTCACAGTCGAGCGACGTGCCTTGCGCGATCAGCTCGCGCACGGTCGCGTCATCGCCTCGCTGCGCCGCTTGGTCGAGGCGAGCGCGTTGCGACGCTGGCGAGCTCGAATGCGACGCAGCCGCGGGATCGACGAACGCCGTTGTCGCGACCCCGAATGTGACGATCCCCAGCAGGATTCGTTGATGCGGGCGCATCGCTCACCACGGGCGCGACGAGCATCCGCGGCGACCCTAGAGCGCGCGGGCGGGCTCGAGGATCTCTTCGACGAGCGAGTCGAGGGTCGGCTCGACCAGGTCGGGGCTGGGTGCGAAGAAGAGGATCGTGACCTGGTCGACGCCGGCGTCGCGGTAGCGCTTGACCTTGTCGAGGTCGATGCCGGTGAAGTACGGGCAGATCGTGACCTCGATCTCGCTGCGCTTGCGGCCGCGCTCGGCGAGCATTCGCTCGAGCGCGGCGAGCCGCTCGGCCACTCCCTCGGGCTGAAGCGAGAAGCCGTGCCAGCCCTGCCCGAGGTCGGCGACACGCTTGAGCGCGGCGTCGCTCTCGCCGCCGAAGTGGATGGGCGGATGGGGCTGCTGGAGCGGCTTGGGGTCCTGGTAGCTCTTGGGCAGCCTCCAGAACTCGCTGGCGTGCTCGGCGACGGGCTCGCTCCAGAGCTTCTTCATGAGCGCCAGGTAGTCGCGACAGCGGGCGCCGCGCCGCTCGAACGGTACGCCCAGCGCCTGGAACTCCTCCTCCAGCCAGCCGACGCCCACGCCGAAGTCGAAGCGCCCTCCCGAGAGCCAGTCGACCGCGGCGACTTCCTTGGCGGTGTAGATCGGGTTGCGCTGCGGCACCAGGCAGATGCCGGTGGCGAGGCGGATGCGGCTGGTGACCGCCGCCATGAACGAGAGCGCGGTGAACTGCTCCAGCATGCCGTTCTCGGCGCTTCCCGGGAGCCGGCCTTCCTCCGAATACGGGTAGCGGGAGCGGTACTCGTCGAAGAGCAGCACGTGCTCGCCGAGCCAGATCGAGTGGAAGCCGCGCTCGTCGGCGCCGCGCGCCAGCGCGAGCACCACGTCACGAGTGGCGAAGGGGCTGGCGAGCCCCGCGAACAGTCCGATCTTCATGAAGGAGAGCCTCCGGGTTGCAGCGGACGATCGCCTAGGAATACTACGGTGTCGCGCCTTCGGGGAACCCGCTCATGAATGCCGTGGTGCTCGCTCTCTCGTCCGCCGCCATGATCGGCGTGGGCTTCTCGCTTCAGAAGCACGGCGTCGCGAGCGAGTTCCCGGAGATCGCGTTCGGGACCTTGCTGCACCGCTGGCGCACCATCGTGCGGGCCCTGCTCGGAAACTGGGTGTGGTTGGCGGGGATGGCGCTCGGAGTGGGCGGGGGGCTGGTGCAAGTCCAGGCCATGGCCGAAGGCGATCTGAGCTTGGTGCAGCCGCTCTTCAACACCAGCAATCTGTGGGCGATGACCATCGGGCTCGGTTTCTTCGGCGAGCGCTTGGGTCGCTGGGAGTGGGTGGGAGTGGGCATCGGCATCGCGGGGGCCGTGGTCGTGTCGCTCTCCCCGCTCGAGAGCACGTCGCTGCGGCCGGCGCTGCTGCCGCTGGCGGGAATCACCGTGGGTGCCGCGACGCTCATCGCGATGGCGCAGCTCGCCGGGCGGGCGGGGCGGGGCGCGATCAGCGTCGAGTTCCTGCTGTCGCTCGCCGCCGGGCTCTCCTTCGGCCTGCAGAATCTCTACATGAAGGTGATGACCTGGCACGCCGGCGAGGCGCTCGGCCACCTCGATCTGCGCTCGCTGCGCTCCTGGCTGCACGTGCTGTCGAGCGCGCCGCTCTACGCCGTGCTCTTGTGGGTGATCCTCGGAACGGTGTTCGTGCAAGCGGCGTTCTCGCACGGCCGCGTCGCGCTGGTCACGCCGATCTGCACCGGCGTGACCACCGTGGTGCCGATGCTCGCCGCCGCGTGGGTCTTCGGCGAACGATTCGACCTTCCACGGGGCGTGGGCATCGCGCTCTCGATCCTGGGGCCGCTGGTGCTGGCGTTCGCGGCGCGGGCGCGACCCACGATTCCGGACGTGCTGGCGGAGACGCCGTGAGCGAGGCCGAGCGCCGGACGAGGCCTCGAATGGTGCGGCGGTCGGCGGGAGGCGGCTGACCGCGTGGTACGGCGCGCGGGTCGGCGAATCGCTTCGGTGGGCCGCTCGCGGTCCGGCGGCGGAGCGCCTTGAGGGTCTGTGCGGTACGCCTCGCGCGCGCCTTCGCCACGGCGCTCGGGGCGCTCGCCGGGGTGTGGCTGAGCCTGCGCGCGCTCTCGTTCGCGAGCCCGGCGGCGCCCGCCGCCGATCCCCGTTCGTGGGATCGCGACTGGGCGGCAGCGCTCGCGGTCCTCGACGAGCGCCCCTCGCGGCTCGCCGCCGCGCACGCCGCGCTCGTCGAGGACGATTGGCTCGCGGGGGAGCTGGCGCTCCCGGTGGTGGCACGGGCGCATGGTGACGGGCTCGCGACGCTGCGCGCGGCGCTGCGTGCGCGCTTGCCGGCCGCGCGGGAACGAGCGTGCATCGGGCTCGGGTTGCTCGGCAGCGAGGCCGGTCCGGCCGTTGCCGATCTGCTGGGCGCGCTTCGCGATCCCGCAGCCGTGGTGCGAGCGAGCGCCGCGTGGGCGCTCGGGCGCACGGCGGATGCCAGCGAGCCGGTGGTCGCTGCGCTGGTCGAACGGCTGGACGTCGACGAAGAATGGGTTCGTCGCGAGGCCGTCGCGGCGCTCGCGCGGGTCTCCCCCGCACCACCTCCGGCGATCGTGAGGCGCCTCACCGGAGTGGATTCCGCGCGCTGCGCGTGGGCATTGCTGGTCGTGACGAACATGGGCCCGCGCGCAGCGCCCGCGGTGCCGGCGCTCGTCACGCTGGCGCGTGAGTACCGAAACGCCGATCTCTTCCGCCGCACCACCGCGGCGTTGCGGGCGATCGGACCCGCCGCGGCGCCTGCAGCGGGCCCGCTGCTCGCGCGGCTGCGCACGGGCGATGCCGCGGACGCGGGCCACGCGGGCGCGGCGCTGGCGGCGATCGGGGCGCCGAGCGTGCCGGGACTGCTCGATGTCGCGGCGGCGGGCGATCGCCGGACGACGGCGGCGTTGCAGGTGCTCGACGACATGGGCGACGGCGCCACCGAAGCCCTTGGAGTGGCACTCGCCGAGGCCGCGCCGCCAGTCCGGCGCCTTGCCGCGGCGCTGCTCGCCCAGCGTGCGAGCTCTTCGGCGGGTGCGCGCCAAGCGTTGTCGCGAGCGCGGACGGATCCAGACGTCGAGGTGGCGGCGATCGCATGCAGGGCCGCAGTCGCGACGGGTGACCGTCCCGCCGAGAGCTGCCGCGAGGTGGACGCGCCGAGCGCGCCGGTCCGCGCCGCGCCATGACGCCGCTCGCGCCGTCTCCCGAGCCGGAGCGGGTCGTGGATCGGCGGCGGAATCGCATCCCGCGCGTGATCGCCCATGCCGCGTGCGCCGTGGGCGCCTGGCTCGTCCATCAGCGCATCCCCGTCCACTTCTTCTGGGGTGACGACTGGGCATTCCTGAACGGCGTTCGCCAGCTGGGTCTCGAGCGCCTGACCGAGCCCGTTCATTGGTACTTCCAGCCGGTGAGCTGGCGCGTCTACTTCGTGGCGATGCACGCGCTCGTCGGGTTCGACCCCGTGGCGTTCGATCTCGCGCAAGTGGTGCTGCTCTTCGCGGTCGGGGCGCTCGCGTTCGAGATCGTCACGCACGCCACGCGGCGTCCGGCGCTGGGCTTGCTCGCCGTCGCGTACCTCGCGCGAACCGCGGCGTTCGCGCTGGTCGCCGGCTGGGCGAGCTGCATCGCCTACGTGCTGGCGCTGCTCTTCGAGCTGGCGACGCTGCTGGTGGCGCTGCGGGCGTGCGCCGACCGGCGACCGCCCAGCGTCTGGCTCGCGACCGCGGCGTGCGTGCTGTTCGCGCTCTCGTGGCTGTCGAAGAACTCCACGCTGCTCTTTCCGCTACCGCTCGCCGTGATGCTGCTGGCGCCGATCGCGGAGCGCGGTCGGCGTGTCGTCGAAGCCTTGCTCGCGTGCACGGGGCTCTCGATCGTCTACTACGCGCTGGCGCTCGCGCCGCACCAGCCTACGGCGAGCTCGGGGCTCTTCTCCGTGGAGTCGCTGGCGCGGACGTGGTCGGCGCTGGTGTGGCGATTGCCGAGCACCTTGGACGCGCGTTTCTACGGCTTCCTGGCGCCGCCGCTTCTCGATTCGTGGGTCGCGTGCGCGGTGCTACGCGCAGCGCTCGCGGTGCTCGCGCTGCGCGCCGTGCTGGCGATGCTGCGCCGCCGCGACGCCGAGTCCGCGACCGCCGTCGCGCTCGCGTCACTGGCCGTCGTCGACGTCGTGCTCACCGCGCCGGTCAACCTGGACCGCGCGATCTTCCAGGCGCAGGTTGCCTACCCGATCGCGGTCGCGGTGCTCGTGAGCGGCGCGTTCCCGTGGCGCTGGCGCGGGCTCGGCGGTGCGTGGGCACGGCGCCGGATCGAGCCTTGGCTGCGCGCGCTCCCGAGCGCGCTCGCGGCGCTGGTGCTCGTCGCCGCCGCAGCGCGCTTCGAGGATCCGTACGTCGACGCGAAGCGCGAGATGCTCTGTCAATGGCGGCAGCTCACCCAGCGCATGATCGACGATCCCTCGGTGCGTCCGGTGGTCGGGCGCGCGCCGCCCGAGCGCGCGGATTGGTTCCCCGTGATGGCCGAGGTCTTCTGGGGACCCTTCGCGGATACCCCCTTGGCGCAGCTGCCGCCCGCGGATCTCGATGCGCGGACGCTGGGCGTACGGGTCGGCAACTCGATCCTGCGCGTGCCGTACGGACGCGCTGGCGTGGGCTGTGAGCTGCCGGCGCCGGACACCCCGTCGATCGTCGCCGCATCCCCTTGACGGCTCGTGTTACATGTGCGATCAATGTGTCACAACGTGATACTTCGGAGGCCGACGGATGGCAGCGGACGAACGGGACGAGAAAGACGAGCGCGAGCTCAAGGAAAAGGTGCTCCACGCGCGCATCTCGGAGACCCTCGACCAGGAGCTGCGCACCAAGGCCGCGAGCCTGGGGCTCTCGGTGTCGAACCTGGTGCGCAACATCCTGCTCAACACGTTCGGGCTGGTCGAGGACGTGCTCTCCGACAGCGCCAACATCGCGCGCTCGGCGCGCGGCGAGCCGGAGCCCAAAGCGCGCGCCACGCACGCCGACGCGCGCGTCTCCGGCCAGGGCCGCGTTCGCGCCGCGCCCACCGCGTCGCCGAGCCCGATCGTGGGTTGGCAGGAGTCGATGTTGGCCGTGAACGCGGTCTGCGAGCGCTGCAACAAGATCCTGGCGAAGGGCAGCAAGGGCGCCGTCGCGGTTCGCGAGGTGCCCGGTCCGCGCACCGTGATCTGCCCCAAATGCCTGAAGGAGGAGCTCAGCGATGACCACGACCACGACGACGCGTGATCCGGAGACCGGGTATCCGATGCCGCCGTGGCTCGACCAGACGCTCCGGGGCATCGCCCTCGGCGCGCGCCTGGTGGGGGCCTCGAGCGCGCTCGCGGCGAACGTGCTCTCGAACGTCGATCGCCTGGTGACGGACGCGCTCGGCGACACCTCCGCCGTGGCGGCGGACGCGCAATCGCTCTACACGCTGCTGGCGCGGCGCTCGGTGGGGCTGCGCGCCGCCTGGCGCGCGAGCCCGCGCTTCGCGCGCATCGTGGGCGACGTGCTCAAGATCGCCGCCGCTTACCGGGTGCACGCGCTCAAGGCCGAGTGGCTGACGCCCGAGGCGCGCGCACGCTCGCTGGAGCGGTTGCACGAGCGCGAGGCCGAGCGCTTCTACCGGCTCTGCACGGAGCTGCGCGGCGGGCTCTTGAAGCTCGGCCAGTTCGCGTCCAGCCGCGTCGATCTGCTGCCCGAACCGTGGGTGGAGCGGCTCGCCGGGCTCCAGGATCGGGTGCCGCCGATCCCGTTCGAGGCCATCGCCGCCACCATCGAATCCGAGCTCGGCGGGCCTCCCGACGCGCTCTTTCGGGCCTTCGAGCGCGAGCCGATCGCGGCGGCATCGCTGGCGCAGGTCCACGGCGCCGAGCTGGCCGATGGGACGCGCGTGGTGGTGAAGGTGCAGGTGCCCGGCGTCGCCCGCGACGTCGACACGGATCTCGCGGCGTTCAAGGTCCTCGCGCCACTCCTCGGCGAGCTCTTTCCCCAGCTCGATCTCGTGTCGATCGCGGACGAGATCGATCGCGCGATCCGCGAGGAGCTCGATTTCTCGGACGAGGCGGAGCGCGCCGCCGCGTTCGCGGCGCGCTTCGCCGAGCACCCGACGGTGCGCGTTCCGCGCGTCCACCCGCAGCTCACGGCGCGTCGCGTGCTGACCCTCGAGCGCGTCGATGGAGAGCGGCTGGTGCCCTATCTGGAGGCGTGCGAGACCCGCGGCGCCGAGGGCGAGGCCGATCGCGATCGGCTCTTCGCCACGCTGATCGGCTCGTTCTGCACCCAGGTTCTCGAGCACGGCGCCTTCCACGCCGACCCGCACCCCGGGAATTTCCTGGTGCTTCCCGGCCCCCGGCTCGCGATCTTCGATTTCGGCTGCGTGGTCACGTATCCACCCGAGCTCAGACGCGCGTACGCCGCGCTCGCCGGTGCGGTGCTGGGCGGCAGCGGCGAGCAGGTCGCCGCGCTCCTCGACCAGCTCGGCTTTCGCTCCCGCGGCGACGATCCGCAAGCGCTGGCGAAGATGGCCGACATGTTCCTCGACGTGTTCCGCGCCAAGGGCGGGCTCGACCTGGCGACGCTCGACCCCGAGGCGGAGATGCGGCGCATGCTCGAGCTGGTGCAGGCCAACCCGATCGCCCACGTGCCGCAGCATTTCGTGATGCTGGGGCGCGTGTTCGCCTCCCTCGGCGGGCTGGTGTTCCGATTCCGCCCGAAGGTGGACTTCTTCGGCCTGATCGCGCCGGCGCTGGCCGCGGCGTTTCGCTGAGCGCGACGCGATCCGCTCGGCTTGGCCGCGACCGCCTCAGCGGAAGGCGGGCAGGGCGGCTTTGGCGTCCATCGGCGCGATCGACGCGAGCAGCAGGTTCTCGAGCGCGTGCTCGGGATCGCTCATGCCGACCAGCGCCGTGGTGAGGCCGGGAGCCGAGCGCACCAGCTGCAGCGCCCGTTGCGCGTCGGTCGAGAGTCCCGTGCAGTAGCGCTTCACGTTTCGATCGAGCCCGGCGGCGAGGCGTCCCTGGTGGATCGAGGCGCTCGCGAACACCGCGATGTGCAGCCGCTCGGCCGCCTCGAGCAGCGACATCCGGTCCCCGTCGACCTCCTGGGTCTTGCCGCGGATCAGCTCGGGCATCTTCACGTTGAGCGGCGCCTGCACGGCCCGGAAATGGTGCTTGTTGCCACCCACGGTGCGCGCGATGGTCACCAACTCGGCGAGCGAGAGGTGCTCGCGGGCGGTGGGCGGCTGACGGAAGCCGTTCCAGGTGGCGGTGCCGTAGCTGGTGATCTCGCCGCGCCCCACCGCCGCCTCCATCTCCTCGAAGGCGAGGTGCATCTTGCGCGTGAACTCCTTGGGGCCGACGATCGGGCGTTGACCCTCGGGATTGTGGACGTAGTAGAGATCGATGCGATCGAGCCCCAGATTCTGGCGGCTCGCGGCGATCTGATCGCGCAGGTACGCGGGGGCGATGCAGTGAGTCCCCACGAAATCCTCGCGCCGCGCGATGCCGGTGCGCACGAACGCCTCTTCGATCCATTGCTCGCCGTCGCCGGGGCGACGGCCGTCGAAGGGGACGTAGCCGCCCTTCGTGGAGACGAAGACCTCGTCGCGCGACACCTGCTTGCCGCGGATCAGCTCGGCGAGCGCCGTGCCCACGGCTCGCTCGCTGCGCTGGAAGCGGTAGTTGATGGCGGTATCGACCACGTTGCAGCCACGCGCGAACGCGAGCCGCATGCACTCGGCGTAGCCGCGATCCGTGGCCGGGTCCGGGCTGCCGAGGTAGGTACCGAGGCCGATCGAGGAGAGCGTGAGACCGTCGCCGGGGGTGAGCCGGAAATGCGCGATATGAGGCGGCTTGGGGTCGGCCTCGGGCGCTTGGGCCAGACACCGGCTCGCGAAACGCGCCGTGCCCTTGGCCGTTGCCTTGCCGTTCACCATGAGGTTCTGTCGATCATTCCGTGGCTCGTGTGAGCCGCCAGTATACGAGAGCTTTCGCGTCGTCGGAACGAACCCCGCTGCGATTCTCGATTCCGCCCGAGGATTCGCGCGTCCTCAGCCGTCTGGCGCGCGCCCTTGCGGCGACGCCCGACGTCAGCACCGGTCACGTCGATAGCGCCAATCGCGATAGCAGGTCCCGTCCACGTCCACTGCCGAGTAGTAGAGGTAGGAGGCCAGCTCGCCGACGTCGAGCGACGTGGGCGCGCTCTCGGGCTGGCCGCGCGGGTCGCGGTGGACGAGCGAGATCCGGCGGGCCAGCAGCCGCTCGCTGGCGGTCGCGTCGCCGCGCAGATAGCGGTCCAGGAAGGCAAGGGTGTAGTGGGCGGCGATCTCGGTGCCGTAGCGCGTGGCGGGCAGCACCGGGCCGGCCGTGTACTCGAGGTGCGTCCCCGACGAGAGGGCGAACGACATCACTGGCTGGCCCGCTTGGCGCCACAGATCGAAGGCGGCGATGGCGGAGCTCGGGTCCGGCAGCTCGTCGATCCGACGCGGCAGGAAGTAATCGTTGGTGAGGTTGAGCGCGGGCGCCGTGGGCCGCGTCACGTCCGCGGGCTCGCAGGTGCCGACGTAGGTGCTGCCGAAAGCGTCGCAGGTGGAGAGGGCGTCCCAGGCGACCGTGGCGCGGATGGGCTTGCGCAGCAGCTCGGGGTGGCTCTGCACGAACGAGACGGCCGCCGCGCCGAGCGAGTGCCCCGCGGCGCCGACGCGCTCGGGATCGACGTACGCGTACCACGGATTCCAGGGCTCGCTGCCGGTGCCGTCGCGAGCGAGCTCGTGAGGAGCGTCGGGCGTCGCGAGCGCCCAGTTGGTGGCGTCGACGTGACCGCCGCCGAAATTCGCCGATTGCTGGAAGGGAAAGCCGGGACAATCCGAGATCTCCTTCAAGAAGGGCAGGGTCTCGGGCGGTTGGTTGGCGCCGCCGCACCAGATCGAGCCGTCGGCGCGATGACCGAAGGTCTCCGACTCGCCCTGGCCCTGCACGTCGTACGTGAGGGCGATGTAGCCCGCCTCGGCGAGCGTCTGCGCCGCCCACCAGTACATGCGCGCGCTCGCCTGGATCGAGCCGTCGGTGATCACCACCAGCGGATGGAGCTCGGGCCGCTCGAAGAGGTCGGGCGGGCCCCATAGATCGCCGGTGAGCTTGGCGCCCCAGCGGTTCAGGAAGTACACGCGCTGGTGGACGCCGCCCTGCCACGAGAGCTCGTTGCGCCACGGCTCCCCCAGGTTCACGAGCACCAGCCACTGCTCCAACGTGTAACGCGGCCGATCGACGAACTGGGTGGCGTTCTCGTCCGCCCAGAACGCCTTCAGCCGATCGATCTCGGCGAAGACGTCGCGGAAATAGCCGGCGGTGTCCTTCTGCTCGGTGATGCGCGCGCCGGCGAGGTGGTAGCTCTCGTCCACCTTCGCGAGCCACGACGGATCACCCACTGGCGGCTCGCTCGTTGCGGCGGAGCCATCGCCGCCGTCGGCGCAGCCAGCGCCGATCGTCACGAGCAGCGCCACCGCTGCGGTCAGCAGCGCGGCGGGGGACCGGCGTGCCTGACGCTGCGCGGCCGCGGTCGCTTGCCGGCGGGGAGCGTGTTGGCAAAGCTCGCTCGAGCTCGGGACTCGGCACGAGCCGGAGGAGGATCGGATGGGCTCGACGTTCATGGTGGCGCTCGCGACGTGCGCCGCGTGCGGGGACAGCACGCTGCGCGTCATCCAGGTGCTGGTCTCCGCGTTCCTGGGCATCCTCTTCCTTCAGTCGGGACTCGACAAGGTCTTCGACTCGAAGGGCAATCTCGAGTTCCTGGAGAGCCATTTCGGGCGCTCGCCGCTCAAGGAGCTGGTGCCCAGGATGTTCGCCGCGATCACGGTGATCGAGGTGGCGGCCGGCGCGGCATCGGCGCTGGGTGCGGTCTGCGCGCTGTTCGGCGGCACGAGCGTCGCCTGGCTCGGTGCGCTTCTCGCGAACGTGGCGATCGTGAGCCTCTTCTTCGGCCAGCGCATGGCCAAGGACTATGCAGGCGCGGCGGCGCTGGTGCCGTATTTCCTGCTCACGCTGGGCTCGCTCTGGGTGCTGCGAGGCTGAGCGGGGCGAGCGCGCCGGCGGGCGGTTTCCGGTCGCTCGGCGTGCGGCTCACGGCTTGCGGCACGCGAAGAGCACCATCCGGCCGCGCGCCGTGAAGTCGAGCAGCTCGAGGCGCGCTGCCGCGAGCCAGCGCTCGATCTCGGCGCGAGCGAAGAACCGCAGGCCGGCGACGCGCGCAAACGCTCGTTCCAGCGGAGCGCCGGAGGCGCTCGCGGTGGCGTGCGTGGTCAAGCACGTGAACGAGCCGCCGCGACGCAAGGTGCGGCCGATCTCGGCGAGCGCCAGCGCAGCGTCCGGGAACAGATGCAAGGCGCCGAAGGAATGAGCGGCGCCGAGTGAATCGTCCGCCACCGGCAGCGCGAGCGCGCTCCCACGCACCAGCACCAGATCCGTGCGGCCTTCGGCGAGCGCGCGCCGGCGCGCCTCGCGCAGCATCGGCAGGCTGAGATCGAGTCCCAGCACGCGGCGGTCGTCGGTGCGGTCGGCCAGCCAGCGGGTGTACCGCCCCGTGCCGCAGGCGAGGTCGAGGATCGCGCCGTCGCTCGGCTGGAACCAGCGATCCAGGTAGCGCTCCTCGTCGGCGTACGTGAGTGGAGCGACCAGCCGCGTCAGCGTGGGACGGAACCAGCGCTCGTAGATGCGCGCGATCGGTGGCGCCTCCATGAAGCGCTGGGCGAGGCCGTGCTGGGGCGGGATCTCGGGGGCGAAGTCCCAGATCGCGGCACGGGCGCGGTACGCGCGTCCGCACGCGCCGCAGCGCAAGGTGCCCGCGTCGGGCTCGAGCGCGCCGTGGCAGCTCGCGCACGCCAGCGCCTGCATCGCGGCGGGGCTCGTCGAGTGGATCGTCGTCGAGAGCGTCATGGCGGTGCCGACACGGTGCGGAGCGCGGGAACGCTTCAGTCGGGCAACAGCGGGATCGGCGGCGGCGTTTCCCCCTCGCGGGCGAGGGTGGCGAGGAAGATCCTGAGCATCGCGCGCTTGGCGCGCAGCAGCTCGGCGGGGCCACTCTTGCCCTCGACGATCAGGTGCAGCGCGATGCTCTCCATCGCCGCCACCAGCCCGCGGATGAGCAGCGGGTCGAGGCGGCCGCGCTTGGCGCGGATCGCTTCCTCGTCGAGCAAGCCGATCAGCGTGTCGATGACCTGCTGCCGGCGTGCCTCGAGCCGCGTCCCTGGCCGCATCGCCTCGACGTAGAACACGCGGTAGATCGGGCCCGCGGTGATGGGGACCTGCAGATAGGCATCGACGCACCGCTCGGCTTTCTCGAAGGCGTCGCTCGCGGAGGCCGCCGCGAGGCGGATGGACTCGAGGAAGAGCGCCGAGGCGACCTCGAAGAGCCGCTCGAACACGTCCTCCTTGCTGCGGAAGAATCGGTAGAACGTGCGGCGTGACACGCGCGCCGCGGCGAGGATGTCCTCGACGCTGGTGTCGGCGTAGCCCCGGCGCCCGAACGCGAGCGCCGCGCCCTGAAGGATCTCGGCGCTGGCGGAGAAATCCGCGGCCGGTCGTCCGCGTCGGCGTGGGGATCCGCGTCCCGCGCTCCTCAGCCCCGCCAGGGCCAGCTCCACGATGGGCGACGGCGGCACCCTCGGGCGCTCGCTGCCGGCGGGGAGCCGGGAGCGCTCGGGAGCGCGCCGTGACACGGGGGTGGCCGTTCGCGCGCGACGGGAGGGCACGTGCAAAATATACAAATCCAGCGCTTTCGATGCAACGCGGTGCGGCGTGGCCAAGCCGTATCGCGGGTCCGATCGGGTTGCGCCGCGATGGCTCGAGTGTTAGTATACAAACATGTAGATTTTTGATCCGGTCGAGCCGCGCCGAGGCGGTGAGCGGGAGGGTCGCGATGAACCTCGATCTCGATCACATGCTGTCGCAGACCCGGAAGGGTCAGTGGTCCCTCGACGAGATCGACTGGTCCGCACCACTCGAGGGCGCCGACGCGTTGAGCCCCCGCCAGCGGCACGAGGCAGGGCTGGCGCTGCTCTTCACCGCCGGCCTCGAGCGGCAGGCCGCGCGCATCTTCCGGCTTGCCGCCCGCTTCGCCGACGACGAGCGCGCCCGTCGGATCTACACGCTGTTCGATGCGGACGAGTGTCGCCACGCCGAGGCCGAGATCCGGCTCGCGCGGCGCTACGGAGCACGCTGGCGCGACCTGCCGCTGCCCACGCGCGCGATGTTCCACGCCCTCTCTCGCGACCTCGAGCGCGACGACCGCGGCGTCCACGAGTTCTCGGCGGCGATCATCGTGCTCTTCGAGCTCGCCCTCGACGGCATCCTGATCCCCACCCTGCGCAAGCAGGTGCGCGATCCGCTCCAGGACGAGGTGTTCACCCGCATCGACCAGGATGAGGCGCGGCACCTCGCGATGGATTATTGGCTGCTCGATCGCAAGGGGCAGCTCTTCGCCGCCGCGGACGCCGAGGCGGCGCTGGATCGGCTCGTGGGGCATCGCTCGCTGGCGCGGCGCCTGCTCGGGCGCGCGCAGATGATGGCGGGGCTCGCCGCGCTGCTGACCGCGTTCGCGGCCATGAAGCTGGTCGTCGGCGATCTGCACGTGCGCGCCACCGAGCCCGAGACGGTGCGGCGCTATCTGGCGCGCGTCAGCGCGATCCCGCGACGCGCACCAGCGGCGCTGGCGCACCCGATGTACCGCTCGGGGCTGGTGGGCCAGCGCTACGTGCTCGGCATGTTGCTCGCCGCCGCGGGCCGTACGCCGCGTCTGGCGGCCTACGCATGAGCGCGCGCCGCCGCGCGGGAGATCGGAGCGAGCGAATGGGGCGAGTGGTCGCGGTGACGGGTGCGGCGGGGAACCTCGGCCGGCTGGTCGTCGATCGACTGCTCGCGGCCGAGAGCGTGGACCGCGTCGTGGCCATCGATCGCCGCGCCGGTAATCGCACCGATGCGCGTCTCGCGTGGGTCGCCGCCGACGTTCGCGACCCCGACCTCGCCCGGCATCTCGCCGGCGTCGACGCGGTCTTGCACCTGGCGTTCATCGTCGAGCGCGGCAGTCGCGACGAGCGCACCACCGAGGCGGTGAACGTCGGCGGCACGCGCAACGTGGCCGACGCCGTCGTCGCGGCCGGCGTGCGGCAGCTGGTGTTCGCATCGAGCGTGGGTGCCTACGGCGTTCGGCGGGAGAACGAGGGGATCGCGCTGACCGAGGAAGCGCCGCTCCACGGCGACGAGGGCTTCTATTACACGCGTCACAAGGCGATCACCGACCGGATGCTCGCGGAGCTCGCCGCCGAGCACCCGGAGATCGCGGTGGCGCGACTTCGGCCCACGCTCTTCCTGGGGCCTCGAACCGACCCGGCGCGGGTCGCGAGCCTGCGTGCGCCTGCCGTGCTCCATCCCAGCGGACCGCCGGTCCCGGTTCAGGTCACCCACGAATCCGACGTGGTCGAGGCATTCCTGCTGGCGCTCGAGCGCGAGGCGCGCGGTGCGTACAACGTGGCCGCCAACGATCCCTTGCCGATGTGCCGCTGGGGCGCGGCACTCGGCAGACCCTCGATCGCGATCCCGCGCGCGGCGATCGCCGCGTACGGGCTCGCGTACCGCCGCGGTCTCGTGGACGTCGATCCGGCGTGGGTGACCGAGTTTTCCGACCTGCCGCTGGTCGCGTCGTCGGAGAAGATCCGGCGCGAGCTCGGCTGGACACCGCGCTTCGACTCGACGGCGGCGGTGCTGCGCGCCATCGCGCGGCGCCCCACGGCGGCGGCGAGCCGCGCCACGCGCGTGCTCTTCGGCCTCGGCGTCGCGACCACCCGCACCCTCGGGCGGATCCCCGTGAGCCGGCGTGAGCGGGCCGAGCTGCGCGGCGTGCGCGGCACCCTCAACCTGGTGCTGACCGGCGATCACCCGAGCGAATGGCGCATCCGCCTCGACGACGGCGACGTCCAGATGCTCGCGGGCCTCGATCCGCTCGCCGACGGCACCGTCACCCTGAAGGAATCGGTGCTCTTCGACATGCTCTCCGGCAAGCTGCCCTTCATGCGCGCCCAGATGACCGGCAAGATCCGCTACCGCGGCGACGGCAACCTGGCGATCATCCTGGGAGCGATCGTCGAGCAGTTCAAGCAAGCGCGGAAGGCCAAGGGTTGGCGCGGGCTGCCGCGTCGCCGCTTCGCCCAGTTCGTGCTGCGCCAGGCCGGCGCGGATCGCCCCGCCGGATCGTGAACGCGCTCGCGCGCGGCGAGTGGAGGTGTGGATGAAGTTCTCGCTCTTCTTCGAGATGCAGATCGCCAACCCCACGCGCGAGAAGGAGGCGCAGACCTTTCACGATTGCGTCGCGCAAGCGGTGCTCGCGGATCAGCTCGGGTACCACACCGTCTGGGAGGTCGAGCATCACGGTCTCTACGAGTACTCGCACTCGTCGGCCCCGGAGGTCTTTCTGGCGTTCGTCGCCGCCAAGACCCGCAACGTGCGCCTGGGGCACGGCATCACGCTCACGCCCCATCGCTACAACCACCCGATCCGAATCGCCGAGCGGGTCGCCACCCTCGACATCCTGTCGGGCGGGCGCGTGAGCTGGGGCTCGGGGAAGAGCTCGTCGCGCACCGAGCAGCTCGCGTTCGAGAACGACGTGAGCCAGATCCACGATCAATGGCTGGAGGCGCTCGAGATGATCCCGCGGATGTGGCAGCAGGACGTCTTCGAGTGGAAGGGGCGTCATTTCCGCATTCCGCCCACGCAGGTGATTCCCAAGCCGGTGCAGACGCCGCATCCGCCGATCTTCGCGGCGTGCTCGAAGCCCGAATCCGCCGTCGAGGTCGGCAAGCTCGGAATCGGAGCGCTCAACTTCGCCGTGGGCAACGACGTGTATCTCGGCAAGAAGGTGAGCGAGTACCGCAAGGCCGTGGCCGCCGCGGCGCCCAAGGGCTACGCGAAGAACGACCACTTCGCGTGCACGCCGGTGGCGCTCTGTCTCGGGGACGATCGCAAGGCGTGTCGCTACGGCATGCGCGGCGCCAACTTCTTCGCCGAATCGCTGGCGACCTACTACTTCAGCGGCCGCCGTCCGACGGGCCTCCTCGACGTGTCGCGGGATTTCCTCCCCGACGACGAGCTCGACGAGGCGATGGCTTTCCGCGGCTCGCCGGATGCGCCGGCGATGAACGTGATCGGCGACCCGCAGCATTGCCGCGAGATCGTGTCGCGCTACGCGGCGGTCGGCGTCGACGAGCTGATCCTGGTGATGCAGGCGGGGACCGTGCCCCACGAGCTGGTGATGGAATCGATTCGCACCTTCGGCGAGCACGTGGTGCCGCACTTCGCCGCCGCCACGCCGCCGAGCGCCAAGGCCAGCGGCAAGCCCGAGCCGCGCAAGACCGCGCGCGCCTGACCACGGCGCCCTCCCGGGGGCGCGGATCCTCGCGCGAGGTCGATCAGTTCACGCGGCGCTCGCGACCGGCCCAGAAGGGGTCGCGCAGCACGCGCTTCAAGAGCTTGCCCGCGTTGTCGCGCGGCAGCCGCTCGACGCGCTCGATCGAGCGGGGGTGCTTGAAGTGCGCGAGCCGGGGCTCGAGCCAGGCGTGGATCTCGGCGTCGCTCAGGCGGGTGCCGGGCTCGAGCTCGAGGACCGCGTGCACCGATTCGCCCCACTCGTCGTCGGGAATCGCGAACACGGCGGCGTCGGCGATCGACGGGTGCTCGGCGAGCGCCTGCTCGATCTCGGCCGGGTAGATGTTCACGCCGCCCGAGATGATCATGTCGTTCTTGCGATCGCAGATGAAGTAGTAGCCCTCGGCGTCTCGATACGCGATGTCGCCGACCGAGATCCACTCGGCGCTCGCCCCGTCGCGTCCCTCGCGTTGCCGGTTGTGATAGCCGTCGAACGATTGCTGGTTGCGCCCGACGTGCAGCTCGCCGGGAGTACCGTCGGGCACGTCGTTGCCGTCGGCGTCGAGCAAGCGAATCGCGACACCCGGGAAGACCTGGCCGCACGAGCCGGGCTTGCGGAGCTGATCGGCGGGCTTGAGCAGCGTGTTCACGCCCAGCTCGGTGGAACCGTAGAACTCGTAGAGCACCGGCCCGATCCGCTCGGCGACGCCGCGCTTGATGGGCATGGGGCACGGTGCGCCCGCGACGATCAGCGTGTGCAGCGAGCCCAGCTTGCGCCCTTGCCAGGCGGAGTCGGGAAGCGCGAGCAAGCGCTTGATCAGCACCGGCGCCATGAACGTCTCGCCGACGGCGTGGCGCTCGATCAGGTCGAGCGCGCGCGCGGCGTCGAATTTGCGCATGAGCACGAGCGTGTTGCCGAGCGCCATGGCGATGCCCGCGAACGCGCGCGGGGCCGAGTGGTAGAGCGGACCGGCCGCCAGGTGCACGTCGTCGACGCGCAGGTCGAGCTCGCGCACCAGCGTCTGCAAGTACCCCATCTGCGCGAGCGAGGAGGCCGCGGTGCGGAGCGCGCCCTTCGGCTTTCCGGTGGTCCCCGACGTATAGATCATCGTCGCCGCCGTGGGCGCCGGATCGGCGGGTAGCTCGGGGCTCGCGGCGGCGAGCAGCTCGTCGAGCGAGGCCCGTCGGCCGCGTGCGTCGCCGAACCGGATCCAGTGGCGCGTCTCGCCGGGCGTTCGTTCGAGCTCGTCGACGACCGCGTCGAACTCCTCGCCGTGAACGAGCGCCGCGGCTTGGCAATCCTCGAGGATGAAGCGCGCTTCGTGAGCCGTGAGCCGATGGTTGAGCGGCACCACCGTGAGCCCGAGCGCTTGCGCGCCCAGGCTGGTCACGAAGCCGTCGATCGAGTTGCCGTGATAGGCGACGAGCCGCTCGCCCGCGCGGAGCCCGAGCGTGGCGAGGGCGTTCGCGCAGCGGTTGCGAAGGGCGGCCAGCTCGGCCCAGGTGACGCTTCGATCCCCTTCCACGAGCGCCACGGCGTTCGGCTTGGATGCGGCATGGAGGGCGACGATGTCCATGTCGAGACCTCGAACGAGAGAGCCAGCGGGGTTGGGGCGACGCGAGCGTAGCAGAGCGGCCACGTTCGCCGCGTACGCAGCGAGCGTGCTCGGCGCCGAGCCGCCGCGCGCGGCGCGGTGAGCGCTCGGTTGGAGAAGACCGATCGGGAGGCGCGGTGCGCGGCCCCCGCGCGCCGCACGCTACGCAGCGAGCTCGCTCACGGACTCTCGGACGACCAGTCGTTCGTGTCGCCCGAGTCGAAGTCGCCGTCGAAGATCGTCTGCACGGTGCCCTCGAAGTTCAGCGTCACGGTGCCGGTGAGCTCGAACGTCCACACGGGAAACGTGAAGGTGAGGGGTGCGAACGGGGTGGGCGTCGCGAGATCGGTGAGCTCGACGAGGCCCGAGTTCGAGTCGTACGCGATCGTGCCGTGCAAGCTGACGAGCAGCTGTTGGTTGTAGGGGAGCTGGTCGCCGTTGCAGTTGTTGCCGAGGATTCCCGCGAAACGAACCGGCACCAGGATGTCGAACTCGCCGGCGAGATCGGTGCCGCCTCGCGGCGGGAAGTTCTCGTCGGTGGTGTCGAGGGTGAGCGACGCGCTCACCACGCACGGGTGCAGGAAGGCACCGAACGTGAACTGGACCGGGCCGCCGAGAAGCGTTGCCTGGGTGATCGCCACGACGCCCGAGGAGCTGTCGTAGAGGATGTCCATGGTGCTGCCGGCGAGCACCGGCATCGTCGCGTTCTCGGTCGAAGCGGTGCCGCTCACCGCCAGGGTCAGGTCCGCCTGGTTCGTGGCGGCCGGTGTGGGCGAGAGGCGAAGACCGAAGTTCGCGGCGTGCGCACCGCCAGCCGCCAGCAGCGAAAGTCCCGCGAAGAGCAGCGAGCGCGCGATGCGAAGCGAGTTTCGTTTCATGTTTCCAGTCGAATCGAGCCGGCAGCGGGCATCGCGCTCGGGCCGCGAGCGCGATGCGTACGCCTCACGGCACGTGGCTGCTCCACTCGGTGAAGTTGCCGTCGTCGAAGCCGTCCAGGAACACGACGCCCGGCAGGCTGCCCGTGAAGTTGAGGGTCAGCGTTCCGCTCAAGTACACGCTGCCGGGAAGCGGTGGGATCGGGTAGCCGGTTTCCGGGATCGTCCCGACGATGTTGGTGCCGGCGACGTGGCCGAAGGGATCGACGGTGAGCTTGCCGGTGAGATTATTGAGTGTCGTGAAGGTGGTGCCGCTCTGGATCAGGCTGTTGTTGTAGTAGAGGTCCGCCGCCACCAGCACGTCGACGCTGAGCCCCGAAAAGGCACCCGTGACCGGATCGACGGCGACTGGCGTGGAGGCTGCGGCGAGCGACACGTTGATGTTCTTGCCGTCGACGGGGCCGATCCCGAAGCCGTAGTGGACGTCGGTGCCATCGAGCGAGGCCGCGGTGAGCGTGAGCTCGTGGGTCGCGAGGTCGTAGTCGACGTCGAGCGTGCTGGTCGACTCGACGAGGCTGGTCGCGGTGAGCGACGAGAAGATCCGCACGGTGAGCACCGCTTGATTCGTCTGGCCGTTGGTGGGCGTGAGCTGGACCGAGACCGGTGTCGCGGACGCCGTCGGAGCCGAGCCTCCGATCGCGAGCATGATCGCCGCGACCAGCGGCGTCACCCTGCGCGGCGGCAGCCACGAAGAGCGCGTGCTCGGGGTCCGAGCGGAACGTGAGCGCGAGTGCTGCGAGTTGTGCATGTTCACCGACCTCGTTCAGGGGACGTGCGAAGTCCACCCGGAGATGCCCCCGACGTCGAATCCATCGCGGAAGACGAAATCCGTCGGGCCTGCCGAGAAGTTGAAGGCGAACGATCCGCTCACCTGCAGCACGAATCCTCCCAGCACGACCGGCAGATCGCCGTAGGTGCCGGTGACGTCGGTGAGCGCCATCGCCCCCGTGCCGCTATCGACGGACAGGGTTCCGGCGAGAACCACGGTGGTCTGCGCAGACACGGCGATGATCGTCGGATTCTGATTGAGCTGGACGTTGGCCGTGAACAGCACGGGCACGTTGAGGTTCGAGAACGCACCCGTGCTCGGGTTCACGCTCACGACCGGCGTCGGCGCGTTGGGAATGTCGGAGGTGCTGCGAACCCGCAGGCCGTTCGCGGTGACCTGCAGCAACTGACCGAAGTTGAAAGTCACCGACGAGCCGTACCAATCGGCGTTCTGGACGGTCAGCAGGTGGGTATCCGTGTCGTACGTCAGGTAGAGAACGCTGGCGGGCTGGATCTGTGAGGTGGCGTTGCGCGGGCTCAGCACCGGGGATTCGGGCGTAATGGTGATCCCGACCTCGTTGGTCTCGCCGTTGTCGGGTCGCGCCCCGTTGGGAATCGTCGTGGCGAGCGCGGTGGCGGAGCTGGCGGCGAGCAGCGCGCCCGCGAGCCACGAGGTCATGGCGACTCGGCGCGACGTGCGCGGCGTCGCGCGCGGTGTCGTCCCGGTCTGGCTGATGTCTTGGTGTGAGAAAACGCGAAACATCATCTTCGCCACCCAGCGGCCCCGGCCGCGACTGGCCACGCTCGACTTCGGACGGATCGAGGGGATACGTATTCGGAACCGCGAAGACCATCGAACCACTTGCACTTCCTGACTGCCCGCCGTCCCCCCGACGACTCGTTTCGAGCGTACCAGGCGGTTTCCGAGCGGGTCAAGGCGACCCGAGCCCGGGCTCCCGAGCCGCGCGTCCCGAATGGGCGCGTGGCCGCGGCGATCCGGGTGTCTGCCAGGGGGCGTGCGCCGACGTCGTGGTAGCTTGCGGCTCCGGCGCGGCGAGCCCGCGCCCCACGAGGCGCGAATGACTCGACCCGCCCCCGGAATCTCGCCCGAGCTCGCCGCCTGGCGCGACCGAGGGCGGTATGTCTCCGTCTTCGGCCGCGCGGTCTTCGTCGTCGAGGCGGGCCCGCGCGACGCACCTCCGCTGCTGGTGCTGCATGGCTTTCCGACCTGCTCGCTCGATTTCCGGGCAGTCCTCGCGCCGCTCGCCGAGCGCCATCGGGTGATCGCCCACGACCACCTGGGATTCGGGCTCTCGGACAAGCCCGCGGACTACTCGTACTCGCTGCTCGAACAGGCGGAGGTGGCGCTCGCCGTGTGGCGGGCGCTGGGCGTCGAGCGCGGTCACGTCCTCGCGCACGATTACGGCACCAGCGTGGCCACCGAGCTGGTGGCGCGGCGCGAGCGCGGCGGGCTTCCGGTGGAGATCGAGAGCCTGACGCTCGCGAACGGCAGCGTTCACATCGAGCTGGCGCGTCTCTCGCTGCCGCAGCGGTTGCTGCGCAGCAAGCTCGTCGGCCCCACGTTCGCGGCGCTGGGAAGCCGCCCGGTCTTCAAGCTGCAGCTACGGCGCATCTTCGGGCGGCCCCAGGCCGTCGGCGAGACCGAGCTCGATCTGCTGTGGGAGGCGGTCTCGTTGAACGACGGGCGGCGTCGCCTGGCGCCCATCTCGTCCTATCTCGATGAACGGGTGCGGTTCTGGAATCGCTGGATCGGGGCGCTCACGCGCTTCGACCGGCCCGCGCACGTGCTGTGGGGGCGGCGCGATCCGATCGCCGTGCCCGCGATCGCCGAAGCGCTCGCTGCCGAGATCCCGGGCGCCGCGCTGACCTGGTTGGACGAGCTCGGTCATTACCCGATGCTCGAGGATCCCGCGCGCTGGGCTGCCGCGGTGCTCGCGTTCGCGCCGCTCGCCCGCTGAGCGCCCGCGAGATCGCCGTGCAGGCACGGCAGCGGGGATTGGCGTTCGTGCTCGCGCTCTTGCCGTCGTGGGGCCGAGCCGGGACCGGCTGGGGTTGTCGCCGGGATACGGCGGCGCGGCGCGCTTCACCAACCCGGAGGTGCGTGCGGCCCTCCTCGCGGAGGTCGAGTGGCTGGTGCGCGAGATCCGGCCCGCGTGTCGCTCGCTCGCCACCGAGATTCAGGGCGACTTCCTCGCACATCCGGACGAGTACGACGCGTTCGCATCGCTTGCACGGGAAGCCTACGACCGAGTGAGGTCGATCCGCCCGCAGACGCTCGTCTTCGTCCACTTCCAGTACGAGGCCATCTACCGCGACTTTCTCGGCGGGCCGGCGGCCGCCGCCCAGAACCTCGCGGCGCTGGTCGCGCCCTTCGAGCCCAAGCTCGATCGGATCGGATTTCGAGCTACCCGGCGCTGCTCGGTGGCCTCGCCGGGAGCGCCACCGCGTTGCCGGCGGACTGCTACGCGCGGCTGGCGCCGGCGCCCTCGCATCCGCTGGTGGTGGCGGAGCTTGGCTACCCGTCGCGTGCGTCGCTGATCTTCCTGCGGGCGAACGAGGCCGATCAGGCCGCGTTCGTCGCCCGCTACCGTGCGCTCGTGGGCGGCCTGCCGATCGACGTCTCGATCGGGTCGTTCCTGCACGATCCCGATCTGTCGGAGCCACCGTCCGGGTCACTGGCGCCCAGCCAGATCGCCTTCTTCGAATCGTGCGGGCTGCGCGCGATGGATGGCGGCGAGAAGCCCGCGTGGGCGACGTGGCTCGCCGCCCGCCAGCCCGCCTCCCGGCAGCACGCGGGGATGATGCGGCGCCCGCCCCGCCGCTCAGATCATGAACGAGCCGCCATTCATGTCGAGCCCCTGGCCCGTGACGCCGCGCGCGTCGCTCGAGAGCAACCACGCGACCAACCCGGCGATGTCGGCCGGGTTGCTCATTCGGCGCATGGGGACCGCCGACATCGCCAGCTCGTACGCCTGCTGGTACGTGGTGCCCATGCCCTGCGCCATGCCGGCGATGCCCTGGCGCGCCATCTCGGTGTCGACCCAGCCGGGACACACCGCATTGACCTGGACGTTGCTCTCCGCGAGCTCGGCCGCGAGCGCGCGCGCCAAGCCGAGCAGCCCTGCTTTCGATGCACAGTAGCCCGTGTAGCCCGGCACGCCGATCCGCGCCAGCACCGACGCGACGATCACCAGGTGGCGTGCGTCGGGACCGGACGCGAGGTGGCGTTCGGCTGCGCGCACGCAGTTGTAGGTGCCGGTCAGGTTGGTGGCGATCAGGTCGTCGAATCGATCGTCGTCGCCCGGCCGGTTCTCGCCGCCGATGCCGGCGTTCGCCACCAACGCGTAGACGCTGCCGTTGCGCTGGGCCGCGGCGCCGAACGCGGCGTCGACCGCCGCGCGATCGCGGATGTCGAGCGACGCGACGTGGACGCTCGCGGCAGCGGGCAGCGCCGCGGCCGTCGCGTCGAGGCGCGCCGCGTCGCGCGCGAACAACGTGAGGAGCGCGCCCTCGCTGGCGAGGCGCTCGGCGATGGCGCGACCGATCCCGGTGCCGGCGCCGGTCACGATCACGTGCTTGCCGTCGAAACGTCGAGTTGCCGTCATGGAAGGTTCCTTTCGTGCGCGGAAAAGAGGGGCTCTCGGCTCGCTTCCACGTCGTCCGCGGGCTCGCGCCACACCGGCTCCTCGCCGTCGCGCGGATAGCTCACCAACAGCTCGTGAGGCCGATATTGCGATTTGTACGACATCGAACGGTTCTCGGGAATCCAGTAGCCGAGGTACACGTACGGATAGCCGCGCGCGCGGGCATACTGGATCTGCGTGAGGATGGAGAACACGCCGGGGCTCGCGGCGCGCCATTCGGGCGCGTAATAGAAGTAGACCAGCGACGCGGCGTCGCCGACGTCGTCCATGAACGCGCAGCCCACCAGCTCGCCGGCGCGGTAGTACGCCACCTCGCGGGCGAAGCCCTCGCCGCCCACCAGGAACGCCTGCGCGTAGCTCTGCGCGCGTCCGTCGTGGCGCGGCCAATCGCGATGGTGCGCCATGAAGCGGTGGTAGCGCTGGTAGAGCTCGAGATGGGTGCGCGTGAGCTCCGGCGCGCGCACCACCGCGTGGACGTCCCGGTTGAGTCGCAACACGCGGCGGTAACGGCGTCCCTCCTCGAAATCCGCGACCCGCACCCGGATGCTGCGGCAGCGCCGGCAGTCGCGGCACGCGGGACGGAAATACTGGATGCCGAAGCGCCGATAGCCCCGCGCGAGCATCCGCGCGTAGCTCTCGCGGTCGAGCTCCGGGATGATTCGGTATTCGAGAGAGGCGACCTCGCTCGGCAGATACGAGCAAGTTCGCGGTGCCTCGACGACGCGCAGCAGCTCTCTCATGGCCGACGCAGGAACATAACTCACCGCTTTTCGGCGCCGGGTCGGGGCAGCGCGCCGCGCTATGGCTCGCGGGCGTGGGGTCAGTGGGCGGGTTCGGCTCGCAAGCTGGGGGCGCCGGGCGTGCGATCGGCGAACAGCACCTCCACCGTCGAATCCTTGCCGCCCGTGCCGTGAACGGCGATCAGGTCGCTCGCGGCGTCGCCATCGAGGTCGTGCACGGTCAGCGACTCGGGGCGCGTCACGGGGATCGGCGTGGCCTCGCCCGGCGCGACGCACCATCGTCC
>JAXLQJ010000031.1:0-85858 GCA_046331705.1 bacterium | reverse complement strand
TCCTCGCGATCGAACCGCACCACCTGCTGGTGCTGCGCCACCACCCGCGTCTTCTCCGTGGTACGCCGCCCCGGCGCGGTGACGATGGCGCTCGGGTCGATCTCGAGCCGCGCGCATTCCTCGCGCATCCATTCGCCGAGCGCGTCGTTGCCGACCAGCCCCCCCAAGCTCACGCGGCCGCCCAGGGCGCGGATGTTGTGCGCCACGTTCGCGGCACCGCCGAGCGCGAGGCTCTCGTTCACCACGTGCACCACCGGCACCGGCGCCTCGGGGCTGATGCGGCTCACCTTCCCCCACAGGAAGCGGTCGGCGATGAGATCGCCGACCACCAGCACCTCGACGCTGCCGAACTCCGCCACCACGTCGGCGGGATCGAGCGGCGCGGCGCGCGCTGCCCAATCGCGCCGCTTCACGAGTAACCGCCAGTCGGGCGCGTGGCGAGCAGCCGGCGCACCGAGGCCAACACGTCGTCGACGGCGAGATCGCGCATGTCGCGCGAGCCGTCACGCGGCAGCACCACGAACTCGCGCCAGCCGTACGGCCCCGTGCGCGCGGGATCGGCGGGGCCGAAGAGCCCCACCACGGGAGCGCCCACGGCGACGGCGATGTGCATGGGTCCGGTATCGCAGCTCACCACCAGCGAGGCTCCTTCGAGGATGGCCGCGAGCGTCTTGAGATCGGTCGCGCCCACGAGGTCACGCGCGGGCGACGCCGACCGCGCGGCGGCGCGCGCCCGCTCCACGTCCTGCGGGCCCCCCGTCCATAGCACCGGACGGTCGAGCTCGTCACCGATCCGCCGCGTGAGCTCGGCCCAGCGCTCGGCGGCCCACAGGTTCTCGGGCTTGCTCGCGCCCAGGTTGAGCACCACGTAGGGGCGCGCCACGCCGGCGAGCGCCGACTCGGCGCGCTGGCGCGCGGCGCTCGGGATCGGCAGATCCCAGCGCACGGGTCCGAGCGCGCAACCGAGCGCCGTCGCGAACTCGCGGAACTGATCGATCATCGGCGCTTGGCCCTCGCGCGGCCGCAGATGCGCGGTGGCGAAGAGCCAGTTGCCTTCCTTCGAGCGACGCCGGTCGAAACCGATCCGCACGCGGCAACCGCTGGCCAGCGCGACCAAGGCGCTCTTGAGCAGCCGCTGGGTATCGAGGACCACGTCGAAGCGGCGGCTGCGAAGCTCGCGCACGAAGGCGGCGCCGTGCCGTCGCACCTCGTGACGCGGGAAGAGGACGTGATCGTCGAGGGCGGGATGGCCTTCCAGGATGGGCCAGCTCTTGGGCTCGATCACCCACGTGAGCTGAGCTCGGGGAAGCGCGTCGCGCAGCGTGACGAGCAGCGGCATGGTGTTCACGACGTCGCCGATGGCGCCGAGACGGACGATCGCGATCCGCGAGCCGGCGCCGAGGACGAGACCTCCGGGCAGCGCGGCTGGCCGGCCCGCGACGCCGCCGAGGTCGTCCGCGCGAGCGAGGTTCGCGCCGGTCATCGCGTGGGCTCGGCGCGGCCCACGCTGGCCACCGCGTAGGCCTCGTCGCGAGCGCGGCGCGCTTCACGGCCCGTGATCCGCGCGGCTCCGGCGAACTTGCGGAGCGAGCGTTCGAGACGTGCCCCGTTGGCGGCGCGGTCCCTCGCGGAGAGCCGCGCCGACCGTCGGGAGCGATCGAGATCGAGAATCACGACTCGCGGTTCGCCAGGGCTCGCGCGGTCGTCGCCGTCGACCAGCAGGAGGTTCCGCGCGTTGAGATCGGCGTGAAGCACCCCCGCCGCGTGGAGCGTGCCCACCGCGTGCCCCACCGCCCGCCAGATCGCGCACACGCGCGGCGAGTCCGCGGGCTCTCCCGCGCTCGCGAGCGCATCGAGGGTGTCGGCGAGATCCCGCCCGCCTTCGATCCAGCGACTCGCGACCGCGCCGCGATAGGCGCCACCCGCGCCGTGCCGCACCACGGCGAACACGATCTCGGGCGTATCCACCCCGCGCGATCGCAGCACCTCGCTCAGCGCCACCTCGGCGAAGGGCCGCGGCACGCGATCGAAGAAGCGGTCGCGGTTCACCTTCGCGACCAGCCCGCCGCGCAGCGCTCGCCGGTACACGAGTGGAAACGAGACGCCGCGCCAGCCGATCCGAAAGGCACCACCCCGCCCCGCCAGCGGGACCGGCGCGAGCGCCCCCTCGGGCGTGCCGCGCGCGGGCAGCAAGTCGTGGTCCGCGAACCGCTCGACGAGATCGCCACGCACCCACACGCGGCTCGCGCGCGGTCCGGCGAGCTCGTGAAATCCCGCAGGGCAAACGACTTCGATCACCCGCCCGCGCCCTCGGCGAGCGCCGCGCGCACCAGCGATTCCACTCGCTCCATCCCGATCCGATCCATGCAGTCCCACCACGGGCATCGCGGCCCGATGCAGCGTTCGCAGTCTGGCACTGGCGGCAGGGCGAATCGAGCGCGCGCCGAGAGCGCGCCCCAGCGCACCGGCGACGAGGCGCGAATGGGCGCGAAGAGCGACACCGTCGCCGTGCCCACCGCGGCGGCCAGGTGCATCGTGCCGGTGGAGCCGCTCACGACCACCGCGACCTCGCCGAGCAGCGCCGCGTGCGCCAGCGGGCCCGCCCAGCCGATGTGCACGGGAGCCGCCGGCGTGCTCCCGGCCGCCACCTCGCGCGCCAGCGCGACCTCGTGCGGCGCGCCGGTGACGATCACCGTGACGTCGCGGTGCCGCGACAACTCGCGCACCAACGACCGGAAGCGCGCAGCGCTCCAATTGCGCGACGAGCCGCCTGCGCCCGGATGCACCACCACCCGCGGCCGCGAGCGCTCGCCAGCGGCGAGGGTGTCCTGGATCCAGCGCCGCGCGCGCTCGCGCAGCGCTTCGGGCAAGGCGAGCCGCGCCGCCGGCGGTGGTGCGAGCCACAGATCGGCAACCCGCTCGGGAAGCACGACGTTGCGGTAGAGCGCCTCGGGCGCGGCGCCGGTCCGCGCGCCGACGACGCCGGCCAGCTCGAGCAACTCGAGCGAATACGTCGCTTCGGAATCACCCGAGCCGGACCGGTGCTGGCGCGGCCGGATCGTGTACGCGAGCCCGTCGGCGTTCGCGAACGGGCCGATCCGCGCCGGCACACCCAGCGCCGCGGCGATCCAGCCCCGCGGCCAGCGACTGCGGAAGAAGAACGCCCGGTCGAAGCGGCCGCGCCGCACCAGACCCGCGAACGCCCGCAGGCGCGCCTTGCCGCCCTCGGGAAGCACCACGGTGGATGCGATGCGCCGATCGTGCGCGACCAGATCGGCGTTCGCCGCGGAAGCCACGAGCGTGATCGCGTCGCCGGCGCGGGCCAGCGCCTCGATCGCCGGTAGCGTCAGCACCAGATCGCCGATCCGGTCGTCCCTCACCACCAGCGTTCGCATCACGGCTTCGCTCTCATCCGACCGGGCCGCTCGCGCGTATCCAATCTGACGCACTCTCGGTCCCCACCTTCGTCGTGGTAGGAGCACGTCCTACCACGCGTCGCACCACTCGGAGAGAATCCTCATGAAGCTTCGCCCGCGCATGCCCGCATTCGTTCCGATCCTGGTTGCGCTGCTCGCCAGCTGCGGACCGCGGGTGAAGATCCCGGCGAACGCCGAGCTCGGCGTGGAATACCCGTTCCCGGACGAGACGCAGCGGATCGAGCAGGTGGTGGACCTCGGTCGCAAGACGATGGCGCGCGATTACCCGCCCGGCACTCCGGCGAAACGCGATGCCCACATCAAAGCGCACGGCTGCGTGCACGCCACGTTCACCGTGGCGAACGACCTGCCGAGCGCGCTGCGTCACGGCGTGTTCGCGACGCCAGGCGCCTATCCGGCCTGGGTGCGGTTCTCGAACGGCCTCCCCAAGCCGCCCGAGGACAACGGCAAGAACCTGCGCGGCATGGCCATCAAGCTGGCCGGCGTCACGGGACCGAAACTCTCGCCCGACGAAGCGCTGACCCAGGACTTCTTGCTGGTGAACTACCCGGTCTTCATCGTGGCGGACCCTGCGGACTACGTGGAGTTCGCGCGCGCGGTCTCCGAGGACAGCCCGCTCGGCTACTTCCTGGGCTGGAATCCGTTCGACTGGAAGATCCACGATCTGCGGCTCCTGCTCGACGCGGTCGGCCAGGAAACGCCGAGCCTGCTCTCGACCCGCTACTTCAGCGAGACGCCCTACCGCATGGGAGACGGCCAGGCGGCCAAGTTCGCTGCCAAGCCGTGCAGCGAGGTCGCGGCGGCCATGCCCGACGATCCCAGCGCGTCCTATCTGCGCGAGGATCTCGTGAAACGTCTCGCCGCTACGCCCGCGTGCTTCGAGTTCGGCGTCCAGCTCCAGAAGGATCCGGTCGCGATGCCGATCGAGGATCCCACGGTGGAGTGGAGCGAGGCGGTCTCGCCGTTCGTGCCGGTCGCCCGAATCGAGATCCCCGCGCAGAAGCTCGACAGCGCAGCGCAGGACGCGTTCTGCGAGAATCTCTCGTTCACGCCCTGGCACGCCTCGCCCGAGCTCCAGCCGCTCGGCGCCATCAATCGCGCGCGCAAAGCGATCTACGAGCAGATCTCCAAGATCCGCCACACGCAGAACGCCGTGCCCCGCACCGAGCCCACCGGCAACGAGCGGTTCTGAGCGGTCGCTTCGAGGCGCGAGGAGGCCCGACGTCCGCTGTGCAGTCGGCCCCTTCGAGGGCAGCGCTGCCCACGCGCGTGCCCCCACGCCGAGAGTCCGTGGCAGCGCAGCGCCCCGATCGTCCGCGTGCCGCGGCGGGGACGCGGAGCCACGGAGGCGAGGCCCACGCCGCCGTTGACCTGCCCGCCTCGGCCACGCGATCCTGCGGCGCTGCGGCGCCGGCGCGAGCGAGCCCGTGAAACTACCGATCCAGCCTTCCCCAAATCCGGGCGAGCCGGCCCACGTCGCTCCCGCGCAGATGATCCGCGCGACCGGGATGGTGGTCGTGGCTGGGGCACTGATCGGCTGGCAACGCTGCCTCGTCGGAAGGTCGGTGCGTTTCCTCGACGGCATGAACGGGGCCGGTGCGCTCGCGTGCGGACCCGTCGCGCTCGCGCGTACGATCGAGCTCGTCGCCGGGTTGTGGATCGCCTACGCGAGCCTGCTTTGGCTGGGACTGCGAGCGGCCAAGCGCAGGATGAGCTGGGAACGCGTCCTGGCGATCACCGGCGACGGGATGGCCGCGGTCACACTCGGCGCGGCGCTGCTGATGATCGGGACGAAGCTCGAGGTCACACCGGGGCTCGCCGTGGGAGCCTTCTGGACCGGCGTTCTCGCGTGGCCGCTCGCGACCGGCCGTGTTCTCGGGCGCGTGAGCGGGACCACGCCACGGACGATCACGCTCGTCACCCTCCTCGGTGCGTTGCTCATCTTCGCCCCGTTGCTCGTGGCGATCGCCCGACGTCCACCGTGGTGAGCAAGCCGTCGCCGATGAGCCGAAGCGGGATCGCGTGCCTGGTGGTCCTGGGTGGCTCATTGCTCGCGATCGAGGCACTCGGCCGCCACTCGCCGCCCGCCAGTGGATCGTTCGTATCCCTTGCGGTGTCGGCGCCCTTCGCCGACGAGCCGGTCCGGGTGTCCTCGGCCCGGCTCGCCGTGCGTGCTGGGCACGCCGCGCGGCTCACGGGCTTCACGGTCGACTGGTTGGGTGAGACCCGGACCGTGGCACTTCAGTGCGATGCGCGACCCGAGGCCCCGTGCCAGTTCGCGGCGGAGCTCGCCTCCGCTCTGCGCGCGCCCGAGCGCGCGGGCACCGCCACGGTGCGCGTCCGCGACTTCGTCCTCGAGCCGATCGACTCGGCCCGCGCATCCCTCCCCCGCATCGCTCCGGTCGCCGTCGAGCTGCAGGTTGCGCCCGCGCGGGCGCCCGACGACGGCTTCGTGCTCCTCGAGCGGGCCGCTGCGCTGTGCGATCCGAAGGGCGAGCTGGTTCGTGGTCTCGAGCGCCGAGACGAGGGCTGGACCGAAGCGCAGCGGAAGCGAGCGGACGCGCTGCTCGAAGAGCGAGCCGACTGCCTCGACATGGCGCGGCGCGCGCTCGCGGCCCGCGAGCTCACGGCCGCGGTCCCGAGCGGCGGCGCGATGTCGCCAGAGCCGACGCTGGCGCAGGCCGCGGTACCGCAGTGGTTCTCGATCGCGGGGCGCGCGGCCGAGGAACGGGGCGCCGCGAGCGAGGCCACGGTCCACCATGCCCACATGCTGGCGCTCGCGCTCCGGGTTTCCTCGGCGATCCAGCTCCGGGAAACCGTGGGCGGCGGCCTGGAGTGGGCGTGGATACCCAGCGCGACGCGATCGCTGGAGCGCAACCTCGCCGCGGAGCCGCGCTTCGATGCGCCGGCTCGCGCCGAGCTCTCGGCCACGATCGAGCTCGCGCGCACCGCGCTCGACCGAATGCTGCCGGTGCAAACGATCGTCGATGCGCGAACTGCGCAGATGGCGGAGCTCTTCCGCCCTCTCCAGTACGATCCGGTGTCGCTCGTCGCAGGGAAACGCGGCGAGCCGGAGACCACGTTGGCGCTGATCGCTCGCCCGAACCGCGAGCGCGAGGCCGTGGAAGCGGACCAGGCTCGCGCGGTGATCGATCGCCTCGACGCACTGCTGCGATCGACGGCGCCGGTGCCGTGAACCGGCCCACGCGCGGCGCGCCTCGAGCAGCCAAGAGCTTGATCGCCGCGCCCCGGCGGGCGATCGTTGGGCGCACTCGCCGCTCACGATCGGAGGCGCCATGGATCTGCGCGACACACCCGAGCAAGCCGCGTTTCGCCGCGAGGTGCGCGACTGGCTCACGGCCAATCTCCCCGCGGGCTGGCTCGACGGAAAGGTCCGCGAGCCCGAAGAAGCCACCGCACGCGTGGCGTTCCTGAAGAGCTGGCAGCGCAAGCTCTACGACGGTGGCTGGGCGGGGCTCAACTGGCCGAAGGAATACGGCGGCCGCGCCATCGGGCACATCGAGTACTTGATCTGGGCCGAGGAGTACACGCGCCTCGAAGCGCCCAACATGATCAACCTGTCGGTGGGCACGGCGCTCGTCGGCCCCACCGTCATGGCCCACGGCAAGCCATGGCAGAAAGAGCGCTTCCTGCAGAAGATCCTCACCGGCGAGGAGATCTGGTGCCAGGGCTTTTCCGAGCCCAACGCCGGCAGCGACCTGGCGAGCTTGCGCACGCGCGGCGAGGTGCGCGGCGACAAGATCGTGGTCACCGGCCAGAAGACCTGGACGAGCTTCGCGCACCAGGCCGACTGGTGCATCCTCGTGGTGCGCACCGAGCCCAATTCAGTGCGCCACAAGGGACTCTCGTTCCTGCTGGTGGACATGAAGAGCCCCGGCATCACGATCCGACCGCTGGTCGAGATGACCGGCGAAGCGTGGTTCAACGAGGTCTTCTTCGACGGTTGCGAGGTGCCGATCGAGAACGTGGTCGGCGAGGTGAACCGCGGCTGGGACATCGTGATGCACACGCTGGCCCACGAGCGCGGCAGCTCGGCGCAGCACGCGCGCCTCGCCGCCGAGGTCGAGCGGCTCATCGAGATCGCCAAGCACCTCGACCGCGGCAACGGCACCACCGCCGCGCAGGATCCGCTGGTGCGCCAGAAGCTCATGGACTTCGCGGCGCAGAACATGATCCTGCGCATGACCGCGTACCGGAACGCCAGCACCATCCAGAAGCACGGCGTGCCAGGACCGGAGGGCTCGACCCTCAAGATCCTGTGGTCGAGCCTGGATCAGCGGGTGAAGGAGTTCGCGGTGGACCTGATGGGACCGGCGGCGCTGGTGCGGCGTGGCGACGACCTCGCGATCGACGACGGCTACTGGGCGTACGAAGCGCTGTGGTCGCGTGCCGCCACGATCTACGCGGGCACCTCCGAGATCCAGCGCAACATCATCGCCACCCGCGTCCTCGGCCTGCCGCGGTGAGCGACGGCGCAAATCCCTACGCGCCGCCGACGGTTGCTGCCGCGGCACCGGCACGGGTGGTCGCGCACACCGATGCGACCGGCGCGGAGGCCCGTCACATCGACGTCGACATCACCGCGGACGATCTGGCGGAGTTCTCCGCGGCCCATCTGGTGAGCTCGCCGTCGGGCAGACGTCAGCGTCGCGTCTTCCAGGTGGCGTTCGCGTTCTACGTCGCGCTCATGGTGTCCACCGCACTTGCGAAATGGTGGGCCGAACGCGAGCTCGACGTCGGATCCATCGTCACGGCGGTCCTGGTCGCTCTCTTCGCCCTCTTCTACGCAGGATTTCAGCGAACCATGGGCAGGCGGATCACGCGGCGCTCGTTGGCCGCGAGCCGCAACCTCGGTAGCGTCGGGCCGCGGCGCGTCACGATCGCGCCGCGCTCGTTTCGCTGCGAAGGCCCCTACACCGACGATCAGGTGCGCTGGCCGGCAGTCGAGCGCATCGTCGAGTCGGAACACGCGCTCTACGTCTACGTGTCGGCCAATAGCGGCTACGTCGTCCCCCGCCGCGCGTTCGCGAGTGACGCCGAGTTCGAAGCGTTCGTGGCGATGGCCCGGCAGTACCAGGCCGCCGCGCAAGAGAATTGACCGAACCAACGCGCGGGCGAGTTGCACTTGCGATGGAATCGACCGCGAATCCCTACTCGGCGCCCACGGCCGCGAGCAACACGGGCCACGGAACGGTGACCTTCGACGAGTCCGGCGAGATCGCCGAGGTGCGCTTCGACGCCACGCTCGACGACGTGGTGGCCTATCTCGTCCGTGCCCAGAGCAAGACGCCGCGCGCGCTGCGGGTGATCCGGCGAACGCAGATCGGCAGCGGCATCATCCTGCTGCTCTTCGCGTGGATCGTATGGGTGGTGCCGGTGCGCGAGTCGGGCCGTTCGCTCTCGCTCACGAGCCTCGCCATCGGCGGCGCGATCATCGCCCTGGTCACGCTGCTCTTTCCGTCCTACTTCCGGTGGGCGATCGCCAAGCAGAGCGAGCGCGCGCTCGCGGGCGGATCCAATCTGGGATTGGTCGGTCCGCGCCGCATGCAGATCTCGCCCAGCCATTTCCTGATCGAAGCCCCGCTCTTCGATGCACGGATCCGCTGGCAGGCGATCGAGCGAATCGAGGACGACGCCGACGGCGTCTACGTCTACACGTCCAACATCTCTGCGCACTCGATCCCGCGGCGGGTGTTCGCGAGCTCCGAGGAGCTGGATCGCTTCGTCGCGCTGGCGCGCCACCACCAGGAGCGCGCCGCGCACTGAGCCCGCCCGCCCGATACGCCACACTGGGGGCATGGCGGAAGGACGCGTCTCGATGCGGTCGTCGCGCTTCGGCGGCCCTGCGGGCTTCGAGCCGGCCTACGTTCGCAGCCTCGCGAGCGGCGCGCTGGAACGAAAGGTCGAAGCCGCGGTCGCGCGGCTGTCGCGCTGCGAGGTCTGTCCGCGGAACTGCCGGATCGATCGTCTCGCCGACCAGACCAAGGTGTGCAGCACCGGGCGCCGCGCTCGCGTGAGCGGGCATTTCGCGCATTTCGGCGAGGAGGACGTGCTACGTGGCTGGGCCGGCTCGGGCACGATCTTCTTCTCGTTCTGCAACCTGAAATGCGTGTTCTGCCAGAACCACGACACCAGCCAAGCGGGCGAAGGCCGCGAGGTCGATGCCGACGGGCTCGCCGAGATCATGCTCGAGCTCGAGCGACGCGGCTGTCACAACATCAACTTCGTCACGCCCGAGCACGTGGTGCCCCAGGTGCTCGAAGGCGTGTGGGTGGCGGCGCGGAAAGGGCTCCGGCTGCCGCTCGTCTACAACACCAGCGGCTACGACTCGCTCGAAAGCCTGCGCCACGTGGAAGACGTGGTCGACATCTACATGCCGGATTTCAAGTACTGGAGCCGCGAACGCTCGCGCACCTACTTGAAGGCGAAGGACTATCCCGAGCGCGCCCGCGCCGCCGTCGCCGAGATGCATCGTCAGGTGGGCTTGCTGCAGATCGGTCCCGATGGGCTGGCGCGGCGTGGCGTGCTGGTGCGGCATCTGGTGATGCCGGGTGCCCTCGACGAGACGGGCGAGATCCTGCGCTGGATCGCCACGGCGCTCTCCCCGGCGACCTACGTGAACGTGATGGCGCAGTACCACCCCGACTACCGCGCCGCCGAATACCCGGAGATCGCCCGCCGCATCACGGCCGCCGAGTACCGCACGGCCATCGAGCACGCCCGCGCCGCCGGCCTCACCCGCCTCGACGCCCGCGCTGCGACGGCCTGAACGCAGGTGCTCGACGTCGGCCGACGAGGCCGCCAAATCCGTCAGGTGGCGCGATCCGGCTCGATGCGATGCACGCCGGCGACGACGTCGAGATCGCGATCGAAGCTCACGATCAGGCCGCCCGTGTTGCGCTCGGCGATCGCGCAATGGAGCGCGTCGCGCGCCATCAGGCCGCGGTGCTCGTCCATGAGCTCGCGTGCCCGGTCGACGTCCTCGCCAGTGATCGGGAGCACCACGGCAAAGACTCGACGCGCCAAATCGTACACACGACGCCCATCGGACCAGCGTCGCAGCGCGCGGTAGCGGTGGAGAACCTCCTGAAGCACCTCCGCATCGACGACGGCATCGACCTTCGATTCGGCCACACGCCCGAGAAAGCGAACGCTCGCCGCCTTGTGCGGATGCACGGCTCCGGCGGCGTACATCAGCACGTTGGCGTCCACGAGCATCACGACGGCGCGTCTTCGACTGCGATGACCGACTGCCGCTTCATCACGCGAGGGGACGCCACCGGCAGACCCAGCGACTCGAGCTCACGTACCGCCGCCACACGTTCCTCGGCAGAGGCTTGGCCGTACTCCCGTTCGCACGCGCGGCGAATCAGCGCACCGAGGCTGGTCCGCCGCCGTTTCGCCAGACGAATCAAGCGCTCGTGCAGCTCCGGCGGAAAGAGAATCGTGGTCTTCTTGCTGAGCTCCATAGCCACCTCCATAGGTGGATCGTACCGGAGGGGGGCCCGAGCACTCAATCGACGGCCGTTTCACGCGAAGACGCGCGTGAAGTGCTCGCGCACCTGAGCGGCGAAGTGGTCGGCGTGGTCCTCGTGGTGGAACGCGCGGGCGCCGGGAATCTCCACCCAATCGACGCGCCCGGCGAACTGGCTCTGCATCGCGCGCGCCTTCGCGATCGGAAAGATCGGATCGTCGGTGCCCCACACCAGCCGCACGGGGACCCGGATCTTCGCGTGCACGTCGCGGAGGCGCTCCACCTCGCTCGCATCCAGATGACGCAACAGTCCGAGCTGAGCGTCGAGGTAATGCCGGTCGGTGAGCAGGGGCCGCACGAACCACGCGTCGAAATCGCCGTCGACGAAGCGCGGGTCACGAAAGCAACCCCCGAAGCCGAGCGGTGAGCGGCGTACGGCGCCGAGCCTGAGCAGCGCGCGCACCACCTCCACGCCACCGGGGACGGCGAGCGTCGTTCGATAGAGCGCGATGAGCCACGGCGTGTGCCCAGGGATCTCGGTGTCGCCGAACACCATGCCGGCGACTCGCGCGTCGTCGGCCGCCACGAAGCGCGCGATTCCCGCGCCGCTGTCGTGGGCCACGAGCCCGTAGCGGGCCAGCCCGAGAGCATCCAGCGCCCGCCGCAGCGACGCCGCCATCCCGCGCAGCGTGAAGTCGTTGCTTGCGTCGTGCTGCGAGCGCCCGGCACCCGGCAGATCGACGAGGTGACAGGTGAACGAATCGGCGAGCGCCGGCACCACCGCGCGGTAGGTCGCCGAGTGAAGTGGCCAGCCGTGGACGAAGACCAGATCGGGTCCGGTGCCGAGCTTCCAATGCGCGAGACGTGCGTTGCCGACGTCGATGCGGGTGACGTCGGCGGCACGGAGCGCGCGGGCGACGTCGGCTTCGGTGAGCGTGGCCATGATGCGTTCCTCCTCGCGAGCGGGTGTGACGGGAAGGTGCGCGCTCCGCCCCCTCGCCGCAACGACCTCGCCAGGTAAGTGACGATGGCGCGTCACGGAGCGACCATGCCGCCATGACGAATCGAGCCATCCCCAACGCCGGCCTCTTTCCCGCGCTGCTCAAGCATTGGCGCGCGCGCCGCGGCTTGAGCCAGCTCGATCTGGCGCTCGCCGCCGAGGTGTCCGCGCGCCACGTGAGCTTCCTCGAGACCGGCCGCGCCAAGCCCAGCCGCGACATGGCGCTGCGCCTCGGCGCCACGCTCGACGTGCCGTTACGCGATCAGAATGCGCTGCTGCGCGCGGCGGGCTTCGACGCCGAGTTCGGCGATGCCGATCGCGGCGCGCTGCCCGACCTCATCCGCGCCACCCTCGAGCAGATGAAGGCGAAGCACGAGCCCTTCCCGCTCGCGATCATGAGCCGTACCTACGACCTCATCGACGCCAACGCCGGTGCCTTCGCACTGCTCGCACACATCCTGCCGGCACCGCCCGACCCGGCCACCTTCAACCTGCTGGACGCGATGTTCGATCCGGCGCAGCTCAAGCCGTTCATCCTGAACTGGGACCAAACCGCACGGCTCACCCTCGATCGGCTGCACCGCGAAGCGCTCGGCGAGCTCGACGACGGCTCGGTCTCTGCACTTCTCGGCCGGCTGCTGGCGCTTCCCGACATCCCCAAGGAATGGCGCCAGCCCGATCTCTCGGAGCCGGCGCAGCCGTGCTTCACCCTTCGCCTCGCCGCCGGCGACGAGGTGCTGAGCTTCCTGACCACACTCACCGCCTTCAGTGCGCCGCAGAACGTGCTCGTCCAGGAGCTGCGCATCGAGGCCTACTACCCGCTCGACGAGGTCACCCGCGCCGCGTGTGAGCGATTCGCGACGCCGCGCTGATCTCCGAGCGCCCGCGGGTCGGCCACGCGACACCCCGTCTCGCGGCGAAGCTGCGGGTGTGCTTCAGCCAGGTGCTACGTTCGCGCAGCGGGAGGACCTCGGATGCCGCGACGAGGGGCTGCGACGGTCGGAGTCGGAATCGTGCTCGCCTGGCGGTCCGTGGTGTTGGCCAGCCAACCCGAGCTCGTGTGGCAGAACGGCTTCGAGTCGGCCGACAGCTGTGCGTGGACGCACAGCGAACCTCCCACGACCTGCGATCCCGAGATGGTGTTCGTGCCTGCGGGCGACTTCTCCATGGGATCGGCGAGCGGCTCGGAGGTCGAGACGCCGGTGCACAGCGTGAGCCTGAGCGCGTACTGGATCGACCGTTGGGAGGTGACCGTGGACGCGTACGCGGAGTGTGTCGCGGCGTCCGCCTGCGCCGCGCCGAACGAAACGTACGGCACCAACTCCGCGTGCAATTGGGACGCGCCAACCCGCGGCGCTCATCCCGTCAACTGCGTGGACTGGGCCAAGGCGCAGTCCCACTGCTCGTGGTCGGGCAAGCGCCTTCCCACGGAGGCGGAGTGGGAGAAGGCGGCACGAGGTCGCGACATGCGCACCTATCCGTGGGGGGCCGATTCGCCGAGCTGCGCGTACGCGCTGATGAACGATCCCGGCAACGGCGGCAGCGGGTGCGGGATCGGCGGTACCAACGTCGTGGGCTCGCGTCCGGCCGGCACGTCTCCGCATGGCGCGCTCGACATGGCGGGGAATGTCTGGGAGTGGGTCGGGGACTGGTTCGGCGCCGGCTACTACGCGGAGAGCCCGGCCACGAACCCATCCGGTCCGGCCACCGGAACCGAGCGGGTCGTGCGCGGCGGGTCGTGGCTCAATACCGCGTTCTCGCTGCGTGCCACGCATCGCGGCGCGCTCGGACCGTCGTTCTGGGGCTATAGCTACGGGTTCCGCTGCGCGCGAGACGCCTGACACGATCCGCGCAACCTCGATCCTGCCCATGCGACCAGCCCCGATCGCGACGCGCCGCGCGGCCGAGCCAACCCCACGGTCCGGAGGAAGAGCCGATGGTCCGGTCCGGACGCGGCGCGCAACGCACCGGACCGCGCACCGAAGAGCGCCATCGTGGCCATCGCTCGCCTCCCTCGGCAGCGACGGCGCGCCGCGCTCCAACGAGACCTCACGCTCAGCTCGCCAGCGACGCCCGCAGGAACCAGGCGTGCTTCTCGAACTCGGTGACGATACCGGTCAGCAGATCGACCGTGTCCGTGTCGCCGGCGCGCTCGGCGACGGCACGGGACTCGCGCAAGCCGTCGAGATAGGCCTCGATCCGGTCCGCGAGCAGCGCCACGTGCTCCATGTCGCGGGTCGTCTCCTCGGGATACTCGGGGAGCCGCGACGAGCGCGCCACCCGCCGCGCCGTACCGTACGCCTTGCCGCCGAGCGTGACGGCGCGCTCGGCGATGGCGTCGTTGTGGTTCGCGAGGCTCACCGCAAAGGTCTCGAAGAGCGGGTGCAACGACGGGAACTGCGGCCCCTTGATGTTCCAGTGCGCGACTTTGATCTGACTGAAGAGATCCAGGCCGTCGGCGAGACGCGCGTTGAGGGTCTCCGAGAGCGACTGGCGAGCGACTTCGGAGAGCTTGCTGGGACTCGGATACATGGTCGTTTCCTGCCTTTCGTTCCGTTGCGCGAGACCGGCATGGCCCCGCTCGGCGAGCCCAACATGCACCTCGACACGTGATCCGCCCAATACAACTTTTGTCTCGATTCAGTAGCCAAGAGCTATCACCGCGCCGAGGCCACGATCGCTGACCGCTGCACGCCGACGGGCGACGAACGCGCTTGGGGCGCGCGCCCGCCTCCGACGTGGCTTCGCCCTTGCGTGCCCACTTTTCCAGGGCTAAGGTGGTTTTTGACGATCCGTCAAAAACGAACGGCGATCCACCGCCGAGCGAGGCGCCGATGGCGAGCCGCTTCCCTTTCCCTGCGTACGCGAACGGCTGGTTCCGGGTCGCCTACTCGGACGATCTGAAGCCCGGCGAGCTCCACGCGGCCCACTACCTGGGTCGCGACCTGGTGCTGTTTCGCGACTCGGCTGGGCACGCGCACGTGCTCGACGCGATCTGTCCGCATCTCGGCGCCAACCTCGGCGTGGGCGGCAGGATCGTCGAGGGCGACCGCATTCGCTGCCCCTTCCACGCCTGGGAATGGGGCGCGGATGGCGCCTGCAAGCACGTGCCGTACAGCGATCGGCTGCCGGCGAACGCGCGCATTCGCGCGTGGCCGACCTGCGAGAAGAACGGGCTGGTGCTCGTTTGGCACCACGACCAGGACGCCCCCCCGAGCTTCGAGCTGCCGGAGCTGCCGCACTACCGGCAGCCCAACTGGACGCCCTACCGCATCCTGCGCTGGACGGTGAAGAGCCGCTGGCTCGACATGAACGAGAACGCCGTGGATCGCGCGCATTTCGTGTACGTCCACGGCGCCCACACCATGCCCGAGAGCACCGTCGAGGCCGACGGGCCGATCCTGCGTTGCCAGTCGCGGATGAAGCTCGGCACGCCCAAGGGCGAGATCGCCGGCGGGATCGACACCACCGATTACGGCCCGGCATTCCAGACCGTACACCTCACGGGAATCATCGAGACCTGGATGGTGAATACCGCCACGCCGATCGACGAAGAAACCACGGACGTCACGTTCGCGTACTCGGTTCACGCCGTCGACGGCGCCAGCGACCAGCACGGCGTGGGCGCCGCCATCATCCGCGACCTCGAGAAGCAGATGCACCAGGACATCCCGATCTGGGAAAACAAGGCCTATCTCACCAGGCCGATGCTCGTGGAAGGCGACGGGCCGTTCGGAACCTATCGTCGCTGGATGAAGCAATTCTTCAGCACCACGTGGTGATCCGCGGAGCCAACGCATGCGCGTCGAAGACTTGATCCTGGTGAGCATCGACGACCACGTCGTCGAGCCGGCCGACCTCTTCGCGCGCCACCTGCCCGCCACGTGGCGCGAGCGCGCGCCGCGCATCGTCCGCAAGAAGGACGGCAGCGACGTGTGGCTCTTCGAAGGCCAGCAGCTTCCGAACATCGGCCTCAACGCCGTCGCGGGGCGCCCGCCGGAGGAATACGGCATCGAGCCCACGGCGTTCGATCAGCTCCGCGCCGGCTGCTACGACGTTCGCGAGCGGGTACGCGACATGAACGCGAACGGAGTGCTCGCGTCGCTGTGCTTCCCGTCGTTCACGGGACTCGCGGGCCAGATCTTCTTGAAGGCGAAGGACAAGGAGCTCTCGCTCGCCTGCCTACAGGCCTACAACGATTGGCACATCGACGATTGGTGCTGCTCGGCGCCCGACCGCTTCATCCCGCTGGCGCTGGTGCCGCTCTGGGATCCCGCGCTCGCGGCGCAGGAGGTGCGGCGCGTGGCGCGGAAGGGCTGCCACGCGATCACGCTCTGCGACCAGCCCGGCAAGGTCGGCTTGCCCACCTACCACAGCGACCATTGGGACCCGCTATGGAAGGCGTGCGAGGACGAGGGCACGATCGTCTGCCTCCACATCGGCTCCAGCGAAGGGATGTACTTCACGTCGATGGACGCGCCCATCGACGTCATGATCACGCTCATCCCCCTCAACGTCGTGAACTGCGCCTCCGACCTCATCTGGTCTCCGATGTTGCGCAAGTTCCCGAGCATCAAGTTCGCGCTCAGCGAAGGCGGGATCGGGTGGGTGCCGTATTTCCAGGAGCGGATCGACTACGTCTACGCGCACCACCGCCTATGGACGCACCAGCGCTTCGGCTCCAAGCGGCCGAGCGAGATTTTCGCCGAGCGAATCGTGACCTGTTTCATCTCCGATCGCACGGGACTGCGCGATCTCGGCTCGATGAACGTCGACAACGTCACCTGGGAATGCGATTACCCGCACTCGGACACCACCTGGCCGCGCTCGCCCGAGCTGCTCTTCGACGAGCTCACCGGGCTTTCCAACGAGGTGATCGAGAAGGTGACGTTCGCGAACGCGCTGCGGCATTTCCGCTTCGATCCGTTCCGCCATCGACCCCGCGAACGCGCCACGGTCGCGGCGCTGCGCGCCGAGGCCGCCGACGTGGACGTGACGCCGAAGAGCCAGCGCGGCGGATCACGGGTGGAGGGCGACACGCCGCACCCTGTCACCTGCGGCCAGGTGGTGAAGCAGCTCACCACCGCCATGATGTCGCCCATCGAGTGATCTCCGCGCGGCGGGCTCGCGCCTCGCCTGCACCGCGGTGATGACGGTGGAGATCCGCAGGGGCGACCGACAGGTCGCCCAGGATCGCTCGCAACCTGGAGCGAAGCTCACGCGCCCCCTCGGTGCGCGCGTGGATCGATCGGCCAGGACGCGCCGTTCGGCGGTGCCCATTCTGGTCGCGGCGAGCCTCGCCCTTGCTGCAGCATGTGACGGGTGAATCACCGAAGTCCTCGCCGTCGGCGTGGTCAGCGTGGATGCGGGTGTGGTGCGCGTGGCTTCGACCTCGCGGCGGCGCTCGAGATCGATCGAGAGCGGTTCCGGTGGTCACTGACCTTCGACGGCGGCGCAGCCGCGGCGGCGGAAAGCGACTCGGGCGGGGTGTTCTACGAGCGCGGCGACGAGCGCCACGAGCTCGGCGCCGTGCGCCGAGTGGCCATTCGCGGCAGCGGCGTCGAGCTCGCCATCGCCACCGACGAGGGGCGTGAGGCCACGGCATCCCTGCTTCGAGACGCCGCGCACCGTCGCCGTCGAGGTGACACCGCCCGAGGATTCGTCGGTCGCCGCGGTGGGCGATCGCATCGTCACGCCGACCGACGAGCGCATCTACGGCTTGACCGAGCGGCTTCGCGATTCACCGCCACCGCCGCCCACCGGGCTGCCGATCGAAGAGCAGCCCGTCGAGCAGGATCGCTCGACCGCAAGGGCGAGACCGTCGAGATGTACGTGACCGACGTTCTCGCTTCATGCGCCTTCTTCCAGAGCTCGCGCGGCTACGGGTTGCTGGTGGACGGCACGGCGATCGGCTCCTTCGACGTGGCGAAGAGCGATGCCCGCGTCGTGAGCTACCGCTTCGAAACGGCGTCCCACTCGGCGCCGCATCGGCGCAGCTGCGCTTCCACCTCTGTCGGCCCCGACCACGCGACGATCCTCGACGAGTACACGCGCCTCACGGGCCGCCCGTTCGCGTCTCGACTGGGCGTTTCGCCATTGGCGCTGGCGCGACACGCTGGCCATCGGCGCCACCGATCTCGACGGCCGCGCCGTGAACGCGCAGGTCGCCGAGGACGTGACGCAATACGAGGCGCTTCCTCCATTCCGCCGGCGTGTATTCGATCGACCGCCCGTGGATGCCAGGAAATTTCGGCCTCGCGCGCTTCGAATGGGACGCCGAGCGGCTGAGCCATCGCGACGCCGATGCTCGCGTCGCTGCACGCGCGCGGCTATCGCGTGCTCGTGTGGTCGAGCACGTGGGCGTGCGGCGATCAGCCGGGCGACAACGGCTTCGAGGCGTTCGCTCGCGGTTTCTTGGCACCACGCGCCAGCGGCCCGCCGTTGTGCTCCAACACCGGCGGCAAGACCTTCGTCCTCGACGTGACCAACCCGGAAGCCCGAGATTGCGGCGCGCCAAGCTCGCGGGCTTCGTGCGCGACAACGTCATCGACGGTTTGCGCCTCGATCGGGGCGAGGAGTTCCTGCCCTCGACCGCCGACGACGTGTGGGCCGACGGCCGCAACGGACGCGAGGTCCACAACGAGTACCCGCGTCTTCAAGCCGAGCTCCATCGCTCCGCCCTCGCCGACGTGCGCGGTGACGACACGGTGCTGTGGTCGCGGCCGGGCTGGACCGGAACCCAAGCGTTCGCGGTCTTCGGCGGCGGCGACTACCCGGGAAGCACCATCTTCGGCAATGGCCCCGGCACCGATCTCGGCCTGCGCGCGGCGATCATCGCCCAGCAACGGGCGGCGTTCATGGGCTACCCGATCTGGGGATCCGACGGCGGCGGCAACTACGAGTTCAAGCAGCGCGACGTCTTCGCGCGCTGGATCGAGTACGCCGCGTTCTCGGGGATCATGGTGATCGGCGGCACGGGCGACCACGCGCCGTGGAGGATGCCCACCGAGCCCAGCCACGACGACGAGATGATCGGCATCTATCGCCGCTACACGCGGCTGCGCGAGCGCATGCTTCCCTACCTCACGGCCGCCGCGCGCGAGGCCGGCGCCAGCGGCGCGCCCATCGTGCGGCCCATGCCCTTCCTCGACCGCGACGACCCGCGCCTCGGCGATCGCTGGGATCAATACGGCTTCGGTCCCGACTTGATGGTCGCGCCGGTGTGGCGAAACGGCGAGCGCGCGCGCTCGGTCTACTTCCCGGCGGGGAGCTGGCGCAGCCTGTGGGACGAGAGACAGCGATTCAGCGGGCCCGCGACGGTGCTCGTGGAGGCGCCGCTCGACACCATCCCGGTGTTCATCCGCGGCGACGCCGCCACACCCTTCCGCGCCAACGACTGAACGGGAGCGAGCATGCGTGCGATCGACGGGTGGTTGAACGTCAACATGGGCGAGCTGGGCATGCCCGAGTACATGAAGGCCGCCGCCAAGGACGTCTTCCACGCGGGCCAGGACTATTGGCGGAACCTGAGCGTCGGGGAGGCGCTGGCGATGATGGACGAGCACGGCGTCGAGCGCGCCGTGCTCATGTCGGACGCGGACGCGCCCTCGCGCCACGTGCTGTCGTTCGCGGAAGCGGCCCCGGAGCGCTTCCGGCTCGCCGCCAAGCTCGATCCACGACGCGGCACGGCGGCGCTTCGCGAGCTCGCTGCGTACGCGCGCTCGGCGCCGGTCTCGCTCGCGTGCGTCACACCGTTCACCGTGGGCCTACCGCCCAGCGATCGCTGCTACTTCCCGCTCTACGCCAAGTGCATCGAGCTCGCGCTGCCGCTGGCGCTCACCACCGGCATCCCCGGTCCGCCGGCTCCCGCGCACGTCCAGGACCCGCTCCATCTGGACGAGGTCTGCCTCGCGTTCCCCGAGCTCACGCTGGTGATGGCCCACGGCGCCGATCCGTGGTGGAGCGTGGCGATCCGGCTCATGCTCAAGTACCGCGGCCTGCACCTCATGACCTCGGCGTATCTGCCGAAGTACCTGCCGCCCGAGCTGCTCCACTTCATGCGCACCCGCGGCAGCGACCGCGTGATCTTCGCCAGCGACCATCCGGCGATCCCCCTCGGCCGCTGCCTCGCCGAGGCGCGAAAGCTCGACCTCCCCGAAGCAACCCTCGGCGCTTATCTCCACGACAATGCCGCTCGGCTATTCTTCGGCCCGCGCTGACGCTTCACCCCCGATCGCGGCGCGCGTGAGGCTCGCTCATGTACCGCCGCAAGCTCTTGTCGTCCTTCGTCACGCTCAGCACTCCGGGCTATCCGGGACGTGGCTTCTTGAAGGCGCGGCTCGAAGGCCTCGAGCACGCGATCCTGCTGGCCGTCCTCGACAGCGCTTCGCCTGCGCTCTGCTATCGCCGATCGGAAGCCGAGCGCCGGCGGCTGGTGATGGATTGGGGACGCATGTGGCTCCTGGTCGACGACGTCCAGGACGAGCACCCCGACGCGGCCAGCGACGACGAGCTGCTGGCGATCATCCTGGGTCGGCACGCGCCGACCTCGACGCATCCGCTGGTGCGTGAGCTGGCCCGCGCCGCGAAGGCGGTCCAGGACGCGGTCAGCGTGACGCCTTGGTGGGACGCGTACCTCGTCGAGACCAAACGTTGCTTCGACAGCCAGAAGGTCGTCGTCGAGTCGCGGCTCGCCTCGGATCGCGTCGCGCTCACGCTGGAGGCGGCCGAGATCAAGGCGGGTGCGTTCGCACGCGGGCTCGTCCACGTCGCCGATCCCGAATCGATCTCCGACGGCATGAACGAGGCCCTCTTCTGGTTCGGCGCCTGGGTGCAGGCGGTCGACGATTACGCCGATCGCGAGAAGGACGCGAAGAGCCACGTGTTCACGATCTTCAGCACCGCCGCCGACCCCGACGCCACCCTCGCCGAGCTCGGTCGCAGCTACCGCGAACGCATCGCGCGCCATGCGGGCCGAACCGACGCGCTCATTCCACTGGCCGAGGACCTGGCGTGGCTGGCGCAGCTCTCGCGCAAGCCCATCGTGAAGCCGCTCTTCGGGCTCCTGAACGGCTGAGCCTGAATCGCGCAGTCGACGGAGCGAATCAGGCTCAGCCGCGTCCGTCGAGAAGCACGCGAGCGGCGAGCTCGCGATTCCAGCTCGGCGTGCCGAACGAGAGCTCGGACGACTTGGCGCGCTTGAAATAGAGATGCAGATCCTGCTCCCAGGTGAAGCCGATACCGCCGTGAACCTGGATGCCCTCGCCGGCCACCTTCGTGAACGCCTCCGAGGTGTACGCCTTGGCGAGGCAGGCGGCGGTGTGCGCGTCGGGCTCGCCGTTGGCGATCGCCCACGCGGCGTAGTAGGTCGCGGACTTCGCGCTCTCGATCAGCACCAGCATCTCGGCGCATTTGTGCTGGATGGCCTGGAAGCTGCCGATGGGCTTGCCGAACTGCTCGCGGACCTTCGCGTAATCCGCGGCCATCTCCAGCACGCGCTCGGCGGCGCCGCACATCTCACCGCACAGCGCCACCTTCGCGAAATCGAAGAGCGTCTCGAGGATCGGCCAGCCTGCGCCGATCGGGCCGAGCACTGCGTTCGCCGGGATGCGCACGTCGCGAAGCTCGACCACGTAGACCTTGCGGACCTGGTCCACGAACGCGAGCTGGCGAATGGTCACGCCCGGCGCCGTCGCTGCCACCAGGAACAAGCCGACTCCGGCAGCGGTTCGCGCCGGCACCACCAGCCAGTCGGCGAGCGCCGCATCCATGACGAAGCGCTTCGCGCCGTCCAGCACGTAGTCGCCGCCGCGGCTCGTCGCGGGGAGCTGGATGCCGGCTTCGTCCCAGCGCGCCGATTCCTCGAGGTTCGCCAGCGTCACGCGCAGCTTTCCTGCGGCCACGTCGGGAAGAAAGCGCGAGCGTTGCGACTCGTCGCCCCCCAGCGCGATCGCGTGCGCACCCAGCGCAACCGTCGAGAAGAACGGCGCCGGCAGCAGCGCGCGCCCTGCTTCTTGAAGCACCAGCACCAGCTCGACCAGGCCGAGCTCCGAGCCGCCGTGTACCGCCGGCAACACCAGCCCGAGCCAGCCGAGCTCGGCGATGGTGGGCCAGAGCAGGCCGCAAGCGGGCGCCGGATCGTCCATGGACTCGCGCACCAGCGACATCGGACACGCGCGCGTCAGGAACTCCCGAGCGCTGGTCTGGAGCATGCGTTGCTCGTCGGTGAGCTCGACGTCCATGGCGAATCCTCGATGACGATGAGCGAGGCGTGGTCGGGCGTGGTCGGGCGCGCTCGAATTTGATACATCGTCAAAAACGCTGCAACCTCGGGCACGCGGCAGGGTGAGCCCGCCGCCCGTGGGAAGCGAGGGATCCGTGGACCCGGCTGCACCGAAGCGTGAATCGAAGCGTCCGCGCGGCGCCGCGCTGTCGCAAAACGGCCGTCCGCTCGGCCCGCGCGCGCTCAAGACCCGCGAGCGACTTCTCGACGTCACCGCCGAGCTGCTCGAGGAGCGCGGCGTCCTCGACCTCTCCGTGGTCGACATCGCGCGCCGCGCCGACACCTCGCCCGGCACCTTCTATCACTACTTCCAGGACGTTCAGGAAGCGGTGCTCATGCTGGCGGAGCGCGCCGGTAACGACATGCCCGCGGTCGTCGAGCTGATCGACGGGCCGTGGGAAGGAAGCGACGGGCTCGACCGGGCGCGCGCCATCGTCACCCGCTTCATCGCCCACTGGGACACGCATCACGCGGTGCTGTCGCTCCGCAACCTCGCGGCCGACCGCGGCGACGTGCGCTTCCAGCAGGTGCGGCGCACCACGCTGCGTCCGATCGTCGACCACTTCACGGCCAAGATCCGCGGCGCCCAGCAGGCCGGCCGCGTGCCGACCCGCGTCCACGCCGGCGTCGCGGCCGCGGGCATCCTCGCGCTCCTCGAGCGCCTCTCGGCGCACAAGCAGGTGCTGCGGCGGCTCGAAGCCTCACCGGAGGATCTGGTGGAGACGTGTGCTCGCATGATCCACCAGACCGTCACCGGCGGTGCTGCCGAGCAGCCCTGAGGCCGAGTGAAGCGCGCGTCGCCACCGCGAGCCCGTCAGAACACCAGGTTGGCCTGGAGATACGCCCAGTGGGCGACCGAGCCGTGGCTCTCGACGGCGACGCCACGGGCTGCGTCCTGCGCCTGGAACCGTGCCTTCATGCCATCGCCGGGCACGAAGAAGCTGTAGCCGGCGCGGAAGTCCAGGTTCGCGGTGTAGGTGTGCAGCACCCAGACGTCGAGCTCTTCCCCCAGATCCTGGTGGCCGCCGAACCGACGCTTGTCGGGCGCGATCCCGGGCGTCTCGTCCTCGACGGCGGTCTGGAAGTGGTGCAGATCGGCGGCGAGAGAGGTGGTGGACGCGAGCTTGTAGCGCAGCTTGGCGACCAGATCCTGCAAGCCGAGCGAAGCGGTGTCCGCGGCGTTGTTCAGGAAGTAGTCCATCTCGCCGTAGAACTTGTGGTTCGTGGCGAGCAGCGTGTCGAAGGCGTTGCGTGATCGGTCCTTGGAGTCGTCGTCGCCGCTCAGATACTCGTAGCCGAGCGTGGCCATGACCGGACCGGCCTTGATGCCGCCGTGGATCACTCCCAAGTAGGCGTGGATCGCGCTTCCCTTCACGTCGCCGAGCTGAGCGTCGACCGTGGCGTTGTAGACGATCGCGACGTCCTCCGAGACCACCGCCTTGCCATTGCCGTACGCACCCAAGGTGTAGAGATCGATGTCCGCCGTGCCGTCGTCGAGCCAGTAGGCGTGGGGCTCGAGCACCAGCGCGTCGCCGAGCTTCTGCTGGGCGTGGATGCCCGAGATCCAGACGTCGTCGTCCTTGCCTTCGTCGACGTTGGTGTCCGCTTGGCGCAGCGCGCCCTTCACGGCGATCGCATCCTTCTCCGCGAGCAGCGCCCAGAACGGCTTCACCCATCCGCCGCCGTCCCACGCGTACGTCAGGACCGCGCCGTCGAGACTGCGCGCGTTCTGGGTCCAGTCGACGGCGCCGATCAAGCGCTCCTCGCCCAACGAGATCTCCTGCCTGCCGGCCCGCAGGTTCAAGCACGGAACGAAGAGATCCCGTACCTCGAGATAGCCCTGGTGGAGGTCGAAACCGTCGGCTTGCACGTCGGTGAGCGAGTTCTGCTCTTCGCCCCAGACGCGCGCGTCCTGCACCTGCACGAAACCGGTCACGTCGGTGGTGGGCTGCGCCGCGAGACCCAGGCGAGCGCGCTCGCCGACGACGAGGTCCGCCTGGGTGGAGCTCGCGAGATCGCGCGCGTCGACCTCGCCGCGGATGCGAACCTGGCCGCTCAGCGCGAGGCCGAGCTTCTCGGCCGCCGCCGCCAGCGGGTTCGACGAGACGGGCGTGCTCGCGGGCGAGCCCGTGGACGGCTGCGCGGCTGCGGCAGGCGCGGTTGCGACAGGCGCCGTTCCGGCAGGCGCGCCAGCGCCAGGCGAGCTCTCGGCGCGAGCCGTCGCGACGCCCCACGGCACGAGCCAGCAACAGGCGAACGCGACGCACGGCACGATCCCAAGCACTCGTCGTGCGCTCATGAGACTTCCCTCCCGTGCGCTGCAGCGCACCCTTCAGCTGGTCGTGCTCACGCTTCCGCTGGCGACGCGTGTGGACACACGACCGCGTCGCCGCCCATGTCGATGTCGACCGCGCGATGGGTGATCACGTGGGGAACCACGCCGAGACGGGCGCAATCGTCGCGGACGACATCGCGGACCAAGGTCGCCAGCGCGAGGTGGAGCGCTCCCGCCTCGGCCGTGGCGAGCGCGGCGAGCCAGCCATCGAGCCACGTCCCGAGATGCTCACCGAGGAACTTTCGCTGCGCGTCGACCGTGATCGCGAGCGGATCGTCGAAGCCCTCGTTTCGTGCGTACGCTTCCTTCAGACCCAGGATGCTCATGAACTCGAGCTCGAGCAGCAGGTGATCCTCGGGCAAGGGTTCGCTGGTGGTCGGGTCGAGCCCGTACGCGAGGTAGAACCCGGAGATGTCGGCGAGCTGGGCCGAGCGCCCCAGCATCCGGCCCGCGTCTCCGTAGGCGGTCTCGTGAAGCGGCGCGCCGCCGGCCGGACCGAAGAGCCGCACGTGCTCGGCGGCGAGCGCCTCTCGATCCGCGCGCTCGAACGCAGCCGCGACCGCGACGAGCGCGTCGTGCAGGGGAGCCGCGAGCGGCGCCGCCGCCAGCCGCGCCCGCACGCTCGCGAGCGCTCGCGCCACTCGATCGGCGGTGGGATAAGCGAGGGCGTGCGCCAGCGCCCGATAGAGCGCTGCGCGCCCCAGCGCTTCGAGCGTGGGGTCCGAGCCCGCGGGCTCGGCGAGAGGCTCCGCGCTCGCGCTCATGGGTCGAGCTGCACGGGCACCCACGGCGCCCACGCCTTGCGCGGTCCCACCTCGCGACTGCCGCCGTCCCACACGGCGAAGCCCGCCATCGTCATCCCGCCCGGCGACAGCGTCATGTCGTCGCGACCGGCAGCGAGCGGATGGGTGATCACCACCTGCCAATGACCGTCCTTCCAGGCCCCGCGGCCGTCGGCCTGCTGCGACTTGTCGACGGTGAGCGTTCCCCAGCCCTCGGCGATCTGCTCGAGCACCGGCGAACGGTCCGCGTAGGTGATCGGGTTCGCCATGCCGACGGCGCCCATGTACGGCCGAGCGTCGGTCGCCCGCAGCACCTCGTCCGGGTAAACGTCGACCAGCGCGTTCGGGTAGATGTCGCGCGTGGTGTTGGGACGCCCGTGCTCCAGGTCGGCCTGGAATGCGGCGCGCCATTGCAGGATGCGCACGCGACCGCCGGGGTTCCCCATCATCGGCGCCGGAACGCCCTTGGTGATGTCCTCGGGAAATTGGACGGCGACCTGATCGCCGAACTGGTCGACCACGATGCGATCGCTGCGCGTCGGGTCGTCCCAGTCGATGCGCACGGCGAGTTGCTGGCCGTCGTGAGCGGCGCGCACGTGGAGCATGAGGATCGCGGGCGCCGGGTTCATCGGCGTCGTGACGGTCTGCGGCATCATCGTCACGTCGGCCGCGGGTGCCTTGGCCCAGAGCGGCGCGTCTGCGTCGAGCAACGGCTCGCCGATCGCCACTCGCACCGCGCGAAGCTGAGCGTGAGCGGGCGTCGTCAGACCGAGCACGACCACCGCGAATCCAGCGGCGAACGAGAGCGACACAGGCTTCGATCTCATGGGTACACCTCCGGGCCGTGTCCGCGGCCGAGTGCGCTCCACACGCCGCGGCGGCCGCCGCGCGTGCCCGCGGCACGCCACGAGCGCTGTGAGTGCCTCGGGCGTGGGGCTGGAACGGCCCCCCGAGCGATCCTCGACGGAGGAGGCTGTCGGTGTGCGCAGCACATGAACGACCTCCTAGGTGACGTTGGTGCGGAACGTGGCGGACTTCGGGTCGTAGGCGTCGCGAACGTAGACCGGCTCGCGGATCGGCACCCGCACCAGCTCGACGCCCTTCTCGTCGTAGCCGAACGTGAAGTTCCCGGAGACCTGGTAGTGGTGGATGATCTCGGGCGTCGCGCCGAACAGCAGCAACGCGCCGAGCAGCTTGGGATCGTCGGTGGCCTTGCGATAGCCGGCGATCGCCTCGGCGACGCCCCAGCCGAACATCTGCTGCAGGTACGCGGGCGGCACGTGGACGGGCGGGATGTAGTACGTGTTGGGCTCGAGGCCGAACTGCGGATAGAGCGGCTTGGCGATCTTGGCGACGTGGATGACGTAGTCGAGGGGGTTGTCCTCGCGCGCCGTCTCCGGCGTGGTGATGAAACCCTGCATCCGGATCTTGCCGATGCAGGTGATGGTGCATTGGGTCTGGCGACCGTTCTCGACGGCCGGATAGCAGCCCACGCATTTCTCGGAGACACGCGTGATCGCGTTGAAGTAGGTCTTCTTGTACGGACAGCCCTTCACGCATTCGCGATAGCCGCGGCAACGCGTCTGATCGAGCAGGACGATGCCGTCCTCCTGACGCTTGTAGATCGACATCCGCGGGCACGACGCCAGGCAAGCGGGATACGTGCAGTGGTTGCAGATGCGCGGCAGGTAATACATCCACTGCATGTGCGGAGATTGCATCCAGGCACCCTGGGCCATGTCGCCCAGCGAGTCGTCCTCGCCGCAGTTGGGGTGCGCGTAGTCGAGATCCTCGGGCAAGTAGCCGAGGATGCGCTCGCCGGTGGGCGCCGCATCGAAGAGCGTCTTGCCCTTGTACTTCGGGTTGGTCATGTCCTGGACGCCGAGCTTGTCGAGGATCTTCACGTCCCAACCCAGCGGGTAATAGCCGTAGGGCTTCGACTCGACGTTGTTCCAGAACATGTATTCCTGCCCGCGGCCGGGGGTCCACGTGGTCTTGCACGCCACGGTGCACGTCTGACACGCGATGCACTTGTTGGTGTCGAAGATCATCGCGAACTGCTTCTTGGGCCGATTCGGCTCGTACGGGTAGTCCATCTCCCGCCCGATCTGCCAGTTCGTGACCTTGGCCATCGTCGTTTCCTTTCCGCCTTCGCGCGCTCGCGCCCGGCCCTTCGCCCTGCCCCGCTCAGGCCTTGCGCACCTTCACGAATCCACCCTTCAGGTACTGCTTCATCGCGTCGCTCTCGGCCCTGGGCCTGAGCCCCATCGTCACCGGGCGCCACACGCCCGTGCCGCCGATGCCACCGTCCTCGGCCTTGGTGAACTTCGCGAGCGCCTCGCGTGGAGCACCGGTCACGCAGTGCACGTCCGCGCTGAAGCCCTTGGTCAGCTCGTTCGAGAAGAGCTTGCGGGTGACGAGCGTCTGCGTTTGGTGGGTCGGCTTGAGCCACGAACGCGTCATGCTCTGGTGACCACCGAAGCGGAACAGCGCCTGGTAGTGGGTCTCGGGATTCTTGGCGACGCCGTCCTCGCGGGTCGCGGCACCCTTCACCGATCCCGGGGTCGCCATGTAGCCGTTGAACCACATCCGGGTGATGCCCTTGGGCGTGCCCGGGTAGTAGCGCGCGCGGGCCATGCAACGCGCCACGTGGTACTCGTCCTTGCGCGCCGGATCGTTCCAGCCCCGAAACGGCAGGTCGTTGGGGTCGCCGTCGATCCACACGTAATCGCCGTCCTCGATGCCCAGCCCACGGGCGTCGGCCGGGTTGATGTCGACGTACATCTCACCCGAGCCGGGCATGCGCTTGTCACGGCGGTACATGTCGCCGAACGGGCCGAAGAGCGCCGCCATGAAGTCGGTGTCGATCGGCATCGTGTGCGCGCCGTGACGGTACTTGGGGGTGTGGAAGACGTGGTCCCACCCCTGGTCGCGAAGCGGATGCTTGCTCGCGAGCAGCTCGCCCACCGAGTACGTGGTGTTGCGCATCTGGCGCGTGATGTGGTTGCGCTCCTCCGGGGGGATGGCCCAGTCGGCGGGGCGCTTGGGACGAATGGCGGCATGGGGCGCCGCGACGATCGCGCACGGGTCGTAGAAGGTGGCGTCCGCCGGTTCGCGATGGACGATCAGGTTCTCGCCGGCCTCGATGAACTCGGGCTCGGGCCGGTAGAGCTCGAGACGCCCGGTCTTCGTGTACCAGGGCTTCGACTCGGCGACCTGCTCGTAGCTCGACACACGCGGATAGGTCCGCGTGTTCATGAGCGACGGGATGCCGCGCCTGCCACGCTCCAGGATGTCGGCGAACTGATAGCCCTTGAGTGACGTGGAGCCGTCGACGATCCGCTGCAGGTAGATCTCGGCCTTTCCGTCGGCGATGAACTGCCACATCTGCTGGAAGCGCTCGTCGCCGGTGATCTTCGTGAGCTCGCGCGCCACGCCCAGGTAGGTCTCGTTGTCCGAGACCGTCTGGAACGCGCGCCGCGCCGGCGTCGGCGGATAGGGCTGGACGAACGGATTGGTGTTCGACGCCGTCATGTCGGGGAACTTGAACTCCATCCACGAATCGACGCCGTAGACGATGTCGCTGAACTCGCACGACGCGGTCCACCACCATTCGTTGTAGACCACGCACTCCGCCCGCGGCAGCGTGTTGAAGACGACGTCGTAGAAGCCCTTCTGATTGCCGAGGCTCGAGTTCGAGTTGACCTGCCAGATCGCCTTGGTGGGCGTCGGAACGTGGGCACCGGTGGTGATCTGCTTGTTGCCGGCCTTCATCAGGCGCTCGCCGTTGGCCCAGTAGTGCATGGACTCGTAACGAGTCGTGTAGCGCTTGTGGACCTCCCCCGCCGGATCGAGCTGCGGATGGAACGGGTCCTCGACGGTCCACAGCGGCACGCCCGAGAAGAGCGTGGCCTTGTAGTTGCCGGCGTAGCTGCCGATGTTCCCGCCGTGCTTGCCGAGGCTGCCCGCCAGCGCCAGCACCAGGAAGAGCGCGCGGTCCTTGTTGTCGTTGTTCCAGAACTGGTTGGGCCCCATGCCCACCGCGATGAGCGTCCGCCCGTCGCTCTTCGCGATCGTGCGCGCCAGCTCCACGATCGCCGCCTTGGGCGCCCAGGTGATCTGACTGCACTGAGCGGGCGTGAGGTTCGCGTTCAGGTACTCGGCCATCAGGTCGAACACCGGCCGCGCCGTCACCTGGGAGCCGTCGGCGAGCGTCACCTCGAAGCGGCCCTCGAGCGCGGGCTTCACCCCGGCGGCGTCGAAGTGCGTGCCGAGCTGGTCGTGCGCCACGGCGACGGGAACGTCCTTCTCCTCGTCCCACATGACGAAGTCGCCGAGCTCGCCCGCGAGGCTCGCGGGCACCTGGACGCCTTCCTGCTTGGTCGTCGCGACGGGCTTCTCGTCCTTCGCGAGCACCTTGGTCCAGTTCTCGAGCCTGCTCTCGGTGCGTCCCGGGAAGACGTCCCGCGCGCGCAGACGCTCGAGCGTGTCCATGCGTACCAGCGTGGGAAGATCGGTGAAGCGCCGCACGAAGTCCGCGTCGTAGAGCTGCTCGTCGATCATCACCTGGGCCACGCCCAGCGCCAGCGCGGGGTCGGTGCCGGGACGGATGACCACCACGTCGTCGCATTTCGACGCGGTCGCCGAGTATTCGACCGTCACCGCCACCGTGCGCTTGCCCTTGAGCCGCGCCTCGGTGAGCCAGTGGCTGTCGGGCATCTTGGTGGTGATCCAGTTCATGCCCCACGCGACGATGACGTTGGCGTTCTCGGTGTCGAAGAGCTCGAAGTCGTTGGTCTGATCGCCCGTCACCATCGGATGTCCGGGTGGCAGGTCGGTGTGGAACGAGTACGAGTCCCAGGTGCTCGCTCCCTTGGCGTCCGCCTCGTCCACCTTGCGAATCCAGTGGTCGAGAAGCGCCATCACGTTGCCCATGCGAAATGCGCCGAAGATCCGCACCGCTCCTTGCTTGGCCATGCCGCCGCGGAACTTCTGGACTCGGGTACCGGCGCCGCCCACCGCGTCGACCATGTCCCGGTCGTAGCCCTGCGCGAGCAAGCGCTTCTTGCCCTCTTCGCCGGAGTACGTGGTGGCGATGTTGGTGAGTGCCTTGGCGTGGTACGCGAAGGCCTCCTCGTGGCTCACCCGGACCCACGAGTCCCATCCGCGCCGCATCAGCTCCTTGGGCGCCGCGCCACTTTCCGGATCGCGCGGGAAGCCGTCGTCCACCCACTTCTTGAACCCGGCGCGCAGGAACGCGCCGTTGACGCGTCGGTCACCGTAGAAGCGCCGCGCCAGCACCAATCCCTTCTGGCAGCAGCGTGGATCCCAGCGCGCGCTGGTGTGGTTGCCGTAGAGGTCGGTGGCCTTGCCGTAGCCGTAGGTCGGCTCGATGCGCACCACCACGTTGTTCTTGACGAAGGCGTTCAGCAGGCAATTGTGCGTGTCGTTGGGGCAGCACATGAAGACGAACGAGCGATCGGTGCGGAAGATGTCCCGGTACATCCGCTCCCAGTCGCGGTCCGGATACGCAGCGAGCGGATTGGGCACCGCCACGGGCGCCAGGTGCGCGTATTGCGCGAAGAGCTCGGTTGGCGTCACCGCCACACCCAAGCCGGCCGCGCTCGCGAGCTTCAGGAAATCCCGCCGAGGTACCTGCTTCGCCATGACGTGCCTCCGCACCGCTGCGGCGAGCTTCCCCGCAGCGCTCGCGGTCCAGCATCGAAGAGGTCGACCACGCCGCGTTATGACCTGGATCAGCGTTTCGGCGATCGTTGCGGCTCGACCGTTCTCGCCGCCTCGAGCACGAGCAAATGGCGCCCCCCCGAGGGCGCGGCGCCGCCGAGCGATCGCCGGCCGCGGCTACCCGCGGTCGGCGAGGAATTCGATGGTTCGCGGGGCGGCTCGCTTCGCCCGAGAATGGTTCGGCGCGCGGCGGATCGGCGCGCGGACCAACGTGCGGAGCGCCGGGAACGAAGGTGGCGGCCCGCCGCGGCGGGCGCCCCGAGCGCGCCGATATACTGCGCGCGCCCCATCCTGCGACGAGACGCACCACATGAAACGAGCAGATCCCGGCGAAGCCCTCGCCGCCCACGGATTGCGCATCACCCGCCAGCGCGTGCTGCTCCTCGAGCTGCTCAGACGCTCGAAGGCCCACCCGACCGCGATCGAGCTACATCGCCAGATCCTGGCCAAGTTCCCGTCCACCAGTCGCAAGACGGTCTACGAGGCGCTGAGCTCGTTGGTGAACGCCGGGCTCGCCTCGTGCGTCACCGAAGGCGGCGAGCCGTTTCGGTACGAGGCCAACCCGACGCCGCACTATCACGGGCGCTGCCGCATGTGCGGCCACATCGACGATCTCCCGGCGAGCGCCGACGGGCCCATTCGCGGTCTGACGGCCGTGCCGGAAGGCTTCCACGTGGAGGCCGTTCACGTGACGCTGCTCGGCGTGTGCCGCCGCTGCCGCGAGTGAGCGGCAGGCCCGCGCACTGGCCCGGAGCGCGATCGGCCGGGGTCGCCCCCGGCCGATCGGCATGACTCGAGCTCGGCCGCCTGGCCGAGGATTCGGATCAGTCGAGACGAACCCGGAACGTGCGGAACACACCGTTCACCTGCGGCGTCTGCGTGAAGACGATGCCGTTTGAGCTGACCGTCACCAGGCCGACCTGGCAGGTATCGCTCGGCGGGGTGTTGCTGTCCGACGCGGTGGTGAACGCACGCTGATTGCGGTTGCGAGGGTTGTCCTCGTCGACGTGCTTGGCGAGCACGCACGCGACGACACCCGAGTTGCTGCCCACCGCGCACTCGCCGGTGGCGCCGTTCATCGCGGCGTCCAGCTCGTTGGCGACCTCGCCGTTGAGCGCCTTGAACATGTCGTCGCACGTCGCATTGCGCGCCTTGTCACGCGCGCCCAGAAGCTGCGGGATCGCGATCGCTGCCAGAATGCCGATGATCGCGATCACGACCAGAAGCTCGATCAACGTAAAACCCTTGTTACTGCGCATCCGCCGTCTCCTTTGCCGCCTTGGTTGAGTTTCAGTCTCGTTGCGGTACCCCAATGCCTTACACAGGGTCCCCTACCGGAATCAAGGGCAATCTTGCCAGGACGAGGCGACGGACTCCGGACCGTGGCCGAAGCCGGCCCCACCTTCGTCGCGCGCCACCGTTTCCCACAGCGCTCGTCGGGCCGGGGACCTCGCCACCGGCCGGGAGCGCCCAGCCCTGGGGAGCGGCCCCCGAAGCAAGCGAAAACGGCCGGGAACTCCCCCGGCCGTCATCGCTCGAGCTGGGCGAATCGGTCAGTCGATGCGAACGCGGAAGCTTCGCGTCGCGCTGAGCTGCTGCGGTCTCTGGGTGAACACGATTCCGTTGGAGCTCACGGTAACGAGCCCGACCTGGCAGGTGTCCGCTGGTGCGCTGTTGCTGTCGGCGGCGGTCGTATACGCGCGCTGATTGCGGTTGCGCGGGTTGTCCTCGTCGGTGTGCTTGCCGAGCACGCACGCGAGAACGCCGACGTTGGTCGAGACCTGGCACTCGCCGGTGCCGCCGTTCTTGGCACCATCCAGCTCGTTCGCAACCTCGCCGCTCAGGGCCTTGAACATGTCGTCGCAGGTCGAATTTCGCGCCTTGTCCCGGGCGCCGAGAAGCTGTGGGATCGCGATGGCGGCCAAGATGCCGATGATCGCAATCACCACCAGAAGCTCGATGAGGGTAAATCCTCGATTGTTCCGCATGCTCCCTCTCTCCTTTGCCGCCACGGCGGCGCTGTGGGTCCCCAGGCACTTCCCCTCTCACGCGAGGTGAGAGCCCACTCGCAAGCAAGCCTAATGCCACGCCGCCAGGCGCAGGCAGGAGCCCGCGCACCAACGACACCGTCGGGCGGCCAGCGTCATGCGCGGGGCCATAGTTCCCCGAATCAACGAGGGAAAATGAATTCGTCGGGCTTCCTGCACGGCGGCGCTCGCGGGAGCACAGCCGGCGGTGACACTGACGAATCACGTCACCCGCCGTGCCGAAACACGGCTGCCTGGAACCACTGGGGACACTGTTGCCGCGAGAGACTGAGGTGCGCCTCCTGGCGCACCCGCCACGCTCACGAGCGCTCGGCGAGCAACGCCTTGAGGCGTTTCTTGTCGATCTTCCCCGAGTCCGTGAACGGAAGCATTCCGCTCTCGAAAAGCCAGACGTGGCGCGGGACCTTGTAGGCGGCCAGCTCTTTTTTGAGCCGCGCCTTGAGCTCGTCGCCGCTCGTCCGCGCACCCGCCTTGAGCACCACCGCCGCAGCGACGACCTCGCCGCGCGCGGCGTCCGGGAGCCCGACGACATACGCCTCTTTGACCTCGGGAAAGGCCAGCAACGCCACCTCGACCTCGCGCGGCGTCACGTTGGCGCCGCCGGTCTTGATGAGCTCGCCCAGGCGTCCGGCGTAGAAGAGCACGCCGTCGCCGTCGAAGAACCCCGAATCGCCCGTGTGGTAGTAGCCCTCGGTGTCGAACACGCGGTGGCGCTCCACCTTTGCGAGGCCGAGCATCACGCCTGGGCCGCGCACGCAGATCTCGCCCACCGCACCCGCCGGGAGCGTCGCGCCGGTGGCGGGATCGACGACCTTGTGCTCGAAGCCGTCCACCGCGTGCCCGAACGAGCCGCGCAGCGATTCCGGCAGATCGCGATCCATGTTGTCGTAGGTGTGGGGTCCGCCGGTCTCGGTCATGCCGAGCGCGTTGGAGCGCCGCTCGGGGTCGTTCGGCCGCAGCGCCGCGGGCAAGATCGCCCAGAGATTCCCACTGTGAAGCGCGGATAGATCGCGCGACGCGAAGCTCTCGTGATCCGCCATGCTCTTCGCGTAGTGCGGCCAGCCGACAGCGATCGTGGCGCGCTCCCGCTCCAGCATCGCGAGCGTGCGCCCGGGCTCGAAGCTCTCCTCCGAGAGCATCGTGGCGCCAGCGTGCATGCACGCGAGCAGCGAGTAGACCAGGCCGCCGACCCAGAAGAACGGCATGGGCGAATACATGCGATCCTCGGGTCCGATCCGGCGGTGCGCGTTGAGCGCGAGCGCATGCCGGAGCAGGCCGGCGTGGCTGTGGACGGCGCCCTTGGGATCGCCCGAGCTCCCCGAGCTGTAGATCAGCACCATCGGGTCCGCGGGCGAAACCTCGGCTTCGACGGCTCGCACGAACGCATCGTCGAGCGCGGGCGCTGCGGGCGCTGCGCGCGCCAGCTCGAGCAGTGCCCCGGGTGCGGCCCGCGCCCAGAGGCGCGCGCTGGCACCCCACACGAACACGCGGCGCAGGAACGGCGCGCTCCGCAGCCAGAGCTCGGGACCGGCGGCCGCCGCCACGCCCGGAAGCGCGCTCACGAGCCGTTCCTCGAAGTCGTGGCCGAGGTGCCGCGCGCTCATCAGCAGCACGGCGCAATCCGCGTGCACCAGGACCCACGCGAGCTCGCGCGCCTGGTAGAACGTGTTGATCGGCACGACCAGCGCGCCGATCCGCGCCGCCGCGAGCCACGCGATCACCCAGTCGGGGCCGTTCGGCATCCACACCGCCACCCGGGTTCCCTTGCCGACTCCCGCCGCGAGCAGACCCACCGCCAGCTCGCCGGACTCGCGCTCGGCCTCGGCGTACGAAAGCCGACGGCCCTCGTGGATCATGAGCGGGTGCGGACCGCGGGCCGTCGCAAGCCGGCGGATGAAGCTCCCCACGGTCATGTCCCGCTCGTCCGTCATCGCACCCTCCCCTCGCTCGCTGCGTGGCTGCGGCAGCGCGCGCGGCACGCGTCTCGTATCTCTCATGCCACGTGCGCAGCTGCGGCGAAAGCCTTGCTTGCGGTGAACTCCACATCCACATACGATCGCGAGGTTCGTATCCAAGTCCCAGGTCGACGCGGAGCGCGGCGCGGTGCATCCCCCACCGCCTACGCGTTTTCGCCACGAGGGGGGTAGGCATGGCTGCCGACACGCAGGAGCCGCCGCTTCGAGTTTCCGTCCCCATCCGCTACTCGCCCGACGGGCGCTCGTGGGGTGAAGGGATCGTCACGTCGATCGCGGGCGTCACCCTCGTCGTCCAGACGACAGCGCCGCCCGACCTACGAGCGCGCCTGTATTTCGCGCTCGGGCTGGGTCCCGAAGGCACGTTCCATGGAGAAGGTCGCGTCACCACGCCGCCCGATCCAGGGTCTGACGCTCCGGCCGCCTCGGCCTTCGGTCTCCGCTTCGACGGTACGCCCAACGAGCTGGCGGCCGTCGTCTCCAGGCTCGTGCGCGGCTATCCGGGACCGGTGGAAATCGACGCCGACCTGCGCCTTCGTTGGCCCGTCACCGCCGACGCGGCGCTTCCCACGACGCCGGCCGACGCCGAGGGGCTCGGGCTGTGGACCGCGGGTCACCAGGTCTGCGCCACCCGCGCGGAGGATGGTCCAGCGGCACGCACCGGCAACGTCAACGAGCCGCTCCACGCATACGTAACCGTGCTTCGGCAGCTCGCCACCGAGCTACGCGCAAGCGGGGCAGACCGCGTGGTGCTGACCTATCGCGGCCGGCCGCTGGCCCCCGGCACGGGCGTTCCCGCGCACGTGCTCGACGCGGGTCTCGAAGCGCTCGCTCGCGTGAGCCCGCTCGAGACGGGAACCACCGCCGCAGCGCCGACGGATAGCGGTCCTCGCGACGACGGGACGTGGTCGCTCGACCTCGAGGATCTCGACGCGCCGACCGCTCCCGTGGAAATGCCGTCACCCGCCGAGGTCGAGGAAGGTCCCACCGAAGCCGAGGTGCTCTGGGATCATCCGATCCTCGAGCTGGCTGCCGCGCAAATGCGCGTGATGGATGCGCTCGCCACGGCGGATTGGCGCTACGAGCGCCTGACACCCGAGCTGAAGGAGGCGCTGGATCGAGATCGCACGCTGCTCGACGGCATCAACCTGAGGATCGCCACCAGCGCCGAGGAAACGGGAATCGACGAGTCCGCGGCCACCGCCATCTCCGAGGCCAACGACGCCATCGGCACGCTCGTCGCCCGCGCGGGATGGCATTCCACGGCCATCGAATCCGCCGAGGCTTCCGCAAGCTTCTACGAGACCTTCCAGATCGAGAAGGAGCGGCTGGCACGACAAGCGGTCATCACGGCACGTACCGCCGCTCGCGAGGCGGAAGAGAAGGCCGCCGCACGCAAGGAACGCGAGGAGCAGCCACGCAAGGCCGAGCCCAAGACGAAGACCAAGGCCGTCGAGTCGCGCGAAACCAAGACACGCTCACGAGGTCGCGACGCCAGCGAGGCGCAGAAGCCGCGGGTGGGGCTCATCGCGGTGATCCTCCTGGCGTGCGTCATGGCGATCGCGCGAATCGTCACCGTGTTTCAAGGCGATCGCAATGACGCTCCCAAGGCCAAGACCGTGGACATGGCGCAGGTGCGCGCCGACATCGCGCAACGCGTTCCCGCCGTTCCCGTTGTCGACCTACGCATCGAGGAGAAGACACTCAAGGTCGTGGTCGATCCGGGCTGGCTCAATCGTGGGGCGAACGATCGTCACGGCGATCTCGAGCTCTTGTCGCCGGCGCTCATGAGCCACGGCTTCTGGCGATACCACGTCATCACGCCCGACGGGCAGCAGCGTGCGAGCTTCATCGACGGCAAGATCGACGTGCAGGGATTCGTCGCGCCCAAGTCAGCCGAAGACGGCGGACGCTGAAGCCAGCCCCGCCGCCGTCGGCGCGAACGCGGTCCCGGCGGGCGGAAGTCGCGGGCCGCGGCCAGAGCCGCCGCCCTTGGCGCTCAGCGCTTCCTCGTGCTCGAGCGCCACGGTGGGGCGCTGCGCATCGATGTATGCCTCGCGCGCACGCGTCTTGGGGTCATCGGCGTTCCGCGGTTGCCCGCGCACCGGGTGCTCGCGGCCGCAAGGGTTCGGGTCGCGCAGCAACGCCAAGCGCCCGAGCTGCGTCTGGTACGTGGGATGAGTCTCGGGGTGGGTGTTGGCCGCGTGCGGTTGCCACATGAAGCACGACTCGCCGTGGTGCTGCCCAGCTCCTGACCGCTGTGGAAGACTCGCGAGCCGAGCAGCGCCGCTTTCTCCGCCTCGGTCTTCCAGAGCGGCACCTCCTGCGCCGTGATTCGACCGCAGGCGGCGCGAAGGCGGCGTCGACAGGATGATGCGGCGGGGCGCCGGACCCGGCGGCGGAAAGCGGCCACCTTGCGACGGCGGATCTCGGAACATACGATCGCCGGCCTCGTTGGACGCGCGCACCAGCGCGCCAGCCGACGACGCAACCACCCAACGTCCACCGCACCTTACCAGCCGCATGCCCGCCGACGATCGCGCCCTGCGCTTCGAGGTCTCGCTCTCGATCCGCTACACGCAGCACGGGCGTGTGTGGGGCGAGGGAATCGTCACCTCGCTCACCGAGTCGAACCTCTTCGTCCAGTCGAACGCGCTTCCCGAGGTCCAGGCGCGGGTCTTCTTCGCGCTCGGGCTGGGCGCGGGCGCCACGTTCCACGGCGAGGCCCGCGTCACCGCCCATCTCAATCGCAACGTCGGCGGCGTCACGGTCTCGGGCTTCGGTCTCAAGCTCGACGATTCCGCCGCGGCGCTCGCCGGTCGAATCGCCGAGCTCGAGCGCGCCTACCCGGGCGCGCTCTCCGTCGACGCCGACGGCGCGCTGGTGTGGCCCGTGCCCGTCGACCCCGACATCCTGAATCCCGGCTCGACCAACGACGGGTTGTGCGCGTGGCTCGCCGGCACCCGTCACGTGTCGATCGCGCGCGACGCCGAGTCGGAGCACTCGGAGGCTGGTGGCGGGCCGCAGCTCGCCGCGTGGCTCGCGCTCGAGCCGTCGCTCGCGCAACACGGCGAGGCGCGCCTCGCCTTCACCTATCGCGGGCGCGCGCTTGCACCGACCACGGGCGCCCCGGGGTTCGCGATCCACGCCGCGCTGCGGGCGTGCGCGGGTACCGACGCCACCGGCGATGGCCAGCCGCCCGGGTCCGCCGGCGGAAGCTGGGCGCTCGACCTGAGCGATCTCGATCGCTCCACCGACGAGATCGTGTCGCGCGCCGCGAGCCCGACCACGGCGGCACCAGCGCCCGTACCCGACTCGAGCCGTCACCCGCTCATCGCGCTGGCGGTGGCACAGATGGAAGTCATCGACACGCTGTCGAGCGTCGACTGGCGCTTCCAGCGCCTCGGTGCCGGCGAGCTCGAATCCCTCGGTCGCAGCCAGCGCTCGCTCCGCGCGCTCGCCGCCGACCTCGCGTCCAGCTCGAGCGCGGCGGCGCTCGACGAGGGGATGCGACGCGAGCTGGTGCACGCCGCCGAGGACGTCGCGGCGCTGGCCGCTCGCGCCGCTTGGCACGCGGCGGCGCTCGAGCCCGCCCAAGCGTCCGAAGAGCGCTACGCCCAATGGCCCGCCGAGCAACAACGACTCGCGCGACAAGCCGCACAGCTCGCCCGCGCCGCCGGAGACGCCGAGCGGCCGCGCACGGGAGCTCGCAAGGAGCGCGACGAGTCTCGCAAGCCGAGCGCCCAAAAGAGCGCAAGCCGTTCCAGGGACGAGCGCGCCGGCGCAACGCGTGACCCGCGCCGCGCGGGCGACGCCAACGACGACGCGAGCGCGTCGCGAAGCTTGCCCCGCGGTGCGCTCGCCGCGGGGATCGTCGGCGTGGTGCTCGTCGCGGGCGCCGTCGCGTTCCAGCTCACCGGGCGCCGCGATCCGCCACCGGAAACGGTCGACGTCGCTCGCCTGCGCGCCGAGCTCCAGCGGGCCACACCCGCCCTTCCCGTCGAGGACGCGCGGGTCGAGAAGCAGGTCTTGAAGGTCGTCGTCAGCCCCGATTGGACCCAGCGCACCGCCGGCGAGAGACAGAGCGACGTCGAGCTATCGGTGTTGGTCTTCCTCGCCCTTCACTTCGACGAGGTTCGCTTCGTCACTCCCGACGGCACGGAGCGCGCGCGCTACAAGCACGGCTCGTTCACGGTCGCGGACCGCGACGCGTCGTCCGCCGAGCGGTGAGAGCCGAGCGCGGCGCGCGCCGCGCTCGCTTCAGGCTTGGCGGATGCTGGCGGGGATCGCGACGGTCTCGGTATCGCGACCCGATCGCAGCACGGTGCCCGGACGGGCTCCGGTGACCTCGCCGCCGCGCACGATCTCGACTCCGTTCACGAGCACGTGGGCGATCCCACGCGCTTCGGCGAAGAGCCGCGACGCGCCGCCGGGCAGGTCCGCGCGGGTGTGCAGCGGCCCCGGCCCGATCCGGTCGGGATCGAAGACCACCACGTCGGCGTGCCAGCCGGGCACCAAGCGGCCCCGCTCGCGCACGCCGTAGAGACGCGCGGGCACGTCGGTGATGCGGTGGATGGCGTCCTCCAGCTCGATGAGCCGGCGCTCGCGCACGCACGGGCCGAGGAGCTGCGTCGAGAGCTGGAAGGTGTCGATCATGTCGAGGTGCGCGCCGGCGTCCGAGGCGCCGATCAGCACCCGCGGATCGCGCCACACCTGCGCGCGTAGCTTCCAGCTCTCGTCGTCGTCGCCGGGAACCATCGGCGTGAACTGCGTTCGCAGGTCCTCGGCGATCGCCAGGTCGAAGAGCGCATCGAACGGATCCTTGCCTTGCTCCCTCGCCACCTCGCCGATCGTGCGACCCTCGACGGCCTTTCCCGCAGGCGTGAAGGTCTCGACCACTCGCAACAGATCGGGCGCGAGCAGGAACGAGAACACGCCGGCGTCCGGTGAAGCGTAGCCGGCGCGCAACCGCTCGCGCACGTCGACTTGCGCGAGCGCCTGCAGCTTCGACGCGTGATCGAGGGCCAGCACCGAGCCCCAGCCCGGCAGCGAATCGAAGACGAACCCCGACGTGAAGTTGATGCGCATCCGCATCACGTCCGGCAACGTGAGCGCCACCACCCGCGCCCCGCGCTTGGCGGCGCGATCCGAGGTCTCGAGCTGCTGCTCGAAGAGGTCGGGCGCCATCGCGGTCACCACCAGCGAGTTCCAGTTGAGCGTGCGCTCCGCGGCGAGCGACATCTCGACCATCAGCTCCTTGTGGGCGCGCTCGAACGGACCCGCGGTGGGGATGAACTCGAGCGTGGTGCCCGGGTGGAGTCTCACCTCGCGGCAGAGCGCCAGGATCTCCTCGCGCGCGGCGTGACGCGAGGGAACCGGGCCACCGTCGCCATCGCTGTGAGTCGGCGACGAAGACGACGAGAACCCCATGCCGCCCGCCGCCAGCGAGCTGCGCAAGAGCTCCACCATGCGCGCCAGGTCGGCGTCGCTCGCGGCCTCGCGATTGGCGCGCTCGCCCATCGCCGAGCGGCGCAGCGCCGAGTGGCCGACGAGAAAGCCGACGTTGAGCGCCACCCGACCTTCCAGGCGGCCGAGGTATTCGTCGAACGTGCGCCAATCCCACGGCACGCCCGCGCGCAGGCTCTCGAGCGGCATGCCCTCGACGCGCGCCAGCATCCGCATCAGGTATTCGCCCTCGCTGGGCTCGAGCGGTGCCAGGCTGAAGCCGCAGTTGCCGCCGAACACCGTCGTCACGCCGTGCAGCGACGAGGGCGTGAGCGCCGGGTCCCAGAAGACCTGGGCGTCGTAGTGGGTGTGCAGATCGACGAAGCCCGGGCACACGACCTGTCCGCGGGCGTCGAGCGTGACGCGCGCCGGCTCGCCGATGTGCCCGATGGCGTCGATGCGCCCGTCGCGGATGCCCACGTCGGCTACGCGGCCCTGCTTACCGCTGCCGTCCACGACGGTGCCACCTTCGATCTTCACGTCCAGCATGCAACGCCCTCCCAGGCTCGAACGGTTGCCTCACCCCAGATCGTAGAAGCGCCGTGCGGTGCCGCCGAGGATGGCGGCGCGCGCCGCCTCGTCGAGGTCGCCGCGCTCGCGGATCGGGCGCGCGCTCTCGGGGAACTCGCTGTCCCAATGCGGATAATCGCTCGCGTACATGATGTGCTCGGCACCCAGGATGGCGACCGCCGCCGGCAGCAGCGACTCCTCGGGCTCGCACGTCGCGAACAGCTGACCGCGCGCGAGGTACTCGCGCGGCCGCCGCTTCCAGCCGTCCGCCACCCACTCGCCGCGCTTCTCGAAATGCTCGTCGAGACGATCGAGGAAGAACGGCAGCCAGCCGATCCCCGCCTCGAGAAACGCCACGCGCAGGCGCGGATGGCGTTCCAACACGCCGCCGCTCACCAGCGCCGTCATCGCCGTCATCTGGTCGAAGGGGAAGCTCACGCAGTGCACCTGGATGTAGTTGGTGAACCGATCGACGCCGATCTTGGGCAGGTGCAGACCCGGCGCGCCGTGCACGCCGATCGGCAACGCCAGATCCTCGGCAGCGGCGAAGAACGGGGTGAGGTCCGGATGATCGAGGTTGCGCTCGGCGAGGGCCGGTGGCACGCACACGCCCACCAGGCCGAGACGCTTGGCCGATTCGAGGACGGCGATCGCACGCGGCACGTCCTCGATCGGGGCCACCGCCACGGCGCGCAAGCGCCCGCCCGATTCGCGGCACCATTCGGCGGCGTAGCGGTTGTAGTACTCGGAGAACGCCGCGGCGAACGCGGTGTCGGTGAAACCGGGCACGCCGAGCGCCAGGCTCGGGTAGAGCACCATGGTGCCGATGCCCTCGCGGTCGGCATCCGCCAGCACGCCGGCGACGCTGCTGGGATCGATGCCTTGCTCGTGGCAGGTGCTGTGCTGCGTCGACACGCCGCGACCGGCTCCACGCGACTGGGGATAGCGGCGGCCCTCGATGTAGAGCGCGACACCGCTCTCCTCGTCGGGCTCGAGGCGCATGTGGCTCGCGAAGCGTTCGAGCGCCTCGCCCATGAACGTCATGCCTTCGACCAGATGGCCGTCGGCGTCGATGATCTCGCGCATGTGTCGCTCGCGTGCGGGGCCCGCTCGCGGCCCGGCTCGGCGCGCAACCCTATCGCCTCGACCGCCGCGATGCACGCGTCGGCCGAAGCCTCCGTATCCGTGCAGCGACCGGTGACGCGCGCTCGATCACCGGCTGGCAGCGGGTGGCGTCGATGCGGCGCAGCGGAATCCCGTCTCGATCGAGAAGAACGCGACGGCGGCACCGTTGCGATACGCCGCGCGCGAGCTGCTCGCGCCGCCGTCCCACGAGTTTCCCCGCAGCACCCGGTCGCCGGTCTTCGCGGGACCGGGCGGGTTCGAGTGCGGGCTCACCGTGTAGTAGTTCCAGAGATACCAATCGTTGACCCACTCCCAAACGTTCCCGGACATGTCGAGCGCACCGTACGGGGACACGCCGGCGGGCTTGGATCCGACCGGCCACGTGGTGTTGAACCCACAGCCGTTCCCACCCACGGAGGCGTAGATGATGGCGTAGTCGCACGATGGCTCCGCCTCGCCCCAGGGATACGTCCGCGCGTCCGTTCCCCGCGCTGCCTTCTCCCACTCGGCCTCCGTTGGCAAGCGTTTGCCAGCCCAGGCGCAGTACTTGTTCGCCCGGCCCCATTCGAGGCAGTTGACCGGGTGATCTCCCGCCCGATCCGGCGCGCCCCAGTTGCACCACGGGCTGTTGGGGAAGGACTCGCCGTACTCGCTATTCGGCTTCTTGCAGACACCGCTCGCGACGCACGCCGCGTAGGCATCCACCGTCACCTCGGTCCGGTCGATCCAGAACGCGTCGAGGTACACGAGATGGACCGGCTGTTCCCGGAGCTCTCCGGCGCTCGAACCCATCGTGAACTCGCCTGCGGGGACGTACACCATCGTGGGATCGCACGTGCTGGCGGGCACGCTCGCCTTCCACGCGCAGGTATCGGCGGACTCGAAGCCGTTCTGGTAGACGGTGACCCCATCCGCGCGCGCGAGGTGGCTCACACCCAGCAGGACGAGCAGCGCCGAGCCCCTCACCGCGAGTCGCCGCGCGACCAACGACCTGCCCGATTGCGGTCGCATTCCGGCCCCCCGTCGTCCCTCGCCGTTGCGAGGCGGGAGCGTAGCCGATTCACGCATTCCCGAGCCCCCGACTCGCGGGCCTCGGCCGGCGTCGTTCAGCCGCGACGGGAACGCCGGGTGCGCGGACGCCGCGGTGTGCGCCCTGCGCGGCGCGGCGATGTCGCCGCAGGGATCGTCGCAGCCACGAGCTCGTCCAGCGCCGCGGGCACACGCTCCGCGATCTCCCAGAGATCGGGAATCACCTCGGGACAACCGAGCAGCCCGAAGCCCAGCACGTCGCGATAGCTCATGACCGTGACGTTGAGCGCCACGTTCCCCACCAGCGGTCCCATTGGATGGCAGCTCACCAGCCGCGCGCCGCCCGCATAGAGCGACACCGGCGGGCCAGGCACGTTCGAGATCAGCAGGTTGAAGATCGGCGGCAGCCGCTCCGAGAGGTGCATCCACGTCCAGAGCTTCCCGGCGAGGGCCACCGCGCTCGGCAACGAGAGGTCGGCCCACTCCATCACGGCGTCTTCCACCCCGGACTCGTAGATGCGCTTCGCGGCCACCGTGCCCTCGTGGATGGCGCGCAGCCGCTCGCCGGCATCGTCGACGTGCGTGGCGAGAGTGGCGAACAGACCAGAGACCGCGTTGCCGAATCCCGCCATCTGCTCGCCGGTGCGGATGGACACGGGAATCGCCGCGATGAGCGGCTCCTTCGGCAGCTCGCCGCGCGCCCGCAGGTATTCGCGCAGCGCCCCGGCACACAGCGCCACCGCGACGTCGTTCACCTTCACCTCGAAGTGCTTCTTCACGCGCTTCACGGGCTCGAGCGGCACCTCCACGAACGCGAAGCCGCGGTGGGGCGTGATGTCGCGGTTGAGGCGCGTGCGGGGCGCGGTGAAGGGCAGCGGCGGCGCGCCCTCGGGCTTGGCGCGCCAGGTGTTCGCGAGCTTGCGGATCGAGCGCACGGTGTCGCCGAGCGGCGTGCGCGCCTCCCACGGCGTGGCGGCGATGTGGCGCAAGCCGGACGCGAATCGCTCGAGCGGCGACGGGATCGCGTGCCCGGGCTCGGGCTGCCAGCGCGCGCCGTCGAGGCGCGGAGCGGTGGGCTCGGTGGTGAGCAGGCGCCCCAGCATCAAGGCGCCCGTCATACCGTCCATGCAGCAATGGTGTGCCTTGAAGAGCAGCGCGACTCGCCCGTGCTCGACTCCCTCGATGAACCACATCTCCCAGAGCGGCGCCGTGCGATCGAGCTTGTAGCTGCAGAGGTCGCCCACCAGCGCACCGAGCTCGCGCGCGCCGCCGGGCGCGGGCACCGCGATCCGGCGCACGTGCCGCCCCAGATCGAAATGCGGATCGTCCACCCAATACGGCCGATCGATGCCAAACGGGACCTCGGCGAGCCGCTGGCGCAGCGGCGGCAGCTCGCTCAGGTGGGCCTCGATGAGCTGGCGCCACGTCTCCACGCCGAACGGCCACGGCGAGGTGGAGGGATCGAGGATGAGGAGCGCGCCGACGTGAAGGTGGGCGTTGGGCGTTTCCGCGTAGAGCAGATCGGCGTCGACTCCGCTCAGGCGTCGCATCGTTCACCTGGCTGCGGATACTGCGTGCGCATGAAGCGATCCCACCAGCGATCCGGCATCCAGCGATGGGCGAGCGAGAAGAGCCGCGCGTTCGCCGGCACCGTGTAACGCGTCGCTGGCTGCTTCGCAGCGAGCGCGCGCTCGATCACTCGCGCCACGTCCAGCGCTTCGCCGGCGAAGAGCGCGAGCGGGCCGGCATCGTTGGTGGCGAGGCGCCCCGCCACGGCGCGCCGGAACGCCGCATACGGGCTGCCCGCATCGGGGCGCTCCTCGATCGATTGCACCACCTTCTCCACCCAGCGAGTGCGGATGGCGCCGGGCTCGACCACGATCACGTCGATGCCGAAGCCTTGCACCTCGAAGCGCAGCGCGTCGCTCAGGCTTTCGAGCGCGTGCTTGCTCGCGTGATAGGCGCCGGCGCCGGGAGTCGTGATGCGCCCGCCCACCGAGCTCACGTTCACGATCCGCCCCCAGCGCTGGCGGCGCATGCCAGGGATCACCAGCTGGGTGAGGCGCGTGGGCCCGAAGAGGTTGGTCTCGAACTGGCGCCTCATCTCCGCCAGGTCGAGCTCCTCGACGGGTCCGTCGAGGCCGTAGCCGGCGTTGTTGATCAGCACGCCCACGGCGCCGTGCTCGCGCTCCACCGCGGCGACCGCCTCGACCATCGTGCCCTCGTCGCACGTCGAGAGCGAGCGCCGTGCAGCCGCACGCCTCGAGCTCCGCGAGCGACGCGGGCTTCCGTGCCGTCGCGAAGACCGGCCAGCCACGCTCCGCGAGGCGCGCGCCGTCGCCTCGCCGATCCCCAGCCGAGCAACCGGTGATGAGCACCGCGCGCGAACGAGACGCCGTCATTGCTGCGTCTTGAGTCGCAGTGCGGCCACCTTCGTTCTCACCCCCTTCCTAGCCACCGTGACGGATATCACAAACTCGATCGCCGCCAGCTTACCCTGGGCCCCGACCCCTGGCGATTCCCGGCGAGGCGCGGTGAAACGTAGCGGCCGTCTTCGGCACCGAAGCGCGGCCCAACCGCTCACTTCACGGCAGTGCGCGAGCCGAAGTCGTGATTGCGGTAGCAACGCCACCGATGCTCGCCCAAAGCACGAGCACGACCGCCTCGTGAGCGACGATCCAAAGCCACTCTCCGTGAGGTGCGCGCTCCGTGACGAACGCGCTCGGCAGCTCGGGCCAAATCACCGAAGCTGTCGAACGAGTAGAGCAGTGTGAAGCGCTCCGCGAAGTGAACGATCACGTCGAGATCGGCTCGTCGCACCGCGCTGGCGATCTGGATGAGCAGATCCACTCCGTAGGGGATGCCGAAGAGCGAAGAGCCGTCTCGAGGATCGAGAACGCGGATGCGAAGAGGTGCACCACGAACGCCGTGCCGAGAATGGGCACCAGCAGGAAGGCCCACGCGGCCTGCATCCCGCGGGGCGAAAGCAGCACCGAGCGATGCCGCGCTCCAGCACCAAACGCCGTGGACGACTACACCGCAGCCCGATGCAATCCCCGCGAACGCCGCGAACTGCAAGCACGATGCGGGCCCGCGACACGGGGATCGAAAGCAGAAACTGCATCGTACCGTTGCGGCGTGACTCGGGCGCGACGAACGCTGCGAACGCGACCATGGCCCAGGGGAAGATGCGCCGAAGCGTGGCGGAGAGAGTCCAGCAAGCCGACGGCGCGTGGCTATCTCCACGGCCTCGCCCTCGCCCACCAGCTCTTCGAACCGGCTCGTCACCTCGTAGTGGCCCCAGAGCATCACCGCCACCAAGACGACCAAGACCCAGAGCGAGCGGCGACGCACCAGGTCGCGCGAGGAAGAGGCCAGCCAGGCTGCAAGCTCATTCGCCCTCCGTGCTGCGCGTGAGCTCGGTACATGCCCAACACACTGACGGTCGGCTCCATGCGCGCAGGCACGATCGGTGGTCCACCAGGATACGTAAGTTTCGAGCGCGCCCTTGGAACCATCGACGATCGAAGGTCGCGATAGCGTGAACGCTTCACGCCGAGGCCAGCGGCGACCGCTCGGTCCACATCGCCGGCGCGCACGAAGATGTCGCAGTCACTGGCATCGCGACCCAGCTCACCGGAGGAGATCAGCCGTCTCGCCCGCCGCCGGCCTCCGCGTCCATCGCGGATCACGGCCAAGTGCGTGCACGTGCTCTCCACGTCACCCAGCAAGTGCGTCGAGAGCAAGATCGTCCGCCGTCCGTCGCGGAGGAGCGGCGCAACGTCTCGTCGAACTCGACTCGCGCCGCGACGTCGAGCCCGGATGCAGGCTCGTCCAGAAGCAAGAGCGGCGGATCACCGATGAAGCTGCGGCAGGCCACACGCGTCGTGCCTGACCCTTGGAAAGAACCGCGACGCGGCGGCCCAGCAACGAATCGATCCCGGTGAGATGGACGACGCGATCGACCTCATGTTCGCCGCGATCCACGTGGCACGCTGCCAAGCGGGCCGTGAGCGCCAGTGCGTCGCGTACCGGCAAGAACGGTGGCAAGCGCGTGTCCTCGAGCAAGACGCCGTGAAACGGACGGGGATGCTGTATCGGCGCTGCGAGGGAATCTCCTGACCCCCAGAAGCGCACGGTGCCGATCTGAGGCCTGGCAGTCCCAGAATGCAGGACAGTGTGTGGTCTTCCCCGGCCGTTGGGAGCGGGAAAGTCCCATGACCGATCCGGTTGGCACGCGGAGGGTCGATACGCGAAGGGCGAACACCGGGCGCCGCCAGTGCCAGGAATGCAAGATGGAGGTTTCCACCTCGATCGCCGCCGGACTGCGGATGCCGTCGCGCGAGTCGCCGTCCGTCATTCGTCGCTCGGTGACGTCGTGGTGACCCCGCTCTCGGCGCCGCCAGCGGTGGTGGCGGCCTTCTTGTCGAGGCGCGCCTTCGAGCCCGCCAGATCGTGATGGATTGGAACCCCTCGAAGCGATCGAGCACCAGGCCGCGCTTAGTGATGAAACGCGTCGTCGGCAGCGCCTTCACTCGGCAGCTCGCTCGGAGTGCGCCACTCGCGTCGACCAGCAGGAACTGGGTGCGTGTGAGGCCGAGGTTGTCCGAGCTTGCGACGCGTGTCGGCGCGGTCCTCGTCGCGACTCACAACCACCAAGATGGAGGCGAGACCCTCGATGCTCGACGACTCGGGCACTTCCTTCTGACAGGGACCGCACCACGGTGCGTAGAAGGTGACGACCGCACGGCGCGTCTCGACCCGATCCCACAACGACGCCGTACCACCGGCAGCGTCCTCGAGCGTGACGTCAGGCAGCCGGCGCGGCACCTCCAGTGCTTCCAGCAGGCTGGCCAAGTCCCGCGCGCCTGACGGCGTAGTGCGCGGTGGCCCGCTCACCAGTCCACAGCAGCCGACGGAGCCCGAGCCAACCCAGATACCTGAGATCGTCCATGCGCGCGGGACATAGGGCCTCGCCACTCAGCCAATCCTTCACGGCTCCACCGCAGCGCCGGCTGCCGTCGGCGTGCGATGCCAGACGGTGGCGGGAGCCCAGCGCACCGTGCGGGGTCGCTCACGGACACATCTCCGCGAGCGATTGGCTGCGCGGCTGGGTGATCCCTGCGCCGCGACGACTCGCCGCGGGCGGCTGCTCACCCAGCCTGTCCGCGCGAGCGAGTCGACGTCGAAGACGACTCGCCCCGCCCGTAGACGCCCGCGGCGGGGGCCCAGCCCTGGTGTTCGGCTGCCTCGAACGGCACCGGCAGCGGCATGATCGAGACCAGCGCCGGTCCACCGTGAAGAGCGCGCAGTCGCGACAACCGAGGTCCGCCATCCACCATCCGAAGCCGTCGACATACACGCCGGCCACGTGATGGAGCGCGCGATCGGCGGTGAAGAACGCCAGGCTAGGGATTCCAGGGCGCGCGCCGCCATCACGGCCGCCACTTGCGCGCGATGCCGGTCGATCCTCCCTTCGCGGAGGTTTGCGCAAGGTCCTCCGTGCCGTCGCCCTTGCCGTCGAGCGGGACCATCGAGCGAAGCGGTAATCGATGCGTCGAAACTGGTCCGTGTAGGGCGGCGGCCCCGCGGTGCGGCGCACCAGCCACTCGAACGACGTGCAGCGCTTCGACCCATGCTCCTCGAGCTCATTGGCGTCGAGCGTGAGATCCAACTGCAGGTCCGGCGGTAGCCCGGCGAAGTCGGAGACGTCGGGGGAGGCGCTTCCCGACGAGGTGAACGGCGCACCAGGGCCAAGGATGGGGAACGAATGTCACGACGCACGACCGGGGTGTTCCAGACCTGCCGGACGACACCGTCTTGCGTGAGCGTCTGAAGTCGCGGCGGATACGCAGCCGTCGCTAGAACTTGCTGAGCATCCTGAACCTCCACCGCCGCTGGAACGATCACCAGGCCTTCACCCGCCGCGAACGCCGCGGCGGTGCCGACGGAGAGTCACGTCGAGTCGCGCGACCTGTAGGTCAGGTGCCATGCCGTGATGGCGCGCCAATCGTGCACCGTGTCGCATACTGCGCGCTCCGCGTCCGCAAAATCGAACGGAGGCCTCGGGCGCGCAGACCAGACGAGAATGGTGATCACCGCGGCGGTGAATCCGGCACGCGACGCCCCACGATAGGCTGGTTGGCCCGCGCACGCCTGTTCGGCTCCTTCCGCAAAACACGCAATCATCGATCCGAAGGCTCGGTGGTTATGCCTGGCAGGGATCACGATCGCAGAGGTCTCCGCAATCCTTCGCACGGCGTTTCCACGGCAGTCGACCGTCGTCCGCCCGTGGACGCTCGCGTGCAATCCACGAGCGACGCCATCGCGCCTCGCTCGCTTCGACTCACGCGCCGGGGCAGCAGCTCGTGCGTGCTCAGCGCTCTGTGTTGAGCAGGCTGTTGAAGAAGGCACGCGCCAGCGGGCGGCGCCGACAGGCGCAGCGAGTCGACTTGGGGTGAGGCCCCGAAAAAGTCGCGCCTTTTCGCGGCGGGGTCTGGAACAGACCCCCGAGGAAACATCGACAGGCTGCTGAGAAACTCGCGCCGGCGAGTTTTCTCGCGCAGCCTGTCGCGCTCACGCTCCTGTCGGCAACCAGGTGCCCGCCGCTGGGGCTGGCAACAGGACCCATCCACGCAATCGGCCCCCTCGGTGACCCAGGGCCGCCGGGCATCGGCGCTGCCACCTTCGGCGCGTGCTCGTGTCACACGGCCGGCGTTGGCGACTGTCGCGTGCTGCGCTGGCCGCACGCATTGCTGTTGCGCGGGGATCAGGCGTCAAGCTCGACGCTGACGATCGTGCCGTCGCTCGACGTGATCACGGAGCGGAGCGGGTCGTGGGTGCAACGAGCACGTTCCTCCGTCTGGACGCTCTGTTGCGGGCCGGGGCGGCCCTGGTTCTTCGCCACCGTCGGCCGAACCAGATCTCGACGGCCCTCCCGCCTGCTCAGCGGCGATGTCGCTTCTCGGCTCGGAGTTCCAACAGGCTGCGCAGCAACCAGCGGCGGCACCGCAGTGCAGGCGCGAGCCCGCTCGAGGATTCGCGCCATCCCGGCCACCTCACAGTGCCGCGATCGCATGCAACTGCCGCGTTCGCCGTCACGCTGCGCGCCGTCAGTCACCGACGGGAGCGCACCGACAACCCAAATCGCCTTGTTCGATCTACTTGCACAGACTAGTCTGGTCTCATGACGAAGGTCGCCAAGGTCACGGATCTCAAGGTCCATCTCAGTCGATACCTGAGCAGCGTGAAAGCCGGAGACGACGTGCTCGTCACCGAGCGCGGCACACCCATCGCGCGACTGGTGCCGGTCGTCGCGCGACGCCGGTCTCGACGCGCTGCGCGCGCTCGAACGCAAGGGATTGGTACGACTGGGCAGCGGACGTCTGCCGAAGGGGTTCTGGGAGATTCGCGTCCCCGCGACGCAAAGGCGACCGTGCGTAAGGCGGTCGCGGACGAACGCGAGTCTGGCTGGTGAGGTTCTGGGATACCTCGCGCGATCGTCCCGCTTTGCGTCGACGGGCCCGCGAGCGCCAGCGTGCGCCGGATCGCCGAGGCTGATGCCGCGCTGGTGGTCTGGTGGGCTACGCGCACGGAATGCGTGTCTGCGCTCAGCCGCCGCCGACGAGAGGTGTGTTGCGCGCGAGCGACGAGGCAGCCCCGCGCGCGCCGTGTTCTCTCGGTGCTCGCGGCCGAGTGGTCGGAGGTGCTGCCGAGCGAGGTGGTGCGCCAGCGCGGCGAGCAGCTTGCTCGCAGTCCATGCGCTGCGTGCAGCCGAGACGCGTTCCAGCTCGGCGCGGCACTCGTCTGGTCATGGGGCGAAACCCATCTTCACACACTCGTCAGCTTCGACGAACGCTTGCGCGAGGCGGCGCAGCGCGAGGGCTTCCTGATCGCGCCGGAGTAGCCGACGCGCCACCGCGACGTCGAGTTGACACCTCTTCGTTTTTGACGGATCGTCAAATTCGATCTTGCCATCGTTTCGCGGCTTCTCCCGCCCGCCCTTCTCCCTCGCCCGCTCCGAGCGCTTCCCGTGGAATTCGACTGGTCTGCAGACGACGAGGAGCACCGCCGCGAGCTCCGCGAGTTCCTGCGCGAGACGCTGCCCGCCGACTGGGAAACGATCGCCCAGCACGGCCCCGGCAGCGACGCCCAGGCGGAGTTCTCGTACGGATTCTGCGCGCGCATGGCCGAGCGCGGCTGGCTCACGCAGCACTGGCCGAGGGAGTACGGCGGCAAGGACGCAGACCCCTGGCGCCACGCGATCATCGGCGAGGAGTGCTGGGCGATCGGCGAGCCGCGCGGCCCCCAGTACATGAACGTGAACTGGATCGGGCCGGCGATCATGCGCTTCGGCAGCTCCGAGCAGAAGCGCCATCACTTGCCACAGATCTCGGCAGGCAAGGTGCTGTGGTGCCAGGGCTTCTCGGAGCCCGACGCCGGCAGCGACCTGGCCGCCCTGCGCACCCGCGCCCGTCGCGACGGCGACGATTACGTCATCGACGGCAGCAAGATCTGGACGTCGTACGCCAACCACGCCCAGTACTGCTTCCTCTTGGTGCGCACCGATCCGGCGAGCAAACGAACCCGCGGCCTCTCGGTGCTGCTCGTGCCCATGAGCACTCCTGGCATCGAGGTCCGCGACATTCCGTCGGTGGTCGGTGACCGCTATTTCCACGAGGTCTTCTTCACCGAGGCCCGCGTGCCGGCGAGCGTGCGGCTGGGCGAGGAGAACGCGGGCTGGGACGTGGTGAGCTACGCCCTTCAGTTCGAGCGCGTGGGTGCCGCGCGTTACGCGCGCGCGGCCCGCACCCTCGATCGGCTGGTGGAGCTCTGCCGCGAGCGCGGGCTCACCAACGACCCGCTGGTGATCGACCGCCTCGCCGAGGCGCGCGCGATCTGCGAGGCGGCGCGGCTGCTCAACTACCGCGTCATCGACCAGCGCGCCCACGGCGCACCGCCGAGCGCGGACACCCAGCTCGCGCGGGTCGCCGGCACCCACGCGGATCGTCACGTGGGCGAGCTCACTCTCGAGCTGCTCGGTCCCGAGGCGATGGAGTCGGGCACCTTCGCCGACGCCAACTTCCGACTGGCGATGACGGCCGGCGTGGCGGTGGGCGCCACCGAGGTGCAGCTCAATCTCATCGCGAGCCGAGTCCTGGGCCTGCCCAACGAGTGACCGCGAGGCCGATGCCGTGGATTTCGAGCCCAGCGAAGACCAGCGCGCGATCGTGGCGGCCGTGGAGGGCTTGCTGGCGAAGCACGCCGGCCCCAAGCGCGCCGTGGAGCTGCGCACGAGCGGCGGGCACGATCCGGCGCTCTTCGCCGCGCTCGTCGACGGCGGCTACCTCGCCGTCGCACGTCAGGACGGGATGGGCCTGCTGGAGGCGGCGATGGTGACCGAGGCGGTCTCGCGGCACGCGGGCGTGGTGCCGTTCGGCGCTCAAGCCTTGGTGGCTACCTCGCTCACCCCGGACGACGTCGAAGGCCCGGTGGCGCTCGCGTTCGACTGGGACCTCGGCGACCCCATCCGCTTCGTGGCGCAGGCGCGCACCCTGGTCTTCGGCGACGACGACGGCGTCCGCCTCATCGCTCTCGAGCCCGGCGACACCGAGCCGGTGCGCTCCGACTTCGGCTATCCGATGGGCCGGATCGTCGGCGATCTCACCGATCGCGGCGAAGACGCGGGCGACGGCGCCCACGCGCGCTTCAGCAGCCTGTGGCGATTGGCGCTGGCCGTCGAGATCGTCGGCGCGATGGACGCGGCCCTCGTCACCACCGTCGAGTACCTGAAGGTGCGCAAGCAGTTCGGCCGCACCATCGGCTCCTTTCAAGCGGTGCAGCACCGCCTCGCCGAGTGCAAGGTGCTGGTCGAAGGCGCTCGCTGGCTCGCCTACGAGGCGGCGTACCAGGGCGCGCCCGCGGAGGCGACCGCCGCGGCCGCTGCCCACGCGTCCTACGCGGCCACCCGCGTTGCGCGCGAAACCCACCAGCTCTCCGGTGCGATCGGCTTCACCCGCGAATACGACCTGCACGCATGGACGCTGCGCTTGCACGCGCTGAGCCTGGAGCTGGGCGGCGTGTCCGGTCATCGGCGCGTGCTCGCGTCGCTGCGCTGGGGCCTGAACGCGTGAGCTCGCGCGCATAGCGTCGATGCGTTGCCCATGACGCTCGATCTCACGTGGAACGGCGAGCAGCAAGCGATCGCCGAGTCGGTGGCCAAGCTCGCGCGCGAGAAGGCCACGCCCGCGGCCATCGACGCCTGCACCGGGCGATTCCCGAGCGAGCTCTGGCATGCGCTCGCCGAGCTGGGCGTGCTGGCGCTCGGCACACCCGAGGGCGGCGGAGGCGCGCTCGAGATCGTGGCGGCGTGCGAGCAGCTCGGGCGGGCCGCGTTTCCTGGACCCATCGCGGACACTTTCCTCGCCACTCAGCTCGTCGACGACGCGGAGCGCGAGCGGCTCGTCGCGGGCGAGCTCGTCGCAGGCGTCGCCGTCAGCAGGCAATTCCCGTGGTGGGGCGTGGCGAAGGTGCATTTCGAGATCGACGGCTGCGACGTGCATCGCGTGGAGCCGGGCGCCGGGGTTCAGCCGTTCACCACGATCGCCGGTGAAGGCTGGTGTTACGCGGGTGCGTACCGGCTGCGCACCTTCTCGCACGCCGAGCGCGCCATCACGCTGCATCGCGTGGCTTCCGCCGCCTATCTCGCCGGCGCAGGGCTCGGGCTCGTGGCAACCACCGCCGAGCACGCCGCCGTGCGTACCCAATTCGGCAAGCCCATCGGCAAGTTCCAGGCAGTGGCGCATCCCCTCGCCGACTCCTGGATGCAGCTCACCGCATCGCAAACGCTGGCGCGCAATGCCGCGTGCGATCTCGACGGCGGCGCCGTCCAGCGAGCACTCGCGCTGGCTTCAGCGGCGTGGCTATCGAGCCGCGGCGCTGCGCTCGAAGCGGCGAACACGTGTCATCAAGCGTTCGGCGCCCTCGGCATCACCGTCGAGGGGCCGGTGTACCGCGTGTCGCGGCGAATTCGTCAGCTCGCTTCGGCGGTACGGTGGCACGATCCCGCGCGCGACGCCGTGCTCGCCCACTTTGGCATCGTGCCGCATGCCTCGCCGCCTCGCCCCGGAGAACGCTCATGACGCACGTGTCGCGCTACCACGAGATCGACGTGTCCAAGCCCATGACGGGCCTGCGCTACGAGAAGTCGAATGGCTTGGCACTCATCACCATCGATCGTCGCGAGCGGGGCAACGCGCTCGCGCCGTCGATGCACGCGACGTTCCGCGCGGTGTGGAGCGACATCCGCGACGATCCCGCGGTGCGTGTGGCCATCGTCACCGGCGCCGGCGAGAAGCATTTCTGCACCGGCTTCGACGTCGCCACCCAGGAAGAGACGAGCGAGGTCTTCATCAACCAGCCACTCAGCGAGTCCGTCTTCTGGTCGCCGTACCAGAACCGCGTGTGGAAGCCGGTGATCGCGGCGGTGAACGGGCTCTGTGTGGGTGGCGGGCACCATTTCGTGGTGGACGCCGACATCATCCTCGCGTCGCGGAACGCGAGCTTCGTGGACACCCACGTGAACGTGGGCATGGTGGGCGCCATCGAGAACATCGGCCTCGCCAAGCGGCTGCCGCTCGGAACGGCGCTGCGCATGACGCTCCAAGGGAAACACTTCCGCCTCGGCGCCGAGCGCGCGCACCAGTTGGGCCTGGTGGACGAGCTGGTCGACACGCCGGCCGATCTGCTGCCGCTCGCGGAGACGATGGCGCTGCAGATGGCCGGCAACTCGCCGCAGGCGATGGCGCTCTCCAAGCAAGCGATCTGGAGCGGGGTCGAGCAGGGCTACACGCAGGCGCTCGAGAAGGCGTGGGCGCTGCTTCGCCTTCACTGGATGCACCCCGATTTCACCGAGGGGCCGGCTGCGTTCGGCGAGAAGCGCGTCGCCCGCTGGAATCCCGACCCCAACGCCGGCATCCCAGGCGCGAAGAGCGAGCGCTGATGCAGCGACTCCACGTGCGCCTTGGCGGGCGATCGGTCCCTCGTTCGCCGGCCGGGCCGGGGGCGTCGAGGGACCGACGCCCCTCCATGCGCAGACGCTGACGGACCATGGACTTCTCGTTTACTCCCGAGCAGGAAGCCTTCCGCGCCGAGGTGCGCGCATTTCTCGCCGACTGGCGCGACGTGGACGGCTTCATGTGCCAGGGACGCGCCTGGCCGCGGGTGCGGGCGATGTTCCGCGCGATGGGCGAGCGCGGCTGGCTCTCGCTGGTGTGGCCCCGCGAGCACGGCGGGCTCGGCGGCGGCCTCACCGAAGAGTTCATCCTGTGGGACGAGGTCGCGTACGCCCGCGCCGCGCGGAATCCGCTCGCCGCCGGCATCGTCGCCAAGACGCTCATCCGTCACGGCAGCGACGAGCAGAAGCGCCGTTGGCTGCCGCCCATTCGCAGCGGCGACGCCCACTTCTCCCTCGCCTACTCCGAGCCCGAGGCGGGCAGCGACCTTGCGGCGCTGCGCACACGCGCCGACAAGCGTGGCGACGTGTACCTGGTGAACGGCCAGAAGTGCTGGCAGTCGTACACCCAGGACATGGACTACCTGTGGCTCCTGGCGCGCACCGGCACCCAAGAAAGCCGTGGCCGCGGGCTGTCGCTCTTCATCGTCGACAAGAACGCTCCCGGAGTCACGGTGCGGCCGCTGCCGACGATGGACGGCGATCAGCTCCACGAGATCTTCTTCGAGAACGTCGAGATCGCCGAATCCGACCGCGTCGGCCCCGAGAACGGCGCCTGGGGAATCATGGGGGCGGCGCTCGCCGACGAGCGCCACATCCAGTTCCCGCCGGGACGCGTGCGGCGCGACTTCGAGGAGGTCGTGCAGTTCGTCCGTCGCGCTGGCGTCCTCGACGCGCGGGAGGTGCGCGCGCGCCTCGCCGATCTCGCGGTGTTGGTCCTCGAGGTCGAGATGCAGGCGCTCCGCGTCCTCGACGCGATGGGACGCGGCGAGCCCGCGATGGCCGAGGCCGCGGCCAACAAGGTCGCGCACACCCTCGCCTGCCAACGCATCGCCCGCGCCGCGTTCGACCTGGGCGGCCCCGCCGCCCTCGCCGACGCTCGCATGCACCTGCTCTGGCAAGTGGCGATGTACGAGACCATCGGCGGCGGCACCACCGAGATCATGCGCGGCATCGTCGCGCGCCAAGTGCTCGGGCTCGACGCGGTGTAGTCGAAGCACGCCGAATCCTCGCCCAGGCCGAAACTCGTCCGGGATCCTCGGGATCCCGGGATCCGGTGCCACCCACGCAATGCCGGCATCGCGGAGGGTGACGCTGCGCCCTCGGGGGCGCAGGTGTGCGACCCCGAAGACGCAGCAGCCGGCGTTGCGATCGCGGAAACGCGAGTGCATTCGGGACGCATGCCGTCGGCTCGAATCCTGCCTGAAGCCCACACGTCATGCCGCGACCGATTCGTTGGCTCCCACCGCGCACCCGCTGGTTCATCACGTCGCGAACACTGGACGCCAAGTTCGCGTTCGTCCCCAGCGTCGCCCTCAACCAGCGTGTGGGATTCTGGCTTGGCCGAGCATTGAGACGCTTTCCCGGAATTCAAGCGCATGGCTTCTACCTCGCTTCGAACCACCTCCACGCCGTCGTCACCGATCGCGATGGTTCGTTAAGCGCCTTCTGCGGTTACTTCCTCGGCAGCCTCGCCAAGGACGTCAACGCGCTACGGGATCGGCGCGGGCCGATCTTTCATCGACGCTTCTCGGCCGAGCCTATCCTCGACGACGAAGCCGTCGCCGAGCGCATCGCCTACCTCGTCTGCAATCCGATCGACAATCGCTTGACCGAGGACTGGCGCGAGTGGCCGGGCGTGCTGCTCTGGACGAAGAGCCACGAGCCCGAGACGTTCTCGTTTCGCCGACTGAACAAGACCGCGTACGAGCTCGCCAAGGCGAACGCCGAGCGCGATGGCAAGAAGGTCCGGCAAGAGGACTACTTCGAGGAGGAGACCGCCACGATCTCCCCCGTCGAGGATGGAGACGGAGGAGTTCTCGATCCGAACGCGATCGTGCGCGCCGTCGAGCGCCGGGCGCAGGCGCTCCGCGAGCAGCATCGCGGCAAGCCGGTTCTCGGAGTGAAGAAGATCCTCCGCCAGGACGCGAACGACGCACCGACGCGGTCCGATCACTCGCCGCGACCGCTCTGTCACACGACGCGGCGCGCGCTTTGGCAGGAGTTTCGGGAGCGCTGGCGCAGTCTCGTCGCAACCTATCGCGACGTCTCGGCGCGCTTTCGTGAGGGAGCGCTCCGGGTGCGGTTCCCTGCGTTTACCTTTCCGCCCTGGCGACCCTTGATCGTGCCGTTGCAAACGTAGCGACCTTCACGACAGCGACGAATGCCTACGCGATCACTCGGTCGTGAGCGGAAGCGGTGTGCATCGCGTGAGCAGAGATGCTCGCCGCGATCGCTTTCGTCGCCTCGCTTGCCCCCAAACCCCTCGAAAACACGCTCACCGACGACGTCCGCATGATCGATCGAGGGCGCGGGGTGCCCGTTCAACACCCGCGTTCAAGAGGGTGGGTCTCGTTCAACGCTCGCGATCAACCAGGTGGGTGGCACCCTCTCTCGGGGGGCACCCTCTATCGGGGGACGACAGCCCCAGATCATTTGCGGCATCGTCGACCGCCAAGCGCTGGGGCTCAACGTGACCGGTGCGGTCACGCGCACTTGAGCCGATGGACGCGTTGCGGTCTCTCGCAACGCCCGATCTCCCGCCGAGCCCACCGACAGACCGGTGGCGCTCCATCGGCAGTGCGGCAACCGGCGCCGAATCGTTCAATCGTGCTCGAGGCGTTTGCCGAGGGAGACGGTGTCGTCCACCGCGTAGCCCATGTGCTCGTAGAAGGCGATGGCGTCGCGGTTGTCGGCGCGCACTTGCAAGTTGATCTTGGGACAACCGAGGGCGCGCAGTCGCGCTTCGGCTTCGTTCATCAGCCGACGGCCGAGCCCAGCGCGGCGCCGCGCCGGATCGACGGCGAGGTAGTTGATCCAGCCGCGATGCCCGTCGTAGCCCGCCATCACCGTCGCGATCACGTCGCCGCCGCAAGTCGCGATCAGAAAGAGATCGGCCTGCACCGCGAGCTTGCGGGCGATGTCCTTCCGCGGATCGTTCCAGGGTCGCGTGAGCCCGCAGCGATCCCAGAGCGCCACCACGCCCTCGGTGTCGGCGGGTTCGAACGCTCGGACGACGAGCGGCTCGCTCATCCGTGCTGCCAGATGCGGTGCATGAGGCTGCGCTGGCCGTAGAGTGCCAGGCGATCGAGCCTCGCGACGTCGTCCTCGCGCAGACGCCAGCCCAGCGCACCCGCGTTCTGTTCGGCTTGCACGCGGTTCTTGGCACCGGGAATCGGCACCGCGCCTTTGCACAGGAGCCAGTTGAGCGCGACTTGCGCCGGCGTCTTGCCACCCGCCCCGTCTCCGATCGAGCGCAGCTCGCCGACGATGCGCTCGATGGCGGCCGGCTCGTGATTGGAAAAGTTGCGCCGTCCCGGAGGCGGGTTCGCCACCGAGTACTTCCCGGTGAGCCGCCCCTGCCCGATCGGCGAGTACGCGAGCAGGATCACGCCCAGCTCCTTGCACGCTTTCAGCAGCCCCACGGCCTCGGGCATGCGCCGGAGCAGCGAGAACTCGACCTGATTCGAGGCGAGCGGCACGCCGCGTTTCGCGAGCTCGCGGTGCATCGCACGCATCTCGCGCTCCGAGTAATTCGAGACACCCACCGCCTTCACCAGACCGGCGCGGTGGGCGTCGGCGAGCGGCGCCGCGAGCGCTGACGCGGGCGCGAAGCTGATCGGCCCGTGGATCTGGTAGAGGTGCACGAACGGCATGCGCAACCGTTCCAGCGAGGCGTCGAGCGACGCGCGCAGCTTCTTCGCGAACGGCCGCCGCCACGGAAAGGGCACGAACTTGGTGGCGATCACCGTGCGCTCGGCGAGCGCCGGATCGGCGGCGCGCAGCCGCGCCAGGATGCGCTCGCTCTCGCCGTGGCCGTAACCCTCGGCGGTATCGAAGAACGTGACGCCGAGCTCGATCGAACGGCGGTAGGCCTCGCGGATCGTGTCGTCGCTGAAGGACTTGTCGTAGCCCTGGTAACCCCACGTCTCGAGGTCTCCCCACGCCCAGGTGCCCACACCGAGTGGCGGGATGGTCACGTCCGAGCCCGGCAGCACGAGCCGCGAGTCCGCGGTGATGGGATCCCTCGACATGGCGCTCCTCTGGGTGGCGGGCGTGAGACTCGAGTCAGCGTGGGTCAGAGCCGCTCGGAGCCGGTCGCGATCGCCGTGCAGCGCGCCACCGTGAGCGGGACGTAGCCACGGGCGGAGTCGTCACGCACGTAGAGCGGATCGGCGATCCGCGTCGGATCGTAACCTTCCTCGCGCAGCTCGACCTTGCGCTGCTTGAGCGTACCCGTGACGGTCAGGCTCGCCACCAATCGCAGGAACACCGGCCGCGCGTAGCTGGGCAGGTTCTCGGTGACGTAGGCCCAGAGCGCGGCGCCGTCGAACGCGACCGAGGCGCTCGGCACGATCGCCGCCATCCCCGCGCGCCCGTCGCTGCCCGGCACGGCCACGCCGAACACGGCACTCTCCCGCACCCACGCCGAGCGATTGAGCGTGTCGGCCACCTCCTGCGTGGCGACGTTCTCGCCCTTCCAGCGGTAGGTGTCGCCGAGCCGATCGGCGAAGTAGTAGTAGCCGTCGCGGTCGCGCGAGAGCAGGTCGCCGGTGCGAAACCAGGCGTCGCCGTCGCGAAACGCGTCGCGCACCAGCTTGCGCTCGCTTTGCTCCTTGTCGACGTAGCCGTCGTAGCGGATGAGGCCCTTGCCGACGCGGCCGAGAAGCTCGCCGGGCTCGCCGTCGGCGCACTCGATCAACCGCCCATCGGCACCGCGCACCAGCTCGCCCGAGCCTCCGTCGATCCGCGCCAGCCGCGCGCCGGCGTGCTGGAACGGATAGCAGCGCCCCACCGAGCCGGGGCGATTGCCGCGATTCATGAGCGTCACGTTGGCCTCGGTGGCGCCGTACATCTCGAAGATCCGCGCCACGCCGAAGCGCTGCTGGAACGCGGTCCACACGTCGGGACGCATGCCCGCGCCCGCGGCCACGCGCAGCCGGTGATCGCGATCCGCCGCGCTCGGCGGCTGGGCCAGCAAATAGCGGCAGAGCTCGCCCACGTACACAAACATCGTGGCGCCGTGGCGCCGCACGTCGGCCAGGAACTCGCTGGCGCTGAACACCCGTCGCGACGCGAACGCGGCTCCGGCGCGCAGCGCCACGGAGAACCCCACGAAGTTCGATTGGCCGTGGTAGAGCGGCAGCGGCGCGTAGACACAGTCGTCGGCGCCGATGCCGAAGAGGCCCGAGAGCGCGATTCCGCCCATCGTGAAGCGCATGTGGCGGATGATCGCGGGCTTGGGATAGCCCGTGGTCCCGGAGGTGTAGATGTAGAGGAACACGTCGCCGCCAGTGAGATCGGCAAGAGGCGGCTCGTGCTCGTCGGACGCGGCGAGGGCGGCGTCGAGGGCGCCGAATCCCGGCGGCAAGCGCGCCGCGTCGCCCTCGGCCCAGATCGGCAGGTCTCCACGCGCGGCGGCGAGCGCCTCGACCGCGGCGGCATCGCCCACCACGAGCTTCGGCTCCGCAGCCGCCAGCACGTGCGCGAGCGCCGCGCCCACCAGGTGATGGTTCACCAGCGCCGCCACCGCTCCGACCTTGGCAGCCGCCGCCTCGGCGACCAGGAAGGAGGGCGAGTTCCGCATCATCAGCGCGAATACGTCGCCGCGCCGGATCCCCTCGCTTCGCAGCCAGTGGGCGAATCGGTTCACGCGCCGATTGAACTCGGCGTAGCTCACGCACTCGTCCTCGAACCGGAGCAGCGGGCGCTCGCCGTATCGCTCGGCCTGGCGCACGACCAGCGTCGCGCAGGTATCGCGTCCGGTCGCCGATGCGCGCCGAAGCGCCAGCGACATCCGCGCGAAGGTCGGGATCTCGAGCAGGTCTTGTGCGAGCCAGCGCCAGCGCATTCGGGGCATCCGCCGCGATCTCGGGCACGCGTTCCTACCGCGTCACGGGCGCCGCACCAAGAGCCGAACACGCAGGCGCTGCTGGCGCGGCGCGACGAACGCGCGGCTGCGCGCGCGAAGCAGCGCACGGCGTTCCCTCACGAGCCGCGAGCTCCACGCCGCTCGACGTCGAATCGCACCGTATACGTCACACCGACTCCGCCGCGGACCTCGAGTGTCCCGCCCAGCTGATGGGAAGCCCAGAGCTTCACGAGGCCAAGGCCCGAGGTGAGCTCGTTGCCCGGAACCGTGCCCTCGGGGAGCCCGACGCCGTTGTCGGCCACCGTCAGCGCGCAGCGCCCGGCATCCATCCGGAATCCCACCGAGATCTTCGGGCGGCGCGGCAACGGCTGCGGAAAGGCGTGCTTGAGGCTGTTCGTCAGCAACTCGTTCACGATCAGCCCGCAGGGCATCGCTTGCGCCACGTCGAGCGACACGGGCCCGACGTCGAGCTCGAGATCGACCGCGCGCGAGCGCAGGAACGACTTGAGCACGTTGTTCGCCAGGTCGCCCAGATAGCGCGCCATGTCGACGCGCGCCAGGTTGTCGCAGCGGAACAGCTGATCGTAGACGAGCGCCATCGTGCGCGCTCGATCCTCGAGCGCCGCGAGAAACGCCAACGTCGCCGCATCCTGGACGCGGTGGCGCTGCACGTGCACCATCGAGATCATCGCCTGCAGATTGTTCTTGACCCGGTGGTGCACCTCGCGCAGCAGCGATTCCTTCTCGACGAGCGCCGCGCGGATCTGGCGCTCGGCCCGGTTGCGCTCGGTGACGTCGACGAGCGACGCCATGATGCCGATCGGCTGTCCGCGCTCGTCCACCACACGGCTGGCGGCGACCTGGACGTCGAGGGGCGTGCCGTCCTTGCGCCTCGTCGTGAGCTCGCCGAGCCACTCTCCGGCGCGCGCGAGCTCACGCTGGATCTCGAGCGCCTTCCCTGGGTCCGCGAGCACCGCGGCGCTCTGGCCGAGGATGTCGCTCGCGGAATCGAAGCCCCATTGCTGACGGAACGCGCGGTTCACGTAGGTGAACCGCGTGTCGAGGTCGGTCATGACGATCGGCGTGATCGAGGTCTCGAGGGCTTGGTCGCGAATGCGGATCGCCTCCGCGGATCGCTTCGCGTCGGTGATGTCGCGGACCACCGACAGCGCCTCGCGCGTCGAGAGCGGCACGACGCGATCCTCGTACCAGCGCTGCTCGTCGCCGATGGCGAGCATGTACTCGAACGTGACGGTGCTCTGGGTGCGAATGGCCTTCTCGGTGGCGGCCAGCGCGGGCTCGGCCACGTGCGGCGGGAGCACGTCCTGCATTCGCCGTCCCAGAAAGCGTCCCGGCTCGACGTAGAGATCGGAACCAATCCGGGCGTGATAGTCGACGAAGGTGCCGTCGCGGTCCACCTGGAACAAGAGGTCGGGGATGGCGTCGACGAGCGCGCGGTTGCGCGCGTCGCTGCGCCGCAAGCTCTCCTCCGCGCGCCGGCGGTCGGTCGCGTCCACCACCGCGCCGACGGTGCGCACCTTGTGACGCGCCTCACCCTCGCCTTCGAACGAGGTCTCGGAGCGCGTCATGATCCAACGCACCTCGCCGTCGCGCCGCGTGATGCGGTGCTCGACGTCGTACCGGCCATCGCCGCGCGGGTCGTGCGCTCGTTCCACGGCGGCGGCGATCGCGTCGCGGTCCTCGGGGTGTACCTGAGCGAGGAAGACGTCGAGGGTGATCGCCTCGTCCGGTCCCAACCCGTAGATCTGACGCTGCTGGGGCGACCAGTAGATCGAGTCCGTGCGGTGGTCGTGCTCGAAGATGCCGATCTTGGCCACCGCCACCGCTTCGCGCAGTCGCGCCTCGCTCTCGTGGAGCGCGTCGTGCAGCACGGCGCGGTCGCGGATCTCGGCGCGCAGCGCCTCGTTCGCCGTCTCGAGCTCGGCGGTTCGCGCCCACACCTGCCGCTCGAGCGCGGCACGAGCCTCTTCGAGCTCGGCGTGCAGCTGCCGCCAGGCCGTGAGGTCGCGCACGATCGCCACGGTGTACGTCTGGCCCTCGAGCGCGATCGGTCCGAGCATGACGTCGATAGGCGCGACGCGACCGTCGGCGCACCGCGCCGTGAGACCCGTGCGCGCACCCATCGGACGAACGCCCGGCGCTTCGCCGTAGGCCCGCACGTGGTCGACGTGCGCGTCCCGCTGCTCCTCTGGCACGAGGTCGTGGATCGATCGCCCCTCGAGCTCGGCGTGGCGATAGCCGAACAGCACCGTGGCCGGCCCGTTCGCGATCACGATCCGCCCCGTCGCATCGACGACCAGCGCGCCGTCGGGAACGGTGTCGAGGAATTCCCGGTACGCTGCGCGTGTGTCGTGCATTCGGTTCTTCGCGTGCCGCGGCGACGAGTCCGCCGACGAGCCGTCCTCGCGAGCCTATCCGCGGGCACTGCCATGCAGCGACTCCGCGCCACTGTTGCAGCTCGGGCTTGCTCTTGTCAGCGTCCCGAATCGCGCGCCCGCGTCCACCACCCGCGGCACGGAGGGCTTGGCCGCGGCCGCGCGGATCTGGGCATAATGGAACGTCTGGCCTTCGCTCGCGCGCAAGATCCGGCGCGAGGCAGCCCGTCCTTCGCGCGACGCACCTCGACCCCATGAGCCTCTGGTCACGCGTTCGCCATCGCCGTTCGCGCCCCAGTACCGACGCTGCCGCGTTTCCGCGGATGTTCGAGGACCCGCAGTCGCCGGCGCCCGATCCAGCGGCGGCAGCGCCCGACGCGACGCTCGCGGAGCTCGTCGATCGGCGCATGGATGCGCTCTTCGCGGACCCGAGCGCGCCCGCCGGCGCTTCCACCGGCACGGTGCTCGGCGTCACCGCCATCGAGCTTCCGGGGTCGTTCGGATCGTCGTCGGAGGACGCAACCGCGGTCGCCGACCAGGGCGATCCGATCCGCGCCTTCTGCGAGATCACGCGGACCTACATCGCGCCGGTGCGGCGCTTCGTGTCGCACCTGCGCAACGGGCCCACCAGCTCCGCCGGCCTCGACATGCACCGCCCGGCGATGGAGATGGTGGTGCGCGCCGCCGAGCGGCTCCCGGTGGGCGACCTCGTCAGCAAGCTCTCGCGCTTCGCTGCGGCGCTGCAGACCGCGGTCGAGGCGCGCGAGCCCATCGTCTCCGGGATCGTCCGCACCCGCATCCTCGACTCCTACGACGCTCTCGAGCAGGCGCTGCCCGCGGCGTTTCGGCTCGAGGAAGCGGCGCCGCCCTCCGCCGAGGACATCATCCTCCTCGCGCTGCTGCGGCAGATCCCGGACGTGGGAACGGTCACGCTCGACAAGATCTTCGGGGCTGGATTGACGGCCGTGGAGATGTTCGCCGAGGCCACACCCAAGGACCTCGCCGTGACCGCCGGCATCTCCGAGTCGCTGGCCACGCGCATCTGCGTGCGGGTGCAGGGCTACCTCGCGGCGCGCAGCGCGGCGGACGACCCGGCGGCGCGGGCCGAGCGGATCGGACGCGTCGCCGCGCTGGTGGCGGAGCTGCGCGACGCGCATCAGGCGTACGAGGCGCTGCGCCGCGAGGACCGCGTGCGCTGGGCGCACCGCCGGCGGCGCCTCGATCTGGTGCTGCAAATCCAGGTGGCGCTGGCGGAGCTCGGCGAGCGCGGGCTCGTGGACACGCTGCGACCGCTGCCCTACGAGAAACGAATCGATCGATTGACTCGCTACGTCGAGTCCGTCGGGGGACGAGTGCCACGCATGGGAAGCCGCTGAGCCCGCCGCGATCGAGCCGGCCGGGCACGCGCCGTCCATGGTGACGAAGGAGCCGTCATGAGCAGTCGCTCGGCGCAGAACGTGCTACGCGATCTCGAGCTCGCCGGATCACTCGAGCGCGCGAATCTGGCGGGACTCGAGCTACAAGGGATCTCCATCCCCAAGGCGAACCTGGCCCGCGCCGATCTGCACGGCGCCAACCTCGCCGGCGCCGACTTGCGCGGCGCCGACTTGTCGAGCGCGAACCTCCGCGAGGCGCACCTGAGCGAGGCGCTCCTCGAAGGCGCCAAGCTGCGCCACGCCGACCTCGAGGGCGCCGACCTCTCGAAGGCCGCGCTGCGCGGCGCGGACCTCGCCGCCGCCAACCTGGAAGGCGCCTCACTGGAGCGTGCTTGCCTGGTGAACGCGCGCCTCGAACGCGCCGTGCTGGTCGACGCCAACCTCGGCAAGGCAGACCTCGGCGGAGCGCGCTGTCGGGGCGCGGACTGGAACGCGGCCTACCTGGGCGGCGCCATCTTGCGCGGCTCCGACCTGGCGCGCGCCAACCTGCAAGCCGCCAACCTCGAGGAAGCGGATCTCACCGATGCCGACCTACGGGACTCGAATCTCGGCGCGGCGATGCTCCACGGCGCGGTCCTCGACGGCGCGCGTGTCTTCGGCGCGGCGCTGAGCGAGGTGCAGCTGGAAGGCTCGAAGACGGCCTGGGTCGACCTGAGCACCGGCGGGGATCGCAGCGAGCGAGCCGAGCGCGCCAAGCTCGGCGGCTTCCCGGCGCTGGCGCTCGCACGCTCCGCCTCCGGCACGGCGGCGCCCGCGCCGACGACTGCGCTGGCGGGCGAGCCGAGCGCCAGCGCGCCGCCACCACCACCACTCGAACCGAACGCGCGCTACTTCGGCAGCGGCGACCTGCTGCGCAACGCCGAGCTCAAGTTCGCGCCCGGCTCCACCGTGACCGTCGCCGGCACCTTCGAGCGCTGCCAGCTCGAGCTGGGCGAGGACACGCACCTCACCATCGGGGCGAGCGGCGTGCTCGCGAACTGCCGCATCGTGGGCGGCGGTCGCGTGACCGTGCTCGGGCGACTCACCAGCGAGGGCGAAGGCGGGGCCGAGACCACCGCTCGCGTCTTCGTGGTGGCCGCGGGCGGCTACGCCGCCGGCAAGGTGCGTCAACCGGCAGGCGGGACACGCTTCGGCTTCGAGGCCGGATGCGCGCTGGACCTGGAGATCGACGGATGAGCGCGACCCGTACCGAGGAGAATCACGCCATGGACGCCGGCACGCCACCGCGCACCGTCATCGCCGCGGGCACCGAGATCCAGGGCACGATCCGCGGCCAAGCGGGCGTGGTCGTGGAGGGCAAGCTCGTCGGCGACGTCCACGCGCCGAGCCTGTCGATCGCCACCGGTGCCTCCGTGCACGGACGCATCGAGGTCGAACGCCTCGAGTCCGCGGGGCAGATCATCGGCGAGATTCGCGCTCGGCACGCGCGGCTTTCGGGAAGTCTGGGCGACGGCACCTCGCTCCACACCGCCGTGCTCGAGGTGCCGCTCCCCGATGACGACGCAGCCGGCGCGGGCCTGGTGCTCGGCCACTGCACGCTGCGCGTCGGCGCCGACTCACGCCGCGACGGCTGACGCGACTCAACGTAGCGGCGCGGGGAAGCGCCGGAGGGAGCGCGGCGGGAACACCCACTCGGGCGTGACGAGCGGGCCCGGCGCGCCGGCCACGTACCACGCGTCGGCGCGGGCCGGGTTGCGCAGCACGTGGACCTGCTGCGCGGGCATGTAGCTCTGGGCGAGGAGGAAATAGCGCCGCGCCGTCGTGGGGTCCGCGGCGACGTCCACCACCAGCACGGCATGCCCCGGGTGACCGCCCTGGATGAAGACGTCGCCAGGCAGCACCGCGCTCTCGGCCTCGACCGGCACCAGCTCGCCTTCCAGTGACGCGGAGCCCGCGTAGCGAAAGACCGTGTCCAGGTACGCGCGGAAGCTGGCATCGGAATCGTCCGGGCCAGCCCGCCGGAACCAGCGCACGAAGCGACCCAGCACCACGGGCCGCTCGCCGGTCCGCCAGGCCGACCAACGGGCCAGGTCTCCCGACGTGAAACGGAAGCCGATCGCGTCGGCCCGACCCGACGCACGCAGCCATTCAGCGCGCAACCGGATCACGGCATCGGCGCATTGCTGGAGATCGCGCTCGCCGACGTCCAGGTCGAGCACCGCGACGTGGGCGGTCTGGTCGTGCTTGGGCGAGCCGTCGAAGAGCAGCACGTCCGGCGTCCCCGGCAGGAGCGGCAGTTGGCGCAGCCACTCGCCGAAATCATCCGCGGCCAGGGCGATTCGTTCCGCCCCGCGTGGCGGCGCGATTCGCTCCGCGATCCCGGGCCGCGCCTCGCCGCTCGCGAGCCACGGATAGCGGAGCGTCCCTGCCGCTGCGGGCGTGATCGCGCTCACGAGCGTGACGGGGATCACCCACGAACCCGCGGTGCTCCGAGCCCAACGCCCGAGGCGTGGGTGCGCGCACACGCCGTGGATCCGCATCCACACACGCTGGGCGGGATGGCCGGTTCGGAACATGGGCGCTCGCCGATCACGCGCAGGAGGCCGTACCGATTCTGCCGCGATTTGGCGCAGGAATCGTGCAGCGCGCCGTGCGCAGCCAGCGCCGCGCGCGCAGCGTCGCCCACGACCCGCGCCTGGCGACGCGTTTGCTTTCGTCGTCGCTCGAACCCGCTTCGATCGCCCGGCACGGAGGTCGGGCACGCGATGGACGACACGCTGCTTCCCGGAAACGAGCGCCCTGCTTCCTCACCCACACGTCACCGCCGACGCATCGCCACCGGCGCCATCCTCACGGGCCTCGCCATCGCCGCCTCGGCCGCAGGCGGCACCGCGATGCTGCGCCATCCACCGCTCCAAGCCGTGGAGCCCGGCGAGGTCGCGATCCGCACCAGCCGCCTCACCGGCGGCATGACCGTCATCGGCGCAGGCAGCTTCGTGAGCGTGCCGGGTGTGCATCGCGTGCGCCGCGTTCCGACTCGCACCCAGGTCTACCGCAGCGTGCGCAGCGCGCGGGCGTCCAGCGAGGCGCCGTTCAAGACCTCCGAGGGCCTGTCGATCGGTGTCGAGCTCTCGGTCGAGCTCGCCATCGATCCCGCGCGCATCGAGCAGATCGCCCGCGGCCTTCCCGAGGACCTGGGGCACGATTTCATCGAGCCGGTGGTGGACGGGATCGGGCAACGGGTGTTCGCGCAGCACACCGTGCGCGAGATCTTCGCGACCCAGCGCGTGCCCATCCAGAACGAGATCGAGAGCGCGATCCGCGCGCGCCTCGAGCCCAAGGGTTTCCGCATCGACAGCGTGACCCTCGGCAGCGTCGACCTGCCCGGCGACTACCGCGAGGGCATCGAACGCCTGCTCGCCGAAGAGCTCGCCAGCGAGAAGATGCGGTTCACGCTCGAGCTCAAGGAGAAGCAGGTCAAGGAGACCGAGCTCGAAGCGGAGGCGCGCAAGGTCGCCAGCGCCAAGCAGGCCGAAGCCGCCGCCCAGGAGGAGGTGATCGCCGCCCGCGGCCGTGTCGAGGCCATGACGCACCTCTTGCCGCTCAAGGAGAAGGAGATCGAGCAGCAGCGTCTCGAGTCCGAGGCCGAGCGCGTGCACCGCATCAAGCAAGCCGAGACCGAAGCGACCGCTCGCGCCATCGAGGCCGACGCCGAGGCCAACACCCGCCGCAAGCTCGCCGAGGCCGACGCCTATCGCATCGAGGTCACGGGCAAGGCGGCATCCGAGCAGCTCGCCCGCGACTCGGTGCTGATCGCTCAGAACCCGCTGCTCATCCAGAAGACCGTGGCCGACAAGCTCTCGGACAAGATCCAGGTGATCGTGGCGCCGCCGCCGCGGGCGGGATTCTTCGCCGAGGGCCTGCTCGCGGGCTCCAGTCGAGCGCGGGCGCCGCAGACCGACGGCGCATCCGCGTCAGCCGCCGCCGAGCCGGACTCCGACTCGGATGAAGGGGCCGAGCGATGATCCCCGCGCTGGCACTGGTGATCGCGATCGTGGTCGAGGATTCGACCCCGCTACGCGCCGCCCCCAACGACGCCGCCCCGCGCCAGGCCGAGCTCTGGCGCGGCGATTGGCTGGAGGTGCGCGGCGAGACGCCGGATTTCCTCCAGGTGTGGGACCACCGGCGCGAGCGCCCGGGCTACGTCCGCCCGTGGCGCGTCCGCACTTACCCGATGGCCGGCGAGACGGCGGCCGAGCTGGGCGCGATCGTGCGCTTTCTGCGCGACGCACCCGGCTCCGAGAGCCTGGGGATCGGCTACGCGGGGCTCTACCTGCGTTGCGCCGGTCCAGCCGATGCGGTCGCGGACGTCTACGACGCCATCGGTGTCATGGCCGATCGGCTGGCTCGTCGCATCTCGGCACCCCAGCAGACGTCGCCGGGCGCCGCGCTCGCCGAGCATCGCGCCGTCGCCGAGAGCTACGGCGTGCGCTTCGTGAGCACGGAGCGCGATGGCCGCGTGCGCACCAGCTACGACGGCGATGCCTACCGGACCGTGCTCGCCACCGGCACCGACCCCGCCCCGCGTGCGCGCGCGGCGCTGGCGCTCACCCGCGACAGCGAGCTCGCGAACGACGTGAGCCCGGTGGTGCTTCGCGCCTGGAACGAGTGGCGGCGCGAGGTCCTCGACCAGGTCGAACCGAGCACGCTGCCCGCGCACCTGAGCGGCGCGCTGCGCATCCGGCGCGCCGCCGTGCTCGCGACGCTCGCGCATGCGTATGCGTCGATCGCCGACCCCGATCGGGCCCGCGAGGCGGCGACCCGCGCGGTCTTCGAGATCTCCCAAACCGACCGCGGCGCGCTCGCCGCCGACGACGCGTTCTCCCGCGACGAGGCGATCGTGCGCGTCGCGGCGGTGCGCGGCGCCGTCGGCCTCGGCCAGCCCGCGGCTCCCGCGGCGGGAGGGCGCCTTTCCGTCGCCGTCGAACGGCAGGACGACGGCCAGAGCTGCATCCGAATCCGGCGCGCCGCGAAAGACGCTGGCGGCGGCGAGCCCCCGCTGGCGCAGCGCTGCACCTTCGGAGTGCTGTGGCCGCAATCGGTGCGGGTCGCCGCCCGCGGCAATGCCGTGACCGTATCGGCGCAACCGCTGCCGGCGTGGTCGGAGCTCTGGCTCTTTCACGAGTCGGCCGCGGGCTGGTCGTTCGAGCTGGTGGTGCCCGCCGCCAGCGAGCCGGGCGTGGGCTACGTCGAGGCGGCCGGGCTCTCTCCCGACGGCGCCAAGCTGGCGGTCGTGCGCGAGGTCGTCGCCGATCGCCAGCGCAAGCGCAGCTTCGAGGTGCTACGCGCCACGGATCTCGCCACCGAGGTCCGCGCGCCCACGCTCGACCGATTCGCGAGCTTCCGCAAGATCGCCGCTCCCGACTGGCAACCGACCACCCTCGCGCTGCGATGACGTACCGCTGATCGCCGCGGGACCGGCGCGCCGCAGGTGGCCCCGCCCCGCGGCGGCGGCGACCGGCGCCGTCATTTCGGGGTTCACCCCAGTCGTCTTCGGCACTAGGATGGCGCGGCTCGGCCCCTCGAGGGGCGGCATCCCGTGGAGCCCGACGCATGAGCTACGTGCACGCGATGTGGGTCCATCGACCGTACGTGGTCGCGTTTCTGGTCGGCTTTCTTGTGATCGCGCTCGCCGAGCGCGGTGTTCTCGGCCTGCTGACCTGGCTCGCGCTCGGCACGTTCGTGGGCTGGGCCGCCGAGGCGTCGAGCATTCGCACCGGGTTCCCGTTCGGGATGTACAGCTACCACCCGCAGAACTTTCCCGATGAGCTGTGGCTCGCGGGAATTCCCCTCTTCGCGAGCCTGAGCTTCGCGTTCCTGAGCTATTTCGCGTTCACCACGGCGCGCACGCTGCTGGGTCGCATCGCCGGACGTGGCGCGGGCATGCGGCGAGTCGACGACGCCACCCTCGATCGCTCGCCCAAGGTGGCGCTGGTCGCCGCGGGAATCACCGTCTGGCTCGACCTGGTGATCGATCCGATCTCGCTCTTGGGCTCGCACTGGTTCCTGGGCGACCTCTACCACTACCACTCGCCAGCGCTGCACTTCGGCGTGCCGCTCACCAACTACCTGGGATGGTTCGTGACCTGCGGTGTCGTGGCGTTCGCCAACCAAGCGCTCGATGGCTGGCTCGCGCGGCGGGGGCTCGGACCGCGACCGCTGTTCGCGCTGCCGTTTCAGCCGCTGCTCGGAATCATGTCGTGCGGTGGCGTCTTCCTCTTCATGATCGCCATCACCGCTCACCTGGTCTTCGCGAGCGAGCTACCGCAGGAGGTGCCAGGCGGCTTGCTGATCGTGAACGGTCTGGCGCTGACGGCGCTCTTCGCGTTCGCGTGCGCGCGAGCGTTGCTGCCGCCAGCGCGCTTCGACGACGCCGCCACGCCCGGCGCGATGGAGCCGCTTCGCGGGATCGACGGTTGATGGAAACCGCCCCCGAGGTCTCGGCGCCCGCGAGCGCGCCCGCCCCGACGCCCGCACGCGCGACGCGCATCCCTCGTCATCGGGGGCTGCCCTGGCTCGGGGCACCGCGCCGGATCCTCTCCCATCCCGGCCGTTACCTCCTCGAGGGCTATCACGCCCTCGGGCCGGTGTTCCGCTTCCAGCTCTTCGGCATGGAGATGGTGGCGCTCATCGGTCCCGAGGCGAACCGAGCGGTGATGACCACGCACCGCGACAAGCTCTCGCACGCCGAGGGCTACAAGATCGTCCGGGACGTGCTGGGTGACGGGTTGCTCTTCCAGGACGGCGAGGTCCATCGCCGCAATCGCACGCTCATGATGCCGGCCTTCCATCAGCTCGGCGTGCAGCGCTACTTCGAGGTGATGCACGAGGTGGCCCGCGAGCACCTCGAGGACTGGGCACGCGCAGGCCGCAGCCTCGCGCTGGAGCGGTTTCGCGACCTGACGTTCGAGATCATGGCGCGGCTGGTGCTCGGGGTGGACTCGGGTCTCGACCTCGCGCGGTTGCGCCAGCTCAACGACGACCTGGCGCGAGGCGCCATCTTCTTTCCACGTGTCGACGTGCCGTTCACGCCCTACGGCAAGGCGCTGCGCGCCCTCGACGAGCTCAAGCGCCACCTGCGCGGCGTGATCCGCGAGCGGCGTGCTCACCCCGGCGCGGACGCGCTCGGGCTCCTGATCAGCGCGCGGGACGAGTCGGGTGCAGCGCTGAGCGAGGACGAGCTGGTCGAGCAATGCGTGATCCTCACCTTCGCCGGTCACGAGACCACGGCCTCCATGCTCACCAGCTGGGCGCTCGCGTTGCGCGATCAACCACAGGTGGCGCTTCGTCTTCGGACCGAGCAGCGCGCGGCGCGCGGCGAGGCGGAGCTGAGCCTCGCTCACCTCGAGCAGCTCACCTTCCTCGACGCCACGCTCAAGGAAGTCGAGCGCATGTGGCCTCCGATCAGCCTGTGCCAGCGGGGGGTGCTCGAGCCCTTCAACTTCCACGGTTTCCGGCTGGAGCCAGGGATGACCGTGAGCTATTCGCCGTGGGCCTCGCATCGCATCGCCGGCGTGTTCGCCGATCCCGACCGTTTCGACCCCGAGCGATTCCTCGCTCCGCGTCGCGAGCACCGGGCGGCGCCGCACGCACCGTACGCGCTGGTCGGCTTCGGCGGCGGTGCGCGGCTCTGCATCGGGCAGGCCTTCGCGCTCCTGGAAGCGAAGATCGTGGCGTCGCTGCTGCTCGCCGAGTTCGCGCTGATCGTCGAGCCGGGCGACCCGCTCCTCAAGTACGTGCCCACGCTCCATCCCGAGAGCGGGTTGCCGGCCTTCCTCCAGCGCGGCGCAGCCGACTCGTGACCAGCACCGACTCGCCACCTCGCCCGGCGCTCGCCGTGCGCGACGCCGCGCGCGGCATCGTGTTTCGCGAGCTCGCCATCGACGAGCCGGCGACGGTGGCCGCCATCGCGAAACGGGCGCGCGGCGCGCAGCGCGCGTGGGGAGCGCGGCCCGTGAAGGAACGCGTTCGCATCGTGGAGGCCGCGCGGCGCGAGCTGGTGCGCGGGCGCGCGGCGGTCCTCGACGCCCTCGCGGCGGAGACCGGCAAGCCGCGCGTGGACGTCGTGGGCGAGCTCCTCGGCATCTGCCTGGAGCTGCGCGCGCTGGCCCGGAAGGCGCCGCGCTGGCTACGCCGCGAACGCGTCAGCGCGGCGCCGTTCGTGGGCAAGCGCGGTTACGTGACCTACAAACCCCGCGGCGTGGTGGGCGTGCTCGGCCCGTGGAACGCACCGCTTCACCTCACCTTCGTGGACGCCTTACCCGCGCTGGTCGCCGGCAACGCCGTCATCGTGAAGCCTTCGGAGATCACGCCGGTGGCGGTCTTCGAGGCGGTCGCCGCGCTCAATCGGGTGCTGCCGCCGGGAATCCTGAGCGTCGTCGTGGGCGGCCCCGAGACCGGCGCGGCGCTGGTGGATCACGTCGACATGGTGTGCGTGACAGGCTCGTCGGCCACGGGCCGCCGCGTGATGGAGCGAGCCAGCAGGCGCCTGACGCCGGTGCTGCTGGAGCTGGGCGGCAACGATCCGATGATCGTGCTCGGCGACGCCGACCTCGACCGCGCTGCCCGTGCCGCCGCCTGGGGCGGCTGCCTCATGACGGGCCAGGTGTGCATGTCGGTCGAGCGGGTGTACGTCGAAGGAAGCGTCGCCGCGGAGTTCACGCGCAAGCTCGAAGCGGAGCTGCGCACGCTGCGCCACGGTCCTGCGGTTGCCCAGACCGACGCCGATCTCGGCCCATTCATCGGGCCGCGCCAGATCGAGATCGTCGAACGGCACCTGGCGGACGCGCGCGCGAAGGGGGCCCGGGTGCTCGTCGGCGGCGCTCGCACCGAGTCCGCCGCGGGTGCGTATTTCCCGCCCACGCTGGTGGTCGACGTCGATCACCGCATGGACATCATGCGCGCGGAGACCTTCGGCCCCGTGATTCCCGTGCAAGTCGTGCGTGACGCCGACGAAGCGGTGGCGCTCGCGAACGACTGCGAGCACGGCTTGAGCGCCAGCGTGTGGACGCGTGATCTGCCGCGCGGCCTCGCCGTGGCCGAGCGCATCGAGAGCGGCAGCGTGTGCATCAACGAATGCGTGCTGGTGGCGGCGGTCTCCGCGCTTCCGTTCGGCGGGCTCAAGCAAAGCGGCGTGGGCACCCGCCACGGCGGCGCCGAGGGCTTGCGGCAGTTCTGCGTACGCCAGGCGATCTTCGCCGATCGCCTCGGTCTCGGGCGCGAATGGTCCTGGTTTCCCTACTCCGCGCGACGTGCCCGCTTGCTGGACGCCATCGTGCGCTTCGGGTTCGGCCGATGACGGCCGGATTCGCCATCCGCTTCATCGCACAGCGCGTTGCGCCACGCCGCGCGACGCAGGAGAGCTCCCCATGACCGCGCTTCCGCAGACGCCGACCACCGTGGTCGCGCGCTTCGACGATTACCCCTGGGCGCAGTTCATCGACGGCATCGAAGTGAAGGTGCTCCGCGCCTCGCTGGTGCAGAACAGCTACACGTTGCTGTCCCGATTCGCGCCGGGCATCCGGCTACCGCGCCACAAGCACTTCGGCGACGTGCACGCGTACACGATCTCGGGGCGCTGGCATTACCTCGAATACGACTGGTGGGCGACACCCGGCGGCTACGTGTACGAGCCCGCCGGTGCCATCCACACCCTCGACGTCCCCGAAGACTCCACCGAGCCCGCCGTGATCCTGTTCGTCGTCAACAACGGCATGGCGCTCGTGAACGACGACGGCGAGATCTGGATGCTCGAGGACGCCGCCGCGATGGTGGAACGCTACGTCCAGGTCCTCGAAGCCAACGGCCAGCCGGTGCCCAGGCTGCTCTGACCCGGGAGGTCAGCCGGAGGCGACGTCGCGGGGCGGATGCTTCGCGCGCACGCGCCGAGCCCGATCGGCCCAGGATCCGCGTCGTCGCCCGGCGGCCGAGAGGGGGAGTCCCGGCCATCCGGAGGAACGAGCGCGGAGCGCGCGGTGCTAGCGCGCGACCGTCACGGCACGCGCGTCAGCGTCAGGCTGAACGGGCCCAGCGCCACGTCGTCGGTGGGCTGGACGATGAGATCGCCGAGGATCGTGTCGACGTTGTTGTCGGCGTCGGCGTCGCTGCCGTTGCCATCGTAGGTCATGGACTCGGGGCATCCAGCGCCGGCGCACCCGCTCGTGAGGGTGGCGGCCAGCGTGAGCACGTCCGGGCTATCCGACGTCGCCGTGCCGGCGAGCGTCGAGTTGACGACGATCGGGCACGGCTCCGGCCCCGTCACCGTGATGTCGAGGGTGCCGGTGACCGCATAGTTCATCGCGACCGGCGAGCCGGAGCCGAAGCCGGTGAACGCGAGCGTGGGCGCCAGATCGAACTGCGCCGTGCACACGTCGATCGCTTCGGTCACGGAGCCCTGGTAGGTCCCCGCGAAGTTGAAGCCGCAGCCCGCGAGCAGCGCTCCGCTCACGGCGACGGCGCCCAGCAACGTCTTCGAATACATCACTCGCATGGTGTCTCCCCCTGCCGGACGGCTCGCGTCCGGCGCTGATGGTTAGCGAGTCGTTACTACGGCCCCCTTCCCCTGGCAAGAGCCACTTCCGTTCCCTTGACGAGCGATGCCTCGACGTGCCTCGGCGATTGCCCGGAGGCGCGCACGAACCGCCGCGCGCCGGCGCCGGACGCATACCGGCGCACGGTGGAGACCACCGGGCTCTGGCTTCGATCCGCGCAGCCCAGGCGGGCGCCGCGCGACGGAGTTAGGCTCGAACCTGTGAACGATCGAGCGACGATGGAAGGATCGCCATCGTCGCCATCGTGGGGATCGACGACGCACACGGGGCTCGCGCGCGGTTGCATTCGCGAGCGATCGCTCGAATGGGAGGAGGGATGAGCATGCGATCCATCTCGCGGCGAGTGGTGGTCATCGTTCTGGCGACGATGGCCGCGGCGTCATCCGCCGAGGCACACGAGGGTCTCGGCTTCAGCCCCTTCGTGGGCGCGGCGTGGGTGACCTCCGGCGGCGACAGCTCCCCGTCGCTGACCGTCGGCGCCGACCTCACCTACGGCTTCACCAACTGGTTCGGCCTGGGTCTCGGCTACAGCCGGATCTTCACGCCGGGCAACGACGAGCTACCGGACACCAACTTCGTGGACCTGTCCGCGATCCTGACCCTGCCGCTCGGTCCGCTCGAAGCGTACGCGTCCGCCGGACCGGGTTATTACTGGGAGATCGCCGGCCCGGACGATCAGAGCGGCGTGTACGTGGACTTGGGCGCGGGCGTCGGCATCGACCTCGCGATCGTGCGCGTCAGCGGCCAGGTCTCCTACCGCGCCCTCGACGACGGCAACGCGTTCTTCGTGCCCGGCGTGTGGGCCAGCATCGGGTTTTGAGCTTCGCCGCCTCGCCACGAGATCCGAAGCCGTCTGACCCGATCCGATCGATGGCAGTCTCGAGTGGGCTCGCATCGAGTCGCTGCGGATCGCTCTCGACTCTCGCTTCGTCGAGGGAGCGCGGTCGTCGCGGCTTTCGGCATGGCGGCCGGCGGAGTGGGATGGCTGGGGAATCGACGCCCGCTTGACCGCGCATGACCGAGATTGCGTTCGTGGCGCGTCGCACGGAGAGAGCCGAAATCGCTGTGATTCACGTGTCACAACCTCGTTCGTCCCACCCGACGCCCGCGGACCGCCTGACGCGGTCGTCGCGGGCTGGGCGCGCGGTGTGGATCTCGATGGCCATGCTCGCCATGCCGCCGGCGCTGCCCACGCGCGCGGCTCGCCCACCGACGCTCATCTTCGCGGCCGATTTCGAGGCCGAGAACCTCACCGAATGGTCGTTCGCGATGAACGGCGGGGTGGGCTTCGGTGGTACACGGGTCTGCCTCGCCACGGCGAGCTTCGATCTCGACGTCGACAGCCACGCGCCGTACTTGGCGGCCGACGATACCGGCTGGTTGGCACCGTACCGCCGAGTCGACGACGGCGGATTCGGAGGACTGATCCTCGCGGGAGTGGAGCCGCCCGATCTCTATCGCATGACGTGTCGTGACGACTTGTGCTGCTGGAACGTGCCCACGCATCTCCACGGTCTGCGGGGCACGCCGGCGCAGTTCGATGCCACGGGTCGCATTCACTTCAGCACACTCCTGCCCGCGGATTGGGGGTGGGTCGAGTGCGACGGCGCGGGATGTCATCTGCGCTTCCCGAAGCCCGTGAACCTCGATGCTTGGTGTGGCTCGGTCGAAGCTGGTCCGACGAGCTTGTTGCTCGCAGCTCGGACCCTCACACTCGGTCCCGCGTCGCCTGCGTACGCCTGCTACGAGCAAAACGGCTACTGCGCCAACGCCACCGCGGCGGATCGCCTCGAGGTGATCGGGTCTGACTGGGATGCGGTGGCCCGCTCCCTGTCACTGCCAGCCAACGAGGTGATCGCAGGCGTCGCGCAGCGGCTGCCCGACGACACCCTCGCGTGGGCTTACTTCTGCACCCCTTGGGATGGGGATTGCGCGTCGGCAGCCTGCTGTCCGAGGTACCCGCAGAGTCCCGTCATCTGGGTTTCGGACGCTTGTTCGATCCAGCTTGGTTCGTACCCCATCGTGCCGTGAGCAGGGGAGGGCTCCCGCCGCGGGCGACCGGTCCGTGGCTTTTCGTCGCGCTCCGCGGACCGTCGGGAGCCGGTCCCGCCGGTCAGCGATCGCGAGCGGCGGCGTGATCAACGCTGGCGCAGGACGGTAGTGCCGCCGTTGATGCGGGAGCGCATCTCGGGACCGAAGAAGAGATAGGGGTGGACGACCTCGGGGCGGCTCGCGGCGTCGAGGTGGTTCGCGAGCTCGGGCGGTATCGAGAATTCGAGGGCGCGCAGGTTCTCTTCGAGCTGCTCCAAGCGCGTGGCGCCGAGGATGGTGGAGGTCACGGCAGGCCGATTGGTGATCCAGTTGAGGGCGGTCTGCGTGGGGCTCTTGCCGAGCTCCTTCGCGACGGCGGCCAGTGCGTCGACGATCCGCCAGTTGCGCTCGGTGAAGAGCTTCTCGAAGCCGGGATTGCCGCTGCCGCGCACGGCGGCGAGCCGCCCCTGCCCTTCCAGCGTGTCGCCGCGGGACTTGTACTTGCCGGTGAGCATCCCGCTCGCGAGCGGGCTCCACGGACACACGCCCATGCCCAGCTCGAGCGCGGCGGGGATGTGCTCGCGCTCGATGTTGCGCTCGACCAGCGAGTACTCGAGCTGCAGCGCGCTCACGCGTTCGAGGCCTCGCAGCTCGGCGATCGTCTGCGCGCGCGCCAGGTACCACGCGGGCACGTCGGAAAGCCCGACGTAGCGGACCTTGCCTGCGCGCACCAGCGCGTCGAGGGTCGAGAGCACCTCTTCGACGGGCGTCATCCCGTCCCACGCATGGAGCCAATAGAGATCGATGTAGTCGGTCTTGAGCCGGCGCAGCGAGCCTTCGAGCGCCCGGTGGATGTTCTTGCGACCGTTGCCGCCGGCATTGGGGTCCCCAGGCCGCGCGTTGAACGTGAACTTGGTGGCGAGCACCACCGCGTCGCGAAGCTGGCGCTCCGCGAGGTATTCACCGATGAACGACTCGCTGGTGCCGTTGGTGTAGCCGTCGGCGGTGTCGATGAAGTTGCCGCCCGCTTCGAGGTAGCGGGTGAGGATCGCGAATGCGGTCTCCTTCGGCGCGCCCCAGCCCCATTCGGTGCCGAAGGTCATGGTGCCGAGGCAGAGCGGGCTCACCCGCAAGCCGCTGCGGCCGAGCAACGAGTAGGTGGCCACGCTGGAGAGGCGCTTCGGTGCGTCGGACATGGGCGTTGCTCCAGGGCGCGAGGTCGAACGCGCGGTGATCGAATCTCGCGCAATCTAATCGCGCCACGGCGCCGTGGAGCGAGCGACGGATCCCGTGCGCGTCACGCCTCGAACTCGAGCTGCCCGGCGGTGTAGGTGGCCAGGATGCTCGCCTCGGTGAGGCGCTCGGCCGGCAGCGTCCAAGGATCGGCGCCGAGCACGAGAGCATCGGCGCGGGCGCCCGGCGCAAGCGTGCCGATCTCGCCCTCCATGCCGAGCGCCGCGGCGGAGCCACGGGTGTACATGCGCAACACCTCGTGCACCGCGAGCGCCTGGCTCGGGAAAACGGCGCGGCCGTCGGCGAGTCGGCGCTCCACGGCAGCGCGCACCGCGGTCCAGACGTCGAACGAGTTGACCGGTGCGTCCGAGCTGCCCGCGAGGCCTACGCCCGCGTCCGCGAGCGTTCGATACGGATGGAATGCGAGCGATCGCGGCAGACCGCTCGCGAGCACGATGCCGCCCGTCTCGAGAAGGTGCGCAGGCTGGACGACAGCGTGCGCGCCGGCCTCGCGAGCGAGACGCGCGGTCTCCCGACTCGCGAAGAAGAGGTGCTCGATCCGCCGCGGCGTGCTCGCGCCCGACGTCTTCCCCCACAGCCGCGACAGCGCTTCGACCGCCTCGTTGCCGCCGGCATGCACCGCCACGCCGAAGCCACGCGCGTGCGCCGCGGCCAGCATTCGCTCGAGGGCGGGCGGGTCGAAGAGCCGGAAGCCGGTGTGCACCGCGAGCCGCGAGTCGATGCGAAACGGCTGATCGCGGGCGAGCCGCCACGCCACCGTCGAGCGCTCGCGAAGGCTGCGCGCCAGCATGTCCGCGAATTGCCGCACGGCGTCGCGCAGCCGAAAGCAAAGCGCGCAGCTCGTGCCGCCGTCGGCGAAGAGCTTCATCGCTCCGATCGTGAGCCGACCCTCGCGCCAGCCGGAGGGCCGGCCGCCGAGGCGCTCGAACGGCGCCGCGAAGAGACTCTCGGCGAGCGGCATCATGGTGATGCCGAGCGCCAGCTCGCCGCGCCGCTGCCATTCGAGGTAGAGCGCCTCGAGCGAGGGCGGCACGGCCGCATCGGCGAGGTGCGTGATCCCCGCCGCGAGAACCCGCCGCTGATACTCGTTGGCGGCGCGGAACCACCCTTCTCGATCCGTACCCAGCAGCGCCGCGCGCACCGCGGCCTCGGCGGGGCCGAAGCAACGCTCCGCGACGTAGCCGTCGAGCGCGCCCGAGCGTGTGCGGCCGAGCCGCCCGCCCTCGGGCTCGCGACTACCGCTGTCGAGGCCGAGCGCCGCGAGGCCGCGTGAGCTCAGCACCCCCTCGTGGAAGCTGTGGTGGATCGCAAGCGTCGGATGCTCGGGGGCCGCGGCGTCGAGCTCCTCGCGCGTGGGTCGACGCAGCTCCGCGAGACGCGCTTCGTCGTAGCCGTAGACCGCAACCCATCGCCCCGGCGGCGTGACGGCGGCCTGGGCTCGCACCACCGCGAGCAGGTCGGCCACCGAGCGACAGGCTGGCCAGCGCACCTCGGGAAGACCGCCGTGTGCGACCGCGAGGCCGATGTGATGGTGGGCGTCGACGAAGCCGGGCACGACGACGGTGCCACCGAGATCGATCTCCTCGACGGGTGCCGCGAAGGCGGCACGCACCTCGCCGAGCGCTCCCACCGCCGCCACGCGGCCGTCCCGAAAACCAATCGCCTCCGCGACGCTACCCGCGTCGTCGAGGACACGCACCCGCGCGTGGTGGAGGATCCGACCGCCGCTCACGTTCGCTCGCTCACGTTCGCTCGAGCAGCAGCTTGAGCGCCAGCGTCACCACCACCGCGAGAAAAACCGGCCGAATCAGGCGCGCGCCACGGCGCACCACCAGGCCCGCGCCGAGGCGCGCGCCCACGATCTGGCCCGCGATCATGACGAGCCCCACACCCCAGGCGATTCGCCCCAACGCCGCGAATGCCAGGAGCGCGGCCACGTTGCTCGCGAGGTTCGCGGCTTTGGTGTACGCGGTGGCGCCGCGCAGCTCGAGCCCCAACACCATCACGCACGCCACCGTCCAGAACGAGCCCGTGCCCGGGCCGAAGAAGCCGTCGTAGAAGCCGAGCAAGAGACCGCCACCGAGCGCGAAGGTGCGCGGCGCGACACGCGGCGCGCGCGGCTCCGCGCCGAGCGTCGGCTGGAGCGCCATCCAGCCGGCGATGGCGAGCAACAGCACCGGGATGATCGCGCGCAACGCGCTCGGATCGACGCGCGACACGCACGCGGTGCCCAGCAGCGACGCACCGAACGACGCCACGACCGCGAGCCGCACCCGCGACCACTCGACCCATCCGGCGCGCGCATAGCGCCACACCGCCACCGTGGTGCCGAGCGACGATTGGAATTTGTTGGTGCCGAGCGCCACGTGCGGCGGGAGCCCGCTCCACACGAGCGCCGGCACGGCGATGAGCCCACCGCCGCCGCCGATCGCGTCGACGAAGCCGGCCGCGAGCCCCGCGCCGAAGAGCACCAGCGTGGTGAAGGCGGAGACCGTCACCGCGGCGCTCGCCGCCGGTTGCGCGCGTTCGGACGCCGTGTCATCGCTCGGAGGTGCCGCCTGCGCCGCCGTTCGCGGCGAGCTCGTCGCGATCGCCGGTGGGAAACCCGCTCACGAGGTGATGAACCACCGGGGGATCGCTCGGCAGGTGGAACACCCGCATCCGTGCTTGCACCTCCCGATCGGCGAAGGTCATGCGGTCGTGCTGACGCACGTGCTCGACCCACGACTCCACGACGAAGGCCTCCATCTGTCGCGACGGGTCGGCCACGTCGCCGAAGAGGCCCCACGCATACGCGCCGTCGCGGCGGCGGATCGCGCCCATGTCCTCCGCGGCGGCGCGAAACGCGTCGGCGCGCGCGGGATCGATCCGGTACTCGATCGTGACCAGCACCGGCCCGCGGTCCGAGTCGAGGGGCGCCGCGGGCGTGGGCGCGGGATAGAGCCGTGACGGCTCGAGCGCCTCGGCGCGGCGATCGGCGACGCGAAACGGCCGCCCCAGAACGACGCCCGCGAGCAAGCCCGCGGCGGCGACGAGCAAGGTCGTGTCGAGCCCGATCCGCTCCGCAATCGCGCCCCACATCGCCGCCCCGATCGCCAGCCCGCCCTGGAAGACCAGCATGTAGAGCGCCATCGCGCGCGCGCGGATCCAGCCCGGCACGCTGGTCTGGGTGAGCACGTTGAACGTGGCCATCGCGGTCAGCCAACCGCCGCCGGCCACCGCCATCGCGCAGCCCACGAGCACTGGCTGACGGAGCATCCCCAGCGCCACCGCCGAGCTCGCGAACGCCAGCGTGCCGAGCGCGATCCGTCCCTCGGCCGAGAGCCGCGTGCGCACGGTGGGCAGCGCGGCGGCGCCCGCCACGGCACCGAGGCCGAGCGCTCCCAGCAGCAAGCCGAAGCCGTGGGCGTCGAGATGGAGCTTCTGGCGTGCCACCAAGGGCATGAGCCCCCAGGTGGCGCTGGCGCACGCGACGAAGAGCCCGGTTCGCACCAGCACCGCGCTCAGCTCGGGCGCGTTCTGGACGTAGCGCACGGCGGCGCGCATCGCCCCGGCGACGCGCTCGGCGGGCACCAGGCTCGCGCGTGGTGTGCGGCGCCAGCTCGCCAGCACCACGATCACCGCGAGGAACGACGCGGCGTTGACGAAGAAGGCCCCGCCCGGCCCCCAGCGCCCCACCACGAAACCACCGAGCGCGGGGCCGACGGCGCGCGCGAGGTTCACGGAGATCGCGCCCAGCGACACCGCCGCCGGCAGCTCGGCACGCGGCACCAGATCGGGAGTGAGCGCTTGCCACGCGGGACCGTTGAGCGCGTTGCCGACACCCAGCGCGAACGTCATCGCGAGCAGCACGCCGGCCGTGGTGTGACCGCCGGTCGTGAGGAATCCGAGCGTCGCCGCAGCCGCCACCATCCACAGCTGGGTTCCGAGCAACAGCCGCCGCCGATCGACGACGTCGGCGATCGCGCCGGCCGGCAACGCGAGCAGCAGCATCGGCGCGGTGCCGGCGGTCTGGACCAGCGACACCATGAGCGGCGACGGCGCGAGCGACGTCATCAACCACGCGGCGCCGATCTCGTGCATCCAGCTTCCGACGAACGAGACCAGCGACGCGCCCCAGATCGCGCGGTAGAGGGGATGCCGAAACGGCGTCCACACCGACGGCTCGACCTCGATGGCGGCGGGCGGGGTGGGCGGCAGCGCTGTGGCCATGAGGCATCGCTTCCAGGGCAAGAAAGGCGCAGAGCGTAACAGGGCAGCGAAGCGGTAGAGTCGTGGAGAGACGAGGAGGGGGACCATGAGGATCCGAGCGAGCTGGGCCGTCGTCCCGCGCACCGCAGTCGCCGTGCTGATCGCGATGATCGTGGCGCGAGCGCCAGCGGCAGAGGCCAGCGAATGGCGAGCGCTCCTGAACCACGTGCACTCGAGCTACAGCACCGACAACGCCGGATGGGAGTTCTTCAAGCCCACGGTGGCGCAAGTCGTCGAGCACGCGGCCCAGGTGGCGGCGGCCAACGGACTCGAGGGAGCCATCACCCTCACCGACCACAACACCATCGCCGGCTGTTTCGACCCGGGCTTCGCGCCAGTGGGCGCGGTTCAGCCCATCTGCGGCGAGGAGTGGAGCGGCGGCGGCCACGCGGGCGTCCTCGATTTCGGCGCCGACGTCGAGGTGACGCCGGGGATCTCGAAGGAAGCGATGGTGGCCGAGGTCCACGCCCGCGGCGGCCTCGTGATCGCCAATCACCCGCGCGCCGGCTCGTGGGAGGCGGATCGGCGGCTCGGCGTGGACGCGATCGAGGTGTGGTCGGTGTCGTTCTGGGACCCGACTGACGAGCTCGCGCTCGACTGGTGGCAGTGGTTGCTGCAGGCGGGAGAGCACGTGAGCGCGGTGGGTGGAAGCGACTCGCATTTCTGGTTCGCGCCGAGCGAGCTGCCCACCAACTTGGTGCTGAGCGAGAGCAACGCCCCAGGCGACATGATGGACGGCGTTCGGGACGGCCACGTGGTCATCGTCGCCGCGCCTGCTGGGCCGCGCGTGATGCTCGAGGCGAATCGCGATCTCGACGACACCTTCGAATCGACGGTGGGCGACGTGATCCCCGTGGGCGCGGGCGGGGCCGAGACTCCCGTCGCGTATCGCGTCGTCGCCCAGGGCGCGGCAGCAGGCGATCGACTGGTCATCGTCGAGGGCGCCACGGAGACGTCGCTCGACCTGCTGGTGGGCGACGGCGTCGTCTACGAGACCACGCGAAGCTTCGGACCGAGCGACCGCACCTTCGTCCGCGCCGAGCTGCGGCAAGCGGGAGGCGGCGCGCCGTACTGCCTCACGAATCCCATCTACTTCGTCGGCGAGCAGGCACCGAGCGGCACCGAAGGAACGATTGCCGGCGTGATTCGCGCCAACGGCGCGCCCCTCGCCGGCGCCACCGTCACGGCCGCGCCCGGCGAGCAATCGAAGACCGCGTCCGGGGTCGATGGCACGTACGGGATGATCGTCCCCAACGGCACCTACACGCTCACCGTGCAGGCGACCGGCTACGCGACCCGGACCGTCACGAATGTGGTGGTCGCGTCGGGGACGACCCCGGTCGACGTGGATCTCTCGAGTGGCTGCGGATCGCTCGCGGCCACACCTTCGGGCTCCCTCGGCGACGGAACCTGCGTCGTGCTCGCGTCGCTCGGCGGGCTCGCGTCCCGGCGGCGCCGAGGCGGCGCGGCGCGAGCGAGCGTCAGCCCGGCTCGAACAGGCGGTCGCGAACACGCGCGGCCGCTTGCAGATTGAGGCGCTCGATCCAGGCGCTCAGCTCCCCCAGCCCGCGACGCAGCGCCGTCTCGCCGGGCGGCACGAGCAGGCCGTGATGGATGCCGTGCGCGGTGGGCGGGCGCACGTAGCGCACCTCGGCCACTCCGCGCCACGCGTCCGCGTCGCGCCTCAGCTCGACGAGCTCCTGGCTGCCGACCTCGTGGGCAGCACCGCACAGCAAGCCGATCCCGTGTGGGCTGATCGCCACGACGCGGCACCGCGGGTCCGCGCCAAACGTCGCCGTCAACACCCCGTCGGGAACCGTGTGCCGGAACACCTCGCGCACGTAGACGTCGAGCGACTCGCGGAGCACCTCCACCGAGAGCTTTAGACCGCGTCCCGTTCCGCCCTCGTGCGCGACCAGGACGCGACAGGAGTAGCAGTGCACGTCGGCACCGGCCTTCGCGCGGATCTCACAGTGGTCGGCGAGCACCGGCTGCGACGTGTTGACCAGCTCGATCGTCGCGCGCGAGCGCGTGGCGTCCACCACCACGCCCGAGTACGCGACATCGTCGGAGTCGCGCCCCAGGTAGCGCACCTGCACGTAGCCGCCGACCTTCAGCACCCTTCGCTCCTCGCGCCGGGATCGGCGACGGCTCGCGTTCGCGAGCCGAGATCGAGAGTCGCGTGATCCCTGGCGAGCATACGGTCGCAGCGCCACGCGCGAAAACCCAGCGGCGCACCTCGCCGCGCGCGTGAGTCGCGGCGAGCTCAGCGCGCGCCGGGGACGCCGACGGCAGTCGACGCGAGGCGCACCACCAGCTCACGCGAGAGCTCGCCCCAGATCAGGACCGCGAGCACCCACCACAGCGCGATCCACAGCGGGACCCCGCCCAGCCATCCCAGCGCGTACGCGTGCACGCCGCCGACCTGGATCAGCGCTGCCTCGGCGAGCGGGCCCGCCACGGCGGCGATCGCCGCGAGACGTCGCTCGCGTCGCCCCCAGGGGAAGAGCAGCGGATGAATCCCGAGCGCAACGGCGAAGGGCAGCCACGAGAGCCACGGATCGGCCCAC
>JAXLQJ010000030.1:0-90352 GCA_046331705.1 bacterium | reverse complement strand
TCAACGCGCGATGCGCCGTCAATGCGTTGACCCAGCCTGCGCAGGGCGAGTAATGTACGCCCGCCTCGGCCGCTGAGCGCGGATCGGCGGCATCGTGACGTGAGCAGGGGGGGATCCGTGCAGACTCGGCTTTTGGTGGTCGACGACGAGCCACACATTCTCGAAAGCCTTCGGGTTTTCTTCGCGCGCGAGGGATTCGACGTCGATGCGGTGCCGGACGGCGAGTCGGGGCTGGATCGGCTGCCAGGCTCACCGCGCTACGACGTGGCGCTGGTGGACCTCAATCTCCCGGACCTCGGCGAGCTCGGCGGGATCGACTTCATCCGCAAGGCGAAGGAGCTGACCCCCTCGCTGCCGTGCATCATCATGACGGCGTTCGGTTCGATCCCGAGCGCCATCGAGGCCACTCGAGCGGGCGCGTTTCACTACGTCACCAAGCCATTCAAGCTCGACGACGTGAAGGTGATCGTCGAGCGCGCGATCCAGTTCGGCCGGCTGCAAGAAGAGAACGACGAGCTCAAGGCGCAGCTCAAGGCGAAGTACCGCTTCGACAACATCATCGGGAACTCCGAGCCGATGTGCGACGTGTACCGCATCATCGAGCGCGTCGCGCGCACCGACTCGACCGTCTTGATCCTCGGCGAGAGCGGGACGGGCAAGGAGCTGGTCGCCAAGGCGATCCATTACAACTCGCCGCGCCGCCATCGTCCGCTGGTGGCCGTCAACTGCGGCGCGATTCCCGAGAACCTGCTCGAGAGCGAGCTCTTCGGGCACCTGCGCGGCTCGTTCACCGGTGCGATCGCGAACAAGCAGGGCCGCTTCAGCGCCGCCGACGGCGGCACGATCTTCCTCGACGAGATCGGCGAGATGAGCGCCAACCTGCAGGTGAAGCTGCTGCGCGTCCTCGAAGAGCACGCCTTCGAGCCGGTGGGCGGCGTCAAGCCGATCAAGGTGGACGTGCGCGTGATCGCCGCCACCAACGTGAACATGGAGGAGGCGGTGCGCAGCCGCGTCATCCGCGAGGACCTCTACTACCGGCTCAACGTCATCCGCATCGACTTGCCACCGCTGCGTGAGCGCCGTGACGACATCCCGTTGCTCTTGCAGCACTTCGTCGAGCGCTTCCACCGCGTGCCCACGCCCACGCCCACGCTGGAACAGTTCTTCGCCCCGGATGCCATGGAGACCTTGCTCGGCTACCACTGGCCGGGCAACGTGCGCGAGCTGCAGAACCTGATCGAGCGCCTCACGATCCTGAAGGGCGACGGTCGGATCCAGCGCGCCGACTTGCCGGAGCGGGTGTTGACCGGTGGGCCGGTGCGCCGCGAATCGTGGTCGCCTGCGGCGGACATTCCCGCCGACGGCATCTCGCTCAAGGACGAGGTCAACGCGTTCGAGGATCGACTCATCAAGCGCGCCCTCGAGATGGCGCACGGGAACAAGAATCGCGCCGCCGAGCTGTTGCGCATGAACCGCACGACGCTGATCGAGAAGATGAAGCGCAAACGCTTGGGCCCGCTCAACCGCCGCGGCGACGTGGACGCGGGCCTGAGCGATCCGAGCGAGCCCTTGGCCTGAGCGCGGCACGGCGGCGATGCCTTCTCGAGCGTCGGCGACTCGAAAGCAGACCAAGTCCACGGCGTCTGCGGCGCCGCGCGCGGCTCGGTCACCCTCGGCCGCGCTGCGCTTGCGGGCCGCGGAAGAGCGGCTCGCGGAGCTCGACAGGATCAAGAGCGAGCTCGAGCTCGCCAACGCGCGGCTCAAGCAGGCCGATCGTCTCAAGAGCGAGTTTCTCGCGAGCGTGAGCCACGAGCTGCGTACGCCGCTCACCTCGATTCGCTCGTTCGCGGAGATCCTCGGACGCTACGACGATCAGGATCCCGAGGAGCGTCGCCGCTACGTCGCGATCATCACCGCCGAGACCGATCGCCTCACCCATCTCATCAACGACCTGCTGGACCTCACCAAGATCGAGGCCGGCCGCGCGGATTGGAGCATGCGTCTCCTCGAGCTGGGGCCGGTGCTCGCCGCGAGCGTCGAGCTGATGCGGCCCTTGGCCAAGGAGCGCGGAATCCTGCTCGAGCTGGCCGGGGGCGCGCCGGCGGTGCAGGTGCTGGGCGACGCCGACCGGCTGAAGCAAGTGATGACGAATCTGCTCTCGAACGCGGTCAAGTTCACCGATCGTGGGGGCGCGGTGCGGGTGATCGTCGAGCGGGACCCGGACGGCGAGCAGGCGTGCGTGCGCGTCGTCGACAGCGGCATCGGCATGCCCGAAGACCAGCTCGGTTTGATCTTCGACAAGTTCGTCCAGATCAAGCACCCGCGGCGCGGCTCGGGTGGCACGGGGCTCGGCCTGCCGATCGTGCGCGAGATCGTCGAGGCGCACGGCGGACGGGTGGACGTCGAGAGCCGGGTTGGCGTGGGCTCGACGTTCACGGTGTTGCTGCCCATCGCCGCCGGCAAGAGCCAGTTCCAGGCCTATCTCGACTGGCGCATCGGTTACGCGGAACGCCGCGGCGAGCCGTTCACGCTGGTGGTGGTCGCCGCGGGCGCGTCGAGCACCCCGAACGCCGAGGGCGAGCAGACCGCCTCGGGCCTGCGCGCTCGAATCCACCCCATGGTGCGCGCGTCGGACGCGGTGTTGGATCACGATCGCCCGGGGTGCGTCGCCGTGTTCGCACCGGTGCGCCGCACCGAGGCCTCGGCGCTGCTGAGCCGCATCCGCGACCAGCTCGCGGATAGCCGGGATGCCGTCATCGCGACGGTGGCGTTTCCGGAAGAGGCGCGCACGGCGGCGGCGCTGACGGATGCGATCGAAGCGGCGCTTCCCGCCCGCTGACCGCCGCGCAACCGGTTGCTTGTTGCCGTTTTCGGGCGTGTGTTAGGAGCCTGTCGGAGATGCGCTCGGCTCGCCGTGAGGCCCGGGGGTGCTCGTCGACCGAGCGGGCACGCGGGCAGCGCCGCGCGTGGAACGCGGCGTGGATCGTCGGGGCGGCGCTGCTCGGGCTCGCATCGTCGGTGCACGCCGAGAGCGCCTCCGACGTCAAGCTCTTCCCGGTGCCGTTCGTCTCGACCGACCCCAACGCCGGCGTGACGTACGGGCTGATCCTCGCGTTCCTCGAGACCCGCGACTCCCGCACGCGAAGCATCACCGCGCCCTCGGTCTCGTACAGCGACATCTTCGGCGTGACCGGCACGTTCCGGCACTTCTTCTATCCGCAGGGCGACGAGAAGATCACGACGTACGCGTCCTACGGTACCGGCAGCGAGCAGGTCTATTACCTCGACTACAAGAACCCGAACGTCCTCAACCGCACCTACAGCCTCGAGGGGCAGGCGGGCTATCGACGCCTCATCACGCAGCGGTTCTTCGGCCTCGGCCCGGAATCGACGGCGGACGACGAGACCGCGTACACCCGCGAGGAGATGGGCGGCAGCGCCGGAGTCGGGGTCTACCTCCGCGACGAGCTGCGCGCGATCGTGCAGGGACGCATCCGCAAGGTGAACGTCCTCGCGAGCGCGCTCGACATCGATTCTCCGCGCGATCGCTTCGCGGGGACGCCGGGGCTCGACGGCGACTTGATCGGCGCGACGCGTTTCTCGCTGCTGTGGGATAGCCGCGATTCGATCGACATGCCGAACGGCGGCTTCTACGGATCGAGCGGCGTCGAGATCGCCTCGCGCAACTGGGCGGGCGACGTCTCGTTCCAGCGCTTCGACGCCGAGGGACGCATGTTCTTGTCCGGCGCCTCGCACCGTTACGTGACCGCGGTGCGGCTGCTCGCGCACTACGTGATCGGCGATCACGTCCCGTTCTTCGAGCTGTCGCGGCTGGGTGGCTCGAGCGAGCTCAGGGGATTCGGCGAGGACCGCTTCGCCGATCACGGCAAGATCCTGCTTCAGATCGAGGAGCGCATTCGCTTCTACGACCTCACGCTCTTCGACGTGTTCACCCAGCTCGAGGTCGCGCCGTTCCTGGACGTGGGCAAGGTCTTCGACACCAACGACCCGTTCTGGAAGCGGATGCAGCCCGTGGGTGGCGTGGGCATCCGGCTGCTGGTGCCGCCGAACGTGGTCGCGGCGGTGGACATCGGATACGGCACCGAGGGCTCGGCCATCTTCGCGAACCTCGGCTATCCGTTCTGAGCGGATCGAGATCGGCGGCCACCATGCGGGCAATCCCACCGAACCCCGGCGGCACGCGAGCCGACGACACACTCGTGCGCGCCCACGTCTGGGTCGCGGGGCGCGTTCAGGGGGTGTGGTTCCGGGGAGCGACCGCCGAGGAAGCCGCGCGGCTGGGTCTGGCGGGGTGGGTGCGGAATCTCCCCGACGGGCGCGTCGAGGCGGTGTTCGAGGGGCCGCGCCAGGCCGTCGAGGCCGCGGTGGCGTGGTGCCGTCATGGTCCACGCTCGGCGCGTGTCGACGAGCTCGAGCTGTGCTGGGAAGCGAGCGCCGACGAGCGCGAGTTCCGCGTTCGTTACTGAGCCGGCTCGTCGCGACGGCCGAGCCGAGCCTGGATCTCGATCGCGAGTCGATAGAGCTCGCGACGATCGCGCTTGAGCGCGCGCGCCGCCTCGCGCGCCGCCTGCGCGGTCGAGCGGCCCTCGCCGAGAAGCCGCGCGAGCACCGCTTCGGCGTCGGGCGCCGGCTCGACGCCGGCTGCGGGCATCGAGTCGGGGTCCGCGGGATCGACGACGAGGGTGATCTCGCCGCGCACGAGCTCCGGCAGCTCCGCGACCAGCGTCTGAAGCGGACCCGCGAGGATCTCCTCGTGAAGCTTGGTCAGCTCGCGCGCGATCACGATTCGCCGCGCCGGGCCGCACGCCTCGGCCAGCTCGGTGAGCGTGCGTCGCAAGCGGTGCGGCGCCTCGAAGATCACCACCGTGTGCGCCGAGCGCGCGATCTCGTCCATGCGTCGGCGGCGCTCGGTTCCGTGCGCCGGCAGGAATCCCAGGAAGAGAAAGGTCGGCGCTGGCGGTCCCGCCGCCGCGAGCGCAGTTGCAACGGCGCTCACCCCGGGGATCGGCACCACGCGGTATCCGGCTTCACGAGCGGCACGAACGAGGTGTGCGCCGGGATCGGAGATGACGGGCATTCCGGCGTCCGTGACCAACGCCGCCGAGCCGCCGCCCGCGAGGTGATCGAGGAGCGTGTCGATGCGCTGGTGCTCGCGCGGGGCGGGGATGCTGAGCAGCCGCGCGCGAAAGCCTCCCTGGGGAGCCAGCGCGCGCAGCCGGCGCGTGTCCTCGGCGAGGATCAGCGAGACCTCGGCGAGCGTCCGCCGTGCCCGCGGGGTGAGGTCCTCGAGGTTGCCGATCGGCGTCCCGACCACGAACAGGGTCCCGCCGTGCGGTGAGCTCATCGCGGGCGCGCTCGCCGTTCGCAGGGTCTCACAGCACGTCGCCCGATGCGTCGAAGGCGCCGCGGGTGTGGCGGATCACCGGCTCGGGGCCGCCCAGCTCGATCGCGACCACGTCGTAGCGGATGGGACGGTCCGAGCCGCCGTTGCGCTGCAGCCACATCTGACTCGCGCGCACCAGGGTGCGCCGCTTGTCGAGCGCGACGCTCGCCTCGGGGCGACCTCGCCGTCGGGTCCGCAGCGTGCGGACCTCGGCGAAGACCACGGTCGCGCCCTCGGTGCAGATCAGGTCGATCTCGCCGTAGCGGCAGCGCCAGTTTCGGTCCCGGATCGCGAGCCCGGCCTGCTTCAGGTGAGAAGCAGCCAGGTCCTCGCCAAGGCGTCCGACCTCTTGCCGCCGCACGGCTTCGCTGCGTGCTTCCGCGGATCGCATCCGCGGAAGGAATCACTCGGCCGGTGCGCTCTCGGCGGTCTCGTCGCTGCGCACGTCGTCACGACGCTCGCGGATTCGACTCGCCTTACCCTTGAGGTCACGGAGGTAGTAGAGCTTCGCGCGTCGCACGCTGCCCTTCATCACGACCTCGACGGAGACCACCGATGGGGCGTGCAGCGGGAACACGCGCTCGACACCCACGCCGTACGACGTCTTGCGGACCGTGAACGTGGTGCGCGCGCGATTCTTGCGAATCCGGATCACGGTGCCCTGGAAGATCTGAATCCGTTCCTTGTCGCCTTCCACGATCTTGGTCGCCACCTTGACGGTGTCGCCCGGCTCGAACTCGATCTGGCGAGCGCCAGTCTGCGCGGCCACGCCGCTCTCGAATTGCGCGATTCGTTCCATGTCACATCCCTCCGTGGGTCTCGGGTCTCAGCGGTTTGGGCTCTGGGTCTTCGGCGAGGATTCGCGTGTCGGGGGTGCTCGGGCCGTGGGCTCGTGCGCTGGCGGCCAGCGTTCGCTCCGCCGGGCTCAGGCGAGCTCCGGCCAGCAGCTCAGGGCGCCGCGCGGCGGTGCGCTTGATGGTTTCCTCGCGGCGCCACGCGGCGATCTTTCCGTGATCGCCGGAGAGGAGCACCGCGGGCACGGAGATGCCTTCGAACTCTCGAGGTTGCGTGTACTGGGGGTGCTTGAGCAAGCCGTCCGCGAGGGAATCGGTTCGAACCGACTCCTCGTTGCCGACGACGCCCGGCACGAAGCGGCTCACGGCGTCGATCACGACCAGCGCCGCCAGCTCGCCGCCGGTGAGCACGTAGTCGCCGATCGAGATCTCGTCGTCCACGAAATGCTCGCGCACGCGCTCGTCGATGCCCTCGTAGCGCCCGCACAGCAGGATCAGCTCGTCCTCGGAGGCGAGGCGCTCGGCGACGTGATGATCGAAGAGTCGTCCCTGGGGAGAGAGGAAGACCACGCGCGCGCGCGCGGCGCGCTCCTTCAGGCGGCGGATCCAGCGCACCAGCGGGCCGGGCTTCATCACCATGCCGGCGCCTCCGCCGAAAGGCGCGTCGTCCACGACTCGGTGCTTTCCCTCGCCCTCGTCGCGGATGTCGTGCACCTCGACGGTCACCAAGCCGGCGCGCGCGCCGCGCGCCAGCACCCCGTCGCCGAGGTAGGGGGCGACGAGGTTCGGAAAGAGGGTGAGGACGTGGAAGTGCATGGGGCGTTGCTTCGCTCAGCGGGGTGCGCTCGCGCGCTTCGACTCTCCGGACGTCCCCGCTGCGCGCTGCTGGCGGTCCGGGCGTCGTGCCCGCACCCGGGGGGTGGGTCGTGCCTCGTCGAGAAACGGTGTCGCGACGACGCGGCGCGAGGCGAGATCGATCTCGTGAATCGTTCCTTCGGCCATCGGTAGCAGCAGCTCACCCGCCTCGCCGCGAACGACGAGGACGTCGTGCTGGGGTAGATCGAGGAAGCCCACGATCTCGCCGAGGCGATCACCGGCCGGGCTGTGCACCGCAAGCCCCAGCAGGTCGGCCCGGTAGTATTCGTCGGCGGCGAGCTGGGGAAGCCGCTCGCGTGGCACGCAGAGCTCCAGGCCGTTGAGCGCCTGGCCGTCTTCGCGGGTGTGCACCGGATCCAGCTCGACGAGGCAGAGGTCCGCGTGCGTCGGACGGACGGCTTCGACCGTGAGCGATCGTTCGGTGACGCGCGAGTCCCGTCCCCGTGCCCAGATCCGTTCTCCTCTGCGTAACGAGGCCAGGGTGTCGCCGAAGGCGCGCACCACGAGCGCGCCGTGCACTCCGTGGGCGCGCAGCACGCGCCCGACCGGCACGACGGCGAGCGGCTCAGCGATCGAGGCTGGCGTCCGATCGGTTGCACGCGATCGGGCGCGAGGGGAGCGGGGTGAGTCCGGGGTCGCGTTCATGGCGGTGGCTCACGCAGGCTCTCACGGATTCGATCGGGCCGGCTCGCGGCTTCCGATCACTCCAGGATCTCGAGGACCGTTCGCTGGGAGGCCTTGAGCGCCGCGGCGCTCAGGACGGTGCGAAGGGCGCGGGCGGTACGTCCCTGCTTGCCGATGACCTTGCCGAGATCCTCGCGCGCGACCTTGAGCTCGAGCACCAGCCCGCGGTCCGAAGGGACCTCTCGAACCTCCACCTCGTCGGGCCGATCCACGAGGGAGCGGGCGATGAACTCGATGAGCGCCTTCATCGATCGGTCTCGGTGCGACGGGTCGGGAGGTCCACGAACATCCTACCGCGCCGGGGTGGGCGCGGTACGGGTGGCGGCGTTCAGCCCGCCTTGGCGGCGGACTCGGTGCCGAGGGCGGAAGGCTTCAGGAAGCGCTTGAGGGTGTCGGTGGGCAGTGCGCCTTGACCGAGCCAGTGCTTCACGCGGTCCACCTTCAGCTTCACCTCGGGCGGGCTCTTCCGCGGATCGTACGTTCCGAGCGCTTCCAGATAGCGCCCGTCGCGCGGGAACTGCGAGTCCGCGGCCACGACGCGGTAAAACGGCTTACCCTTGGCGCCGGCTCGAGCCAAACGAATGCGAACGGCCATGTCGATCACGTCTCCTCGGACGGGCCGCCGGAATCTGGGCCACTTCCCAGATGCTCGGTCCCCGCCCCGTAGCTTCGGAATCAGTGGGGGCGAGCCCCCAAGCGCATCCCCTGGAAGATTCGACCTCCCGGCGATGCCATGCGTTTCATCAGCTTGGTCATTTGATCGTATTGCTTGAGGAATCGATTCACGTCCGCCACGCCGGTGCCGCTGCCGGTGGCGATTCGGCGACGTCGACTCGCGTTCAGCAGTCCCGGCCGCGCGCGCTCCTGACGGGTCATCGAATTGATGATGGCCTCGATCTTCGAGAGCTCCTTGGTGGCGCCCGAGAGGTCCTTGCCCGCGGTGAGGCGGTTCAAGCCCGGGATCATGCCGGCGAGCTGGTCGATCGATCCCATCTGCTTGAGCGCGACGAGCTGATCGCGGAAGTCCTCGATGGTGAACGAGTTCTTCTGGATCTTGCGCTCGAGCTCGACGGCCGTCTTCTCGTCGACGACGCGTTCCGCCTTCTCGATGAAGGTCAGGAGGTCGCCCATGCCGAGGATGCGGTTCGCCATCCGATCCGGGTGGAACGGCTCGAGCGCCTCCATGTTCTCGCCCATGCCGACCAGCTTGATGGGCTTTCCCGTGACCGACTTGATGCTCAGGGCCGCCCCGCCGCGCGCGTCACCATCGAGCTTGGTGAGGATCACGCCGTCCAGGTCGAGCCGCTCGTCGAACGCGCGTGCCACTTGTACCGCGTCCTGGCCGGTCATCGCGTCGGCGACGAGCAGGATCTCCTGAGGAAGCACCGCGCTCTTGAGCCGCTCGAGCTCGAGCATCAGCTCGTCGTCCACGTGCAGCCGACCGGCGGTGTCGAGGATCAACACGTCCTCGATCCCGACCTCGGCTTCCTTGAGCGCGGCGCGTGCGATCGCGACCGGGTCGGTGGGATCCTTGGGCTTGAAGACCTTCACGCCGATCCGCTCGCCCAGGCGCTCGAGCTGAAGCATGGCCGCCGGACGCCGCACGTCCGTCGAGACGAGCATGGGCTCGCGGCCCTGGCTCTTGAGGTACTTCGCGAGCTTGCCGGCGCTGGTGGTCTTGCCCGCGCCCTGCAGGCCCACGAGCATGAGGGGCACGGGCGGGCGGGCGGCGAGGTCGATGTCCTGGAACTCGCCACCGAGCAGCGCGATCAGCTCGCGATGAACGATCTTGATGAATTGCTGGCCCGGCGTGAGGCTCTGAAGCACCTCGGCGCCCATGGCCTTCTGCGTGACGCTCTCGATGAAGCCTTTGACGACCCCGAGGTTGACGTCGGCCTCGAGCAACGCGGTGCGCACCTCGGCGAGGGCGTCCTGGACGTTGGACTCACGAATCTTCCCCTGACCGCGCATGCGGCGCAGGGTGGACTCCAGGCGTTGGCTCAGCCCATCGAACATGAGGAGTATCGACTCGGTCGCGCGACGATACCGGCGCGCTCGAAAAAACGCCTGAAGTTACTCGACCCTGCGCAGGCGGGCAAGCGTTCGACGCCTCGCGGCACGCGGGTTATGTTCGCGCCGCGATCGAAAGGTGAACGGATGCGGACACGAACGCTGCTTGTCGCGCTGTGGCTGGCGTCCGTCACACCGGCGATGGCGGAGATGTTCTCGTATCGCGATGCGCAGGGCAACCTGCACTTCGTCGATCAAGAGGCGGCGATTCCGCGCGAGTACCGGGCCAACACAACCGGAGGAGGTCCGCCGGCCACGTCTCCGGCGCCCCGCGGCGTCTTCAACTCGGTACAGTCGGCCTCCGGCTCCAGCGACGGCGCCGCGCCCGCCCCGGAGCAGTCCGGCTCGCCTGGTGACGGCACCGGCGGCTCCGGGGCGCTCACGTGCGCGCTTCGCTACGTCGAGCAACCCACCAAGACGGTCGATCTTCGGTACGCGACGATCACGTACCGGGGCACGGTGGAGAACGGCGGCAACGGCCTTGCGCGAGGCGTGCAGGCGCACCTCAAGCTCTTCAGCGCGATCGACGGCAGCCAGATCGAATCCGCATCCGGCGTCCTGTCGCCCAGCAACCTCGACCCGCGCGAGCGGGGGACGTTCGAGGTCAAGGGCTACTACCGCAAGCAGGGCCTGCGCAACCCGGAGCGCGACGATCTCATGATCGATTACGTGCGTTGCGACCCGAGCTCGCAGGCCACGGCGCCCGTGACGCCCGCGGGACGCTGCAGCGTGCAGCTCGTCGGCAAGCCCGACAAGACCATCGACACGGTGGCGCAGACGCTCACGTACGTGGGCAGCGTGCAGAACAACGGCGAGGGCGTCGCCAAGACCGTGCAGGTCGAGCTCACGCGTTTCGCCCTTCGCGACGGCGCGCCGATGGCGCCCGTCTACGTCAACGTCAACCCGAGCCGACTCGGCCCGGGGGAATCCGGCTCCTTCACCTTGGTGGCACCACGGGAGTTCGGATTCCGCGATCCCGACAAAGACAAGCTCGAGGTGCGGGTTCCGCGGTGTGATTGATCGCGACGCGCGGGCGGGTGGGCGGTGGCGTCCGCGCCCACTGGCGAGGTGAGCGCGTCGTACGCCTTTCCGCAAACGCGCCGGAACGCGCGCGCGGCAGCGCAGGATGCGAGGTGGCCATGGCCGAACCGACCAATCGTGCACAGCAGATCCGCAACGCGATCGCCCTGCTCGTGATCGTCGTCTGCGTGGGGTTCTACGTGTTCTTCCGGGTCCCCGCGGTCGCCACGGACTACGACGCGATGGAGCCCGCGTACGCGGCCGGCCACCGGGTGCTGGTGAACATCCGCGCCCGCAGCTTCGCGAAGGGTGCCGACGTCTATTACCGCTACACGTTCCGCGGCGAGACCCAGCGCCAGCTCGGCCGCGTGCGCGGCGCGCCAGGCGACCTGGTGCTTCTCGACAAGACCAATCAGAGCATCTGGGACCTCTTCGAGAAGACCATCGACCCGCAGGGGCGAACGATGGGGCGAGTGCCGGCAGGGAAGTACTACGTGCTCCGGCTCAACGAGGACGCCGACTTCGTCGACTCGCGCAAGATCGGCCTCATCGCCGCCGACGACATTCTCGGAAAAGCCGTGCTCGCCTTGCCGTTCTGAGTCGCGCTCGGGGCCCGTCTCCGGTGCGTCGGACGGGCCCGGTTACGACGCAGTGCGGCGCTTGACGCGCTCTTTCGCGCTCGGCTATCTCGTCGCCGTCGCCTCGCGGCAACGCGGCGCAGCGCCCACGCGCACGGCCGGCTTCCGCACGGCGACCCCGAACGTCAGTCAGTGGCGAACACCGGCGCCAGCGCCGGCACACCCCTCGAACGGGCCGACCAGCGCGAGCGCGTCGGCGGCCACGCAGGAGGTCTCGAGTGAAGATCGCGGTCATCATCAAGCAAACACCCGATACGGAGACGGTGATCAAGATCAACGACACCGCCAGCGACATCGTGGCGACGGGCGTCAAGTACGTCATGAGCCCGTACTGCGAGTTTGCGGTCGAAGAGGCGCTGCGGACCAAGGAGAAGCTGGGCGGCGAGGTGGTGGTCGTCAGCCTCGGCCCGGATCGGGTGCTCGAGACGATCCGCACCGCGCTCGCGATGGGCTGCGATCGCGCCATTCACTTGAAGGACCCCGCATTCGAGGGCGGAGACGCCCAAGCCACCGCGAAGGCGCTGGCCGCCGCGCTGAAGACCGTCGCGCCGGACGTCGTGTTCGCCGGTAAGCAGGCGATCGACGGCGATCAGGCGCAGGTGGCGGTCCGCGTCGCCGAGCTCGCCGGGCTCGCGCAGGCGACGATCGTGACGGCGCTCGAGATCGCCGCCGACGGCAAGACCGCCAAGGCGACGCGGCGAATCGAGGGCGGCGACGAGATCGTCGAGCTCAAGCTGCCCGCGCTCATCACCTGCGAGAAGGGCCTCAACGAGCCGCGCTACGCGTCGTTGCCGGGGATCATGAAGGCCAAGAAGAAAGAGGTGAAGGAGCTCAAGCCCGCAGACCTCGGCCTCGAAGGCCAGGTGGGCGCCGCGGGAGCCAAGGCGAAGCGCGTGAAGTTGATGCCGCTGCCGGACCGCAAGGCGGGGCGGCGAATCGAGGCGGAGACGCCCGAGGCGGCGGCGGCCGAGCTGGTGCGGCTGCTCCGCGAGGAGGCGAAGGTTCTCTGACCGCACCGGGAACCGACGTCTCGACACCTCAACTTCTTCCGAACGAACACACGAGGAAATCATGGCCAACGTGCTCACGATCGCCGAGCAGCGAGAAGGCTCGCTCAAGAAGGTCTCCTTGGAAGGGCTCGCGGTGGCTCGCCAGCTCGCGGATGCGAGCGGCGGTACGGTGACCGCGGTCGTCGTCGGCGCCGGCGTCGCGGGTCTCGCGCAGACGCTCGGTGCTCACGGTGCCGACAAGGTGGTGGTGGTGGATCATCCGGCGCTGCAGCTCTACTCGAACGACGGCTACACGGCTGCGGTGACCCAGGCCATCCAGGCGTCGAATCCCGACATCGTGCTCGCGGGCCACACGGCGCTGGGGCGCGATCTGGTGCCGCGGGTCGCGGCGCGTCTCGACGCCGGGCTCGCCACGGACTGCACGGAGATCTCGCTCGGCGCGGACGGTCGCATGCTCGCCATGCGTCCGGTCTACTCGGGCAAGGCGTACGAGCAGATCGCCGTCACCAGCAATCCGCAGCTCGCCACGATTCGTCCCAACAGCTTCAAGGCGCGCGAGGCCGACGCCAGCCGCACGGCGCAGGTCGAGACGCTCGCCGTGACCCTCGACGCTGGCGCGCTCGCGTCGAAGGTCGTCGAGGTGCGTCGCTCCGCGGGCGCCAAGGTGGACCTCACCGAGGCGAACATCATCGTTTCCGGCGGCCGCGCGATGAAGGCGGCGGAGAACTTCAAGATCCTGTGGGACCTCTCGGACGCGATCGGCGAGGGATGCACGGTGGGCGCGAGCCGCGCGGCCGTGGACTCGGGCTTCGCACCGCACAACATGCAGGTCGGCCAGACGGGCAAGGTGGTGAACCCGTCGCTCTACCTGGCGTTCGGCATCTCGGGCGCCATCCAGCACCTCGCGGGCATGCGCACCTCGAAGGTGATCGTGGCGGTGAACAAGGATCCGGACGCGCCGATCTTCCAGAAGGCGGATTACGGGATCGTCGGTGACCTGTTCCAGCTCGTCCCCGCGGTCACCGACGCGGTGAAGAAGCTCAAGGCCGAAGGCTGAACGCGCGCCGCACGCGCGGCTGCCACGGAGGTTGGCGGGCGCTTCACCCCTCGGGTGGAGCGCCCGTTCCGTCTCTGGCGATCGGCGGCTCGACCACGAACGCGTCGGTCGGCAAGCGCTCGTCGCCGCGGACCAGCACCGAACGTCCGAGCAGTCGCTCGATCCGATCCAGCGCCACGGCCGCATCGCGGCGCAGCCACTCGGCGACGCGCGGGCTCGCGCGCACCACCAGCGCCGTTCGCGACCCCTCGGTGGCGCGCGTCTCCAGGGCCCGGAGCGCCCGCGCACCGGTGGCGGCGGACGCCGGGACACGTCCCGAGCCCGCGCAGGCCGGGCACTCGTCGAGCAGCTGCTCGGCGAGGGTCGGTCGGGTGCGCTTGCGGGTGATCTGCACCAGTCCCAGCGGCGTGAAGGGCAGGATCTCGATGGGGGCCGGGTCGTGGGCGCTGGCGGCCCGCAGCGTGTCCAGCACCCGCTCGCGGTCGCTCGCGCGCTGCATGTCGATGAAGTCCACCACCACGATGCCGCCGATGTTCCGCAAACGCAGCTGCCGCGCGATCTCGTGCGCGGCCTCGAGGTTGGTCGCGACGATCGTCTCGGACAGGCCGCGCGTGCCGACGAAGCGGCCGGTGTCGACGTCGACGGCCGTGAGCGCGCGGGTGGCGTCGAACGTGACGTGACCGCCCGAGGGGAGGCGAACGGAACGCGCGAGGGCATCGTCGAGCGCGTGCTCGACGCCGTGGCGCTGGAACGCATCGGCCGTGATCACCTCGATCGTGCACACCGGGCTCACGTCGGCATCGCCAGGCGGTGCGAACGCATGGATCTGCGCCGCGAGCTCGGCGTCGTCGACCACGATCCGCGTGGGCACCCCCTCCAGCCGATCGCGCACCCACCGCAACGGCAGCTCGAGCTCGTGCCGCACTCGCGCCGGCGGGGACACGGTCGCGGCGAGGCGCTCGAGGGCGCGCCATTGCTCGACGAGCCGACGGGCTTCGCCGACCAAGGCCTCCGTCGACTGCTCCACGGCGCTGGTGCGCACGATGAGCGCCGCGTCGTCGAGCGCCACGGCCTCCGCGACCGCGCGCAGCCGCTCCCGCTGCGCCGGATCGACGATCTTGCGTGAGATCGCCGTGCCGCGACCGCCGGCGCTCAGCACCCAATGGCGCGTCGAGAGAATCGGTCGGGCCGATAGCCTCGCGCCCTTGCCGCCGAGCGGCGCCTTCACGACCTGCACGAGCAGCGACTGGCCGCGGCGCAAGGCGCCTAGCAGCGCGCGCTCGCTGGCAGGCAGCGGCAGGTAGGCGGGGCGGTCGGCGCCGAGGTCCAGGAACGCGGCGTCGAGCCCGGGCACGATTCGCCGCAGGCGCGCGACGTACACGTCGCCGGGCCTCGTCGGCGCTCCACGGCGCTCGATCTCGATCTCGACGACGCGCTCGTCCTCGAGCAGCGCGACCCGATCCTCCCAGGTGCTCCGGCTGATCACCACGGTGCGAGCGCCCGTCATGTGCCGTGGTATAACCGGCGCCCTTCGCGGTGGCGGCCCGTCGCTCGTGCTGCTCGCCGCGTGAGGAGCGCGTTCGGCGCGTTGGCGAGCGCCGCGTGCCGCCGGCGAACCGAACCCCGGAATGGCGCCTCCGATCGGCACCGAGCGCAGCCAGGAGCCGAGCGCGGACGCGCGTTCGGCGCGGGCGCTGAGCTGGCTCTTGGGCGGCGCGACCGTGGTCGCCACGCTGGGGCTGCTGGCGTGGTTGGCGGCGACCGTGCGCGCGACGCAGGTCCCGTTCGACGAGGACGAAGCCGCCCATGCTCGCGCCGCGTTCGATGTGTGGCGCGCCGCCACGCACGCGAGCGTGGGCGAGCTCGGGGCGGCCATCGCTCGGCAGGGCTTCTATCCGCCGTTGCACTCGCTGCTGGTCGCGGTGAGCTACGGTATCGCTGGACCGACGCTCGCGGCGAGTCGACTGCCGTCGGTCCTGCTCCTCGCCTTCGCGGCTGGCGCGCTCGCCGTGGCCGCGTGGCGAGTGGAGAAGGAGTGCGCGCCGGCGAATGCGACTCGGTCGCACGGGCCGATCGCGGGTGGCTGGATCGTCGCGCTCTCCGCGTTCGCGACCAGCCCGATCGGCGTCGGCAACGCGGTCTTGTGCATGTTGGAGCCGCTGGCGCTCGCCGGGCTCGGCGTTTTGCTGATCGTCCTCACCGGTTTCGAGCGTCGCGCCGTGCGCGAGCCAGAGGCAGCGCGTGAGTCGCTGGGCTGGGCCGGGCTCGGTCTCCTCGTGGGCGTGATCGGGCTCGGAACGAAGTACAGCTTCGCCGTGATCGAGATCGCGGCGCTGGCGCTCGCCGTCGCGACGGAGCCCGCCGCGCTCTCCATGGCGCGGCGCGTGGCGCGCCGCCTCGCCGCGGTGCTGCTGCCGCCGCTGCTGGTGCTCGGCGCGTGGCTGATGATCACCGATCCGGCCCAGGTCGGGTACTTCTTCTTCGGCCACCCGAGCTACGCACCGCTCTTTTCCCGCGCGAATCTGCTCTTCTTCCCGCGGGCGTGGCTGCACGAGTATTTCGTGAGCCCGCTGGTGGGGTGCGTCGTGGCGGTGCTCGCCGCCGTCGGCGCGCGAACGAGCTGGCGCTCGCTCACGGTCCGCGCGTCGGCGTTCGTGATCGTGACGAGCTGGGCGCTGCTCACGCTCTCGACGACCGACGAGTCGCGCCACGCCATCCTGGTGGTGCCCGCGGCGGCATTGCTCGCCGGTCGTGGCGTGCGCGCTCTCGGCGAGCGACTGGGAGGGACCGAGGGACGGGTCTCGACGAGCGCCACCGCGCCGCTCGTGCTGTGGGCGGCCTTGATGGCGAGTGCCGCGACGCCGTGGGCGGTCGCGCTCCCCGCCGCCGTGCGTGCGGCGCTGGAGGGCGCGCCCGAGCTCGATGCCCTGGCGCGCTTCGCCTCGCGCCGCGTCGATCCGGAGCAGCCGATGCTCGCGAACGGGCTCTTCGATCAGCTCGGCGTCGATGGGCTCGCGTGGCGGATCGCGAGCGATCGTGGCGGCGCGATCGCGACCCGCCAGGTTCGGATCGCCCGCTATCCCGTCGAGCCGGAGCTGGCGTCGATGGCCGCGCGGCGTGGCTTCGGGGTCGATCCGTTGTGGGCGGACCGGGCGCTCGCTGGCGCGTCGTTCGACGACGTGGCCGCCTCCGGTCGCTATCGTCACGTCGTGCAGCTCGTCGATCGGCTCGGCGAGCTGCCCAATCCGAGCTGGGAAGACGTGGCGCGTGTCTGTCGCAGCCGTCGCGTCGGGCGACTCGATCTCGGCCGCTGGATCCTGATCGTCGCCGACCTGGGCGCGAACGACGGGCGAGCGCCGCGATGAGCACCGTCGGACCCCTGCGCGGGCAGCATCGCGCCACGCTCGACGCTCGTGCGCGGATGCTCGCGGGCAGCACCTGGATCTGGCTCGGGGGCGCGCTGCTGGCAGCGGTGTGGCTGCGCTGCTGGAATCTCGGCTTCGGTCTACCCGACGTGATGCAGCCGGACGAGTTCTCGGTGCCGGCGCGGGCCGCCAGCTTCATCGCGTTTCCCCACCCGGATCCGAATCCGCACTTCTTCCTGAAGCCGACGCTCTCGTACTACGCCGTGGCACTCGCGTACCTGGTGGCGTTTCCGCCGTTGCGCATGCTCGGCGTGGTGCCGAGCTACGCGGCGTTTCTGCGCGACCAGACGCTGCTCACCTGGATCGGTCGCGGGCTCACCGCGCTGGAAGCGGTCGTCACCGTTCTCGCACTGTTCCTCGTCGTGCGCCGCGGCTTCGGGGTGCGCGCCGCGCTGGTGGCGGCGTTCGCCTGCGCCGTCCTGCCGATTCACGTCGCGATCGCGCACTACGTCAACGTCGACGTGCCGATGGGGCTCTTCTGCGTGCTCGCGCTGGGGGCCTGCTTCCGTTACCTCGAGAGCGGTGCGCGGCGGGATCTCTGGATGGCGGGATGCGCCGCGGGGTTGGCTGCGTCCGCGAAGTACCCCGGCGCGATCCTGTGCGTGACCGTTTCGGTGGCCTACCTGCTGGCACCGCGCCGCGGGCGCTGGGTCGACCTGGTGAGCGCGGGAGTGGCGAGCATCGTCGCGTTCCTCGCGACGTCACCGTACGTGTTGCTCGCGTATCGCGAGTTTCGCGCTGGGATCGGCAGCGAAGCCGGCCACATGCGCGGCCTGCATCCCGGCTACGACCTGTTCGTGGAGGGTTGGGTCTTCGTGCCGCTGGTCTACCAGCTCGCTGCGCAATGGCCGCTCTGCATGTCGTGGCCGCTCTACGGCTGGGGGCTCGGGTCGAGCGTGGCGGCGGCGCGTCGCGGCGATCGTCCGTCGCGACTCGTCCTGTGGGGCTATCTCGTGCCGTGGTGCGCGGTGGTGGGAACCTCGACCGTGTCGTTTCCGCGTTACGCGCTGCCCGTGACGCTCGGGCTGGTGATCCTGGGCGCGGCCGAGCTCGCGCGATGGACGGCGGCCGCGCGTCCGACGCTGCGTCGCGCGGCGATGGCGATCGGCCTGATCACGGCCGCGTACGCCGCGGTGACGAGCGCGACGCTGGTGCGCAAGCTCGAGCCGCAGTCCGCCGCGCTGGCGGCTCGCTTGCTGGAGGCGCAGGCGCCCGCCGGCTCGCGCATCGCGGTCGCGATCTTCTTCCCGAACGTCCCGCTCGACGGCAATCGTTTCCAAGTGCGGCCGATTCAGTCGGTGCCCGAGTGGGAAGCCGCGTCGGATTGGGCCGACTACATCGTGGTGAGCAGCGAGTACGCCCTCGCCCTGCGTCGGGGCGAGCGGCCGCGTTTCGCGCAGCGTGCGTTCCTCGAGCGGCTCGAGTCCGGGGACGGATGGCGGCGAGTCGCGCGGTTCGCGCCGACTCCGTTCCTGCACGAGGATTCGTACGCCGCGCTCGATCCCTATTTCCACAACCACTTCCACGCGCACACCCTCGAGATCTTCGCGCGCGTGCCGTCCGCGGCGGCGGCTCCACCCGCCGCCAGCCCGCTCGCGAGGTCGTCGACGGCGGTGGCGCGTTGACTTGGCGGGGCGCGCGTTCTACGGTCGCCGCGGTCGGATGGCGCACCGCGAGGTGGCGCGGCCCGCTCGACGCGACGAGGGAGATCGAGGCTCGTGGAACGGTCGCAGGGTGAAATCCACAACCACCGCACGTTGCGCGAGGTCATCGTTCGAACCATCCGGGACGGCATCATTCGCGGCGACTTCCGGCCCGGCGAGCACATCACCGAGCCGGATCTCGCGGAGCGATTCGGGATCTCGCGTACCCCCATTCGCGAGGCGTTCCGGCAGCTCGAGACCGAAGGCTTCCTCGCGACCGTGCCGCGCAAGGGCACGGTGGTGGCGCCCATCACCATCCAGGACGTCCGCGACTTCTACGAGATCAAGAGCCTTCTCGAAGGGTACGCCGCGCGCCGCGCCTGCGAGCGCATCGCGCCCGACGACCTCGCCGAGATGGAGGAGTGCAACGACCGCTTGCTCGAAGCGCATCAGGAGGGCGACCTCCCGCAGATGCTGGCGTTCCACAACCGCTTCCACGAGATCTTCGTCCGGGCGGCGGGGAACGAGCGGCTCGCGCAGCTCGTGGACGGGCTGGTCATGCAGGGCCAGCGGTTTCGGATCCTGCTCTCGCTCTCCGACGTCATGGAGGATCTCGTGGACCAGCACCGGGAAATCGTCGCGGCCTTCCAGGCACGCGATCCGGTGCGCGCCGAAGAGCTGGTCCGCGAGAATGCGCGTCGCGGCGAGCAGGTCCTCATCGCCCGGCTCGAGGAGCAGGCACGGGCCGCCGCGGCGCCCGCGCCACCGGTCGCCGCGACGACGAACGGGTGAGCGGTCCAAGTTTTGCTTGACAGGTCTCCCGCGTGTTCAGTAGCCTGGCTTCGGCTAAATATGGGTAGATACTGAAAAAACGGCGTTCAACACCGCGTTTTACTGGAAGCAGGGGTCATGGCGAGCAAGATCGGTGACCTGCTGGTCAAGGCGGATCTGATTTCGCCTGAGCAGCTCGAAACGGCGCTTCAGGAGCAACGCCAGAACGGCGGCTTGCTCGGCTCGAACCTCATCAAGCTCGGTTACATCGAGGAGAAGTACCTCACCTCGTTCCTCAGCGACCAATACGGCGTTCCGGCGATCAATCTCTCGGAGTTCGAGATCGATCCGGACGTCATCAAGATCATCCCGTCGGACGTCGCGAAGAAGCACCACGTCCTGCCCGTCAATCGGGCAGGTGCGACGTTGGTCGTGGCGATGGCGGATCCCACCAACATCTACGCCATCGACGATCTCAAGTTCATGACCGGCTACAACATCGAGGTGGTGGTCGCTGCCGAGGCGAGTATTCTCGCTGCGATTCAGCAGTATTACGAGGAAGAGCAGGACGATCACTTCAGTGACCTCATCTCCGAGTTCGAGGAAGAGGAGATGGAGGTGTTGACCGACGACGACGATCTCGACGAGGACGAGCTCGAGAAGTCCTCCGAGGAGGCTCCGGTCGTCAAGCTGGTGAACTTGATTCTGTTCGAGGCGATCAAGCGCAACGCCAGTGACATCCACGTCGAGCCGTACGAGAAGCTGCTGCGCGTGCGATTCCGGGTGGACGGCGTGCTTCAGGAGGTGATGAAGCCCCCGTTTCGCCTCAAGAACGCGATCGTGAGCCGCCTCAAGATCATGGCGCAGCTCGACATCGCCGAGCGCCGTCTGCCCCAGGACGGCCGCATCAAGCTCAAGGTCTCGAAGGAAAAGGAGATGGACTTCCGCGTCTCCGTTCTGCCCACGCTTTTCGGCGAGAAAGTCGTGCTGCGGCTCCTGGACAAGTCGAACCTCCAGCTCGACATGACCAAGCTCGGGTTCGAGCCCCGGCAGCTCCAGGTGTTCAAGAGCGCGATCTTCAAGCCCTGGGGCATGGTGCTCGTGACCGGCCCGACGGGTTCGGGGAAAACCACCACGCTCTATTCGGCGCTCACCGAGCTCAACAAGGTGACGGAGAACATCTCCACCGCCGAGGACCCCGTCGAGTACAACCTGGTCGGCATCAACCAGGTCCAGATGCACGAAGAGATCGGGCTCAACTTCGCCGCGTGCTTGCGCGCCTTCCTGCGGCAGGACCCCGACATCATCATGGTGGGCGAGATCCGCGACTTCGAGACGGCGGAGATCGCGGTCAAGGCCGCGCTCACCGGCCACTTGGTGCTCTCCACGTTGCACACCAACGACGCGCCCAGCACCATCAACCGCTTGCTCAACATGGGCGTCGAGCCGTTCCTGGTGGCGTCGTCCGTGAACTGCATCATGGCGCAGCGGCTGTGTCGCAAGATCTGCGTCAACTGCAAGGAAAAGATCGACGTGCCGCCGCAGGCGCTCATCGACATCGGTGTACCGCCGGACGAGGTGAACGACTTCGCGGTGCAGAAGGGGCGTGGCTGCAAGGTCTGCTCGGACACGGGCTACAAGGGCCGCATCGCGATGTACGAGGTGCTGGACTGCAGCGAGGAGATCCGCGAGCTGATCTTGAACGGTGCCTCGTCCACGGAGATCAAGCGCGAGGCCATGCGGCAGGGCATGAAGACCCTGCGCCAGTCGGCGCTCGGCAAGCTCAAGGAAGGCATCACGACGATGGAGGAGGTCGTCCGGACGACCATCGCCGACTCCTGAGCATCGTCGCGCCTTGCCCTGGCCTGGAACGTGCATTGACGGCTCAGCGATTCGAGCGGAACGAGATCGGGGATCTCGAAAGTCACGCAACATCGCGGATTTCGAGCCTTCGTCGGGGATCGCGCACCAGAACGGTCGGATCGGTGGTCAGGAACCTGACGCTCGGCGCCGCAGCGACGTGACGCTCTGATCGCGGAACCCCAGCACCTGGATCCAGGAACGAGGAGACGTCGTGGCGAACATGCATCAGCTCCTGAGCGTGATGGTGGAGCGCGGCTCGTCCGACCTCCACATCACCACCGGGACCCCACCGCAGCTGCGGATCGACGGGCGGCTGGTTCCGCTGCAGATGCCCCCGCTCACCGGCAAAGAGACCAAGCAGCTCTGCTACTCGATCCTCACCGACGCACAGAAACACCGCTTCGAGGAGGAGGACGAGCTCGATCTCTCGTTCGGCGTGAAGGGGCTGTCGCGCTTCCGCGCGAACATCTTCATGCAGCGCGGCGCCGTCGCCGGCGCGTTCCGCACGATCCCCTTCAAGATCTTCAGCTTCGAGGAACTCGGCCTGCCGCCGATCGTGCGCGAGCTGGCCAAGAAGCCGCGTGGGCTGGTGTTGGTGACGGGACCGACCGGCTCGGGGAAGTCGACGACGCTCGCGGCGATCATCGACAAGATCAACACCGAGCGGCACGAGCACATCGTCACCATCGAAGACCCGATCGAGTACCTCCACCAGCACAAGAACTGCGTCATCAATCAGCGCGAGGTCCACTCCGACACCGCGAGCTTCAAGAAGGCGCTCAAGTACATCCTGCGCCAGGACCCGGACGTGGTGCTGATCGGCGAGATGCGCGACCTCGAGACGATCGAGGCGGCGCTGCAGGTGGCGGAGACGGGCCACCTCGTCTTCGCGACCCTGCACACCAACTCCGCGGTGCAGACCATCAACCGCATCCTGGACGTGTTCCCGCCCTATCAGCAGCCGCAGGTTCGCGCGCAGCTCTCGTTCGTGCTCGAGGGCGTGTTGAGCCAGCAGCTGATCCCGAAGTCCACCGGCGTCGGTCGCGCGCTCGCGATCGAGGTGATGATCCCGAACCCCGCCATCCGCAACCTGATCCGCGAGGAGAAGGTCCATCAGATCTACTCGCAGATGCAGGTGGGTCAGTCGAAGTTCGGCATGCAGACGATGAATCAGTCGCTGCTCGCGTCGTACATGAAGCGCCAGATCACCCTCGACGAAGCGATGGGGCGATCCGGCGACATCGAAGAGTTCATCAACATGCTGCACGCCGCAGAGCAGGAGCAGGCTCGCGCGGCGGGCGGAAAGAGTGGCTCCAGACCGCAAGCGGCTTATTGAGCGGCCAGCCTCGGATCGGCGGTGTCGCGCGGTGCAGGGACCGCGTCGCGCCGCGGATCGGGCTCGAAGGTTTCGGGCACGTGCGGCGTTGAGCCGGCGGGCCGGAGGATCCGATGCCTCAGTTCACCTACGAAGGAAAGACCCGCACCGGCGAAGTCAAGAAGGGGACGATCGAGGCTCCCAGCCGCGCCGCGGTGACCGCTCAGCTTCGCAAGCAGAACATCACGCCGACCACGATCAAGGAGAGCAAGAAGGGCGGGGGCGCGCTCGAGCTGGGCGCCGGCGTCAACATCGCGCTCTTCCAGCCGGGCGTGAAGCCCAAGGACGTGGTGGTCTTCGCGCGCCAGTTCGCGACGATGATCGACGCCGGTCTGCCGCTGGTGCAATGCCTCGAGATCCTCGCCTCGCAGCAGGACAACCCGACGTTCAAGAAGATCCTGTTCGAGGTGAAGGCCGACGTCGAAGGCGGCAGCACGTTCGCCGAGGCGCTGAGCAAGCACCCGAAGTGCTTCGACGAGCTCTTCGTCAGCTTGATCGAGGCGGGCGAGATCGGCGGTATCTTGGACACGATCTTGAACCGCTTGGCGATCTTCCTCGAGAAGTCGATCAAGCTGAAGCGACAGATCAAGGGCGCGTTGATCTACCCGTCCGCGATCATCACGGTCGCGGCGATCGTCACCGTCGTCATCTTGATCTTCGTGATCCCGACCTTCCAGAAGATGTTCGAAGGCTTCGACGCCGCGCTGCCGCTGCCGACGCAGATCGTGATCGCGCTCAGCACCTTCGTGCAGAACTACATCTTCCTGATCATCCTCGGCCTCATCGCTCTCGGCTTCGGGCTGCGGCAGCTCTACCGCACCGAGAACGGCCGCAAGGTGATGGACAACCTGGCGCTCAAGGCGCCGCTCGTCGGGCCGATCATCCGCAAGTCGGCCGTCGCGCGCTTCACGCGCACGCTCGGAACCATGGTGTCGAGCGGCGTGCCGATCCTCGAGGCGCTCACCATCACCGCGAAGACCTCCGGCAACCGCACCATCGAGACCGCGATCCTGCAAACGCGCTCCAGCATCAGTGAAGGCAAGACGATCGCCGAGCCGCTCGCGGAATCGAAGGCGTTTCCGCCGATGGTGGTCCAGATGATCGCCGTCGGCGAGGCCACCGGCTCGATGGACACGATGCTGCAGAAGATCGCCGACTTCTACGAAGACGAGGTGGACACCGCGGTGAAGGGCCTCACCTCGCTGCTGGAACCGGCGTTGATGCTCTTTCTGGGCATCACGGTCGGCGGCCTGATCGTGTCGATGTACCTGCCGATCTTCAAGCTCGCCACCGTGATCTGACGGGGGCCGCAGTCGTCTCCTCGCTTCCCATCGGGCCGGCGCAGAGCCGGCCCGTCTCGCATTCCACCGACGCCGAGCCCGAGCTCGGCTCGGCAGCGGCCTCGCTCTCGATCGGGGGCGCGGGAGTCCGCCAAGACGAAGCCATCTTCGGCGGCGAGGACCGCTACCGGCGCATCCTGTGGGTGCTGTTGGCGCGGGTGCTCACCGTCACGTTCCTGCTCGGCTTCTCGGCCTGGTTCCAGCTTCGTGCTCAGCCCGGGCTGCTGAGCCCGCCGCTGCTCTCGCTCTACGTTCTGATCGCGGTCACCTACGTCATCACCGTCGTCTCGGTGGTGTCGGCGCGGCGTCTCGAGCAGCTCGACCGCTTCGTCTACTTCCAGCTCTTCTGGGACATCCTGTTCACGACGACGGTCGTGTACCTCACGGGCGGCGGTGTCAACAACGTCTTCATCCTCTTCTATTGCTTCTGCGTCATCTACGCGTCGGTTCTGATCGAGCGCATCGGCTGGCTGCTCTCGGCCTCGCTCTGCAGCCTGACCCACACCGGGCTGCTGACGCTGCAGGAGCTCGACTGGATCCAGCCGTTCGCGTCGTTGCTGGGGCCCGGCGGGACGCTGCCCGGCAACGTCTACTACTCGGCGGTCATCTACGGCGTCGCCTTCTTCGCCGTCGGCTATTTCACGAACTACCTCTCGGGTCAGCTCCGCGAGACCGGTCGCGTCCTCAAGGAGAAGACGATCGACTACGCGGAGCTCGCGACCCTGACCTCCGACATCTTGCAGAGCCTCAACACCGGGCTGCTGACCGTCGATCGCGCTGGCCGGATCACGTCGTTCAACCAGGCGGCGGAGCGCATCACCGGATTGCGATTCGCCGACGTCTTCGGCCGGTCGCTCGCCGAGGTGGTACCGGAGATCGACGCCGGTGGCCGCCTGCCGGGTACCGGCGTCGCCGATCGCTGGGAGGGTGTCATCCACACCGGCGGCGGCGAGTCGCGGCACCTGGGACTCAGCCTCACGAGTCTGCACAACGGTTTCGGCGACGAGGTAGGCCTGGTGCTCTCCTTCCAGGACATCTCGCGCGTGAAGGAGATGGAGCGCGAGCTCCGGCGCTCCGACCGGCTCGCCGCGATCGGCGAGCTGGCTGCGGGACTGGCGCACGAGGTCCGCAACCCGCTCGGCAGCATGAGCGGCTCGATCCAGATGCTGCGCGAGGGCATGCCGCCGGACGCGGCCAGCGAGCGGCTGATGGGCATCGTGATCCGCGAGATGGATCGTCTCGACCGGCTGATCGCGAACTTCCTGCAGTTCGCGCGGCCCAGCCCGCCCGATGCTCGCCCCGTGGGGCTCGGCGTGCTGGTCGAGGAGACGCTCGATCTGCTGCGCCTCAACCCGGACGCGAGCGGCGTCGAGATCGTCACGGACATCGAGCCCGGGCTGCGCGTGCTCGCCGATCTGGAGCAGCTTCGCCAGGTGCTCTGGAACCTGATGCTGAACGCGGTGCAGGCGATGAAGCCGGGCGGAGGCGGCACGCTTCTCATCACGGCGCGCGCCATCCCCTCCGGTGTCTCGATCGCGGTGACGGATAGCGGCCCGGGTGTGGCGCCCGAGGTGGTGGACCGGATCTTCGACCCGTTCTTCACGACCCGGCCGAAGGGCTCGGGGCTCGGGCTCGCGGTGGTGCACCGCATCGTGGAGGCGCACCGCGGCCGGATCTCCGTGGGCGCGGGGCCGGAGGGGAAGGGCGCGCGCTTCGTGATCGAGCTGCCGGCGCCGCCGAGCTAGACTTCCAGGCCAGCGGGTTCATGCGCACGCGCTTCGAGCGAGGGAGCTTCGGCGATGCGGAAGGGGCGGATCCTCGTCGTGGACGACGAGGAGAGCATGCGTGAGTTCATGGAGCTGTTGCTCAATCGCGACGGCTTCGAGGTGGCGCTGCACCCCGGCGATGCGACCGTGCTGCCGCTCATCGACCGGGAGGTGTTCGACGTCGTGGTGTGCGACATGAAGATGCCGCAGGTCACGGGGCTCGACGTCCTCGCGCGCATCAAGGAGGTGAGCCCGTCGACCGCGGTGATCATGATGACCGCGTACGCCTCCGCGCAGGACGCGGTCGAGGCCATGAAGCGCGGCGCGTACGACTACGTGCTCAAGCCCTTCAAGACCGACGAGATCCGGCTCATCGTCCGCAACGCCCTCGAGAAGACCCGCCTCGAGGAAGAGAACATCCGGCTGCGCAAGGAGCTCGACAGGCGCACTCCGATTCGGGCGCTCATCGGCGAGAGCGTCGGCATGGCGCGGATCCACGAGCTGATCCACCGCGTGGCGCCGACGCGCTCGAACGTGCTCATCACCGGCGAGAGCGGCACGGGCAAGGAGCTGGTCGCCCGCGCCATCCACGATCAGAGCCAGCGGCGCTCGGAAGCGTTCGTGACCGTGAACTGCGGCGCGATCCCCGAGACCCTCATCGAGAGCGAGCTCTTCGGCCACGTGCGCGGCTCGTTCACCGGCGCCATCGCGAACAAGCGCGGTCTCTTCGAGGTCGCCGACAGCGGCACGCTCTTCCTCGACGAGATCGCGGAGCTGCCGCTGGCGATGCAGGTGAAGCTCCTGCGCGCGCTCCAGGAGCGAACCATCAAGCGTGTCGGCGGCACCGACGACATCCGCGTCGACGTGCGGATCATCGCCGCCACCAATCGCAACCTCGAGAAGGAAGTGAAGGGCGGGCGCTTCCGCGAGGACCTCTACTACCGGCTCAACGTCATCGAGATCCGCTTGCCGCCGCTACGCGAGCGCGCGGAGGACGTGCCGCTCCTCGTGCGCCATTTCCTCGGCAAGTACGCGAAGGAGATGGGGCGCGGCGCACGCCGCATGACCCCCGCCGCGCTCGAGGCGCTGCAGCGCTACCGCTTTCCCGGGAACGTGCGCGAGCTCGAGAACATCCTCGAGCGCGCGGTCGCGCTGGCCCCGGCGGACGAGATCGGGCCGGACAGCCTGCCGCGCGAGGTGGGCGGGCTGGAAGGCCACGCGGCCATCCCGTTCTTCGAGGTCCCACCCGAGGGTCTCGAGATCGACCGCATCCTGGAGGACGTCGAGCGAAGCCTGCTGCTGCAGGCTTTGCAGCGCTCCGGCGGGGTGCGAAAGGACGCCGCGCGGCTGCTCGGGATCACCTTCCGCTCGATCCGCTACCGCCTGCAGAAGCTCGGCATCAACGTCGAGGAGGACGTCGCGGACGAAGCCGCGATCTGAGCGCGCGCGGCGCGGCGGTGTCCCGATCGTCGGGCGGCGTCGTGATATTCTCGAATCTGCGCGGCGAGTGGGCCGGCCCCGACGCGCGAGGCGAGCGTGGACCACGTGTTGGAATTCGAGCGCGAGCTCGACGATCTCGAAAAGCGCATCTCGGAGCTCAAGCGCTTCGCGGCGGGCGGCAATGCCAGCCTCGGAGACGAGCTCGAGCGGCTCGAGCGCAAGCTCGACAAGCGGCGCGCGGAGATCTTCCAGGGGCTCACCCCCTGGCAGGTGACGCAGCTCGCCCGGCATCCGGCGCGCCCGCAGGCGCTCGACTTCATCGAGCGCCTCTTCGACGACTGGATCGAGCTTCACGGAGATCGCGGCTACGGCGACGATCCCGCGATCCTGAGCGGGCTGGCGCGCTTCCAGGGCACGCCAGTGGTGGTCGTGGGACACCAGAAGGGGCGTCGCACGGGGGAGAAGGTGCGGCGGAACTTCGGGATGCCGCACCCCGAGGGGTACCGCAAGGCGCAGCGTCTGTTCGCGCTGGCCGAGCGATTCCACCTTCCCGTGATGACCTTCGTCGATACGCCCGGCGCCTATCCCGGCATCGGCGCGGAGGAGCGCGGGCAAGCCGAGGCGATCGCCGTGAGCATCCAGACGATGATCGATCTCGGGGTTCCGATCCTCGTCACGGTGATCGGCGAGGGTGGCAGCGGCGGCGCCCTGGCGTTGGGGGTCGGCGACCGGGTGTTCATGCTCCGCCACGCGGTCTACAGCGTCATTAGCCCCGAGGGCTGCGCCGGCATCCTGTGGAACGACGGCCAGCGCGCCGAGACCGCTGCCGCGGCGCTCAAGATGACGGCCCCGGATCTGCTGTCGCTCGGCGTGATCGACGCCATCGTCGAGGAGCCGCGGGGCGGCGCCCACCGCGATCCCGACGAGGCGGCGCGTCTGGTCGGCGAGACCCTGTCCCAGGCGCTCGACCAGGTCCGTGGCCTGGCGATCCCGGATCTGGTCGAGGCGCGCTACCAGAAATTCCGCTCGATCGGGGTCTTTCAATCTCGCTGAGCTCGAGTGGCGCGGTGGCGTCGCCCAAGCGGCGCGCGCCGGCAGCATGCGTGAGCGTGCGCGACGGCAAGCTCGTGAGCTCGTCGCTCGCGCCCGACCCACGCCCGTGGTGGCGGCGAGGCACTCACCCTTGAGCCCCGCTGTCGAGGAGCGAGCGGTCGATCTCACGATCGTGCTGCCGACCCGCAACGAGGCCGGCAACTTGAGCGCCTTGTTCGATGGACTCGCGGCGCTGGCGCGCGAGTCGCGCATCGCGTACGAGGTGCTGGTCGTCGACGCCGGCTCGCGCGACGGCACGGCGGAGCTCGCCGCGAGCCTGGGAGCTCGGGTCTATCAGCAGCGCGGCAGCGGCTACGGCGCGGCGCTCGCCGAAGCGTTCCGCGAGGTGCGCGGCGACTTCGTCGTGACCATGGACGCCGACCTCTCGCACAGCCCATTCGTGATTCGCGACCTCTATCGTCGCCGCCTCGACGCCGACGTCCTGATCGCGTCGCGCTACGTGCGGCACGGATTCTCCGAGACCGAGCGGCTGCGGTCGATGCTGAGCCGGATCTTGAACGGCGTCTTCCGTGTCGCGCTCGATCTGCCGTATCTCGATCTGTCGTCGGGTTACCGGCTCTATCGGCGCCAGGCGCTCGCCGAGCTCGGCATCACGTCGGGCGATTTCGACGTGCTGATCGAGATCCTCGTGCGGTTGCACAATCGCGGCTTTCGGATCGCGGAGGTGCCGTTTCACTACCGGCCGCGTCGCTACGGCGAGTCGAACGCGCGCTTGCTCAAGTTCGCGCTCAGCTATTGGCGCACCCTGGGTCGCATGGCTCGATTGCGCGCCAGTCGCGAAGCGGCCGACTTCGAGGATCGCGGCTTCTTCAGCCCCAATCCGATACGGCGCGCGTGGCACCGCGGGAAGTACCGCTGGGCGATGCAGCACCTCGAGGGCTCGGCCCGAATCCTCGATCTCACCGCGGGCTCGACGCGTCTGCTCGAGGGCTTGCCCCAGGCGGTCGGTCTCGACGTGTCGCTGCCGAAGCTGCGCTATCGGCAGCCGCTCGGCCGGCGTCTGGTGCAGGGCGAGCCGCTTCGTCTGCCGTTCGCGGATTCGACCTTCGACGCCGTCGCGGTGTTTCAGCCCGATCCCGAGCTCGAGCGCGGCGCGAGCCTGTGGGCCGAGATCGCGCGCGTCCTCAAGCCGGCGGGGAAGCTCGTCTACGGCACCCTCCAGATGGCCGACGGCGAGGCGCGAGTGGCGACCGCCGGCTTCGCCGTGAAGGCTCGCGCGGTGCTGCTCGGGCGCATGTTGCTGGTCGCCGGCGAGCGGCTGGAAGACGCTCGCCCGGGCGCGACTGCCGGGCTCGCCTGACCGTCCCGGCGAGCGTGCGCCCGCGCCGTGCCGCGTGCGCGCACCATTGCCACGTCCCAGGTGCGCGGGTAGCCTCCGCGCCCCCATGACCGAACGCTCGGAAAGCCGCCCGGTGATCGACGTCGAGCTGGAACGCGTGCGTCGCGACATCGACGACGTCGATCAAGAGATCCTCGAGCTCCTCAGCAAGCGGGCCCGCCACATCGTGACGGTCGTCGGGCTCAAGGCGCTCGCCCAGCGCGCGCTGCGCGACCCGGGCCGCGAGGAGCAGATCCTGGAGCGGCTGGCGGCGCGCAACCAGAGCCCGTTCCCGCCCGAGTCGATCCGCGGGGTCTTTCGCGCGATCATCGACGCCTCGCTCGACCTGGAAGAGCGATTGATCCGCGCCGCCCGGCGCAGCGACGGCGCGGCGTCCTGAGCCGCGAACCCGGCGCCCATCCGTCCGCGCCGGCCGGGACACCCATGTCGCTCGCCGAACGTCACATCGCGACGCTCGCGCCCTACGTTCCGGGGCGGAGCGAGCGCGACGCGCAAGCGCTCTACGGCTTCACCGAGGCCACTCCGTTGGCCTCGAACGAGAACCAGCTCGGGCCCTCGGCGCGCGCGGTCGAGGCCGTGCGCCGCGCTGCCGGCGAGCTGCACCGCTATCCCGATGGCTCCGGTCGCGATCTCAAGCGCGCGCTCGCCGCGCGGCTCGGTGTGGCCGCCGAGGGGCTGGTGCTCGGCAACGGGTCGAACGAGATCATCGAGCTCGTCGTCCGAACGTTCCTGCGACCGGGCGAGATCGTGCTCTTCCCGGCGCGAAGCTTCGTCGTGTTCCGGCTGGTCGCGCAGGCCGCGGGGGGCGTGCCGCGGGAGGTCGAGGGTCGTCGTGGCGAGATCGACGTGGATGCCATCGCCGACGCCATCGTCCCCGGGGTCCGCGTCGTGTTCCTGGCGAACCCGAACAACCCGACCGGCGCCCACGTGGGCCGGGCCGACCTCGAGCGCCTGCTGGCGCGACTGCCGGAGGGCGTCGTGCTCGCCGTCGACGAGGCCTACATCGAGTTCGCGCGCGACCCCGAGCTGGTGTCGAGCCTGACCCTCGCTCGTCCGGCCCACGCCTGCATCACGTTGCGCACCTTTTCCAAGATGTACGGGCTCGCCGGTCTCCGGGTCGGCTACGCGGCCACGCGCAACCTTAAGATCGCCAGCTTGCTGGACCGGGTTCGTCAGCCGTTCAACGTCAACGCGCTCGCGCAGGTGGCGGCGCTCGCGGCGCTCGAGGACGACGACCACGTGGCCCGCACCCGCGACATGAACGAGCGCGGCGATCGGCAGCTCCGCGCCGGCCTGACGGCGCTGGGCCTTTCCGTGGCACCGAGCCAGGGGAACTTCCTGCTCGTGGACCTCGGCAGGGATGGCGCCGCGGTCGCGTCGGCGCTGGAGCGGGTGGGGGTCTTCGTTCGCCCCGTCGGTGTGTACGGGTTGCCGCGGGCAATTCGCGTGACCATCGGGACCGAACCGCAGAACGTGCGCTTCTTGCGCGAGCTCGGGCGGGTGCTGGACGCCACTGCGTCGAGCCTGTAAAAAGCGGTGGCCGACGCGTGGGACAGGCTCGAGCCGCGAGGGTATGCCCCGTGCCGCCGACACCGAGATTCGAGGAGAAAGACGGGATGGAGATCGTACGCCGGTGCGTCGTGGCTTGGTGTGCTGCGGCATGCCTGGTGGTTGGCGTGGGAGCAGGGTGCGGATCGAGCGGGACGGGCGTCTTCGACGGCGTCCCCACGCCGACGCCCGGGGGCGGCAGCGAGAACCCGCCGCCGGTCGACGAGCTTCCCGCGCCCGCCGAGGCGTTCACGCTCGGCGCGTACTACTACACCTGGTGGACGCCGGAGGAGTGGAAGAAGGGAATCACCGGCCAGTCGCGCTACGGCGAGTACCGAAGCGATGATCCGCTGGTCGCCGGCAACCACATCACCGATGCCCGCAACGCAGGCGTGGGCGTGTTCGCGGTGAACTGGTTCGGCGGCGACTCGGATCGGGCGATGCGCGCCGGGCTGCTCTCGGCCCCGAACCTCGACCAGATCCAGTTCTGCATCCACTACGACATCGCGATTCGATTCTCGCTGGCGAATCTCTCGCTCGATCTCTCGAAGCCGGTGCCGCGGCTCGCGTTCCAGCGCGACATGCAGTACATCGCGGACACCTACATGAACCACCCACGGTATTTCCGCCTCGGCGGGCGGCCCGTGGTGATGATCTACCTGTCGCGCGTGATCGGCGGAGATCTCGAGGGCGAGCTCGACCTGGTGCGCACCGCGCTCAAGGAGAAGGGCATCGACGTCTACATCGTCGGCGACGAGGTCTACGACGGGAACTTCCATCCCGAGCGCATTCGGCTCTTCGACGCCGTGACCGCGTACAACCTCTACAACACGCAGACGATCGAGACCCAGAACATCCAGGACCTGCGCGGTTGGGTCGAGGTGGCGCGCGCGACCTATCGCGGCTGGGATCACGGCACCTCGACCATTCCGGTCAAGGGGCGCGCCGAGTTCACGGACTTCATGCCCAACGTGATCCCGCAGTACAACGACACCGCCGTGCGCTGCTGCAACCCGCCGCTGCCGAGCTCTTCGTTCGACGACTTCTCCGCGATGCTCGACATGGCGCGCAGCTTCTCGCGGCCGGTCTCCGGCGAGCAGCGCGGCGTCATCTGGATCACGTCGTGGAACGAATGGCACGAGGGGACCACGGTCGAGCCCTCCGCCGAAGGGACCGGCTCGATCGGCGCCGGAAACTACTTGTTCGGCTTCCTGCAGGCGATTCCGCGGGTCTTCCCGAACGCCGTCGTCGGATGACCTCGGGGGCGGCTGGGAGCGTGGGCGTCGCGGCGCCGCGCTTCGAGCGGGTGGCGATCGTCGGGCTCGGCCTGATCGGCGGCTCGCTGGCGCTGGCGGCTCGGCGCAAGGGCGTGTTCGGGCGCGTGACGGGCGTGGGGCGCGGGCGTCCCAACCTCGAGGAGGGGTTGGCGCGCGGTGCGATCGACGTCGCGACGGCGGACGTCGCCCAGGCCGTGCGCGACGCCGACCTCGTGGTGCTCGGGGTTCCGGTCGCGAGCATGGCGTCGGTGGTCGCCACGCTGGCACCGGCGCTCGCGGCGAATGCGATCGTCACCGACGTCGGCAGCGTCAAGGCGCCGTTGATCGCCGAGCTCGAGCCGCTGCTCGCCCAGCGCGGACGCTTCGTGGCGGGTCATCCCATCGCCGGCACCGAGCGCTCCGGCATGGCGGCGGCGTTTCCGGAGCTCTTCGAGGGGCGTTGTTGCATCCTCACGCCCACGTCGCGCACCGAGGCCACGGCGCTCGCCGCGGTTCGCGGGCTCTGGGAGGCCGTGGGCATGCGCGTCGTCACGATGGATGCGGCGCGGCACGATCACGTGCTCGCGCTCGTCAGCCATCTGCCCCACGTGGTTGCCTATGCGCTCGCCGGTGAGGTCGAGGCGCGCGAGTCGCGTGGCGAGGAGCTGGTGCGCTTCAGCGCCGGCGGGCTGCGGGATTTCACGCGCGTCGCTGCGAGCGATCCCGCGCTCTGGCGCGACATCCTGTCGATGAATCGCGTCGAGGTCGCGAGCGCCATCCGTGGCTACCGCGAACGCCTCGCGCACCTCGAGTCGCTCGTCGCCGCCGGCCGCGTCGACGAGCTCGAGCGCGAGCTCGAGCGCGCACGCCGGCTGCGCGTCCGGCTCGAGTCGTGATCGAGCGCACACGGCCGTTTCGCCGATTCCGGCGAGCCATGGCGCGAGCGGCGCGCTAGGCTCTGCCGACCGCGTGGAGGGAACCGATGGCCATACCGCAGGATCTGCTCGACATCCTCGCCTGCCCGAAGTGCAAGGGAGAGGTGAAGCTCAACGCCGCCGAGGACGGGCTCGTGTGCGCGGCGTGCCGCCTCGTCTACGAGATCAAGGACGACATCCCGATCATGATGATCGACGAGGCGAAGCCGCTCGCCGAAGCCGGCTGAGCCGCCGCGGCGCGACCTCCGGAGCCCACGCCAGTGAAGGCAGCGGTCGCGATCGTGGGGCCGTGCGAGCCCGGTGCGGCGGAGCGGATTCGGGCCGCCGCGCGCGAGGGCCGGCTCGGTTGGGCCGGCCACCTGGACAGCGACTCGCACGTGCCGAGCGAGGGCGAGTGGTGTCGCCTCGTCGCCGGCGCGGACGCCCCCTGGATCCTCGCGTTGTGCGGCGACGAGGAGCTCACGCCGGAGCTGGCGCGCGAGATCCAGGAGCGCCCGGAACCGGCCGTCCCGGCGGTGTCGGCGCATCGCGTCCGAGTCGTGGTCCGGTTCCTCGGCCGCGACATCGTGGGCGGTGCCTACCGTCCGCAGATCGAGGCGCGGCTGGTGCGACGCGAGCACCCCGCGCCGAGCGTCGCGCGCCTCGGGCTGGGCGCACGCGTGACGGATGCGCCGCTGCTCGAGAGCGCGCTGCGCTGGCGCCCCTTCCACAGCCTCGAGGATGGGCTGGCCAGGATCGACCGCGAGACCAGCGAGCTGGCGCTGACGTCGAGCAGCCAAGGCCACCGCGCCCACGCCGTGGATTTCCTGGTGCGTCCTCCCGCGGTGTTGCTGCGCGAGCTGGTCGCGCGAGGCGGTCTGCGCGACGGGATACCGGGGTTCGTGCTCGCCACCCTCGCCGCCGCCCGCGAGCTGATTCTCTACGCGAAGCTCTGGGAGCAGGGGTTGCCGCCGCAGCTGCGCCAGGTCCCCTCGAACCCCACGCCTCCCTGACACGGGCGCGTCGACGCCAGCGATCGCCGCCGCATGCCGCTCACCTCGGTCGTTCGACGTCCTGGGCTGTGGCTGCGATTCGACCCCACCGCGTTCCCCGACGCGGACGCGACGCTTCGTGACGCGGCGGGCGAGTGGGGGTGCCACCCCGACTGGGTGGACGTGCACGCGAGCCGCGGCGCCCGCGTGTGGCGCTCGCGCCCGGGGGCGGCGCCCGCGTTCTTCTGGAAGGAGTTCCGAGCTCGCACCGCCTGGGACCCGCTCAAGTCGCTCCTGCGCGGGAGCCGCGCGGCGCGGGCGTTGCGCGGCGGCGAGGCCCTCGCGGCGCTCGGCCTCGAGGCGCCGCGCGTGCTGGCGCTCGCCGAGGAGCGCGGCTTCTGGGGACCGTCGCGCTCGCTCTTGGTGACCGAGGCCGTGGAGCTGCCGGCGCTCGATCGCTGGGCGGCGACCGGCGATCTCGGTGCGCGCGAGCGACGAGTCATCGTCGCCAACGTCGGCGGAGCGATCGCGCGTCTGCACGGCGGCGGCTTGGTCCACGGCGATCTGCGCCCCAGCAACGTGCTCTGCACGCGTGACGCGCGGCGGATCGTCTTCCTCGACAACGAGCGCACCCGCCGCTCGGAGTCGCACCGGGAGCGCATCCGCAACCTGGTGCAGCTCGGCGTGGATCAAACGGATCGTCCGTTCCGTACCGATCGCGTCCGCTTCGTCCACGCCTACGCCCGCGCGCTCGGCCGTTCCGACGAGTGGGCGCGCGCGCTGGTTCGCGAGCTCGACGCGGCGATCGTGGCGCGCCGCGCACGCCGGCGCGCGCGCGGTCTCGATCCGCTCACCGGGCTTCGCCCCACGAACCCGTCCCCCGCGTCGTGAGCGCGCCGTCGCGACGGGTCGCGTTCCTGCTGCGGACGGGGAGCCTGGGCGGCGCGGAGATCCAGGCGCTGCGCGCGGCCCGAGCCTTGGAGGCCCGCGGCGCACGCGTGGTGGTGGTGACGCTTCCTCGCTCCTGGGTGGCGGTGAAGGCCGCCCGCTCGGGTCTCGAGTGCCGCGAGCTGGCGCTCGGCCCGATCGCGCCGTCGGCGCTCGACGACGTCGAGCTCGTCCACGTCCACGAGCCGAGGGACCTGGTCTGGGCGCTGCTCGCGCGCGGTCGCGGCCAGCGACCGGTGGTCGTCACGCGGCATCTCGCGGCGTCCGCCCGGCGCCGGCGCGATCCGTACCATCGCTGGGTGAGCTCGCACGCGCGCTTCGTCGCGGCTTCGCAGTTCGTCCGCGGCTCGCTCGTCGCCGCCTACGGCCTCGCGCCGGAAGCGATCCACGTCGTCCCCTATGGCTATCCGGCGCCAGCGCTGGAGGATGGATGGGACGTACACCGCGCCGCGCGCGCGACGTCCACGATCGGCATGCTGAGCCGGCTCTCGCACGGGAAGCATCTCGACGATGCGCTGGGCGTGCTCGAGCAGTTACGCCGTCGCGGCATCGCCGCCGAGCTCGTCATCGCTGGCGAGGAGACGGATGCGGGGGCGCGTGTGGCGCTGTTGCGGCGCGCGCGGGAGCGGGGTGTGGCGGGTCGGCTGCGGCTCTTCGGCTATCGCGCGGACGTCGCGGCGTTGCTCGACGGCTTCGACGTGCTCTTGCACACCGCGCACGCCGAGTCGTTCGGGCTCGCGATCCTGGAGGCGATGGCGCACGGCTGTCCGGTGGTCGCGAGCGCTGGCGGCGGCGTGCCCGAGATCGTCCGGCACGAGACCAGCGGCTGGCTCGCGCCGGCCGGCGACGTGACGGCGCTCGCCGACGGCGTGGTGGGCTGCCTCGTGGACCGGGCGTCGGCGATCTCGCGAGCCGCCGTCGCGCGCGCCGAGGCAACCGCGCGCTTCTCGCCGGTCGCCGAGGCCGACGGATTGCTGCGTCTCTACGGCGAGCTGCTCGACGGCGGCGTCGCGTCCGGCAGGCGCGCGAGGATCGCGACCAGGCGGGACGCCGGCTCGTCGCCCACCCGCGTCACGTCGATCTCGGCGAGCGGCGGATCGAAGCGCTCGCGAGGATAGAGCGGGCCAGCGCTCTGGGTATCGGCCGCGATGAGGAAGAAGTCGCGGCAACCGGCGTTCTCGATCTCGCGGTGGAAAGCGGCGTCGTCGAGCGACGCGGGCGGCGTGTAGACGCTGCGTCGATCGGCGAAGAGCCCCACCAAGGACGGCTTCACCGAGAACACGCAGGCGTCCGCCGGGACGTGGTCGTGGACGCGTCTCAACGCATCCTCGAGCCGCGCCGCGAAGCGCAGCATCTTCTCGGCGGCGACCCGATCGGGATCGAACCACATCGCCGAGCGGCGCAGGCCCGCGAGCTCGGGCCGCGCGCCGGCGTGGAAGCGCGTGGCCGTCAACGCGATCTGGGGCACCAGCACCGAGGCGAAGGCCATCGCCGACGCCAGCGCGATCCAGCGCGCGGCGCGGCGGTCGGGCAGCTTCGCGAGCAGCGCCTCCAAAGCCCACGCCGCGTGCACCAGCGCGATCGGCAGCACCACCACCAGGAAGCGCGCCATCTCGCCGGGGAAGGGCCAGATCACGATGAGCGCGAGGTAGGCGCCGAGGTAGAGCGCGTCGAGCTCGCCACGCCGGAGCCGCATCACGGCCCCCGCGAGGCCGAGCGCCGTGAGGCCGGTCACGACGACCACCACGACCGTCGCCGGCTCGAGGGCGAAGAGCCCGAGCCAATCCTGGGCGAGCGACGAGATCTGAAGACGAAGCCCGTCCACGATCCCCGCCGCCCCGCCGTCGCGATAGCGTTCCACCAGGATGCGGGTGTAGTCGGAGTTGCCGCCGTGGCGCATCCAAACGATCGCAGGCACCAGCGCGATCAGGCCGAGGACGAGAAACCGCTTCGGTCGATGGAGGCCGAGCCACACGAGGTGAGCGGCGAGCAGTGCCAGGCCAGCGCTGCGCGTGAGCGTGGTCGCGCCCACCGCCAGCGCCGCGACGCCGGACGCGATCCCGCTCGTCGAGCGCTGCGCGCGCTGGGTGGCTGCGAGCGCCGCCAGGCTGAGCAGCAGGTAGAGCGGCTCGCTCTCGATCTCGAGGGCGGTGAAGTACGTGCCGCGAACCGCGGCGAATGCGAGCGCGAGCCCGACGCTGACCATGCGCGTGAGCCCCAGGGTGCGGCACCACGCGAAGAGCACCGCGATTCCCGCCAGCAACGACGCGATCGTGGCGACGTGCGCCGCGACCAGCCCGTGCGCCGCGCCGGTGATCGCCAGGAAGGCCGGATAGAGCGGGGGATAGTAGTGCTGGCGGGCGTAGCCTGCGGCACCGGGGGAGCTCGCGCCGAACGGGGAGAGATCGCGGGCGATGAGCAGATAGGTCGCGTTGTCGCCGCCGAAGCTCAGCAGCCGGTCGCTCGTTCCCCAGTGGAAGTAGAGCGCGGCCACCAGCGCGAACGCCGCCAGCGCGAGGCCCATGGGCACGCCGCCCGGCGAGCCGCTACGCGCCCGAGCGCGGCCCGGCGGGGGCGGATCGATCATGGGACGATCCAGCGCAGCGATACCCGAGGCCGCGGCGTGAGCCGGGCCATCGCGGCCGCGCGGGACGCGAGCTCGCCCACCGTGCTCAGGCGCGCCCGGGGCGATAGAGGGTGAGCCCCTGGTAGACCATCGCGGGGCGATCGTTGCCGACCACGTGGATCGCCGTCTCGGTCGTGAGCAGCGTCCCCTTGTCCTTGCCGTCGACGGCCATCAGGCGGCCGCGGGCATGGACTTTCGAGCCCGCTGGCACCGGCGACGCGAAGCGCAGCGAGTTGGCGCCGTAGTTCACGGCGCTCGCGTAGCCCACGACCTTCCATGCGCTCTGCGGCCGCAGCGCCGGCAACAAGCTCAGCACCAGGAAGCCGTGGGCGATGGTGCCGCCGAAGGGACTCTCGCGCTTGGCGCGCTCGACGTCCACGTGGATCCATTGCCGGTCGAGGGTGATCTCGGCGAATTGGTCGATCATCGACTGGGTCACGTCGAGGGAGTTCCCGAACGGGCCGAACTCCTCCGAGATCAGCGAGCGCAGGCCGTCGAGATCGTCGAAGCGCACTTCACGAACGGTGTCGGACATGGGACATCTCCTCGAGTGGGCGCACCCGTGGCATGGGATCGCGGACCGGCGTCGTCACTCGATGCCGAGGATGGCGATTCCGCAGGTCTGGGGAGCGCCGCCCAGATTGTGGCTCAACGCGACGGAGGCGTTCTTGACCTGGCGGGGACCGGCGCGTCCCTGAAGCTGCAGCGTGTTCTCGTAGATCATGCGCACGCCCGTCGCGCCGGTGGGGTGGCCGAAGGTCTTGAGGCCGCCGTCGGTGTTGACCGGGAGCTCGCCGCCGAGGGCGAAGGTGCCGGACTGGATGTGTTCCTTCGCCGAGCCCTTCTCGCAGAAGCCCAGATCCTCGTACGAGAGCAGCTCGGTGAGGGTGAAGCAATCGTGGAGCTGGGCGAGCTGGATCTCGCGGCGCGGGTCGCGGATGCCTGCCTGCGCGTAGGCGTCGCGGGCCGCGTGCTCCGTGGGCTTCCAGCGCAGGAAATCGAAGTCCGGATCGCCCTGCGGATTGGCCGCCAAGGCGATCGTGACGGCCTTCACCAGGACGGGATCGGCGCGGAAGGAGCGCGCGAGATCGCGACGCGTCAGGATCGCCGCGGCGGCGCCGTCGGACTGGGCGGCGCAATCGTAGAGGCCGAACGGCCACGCGATCATGCGCGCGCCGAGCGCTTCCTCCACGGTGATCTCGCGCTTGAGCATCGACTTCGGCGCGAGGGTGCCGTTCTTGTGATTCTTGACCGCGATCCGCGCCAGGTCCTCGCGGGAAGCACCGTAGGTCTCGAAGTAACGCGCGGCGCAGAGCGAGAACCACGCCGCCGGCGTGGCCGGCAACCCGCGCACGCCCGTGAGATTCACGCTGGGCCCCGACACGCCCCGGTCCTTGGGCTTGTCGAAGCCGACCACCAGCACCGTGTCGTACACGCCGGCCGCGATGGCGAAGACGCCGAAGCGGAAGGCATCGGTTCCCGTGGCGCAGTAGTTCTGCACCAGCGAAACCGGACGGCCGAAGAGCTTGAGCGACTCGGCCACCTCGGCGGTGCCGCGCGATGGATAGACCGCGCCGCAGAACACGGCCTCGATGACGCGCTGGGGCTCGTCGACGCCGGCGTCCGCGTACGCCTCGAACGCCGCCTCGACGATCAGGTCCTCGGGCGAGGCATCCCAGCGCTCGCCGAAGGCCGAGCACCCCACGCCGACCACCGCCACCTTGTCGCGGATGGCGTCCTTCACGGGTCACCTCCCGCGGCCTTGCCCTCCATGGATTCGCGGCCCATCCCCTCGCGGATCGGCGTGCTCTTCCAGAAGTAGTTGGGGCGGCCGCCGGCCTCGTGTATGCGGCGGAACACCATCTCCACCGGCAGATCACAGCGCAGCTCGTCGGGCGCCGCGTCGGTCATCTGGACGTAGAGCCGCGCGCCGTCGATCTCGATCACGCCCGCGATCGTCGGCGGCTCCGCGCTGGGGAAGAACCAGTCGAACGTGTACGAGAGCACGCGGCCGGGGCGGTCGGAGAGCCGCACGGGCTCGAAGCGATCGCGCGCGTGGCACCGATGGCACACGCGCTGCCGCGGAAAATGCAGCGTGCCGCAGCTCGTGCAGCGCAAGCCGCGGAGGGCGATCTCGGCGTCGCGCTCGCGATAGGCGACCGTGGCCGGGACGCCGCCGCCGCCGCGAGCGTCGTGCTCGGTGGGCGAGAGCTGCCGCGCCGTCAGATAGGTCTGGTAGCTCGCGAGCGCGCGGCGTCGTCCCAGGTGACCGGTGAGACCGCGGCGCGGCCGCGGCTCGGGCCGCGCGCGCGCCGGCGTCACGGTGAGCAGCATCGCTTCGGCGCCGCTGCCGTGAGCGACGCAGGCGATGCGCTCGCCCGCCGCCACGCTCGGTGACTCGAGCGCGTGCACCAGCAGCATGGGCGCGAACGCGGCGCCGGTGTGGCCGAGCTTGCCGAAGAGCAAGGGCACGACGCGCTCGGCGGCGATCCCCACGGCCTTCGCGGCGGCGGCAGCGCTGCGGCCATCCGGGCCCGCCAGCGCCAGTCGCGCCAGGTCGCTGGCGCCCACGCCGCTCGTGGCGAGCAACCCCCGCAGCGCGTCGACGACGTTGCGGTGATAGCCGTGTTGGGTGACGAAGCGGTCCTCCCACGAGCGCACGAACTCGTCGTGCTCGGCGCGCCACACGTCGACGATCTCGTCGCTCACCGCGTGCCGGCCGTCGATCGTCGCGAGCACGTCCGTGGCGCTCACCACGAACGCCGCCGCGCCGTCACCCATGTCCCGCTCGAGCGCGGAGCGGGGCGCGGCGAGTCGGCTGTCGGACGCGATCACCAGCGCGTGTCGCGCCGCGCCGCTCGCCACCGCGTCGCGAGCCGCGGCGAGCGCGCTCAGGCCCGCGCGCAAGCATCCGCCGAGCTCCGCGGTCGCCACGTCGCGCCGCAGGTCGAGCGCCTTGGCGACCAGGGCGGCGCCCGACTTCTCGCGATACGGCGACGTGGTGGTGGCGAGGTAGAGCGCGTCGATCCCCTCGCGGTCGCGCGCGCCGAGGCAATCCGTCGCCGCCGCGACCGCCATCGTGAGCGTGTCCTCGTCGTGGGCGGCGACGGCGCGCTCGGGCTCGCCGTCCTTGGCGGCGCGGCCGGCGGCCAGCGAGAGCGCGAGGCGCGTGATCGGCACGTACGCGCCGTAAGCCGAGATCCCGATCATGCGATCACCTGTTCGCGCGTGAGGCGCTCGATGTCCGTGTCGGCGAGGCCCAGCGCGGCGAGGATCGCACGGCTGTGCTCGCCGACGAGAGGCCCACCGCGCGTGAAGCCGGCCTTCGAGCCGGCGAGACGAAAGCCCGTGCGTTCCACGGCGAGCTCGCCGAGCGCCGTGTGCCGCACGCGCTGGAAATGCTGGCGATGCGCGAGCGCCGGATCCGCGAGGAGATCGGAGCAGCTCGCCACGACCGCGGCCTCGAGCCCCGCGCCCTGGAGCCGCGCGGCGAGCTCGGCGGCATCCTGGGTGCGGGTCCATTCGGCGAGGTGGCGATCGAGGACCTCGACGTTGGCGAGACGCGCCGCCATGTCCGTGAAGCGCTCGTTTCGGTACCACCCTGGATCGCCGAGCAGCGTCGTGAGCGCCTGCCATCCCGCCGCGTCGCGGACCGCGAGCGCGATCCAGCGATCGTCTCCGGCGCACGGATAGATGCCGTGCGGCGCGAAGTCACGACTGCGGTTTCCCAGCCGCGTCGGTGAGGTGCCGGTGGCGCTGGCGGTGGCGATGGCTTCGGAGAGCGCGTACACGCCGACCTCGACCTGCGAGACGTCGAGCACCCGGCCGAAACCGGTGCGCTCGCGCTCGGCGAGCGCCGCGGCGATGGCCGCGGCGATGAAGCGGGGTGCGAGCGAATCGGTGATCGTCGCGTACGGGCCGATCGGCTCACGATCGGGCCAGCCGGTGAGCGCGTTGAAGCCGGCGAGCGCCGCGCCTTGCCCGCCGAAGCCGGGATAGTTGCGGTGAGGACCGGTTTGCCCGAACAGCGAGCTCGACACCACGATCAGCCGCGGGTTGATCCGCGACAGCGCGCGCGCGCCGAGCCCCCACTTGTCCATGACGCCAGGGGTGAAGTTCTCGGTCACGACGTCCACCGTCTTCGCCAGGCGCTCGACGATCGCGCGCGCCTCCTGCTTGGCGAGGTTGAGCGCGAGGCTCTGCTTGCTGGCGTTGAGGAGCGCGAACATCGGCGAGCGATCGAGCACGGCGGGATCGGTGGTGGCGCCGCCGCTCACGTGGAGCAGTCGGATGAAGTCGGGGCGCAGCGCCGATTCGATCCGGATCACCGTCGCCCCGTGCTCCGCGAAGTAGCGCGACGCCACGGGTCCGGCGGCGCCCGCGCCAAGCTCCAGGATCCGGAGGTCCGCGAAGAGCGCGGGCGCGCTCGGCTCCGCGCTCGCTGCAGCGGCGGTGGCTGCCGCCGCCGGCACGGCGCGCGCGGCGGGCAGGGATGCGAGCGTCGCACGCACGTCGGCCCACACCGACGACGCGTGCTCGCCGATCCCCGGCGCCCGACAGCGCACGCCGATGGCGTGATCGGGCGTCTGCGCGAAAGTGCCCGGCACCTCCATTCGTCCTTTGCCGAAGGGACCGGTGGAAACGGGCACGAAGAGCCCGCGTGCGCGCAGCTGGGGATCGGCGAGCGTCGCGGCGGCGTCCTGGCAGGGCGCCAGCATCAAGCGGCGCTTCACCGCTTCCGCGTAGAGCTCGCGCGTGGCGCGCGACGCGAAGAACGCCGCGAACACCGAGTCGAGGCACGCGAGCTCGGTCTCCTCGACCCGGTTCGCGTCGAACGAACGCCAGTCGTAGCGACGCAGCCACTCGGGCGCCGCCCCGTGCTCGGCCATGAGCTCGACCAGCGCGGTGATCCCCGCGGCGCGCGCCGGCCCGCCGCGTAGGCCGAACGAGATCCAGCCGTCCCGGGTCCGCCAGATCTCGCGGGTGCGGCCGATCCTGGCGCCCGCGCGCTGCCGCAGCTTTCCGCTCAGGGCGAACTGGCCGGGCGCCGAGATCAAGGTGGCGAGCTGGCATTCCTGCATGGAGACGTCCACGAGCTCGCCGCGTCCGGTGCGGCTGCGAGCGGCGAGCGCGAACAGGATCCCGATCACGGCTTCCGGGGCCGCGTGCAGGTACGAGGTCGGCGCGCTGCAGACGAGCGGCGCGCGATCGGGATCGCCGGTGAGCCCGGCGTTGCCGCCTGCGCCGACGATCACCAGATCGTGCGCGCGCCAGGTCGCGCGCGGCCCGCTCGAGCCGAAGGGCGTGATCGCACACTGGATCAGCGTGGGGTTTCGCGCAGCGAGCGTCGCGAAGCCGAGGCCCAGGCGCTCGAGCGTCCCGGGCGGGAAGGAATCCACGAGCACGTCACTGGCACGGACGAGATCCAGGAAGTCGTCGCGCTCGGCGGCGGACGTGAGGTCGAGGACGATGCCGCGCTTGCTGGTGTTGGCCGCCAGCCACGGCACGCTCGCCTCCGGGTGGACCTCGCCACCCACGAACGGCCCGCGCATCCGCAGCGGATCGCCGCCGGGCGGCTCGATCTTGATGACGTCGGCGCCCAGGTCGCCGAGGATCTTGCCGGCGAGGTGGCCGCGCTCGTCGGTGAGGTCGAGGACGCGAAGGCCGCTCAGCATCGAGTCGTCCTGGGCGGTCGAACGGAACCGTTCAGCCCGCGGGCCGTGCCCAGCGCTGCCGAGGCGCCGCTCACGCGTAGGCCTCGCCGTCGATCACGGCTCGCTCGGCCCGCAGCCGCGCCAGCGCCGCTTCGCGCAGCGGCGCCGCTTGGATCTTCTGGGTCCCGGTCATCGCCACCTCGTCGACGTCGAAGAAGAGCACACGTCGCGGCACTTTGTACGACGCCAGGCGCGCGCGAAGGAAGCCGCGAATCTCGTCTTCGGTGGGCGGCGTGACACCCGGCTCGACGAGCGCGCACAAGACCACGATCTCGCCCAGGCTTCGGTGCGCGACGCCCACGGCCAGCGCGCCGCGCAATCCCGGGAACGAGCGCAGCTGGTTCTCGATCTCCACGGGCGAGACGTTGGCGCCGCCGGTCTTGATGAGGCCGGTGAGCCGGCCGTTCCAGTGCAGCTTGCCGTCGGCGTCGAGCGAGCCGCCATCGCCGGTGTGGAAGAAGCCGTCCGCGTCGAACGCGGCCTCGCGCGGCTGCTTGTGATAGCCGAGCATCAAGGTCGCGCCGCGCACCCAGATCTCGCCGGTTTCGCCGGCGGCCAGCGGCGAGCCGCTCGTGGGATCCACGATGCGGACCTCGGTGCCGGGGAGAACCCGGCCGTGATTGCCGCGACGTTCGTCCACGGGAGCGGTCGCCGGGATCGCCGCGACCAGCGTGAAGGTCTCGGTGAGGCCGTAGGTCGCCGCGCGGCCCCAGCGATCCTCGCGGATGCCCGCGAGCGGCGCGAGCGGCGAACCGAAGTTCACCTGGCGCAACGAGCGCAGGTCGCGATGGCGGGCGCTGGGGTGCTCGGCGAGCGCTTTCTCCTGGTGTGGCCAGGCGTGCACGACGGTGGCGCGCGTCTCTTCGATTCGCGCGAGCGCCAGCGGCGCGTCGAAGGTCTCCTCGAGGAGCAGCGTCGAGCCCGCGGCGAGCGAGGCACCCAGCGACATGGCGAACCCGGCGGTCCAGAAGAGCGGGTACGCGGTCCACACCACGTCGTGGGGAGCGAGGTCGAGGATCTCGGCGAAGCGCCAGCTCTGGATCACGGCCGCGCGGTGGGCATGTACGACGCCCTTCGGCTCGGCGGTCGAACCGGAGGTGTAGACGATCATGGCCTCGTCGCCGGGCGCGACCTCGCGCGCCGCGGCGTCGAGGAGCGTCTCGGGGACGCCCGCGCCGGACGCGACCACGTCGTCCCAGCGCTCGACGCCACCCACGGGCGCATCCACGCCGAGCGCCACCACCCGGCGCAGGAAGGGAAGCGCCGGGCAGCGGATCGCGCCGGGCGCGCCGCTGGCGATCTCCGGGTGGGCGCCGAGGAGATCGTCCAGGTAGCGATGCTTGAGCAACGCCGGCTCGAGAAGCAGCACCGCGACGTCGCCGTGGCGCATCAAGTGCTCGCGCTCCGCCGCGGTGGCGAAGGTGGAGATCGGGACCAGCACGCCACCCGCGAGCGCCGTGGCGAAGGCGGCGACCACCCACTCGGGGCGGTTGGCCGCGAGCAATCCGACCCGCGTTCCCTTCACGACCCCCGCGGCGAGCAGCCCGCGGGCGAGCGCTCGCGCTCGGGCGCGCAGCTCGTCGAAGGCGATGGTCCGATCCTCGAAGCGCAGCGCGACGCGTCCCGCGTGGCGCTGCGCCACGTCGTCGAGAAACGCAGGCAGGGCGTAGCGGCGCGGGTCGGGTTGCAGCGCCAGACCGGGCGAGTCAGCCACGGCGCGACCGATCAGCGCGACGGAAGCCGCTCCGTCGGCAGCCTCACCTCGGCGGTGCCCTCGGCCATCGACTCGTCACGCTGGTTCTTCATGCGCACCTCCAGCGTGGCGAGCGGTTGACCCGTGGGCGGATCGATGCCGAGCGCGGTGACGGTGGCGTCGAGGATCGTGAGGTCGCCGGAGAGCGCTGGCGCCTTGTAGGCGAGCTTCGCGTGCGTGATCTCGCCCCATTCGCCCACCCAGTTGGCGAGGTAGTCGAGGATCCACGAGCCCATCGAGGCACCATAGCCGTACGCGCGCGGCATGCCGATGCGCTGCGCGTAGCGGTCGTTCACGTGACCGCGCGAGGGGCCGTAGTAGAGCCCGTCGGTCTGCGTGGGGTCGATCTTCGCCTTGTCCACGTCCCGGTCCATCTCGGTGAGCCAGCCCGCCTGGCGCAGCGAGGTGGGCCCTGGATCGATGCGGAAGGCCCCCCAGAGATTTTGCAGGAACGCGCGCCACTCGCTGGTGAAGCTCGCGATGGAGTGGGGCCCGACCACGCGCTGCGGAAGCCGTTCGCCCACGACGACGTCCACGCGCCGCAGATGGCCGAGGTCGATGAAGGTGCGGTAGTAGTCGAGCTTGCGCTTCTCGATCGCCGCCAGCTCCGCGTCGCTCCACTCGGGCGCCGCGGCAGCGGATGCAGCGTCCGCGCTGGCGCGACGGCGCTGCGCCTCGTCGGCGAGGTAGCGGATGGAGGTCGAGCGCTGCTTGGCGACGACCTCGCCGCGCTGGTTGATGTAGGTGGTGTCGCCGCGCGCGAACATCGTCGGCCCGGCGAAGCGCGTCTCGCGCACCTTGTAGTCGAAGAGCATGCGGTCGCGGGTGATGCGATCGCCGGGCACGATGCGCGGCCCGAAGAACCACCACTCGTCGCCGCCGAAGAGCATGTGCGAGCCGGGGATCGAGCCCTGGATCGCGGGCGCGGCGCCGTGGCTGTCGTCGGTGCACACCGCGAACGATTGCGGCGCCACGAGCTGCCCGAAGCGGCTCTCGGCGGCGAAGTCCTCGTCGAAGTAGAGCGGGTTGGGGTTCTGCATGCCCTGCGACCAGCGCCGCACGTCGTTGACGTGGATCGGATCGCGGAGCGTGCGACCGCCGAGCGGAACTCCCACCCAGCGGTCGACGTCGGAGGTGTCGAACGGGATCGCGCTCATCGCGGCGCCCGGCTCACGCCTTGGGATCGTGGGGAAGATTGAACGCGCGGATCATGTTGCCGGCGCAGATCATGTCGATCTCGTCCTTGGGCACGCCCTGGAACATCTCGCCGGCGACCTTGCGGCTGTAGGGCCAGTCGTTGCCGTGGTGCGGGAAGTCGGTGGACCACGCCATGTTGCGCACGCCGATCTCGTAGCGGTTGGCGATGCCGTGGCGATCCTTGAGGAAGGTGCAGATGAAGTGCTCGTGGAAGTAGTCGCTGGGCAAGCGCTTGATGGTGACGCCGGTGTGGGCGCGGTTGCGCCAGTAGAAGTTGTCGAGCTGCTCGAGGGCCACCGGGATCCAGCCCACGTCCACCTCGACGCCGAGGACCGTGAGCTTGGGGAAGCGATCGAAGACGCCGCTCATGATGAGGTCGCACATCGAGGGCGGGAACTGCATCATGCCGGCCAGCGCCATGCGGGCGATCGCCGCCGGACCGTCGAGCCCGGTGACCGGCGCGCGCTTGCGGCGGATGTTCACGTGGATCGCGATCGGCATGCCCATCTCTTGCGCGGCCGCGAAGAACTTGTCGTCGGCGGCGCACAGATCGTCCCCGCCGCCCGGCCATGCGGAGATGATCACGCCGCACATTCCCTTTTCCTTGCCGCGCTTCATCTCGGCGATGGCGGCGTCGACGCCGATGTTCGGCATCTGGGCGAGGGCGAAGAGACGCTCGCGGTCGGCGGCGCAGAACTCGTCGTGCACCCAGTCGTTGTAGGCGTGGACGCCGGCCAGGTGGTACTCGGGGTCGGGGTCCGCCATGAAGCTCCACATGGTGCGCTGGCTCGGGTACATGAACTCGGCGTCGACGCCGTCGATGTCCATGTCGGCGAGCCGCGCCTTGCCGTCGAAGCACGAGGCCCGGATCGTCTCGTACGTGTAGCCCGTCCACTTGATCTCGTCGTAGCTGCGTCCCGGTGTGGTCACCAGGCCGATGGTCATCGGCGGGGTGTCGGGGCGGAACTGCCAGGCGTCTCCGCCCTCGGCGTCCTTCACGAGCTTGGGAGCGCGCTCGTGGAATTTCTTGGGCAGGTACGTGGTCCAGATGTGCTTCGGCTCGAGGGTGTGGCAGTCCGCGTCGATCAATCGGTAGTTCCGCATGGGCTCCCTCGTGGCTGGTTGCTCGCGCGACGTGCGTTCGCGGCGGGTTGGCGAACGCCGGTCGGGCCAGCTCGTTTTTGACGATTCGTCAAAAACTTACGCTAGCTCGTGAAAAAGAGCAAATTCGTCGGATCGACGCGCGCGAGAGCGCGTCCCGACTCAGCCCGCGTAGACGGCGGCGATCTCGCGCTCGTAGTGGGCGAAGATCACGCGCCGCTTGGGCTTGAGCGTCGGGGTGAGCTGGCCGTTCTCGGTGGTCATGGCGTCGCGCAGCAAGAGCCAGCGCTTCGGCCGCTCGTAGGCCTTGGCGCTGCCCGCGTACTTGGTGAGCTCTTCGCCGATCTTGGCGTGGACGCGCGGCTCCGCGAGCAAGGATTCCGCAGTGGCGGCAGCGATGCCCTCGGCGGCGGCCCACCGCGCGAGCGTCTCGAAGCTCGGCACCACGAGCGCCACGTTGTACGGCTTGTTGGCTCCGTAGAGCACGACCTGGTCGACGAACGGGCTGAGGGCGAGCTGCTCCTCGAGCGGCGCCGGCGCCACGAACTTGCCGTTCTCGAGCTTGTACTGCTCCTTGAGCCGCCCGGTGATCCGCAGGTAGCCCTCGCGGTCGAGCACGCCCGAGTCGCCGGTTCGCAAGGTGCGCTCGCCGTCGAGATCGAAGATGACCTCGGCGGTCTCGGTCGGTCGCTGGTAGTAGCCCTGCATCAGGTTGGGACCGCTCACCACGACCTCGCCCTCGACCTCCGGTGGGAGGGCGCGACCGCTCTCGTCGAGGATGCGAATCGAGACTCCCGGGAGCGCCTGACCGCTGGTGCCGAGCCGGGAGGCGCCGGGACGATTGGCCGCGGCCACCGGCGACGTCTCGGTGAGCCCGTAGCCCTGATACACGGTGATCCCCAGATCGCTGATGAACGCGGCGATCTCGTCCGCCAGCGCCGCGCCGCCCGAGATCGCGAAGCGCAGTCGTCCGCCGAGCTTGGCGCGCACCGTGCGGCACACGATGCGATCGAAGATCCGGTAGAGCACCTCGAGAAGCTGGCTCGGGCTCCGATCCTCGAGCATCCGCCGGCGCGCTCGGGCGAGCGCCATGCCCTCGCGGAAGATCCATTGCTTGAGCGCGTTTTCCTGGGACACGCGCGCCTGCAAGCCGTCGTGGATGCGGATGAAGATTCGCGGCACCGACACGAATACCGTGGGCCGCACCACCGCGAACTCGTCCATCAGCGTCTTCACGTCGGGCGCCAGCGCCATCGAGGCGCCGAAGGCGATGAGCGTGTGCAGCTCGGCCACTTGGCCGAAGGCGTGCGCCCAGGGCAGGAAGCTGAGGCTCTGGTCGGAGGGCGAGATCGGGAAGAGCTCACGCACCGCGAGCACGTTGGAGAGGATGCCGCCGTGGCTCAGCATCACCCCTTTGGGCTCGCCGGTGGTGCCGGACGTGTAGATCAGGCCCGCGGTGTGTGCGGGCGAGAGCGACGCCGTCGGCACCGGATGGCGCGCGCCGATGTCGAGGTGCTTGTGGAACGAGTCCTCGCAATCCGGCGGTGCGCCGAAGCAGATCCGGTGACGCAACGTCGGGATCTCCGCGGGCAGGTGAGCGGTCAGCTCACGCAGCCGTGGATCGCCGAGCAGCAGCACGCACGCTCCCGAGTCGCGCACGATGTACGCCCAGTCCTTGGGATCCTGCGCCTCGTACATCGGCACGTACTGAGCGCCGAGCCCGTAGGTGGCGTACGCGCCGATCGCCCACTCGACGCGGTTGTCGGAGATCACGGCGACCTTGCTGTCGCGCCCCACGCCCAGCGCCGCCAGCGCCGCGCGGAAGGCGTCGACTCGCTCGGCGAACTTCCGGTAGCTGGTCCACTGATACTCGGTGCCGACCTTGGTTCCGAACAGCGGCCGCTCCGCATGGGTGCGGCAGGCCTCTTCCTGGAGCTCGACCAACGACCGGGGATTCGCTGCGCTCATGAGCCTCTCCTCGACGGCCGCGCCGTGACGCGGCCCGTGGCGGGCGGAGGTGAATCCTAGCGCGCGCACCGCCTGGTGCCTTGGGTGATCCACGGGCGATCGGCCGCGCCGCGCGCGCCCGCACGGGGAGGCCGGCGTCACGCTCAGACGAGCTGGAACACCACGCCCTGCGCTTCCAGGAACGCGCGGGCGCCGGGACCGCGCAGATACGCGAGCGTGGCGAGGGTTCCGGCCTCGACACAGGTATCCGCGACGACGCTCACCGAGCGCGGCGCCCCCTCGACGGGCCAGCCGGTGGTGGGATCGAGGATGTGCCCGAGCCGGCGTCCGTTCACGAGCACGTAGCGGCGCGCGTCCCCGCTGGTGGCGAGTCCACCGCGCGCGAGCGCGATGCGATAGAGCACGCCTTCCCCGGGACGTTTCGGATCGTCCACGCCGATTCGCCACGGCTCGTCACCGCGCCGCGGCGCGCTGGCGAAGAGATCGCCGCCGAAATTCACCAGGAATGCGTCGTCGATCTCGGCGGCGATCCGCGCGGCCGCGCGATCCACGGCGTACTCCTTGCCAATCCCGCCCAGGTCGATCTCCATTCCCGCCGGCATCGTGAGGACGGGGTTGTGCCAGCCGACGCGGTGCCAGCCGACGTGGCGGAGCACCTCCTGGATGGCCTGCGCGCTCGGGACGCGCTCGCCGCCGTCGAACGTCCACACGCGGCGCAGCGCTCCCGAGGTGATGTCGAAGCGTCCCTCCGAGAGCTCGTGGCAGCTCGCGGCGTAGTCGAGCAGTTGCGCGGTTTCCGCGTCGACGCGTACCGGCTTGCCGCCCGCGTGGTTGATGCGGTGGACCACGCCATCGCTGCGGTATCGGCTGAACTTGCGCTCGACCCGGCGCGCTTCGCTCGCCGCGATCCGCAGCGCCGTGCGTGCGTGACGTGCGTTCTCCGAGTCGACCAGCACCTCGCACGGGCTCGCCATGGCGGAGAAGCGCCCGACGAAGTAGTCGTCGACCCGAACCAGCTCCATGCGGCGTGCGCCGCGCCCGGCGCCGTGGCGGCGCCGACGCGCGTCAGAACTTGATCTCGTAGGTGAGCACCAGCGAGCCGATGTTCATGACCGGGTAGAGGTCGTAGGTGCGCTCGATGCCGATGGCATCCGCTGGATGCCCGTCCGGGAACTGGCCGAGATACTCGGCGCGGGCGCTCCACTCGCCGGCGAGGTGCGGCACGCGGAATCCGAGCGTGGCTCCGACCGTGACCGAGTCGAGCGGCCCCACGCGGTAATCGCTGGTGGCGAACTCCGGCAGCGGCTCGCCGTCCACCAAGCCGAACCGGAAGAAGCTCGCGGCGCTCTGGGTGTAATAGCGCAGATGGGGCTCCAGATAGACCGATCCACCCAGCTCCGCGCGGTACGCGAGGTCGACGGTGTGGGAGCGAATGCTCCAATCGTCGCCGTAGTAGCGATACGAGAGGTGAAGCACGTCCTCGTCGAAGTGATAGACGGAGCTGCCCAGCACGCTGAAGCGCGAGCGTGAGGTGGGACGGCTCTCGGTGCGCTCCGCCGTGGGCAGACCCGTGAGGGGATCGACCAGGCTCAGGACCTTGTAGGGCTCGGTGAGATAGCCCTGCTCGGAGGTGTACGAGCCCGTCACACCCACCAGCCAGCGGCGCGTGAGCACGCGCGATACGCCCGCGATGCCGTTGACGACGCGCTTCGAGCGGCTCTTCCCGAGGCTCGTCTCGGGCAGGGTCGGATCGGCGAGGCCGAGCGTGATCCCACCGCTCGGGAAGACCTCGTCCTGGTTGTAGCCGCCGCCCCCCGTCAGCGTGGTCAAGCGATCGGGAAGATCGAACGAGAGCTTCCCAGTGGCGCCCAGCGATTGGTAGTCCTTCTCGCGCGAGAAGTGGACGGTCAGGGTGGGCGTCAGCAGCCAGAACGGCTTCACCCAGCCGCCGTCCACCGCGACCCGCGTGTCCGAGAACGGGCTGGTCGGGATCTCGCTCGCGGCCCGGGTGACGACGCGGCCCGAGGCGGTCGTGATGGTCTGCACCTTGCCCGTGGGCACCGCACCGCTCGGCGATGCACCGGTGATGACGTCGAGGCCGACCTCGCCGTAGAGCGACTCCCCATCGGGGTAAAGACGCGTGAATCGTGCGTTGGGCTCGACCACCGTGACGCGTTGCGCCTCACCGTAGATCAGGCTCGTCAGATCCACCTGGTTGGTCGCCGCCGGCTCGGCGGCGGGAGCGCCGCGCGGCGCCGCCGACGCGAGCAGCGCGCAAGCCGCGGCGCCGAGCTTGCCGCGGATCGACCTCGCTGCGGCAGTGCTGCTGCCCGAGGGAGCGCCCGGCGATCGGCGTGGACCGATCGCGGCGGTGGGCTTCGCGCTTCCCGCCGCCGTGCGCTCGCGGTCGCGGGGAGAGCCGTTCGCCCGTTCGGCGGAGCGGGTGGACCCGGATGGCCAAGCGGCGCTCAGTTGCATCCGCAACCTCCACCGCCCACGTCCGAGCCGCCGGTGGATCCTTCCTTGCTGAAGTAGATGTGCTCGTCGATGGCGTGGACCATCGGGTGCACGATGAATTGCATCTGGGGCTGCGCCAGCAGGTCGCGGTCCCAGGGGTGCACCTTCATCGCGTCACACGCGGCAGCGGTGGAAGCGAGTGCTACGACGAGCGCCGCCAGCGCGAGGCGCGTCCGACGCGCGCGGGACGATGCGTGCGCGGTCGAGGCCGTCATGGCACGAGCGCCTTCTGGATGAGCGCCTCGGTCTGCCTCGCCTTGTCCTCGTCGAAGCCGGACATGGTGTGCAGGACGGTGCCTTGCGGGCCGATCAAGTAGCTCGAGGGCATCGCGCCCACGTCGAAGGCCTCCGCGGACTTGCCGGCCGGGTCGTAGGCGACGAGGAACGGGCTCGTGTGGCGGCTGAGGAACGCATCCGCGGCCTTGCGATCCTTGTCGAGGTCGATCGCGACGATCACCAGACCCTGCTTCGCATAGCGGTCGTGCAGCTCGCGCATCCACGGGAACGAGAGCTGACACGGTCCGCACCACGAGGCCCAGAAGTCGACGTAGACGACCCGACCGCGCAGCGCATCGAGCGACACCGACCCGTCGCGCGCGGGCAGCGTGAAGGAAGGCGCCGGCGGCGCGGCGGCGTCGGGTGGCGTCGCCGCGTCGGCGAGCCCGCCGACGGTCAGCAGCAGCCCGAGAACGAGTGCCGCGTTCGCGTGCCGAAACGGCGTGAGCGTGAAGCGTTTCATCTCGACCTCCGGGCCGATCCGGCGAGTGACGGCGCCGGCGCTGCGCGAGTGAATCGCAACTTCGGCGCTCGTGCACCGGCGCCTATTCGAGTCCGCGGCCGTTTTCGAACGTCCGTAGAACGGGGGATCCGGTCGAGCCGGCACGCTGCCAACGCAAGTTGTGTGTGATTGGATCGCCGCGGTTGGCGCGAGCGTCTTCCCGGAGCGACGAATGGAGAGGCGGCGCTATTTCGCGTTCCTGCGGGCGATCAACGTGGGCGGACGATTCGTGTCGGCGGAACGGCTGCGCGGCCTGTTCGGCGAGCTCGGCCTGGACGGCGCCGAGACCTTTCTCGCCAGTGGCAACGTGGTGTTCGAGGCGAGCGGGCGGGCAGGGCAGCTCGAGCGCCGGATCGAAGGGCACCTGACGGCAGCGTTGGGCTATGCGGTGCCCGCGTTCCTGCGCACCGACACCGAGCTGGCGGCGGTCCTCGCTCACCCGGCGTTTCCGGCGGCGGCGGTCGCGAGCTCCGCGGCGCTCAACGTGGCCCTCCTGGCCGATGCACCGAGCGCCGCCGGGCGGGATCGCCTCGCTGCCCTCGCGTCCGACATCGACGCTTTCCACGTCCACGGTCGCGAGGTCTACTGGCTCTGCAGGAAGAAACAGAGCGAATCGACGTTCTCGAACGCGGTGCTGGAGCGAACGCTCGACTGCCGCGCCACCTTGCGCGGCATGAGCACGCTCGTGCGGCTCGCCGCGAGATACCCATGTCGTCCGCTCGATCGCTGAGCGAAAGGAGACCGCGTGCCAGCCAAGCCCACCTTCGACGTCCTCGCCGCCCACCGCTTCTTCGCGGCGGACTGCTTCAACAAGGCGTGGAATCTCATCGAGAAGCAGGACCGGTCGCCCGCCGAGGACCGGCAGATGATCGCCCTCAATCAAGCGTCGATCTTCCACTGGACGCAGCGCCCGGACTGCGCTCCCAAGAACCTCTCGATCGGCTACTGGCAGGCGTCGCGCATCCACGTGCTGCTCGGGCTCGTCGGCGAGGCCAAGCGCTACGGGCAGATCTGCCTCGATCTCAGCCAGGGCCTCGATGCCTTCTACCTGGGCTACGCCCACGAAGCGCTGGCCCGCGCCGAGATGGCCGCCGGGCGCCAAGCGGAAGCGAGCGCGCACCTGGCCAAGGCGCGCGCCCTGGCGAACCAGATCGCCGATCCCGCCGAGCGCGAGCTGCTGCTCGCCGATCTCGCCACGCTCGCGTAGCGCGGCGACGAGCGGGCGGACGGGCGCGTCAGCGGCCGAGCGCGGTGAGGAAGTCGCGGACCGCTTCGGTGAAGGCGTCGTTGCGGTCGCCGGCGACCATGTGACCCGCACCGGCGATGTCGACGTACTGGGCGTGCGGCGCGAGGTCCAGGAAATGACGCGCGCCCTCCTCGCTCACGATCTCGCTCATCCGGCCGCGCACCAGCAGCGTCGGCAGCCGCAGCTTGCGCGCGGCGTCGTCGAGCATCTCCACCTTGTCGATGACCCGCGGGCGACGCATGCCGTCGATGAAGCGCGGGTCCCAATGCCAGCGCCAGCGTCCGTCGGCGCCGTGGCGCAGGTTCTTGCGCAGCCCTTCGATGTCCTTGCGGCGGGGACGGTGGGGAAGGTACGTGGCGATGAGATCCGCCGCTTCCTCCAGGCTGGCGAAGCCGTCGGGAGCGGCGCGCATGAACGCGACGATCTTCTCGACGCCGCTCGCCTCGCTGCGGGTCGCGATGTCCACCAGCACCAGCGCCCGCGCGAGCGGTGGTTCGACGGTGGCGGCGGCGAAGAGCGACGAGAGCCCGCCGAGCGACGCGCCCACCAGCACGGGCGGCGCGGAGAACTGACGGGCGAGGGCCACCACGTCGTCCACGAAGGCGTCCAGCGAGTAGTCGCCGTCCTCTGGCCACGAGCTCTCGCCGTGGCCGCGCAGATCCACGCTCGCGACGAAGTAGCCGTCCGCGGCGATCGCGCGCCCGGTGCCGCTCCACGCGTGGCGGGTCTGGCCACCGCCGTGCAAGAGCACCACCGGAGGCGCGTCGGCGCGCCCCCAGGTGTCGGCGGCGAGCTCGACGTGCGGCGAGACCCGGTAGCGGCGGTGGTGGACGTGGGGCTTCGACGCCCCGCTGCCGGCGGCTCCCGTCATCGCGACTTCACGGCCGTCCACGCCTCGTCGTAGAGGCGATCCGCCTCGCCCACGTCGCGCAGCGATTGCAGCGTCGCGAGCGCCTCGGGCGAGGGATAGAGGATCGGATTCTTCGCGTCCGCCGGGTCGATGAACGCGAGCGACGCCTTGTTCGGAGTCGCGAACTTGTTGAAGTTGGAGAGCCGAGCGCCCACGTGCGGATCGAGCAGGAAGTCGATGAACGCGTGGGCCGCGCGCGCGTTCGGCGCCTTGCCGGTGACGGCGATGGTGTCGGTCCAGATCATCGACCCCTCGCGCGGGATCACGTAGTCGAGGCGCTTCTTCTTGTCCTCCTCGATGGCGCGGAACGCATCGCCGTTCCACACGATGCCGAGGTCGGCGCTGCCGCCGGCGATCTTGTTCTTCGCCCCCACGCCGCCCTCGAAGCCGAGCGCCTTCGGGCTTCGCTTGGCGGCGATGATGGCGTCACTCGCGGCCTTCAGCTCCTCGGGCTTCACCGTGTTGACGTCGAAGCCCTTGTAGCGCAGCGCGACGCCCATCATGTCGCGCATCTCGTCGAGGAGCAGGAAGCGTCCCTTCTGCTTGGCGGGGTCGAAGATCGCGCTCCACGAGGGCTCGAAGCCGGGGAGCTTCGCCTTGTTGTAGAGGATCCCGACGGTGCCCCATTGGTACGCCACCGAGTACTGGTTGCCGGGGTCGACGTCGAGCTTCTGGAAGCGTTCGTCGAGGTTCGCGAGGTTCGGGATCTGTGCGTGATCGAGCTTCGCGAGCAGCCCGAGCCGCGCCATCTGCGGCACCGCGCGGTCGGTCACCACCACCAGGTCGTATTGCGACGCGCCGCCGCCGTGCTGCAGCTTGGCGATCATGTCCTCGGTGGACTCGTAATACGACTCGTTGACCTGGATGCCTGTCTTGGCCCGGAAGTCCGCCAGGATCTGCGGGTCCATGTATTCGGCGAAGTTGTAGAAGTTGAGCTCGCCGGTGGGCTTCGGCTCGCCCGCGCGAGCGCTCGACACGAACGCGACGGCGAGCGCCGCGACGGCGAGCAGCGTGCAGACGGTGGCCCGGGGCGCGACGCGCCCACGGCGAATGGCTGCGTTCCTCATCGTTTCCCCCTGTCGAAGCCGAGCACCAAGAGCGCGGTCACCGCGACGATCAGCGTCGAGAGCGCGTGGATCTCCGGGCTCAGGCCACGGCGCATCGACGAGTAGATGTAGATCGGCAAGGTGTCCGATTTGGGCCCCGCCGTGAAGAAGCTGATGACGAAATCGTCGAGCGAGAGCGTGAACGCGAGCACCGCGCCGGCGGCGATGGCGGGCGTGATGAGCGGCAACGTCACGCGTCGGAACGCCTGGCGCGGCGTCGCGTTGAGGTCGTGGGCCGCCTCGCTCAAGGTCGGACCGAGCACCACCAGGCGGCTTCGCACGACCAGCGCCACGAACGAGATCTGGAAGGTGACGTGCCCGAGGATCATCGTGAGCAGCCCGGGCTGGAAGAGGTCCGAGAGCGCGCGCGCGAAGCCGAACGCGATCACCAGCGCCGCGGCGAACACGATGTCGGGTGTGACGATCGGCAGATCGACCACCACGTCCAGCACCGGTCTGAGCCAGCGCGGCTGCGGGTAGCGCACCAGCGCCATCGCCAGCGCGGTGCCGAGCGCCGTGGCGATGGCGGTGGAGGCGCCCGCCAGCAGGAAGGTGTCGAGCGCGGCGTGTCGGATGCCCTCGTTTCGCAGCAGGCTCGCGTACCAGCGCAGCGAGAAGCCTTCCCAGTCGAGTCCGATTCGGGCGCTGTTGAAGGAGTAGACCGCGACCGCCACCAACGGCAGCCACAGCACCGCGTACGCGAGCGCCGTGAGCGCGTGCCCGGTGCCGCGGATCAAGCGCATCTGCGCGGCGGCCCTCATGCGAGCTCGATCCCACGCCCGGACCGCCGGTAGAGCACCAGGCCCACGAGCGTCAGCACGATCAGCGTCAGGCTCACCGCCGCTCCGAACGGATAGTCGCGGCTCGAGCCGAATTGCTGCTGGATCAGGTTCCCCACCAGCATGAAGTTCGAGCCACCGAGACGGTCCGAGATCACGAACATGCCCATGGCCGGCACGAAGGTGAGCACCACCGCGGCGCCGAGACCGGGCCACGTCTGCGGCAGCACCGCTTGCCGGAACACGCGCACGGGACCGGCGTAGAGGTCGCGCGCCGCCTCGATCAGCGCGCGATCGAGGCGCTGGATGTTCACCACCAGCGGCAGCACCGCGAACGGCAGCGAGGTCGACACCATGCCGAGCTGCACCGCGAGCCCACTCGGGTAGAGCCCCGCGCCCTCGTCGATCAGCCCGAGCGCCGCCGCGAGCCGCGCCAGCGGAAGCTGCGGCGAGAGCAGCAGCTCCCAGGCGTAGGTGCGCACCACCAGGTTCACGCACATCGGGATCACCACTCCGGCGAGGCAGAGTCGCTGGCGCGCCGGCGGTTGCGCGGCGATGAAGAACGCGAGCGGGTAGGAGAGCGCGACGCACAGCGCGGTCGTCACCGTCGCCACCCACACGCTGCGCACGCCGATCCACAGGTAGTCGGGTGTCCAGCCCAGCAGCCCGTAGCCAGCGAGGCGGACGAAGTTCTGTAGTCCGAGCGTCCACACCACCTGGCCGTCGGGGGCGCGGCTCGCGAACGCCAGCACCGCGATCACCACCGACGGCACGATCAAGAGCAGCACCATCCAGCCGATCGCGGGTGAGCCGAGCGCCGCCGAGCTGGCGAGCAGCCGGCGGCGGGTGGTGATGCGTCCCAACCACACCAGCTGGCCGCGCTCAGCCATGAAGCGGCACCAGGTGCTCGGGGGGGAGCGAGAGCTCGAGGGTGGTGCCGGTCTCGATCGGCGCCGCGGGCGCGACGCGCACCCGCAACGGGCCCGGCGCCACGGTGAGATCGACGTGATCGCCGCGGAAGACCGAATCGGTCACGGTGACGCGGAGCCTGTTGACGGGCGAGGCGGCCTCGATGCGGATCCGCTCGGGGCGGATCGCCAGCGTGCCGCTCTCCCACGGTGGCGGCGCGTCGAGGACCAGCCGTCCGAAGGGGCCTGAGACCTCGGTCGTGCCGCTGCGCTCGACCGCGATCAAGTTCGCGGCGCCCAGGAACTCGGCGACGAAGCGGGTGCGCGGACGTTCGTAGATCTCGCTCGGGGCGCCGCTTTGCTCGATGCGGCCGCCGTGCATCACGAAGATCCGGTCCGATACCGTCATGGCCTCGTCCTGATCGTGAGTCACGAGCAGGAAGGTCGTGCCGTGCTCGCGCTGCACGCGCCTCAGCTCGAGCTGGACCTCGGAGCGCAGCTTGGCGTCGAGCGCCGACATCGGCTCGTCGAGAAGCAGAAGCTCCGGTTCGTTGACGAGCGCTCGGGCGAGGGCGACGCGTTGCTTCTGTCCGCCCGAGAGCTGCTCGATGCGCCGCCGGTCGAGGCCATCGAGGCGCACCAGGGCCAGCACCTCGGCCACGTCGCGCTCGATCTCGTCCTTCGGCCGGTGCCGCGAGCGCAGCCCGAAAGCGACGTTGTCGAAGACGTCCAGGTGAGGGAAGAGCGCGTAGCTCTGGAAGACCGTGTTGACGGGTCGCTCGTGGGCCGGCAGGCCGTCGATGATGCGGCCGCCCAGGCTCACCTGGCCCGCGTCGGCGAGCTCGAGGCCGGCGAGGATGCGAAGCAGCGTGGTCTTGCCGCAGCCGGAGGGCCCGAGGAGGGTCGCGAACTCGCCGGCTTCGACGATCAGGCTTACGTCGTCGAGCGCCACCACCTCGCCGAAGCGCTTGCGCGCTCCGCGCACCACCAAGCCTGGAGGTTCGTCGGCGCTGGCGGCGGGAGCGGTCCCGGACCGATCGGACATGGCGGGGGGAGCTAGTCCCCGCGCCGCGCAAAGTCAACGCTCGAGGAGCCCGGTGCGCGTGGCGCCGCGCGCTGCGACCGCCGCCTCGCGCCGCGCCCGCGCGGCGCGCTCGCAGCACGCTCCGCGGCGACGGCGCGCGCGCGACCGGGTTAGAATCGCGGCGCGCAGTTGGCGCACGATTCGGGTTTTTATGGATTCTCGAGGTGAGGGGGCGACATGGAGTGGGTCTCGGTGGCGGGAGCGGCGCTTGCGACGATCGTGCCCGTGGTGGGCGTGGTGCTGGTGCTGCTGGCGGTGGTCATCGTCGTGGTGTTCTCGCGTTTCGTGTTCCAGATCCCCGATCATCGGTGGGCCACGGACGACGATGTCCCGCCTCATCTGCCGGCGCATCTCGCGCCGGCGCTCGACGAGCTCGCGGCGCTCGGTTTCGAGGGCGCGCGCTTCGTGGTGGTGCGGCCGTCGCTCCGCGCGCAGGGGAAGACGCGGGTCAAGGCCTTGCTTCGCCATCCAGGCGAGCGGGCGTGGGCGTTCGTCGGCACCTCGGACACCGCGGATGGCACGGACCCATTCGTGTTCTCGTTCCACGCGTATTTCGCGGATCGTCCCTCGATCATCACCGCGAACCTGAGCCGCTCCGGACAGATCGTCGACTATCCGGGCGTCGACCTCGTCGATCCACGGGCGCCCACGACCGCCGGGATCTGGGAGGCGCATCGAGCCGCCTGCAGGACCGCCGGCAGCGAGCCGCTGGCGCTCGACGGCGACGGCTGCCTGGCTCACGAACAGGCTCAGGATCTCGCGTTTCTCCACGCAATGGTCAGCGCGCGGGTGCTGCGACCGATCGACGACTCGAGCTGGCGCTATTCGGTGCGCGGGCTCGCTCGCGTGTTGCGCGCGGTGCCTGGCTCGGTTCTGGACGTCCGACGACTGCGGGCCGCGCGCAAGCGGGCCGCGGCCTCGGCGGGCGGCGCGGCACGCGCGCCGGTCGCGGTGCCGATCGAGGAGCAGGTCGAGGCGTACCTGCGCACCCGCGCCACGCTCGAGGGCGAAAAGAAGCGCAAGCGCTGGGGCTGGATCCTCGTCGCGAGCGGGCTTGCGTTCGCGCTCTCGCTCAAGGGCTCGGTACCGGTGGCGTCGTTGCTCGCGCTGGTCGGGGTGATCGCGTTTCACGAGGGCGGCCACTACCTGGCGATGCGCGCCTTCGGCTACCGCGACACGTCGGTGTTCTTCATCCCCTTCCTCGGTGCAGCGACGATCGGCAGGAAGGAGGACGCGACGGCGTTCCAGGAGTTCGTGGTGTTGCTCGCCGGACCGCTGCCGGGGCTCGTGCTCGCCGTGTTGCTGCGCCTCGGCTCGTTCGCTGTGCTCGATCGGCCCGAGCTGACGACGGCCATCGACATGCTGTTCTTCATCAACCTGCTCAACTTGTTGCCGATCATGCCCCTCGACGGAGGGCGCATCGTCCACCTGCTGCTCTTCTCGCGGCATCCAGTCGCCGACTTGCTCTTCACGGTGAGCGGCGCGGGGCTCCTCGCCGTGGCCGCGTGGGCGGGCCACGAGCCGGCGTTGGCGGTCTTCGCCGGCGCGCTGGCGCTCGGCTCGTTGCAGCAGATCCGGGCGTCGCGCATCGCGGCGCTGCTGCGTGATGCACCCGTCGAGGCCCTCGCCGACGAGACGAGCCGGCTTCGGCTCACGTTCCAGGCGCTGCACACGCTCGGCTACGGCAAGCTCGCGCCGGCGCGACGCCACGCCTTGGTGCGCCTCGTGACCCAGCTTCGTCGGCCCCGTCCACCCGGCTGCCTGGGCACGCTCGTGGGGCTCGCGGTCTACGCCGCCTCGCTCTTTGCGGTGCCCATCACCGCGGCGATCCTCTGGCTCGGCGTGCTCGCGCCAGAGCTGCCGGGCGGGAACCGGCCGGCGCCGAGCCCGTTCATGGCGGGGCCGCGGACCGACGGCACGAAGGTGGAGTGTCGTGACGGGAAGGGGCCCGAGCGGCGCGGTCCTGCCGCATCCGCGCCATCGCCCGCGACGTGGATCTTGGCGCCGTCGAGCGCGGAGGAAGCGCGGCGCTGGGCGGACGAGCCCGCGCGTGCGGCGGCATTGCGCGGCGATCCATCGGCGAGCCAACCCGTGGAGCGTGTGGTGGCTTGGGACCGCTTGGTGTTCGTGGCGGGGGGACGCGAGCCGGCGAAGCGTTCCGAGGACACCGAGACGGATGAGACGGATCTCGGTGACACCGTGCCACGGCGCAGCGAGCGGATCTCGCTGGCGCCGCCGGGGGGCTGGGTGGCTTCGCGGGAGACGCAGGAGGACGTCGAGGTGGCGCTCGTCTGCCACGCCACGGATGCGGACGTTGCGCGAGCGCTCGCCGCAGACGTCGACGAGCGCCTCGCGGAGCTGGTCGGCATGAACCTGCGCCCGCTCTGGGTTCCCAGCCCCGCGCTCACGCCCGCCGAGGCCGAGGCGGAGCAGCGCGCCTGGGCCACCTATCGCACCTTGCGCGCTTCCGAGCCGCCGCACGAGCCGGTGCGGCGGCTCGCGCCATGGAAGGTGTGGTGGGAGATGGTGACCGCACCCTCCGATCCCGAAGCGGGCAAGCAGGCGGCGGAGGCACGGCGGGCCGAGCGCCACGCCAAGGCACGGGCGCGCGTCGAGGAGGCGATCGCTCGGGCGCGCGAGCGAGGTCCGCTCGACGAGGAGATCGTGACGCTCTACCGCGACGCTGCGGCTCCCGGGTACGGCCCGGCCAAGCTCGACGCCGCGCAGCGCCTGGGTGCGCGACTCGGGCAGTCCCGCGTGGAGCGCAACGAGGACGGCATCTGGTCATCCACGCGCGCGGACCAGGTCCACGAGATGTGGGGGGATCCCCGCGCCGAAGGCGCCGAGCTGTGGTTCACGTCGGCGAGCTTCCCGGCGATCGACACCGGCCTCCCCGAGGTCGTCGACTACCTGTGCTCTCGCTCGTGCAGCTCCGTCGAATACTGGTTGAAGCAGGGCGCGAGCGACGACGAGGAAGACTGAATCCTCGTCGGCCGCTGCGAGCGACTCGTCGGAGACCGAACGGCGCGGGGCGGTGACGCGATCTCATTCGCTCCACCGGGCTGCCGCCCCGCACGATCTTCAGGGACCGGCGAAGCCGGCGCCCAAAGCGAGTCGTGCGGCGCTCAATCACGAATCAGACGGATCGAGTAGCGGTCGAATGCCGAGTCCACGGTGGCCAGATGGAGATGTTCGAGCGCGGCTCGCGTGGAGCGCCGATGGGCTCATCCGCGCTCGCTCGTCTCGGCTGGGCGCCATTGGGGGAGCGTGACCGATTCGGTCACGTCCTCGAACGTCACGGTGACGGGGAGGCCGATTCGGATCCGCTCGAGCGGGCAGTCGAGCAGGTTGCCCACGATCCTGAGCCTCGCATCTTCCGCCAGCTCGACGAGCACGATCGCGAACGGTGCCCGCTGCTGAAATGCGGGCAGCACCGGCGGATGGACGATCGTGAAGCTGAAGAGGGTGCCGCGCCCCGACAGCGCCACCCACTCGACCTCGAACGAGTTGCAGCCGTCGCACATCGGCTGGGGCGGAAAGCGCAGCTCGCCGCAGGCGGCACAGCGCTGCACGCGAAGCTCGTTGCGCCGCGCCGCCTCCCAATAGGGCGCGCTCGCGTCGTCCGGCTGAGGCAGCGGGCGCTGCGGGGTGCTCATGATCGGTGGCACCCGCGCCGAGCTGCGCGGTTGGAGGCCGCGCGGTCCCGCGCGCGGCGGGGGCGACGACGGGCCGCTGAGGGACCGACGCCCCGCCATCGACTGGCGCGCGTGATCGCAGTGGATGGGCTCATGTGGGGCTCAGGATGAGGGCGCTGGTGGGAACGCCCGCGCCGCTCGTGACCAGGCTGAGCTCCGCGCCCTCGACCTGGCTCGTGGAGGTGCCGCGAATCTGGCGCACTCCTTCGAGGATGAGATTGAAGCCGTGTACGTAGGCCTCCGAGAGACCGCCGCCGCTGGTGTTCGTGGGTAGGCTGCCGTCCGGCCATTCGAGGGCACCGCTGGCCGCCATCGGTCCGCTCTCGCCGGCGTCGCAGAAGCCGTACTCTTCCAGGCTCCAGAGCACCAGCGGCGTGAACGCATCGTAGAGCTGGGCCACGTCGATGTCCGCCGCGGAAACGCCCGCCCGCGCGAAGAGATCGCGCGCCGCGAACACCGACGGCGTCTCCAGGAACCGCGGGCCGTAATAGTCGGTCATCACGAAGTGGCGCTCGCCGCTCGCTTGCGCCGCGGCGAGCACCACCGCGGGACGCTGGCGGAGATCGCGCGCTCGCTCCACCGACGTCACCACCACCGCGAGGGCGCCGTCGGTTTCGAGGCAGCAGTCGAGCTTCCGCAGTGGCTCGGCGACCCAGCGCGAGGCCTGGTGGTCGGCGAGCGTCATCGGCGTGCGCATCAGCGCCGCGGGATTGCGTGCGGCGTGCTTGCGACACGCGACCGCCACCGCGCCGAGCTGCGCGCTGGTGGTGCCGTGCTCGTGCATGTGACGGCGCGCCAGCAGCGCGATCTGATCGACGGGCCGCACCAAGCCGTACGGCGCCGTGAACTGCTTGTCGCCGGGAACGCCTGCGCCCGTGCCCGCCCACGGCCGCCCGCCGCTGCCGCGGTTTCGCGCCCGCCAGCACACCACCACCGACGCTTGTCCGGTGGCGATGGCCATGGCCGCGAGCGCCACCGTGGCGCAACCGGCGCCGCCGCCGTACGCGATCGACGCGAAGAAGCGCAGGTTCTCGATGCCGAGGTTCCGCGCGATCTCCACCTCGGTGGTGGATTCCAGATCGAAACGCACCAGCCCGTCGACGTCCCGCGGCGTCAAGCCCGCGTCGGCGAGGGCCGCCGCGATCGCTTCCAGCGCGATGGTGCGCTCGGGTCGGCCGATGTCCTTGGCGAAGGCCGTCTGGCCGATCCCGACGATGGCCGCGCGGCGCTTCATCTCGGCTTGGGTGCCCGCTCGCCCTTGCGCGGCGGGGGCTGGTATTCCCACGCGGGCTTGCGCTTCTCGACGTAGGCGCGGGCGCCCTCCTTGGCGTCGGGATAGGCGCGGGGAAACCCGTGTACCACGTCCCAGCCCATCTCGAGCGCGGCGCCGAGGCCCGTGTCGAGGCTCTCCCAGATCGCGTGGCGGCTCCAGAAGACCGCGCTCGGCGAGCTCTCGCAGATCGCGGCGGCGAGCGCCTTCGCTCGTGGCAGCAGCTCGGCCGCCGGGACCACCTCGCTCACCAAGCCGAGCTCGCGCGCCCGCGCCGCGCTCACGCGCTCCGCCTTGCCGAGCATTACCAGCCGGAACACCGCTTCCAGGGGGATCTTTCGCGCCAAGCGCAGCGTGCCGGCGATCGAGACCTGACCGGCGGACGTGCGCGCGTCGGTGAAGACGGCGCTCTCGCTAGCGATCACGATGTCGGCGTCCGCCACGAACACCAGCCCGCCGCCTGCGCACACGCCGTTCACCGCCGCGATCACCGGCTTGCCGACGTCGCAATCCAGTGCGGTGAGACGGACCGGCGCTGGGCTCGGCGCGCTGGACCGGGGGGCCGAAGCAGGAGCTGCTGGCGGAGGCGGCTCACGCAAGTCCATGCCGGTGCAGAACGCGCGGTCGCCAGCCCCCGTCACGATCACCGCCCACACGGAAGCGTCGTCGCGAAGCTCGTCCCAGGCGCGCGGCAGCTCGGCGCGCATCACGGAATCGAAGGCATTCATGCGATCGGGACGATCGAGCGTGAGCACCGCGACGTGGGGTGAGCCCTCGTCGCGCTCGATGCGAAGCGTGGTGTAGGTCATCGCGGCCTCGGCGTGCGGGCGTTCATTCGAGGATCAGGCCTTGCCAGCGGGGCTTGCGCTTCTCGCGGAAGGCGAGGGCGCCTTCGCGTCCGTCGGGATGACCGCGGTGCGACGCGATCGCGCGCTGCCCGATCGCGAGCGCCTCGCCGAGCCCCACGTCCAGACTCTCCCAGAGCGCCTGCTTGGTGGTGGCGATCGCCGCCGGCGAGTTCTCGGCCACGAGATCGGCGAGGGCGAAGGCGCGCTCCCGAAGCTCGGCCCGCGGCACGACCTCGCCCACCAGGCCGAGCTCGAACGCCCGCGCGGCGCTCATGCGCTCTCGCGCGCCGAGCAACGCCATGCGCATCACCGGCTCGAGCGCCATGCGTCGCGCGAGTCCGATCGGCTCGAGGCCGGCGACGAGGCCCACGCCCACGTGCGGATCGAAGAACGTGGCGTGGTCGGCGGCGATCACCAGATCGCTGTCGGCCACGAAATGAAGCCCACCCGCGCAGCACATCCCGTTCACCGCGGTGATCACCGGCTTCCAGCACCGATTCTGGAGCGCCGTGAGCTTCACCGACGAGAGCTTTCCCTGCTCGCCCTCGACGCCGAAGTTCGCCGTCCCGGACGCGACGTCCGCCACGTCGAAACCCGTGGAGAGGGCCTTCTCGCCTGCACCGGTCACGATCACGACCGCGACCGCGGGATCGCGCTTGATCTCGTCCCACGCCACCTTGAGCTCGCGGCTCATCACGCCGTTGATCGCGTTGAGCCGCTCGGGGCGATGGAGCGTGAGCAGCGCCGTGGCGCCGCGCTGCTCGAGTCGGATGGTCTCGAAGGTCATGGCGCGCGCTCGAGACGCGTCAGGGGCGCATCGTCTGGCCGCCGTCGACGCACAGGATTTGCCCCGTGATCCACTTCGCTTCGTCCGAGAGCAGGAACAGGCAGGCACCCACGATGTCGTCCGGCGTGCCGAGGCGCTGGATGGGCATGGTCATGAGCATGAACTGGACGTATTCCTCGGGCACCTGCTTCTTGGTGGCCTCGGTGTCCACCGGTCCGGGTGCGATCACGTTCACCCGGATGTTCTTGCGCGCCAGCTCGCGGGCCATGCTGTGGGTCATCGCGTGCAAGCCGAGCTTGGCGATGCCGTAATAGCCGCCGCCCATGTACGCGGCACCGGACGATTGGTTCACGATCGCGCCGCCGCCGCGCTCGGCCATGAGCTTGTAGACCGCGCGCGTCGCGAGCAGCGCGCCCTCGAGATTCACCGCCATGAACTTGTGCCAGTAGTCCATCGACACCTTCATGAGCGGTTTGATCTCCATGTCGCCGTAGATCGCCGCGTTGTTCACGAGATAGTCGACGCCGCCGAGCTCCACCTTGGCGATCTCGGCCATGGCGAGCGTGGACTCCTCGGACGAGACGTCGGTGGGGACGTAGAGCGCGGTGCCGCCGGCGGCGACGATCTCCCGCGCCACGCGCTCGCCGTTCTCGCGCCCCAGCTCGGCCACCACCACCGCCGCGCCTTCGCGCGCCAGCGCCTTCGCGTAGGCCTCGCCGATCCCGCGCCCCGAGCCCGTCACCACCGCCACCTTGTTCGCGAATCGCATGCGGATCTCCCCTCCGACGTGACGGTGCAGCCCCGGCCGCGCGGAAGCGCGGCCCTCCGTTCGCAGCTCAGCTCAGGACGTTCCAGGCGATGGTCTGAAGCTCGGTGAACTCGTGGACGCCGAACACACCACCTTCGCGGCCGATGCCCGATTGCTTGAAGCCGCCGAACGGCGCGTGCAGCAGATTGGTGGCGTTGTTGATGCCCACACCGCCGGTGCGGATGCGGCGCGCAACCGACTTCGCTCGCTCCACGTCCTTGGTCACGATGCCGCCGTAGAGCCCCATCTCCGAGGCATTGGCGATGCGCACCGCTTCGTCGTCGCCGTCGTAGGGCAGGATCGAGACCACCGGCCCGAAGATCTCCTCGCGGGCGATGGTCATGTGGTTCCGCACGTTGGCGAAGACCGTGGGCTCCACGAAGTAGCCGCGCGCCTGGCTCGCGGGCCGGCCGCCGCCCGTTGCCAACGTGGCGCCTTGTGCGCGCCCGCTGGCGATGAGCCCCTCGATGGCCTGGCGGCGCTCCTCGCGGATCACCGGGCCGAGGTTGACGGAAGGATCGGCGGGATCGCCGAGCTTCACCTTCTTCTCGATGAAGCTCACCGTGGCCGCGACCAGCGCGTCGTGCATCTTCTTGGGCACCAGCACGCGCGTCATGAGCGCGCACCCTTGGCCGGCATGGAAGAACGCCGGCGACGCGGCACTCGGTGCGGCGGACTCGACGTCCGCGTCGTCCAGAATCACCAGCGCCGACTTGCCACCCAGCTCGAGGTGTACCCGCTTCAAGGTCTCGGCGGCGGCGCGCATGATCTTCTTTCCCGTCGTCACCGAGCCCGTGAAGCTCACCTTGTCCACCGCCGGGCTCTCCACGAGATCGGCGCCCAGCTCGGGCGACTGGCCGCTGACCACGTTGAAGACCCCCGGCGGCAGGTCGCACTCGGCGATGACCTCGGCGAGCAGCAGATCGACGAGCGGTCCCCACGGCGAGGGCTTCACCACCATCGTGCAGCCGGCGGCGAGCGCCGGCGCGATCTTGTTGATGGTGGTGAAGAGCGGGAAGTTCCAGGTGGGAATCAGCGCGCACACACCAGCGGGCTGGCGCACCACCGCGGCGTGGGTCTCCATCATGCCGCGCTTGGTGGGCACCACGAGCGTTGGGACTTCTTCCTCCCACGGGAAGCTCGTGAGCAGCTCCGCGTGGTTGTAGAGCGCGTAGATCGGAGTCTCGAGCTGCAGCACGTGGGTCATCGCCTCGGCGGCGTGGGCGGCCACCAGAAGCTCGCGGAACTCTTCCTTCCGGGCCTGGATGCCGTCCGCGATCTTGGTCAGGACCGCGGCGCGCTCGGCTGGCTTGGTGCGCGGCCAGGGGCCGTGATCGAACGCCCGGCGCGCGGCGGCGATGGCGCGGCCGACGTCGCCGCGGGTGCCCTCGGGGGCTTGGGCCACCGTAGCCTCGGTGGCGGGATTGGGTATCGAGTAGCTGGCGCGCTCGCCGGAGGAGATCCAGGCGCCATCGACGAACATCCGGAGCGGCTCGGTACGCATCGTCGGTGTCCGTTTCTCGTGGTGATGAGGGGAGACGCGAGACGGCCCGAATCATAGCGAGCGAGTGAGCCAACGCAATGCTCCGCGCCGCCTTGGGCGACGCGAGCGCGACGAAAGTTGCGCCGCGGCAACACAAGTTGCGCGACGACCACGGGCCAGGGGCGCGCCGGCCGTGAATTCGCCGCGCTTCCGCGGCGCGAGCCTGCTCGGCAGGATGGCGCGGAAGCTGCACCGAGGCGGCGAGGTCGGGTGCGGCCGATGAACCGGCGGCGCCTCCGATCCGTAGGACATGTGCGGATGGGCCTGCACTGGTACACTCGACGAAGCCGTGACGATCGCGACAGAGGAGACGCCATGAATCGAAGCCGAACGAACCCCGCGCGACTGCCGCTGCTTCTGGCATTCGCCCTCGCCGCGCTGGCGGGCTGCCACACGGTTTCGTCCGTGACGCCGAATCCAGGGTCTCCCGGCGGGACCATCACCATCGCCGGCAACGGCTTCGGCAACACCCAGGCCACCACGTCGAAGGTGCTCTACGGCGGGGCGGAGCTGCTGGTTCGGAGCTGGTCGAACACGCAGATCGTGGCGGATCTGCCTTGTAACAAGCCCACCGGGACCTACGGCGTCCAAGTGGCGCTCAACACCGACGTGTCGGCGGCCGTGAACCACAACCTGGTGAACAACGGCTCGCTGCAGATCTGCAACGCCCGCGTGGTGCAGAACGCCAACAACAAGCTCAGCGCCTACATCCAGTTCGACACCACCATCGCCGCGGCGCCGTCAGTGCAGGTGGCCGGCCCCGACGGGACCTACATGGTGCCCTCGGGCGGCATCCTCAGCACCAACCCGGGCACCACCCACAAGGTGGGCGTCCTCGGCATGTTCACCGGCGGCAACTACGCGTTCACCGCGTTCGCCACCTCCGGCACGACGGTCTCGAAGGGCGGGCTCAGCTACGTGCCACCCCAGATCCCGCACGTCTTCCCGCTGGTGGTGAACGTGTCGCAGCCGGCCGAGATGGAGCCGGGCGTGACACTCTTCTCGCTCAACAACGGCCTCTTGAACATCACGCCCAACAACGACGGGCTCTACGCGCTGGACGCCCAGGGCCGCGTGGTCTGGTACTACCGCGACGGCAAGTACATGCTCGAGGTGCAGCGCCTCGCCAACGGCCACATCCTCATCATGGAGTACGGCGGGACGATGATTTACGAGATCGACGTGTGGGGAAACATCCTCAACACGTACCTGCCCGCGTCCATCGGCGTGAACCTCCTCCATCACGACGTCATCACCCTGCCGGGCGGGAACTACCTCACGTTCTCGATCGAGATGCGCTCGATCGGCGGCTATCCGGCGGGACCGACCGGCTGCGCCGGCGGCGTGTGCAACGTGGTGGGCGACATCATCACCGAGTTCACCCCCGCGGGCGCGCTGGTGAGCCAGATCAAGATGCTCGACATCCTGGATCCCCACCGAATCCCCCAGATGGAGCTCTTCAACACGCCGCTCTTCAACACCCTCTTCGGCAACATTCCCACCAAGGACTGGTCGCACTGCAACGGCCTTCAGTACTCGGCCGGCGACGACTCGCTCATCGTCTCGTGCCGCAGCCAGGACATGGTCTTCAAGATCCGCCGCTCCGACAGCTCGATGGTCTGGGTCCTCGGCTCGGACGACGCCAGCTCTTCCGGCGACGACGCCTGGCCGTTCCTGACCCTCACCGGCCCCGGCATGCTGCAGGCGTACTCGCACTCGCCGCGGCTCTTGGCGAATGGAAACATCCTGCTCTACGACAACGGCGACTACCGGCCCACCGAGTACACCCGCTTGGCAGAGTTCGCCATCGACGAGCCGAACCTCGAAGTGCAGCAAGTGTGGGAGTGGGTGGACCCGGACTACGTCCCGCCCCTTTATGCCTACTTCTCCGGCGGCGTCGAGCTCGAGCCCGGCGGCACCGCCCTCCAGTGCGACGGCGGCCTCTTGCAGACCGGCAACGTGAACTACGTCCGACTGGCCGAGGTCAACCGCACCACCTTCGAGAAAGTCTTCGAAGTCACCATCCAGAACCCGTCCTCGGCCTACATCAGCTACCGCGCCCAGCGCGTGCCCACGCTCTATCCGCCGTGACCTGACCAACCGACCAAGCTTCGGCCAGACCGGGGCGCGAGGGTAATCCCCTCGCGCCCTTCTTCTTGGCGCCGATCGTGGGCGGGAAGGGCGGCCGCGACGGGCCCCGAAGCAGGTGCGGGGATTCCGGCGTACCCGATGGAGGGCGCCGCCCCGTCCGCGCCGCCGCGCAGCTCGAGCCCGCCCCAGCGCTATCCTCGCCCAGATAGCGGGGTTGTACTCCCCCGGCCCCGGCGTATCGTTGCGTCACCGAAGGATTTCAGCGGGTTCGACGCGGCAACGGCCGGAATACATGGCACGCACGCGGCATAGCCCGGAGCTATCTAGTTCCGTCGAATAGGAGTGTTCGGTTGATGAGGTGATGAGCTGTGGGTTCCTCCTGAATGATGGCTGACTGGATACCAGGCGATCGGAGCCGGAACGATTGTCTTTTACTGCGCCTCCTCTCAGCTCCAGTCGTCCTTGGACCGAAGGCCGTAGCCATCTTCGTGGTGGCAAGATCTGCGAGCGATCCTCGCGGTCCGATGCCCAGATCCGCCTCCTCGCCGCACTCGCGGTCTCGGTTCCCTGATGTACCTGGCTACGCGAGCGCGGTGGTTCGCGGGGTTTGACTCGACCGTCGGGGCGTTCACTCGATCGCGATGGCGATCGACCCCGATGGGCGATTCCGTCCTCGGGCCTTCAGCTCGTCATCGCGTTACGCCGTCCCGGCACCAACATGGATACTCAACTACGGTGCCGCGGCAGTTGCCATGACCACGGCAGCTCTCACCGCCGCAACTCTCCCGTTCTTGTGGATGGCGATTCTCTGCCGAGGCTGACAACCGAACTGATCGCTGCACCTGACGCGTGGTGGCGCTCGTCTGGATCCCGTGGTAGTCCGTGGCCGCAGGTGAGCAGGGTTGACGGACGCCGGTCGCCCAAGCGGGGAGATTCTTCAAGATGGGATTTCGACAGGATTCCTAGTTGGAATACAGCGCCGAAGCAGATCCTGGCGATGTTCTCGCGGCGCTGAGCTGGCCGATCCTCGATTTCCGCAGCCTTCCCGCATGCTGGATCACTGGCAAAGCAAGAGATCGGCATCGGCTCAGCGCACGGTTGGACCGTTCTGCTCGGGCACGACCTGGCACTGCAGTGAGGACGTCCTCGCGAGTTGCTGCCTGGTCTATCGCAGACGAGTAAGGCTGTGTTCTTTGTTGCGAAGGCACCTCGGGTTACGTACAGCTCGAAGTTTGGGAATGCCAAGCGCCTCCGTGCATACGAGAAGATCGACGGCACGACCACCGTCGCCAGGCGACCGCATCCCGAATGCGCATGGGGAGATTGACGTGTGGGAAGTTGCATGCAGCCGCCGCTGAGTCGATTCCCTGGGAAGCAATGAGCGGATGCGACTTTGTTTGGTACCACACGCGTCCGCCTGCGTGATCGCAGTGAACACCGTCCAACTGGCCGCTGCAGCACTCGGCAACCGGGATGCGCGACGCCGCGGTAGTCCGTGGCCGCTGCTGGTTCTCCATGAAGGCTCTCCTCAAGTTCACTCCTTGTTGAGGCGGCGGTGCCCGTTCGGCGTATTCGCGGGTAGATGAACGGTTTCTCGAAGAGCAGTCGGGAAGGCCGACCGTCGCGGGCCGACGATCGAAGGCGGGCGAACCACCGACGCCACGCTTCCATTCGCACTCGGGTGAGCCGGTGGTTCCTCGGTGCAGGCTGGAGTCCGACTCGCCCTGGTGCCGCCATCTGGGTCTGCCGGAGCCTCGCAGCTCGGTCACCCGGACGAGGTGGCGGTGCTGGTCGCCGAGATCCGCGACCCGCGCCGCGGCCTTCCGTTGCTCCATCGGTTCCATCTGGTGTTCGTTTCTCTGAGTCGCCGGCTATGCCGCCTCTTCTCCTTCTCGACGGTCTTTTCCGGGGAAGGCGGTCGCGCGGGTGGCGCGGGCGTCGGAAACGGCCGGTGGTTTCGCCACCACCCACAGGTGCAGCATCACGACGGTCAGTCGCCGGGCGACGCCAACGACCGCTTTCTTCTTGGCGATCCGATCGCCGGGCCTGCTCGCTGGAGTCCCCAGCGGCGCAAGGCGCTATCTTTGCCGAATGGGCCTAGCGTGTGCTGCGCGCAGGTGACGACGAGCTTGCGCAGGTCTCGCCCGCTCGTGATGCCGAGCTGCGGATCGTCCCGGGCGCTTTGTTTTCGCCGGGGGTAAAGTCCGAGATAGGGTCCGATCATGCGCGTTCTGGAACCGCGCCGGGTCGTCGACGGTCAAAACGAAGGTGAGCGCGGTCACGGGACCAACGCTTGAATCCCGCAGCCGTTGTGCGTCGGGGAATTGCTCGAGCCTCGATCTGCTCGAACTCTCGGACGGTGCGGGTCAGGTGGCCGATCTGCTCGATGACGGGCTGAAGCACCGCCTGCAGCTCCGCGGGAATCTGCTCCGGCGCCTGGCGTGCGGCTCTCGGACGAACAGTGCTTCCGACACCGGCTTGATGGCACCGCGGACGTGGTTGATGAGCAGAGTGCGCGCGCGGACACCGTCGCGACTGCGCACCGCGAGCGCCCGGCCATCCTCGCGGCGATTCGACGGGACAAAGCTGGGTCGACCCGCGCGAAGTCGCGCAGCATCTCGGCATCCGACGTGGTCTTCGTGTCCTTCGGATCGCTCGGACCCGACGATTCGCGACGAACACCTCGTGACCGAGCTCGACGAGCAGCCGACGGATCCATCGAGAGTGGGTACCCACCTCGAGGGCGATGCGCAGCGGTGCGCGGTGGCCGAATGCCCCGGACGCCTCGGAGGTGGTGCGCACCCGCGTACGCTCGACCGTTTCGCCGGCGGCGTCGATGAAGCACATCGTCGAGTGGCGGTCGCCGACGTCGAGGCCGGCGGTGAGGGGCGGAAGCGGGGCGGCCTGCGCTTCGATCGAAGGACTTCGTGGCACGATCGCTCATGGCTGACCCTGTTTGGGCTTCGAGCCCGTTGATCCAACCTTGAGATCGTTCACGACATCTCGTGATCGGGAGGTCAGCCTTCTCATTCCATCTGGGTTAGCAGGCAGGATTGACTCAGCGCCCCGAAGTGATCGTGATCAATGTCGCGCATGCTACGTTCTCGGCCTCGCTGCATGAGCTTCTTGCCGGCGCCCTCGATTTCCTGGCCTACGGAGGAAACTGGGACGCGCTGGAGTGCGTCCGCTATCGAAGGCGACGATCTCCGCTACGCCTGGTTTGAAGGGGCTGAACGTGCTCAATCGCCTTCCTCGCGATGCCTCCTCTAGCTTGCCTGCAAGACGCCCAGAATGAGATGTTGGAGTTCGTTGTCGTGTTCGAGGACGCTTGAGCGCCCTTGGCACGCGGAAGCTCAACATCGCGCTGCACCTGTCGGCACGCGAGGTTGCGCTCGTCTGACCGCGGTCTACCGTAGCTGCGGTGAGCGCGGCGTTCGACGAAACAAGGCAGATCGTGACTGAACGAAACGAGAGCCCGATCACCCGCCGGGCCTCGAATGGTGGCGCTTGGCCGTGTTCTGCGTATTCGCCTGCACTTGTTGGTGTTAGCCGCGTCATAGTTGATGTCTTCGCGGGCTTCGCCCATGCGGGATCCTTCCTGATGCTCTTCTTGGGACTGCCTGCATTTGTTGTTGCTTTCCTGGTGACGCTATAGCTGGCCTGCTGCATAGCCGCCCGTCTGGCGCCGCGGCGTGGGTCACCAACGCCGTTTGGTTCTTCGCGATGTACTCATTGCTTGGGCCGGCGCCGTGCACAGATCAAAAAACAGACGTATCGTCGACTCTGAACTGCCCCGGGAAATCCGGAGACCGGATTACTTGAGTCAGGCCAGCGGCCTGGCTCTCTTGACCTCGATAGTACGCCGCTTCGTACTCGGCCGGCGGGACGTACCCGATCGGCTCGAGAGGCGGTTGTTGACCAGTCCACCCAGACCAGCGTTGCGTACTCGACCATATCGATGTTGCCCGGCCCCTGCGGATCACCTCGGCCTTGTAGAGCCCGTTGATCGTCTCGGCGAGGGCGTTGTCGTAGGTCGCCGACACTGCCGACGGACTGCACCGCGCCGACGGCGGCGAGGGTTCGGTATAGCGAATCGCTGTGTATTGCCGGCCCTGTCGCTGTGGACCACGACGCCGTCGGCACCGGGGCGGCGCAGCGCCTGCTCGAGCGATCGAGGGCGATCGGTCTTCAGCGGACTCGACACTCGCCACCGATGCGCCGAGAACACGTCGATCACGAACGCGACGTACACGAAACCCAGCCGGTCGGCGACGTGATGTCCGCGACCCAGAGCTGGTTGGGCCGTGTCGCGGTGAAGCGCCGAGCGACCAGGTCGGGTGGCCGCGCGGGCCCGTCAGCCGTCGTCGTGACCTGGAAGGCGCGGCCGCAGACGGCACCTCGCAGCCCCAGGCCGCGCATCAGGCGATCGACGGTGCAACGCGCCGCCGACCTTCTCGCGGGCCAGCTGCTGCCAGACCTTCCTCACGCCGTAGACGGCCTGGTTCTCGTTCCACACCCGCTGGATCTCTGGGCGCAGCGCCTCGCCGCGCTTCGCGCGCGCCGGACGCTTGGCCGATCCCGGGCACGCCCGATGCGCGTAGTACGTCGACGGGGCGATCGGCAGCACGTCGCAGATCGGCTCGACCCCGTACTCGGTCCGGTGCTGATCGATGAAGGTCACCATCAGCGAGGTCGGCGGTCGGTTCTCGCCGTCAGCGAAACGCGGACGCCTTGCAAGGATCTCGTTGGCCCGCTTCAACTCGCGGACCTCACGCTCCAGGTCCTTCAGGCGATCCCGCTCGCTGGTCGTCAGGCCGGCCCGCTTGCCCGTGTCACGCTCGGCCTGGCGCACCCACAGCCGCAGCGTCTCGGGCGTGCACCCGATCTTGCCGGCGATCGCCGAGATCGCCGCCCACCGACTCGTGCTGACCCTGCTGGCCGTAGACCAGCCGCACCGCTCGCTCACGCACCTCGTTCGGATACTTGCTCTTGCGTCCCATGACCCCATCCTCTTCGATTGAGTTCCGGAACCCGGGCGTTCAACTCGGCGCGACCAGTCGGCGCAAGGAACACAGGCCTGAACGCGTGGTAGTTCGTGGCCGCTGGTGAGCTGGGTTGGGCGGACCGGGGTGGAGCTTCCTCCTTCGAACAACACGGGCTGGAGGATTGATGGCTGTCGATCGCCAGGCTCAACCGTCGGGCGAGGTCGGCCAGGAGAGCGACCCTGCTCGACGAAGATTTCCGGGCCGATGCCGGACGAGCTGACGACCCTCGTGTTCCTTGTCCAGCCTTCACGCGGGCGCTGGCGGTCTCGGCCGAGGTCTCGGCACACTCGCCTGGATGATCAGGTCGCTGGTGCTGCAGGCGGTCGATGGCGCTCGGGCCGACCTGGTCGGCGCGGGCGAGCCATCGTCCGGCCGCGTTCGAGGTCGCCGATCATCGAGCTCGGCAGGTGCTCGGTGATGATCTCGTGCGCGTCGCGGCTCGAGCGCGTCCATGGCGTCGAGGCCAAAATCGTCCACGATCAAGAGATCCACACCGATGAGCCGGCGCAGCTCGGCCTCGTGCTCAAGTCGAGACGAGCGAGCTTCAGCGTCTTGAGCATCTTGTCGGTGCGCACCGCGAGGACGGAAACGCCGACAGGCAATGTGACCGAGTGCGTGCGAGAAGCGCTGCAGCAGACGCCGTCCGGGATGCGTTCGTCACGAAGGGTGCTGGGTCTCGCGCGAAGGGGCTGCTCATGGCCTTCGCTGCTGGAGATGCCGCAGCAGCGCTGGCTCCGGTGAACGCGCCGCACCTGGTCGCTCAGGTGCGAGCTGGGTGGTTCGAGGACGGGTGAGGAAGGAACGTAAGTCTCGCCCTGGCCCGGGCGTGATCTCGCGGCGCGGTTCCGCGGGACCGCACTCGATCAGCGGCTGTGGGGGAGGGCAGCGCACCGGGCTCGTCGATGGCGCGGTGGGCGGCTTCGGTGAGGTAGTGCTTCGGATCGACGCCGCAGGCTTCGCCGTCTCCAGGAGGCTGTAGAAGAGCGCCGCGACCTCGGTGCCGCGCTTCGAACGCGATCTCGGGAAGAGATTCTTCCTGCCCACCGGGCCACGCATCGCGCTCGATGGTGCGTTATCGAGTGGCACGCGCGGATCGTCGAAGAGCGTCAGACCCGACCATCCCCAGCATGTACTGGATCGCCTTGCGCAGCGCGCTGCCGGGGTCTCCGCTGCATGAGCGTTCCAGTCGCGGATCGCCACCAGCGGCCGCGAGCGTTCGGGTGACGGCCATGCGGATTTGATCCGGTGACGCCGCGAGCAGGCTCCACGGCGTAGCTCGCCGACGAGCCCAGCACCGGCTCGACCTCGATCGATACCGTCGGATCTCCAGGTACTTCCGTGCCGCACGTGGCCCAGCAATGCGCGAGCTTCATCCCGGACTTGCGCGTCGAGCGCTTCGTACGCCCGTACCCGGCCACCATCAGCGGATCTCGTGGTAGTCGCCGAGCACCACCTCGCGGCTTCGTCGAGCGGCCTGCCAGGATGCGATACGCAACGGCGTCCCGGTCCCGACCACGCCCACCAACGCTTCGGCGACGACTTGGTGCCCATCAACCGCCACCAGGTTTCGTCCGCATGCATCCCGGCACGCGAATCCGCCCAATCAGCGCGCCGAAGTCGGCGCCAGGTGCTCGGCGGTGCCATTCGATCCCAGAGCGTCTGGCTCGCGATCGTGAGGCCCTGCGCGCCATCACCCGCACCTGACGCTCGAGCGGCAGGTGGTCGAGGTGTAATCGCCACATCGACGCCAGCCGATCGAGTACCGGCCGCCGGGATGAGCTTGCGGGACGGGCGCCGACCACGGCGCCGTTGCACCCGCAGCGTACTTCGGCGACGGTGGCGCACGAGCGAACGCGGCATCTCGACGGTGATCTCGTCGCCGTCCTCGTACTGCCCGGCCCACTCGTCGATCTTCACGCCGCACGACGGACAGCCGCGCTCGCCCTCGGCAGCACGCACCCGCCCTCGATCGGAAGCGACTGCTGCCGCGGCCGCCGCGAGCTGGATCGGTGGGTTCATCCGTAGGGCCGCGATACCGCCGACGCTCGGAATCGCCGAACGCGCGCTGCTCGATGCGCGACCGTTGCTCAAGCCGACACGATCTCGCTCAGGAAGACGAGCTGTGCGTCCTCAAGCTGCCTCGGCGATCCGGCGCTGGATCGCGCAGCCGCCCCGCAGGATCCTCGATCCGGCGCTGCTGCAACACCGCGAACGGCACGTGCTCGTCGTGGATGTGCTCGAGAGGCGCATGGCGGCGCGTTTTCTCCCAACGACGCACCGATCACAAGATCCTTTCACCAAAATCAGGTGAAAGCGAGCGCTGTCCGATCAGGTCGCCGCCTTCGAGAGAGCTGCAATTCGGTGGCGGTGAGCACCAGGCTCGCCTGTTCCTGCGCGCGCGAGGTCGGCGAATTCGTCTTCTTCGAGTCGCCGCGCAGAGGCAGTCGTCCTGGTCCCAGAGCAGCACCTTGGCAGCGCTTCCGCGCGATTCGTGAAGAGGAGAGGCCACCTGCTGGATCGCGATGCAGCACCTGGCGCACGAGGGCGGAGAGCCCTCGAAGCCCTTGCGCATGTCGACCGGCGCCGTGCAGGCAAGTACATGGAGCGACGACTGACCTGATCACGCGAGCACACGATCGACCGCGACGGCTGTCCACGTCGAGCCCTCGACGCGGTGGCCACTGGCCAGGGCACGGGTCGTTTCGACTGCAGCGCGAGCGACCTCACGACGCCGACGCGGTCGCGATCGTGACCGGCCGGATCGACGGCGATGCGGTCCGCACCCAGTGAGGAGCGTCGGCCCGTCACCCCCAGCTCCAGAGCCACCGGCGAGGCGCGTCCGACGCTGCGTTGCTCGTGCACGTAGGCGACCACGGCCCGCCGCAGCGAGATCGGGTACCGCCCATCTACCTCGTGTTTGACCGGCGACCACGCTGTCGATCAGATCGGCTCTTCATCCGCACCTCCTCGGTGGAGGCGATCAACTGATCCGACCAGCCCCAGACGGCCAGGGCGAGGACTTCGAGTAGGAACGAGAGGACCAGCCCAAGGCCTGACCGACGCCTTCATCCACAACATTTGACAGTTTCTCGCGTTCGTCTGGGTCTCGGGGTAGTCTGCGCCGGCGTCGAGCCTGGGGCTGGACGGTTCAGATTGAGCGCGCTGCGATGAGACCGTATCTGATTGCGGCTTGCTGCCTCGGATCTGCTGCAGCCATCTGGTTTCTCTTTGCCGGCATCCTCGACACGGACGGACTTCTGCGTGGGATCGGCGCGCTTGGCGGGACAGCAATCCTCTTCGCGTGGCCCGAAGGTAGCGTGGATTCTGCGCGGATGTCTCGGCCTGCACCACGTGCCATTGCTTTCCCGCCCATCGCGTCAGTCGTCAACGTCGTCCTTTGGGGAACTGCCACGAACCCGAGCGTCGGTTCTTGTACAGGCGCCCTCACCGTCGCGATTGTGACCGGGCCGTGGATCGCATTGCTCTTGTTTGGTGGGGTGTTTGATTCTCCGGATTCGCTCGCCATGACGCTGCAAGGTTGACCAATCGGTGCGAAGGACCATCCAACAAGTAGACCGTAACGGTGAATTCGATACCGATGGTGCTGTGCTTCGGTATGGCCACCCCGGCACAGCACGAGCAACGCTGACATCGTCACCGCGGTGCCGCGCAGAAGACACGCGGCGGCCTAGACGATCGTCTCGAGTGCGTACTGAAAAGCGGTGCAAGCGCGGGCGGTGCGGATCCGGGTAGCGCGGGCTCTGCAGACAGCGTTTCATCAGGGTTAGCTCGCGTAGCGTTTGCTTCTTCAGGTTGGGCAGGACGAAGAGGCGGTCGACGAGGGGTTTGAACGGGCCGCCCTGGTGGTGACTTCGGTCGCGAAGCGCATCTCGGTGCCGGGGATGTCGTCATGGTGGCGGCGGCGAAGCTGCATTCTTCGCGGGCGGGCATGAGGGACTCGATCGCGAAGGCGAGGCGGGTGGGTGGGGCGACGTCGGTGACTTGCAGGCGTGCGGTCGTTACCCAGCCGGGGGCGACGCGGAGGCGGAAGGTGTAGGTGGCGCCGGGGGTGAGGGGTTCGCCGGAGATGAGGCGGACGTCGGTGACGTCGGGGTTGTAGCGGGGCAGGGTGGTGAGATCGAGGCGGAAGCGGAAGACGTCCTCGATCGGCGCGGCGATGAAGGTGGTGCTCGAAGCGGGCCATGAGGGGTCGGCGGGAGGGTGCGGACTGGATTGGATGCGGGTTAGCTCGACTACGCTGCAATCGGACGATGGCGCCCCGGCTGGAGCCGGGCCCCGGACGACGGTTGAGGCCGGTGACGAAGGGCTCGAGGAGGCCTTGAGGCCCATCGAAACGTTCATGTCGCCTTCGAAGCCGAGTTGGCCGTTCATGAAGAGTTGCATGCCGTCGACTTCGCCGTTGGTCATGCCCACGAAGTTCTCGGCACTGCACGAGAGGGTGAACGCGGCGTCGGGTGAGAGGCCGGTGGTGACGGTGGCTTCGGCGCCGGAGAGGGTCACGGACCACTGACCGCCGCCTTCGCCGGACACGTTGAAGGCGAAGGTGCCGTTGAAGCCGCCGGTCACATCGGGGTTCTCGCGGAGTTTCCAGGGCAGTCGCCGGTCGAACCACTCCTGCACGTTCGCGATCCGCGTGGGGGCGTCGTCTACCGGGCCGCGGGCCGCCTCTTCCTCACGCTGGCGGCGTTGCTCGGCGCGCAGCGCTTCGGTGGCGGCGGCGTTCACGCGCAGGTCCAGGGCGGCGAGATTGCCTTCGATCACCACGCCGTAGTCGCGCGCGGCCCCTTCGATGGACACGTACTCGTCGAGCACGTCCTCGAGCACCAGCTCGGGCGGCCGCGTGAGTGGATCGCCCCAGCCCGAGCCTGACGCGAAGTCCACGATGATCTGCTCGCCGGCCTTGTGGCCGACGTAAAACGCGGTGTGCTTGACCTCGTAGGCGTGCGGACCGCCGTGACGCAGGAACACGCGGTTCACCGAGCCGGGCTTGCCGCCGGCCACTCCCGGGACGCGCGTCTTGGGGCCGAGCACCCAGGTGTAAACCTGGCAATCGGCGGTGACCTCCTTCACGTAGCGGGCGCCGGGCTGGCCGCGCCAGCGCCCCGCGCCGCCGCTGTCGGTGATGAGGTCGCGGGCGATCTGGCGGTGCGGCAGCAGGCTCTCGTTGATCTCCGCCGTGGAGAGGATGAGGTTGCCGAATGCGGTGGGCGTGGCGCCCCAGCCGTCGCCAGCCGAGGACGCGCAGGCGCACGTGGACGTGGTGTCCACCGACTGATCCACGAAGAAGGTCCCCGTCTGCGGGTGATTGCCGAAGATCACCGTGGGGATCGCGATCTTGTACGTCTGCGGCTGGGCGCGATCGGGCACGGCCTGCGAGAGCGCCAGGCAGAGCGCTTCGGAGACCTCCACGCCCGGGTGGTGTGTTCCCGCCGAGACCGGCCGCGTCTCTTCGGGATTGATGCACGTGCCCTTGGGCACGATCAGCTCGAACGCCTCGAAGAGCCCCTCGTTCTTCGGGATGGACGGGTCCACCATGGTGCAGAACTGCGAGAGCACCATGCCCTGGGTGTTGCCGAAGGTGCCGTTGGTGGTGAGGCTCGTGCGGCGGTCGGAGGCGCTGTAGTCGAGGGTGAGCTGGTCGCCGGCAACGGTGGCCTTGCAGTGGATCTGGATGTCGCGGTTGCCGCGGGTGTCTTGCTCCACCGACGCGCGGCCCTCGTAGACGCCGTCGGGCCAGCTCGCGATGGCCTTTCGCACCTGGCGCCGGGTGAGATCGATCGAGTAGTCGATGGCGGCGCGGACGGTGTCGGCGCCGTAGCTCTCGACCAGCTCCTTCAAGCGCCGCGCGCCGAGGGTGGCGGCACCCATCTGGGCCTTCAAGTCGGCGGTGTGGGTGGGCAGGCGGTTGTTGGTGCGCAGCAAGTAGAGAACGTCCTTTCGCTCCTTGCCGCGCTCCACGAGCTTGATGGCCGGGACGCGCAGGCCTTCCGCCCAGACGTCGACGGCGTTCACCGAGTAACCGCCGGGAGTGTCACCGCCGGTGTCACCGTGGTGGCATTGGATGGAGGCGATGAGCACCAGCTCGCCGTCCACCACCACCGGCGCGAACACGTTCCAGTCGGGCAGGTGGCCGCCGCCGTGGTACGGATCGTTGGCGGCGAACACGTCGCCGTCGTGGAAGCCGTCGGCGCCGAAGAACTCGAGGGCGAAGCGCACCGGCCCGCGAGACGCGAGCATGAACTGCGGAATCCCCACCGAGAGCGCCGCGAGCCGCCCGCGGCTGTCGAGGATGCTCGCGTTCCGCTCATTGGACTGGTTCAAGATGGGCGTGACGGCGGCAAGGCTCACGTGCATCGCCATCTCGAAGGCGACCGTCTCCATCGCGCCGCGGATCACCTCGGCGGTGATGGGGTCGATGTGGGGCGCGCGCGGCGGCGAGGGCGCTTTTCGTCCGCTGGACTTCCCGGCGCTCGGCCTGCGCGCGGTGCGCTTCTCGGCCGGACGCGTGGCGCCGCGAGTGCGCGTGGTACGGATGGCGGTGGGCATGCTCACCTCGCTCGCCGTGCGGAACGTCGAGCGGCGCTCGACTTCGCGGCGGGCTTGCGGGTCGGTTTGCGGGCGCGGCTCGCGCGTCGGCGGGTGACGACGTGGTTGCCGTAGCGGTCCACGGTGGATTGCTGCTCGGGATGGACCACGATGGTCGAGAACGTCTCTTCGATGATCGCCGGTCCCACGACGACGTGGCCGGCACCGAGGCGGGCGCCGTCGTAGACCGGGGTCGGCACCATCGCGCCGCCGAAATACGCGCGACGCTTGCTGAGCAGCGCCGATTTCGCCGTTCCCCGGGCCTTGGCGATCCGGGGCAGCTCGGGCTTGGGCGCCACTCCCACGGTGCGCACCGTGAGCTCCGCGACCACCACCGGCTCGCTGGGGGTCGCGAAGGTGTGCAGCTGCTCGTGCAGCTCGTGGAAGCGCTGCGCGATGCCGGCGACCGTCTCGCGAGTGATGGTGCCTTCGGAGACTTCGGCGGGAACGCTCAGGGTGAACGTCTGGCCGGGATAGCGGCAGCCGAACGCCACGTGGTGCTCCACGTCGCGACCGGTCACACCCACCTGCTTGAGCTCCGCCTCGGCGCGGCGCCGCAGCTCGGCCAGCTCCACGTTCACCTGGTCGATGTCCAGGAGCGTGACCTCGGCGATGTGCGCGTGTACCTGATTCACCACGAAGTCGGCGGTGAGCGTGCCGTAGGCGGAGAGCACCGGCGAAAGCCGGGGCACCACGATGCGGTCGATCCCCATCTCCAGCGCTTGCGCGGTGGCGTGGGTGGGACCGCCGCCGCCGAACGCCACCAGATCGAACTTCCGCGGATCGTGGCCTTTCTCCGAGGACACGCGACGGATGGCGTTGTTCATGTTGGCGTTGGTGAGGCGGTGGATCCCCGCCGCGGCCTCGATCACGCTCAAGCCGAGCGGCGCCGCGACCTGCTCGCGCAACGCGTCCTCGACGCCGTCCCAGTGGATCTCGAGAGCGCCGCCGCAGAGCGCCTTCGGGTTGAGGTAGCCGAGCACCAGGTTCGCGTCCGTCACCGTCACGCGGGTGCCGCCGCGTCCGTAGCAGATCGGGCCGGGGTCCGAGCCTGCCGACTCGGGGCCGACGGTGAGCCCGCCGGCGTTCACCGTCGCGATCGAGCCGCCGCCCGCGCCGATCGAGAGCACGTCCACCACCGGCAGCGCGATGCAGTGCCGGTAGAGCCAGTTCCAGAAGCTCTTGATCTCTGGCTCGCCGTTTCGCACCAGGCAGACGTCGTAGGAGGTGCCGCCCATGTCGACGCCGATGAAGTCGCGGATGCCGGCGCGCTTGGCGACCTCCACCGTCGCGGTCACACCGCCGGCCGGTCCCGACGCCAGCGTCACGATCGGGCGTTGCTTCACGGCCTCGACGGTGGTGATGCCACCGTTCGATTGCATGATGAGCAACGCGTTGCGGTAGCCGCCCTCGGTCAGCTCGTGCTGCAGCCGCTCGAGGTAGCTCACGACCCGCGGCCCGACGAACGCGGTGACGAGCGTGGTGGAGGTGCGCTCGAACTCAGGCGCCGCCGGCATGACCTCGTGCGAGAGGTAGACGCGCGCGTGCGGGGCCTCTTCGCGCAGGATCTCGCCGACGCGCTTCTCGTGGCGCGGATCGACGAAGCTGAAGAGCAGCGCCACCGCCACCGATTGGATGCCGTGGGCGTGGAAGCGCTGCGCCGCGCGGCGCACGGCGTCTTCGTCGAGGGGAACGAGCTCGTGGCCGTGGTGATCGAGCCGCCCCGGTACGCCGGAGCGGAAGCGGCGCTTCGCGATCACCGGCGGCGCGGGGTAGGTCGGGTCCCAGATGTTCTCGCGCCAGCCGCGCCGGAACTCGATCTCGTCGCGATGGCCTTCGGTGGTGATGAGCCCCGTCGAGGCGCCGCTGTGCTCGATGAGCGTGTTGTCGGCGGTGGTGGTGGCGTGGACCACCACGTCGGTCGCGCCGAGGAGCTGCGTGAGCGAGCGTCCTTCGCGCGAAGCGAGGTCGTGCAAGCCCTGGATGACGCCGAGTGCCTGGTTCTGTGGTGTGGTCAGGCTCTTGGTGACGTCGATCGAGCCATCCGGGCGGACCAGCGCGAAATCCGTGAACGTGCCGCCGACGTCGATGCCGATGCGATAGCCCACTCCCACCTCCGGTCGTGTCGCGAGTGCCGCGCACGCAGACTTCAACCCGAAATTTGACACTTCGTCAAATACGATCGAGCTTCCCGCGCCGTGGCGAGCCGAGGGGATCACCGCGCATGAGCAGCGACGAGGCGACGCGCGCGCTTCGCGTCACGGGTGCCGACGAGCTGGCGCTCGCTGGCTGGGACTATGGCGGCGCGGGCACGCCGCTGATCTTTCTGCACGGCTTCGGTCACGATCACCACGTCTGGGACGAGATCGCGCCCGCGTTCGTGGGCTCGTTCCGGGCGCTCGCGTTCGACCTGCGCGGCCACGGCGCTTCGGCGCGCGATCCCGGGTTTCGTTATCACCACGCGTCGATCGGCAAGGACCTGGCGAAGATCGTCGCGGAGCTGGGTGCCGCGACGGTGGCGCTCGTCGGGCACTCGACGGCAGGGCACGCCTGCATCGGTTACGCGGCGCGCTTTCCCGAGCAGGTGGCGCGGCTGGTGCTCGTCGACGCTGGAGCCGAGCTGCACCCGACCGGCGGTCGCGCTGGCCGTGACGCGGGCGGCGAAGGTCGTGCCCGCGGCGCCGAGAGCATGAGTCGCGGGGACGGCTCGTTCGGCTCGGTGAGCGAGTACGTCGCGGTTTTGAAGCGGTTTCATCCCGGCGCGCGCGCCGATCTTCTCGAGCGGCTCGCCGCATGCTGGCTTCGCCCGCGCGAAGACGGACGCTTCGAGCTCACGCTCGACGAGCGCTTCTGGCGTCCGCGGACCGGCGCCGAGTCGGCGCAACGCGAGGAGCGGCCGTCCTTCGACCGAGGCGCCTGGGCAGCGCAGGGGGAAGCGGCGCTGTGGCGCGACCTCGGCGCGATCCGCTGTCCCACGCTGGTGGTGCGTGGCGCGCGTTCGCCGCTGCTTTCCGCCGCGACCGTCGAGCGCATGGTTGGCGCGGTGCTCGCGCGCGGTCGAGCGGTCGAGATCCCCGACTCCGGCCACGTGCCCATGATCGACAACCCCGCGCTGCTCTTGGCCGAGCTCGGCCGGTTCCTGTTCGAAGCGACGTGAGTCTCGGGAATCGTTGCGCGCCGAGCCGACGGGATGGGCAGCCGTGCCAACGAGCGAAGGACTCCGGCGGCGGAGCAGCGGATCCGACGAAAGCATGGTGCCGCCGTGAGTACGTCTCGTTCCGCGGATACGTCGCCCGACGCCGAGCGCATCCAGATCGAGCTGCTGCGGTTCGAGCTGGTGAGATCGCTCACGGCCAGTGTCGTGGGGCAGTCGCGCCGTGCGTTGCGTGAGCAGATGCCCGGGGCGTCGGAGTCCGACGGGATGATCCGGTGGGTTGCGTTGCACCACGGCGAGGCGTTGGCCGAGGGCGTGCGCCGCCGCCTCGCCGAAGCCGGATGACGAAGTCGAACGATCTCGACGAGGCGTTGGATCCCGTCGTGGAGGCGATGGATCGACTTGGCGTCGCGTACAGGATCGCAGGGTCCGTCGCGAGCGCCGTCTTGGGCGTGCTCGCGACGGAGCGCCGCGGCGATCGGTGGGCGGCGCGGCTGGTGCGCGGCGGGTGGGGTAGGTAGGATCGCGCGGGCTGAACCATCTCCCGGCACGGACGAGATCATGCGCGGAACGCGAACGACGCTCACGCAACGTTGGTACGACGAAGGTTTCTACGGCAGCGACACGGTGCGTGATCGGATCGAGCGCGCCGTCGAGCGCTGGGGCGATCGGCCGGTGGTCGTGTGGTCGTGGTTTCGCTCCGGCGAGACGACCCTCGGCGAGATGCACCGGCGCGGTCGCCGCCTGGCGGGCGCCTTCCACGATCTTGGCCTGCGCGCGGGCGACGTGGTGGCGGCGCAGATGCCCAACTGGATCGAGGCTGGCGTGCTCTATCACGCCTGCGTCGAGCTGGGCCTCGTGGTGCTGCCCATCATCCACGTGTACGGGCAGACCGAGGTCGATCACATCCTGCGCTCGTCGCAGGCCAAGGCGATGGTCTCGCCGGCGGTCTGGGGCGGGATCGACTACAGCGACCGCGACTATCCCGCGCGCCATCCCGGGCTGGTGTGGGTGGTGGTGGGAGAGCCGCCGAACGGCGCGCGCTCGTTCGAGGATCTGGAAGCGCACGGCCACGACCGCTTCCCGCGACCGGCGATCCACGCCGACGACGTCCACGTCACCAACTACACCTCCGGCACCACCGCCGAGCCCAAGGGCGTGCTGCACTCGCACAACTCACTGCTCGCCGAGGTGCGCGCCCAGGTGCATTCCACCGAGGACGTGGAGGGGCGCGAGATCATGGTCTCGCCCAATCCGGCGGGGCACATCGCGGGTCTGCTCTCGAACTTCCTGTTCGCGGCGGTGATGGGCCAGAAGATCGTGATGATGGATGGGTGGGACCCGGGCGCTTGCCTCGAGCTCATCGACACGCACCGCGCCACCAAGGCGGGCGGCGCGCCGTTCTTCCTCAACGGGCTGCTCGATCACCCCGACCTGGTCACGCGCGATCTCAGCAGCCTGCGGCTCTTCGGCTGCGGCGGCGCCGGCGTGCCGGCGAGCCTCATCGAGAAGGCCGCGGCGCACGGGATCTTCTCGTTTCGATCCTACGGCTCCACGGAGCATCCCTCGATCACCCAAGCGTTCATGGCCGACCCCGTCGAGTGGCGAGCGCACACCGATGGCCGGGCCCAGCTCGGCGTGCGGCTTCGGATCGTGGACGCCGACGATCGCGACGTGCCGATCGGCACGGCCGGCGAGATCCTCACGATCGGTCCCGACCTGTGCGTCGGGTACCGCGACGAGGCGCACAACGCGGCCTTCGATTCGAACGGGTGGTACCGCACCGGCGACGTCGGCATCCTCGACGCGAACGGCTGCCTCACCATCACCGATCGAATCAAGGACATCATCATCCGCGGCGGCGAGAACATCTCCGCCCGCGAGGTCGAGGAAGTCCTCGCCAAGCACCCCAAGGTGATGGAAGCGGCGGCGGTGGCGCTACCGGACCCGAGGTACGGCGAGCGCGTGTGCGCGTTCGTGGTGGTGCGCAACGAGCGCGATCCGCTCACCTTCGACGAGATGAGCGAGCATTTCCGCGCGGCCGGCATCGCCAAGCAGAAGACACCGGAGCGGCTCGAGCTGGTCGGCGAGCTGCCGCGTACGCTCGCCGGCAAGGTCCAGAAGTTCAAGCTGCGCGACCAGCTCGCCACGTCCCAGGCGTGAGCCGGCGCGGACGTGTGCGGAGGAGGGCTCCATGAGCGATTCGGACGAGCGGCGTGCGCGCGGCGACGCCATCAAGTCGGCGCTCTGGGGGGAGCGGGCGCTCGGCGCCGGGCCGCCAGGCATGAAGGTCGCACCCGAGCTCTTCGACTGGGTCACGAAGAGCTGCTTCGGCGAGATCTGGGCGCGTCCCGGATTGGATCTGCGCAGCCGCAGCCTGGTCACCGTCGCGCAGCTCGCCGCGCTCGGGAAGACCGACGAGCTGCGCGCGCACCTCGCCGGCGCGTTGCGCGTGGGCCTGAGCCGCGAGGAGCTCGTGGAGGTGCTGATGCAGACGGCGTGCTATGCCGGCATTCCCGTGGCGGTGCAGGCACTCAATGCCGCGGAACCGATCCTCGGCTCCGTGCCACCGAAGCCCGAGTGACGAGAGGAGTCCCATGCGAACACAGGCGCTCAGGAACCTCGGTCTCGCCGCCGTCATGCTCGTCCCGCTCGGGGTCACGCCGTGCACTGCGGCGGACGCGCCGGCGGCCGACGCCCCGCCGTCCACCAAGTGCAAGCTCGAGGATGTCGGCCAGCCGCAGCGCTCGCAGGACAACCAGGCGAAGAAGGTCACGTTCAAGGGCCGCATTCGCAACAGCGGCGATGCCGTCGCGAAGGGCGCGAAGGTGCGCTTCCAGATCCGCGGCGCCGGCGACGATTTCGTGGTCGACGATCAGGTCGTGACGACGGAGCCCGCGGACATCGACCCGGGCGGCGAGGCGAGCTTCGCGGTGTCGGCCACGTGGACCGGAGTCGGATCGCACGGTGGCGGCAAGGAGATGCTGACCCGCGAGATGGAGGGCTGCGACGCCCCTCGTCCCGAGTTCGGTGTCACGGGCAATGGCTACTGCGAGCTCAAGTTCGTGGGGACGCCGACGCAGAGCGGCACCCGCACCCGAGGCGAGGTCGAGAACACCGGCCCCGGGCTCGCGCGCGACGTCGTCGTGGCGATCGTGAAGCCGGACGCGACCTCCGTGCCCAAGGGCACGCCGCACGTCACCGCCACTCCCGCGTCGCTCGCGCCGGGCGTGCGTGCCACCTTCGATCTCGAAGCCCCCGGCTCCGCGTCCGAAGGCACCGTGCGCATCGTCGGCTACGACTGCCAACCCATCGAGTGACGCCGCGCGCCCGCGCGGCGCGCCCGCGCTGACCGATTCGTCTCCGTCGCGTAGGTGGCGTGCATGGCGACTGCGTCGATTCTAGCGGCTTGCACCGGGCTCTGGTGGTTGGTCGCGCTCAGCAGCGGCTGGCGTGCGCTTGCAGCGCGATTCACTGCCGATCGCGTGATCACCGGTGAGCGTTTTGTCCTGTGCTGCGTTGCAGCGGGTTGGGGGCGATGGCCCGTCACGTACGGCATGGCTCCGTGGCTCGGCCGTGGGCTCGCGTTCGCGACCGTGGGTGATGCCAGCCTTCATATCGCGCTGCTCCCACCGTTCTCGCTATTCCATCCAGCGCTCTCGATACCGTGGCTGGATATCTCGACCTGCGAGAGAATCCAGGGCATCGTCTCATCACGAACCGAGCTCCGCGTCGCCGGAGTCAGTCAGCGGTTGATCTTGCCTGGCGCGCTCGGCCGCGCCGCCTTCGAGCGCTGGAACAGCCGGTTCGACGGGGATGCCGATGACCTCCATGGTGGGTCGCGTCGCCGTCGTACGGGTGGGTAGTCGTTGGATGGCGGCGCATTCGGGCGCATGCGGGAAGGGTGGCCGCCGCCGGCCGTGGCGCGATGGCGGTGCACGCAAGCGCCGCGCCGTCGGCGCGTGGCGCAATCGAACCCAGCACATGGCCGACAACGTCGACGAGCTGGATCAGCCGATCGTCCACCGCTACTACGAGGGCGCATTCGGGCGCACTGCGGGGCACGCGATTTACGTTCTCGATCAGGAGCTGGGACGGCGTGGCGTTCGATACTTCGCGCAGTACGGCGGTGTGCTGGGTCGTTGTGCGCAGTTTCTGATCCACGTCGCCGCAGGGCACGCGAGAGCGCTCGAGGCTGCGCTCGCAACCCTGCGTACGTGAAGAGAGCTGCGCGTGGGGGGGGCCGCAATCGCGTTGCACCAGCGGACCAGTCACGACTTGAATCGACCTGACGGCGAGCTCGTAGGGGCGGGCGAGAGAGCCCGCCCGGGGGGGCACGGCCAACTTCAGCGGCCTGACCGAGCGGTTGTTCCTGCGTCACGACGCCGAGCCGACCGGCTTGGATGTGCGTGCGAGTGGCATGGGCGGGTTCGCGGACGCGAACATCTCGGCCCAGTCGATTCGCGCAGTGAGCTGCATCAGCACGAAGAGCGTCACGACCGCGCCCACGGTGATGGTGAGACCGGTGAGGCCGTCGAAGAAGAACGCGTAGCTGAAGAGCACCAGGTAGACGAGCTGGGCGAGGCCGGCGTGGATCAGGAACCGACGCATGCCGGCCACCAGTCGCAGATAGCTCAGCACCAGGAAGATGCTCGTGGCGGCGGAGATCCCGAACGCCACGTCCAGCTCGACGAGATCGGCCAGGTAGGCGAGCAGCAGGTGGAACGCGAAGAACGCCGCGCACAAGAAGAAGTAGTTCATGGGATGGAGGTTCTGCCCTTGGATCATGCCCAGCATCACCATCACCGTGAGGAAGAAGAGCAGCGACACGGGAGCGAAGTACGTGATGCGCGCCGCGAGCGGCCCCGGGTTGAGCTTGCTGGGCGGCACCAAGCCGACGACCTGGCCGGTGACGACGCTGGTGAAGTCCCAACGCAGCTTCCAGCCCGCGCCGTTACGAGCCTTGGCGGTGGGTGACAGCGAGCCCGACGGGAAGTCGATCTCCGCGAAGTCGGTGTCGAGCGCCAGCGCGAAGTTCCGGGCTTGGGCGACGCCGCCGCGCGACAGGGCGTAGGTCCAGGTGCCGATGCCGCGCGAACGGTAGGCGATCTCCACGCGCGCCTCCGCGTGCGGTGCGACACGGCTTCGGACGGTGATGCCGCGGGTCAGATCGCTGACCGGCGGCGGCTCTTGTCCGTCGACGCGGAACGTAAATCCGTCGTAGATCGCCGTGGCGGAGGGAAACGTGAAGGTGACGTCGATCGGGCGCTCCTCGTCATCGGGGTTCGCCACCGTGTAGTGGCCGCTGAAGTCGATCGCGTAGGTGTCGTACCAGAGCAGCCCCTTGCGGCGGTGATCGACGTGAAGCGCGACGTGTAGCTCGCTCGAGCTCAGCACCAGCGCGGACCGCTCGACGACGTCGCGCTCGACCACCCGGGTCACCGCGGCGCCGGCGGCGTCTTTCTCGGTGACCGGCTCGGCGATCGAACGCGTTCGCTCGATCTCGGCGGTCGGCGCGAGCTGTCGATGGCG
>JAXLQJ010000029.1:0-91803 GCA_046331705.1 bacterium | reverse complement strand
GGCGCGCGCGGCGGAGCTGCGCATCCGGCCCCATGGCGGCGACGTCGTTCGCGAGGTGGCGTGGTATCCGGACGGTCGCCGGCTCGCGTCGAGCGGCGGCGATGGCCGCGTGCTCGTCCACGATTTCGCGGGGGAGCCGCGGGTGGCCGGGCGTGAGGACGTCGACGTGTTCACCGTGCAGGTGAGCGCCGACGGCCGCTGGCTCGCGTACAAGACCGCGCTCGGTGTCGTGCAGCTTCTCGATGCCGAGCGATTGTCCGTGCAGGTCATCATTCACGAGCGCACGGACGACGCGTGGCCACGGGGCCTCGCGTTCCACCCCGTGCTCGATCGATTCGCGATTCGTGGCGCCGAGGGGCGCGGCATCCGCATCTGGCAGATCGACCAGCCCGCTTCGTCGAGCGTCGCCGCCGGCGACGGTGCTCCATGACCCACGCCTCGCTGATGGGGATCGAGACCGAGTACGCGCTCGCCCCCATGCCGGCGCAGGGATCGCCGGTCTCGCGTCGGCAGATCGTGGAGCTGCTCACACGCGCGGCGTCCGCAGAGCTGCCGACGTTGCCGGGCTCGGCGGACGCCGGCGGTGTGTGGCTGAGCTCGGGTGCGCGGTTCTACGTGGATCACGGCTTTCATCCCGAGTTCGCCACACCCGAGTGCTCGGACCCGGCCGAATGCGTGCAATTCGTGGGCGCCGGCGACCTCGTGCTCGAGCGCCTGCTGCGACGAATCCGCGCGCAGGTCCCGGCGCTCGCGAGCGTGCGGCTCTTCCGCGGCAACGTCGACTACAGCGGCAGCGGGGCCTCGTGGGGTTGCCACGAGTCTTACTTGCATCGGGTCCATCCGCGGGCGCTGCCGGAGCAGCTCCTCCCGCATCTCGTGAGCCGGATCGTGTTCTCCGGCAGCGGCGGATTCGAGCCGTCCTCGCCAGGAATCGTCTTCATGCTCTCACCGCGGGCCTCGTTCCTGGTCAACGAGACCTCCTGCGACTCGACCGGCAACCGCGGCATCCTGCACACCAAGGACGAAACCCTCGCGGCACCCGGTTTCCATCGGCTGCACTTGATCTGCGGCGAATCGCTCCAATCGCACGTCGCCGCGTATCTGAAGATCGGCACGACGGCGCTGGTGCTTGCCATGGTCGAGGCCGGCTCCAGCCCGGGATCGGCGGTCGCGCTCGCGACACCGCTGCGCGCGATGCACGCCATCGCGTGCGATCCCTCGCTCACGACGCGCGTCGACCTCGTGGACGGGCGGAGGCTCACGGCGCTCGAGATCCAGCGGCATTACCTGGAGACGGCGGAATCCGCCGCGCGACGGGGGCTGCTCCCCGCGTGGGCGGACGAGGTGCTGCGTCACTGGCGGCAGCAGCTCGAGCGGCTCTCGGACTCGCCGCTCAGCGCCGCGACGACGCTCGACTGGGCGATCAAGGACCGGCTCTACCAAGAGCGGGCGCGCAGCGCTGGATTCGCGCGCGACGTGCTGCCGATCTGGAACGAGGTCGCCGCCGGGTTTGCACGGGCTCGTCTCGCGAGCGGAATCTCGCCGGCGAGTCGGGTCGATCCGTTCGAGCATTCCACGGAGTCGTTGCGTGACTGGCGGCGGAACGGTGAGCGAACGCTGGCCGCGCGCGGGGCGAGCATCGATTCGTTCCCGGCGTTTCTGCGGCTGCGCGACGAGCTATTCGAGCTCGACACCAAGTTCGCGGAGGTCGGCGAGGGCGGGATCTTTGCGGCGCTCGATGCCGCTGGCGTCCTCGATCACCGCATCGTGCCCGCGGAGGCGCTGGCGCGCGCCGTGCGCGAGCCGCCGCGCCACGGCCGCGCGCGACTGCGTGGGGAATGGGTCGAGCGCCTCGCTAACTCAGGCACGGCGGCGTCGTGCGACTGGCAGCGCGTGTGGAAGGATTCGTGCTCGTACCTCGACCTGAGCGATCCCTTCGCCGAGGCGGCGACGTGGCGCACGATCGTTCTCCCCCGGACCCCCGCGCCCGAGTCACGGGCTGCGCCGGTGCCGCTCGGGCTCAGGATCGAGACCACGCTGGGGGCGCATCCCGAGCTGATCTCGGCGATCGCGTGGTCACCCACGGGATCGCGGATCCTCTCGGCGTCGCGCGACGGCTCGGTTCGGATCTGGGATCCGGCCCGGCGGAGCTGCACCGCGGTGCACGTGTCAGCGGGTGGCGCCGTCCGCGCGGTGGCGTGGTCGCCCGACGGGCGCCAAGTCGTGGTGAGCACGGCGGACGGCTCGCTCCGACTCTGGCAGCCGGAGGCGGGGTTGCCGCCGGCCTGGCTCGCGAGCACGGCGGACGTGGTGCTGTGCGCCGCGTGGTCGCCGGACGGAAGGACCCTCGCGCTCGGACTGCGCAACGGCCACCTGGAGCTTCGTACGCAGCGCGAGTCCGGCGAGGAACGCGTCACGCTCGAGCTCCACCGGGGTGCCGTGTTGTCGCTCGCGTGGAGTCGCGACGGCACCTGGCTGGCGACCGGCGGCGACGATCGCGCCATCGTGATCGAGGCGGCGCGCGCGTCGACGGGCGAAGCCGCGATCCGCCGCTTCGCGACGACCGGGGCCCCGGTGAAGGTACTCGGCTGGCTGCAACGCAAGGGCGCGATCGTCGTGAGCGGGGGACGGAGCACCCTGCGCGTGCTCGACGTCGAGGCCCGCGACGAGCGCGTGATGCTCGGCTGTGGTGCCGGCGACGCGGTCGATCTCGCGGTCTCCCACGACGAACGGATCGTCGCCGCGAAGGTCATCCGCGGCGGTGTGGTGCTGTATCGGACGGACAGTTGGGAAGCGATGGTGCGGATCGACGAAGGAACGGACGATCCGCTTCCTCGCGGGCTCGCCTTTCACCCCCGGAGCCCGCTCCTCGCCACTCGCGACGGCAGCCGCAAGGGGGTCGCCGTGTGGGCCTACGACCCGAGCGAGCTCGGATCGCCGTGAAGATGAGCCGCAAGCGCCGCCGGACGATCGTGGCGTGGGCGATCGCGATCGGCGGAATGGAATCGTGCGCGGCGCGGATGAAGGTGCAGACCATCGAGCCGTACGCCTACGAGATGTGGGCCGACGAGATCCGCACGACCGCGCACTGGAAATACGGCTTCCTCTGTGGCCACCACGGCTGCGTGCTCGCGAAGACACGCAACCTCGGACCCTCGTATCGGCCGGTCCGCGACGAGGTGGAGCCCGCGGTTCGCGACGCCATGGCCGAGGAGCTGCGACGCGTGCCGCGGAAGATCGTCGGCGAGCTGGCGCTCTACGCCGTGCTGGTGTGGTGGGGCTGTGTCTTCACGCCGTGGCTGCGACTGCGAAGCCGCGGCTGGTCACGGCGTCGCGTGCTCTGGCACGCGACGGGTGCCGTCGGAGGGCTCGGGTTCTTGCTGCTCGCGTCCACGCCCTACCTCGTCTTTCGGCTCGGCGCGCCGCTCTTCAGCAACTGGGTTGGGCCGGGTGCGCTCAGCTACACGACCGGACTGGGGTTGACGGGAGGTCCTGGACTCACGGTCTCGTATCGGAGCTTCCTCGAGCTCGTGTTTCTGGGTCCCATCTACGTGCTTATGCTGGTGGATCTGCTCGTCGGGCTCGTGCCTGGGCTCTCGGACTCGGTGCGGCCGGTTCTCGATCTGGTGGTCGCGTGGGCGATCGTCGGCGTGTCGTGGCGTCCCGTCGTCCGAGCCTGCCGCGCGGGCCTTCGTCGGTTGTTTCCCACCTTCTGGTCGGCGTATCGCTGGTGGATCCGGAGGTGGCTCGCCGGGCGTTCCCGGCGAGCCGTGGGAGTGCTATCGGGTGGATGAGGGTTCGTCCTCAGCGCGCGGTGACGAACCCGGTGGGCTTTGGGCGGATGAAGACGATCTCGGGATCCCCGGAACGCTCCGCGTTGGCCGCGACGAGGGCATGATGGGCGCGCAGCACGTCGAGGATCGTGGCCACGGTGCTCGGCTGCACCCGGCTCAAGACGTCCACCACCTCGATGAGGTCGGCGCGGTCCCGGAAGTCCGGAAGGCGCGTGAACGGAAGTGGCGAGCCATCGAGCGCCGGCCGCACGTCGAGCGCCCGCAGGATCTGCGCGAGCGTCTGAAACGACGGAAGCTGGCGTCCCTGCTCGATGCGCGGCACGGTCACGCGATCGCAACCGACCCGATCGGCCAGCGCCTCCTGGCTGAGCGAGAGCTGCTTGCGCGAATGCCGCATGAAGCCGGAGAGCGCCATGGCGAGCGCGTTCGTCGTCGGGTCCCAGGTGTATGGCTGTCGACTCATCGCAATCCCCCTTGTGCGCCGGTTCACTCGAACGCGCCGCCGAGCACGGGAGCCCGGGCAGCGCGGTCGAGTGCAGCGGTGCGGTGCGGTTCTCGTCCCCGAGCGCGACAATAGGCCGTCACGGTGGCGTGTCGCAATTGTCATGCAGTAGTCTGAATTCGCATTCACGGCGATCGATGAATGAATATCCGGCGGGAGACACGACATGAGTAAGCAGCCCTCGATCGATGCGTTGGCGGCGGCGTATCTGACGGGTGAAGGCTGGACGCAGGAGGCGATCGCGCGGCGGCTCGATTGCTCGCAGCCCACGGTGTCGCGGCTCGTGGCCGCGGCGGAGCGCGCCGGCCATCTGCGGCGCGAGGCCTTCTGGGTGTCCGGTGATCTCGACGACGCGACGCTGCACGCGGTGCGCACCCGCGCGGGTCGTCAGCAGCTCCGGGAGGCGCTCGAGACGATCCAGCGGACGCGGGTGCCGAACCTGCCGCTGCCGACGGTCGCGGTGTTCCCGAGCGGCTCGCGCGACGATTCGAAGGACGCCTACCGCGAGCGCCTGAAGCGCTTCGGAACGGCGGCGGGTGCCGAGCTGCTGAAGATCCTCAACCGCGCGCGGGTGTGCGGGGTGTGTTGGGGCAAGAGCGTCGCCGCCAGCGTCCAGGGCGTGGACCTCGCCGTGTCGCGTCGCGCGGGCGAGCGGCGCCCGGTGACCTTCATCCCGATCTGCGGCGAGCAGGTCGGAATTCAGCCACCCAAGGTTTCCGCGTCGATGCTCGCGAGCCAGCTCTCGGAGATCTGGAACAACGATCGCCGCGCGGCGCGCTCGCTCATGGGCATCCCCGCGTTCGTGCCTTCCAAGCTCGGTCCCGATGGCGCCGAGGCCGTGTGGAAGTACGTGCGAAGCATCCCGTCCTACCAGGACGTGTTCGGCGGTGGCGCCGAGCGGCCGTCGCAGCGGGGCTTGATCCACCGAATGGATACCGTGCTGGTGAGCGTGAGCCTCCCCGGCGTGGCGTTCGGCCTCGGCTACGGGAAGCAGTTCCGCGACATGGCGGGAGTGGATGGGAAGCGCCTCAGCCAGCTCGTGGGGGCGGACATCGGCGGCGCGCTCATCCCCAAGCCCACGCTCTCGGCGACCGACGTGGAGGAGCTCGCGCAGGTCTCGTCGCGTTGGACCGGAATCCAGCTGCGGCAGCTTCAGCAATGCGCCGAGGCCGCGCGCAAGAACCCGAAGCTCCCCGGCGTGGTCGTCATCGCCATCGGAGCGAGCAAGGCCGAGACCGTGCGCCGCGTCCTGCTCGACTACCGCCTCGTGAACCACCTCATCTGCGACGACGATCTGGAAGAGCGCCTGATCGCGCTTCTCGGCAATCCCACCGAGCCCGCGCGCGCCGCATGACCCGAGATCAGAGGAAGGGTGCTGCCGAGGTGCAGTTGTGGTACCACACAGCCTGCCGGACGGTCCGGGACCTGCCGACGACAGGACTCCATGGCGGCGGCATTCGCATCCGTCGGGTGTGAACGAAGTTGTAGTTGCGAGCGGAGGCGCTGTGATTAACAAGCGTCAGGTCTTCATCGCATCGACGTTTCACGAGTTCCGAGAGCTTAGGCGTGAGCTGGCGCGTCAGCTCCGGGAGTGGCAAAGCCCAGCCATTCATGTCGTCGACCTCGACGATCACCTCGGCCAGAGCCGCCACGCCCCTGGATGTGAGTAGGCGCGCCATCGAGCGATCGGATGTCCTTGTCCTCCTCGTCGATCGGAGTCAGGGGCACCGACCGAATACGAATCGGCCACAGACATCCATTCAAATTGAATATGAAGCAGCGATGAGAAATCGGCCGCGGACAGCCGTGCTGCCCTATTTTGTTGTCGATCTTGAGCCTCCGTCGAAGCAAGATTCAGCCGCCGCGCGCGCGCTTGAGGCGTGGAAGTCTGTAATACAGTCGGACTGGACTGTTGGAATGATTGATCGTTCCGAGCCACTCCTCCGAACCGTAGTTAGAATCGTAAACTCTGTGGTCAGCGTGCTCAATGAAAAACAAAGTCGCACTTCGCTCCATTGTAGATTGCAGGCCACACCAACCAGTGAAGCGATAGGCCGAGATCGTCCAGATGAGCTCGTGAATGAAGGGCTCATGGTTGCTGACTCAGGATACTTTGAGCGACTCTTTCGCTGTCGAATCCTTCCGGCTCGCCGCCAGGCCCGCGTGATACGTCGCGTCACGCGATTCAGGATGAACTCGACGAAGCAAGCCGCGCTCTCGCAATGGACAAGCTCGGAATGGCGCTGAAGCACCTTCGCAATTCAAATCAAATACGACTGGACGCACTGCAACATACTGGCTTGCGCGGCTGCTCTCGTGCAGTCGCCGAAAGTCCGAATTAGAAGAAGCGATGATTTCAATTGCGAGATGCATCAGATTCTGGAGCACGACGGGGGTGGTTGGCTTCAGATAGCAGGAGCTTACGTATTGGCGGCGCAAGTCGCGGTGAAGTGCGGACAGCACGAAGCGGCGAATCGCTATGCTTCGCAAGCGCGCGAACACGGCGGCGGCTTCGCCGGCACCGCGGTTGAGCTTGCGTGCGCTTACGCTCGCGCCGGGGATGAGCGACGCGCAGCCGAGTGGGTCGGTCAAGCGTTTCGATGCGACCCCCGCACGTTTCGTAGGCTGCAGGCGGATCCCGCCTTCTCGGCGCTGGGTCAGATGATGCAACAACAGCAAGAGCGCCTTTTCGACGAGGCGAAGCGAAGAGTGGTCAAGATTGTCGAGAGCGAACAATTGCTGCGAGAAGCAATTCAGTGGGTCGTGCCCGTGAATCTTGATCGAGCGCGGACGATAGACGCGATGTAATGACGAAGAACGTCTTCTGGCAATTGAAAGCGGGTCTTTTTTCGGTGAGGCTGCCGGTCTTGTGGACATTGTAAAAGTTGGGCGCCAGTCTGCTCAAGGTCAACTCGGACTTCTTCAATGTCTTACATCTTACGTACTCGGGGTCGAGAGTCGACGCCCAGTCTGGCCTGTTCGCACTCTGTGTCTTGATCCATGTCCGAGTTTCGAAGAGCCTGCGCGCCCATCACGATTGCTTTACGCGCAATCGTTGCCGTCAGGTGCTGTAAGCTTGCAAGGGGATTCTCGTTTGCGCAAGCCGATCAAACGTGATGAAAAAGAAGGAGACTGCAAAAGAAATGCAGGCTCATTGCTAAGCGACGCGTTGACGGGCGAGGGGTTCGCCGCCCAGTGTGGGTCGATCAGGCCGGTTCCGGAGTGGTTCATCAGGGGGCGTGCGCGACAACCCGCATCCGCAAGTTCCGCCCAGATTGAGACGCAACAGCGCGGTCGGCACCTCAAAGCTCGCTACGTATGGAATAGCGCCCATCTCGTGGGGGCTTGGAATCGTATCGGCGACGATGGCTCTGTGCGGTCTTGCGTTGTGTTGGCTATCAATCCGGGCGCAGCGACGAGCCGGTTTGGATTTGCGCTGCTGCTCGCGGGACTTGCAACTTGGTTCATCGGGCCACTGGCGCGGATTGCATGTGTCCGGCCAAGTCGCCGTGACGCGTCACGGCTTGGGCATAAGCGCGTTGCAGGAGCTTCCGAAGTACGATCACTGCACCGGCTGGATTCCCCAGACGCTATTGCGCCGGCGGGTCGAATCGTCGGCGCAGACGAAAAGCGTAGCCGGCGATTGGCAGTGGCCAATCCAGGGCCTACGGGAGGATGCCCTGCTCGTATGGGGCGAAATCGAGTGGATGTGGCGATGGAAGCATGCGCGATCGATACAGGCGACGGTGGCGGGTGGTACATGAGCCGCGAGTTCGAGAGGCGGGCGTACGACGAGCTGATGCTCGACGTGGTAGATGCTGAGAATGTGCGGCAGAGCGAGCTGCGTGACGTTGGCGCGTTGATTGAGTCGGGATTTGTGAGATTCGAGCAGGTCGCGCTTTCTGCGGCGTATCTATGCCGCATGGCCGAGTCCGAGTCGCGCGGCATCAGGCGAGCTTGCTCGTATCAATCTCGAAGAGCCTCGCCACCTAGATGGGCTCGCCTTGGACATGCGGTTGTCTTTGCCTGGGCTTGCGAGCGAGGGGCTGCCGGCGGGGCGGTTCGCGTTGGTTGAAGTGGCGGACGAGCCTGGAAGGCAGCGGCGAGCAAGTCGGATGAGAGCCCTCGATCGATCCTCGGTCTCGGAAAGCCGCCGTCGAGGATCGTCAGGTTCCACGGGTAGAGCGATATGTGTCCTTCCTGCACTCACTGGACGTATTGGAGCGCTGATTCGAATGTCTGGGGTGCGCTGTACGCACTGCTGCTGCGTTTGCTACTTCAACCGTTATTGGCGCCAGGTGCGCGAGTGAGAGGTACTGGTCAGCCTCTCTGACTACGGCGCGTTCGTCCAGCTTGAGAAGGACGTCGAAGGGCTAATTCACGTGTCTGATATGTCGTGGGCGAGGAAGGTGAGGCACCCGTCGACATTCGTCGAGGTCGGGCAAGAGATCGAAGCTCAGGTCCTCGACGTTGACTTGGCGAACCAGCGGATTTCACTGGGGCTCAAGCAGATGATGCCGAATCCGTGGGAATCGTCGAAGCGCGCTTATGCGATCGGCGAGGTCATTCGCGGCAAGGTCAAGAGGGTCACCGACTTTGGCGTTTTCATTGGCCTGGATGAAGGTATCGACGGGTTGGTTCACATCTCCGATCTTATGCACAATAGGTGCTTCGGTCACCCAAGCGAGATCTACCGAGAGGGCCAGCTAGTTGAGGCGGTGGTCCTCGGTATCGACCGCGAAAACGAACGATTTTCACTCGGCATCAAGCAACTCGGGTCGGATCTGTTGTGAGTATTTCGTGTATGTGTTCGATCCTCTCGTACGTCTCGGTGGCCAGCGTCGGCGGCTTCGGCTCCTTCGTAAGAATCGGGCGTGGTGTACTGGGGTGGTACATGCTTTCGAATGCGTCGTGGATCACTCGGAGGGTATCCGCGAGGTGGTGTTGGACAGTGAGCTGGTGCTGGACGTGGTGACGAGACTCGATCCGATAGGTCGAGAGATTCGACTGTGGAGCAGGCGACGGCGGAGACCTCTGGCGTTGGAGTCGCTCGGGTTCTTCGGCGGCGCCGGATCCTGAAAGGTTGGGGTCATGAGAGCAGCCAGCAAGTATTCACTGGTGGTGCGAGAGCGCGCGCGGCCGCGGCCATAGAGACGGAACGCGAGCATCTGTCGCTGTGGGCGGCTCCACCGGATGTCTCTGTGGGTGTTGTTGTCGGCGAGCGGGAGATCCGCCGACGCGTAGCTGAGAAAGACGTCGTAGGTCGGCGAGGGCATGGGCCAGGGAAGCTAGACGAATTCACCTAGGCTTGCGCTGCTGCGCCTTCACGCCGCGCGGGTTCGAAGATGATAGCGTGCAGCGGTGTGCGAAGGGGAAAGCCGATTGCGGGAGGGGGCCGTGACGGACGAGGAGCGGGAGCGGGATGCCGCCGAGAAGCGGGAGTGGCATGCGGCGCAGGTGAGGGCGTACCAGGCGATCGAGCCGCGCTACCGCCTGCTTGCGACGGCCGTGGAAGCGGCGCTTCGGCGCGGCGTCGCGGAGTGCGTGCCGCTGGCGATGGTGCAGGCGCGCGCCAAGTCGGTGGCGAGCTTCGCCGAGAAAGCGGTGCGGAAATACCCGGATCTGGCAAACCCGGTGAACGAGCTCTTCGACCTGTGCGGGGGGCGGGTGATCACGCACACGGTGCCGGAGGTCGAGCGGCTCTGCGCGTGGGTCGAGGCGCATTTCGGTCTGAGCCCCGCGGATCGCGAGAACGTGCAGGAACGCCTCGGCACGTCGGAGTTCGGCTATTCGTGCGTCCACTATCGGATCGCCGTGCGGCCGAGCTCGCCCTTCGTGCGCCGCCTGCCTGCGAAGACGCGCCGCGCGGTGGACGGGCTCAAGCTCGAGATCCAGGTGCGGACGTTCCTGCAGCACGTCTGGGGTGACGTCGCGCACGACCGGCTCTACAAGCCGGGCTTCGAGGTGCCGCCGCGCTGGCATCGGTTGGCGGCGCGCTTGGCGGCGATGCTCGAGGAAGGAGACCGCGCGTTCGCCGAGCTGGCGCAGGGGGTGGACGCCTACCGGGATCACCACGGCGTGTGGGTGGATCGAAAGCGGGCCGAGAACGAGCTCGAAACGCTGGCGCACGTCACGGAGGCGCTGCCTCGGGACGAAGGCGCGGCGCTCAAGCTCGCCCAGGCTGCGGCGGCGGTTGGCGCCTGGAAACAGGTGATCGACGCCCTCGGTGCGTTCGTCAGCTCGCGAAACGGTCGCGTGCACCGGGAGCTGGGGCGGGCCCGGTTGCGCCTGGCGCCGGCGAGCGACCGCGCGGCGTTGGCCGCGGCGCGGCAGTCGCTCGCGCGTGCGATCGAGTCGGACCCGTCGGATGACGAGGCGCTCGCGCTCGTCGCCGAGAGCTGGGCGGGTGTCGATGCTGCTCGCGAGCGTAGCCATCGCGCGCGAGCGTTCGAGCGAGCGCCCACCAATCCGTATCACCTGTGCGCGCTCCTGAGCTGCGAGGTGGAGAGCCACGCGGGCGGCGCGGTCACGGCGCTCGGATCGGCGCGACCGCTGATCCGTCAGGCGATCGAGCGCTGCCGCGATCGCGCGGATGCGCACCTCGATTGGCCGCTCGCGTTCTACGCGGCTGGGAGGCTGCAACTCTTCGCGGGCGCGCCGGACGAGGCGCTGAAGAGCTACTGCAAGGCGCTCGAGGTGACGCGCCGCGACTGGCGCGGCGAAGGAGCGCGGCTGCTGTGCCAGGAGGCGAGCGAGCTGCATCGCCTGAGCGGTGCCCGTTCTGCGATCTGCGGTCTCGACGAGGTCGTGGCGCTGCTGGATCTGGCCCGACGGGTCGAGGAGGCGCGCTCGCGTGAGTCGCAGGACGACGCCTTCGGCAACGTGCTGATCTTGGCTGGCGACACATCGCGCGGCTGGGGACGCCGGCGCGCGCAGGTGGACCGGCGGCTGCGCGCAGCGCTGCGCGACTTTCGCGGCACGATCGTCTCGGGAGGGACACGCACCGGCATCTGCGAGCTGGCGGCGCGCATCGGCGCGCGCTCGCGCGGACGAATCCGAACGATCGGCTACGTCCCGGCGCGGCTGCCTCGCGGCGCGGTCCTCGATTTGCGCTACTCCGAGATCCGGCGCACCCCGGGCGCGCGCGACTTCAGCGTGCGCGAGGTGCTGCGGTACTGGAATGATCTGCTCACGTCGGGTGTGGCGGCACAGGACGTGAAGCTCGTGGGTGTGGGTGGCGGCGACCTCTCGGCGCTCGAATATCGAATCGCCGCGGCGCTGGGGGCCTGCGTGGCGCTCGTCGCGAATAGCAAGGATGCCGCAGAGGCCACGCTCAAGGATCGCGACTGGTCGGACGTGGCCAATGTGATGCCCGTGCCCGACGACGAGGCCACCTTTGACGCGCTGTTGAGCGACGCGAAGACCGCGCTCGACGACGCCGCGCTCGAGGTGGGCGGACGGCACGTGCACGATGCCTACCGCGCCTCGCGACTCACCGGTCTGGGTGGCCAAGATCGATCGCTTCTTCTGTGGAGCCAGCTCGATGAGGGGCTCAAGCGCTCGAATCGAGCGCAAGTCGCCTTCATCGAGCGAGCGATCAGCGCCGAGGGGTACGTGGTGGAGCGCGGCGGGCCGATGGATCAGCCCATCCGGTTCGAGCTGAGCGAGCTCGAGCGCCTCGCCGAGCGTGAGCACGGACGCTGGAATGCCGAACGGCTGCTCCAGGGCTGGAAGCCAGCGGAGGAGCGCGACGTCGCGCGCAAGGAATCGCCATACCTCGTGCCGTGGGATCGGGTTCCGGAGCGCATCAAGGAGCAAGATCGCCAAGCTGTGGCGAACTGGCCCGCCGTGCTGCTTGCGGCCGGCTATGCCATTCGCAGACGCGATCGTTAGGCAATCGGCGCGAGTCACGAATGGCACCGGTCAGGGATTCGATACCAAGCCACGTTCGATTCCGAGCAAGCTCAGCGCTGGATACTCGCAAGCACGCCTCGCATGCTCGGCCGCGCAGTGCGCTCGCGCGCTCGTCGTCGCCTCGGGACCGCACCGAAAGGACGCTCCATGTCTCAACCGAAACCGCTCTGCTTCGTGCTGATGCCGTTCGGCAAGAAGCCCGATCCCACGGGTCGCGCCGACATCGATTTCGACGAGGTGTACCGGCGAGCGATCGCTCCCGCCATCGAGGATGCGGGGCTGATCCCGCTGCGCTCGGACCACGCCGCCGGCGGCGGCATCATCCACCGCAAGATGTTCGCGGCGCTGATGCTGTGCGAGTACGCGGTGGCCGATCTGACCAGCGCCAACGCGAACGTGTTTTACGAGCTGGGGGTACGCCACACGGCGCGGCCCAGCACGACACAGGCGATCTTCGCCAAGCACCACCACATTCCGTTCGACGTCTCGTTCCTGGAGGCGGTGGGCTACGACCTCGGAGCCAACAACCGGTTCGCCGCACGCGAGGCCAAGGCGCTGCGCGAATCGCTCGGTGCGAGCCTGAAGCGCTTGCGAAAGCTCGCGTTCAGCAAGGCCCACGTCGACAGCCCGATCTTCCAGCTCATCGGCGAGTGGAAGCCGCCCAAGCTCGCGCGGCTCAAGACCGACGTGTTTCGCGACGAGCTCACCGAGCATCGCGAGCTGCAAGAGCGCATGGCGGAGGCTCGTTTGCGGCGCGGCGAAGCGGGACTCGAAGCCCTCGGCGCCGTCGAGAAGGAGCTCGACGAGCTGGACGTCGACGAGGCGGGCGTGATCGTGGAGCTCATGCTCTCGTACCGAGCGCTGAGCGCCTGGCGAGCGATGATCGATCTCTACGCTCGCATGCCCGTCGCTCTCCAGCGCCAGGTGATGGTGCGCGAGCAGCTCGGGCTCGCGCTCAATCGCGAAGCCGGACGCTTGTTCAAGGAGGATTCGGAGAGCGTGCTCGCGCGAACGCTCCGCGAGCGGGCGCTCAGCGTGCTCAAGGAAGTCGAGTCCGAGCAAGGACCCAGCTCCGAGACCTGCGGGCTCATCGGCAGGATCCACAAGGATCTTTGGACGGAGGCGTGCGCCAGAGGGAAGAAGGGCGAGGCGCTCGCGGCGTCCCACCTCGACCGTGCCATCGGCGCTTACCGGCGCGGCTTTCAGGCCGACTGGCGCGATGCGTATCCCGGCATCAACGCCGTCACGCTGCTCGAGATGAAGGGCGACGATGCCGCCAAGGCCGAGCGCGATCGCTTGCTGCCGGTGGTTCGCTTCTCCGCCGAGCAGCGCTTGGCGAGCGGTTCACCCGATTACTGGGACCACGCCACGATGCTCGAGCTCGCGGTGCTCGCGAGCGACGCACCGGCCGCGGATCGTCACCTCGGCGACGCACTCGCTTCGTTGCGCGCCCCGTGGGAAGCCGAGACCACGGCTCGCAACCTGCGGTTGATTCGGGACGCACGCACCAAGCGCCGCGAACGAACGCCCTGGCTCGCGCGCGTCATCGCCGAGCTGGAGGCGGCGTCGCGCTGAGATCGGTCATCGGCGGGCGCGCGCGGCGAGTGCTTGCGGCGGGCTTGCGATCTGCTGGCGGTCCGTCGTGGGATCGAGCGCTTCGGCATCCGCTGCTGGCTCGCGCCGCCCGACATCATGCGGGGTCGGTCGAAGCACTCTCCCGCAGGAGTGTCAGCCGAAGCCATCGCAGCCGCGCCGGAAGCCGTCACCTCGGCCGGCGGGGTGCGCTCGGATCCACCCGCAGCCTCTGAGGGTTGTGTATCGGCACACGGTTGGAGCACGGCCGATCCTCGCGGAGTGGAGAAGGTGCTCCGACCGCGGGAATACTCCATCGAAACGTCGCCGTAGTGCGCCTTGATGCCCGTGCCGTGGCCGTAGCAAGATCGAGTTCCGCACCGTCCAGATCGCGCCACAGCCATGCCGAAGATCTTCATCTGTTATCGCCGCGAGGACGGCGAGGACATCACAGGTCGTATCTACGATCGACTCGCGAGCGAATTCGGCAGGACGAATATCTTCTACGATGTACGATAACGTAAAGCCGGGGGTAGATTTCCCGGATTTCTGTGCGGAGCGGATTCGTCACTCTGACGCAATGATTGTGGTTATTGGCGATCAGTGGCTGAGCTGCAGCGAGAAGGACAGGGACTACCAGGGGCAGCGCCGCGCCGATGTACCAGGTGACCATGTGCGCGCTGGAGGGTTGCCGCAGCCCTTAATCAGCCAATCCCTGTCTTCCCGGTACTTGTCGGGAAGGCAAGGATGCCAAAGCCGCACGAGCTGCCGCCGGAACTCGGGCTGGCTAACAAAGAAGGGAACAGATGTTCGGTCCGGGCAACAGCTTCCATCGGGATCTCAACCTCTAGTCGAAGAGCTTAAGCTCGCAGCGGAAGTGTCGCAGCAGGTGGTCGAATCGAGCCGTGACTCGGCGGCATCGAGTGCGCGCACACTTCCGATGAGCCGCGGGATGCTCCCGTTGCACTTCAGGACCAGCCGGCGTCCGATTCGCCGGTAGCGGAAGACCATGAGCTAGCTGGCACCGAGTTGCATCGCGCCCCGAGGATCGAGGACATCTCGAGGGGCGAGCGCGTGGTCGACCATGCCGCTGAGCAGGCTGCACGGTGCGCTGAACCCGAGGCGGTCGATTCCAGCGCGGGGAATCTGCGCGCGCGGCTCTGACGCGCCGGCTCGGAGTCGGAGCCACGGATCACCGACACGCCTAGACCCGGCGAGTCGATCGAGCTGGACGCTACGTCGACGGCAATAGTCACCCTAGTGCCCGCACCCCACCCTGACGTCGTCGCGCGGGCGGACGAACGGCGACGAACCGATCAGCTTCTCGCGGAGGAGCGCAGCGGTTCGTTCGAGATGAGCTGGGACGCGGCGATCGTGACGCTAAGGAAGGCACGTTCGCGGGTGGACGATCCGAGCGAGATCAACGCCGAGATTGCGGCGATCGAAGCCAAGCGGAACTCACGCGAAACAGCTTCGCGAAGCCGCCGAAGAGGCGCGCCGAAGGAGCCGCACGCGCCGCGGCCCGTGCTCGCGCGCAAGGCGAGCGAGGCCGCCGAGGAGAAACAGCAACGCAAGCTCGAGGACTACGCCCGCCCGCGCCAGCGCCTTTCGTGAAGGGGCGCATGGGAGAAGAGCCGTTGCGCTCTTGAAGGAGCGCGTGAGCTTGCCTCAGCCACCGAGGAAATCGACCGGAGGAATCGCGCGCCTTCGCGCAAGGCGGCTTTCACCCAGAAGAAAAAGCGCCGCGAAGACGAGGAAGCACGCCAAGCGGCGGCAAGCAGGCTGCCGAACAAGCGCCGTTGCAGCAGAGCGCGCCGAGCGCGAACGCGCAGAGGCTACGGCACGAGATCGAGCGAGCCCGCTCAGAGCGAGGCCGCGCAGGCCGCGCGTGCAGAACACCGAGCATCGGACCGGCTCCGCCGGCGGGTGACGAACCTCCACTATCGAGCCCGAGCTCATGAACCGAGGCAGCTGGAACGGCGCGCTCAGGATACTTCGAAAGCGCGGTCGCTCCTCGAGCTCACGAGCGATCCAGACCCCGCAGGCGGCAACGAGCAGGAAGGCCTGACGATTCAGAGTGGGCTCGACGCCGCCATCGCCAATGCGAACGGGCGTTGCTGGATCGCGTCGCCGAGCCAGCGGGAGTAGCCGCGAGGATGTCGGACGGTCGCCCACGTCGTTTCCGATAGGCCAGTCAGCGGCGGTGGCCGGCTCGAGCGCCGCCGCCACGGCGAGTACACCCGCGCAACGGGCGCGCGTCTCACAGAGCAACTGGAGCGTGAGCGAGTCGAACAGACGAGACCTACGGCTGGCGCAGCGACGGATCAAGGCATACGTGACTTGGCAATGCGTGCAACAGCGCTCATGCAGCAGAGTGCGTAGGGCAAGCCATCGCTACGCGTCGAGGATGCGCGCGGAGCAGGTTGAGGAGACTCACCTCGTCGGGAACAACCCTGCGCTCCGACGATCTACGCCAGGTATCGGAGTCGTGGAGACAATGGCTCGCGGGTGCATTTGAACGAGCCCGGCTGGGTCTCTTGGCGGTCCAAGTGCGCGAGCATCGGCCCCGCGGTGGCTCGGTTGAGTCGGATCTCACCCATCTGCGGGAATCGCTCGTAGGGTTGATGGAGTCAGGCACGCAAGCAGTGGTAATCGATGCGCTCAATCGTCTGCCAACTAGTGGATCGTCGCACGCTCGCATGGAGCAAGTCGCCGATCTGCAGCACATCGCAGCCCTGTACTGCGCCACGATCCTGGCTTGTCTCGAGCGCACCGTGTTCGTTGACAAGGCGATCGACGCGTTTCGGGAGCGGATCAGCCGGCGTTCTGCAGTGCCTCCAGACGAAAGCCGGCTTGCTTGCTCGACTTGGTCGCAAGACAGATGCCATGCCCGCACGTACGAGTTCGCTCTCGCCGTTGCGGTGCAGGTCCACGGTCTACGCAGTCGATCACGCGCTTCGGCGCAACGCAATGTCGACGCAGCACAGGCGCAGCTAACGGCGCGGCTAAAGTTGCACGATCGACCGTCTGTGCACCTGAATCGGCCAGCGAGGTGCCGCTCACAGACGACTTCTGGTGGCGGGAGGGACTCGAACCCTCGACCTACGGCTTATGAGACCGTCGCTCTAACCACCCTGGCTTCACCCCGCCCGGAGACGGCTTATTGTGCGGATTGCGGCGAGTCCGTCAACGGCGTGCCCGGAAACACGAGCATAGTCGGCTCGCGGCCTTGGAGGAACGAGCAAGCCGCCCTCGGAGTCGACGACGGCGAGCACCAGATCGGGGACGCGGTCGCCGGTGACGTCGGTGACGCGAATGTCTCTGAGCGCGCCCTCGCCGACGCTCGCGGCGCTGTATCCGAAGGGCACGGGGATGGGCGCGAAGCCTTGGCCGTTCCAGCGCATCGCCGCGACGGTGACGTCGCGACCCACGTTGAGATTCGGCAGCACGTTTCCGAGCGGCGCTTCGATCTCGGTGACGAAGATCAGCGGTGACGACCCTTGGCCGACCACCTCGATGCGGTCGCGCAAATAGACGCGCGGCAGCGAGCCGGTGGTGCTGACCAGACGCTCGGCGGTCTCGAAGGAAACGTCGTAGCCGCCGTAGTGCGCGGGTCCGGTCCATGCGCTGCGCCCGCTGGCGATCAGGCGCAAGCGCGCGTCGGAGTCGATGGTGAGCGCGGCGTCGGTGCCCTGCGGTCCGGGCAGCCCCAGCGCGAGCGCGCCGACGTTGGCATCCGCCACCAGCTCGAGCTCGCGTCCCAGGAGGACTTGGCCGCCGCGCACTTCCACCGTGCGAATCGGGCCGTAGAGCCGTCCCGGGATGGGGAAGTCTTGCGCGAACAGGCTGCGTTTGCCGCCGCCGACCGGGGCGGCGCGAATGGCGAAGGCGACTTCCTCGCCGATCGGCGCGACGCGCTGGCCGCCCTCGGTCACGGTGAAGACCCGCGAGCGGAAGCCGCCGTTGCGCCGTCCGGTGATCGCGAGCTCGTCGATGCCGTCACCGTCGACGTCCGCGCAATCGGCGGCGACGAACGTCTCGAGCGCGCGCGTGTCCACGTGGGCCGCGGCTGTCGGCGGGCGCGTGCCGTCCGCGATCCAGAGGCGTACGCCCTCGGCTTCGACGACGGCGAACGCGATGGGCGCCGTCGCGCCGAAGCGGCAGACGTCGAAGTCGCGAATGTCCGCCTCGAATGGGTACGCCTGGACCGACGGTAGCGCGGGCGCGGCGGCGGCCGCGAGCGCGACGGGCGGCTCGATCCGCGGCGTGGCGTTGAGCACCACGGCTGCGCCGCCGTCGGGCTCGACCGTGAGCACGGGCGGCGGCAAGGTCGAGCCTGCCGCGGCAGCGGCGGCGCTCGTGGGAGCGGCTGCACGAGCGGGCTCGGCTGCACGAGCTGGCTCGGCTGCGGCGGGTGGCTCGGCGCCGACTGCGCCGGCTGCGCCGATCGCGCTGGGCCGCGCCGATTCGCCGGTGGAGCGCGCGGCGCTGACGGCTTCGCCCAGCACCTCGCTCAGGAACGCGCGGACGCCTTCGACGTCGGGCTGGTCGAGCGCGCTTCGCCACACCGCGGTGCCACTCGTGCCGTCGTGGATCGCGAGCGCGAGATGAACGCCCGCGCCCTGGCGCGTGAGCTCGCTCGTCAGGACGGCGCTCGCGCCGGCAGTCGCAGCAGCGCCGCGCAACGCCTCGCGCGAGGCGAGCTTCGCCGGTGCGCTCGCGGCAGCGGGGACCGCGCGCGCTCCTGCGCTCTTGAGCCCGGCTTCGAGCGCGCTGCGCAGCCGCGCCACGCTCGCCGCGGGAATGGAGTCGTCCGCCGCCATGGGCAGCACCAGGATCGTGGGGCCGCGCGGCGGCGCCGCGGACGCACGGGTCGCGATCGTGCTCGCGGCCCACACGACGGCGAGTCCGAGGACGAACCGAGCGACGAAAGGACGCGGAGAGCTCTTCATTCGCAACATGGGTCGCTCGCGGGAGCCAGCGCGAGCGCCAGCAATGCGTCGCGCGTGTTGAGGTCCGGGTTCTCGAGCACCGCGGCGAGGAGCCGCTTGAGCGTGAGTCCAATCGACGGCCCCTCGGAGATCCCCGCCTCGATCAGGTCGTTGCCGTCGACGGCGAGATCGCGCAGGCCGAACGGCTCCTTGCGCTCGAGCTCGCCGCGCACGCGCTTGCGAAACGCCAGGATCGCGCCGATCCGGTCGGGCCGCGCGCCGCCGCGTTTGTCCGCGATGCGCAGGTCGAGGAGCTTGTACGTCATCTCGGCGCTGCCGAGCCGCCGCGCGAAGCGACGGATGGCCTTTTCCGAGAGCTCCACGTCGAGGTCGAACATGTGGTGGCGCACCAAGCGCGAGACGCGCTCGGCGTCGATGCTCACGCGCTGGGCCGCGAACGCCTTGAGCCGTTTCCGCGTGAGCCGCTCGCCCACGAATTGGTGGCCGTGAAACGTGATGCGCCCGGTCTCGGCGTCCATGCCCTTGGTGTGCGGCTTGCCGACGTCGTGGAAGAGCGCCGCCAGCATCAGCTCCATGTCACCGGGAGCGACGAGCGCGGTATCCGAGCGCGCCGCGTCCACCACCCGCATGGTGTGATCGAAGGCGTCGCAGCCGTGGGATTTGGCGGGCTGCTCGACGCCCACCATGCGCACCACCTCGGGCAGGGTCTCGTGCAGCACGCCGCGCTCGAGCAGCGCGCGCAGCGTCTCCGAGGGACGGGGCTGGGAGAGCACGCGCCGCAGATCGTCGAAGAACGCGGCCGCGGCGCGCGGGTCGAGCTTGGGGCCTTGACCGGCCGCTGGTGCCGGCTGCGCCGCGTCGGTGGCCGCGGGAGGCGGTGCGGCGTCGGCGTCGCACGGCGTCGCGACCGCGGTGCTCGGCGGCGGCGACGTCGAATCCGCGGCGACGGTGGGAGGATGCGAATGGCACGCGGACGGGTCGGGCCGCATCATGATCCTGACGGTATGGGGATGAGCTCGCTCGAGCCGTCACGCGACCGCGCGGGGGCGCGCCGAGAGCGGGCGGCGCACGAGTCGTGCACGGCTCCGGGCGTCGCCAGCGTGGAGGTGGCGCAACGCGCCGGATCTTCTCGGGTTGTCGGACTCGCGGCCCGAGGGTATAGCATCGCCGTCGAACCCGTCCAGGGATTCGCCGCGCGCCCCCCACGCGCCGCCGTGGACGTCCGCTCGAGTTCCCGCGCCCGCGTCCGCTCGTCATCCCCGCATGGGCCCGTCGCGCCTTCCTCGAGTGACTCGCCCCCGTCCTTGGCTCTGTGTGGCCGCCACGCTGGGCGTGGTGTTGCTGATGAGCGTCGACGGCTACGCGCTGGCCCGCTCCGCGGGCAAGCACGGGCTGGGCTGGTTCGTGTCCTACGGTGTTCCACTGATGCTCGCGATCGTCGCGTGGCGGTACGACCGCGTCTACGAGCGCCTCGGCGTCGCTGCGGCGGTGGCCAAGCCGTGGGTGGTCGTGGCGCTCGGTGCCGAGATCGCCGTGGTGCTCCTCGGCGACAGCGACGTCGAGCGATTCCACGTGCTGACCTTCGGCGCGCTGGGGTTGGCGCTCGCCTGGGCGGTGGTGCCCGTGCACGGTTTCGTGCAGGGCGGAGCGCTGGTGCTGCTCTCGGGCACCGCCTTCGGGATGATCGACGAGGTGCTGCAGGGCTTCCTGCCGGATCGCGTCTTCGACCCCCGCGACGTGCTCGTGGACACGATCGCGGTGGGCGCGGCGCTCGCGCTCACCTGTCCGTTCGCGCCGCGGCTCGCGGGCCGGACGCGCCCCGTGGAGCGCGGGGTGTGGCTTGCCGCGGGCATTCTGGTCGCGACCATCGCCGGCTGCATGGCGCTCGGCGTCCGACCCAGCGTGCAGCGCAAGGATCTGCTCGGGCAGTGGCGGGGCGCGAACGCGTGCGGTGAGGAAGAGACGCTCGCGTTCCGGCGCGACGGCAGCTTGCGCTTCGTGATCGGCGAACGCGTCGCGGGGGAAGGGACCTGGTCGCTCGACAGCAATGCGTTCGAGAGCGTCCTCGCGGTCGTTCCCAGGCGAATGGCCCCGGCCCGGGAAGGCTGCGGATTCGCGGCGGCCGTGCCGTCCCGTGGCGAGATACGGCTCTCGCGCGATCGGCTGGTGCTGCCGCGCGGAGGTCGCACGTGGATGCGCCGCGCCGACACCGTGGCGCCCGCGCCATCGCGCTAGGAGCCCGTTGCGCGTCGGGCCGCGCTCACTCCTCGGGCAGGCGCTCGCTGCGCACTTCGTCGACGACGCGCCGGATGTCCGCGATCGAGAACGGCTTGGGGATGAACTTGTAGGCGCCGTTCTTGAGCGCTTGGTCACGCAGGATCTGCGCTTCCTTGCCGAACCCCGAGACCATCACCACCGGGACGTCCGGATGGCGCGCGTGGATGGTGCGGAACGCTTCGACGCCGTTTTGCACCGGCATCATGATGTCCATGAACACCAGATCGAATGGCTGCTCGTCGAGCTTCTGGGTGGCTTCGCGACCGTTGGTGGCCATGGTCACGATGCACTGCTGGTCGTGAAGGATGAAGCGCATGAGCTCCCGAATGGTCTCCTCGTCATCCGCGACCAAGACGCGGAGCAGCGCACGCGACATGCCGGGAGGCTCGAGACGATGGTCGGGAAACACGCAAGATTACGAGGCCGTGGGTACCCTAGCACAGCCCGGTGGGTTTCCGGCTGCGCCGCACGGCGTGCGCGCGCGCTCGGTCGCGCCGGGTCTGCGGCCGGTCGGTGATCGAGCGACGCGCATGGGCTTGCCCGTCCGCGCGGCGCTTCGCTATGTTTCGCCGCCCGCTCGGAAATGGACGTCCGACGCACCATCCGGGGCCGTAGCTCAACTGGGAGAGCGCCTGACTGGCAGTCAGGAGGTAGAGGGTTCGACTCCCTTCGGCTCCACCACTTCGTCGCAACCCGCGCTCGCCCGAATGCGTGCGCGGATGACGACACGGATGAACGCACTGCGAAACGAGGTCGTCCGAGCGCCGCGGCTCGCGGTGCTGGCACTCTTGGCGCCACTGGTCGTGGCGATGGGCGGCCGGGGTAGCGGGTCGGCGTTGGAGATGCGCACCATCGCCTCGGGCGGCGGTGCTGGCTCCGGCGGCGCGCCGCACGTGTGGCTGGCGCGCTCCGCGGAAGAGCTCGCGAACGCCATGAGCGCGCGCGTTCCCGGGTTCGCGCTGCCTCCCGAGCCGGCGCAGCCCGCGATTGACTTCTCGCGCGAGGTCGTCGTGGGCGTCGCTCTCGGCGAGCGCCTGACGGGCGGGTTCGGAGTCGAGATCGTGTCGGCGGCGCGGCGCGGAACCACCCTCGAGGTGACCTTCCGCGAGACCAAGCCCGAGCCGGGCGCGATGACCATCCAGGTGCTCACCAACCCGTGGACGCTGGCGGCGATCACGGTCGATGGCACGATCGACCGGGTGGTGGCCAAGGACGCGCGCGGTCGCGAGCTGCCCACCGCCGAGACCTCGACCGGTCCCGCGACCCGTTGATCCGGTCGAGCGTCCGCCGCTCACGCGGCGTCACCCGCTCGGCGGTTCCGCGCGGGGCGTGACACCGCGGTGCCGAGGCGAAGGCGTTCAGCCCGCCGTTGGCTCGGCCGCTGCGTCGCCCCGCACCCGCGCCGCGGCGAGCTCGTCCGCGCGGTACGAGCTGCGCACGAGCGGGCCGGACGCGACCTCGTCGAAGCCCATCGCCCGCGCTTCCTGGCCGAGCTCGTCGAAGACCGCGGGCTCCCAGAACCGTGCGACGGGCAGATGCGCGAGCGAGGGGCGGAGGTATTGGCCGAGCGTCAGGATGCGGCAGCCGTGGTCGCGCAGGTCGCGAAGCGCTTCACGTACCTCGTCGAGGGTCTCGCCGAGGCCCAGCATCAAGCTCGATTTCGTCAGCACGCCGCGCTTCGCCGCGTGCTCGAGGGCCGCCAGCGAACGCGCGTAGCTCGCCTGCGGGCGCACCGTGCGCTGCAGCGACGCGACGGTCTCCAGGTTGTGAGCGAGGACGTCGGGTGCCGCGTCGATCACCTGGTCGAGGGGCTCGGGGCGCGCGTGGAAATCCGGGATCAGCACCTCGATCCCCATGCGCGGCGCGAGCGCGCGGATCGCCCGGATCGTGGCCGCCCAGTGGGCGGCACCGCCGTCGGGGAGGTCGTCCCTGTCCACGCTGGTGACCACCGCGTACGCGAGGTCGAGCCCGGCGAGCAGCTCCGCGACGTGGCGCGGCTCGTCGGCGTCGAGCGTGCCGGGGCGACCGGTCGCGACGTCGCAGAACCCGCACGACCGCGTGCAGACGTTGCCGAGGATCATCACGGTGAGCGTGCGGCGATTCCAGCATTCGCCGATGTTGGGACAGGAAGCGCTCTCGCACACCGTGTGCAGCCCGAGCTCGCGCACCCGCGCCTTGAGATCGTGATGATCCGGGCCGCTGGCGGGGCGCACCCGCACCCACTCGGGCAGCCTTCGCCGGGGCGGCGTCGTCGGCAGCGTGCCGTCGGTGGTCACGGTGCGCGTTCCCCGGGGCTGGCGCCGAACGTGGCGAGCCACGCGTCGGCGACCCGCGCGCGCACCTCGGCGAAGCTCGCGTCGATTCCCTCCTTGCGCGTGCTGGTCATCTCGACGTCGAGCAAGCCGCACGGGTGCATCCACGCGAAGGGGCTCAGGTCGTTGGTGACGTTGAGGGCGAAGCCGTGGAGCGAAACGCCCTCGGTGATTCGCACGCCGATGGACGCGATCTTGCGGCCGCGGGTCCACACGCCGACGCGTCCGGCGATCGCTTCCGCCTCGAGGCCGAGGCTCGCCAGCGCCGTCACGAGCACGGTCTCGAGCGCGTGAACGTAGGTGGCTGGAAAGAGCCGTCGCGCGGCGAGCGACACGATGCCGTAGCCCACCAGCTGCCCCGGCCCGTGATACGTGATCTTGCCGCCGCGGTCGGTGGGAACGACCTCGATCGGGCCGAGCGCCGGGTGCATCACGGGGCCGCTGCCGCGCAGGAACTCGGCGCCGCCGGTGCGGCCCAGCGTCATGACCGGCGGGTGCTCGAGGAGGAGCAGCGTGTCGTTGCGTTTGCCGGCGACGCGATCCGCGTGGAGGCCCTGCTGGATCGCCCATGCCCGGCGGTACGGAATCGTGTCGAGCACCACGATCGGCAGATCGGGGATGGCGGCGGCTGCTGCGTCCGCCCCCGCCGCCCCTTCTTCGAGCGTCAGCCGATCCGTGCTCGTCGATGCCATGCCGTTTCCTCGATCCACGTGACTCCCGTAGTGTAAGCGCAAGCGCCGTCGTCGCACCTCACGGCGCGCGGCCGAAGCCGGGAGGGGTTGCGTGGATTCCGAGTCCGTTCCACCGCGCCGCGCGACCGCCTCACCGGCGGCGATGCTGCGGGCGTTTCGCGAGCTGCGCAAGCCCTCCGCCGTGCCGCTGGTGCGCGCCAGCGACCCCGACCTCGTGTTTCGCACCACGCGCGATGGGCGCGGCCGCCGCCTCGAGCTGCGCATGGACGTCCATCGCGGCCTCGCGGGTCAGCGCAGCGATGGGCTCTCCTGCCTGCTCGTCCACGGCGGGTCGTTCATCCTCGGCGACCGCGCCATGACCGCGTGCCGCTTCCTGGCCACGCACCTCGTCCGCGAAGGGATCACCGTCGCCTCGGCGGATTATCGCCTGGCGCAACAAGGCGGCGTGCTGCCGCGTCCGGTACGCGACGTGAAGGCGGCGATGGCGTACTGGGCGCAGAACGCAGCGCGCTTCGACGCCGATCCCACGCGGGTGATCGTGGTGGGCCTCTCGGCGGGAGCGGCGCTCGCGCTGCTGGCGCTCGGCTGGCCCGACGACCATCCGTTCGTGCAGGTGCCGGGCGGGCGCGCGCTCACCACCCCGCGACCCTTTCGGGTGGCCTCGATCTACGGAGTGAGCGAGTTCACGTCGTTCCGGCGCGGCATCACCCCGTGGCTACGGCGATGGGTGACGGGCACCAACGATCCCGAGCGATGGCGCGCGCTCTCGCCGGTGAGTTGGTGCGAATTCGACGCGCCGCTTTTCCAGATCCACGGCGACGTCGATCGGGTCGTGCCGGTCGAGCAGACGCGTGCGATGGACGCGGCGCGCCGCGCCGCCGGCAAGCCGGTCGAGACGCACGTCTACGCAGGCGTGGACCACGCGTTCTTCTCCTACCCGGGATGCGCGGCGGCGGAACGCGGCCTGCGCGACCTGATGCGATTCGTGCTGGCGTGAAGCGCGCGCGTCGCCGCGTGCGGCCCCATGGGCGCGCTGGTGCGCCCGCGGGGGCGCGGCCCGGCCCGTGCCACTTCCGATCGTGGCGCGCTCGGCGCGCGTTTCGGGCCTGATTTCCAGGGCGCGGTCGCACGTGGCGCCGCGGGGATCCTTGGCGCGCGGGTTGCGCTGTGGCTCGGCGCATGGGGCGCTCACCTCGGCCGTCGCCGCTCGCGGCCACCACCGTCGCCGACGGCGATCCCGCCGTGCGCGAAGCCGCGCCGCGGGCCGCGCACGCACGCGCGCTGCCGATCGCGGCGGTTGCGCTCGGCTCGGGAATCGCGCTCGGCGAGCGCTTCCATCCCGAGGCCGCCGCGATCGCGATCGCCGCGTTCGTCCTCGCGGCGCTCCTGGTGCGCGTGCGCGGCGAGCCGCGGTGCGCGACGTGGATCCTGTGGGCGGCGTTCGCGCTCCTCGGCGCGACGCGCGGCGCGGCGATCCCGCGCGACGAGGAACGCGAACGCCAGCTCGCGGCGTGGATCGATCGCGACGTGGTGGTCGTGGGCCGCATCGCCACGTTGCCCGACGGTGCCAGCGACGAGACCCGGTTCGTGCTGGTCACGGAAGCCATCCGCGACGTCACGGGCTGGCATCCGATGGTCGCGCGGTTGCGTGCGGTGGCACCGGTCTCGCCCGCGGCCCTGCGCGATTTCCGGCGCGTGCTGCTGCGCGGATCGCTGCGCCCGATTCGCGACGCGGGCAATCCCGGAGAGCCACGCCGTGCTCGCGCGCTGCACCTCGCGGGCTTCGCCGGCTCGCTGCGCGTTCGCGACGCGGCGTGGATCGTTCCCATCCCCGAGCGCGGCGTGCCGCCGGGCTTCGCGACCCGCATCCAGCGCTGGCGAGCGCGAACGGCGCGGCTCCTCGAATCGTCGCTGCCGGCCGAGCACGCGGCCGTGCTCGAAGCGCTGCTGATCGGTCTCACGGGCGGTGTGCCCGGCGACCTCCAGGAGATCTTCGTGCGCACCGGCACGGCCCACGTGCTGGCGGTGAGCGGTCTCAACGTGGCACTCGTGGTGCTCGCGGTTCACGGGCCCCTTCGCTGGCTCTGCGGCTGGTCGCGGCGCGTCTCCGAGGAAGGGCGTGGCCAGCGCCTGGCGGCGCTCGGGGCGGCGGGCGCGGCGATCGCGTACGTGTTCTTGGCCGGTGGCGAGCCGCCGGTGGTGCGCTCGGCCATCGCGAGCGCCTGCGCGCTGGCGGCGAGCTGGCTGGGACGTCCCAATGCCGCGCTCCAGAGCCTGGCGCTCGGCTTCGTCGTCATCGCCGCGCTCGCCCCGGAATCGCTCTGGTCGGTCTCGTTCCGCCTTTCGTTCCTCGCCACCGCGGGGCTGGTGCTGGCGGGCGCCTGCATCTCGCGAACGATGGCGCCCGTCGCGCCGAGGCGGGACCTGGTGTCGCGGATCGCGAGCGGCGCCGCCCAGACGTGGCTGGCGACGGTGGTGGCGACCTGGGCGACGTTCCCGCTGACGGTGGGAGTGTTCGGTCGATGGACGGCGCTCGGGCTGGTCGCCAATCCGCTGGCCGTGCCGCTGCTCGCGACCGCCGCGGTGCCGGTGGGCTTGCTCGGGGTGGCGCTCGCGCCGTTTTCCTCGTCCCTCGCGACCGCGGCCTTTCGCGTGGCCGAGCTACCGGTGGCCGCCGGGCTCGGGATCCTGCGAGGCGTGGCCGGCTGGCAGGGGTTCGACGGTCATACGCCGCTGGCGCCCGAGCTGGTCGCGCTGGCGGGATCGGCGCTGGCGCTGGCGTCGCTCGGCGCGCGCCGTCGGCGGCACCGTCGCGCCGCGGCGCTGGGGGTGCTCGTGGCGGCGCTCGTCGCCGTCGCGGGCCCACGTGTGCTGGCGCTGCTGCGGCGCGCTCCCTCGATCGTGTTTCTCGCCGTGGGTCACGGCGATGCGGCGATCGTGGCGCTGCCCGGTGGCCGCACGTGGTTGGTGGATGCGGGCCCCGCGCGCGAGGGGCGCGCGGGCTCGGGAGACTCGGCGGTGGTTCGAGCGCTCGCTGCGCTGGGAACCCAGCGCGTCGACGTGTTGGTGGCGAGCCATCTTCAGCTCGACCACGTCGGCGGTCTTGGCGCGGTGCTCGATCGCTACCCGATCGGCGAGCTGTGGCTGCCGCGCTCCGTCCCGGTCCCGAGCTGGCTCGCCAGCGAGCTCGCGCGCGCGGCCCGCGGCGGCACGGCCATCGTCGCGCTCGACGCGGGAAGCGCGGTGCTCCGCCACGACGGCGTGCGCGTCGAGGTGCTGCATCCGCCGTCCGCGCACGCCACGCTCACCAGCAACGACGCGTCGCTGGTGCTGCGCGTGGAGCTCGCCGGCGAGCACGCGCTCTTCGCCGGCGACGTGGAACGCGCTGGCGAGGAGCTGCTCGTCGCGGGCGGCCGCGACGCGCGCGCCGTGGTGTTGAAGGTGCCGCACCACGGCTCGATCACCTCGTCGAGCTTCGCGCTGCTGCGCGCGGTGGCGCCGCGCGTCGCGATCGTCAGCGCCGCGCGCGGCTCGCGGGTGCACCCCGCGCCCGCGGTGGCTGCGCGGTTCGCGGCGCTGGGCATCGAGGTGTGGAACACGGGCGAGGACGGCGCGGTGACGCTGCGATTCGGCCGCGACGCGATCGAGGTGGGCGCGGCGCACCGCTCGCCATCGACGCTTGGCGCGGCTCGCGCGCGCGCCGCGGCGGGCGATTGCTGCGAACGATGACGCGAGCGCGTTGACGATCCGCTCACGCCTCCGCTAGCTTGCGCCGCCGAAGTCCTCGCGAACGGCTGGGAATCGTTCGAGAAAATCCGGATCCATTCGCCTTCGGCCCGCGCCCGCCCAGGCGCGGCCCCAGGTTCTCGTGTCCATCACCACCATTCGCGGGATGAGCGACGTCCTGCCCGACGAGGCAGGTCGCTGGCGCTGGGTCGAGGAGCGCGCGCGCGCGCTGTTCGGCGCCTTCGGGTACGACGAGATCCGCACCCCGGTGCTCGAGCGCACCGAGCTGTTCGTGCGCTCGCTCGGCGAGAGCACCGACGTGGTGGAGAAGGAGATGTACACCTTCACCACCGGCAGCGGGGAAAGCCTGACGCTTCGTCCGGAGGGCACGGCACCGGTGGTGCGCGCCTTCGTGCAGCACTCGCTCGCGCAGCGCGCACCCGCCAATCGCCTCTACTACCTGGGCCCGATGTTCCGGCACGAGCGGCCGCAGAAGGGGCGCTCGCGCCAGTTCCACCAGATCGGCGCGGAGGTGATCGGCGCCGCGTCGCCCGAGGCGGACGCGGAGATCATCGCGCTGCTCTGGGCCATTCTCGGCGAGATCCAGCTCGAGGGCATCCGGCTCGAGCTCACGTCGCTCGGTTGCCGCGATTGTCGACCGGGCTATCTCGCGTTGCTTCAGACCTTCGCCGCGGAGCACGCCGCCGATCTCTGCGAGAACTGCAACCGGCGCCGGATCACCAACCCGCTCCGAATCCTCGACTGCAAGGTGGAGCGCTGTCGCGCCGCGCTCGCCGACGCACCGCTCATGCCCGAGCATCTGTGTGCCGCGTGCAGCGCGCACCACGCGGGCGTCGAGCGCTTGCTCGGCACGCTCGCAATTCCGTACGCGGCGAACCCGCGCATCGTGCGTGGGCTCGACTACTACGTGCGCACGGCGTTCGAGGTCACCACCGACCGGCTGGGCTCTCAGAACGCCGTCGCTGGCGGCGGTCGCTACGACGGTCTGGTGGCGGGCTTCGGCGGGCCCGATGCACCGGGAGTGGGGTTCGCGATGGGTCTCGAGCGCGTCCTCGAGCTCGCTGGGCCCACGCCCGCGGCGTCGCCGCGCCTCTTCCTCGCGAGCCACGGCGACGAGGCGCGGCTGGCGGCCTTCGAGCTGGCGCACCGGCTGCGCCTCGGCGGGGTGCGGATCGAAACCAGTCTCGAGGCGACCAGCATGAAGAGCCAGATGCGGCGCGCGCAGAAGATCGGCGCGGCGCGCGTGTTGATGATCGGCGAGTCCGAGCTGGCGGCGGGCACCGTGCGGATCAAGGACATGACGACCGGCGCCGAGGAGGAAGTGCGCCGCGATCTCGACGTGCTGCTCACGCGGCTTCGGGGCGGCCGCGAGGCGTCATGACCGCCCTCGGGAGCCTGGATCGGTTCGCGATCCGCTCGCCCCACGTCCGCCCGTCGCCACCCACGCGGTCGCGAGCTCGGCCCTCGTTGGGTGCCGCGCCGAAGAGGATCCCGGAATGACCGACACTCCCACGAATCCAGCAGCCGCCGGCGTCTCCGTGCCGCTGCCCATCGAGGCCACGCCTTATCGCACGCACCATCTCGGCGAGCTTCGCGACGTGGACGAGGGGCGCGAGGTGGTGCTCGCGGGCTGGGTGCATCGCGTGCGCGACCACGGCGGCGTGGTGTTCGCCGACCTCCGCGACCGCCAGGGCATCACCCAGGTGGTGTTCCAGCCGGACACGGATTCCGAGGCGCATCGCGCCGCGGAGACGCTGCGCGACGAGTACGTGGTGCGAGTCGAGGGCACCGTCCGCAAGCGCCCCGCCGAGATGGTGAATCCCAAGCTCGCGACCGGCGCCATCGAGGTGGTTGGCCACAAGCTCGAGGTGCTCAACCGGTCGCGGCCCTTGCCGTTCGCGATCGAGGACGCGTCGCAAGTCGGCGAGGCGCTCAGGCTCCAGTACCGCTACCTCGACCTGCGCCGCCCCGCGATCCGCGACAACCTGCTGCTGCGCCACCGCGTCGCTCAGGAGATGCGGCGGCGTTTGGACGCGTGGGGCTTCATCGAGATCGAGACCCCGATGCTCACGCGCTCCACCCCGGAGGGCGCTCGCGATTTCCTGGTGCCGAGCCGTCTCGCGCCCGGCAAGTTCTTCGCGCTGCCGCAGTCGCCGCAGCTCTTCAAGCAGGTGTTGATGGTCGCGGGGCTCGACCGCTACTACCAGATCGTGCGCTGCTTCCGCGACGAGGACCTGCGTGCCGATCGCCAGCCCGAGTTCACGCAGGTCGACCTCGAGATGTCGTTCGCCGGCGCCGACGCCGTGATGGGAGTGGTCGAGGACGTGGTGGCGAGCGCGATCCGGATCGGCCGCGGAGTCGAGGTCGCGCGACCGTTTCACCGCATGACCTACGCCGAGGCGATGAGCCGCTTCGGCTCGGACAAGCCCGACCTGCGCTTCGGCCTCGAGCTGCGCGACGTGACCGACGCGGCCGGCCGCTCGGAGATGAAGGTGTTCCTCGACATCGTGCGTTCGGGCGGCTGCATCCTCGGATTGCGCGTGCCGGGCGCCGCCACGTTCAGTCGCACCGAGATGGATGCGCTCACCGGGGTGGCGCAGTCGTTCGGCGCGAAGGGGTTGGCCTGGATCAAGTGCGCCCAGGGCGCCTGGTCTGGCCAGATCGCCAAGTTCTTCCCCGAGGCCGTGCGTGGCGAGCTGACGCAGGCGCTCGGCCTCGAGGACGGCGACCTGGCGCTCTTCGTCGCCGGCGAACGCAAGGCGTCGCAGGACATCCTGGGCCGGCTGCGGCTCCATCTCGGCGAGCAGCTCGGGCTGATTCGCGGCGACGCGCTGGCGCTGCTCTGGGTCACCGAGTTCCCGCTCCTCGACTACGACGCCGAGGCGCGGCGCTGGGTGGCGATGCACCATCCCTTCACGTCGCCCTTGGGCGAGGACATGGACCGCCTCGAGTCCGACCCCGGTTCGGTCCGATCCAACGCGTACGATCTGGTGCTGAACGGCAGCGAGGTCGGCGGCGGCAGCGTTCGTATCCATTCGGAGCCGGTGCAGGAACGCGTGTTCAAGCTGCTCGGGATCGGCGCGGAAGAGGCGCGCGAGAAGTTCGGATTCCTTCTCGACGCCCTCGCGTTCGGTGCGCCGCCCCACGCGGGGCTCGCGATCGGCTTCGATCGGCTGGTGGCCATCTTGACCGGGGCCGCATCCATCCGGGACACCATCGCGTTCCCCAAGACCCAGAAGGGGACGTGCCCGTTGAGCGGCGCGCCGGGCGGAGTCTCCGACGCGCAGCTCCGCGAGCTCCACATTCGCCTGGCGCGCAGCGCGGCCGGCGACGGGGGAAGCAACTCATGAAGCGGCACTACCGTGGCCTCGCCGCCGGCGCGCTGCTCGTGGGCGCGTGTGCTCGTCCGCCGCTCGGCGAGCTCGACGCGGCCTGGCGGTCGTATCAGAACGCTTCCGCGGCTGGAGCCGCCGAACGCGACACGCAGCGTTTCCAGGAAGCGGGCTCCGCGTTGGTCGAAGGACAAGACTGGATCGACCAGGGCGACTACGAACAGGCGCGCGAGGCGCTCAAGCGCGCGCGGCGGCTCGCCGACGCCACGGCGGCGGCTGCTTCGCCTGCGGCCGCGGCGCCCGCGGACACGGGCTTCACGGACGCGCCGCCGTCGCGCGAGGGCGTCGAGCTCTCGCCGCTGCTCGATTCGCGCGGCGGTGCCAAGACCGCGCCCGTGGAGCCGCCTGCAGCCGTGGCCCCCCCTGCTGCCGAGGTTCCGCAAGCCCCGCCGGCGAGCCGCACGCCCGCGCCGCTTCCGGAGCATCTCGACCCGGCACCTCCCGCGGCGCTCCCGGCACCGGAGCCGGAGGCTGCGCCGCGACCGGCGCCGTCGCCCGAGGACACGGCGCGCGCGATTCGCGAGGAGCGCGAGCGCCTCACGCGCGCCACCGAGCAGGCACCCGAGAGCGAGGAGCCCGCGCCCGCCGCCGCCCCGGCGCGCGAGCCCGTGGAGCCCGCGGTGGACGCGGGCGCACGCGCCTCGGCGTCCCGCAACTACACGGTCCAGAAGGGCGACACGCTGGCGAGCATCGCGCGCGCCCAATACCGCAACGAGCAAGCGTGGACGCTCATCTACGCCGCGAATCGGGATCGGCTCTCGCACCCCAGCGACGTGCGCGCCGGGATGCGCTTGGTGCTGCCACCCGCGTCCACGCCCATCCCCAGCGCCGCCGAGTCGGTGCCCGCGTCGCGCGCGAGCGGCACGACCTACACCGTGCGCAAGGGCGAGACCCTCTACTCGATCGCGAAGAAGATGTATGGCAGCACCACGTACTGGACGCTGATCCGAGACGCGAACCGCGCGAAGATCGAGGCGTCCGGGGACGTGCGCGCCGGCACCAAGCTGGTCCTGCCACCGCGTCCCTCCGGTCGTTGACATGGCTCCGGGGCGCCGCTCGGCGTACCCGGTCGCGCATCCCTCGCTCGCGCTCGCGAGCCGTCTCGGAACCGCCCTTCGCGGCGCCTTGACACGCCTCCGAGCGGCTCATACCCTTTCGCGCCCCGCGTCGTTTCTTCGGCGCAAATCCTGGGAAATTCAGTCGGAAGTCGGATCGAGCAACGGGCTGATTCGCGGCGGGTCCGCGCCCACGCCTGGGCACTGGCGGAACCCGCACGAACGGCCGAGAGCCTCTGGCCCGAGCCGCTTGGGCTAGGACGAGGAACGGAGACGGAGCATGCGAAAGAAGATCGGCTTGATCGGCGCAGGTCAGATCGGCGGCACGCTGGCGCTCCTCGCGGCGCAAAAGGAGCTCGGCGACATCGTGCTCTACGACATCGTCGAGGGCGTGCCCCAGGGCAAGGCGCTCGACATCGCCCAATCCGGTCCGCTCGCCGGCTTCGATGCCAACGTCACCGGAACCAACTCCTACGACGACCTCGCAGGCGCCGACGTGCTCATCATCACCGCCGGTGTCCCGCGCAAGCCCGGCATGAGCCGTGACGATCTTCTCGACGTCAACCTGAAGATCATCAGCGCGGTCGCGAGCGGCGTGAAGAAGACGTGCCCGAACGCGTTCTCGATCCTGGTGACGAATCCCCTCGATGCGATGGTGCACGCGTACTGGAAGCTCACCGGCTTCCCCGCCCACAAGGTGGTGGGCATGGCCGGCGTTCTCGATTCCACGCGGTTTCGCACCTTCGTGGCGATGGAGCTCGGCGTCAGCGTGAAGGACGTCGATGCGATCGTGCTGGGCGGCCACGGCGACACCATGGTGCCGCTGCCGCGTCTCGCCACGGTGGGCGGTCTGCCGCTCACCGAGCTGCTCCCCGCCGACAAGATCGCGGCGATCGTGCAGCGCACGCGCGACGGTGGCGCCGAGATCGTGAAGCTCTTGAAGACCGGCAGCGCGTTCTACTCGCCGGCCGCCTCCGCCATCGCGATGGCGGAGGGTTATCTGCGCGACCAGACGCGGGTGCTGCCGTGCTGTGCGTACCTCGACGGCCAGTACGGGATGCGCGGCTATTTCGTGGGCGTTCCAGTGGTGATCGGCAAGGGCGGCATCGAGAAGATCATCGAGCTCGCGCTGACGGCCGAGGAGAAGCAGCAGCTCGACGCGTCGCTGGCGGCCGTGCAGTCGCTGGTGAAGGACGTGGACGCGCGGATCGCGTGACTCGTCGCGGCGCCGACATCGAGAGGGGAGACCGATGAACGTTCACGAATACCAGGCGAAAGAGCTCTTGAGCCGCTACGGCGTCGCCGTGCCGGCCGGCAAGGTGGCGTCGTCGCCGGAGGGCGCCGAGGCCATCGCCAAGGACTTGGGTGGCACGCGTTTCGTGGTCAAGGCGCAGATTCACGCCGGCGGCCGCGGCAAGGGCGGCGGCGTGAAGCTCGGCAACGGCCCCGCGGAGGTCAAGCGACTGGCGAGCGAGATCCTCGGCATGCAGCTCGTGACGCACCAGACCGGCCCGGAAGGGAAGCTGGTGCAGAAGGTGCTCATCGAGGAGGGCTGCGACATCGCCCGTGAGTGCTACCTGGGCGTGGTCGTGGACCGCATGCTCCGGCGCCCGGTGGTGATGGCCTCGACCGAAGGCGGAGTCGAGATCGAGAAGGTCGCCGCCGAGACGCCCGAGAAGATCCTCAAGGAAGTGATCGATCCGGCGGTCGGGCTGCAGCCGTTCCAGGCGCGCAAGCTCGCCTTCGGGCTCGGGCTCTCGGGCGGCAGCGTCAACAAGATGGCGAAGTTCCTCGACGGTCTCTACAAGCTCTTCGTCGACAAGGATTGCTCGCTCGTCGAGATCAATCCCTTGGTGGTGACCGCGCAGGGTGATCTGCTCGCGCTCGACGCCAAGTTCAACTTCGACGACAACGCGCTCTTCCGTCATCCGGACATCGAGAAGCTGCGCGATCCGGACGAGGAAGACCCACGCGAGCGCGAGGCCAAGAAGTTCGACCTCTCGTACATCGCGCTCGACGGCAACATCGGCTGCATGGTGAACGGCGCCGGGCTCGCGATGGCCACCATGGACGCCATCCAGCTCTACGGCGGCACGCCCGCCAACTTCCTCGACGTGGGCGGCGGCGCCGACACCGCGAAGATCCGCGAGGCGTTCAAGCTGATCCTCGCGGACAGCTCGGTGAAGGCGGTGCTGGTCAACATCTTCGGCGGCATCCTGAAGTGCGACGTGCTCGCCAAGGGCATCGTCGAGGCGGGCAACGAGGTTCACCTCTCGGTGCCGCTGGTGGTGCGGATGGAAGGAACCAACGTCGAGGACGGCAAGCGCATCCTCGCGGAATCGAATCTTCGCGTGATCTCCGCGAAGGACATCCAAGACGCGGCGCAGCAGGTGATCGCCGCTGCCAAGGCGGGAGGTGCGTCGTGAGCATCCTGGTCGACGCTTCGACGAAGATCATCACCCAGGGCATCACCGGCTCGGCCGGCTCGTTCCACACCGAGAAGTGCCTGGAGTACGGCACGAAGATCGTGGGCGGCGTGACGCCGGGGAAGGGCGGCCAGGACTTCAAGGGCGTGCCCATCTTCGATACCGTCGCGGACGCGGTGAAGAAGACCGGTGCGACGGTCTCGATGCTGTTCGTGCCGCCGCCCTTCGCCGCCGACGCGATGTACGAGGCCGCGGACGCGGGGATTCAGCTCATCGTCGCCATCACCGAGGGCATCCCGGTTCTCGACATGGTGAAGGTGCGGCCGTACCTCGACGCGCGGGGTGTCAAGCTCATCGGGCCCAACTGTCCGGGAGTCATCACGCCGGGCGCGTGCAAGATCGGCATCATGCCCGGGCACATCCACAAGCCGGGACGCGTGGGCGTGGTGTCGCGGTCCGGCACCCTCACGTACGAGGCGGTGTGGCAGCTCTCGAACGTGGGACTCGGCCAGTCCACGTGTGTCGGCATCGGCGGCGACCCCGTGAACGGCCTCAACTTCACGCAGGTCCTCGAGATGTTCCAGAACGACCCCGACACCGACGCGATCATCATGATCGGCGAGATCGGTGGCAGCGCCGAGGAAGACGCGGCGGCGTACATCAAGGCCCACGTGACCAAGCCGGTGGCGGGCTTCATCGCGGGCCGCACGGCGCCCCCGGGCAAGCGCATGGGACACGCCGGCGCGATCATCTCGGGCGGCAAGGGCACCGCGAAGGAGAAGGTCGCGGCGATGCAGGCGGCGGGCGTGCACATGGCGGATTCGCCGGCGGCGCTCGGCACCACGCTCAAGGCGGCGCTCGAAGCGAAGCGCTGATCGCCCGGCGCGTGCGCGCCGGGCGCACGCGTCAGGGACGGGGCAAACCGACGGATCGGTGCGCCTCTCCCGGCTGGAATCGAGCTGGGATGGAGGAGGCGCGGCGTCAGCCGCGCCCAGCCATCACTCGGATTCGGGTGCGGGACTCGGTGGCGCGGGTGCGGCGTCCTCGGCGGCGATGCGGCGGGTGACGCGATCGAGCCCGCGCAACGCCCAGACCGAGAGCGCCACGGGTCTGCCGTTCTCCTCCACGCGCTCGTCCTTGGCGCGCGTCGCCGCGCGACGGTACCAGGTCCTCGCCAGCCGATCGTCGGCGCGGTCCTCGGCCAGCACGCCGAGCTGATACGCGGCCATCGCGCTGGCGGGATCTTCGGCGATCGCATCGCGAAAGCTTCGCTCCGCCGCGGCCAGGTCACCCTGGTCGGCGAGCTCGATGCCGCGAGCCGTGAGTCGCTGCGACGCGGGGGTACAGGCCGCGATCGACACCAACGCGAGCGCGGTCCAGCGCGCGAGACGTGCTGCCCTCATGGCTTGCACGTGGACGGGCAGTTGGGATCGATGTCGCCCAAGTCGTTGCCGCCGATGCCGTTGCCGCCCGCGGGACAGCTCACGAGCGCGCCGGGCTCGCACGCCACCGCGTAGCCGCCGTTGTTGCGGATCGAGTTGCGATCGGCTCCTGCACCGCCCACGGTTGCGTTGGCGCCGTCCGCCACCTGAATCCCCGAGCCTGGGTTGCCGCTCACGTCGTTGCCGACCACCCGGTAGACCTCGCGGCGCTGCTCGCCGGCATTGGCGATCAGGATCACTCCCGGCAGCGGCGCGTCCTCGCCATTTCCCTGGATGCGATTCCCCTCGATCGTGAGATGGTCGATCGCCTCGTCGACGACTCCGAGCACCCCGAAATCGCCGTTGCCGCTGATCGTCGAGCCGCGGATCTCGGTGCTCTGTCCCACTCCATCGCCGTCCATCACGACCCCGACGCCGATGTCGCCGTTGTCGGTGATCTCGAGATCGCTGGCGAACGCGGCTCCCCCCGCGACCAGCAGGCCGTTGCCGCGGTTTTGCGTGATGACCGAGCTGGCGATCGTCAGCGTGCTGCCGGTGCCCACGAGCACGCCATCTTGGTTGCGGGTCACGACGACGCCGTCGACTCGAACCGCGCCGCCGCCCACGGCGATGAGCCCCGCCGCCGGGCCGCCGCCGATCGAGAGATCGGCGATGTGGATGTCGTCTGACTCGACCACGCCGAACGCCGGATCGGTGCTCTTGCCGAGGCTGCCGTCGATGACCGTGCTGCCGGCGCCCGCGCCCTGGAACGTGATCGAGCGCGTGCTCGGGACGATGACGGTCTCCCGGTAGCGGCCGCCCGCGATCGCGACCGTGTATCCGGGGCGCGCGCGCACCGCCGCGAGCGCCACGGACGAAAGCGGATGGAGCGTCGAGCCATCCTGAGTCGCGGCGTCGGCTGCGTCGGCGCTCACGTAGAGCGTCGAGTCGTAGAGGTAGCCGTTGCCCACGGTGGTGCGCCCACCATCGGGGTTGGCGACGGTGATGTCGAGTCGGCGATTGCCGTCGGTGGGCGGCGAGAACACCTCGAGCTTGTTCGAGCCCCGGAACACGGCCGCCACGGGCTGCTCGCCGAAGAAGACCGCGCCGCCTTCCTGGAAGTCGCGGCCCAGGATCGTGATCTGGGTGCCACCGATGGACGGGCCCTCGTCGGGAGAGATGGAGTCGACCCGTGGCTGGCTCTGCTCGCCAGGGCCAGGGCCAGGGCCCGGGCCCGGCCCGGGTCCCGGCGCCGCCGTGCGCACCTCGATGGTGATGGATGCGGTGGTGCCGTTCCCGCCCGGATCGAGCGCCAGCAAGCTGATTCGGTGCACGCCGAGGGCCAGCCCCACGGTCTGGAATCCCACCATGCCGTCCGCGTTCGGCGGGTCGATGTTGATCGGCCCCTGGATGTCGCTGCTCCAGAGCACGCGGAGAGACGTCACCGGATCGTCCGCATCGCCGAGCTTGGCGCTGAAGACGATGAGCGCTCCTTGCACGAAGACGTCGCCGTCGGCGGGGCTCTCGAACGCGATGGTGGGAGGCTCGCCTCGGCTGGGCGGTGGCGGCGGCGTCTCGCCGAGCTCGACCGTGACCTCGACGGTGGTGGCGGCGGTGAGGTCGATGCGTGTCGCCGCGCGGAAGATCGAGTTGCCGTCGGCGTCCAGGCCCTCGCCCGTGATCGGCAGCTGCGTGCCCGCAGGCACCTGAATGCTGGCTTTGAGCGGGAAGGTGCTCACGCTGTCGAGCTCGACCTGGGCGAGCGCGGCCGTGCCCTCGGTGTCGAGCGCGCGGATGCGCACCTTCCGGATGTCGTCCGATTTGGCGTTCTCGAACGGTGCGAGCGTGAGCGTGACGCGGGCGCCAGGCTCGGGGCTCGGGCTCGGTCCGGGCTCCGGGCTGGGGCCCTTCGAGGAGCCGCCGCCCGAGCATCCCGTGAAGCTCGCCGCGATACCCAGGGCGAAGGCCAAGGCGAGCAGCGCGGCGAGCGCGTGCGTGCGAGACCGAACGTGCGTGCGCATGGACGCTCCGGAAGCGGGGGGATCGCCCGAGCCTAGCAGGTCGCCAAAATCTCGAGCGCACGAGCCTTGCAGCGACCTGCCCACGCCTTCTCGGGTGGCCGTTCCAGCGCCGCGCGCCGTTCGGGGTGAAGCCGAGCGGGGCCCCACCCTCGCACCGCCGGCACGCGGAGGGATCGCAGGCGCGCGTGGCGGCTGGAACGCGTGCGAGCGGATCGTTGGCGCACGCCGGCCGTTCCTTGACGGAGCATCGCGTCAGACGTCATAGTTCGCGGTCGCCGTTGGCCGAGGTGGCGGAATTGGTAGACGCGCTAGGTTCAGGACCTAGTGGGTGAAAGCCTGTAGGGGTTCGAGTCCCCTCCTCGGCACCAGTGGTTGGACGATTGCGAGAGGGCGGCCCGAACGGCCGCCCTTTCGCGTCTCGGCGGGTCACAAGGGATCCGATCGCGGCGTCGACCTCGCGGGCTCGGCGCCGGTGCCGTTTCTGACGACGTGCCCGCCAGCGTCGGCGGCGTCAGGGGCGCTGGGCGCCGAGGTGCTTTCCCAGGTGGTACTTCGCGATGCCGTGGGGATAGCCGCGGCGCACGTATTCGGTGACGTAGCCGAGCGCCTCGTAGAAGGCGGGGGCCTGGAAGCTGAAGGTCTCGACGTAGAGATAGGTGCAGCCCTTGGCGCGCGCGTGCTCCTCGAACGTCCCGACCAGCCGCGCGCCGAGGCCCCGCTTGCGCAGTGTGCCTTCGACCCAGAGCTGCTGCAGCTCGGCGCACTCTCCCCACCGGCGTCCGATGGCGCCACCCACCACCGCCCCATCCTGACCGTGGGCGAAGCACGAGAACGCTTGTACCTCGTGGAGCGGCGCGGCCTCGTCGTTGAACGCCCCGAGACCCGCGTCGACGTGCGCGCTCTCGGCAGGCGGGAGACCGTCGTGGACGCTGAGGTGAATGCGAGCCATTGCGGGTTTGGCGGACCGGCGCGCTGCTCAGAACCAGTAGTCGGCGACACAGCGCCCGTCGCGCGGCAGGTCCTCGAAGGTGTCGAGCCCGTCGAAGTGGTCGATCGGCAGCTTCGCGACCGCGTCCGGCTCGCCCAGCCGCACGTTCACCGCCATGCGCCGCCGCCCGTCCTCACCCGGGTGCTGCGCGCGCCAGTACGCCACGCACCCGCAGGTGGGGCAGAAGTGGAATTCGATGTGCTTGCCGCGCACGTACTTCGTGGTCGGCCCCGAGACGTGGATCGCCTCGTTCTCGAAGTCGTAGATCCACAGCCCGCCGTAGCGCCGGCACACGGTGCAGTTGCACGCGGTCGCGCCATCCGGCTCCGTCGCGAACGTCCACCGCACCGTGCCACAGTGACAGGACCCTTCCAGCATCGTCGCCCTCGCGTTCAGCGAAACGCCCGCAGCGTGCCGCATCCTAGCCGAACAGCCGCGCCGCGCGCGCCGGCGGCCCGATCGACCCGGGCCGGCTCACGCCGCCGCGGCGGCGCGGATCTCCTCGGCGGAGGCGCCGGCAGCGGTGAGGTCGAAGAGTTCGCGCGCCTTCGCGCGGCTCATGCGGAAGAGCTCCCGGTAGTCGACGCCGGCCTTCACGACGGTGAGGGCGAGCTGCGCCCGCTTCGGCGATCTCGGGTAGGCACCAAAGCCGATCGCCGCCTGCCGCCCGAACCAGCTGTGGTCGAGCCAGCGCGACGTGTCCTCGAGGAAGGGGACGACGCCGAGCGCCGCACGCACCTCGCCGAGCGGGCGGGGAAGCAGCTCCTCCCACGGCACGCATTCGGGTGGACTGACCCGGTTGGCCGCGAGCCCCCGCGCGTGCGCGTCGCGGAGGAGCGCTCGCCAGGCGCGCTGGCCGCAGCTCGGTCGGATGAAGAGTCCCGGGCCGATCCCGAGGGGCGAGAGGGACGCCGCCCGGTAGGGCACGCGGTGCTCGTATCCGAGCGCGAAGTAAATCAGGAGTCCTTCCCCCGGCAGGTCCGTGCCGTACCCGGTCACGATGTGGAACAGGTCGTGAAACCACCGGGAGCGTGCGATGTAGTACTGCGCTTCCTCGCTCATCTCGAAGGAATCGAAGAACCCGTCCAGGTAGATCGTCGCCGCCAGGAGAGAGCCGGGAACGCCGCCGGGGATGTCCATGGCCTCATGGAACGTCCGGCCGAGGCTTCCCGCGGGCATAGCCCTCAGCGCGGTGGAGTCCGAGAGGGCGGCGCCGAGATCGGGCCGCTCGTCGAGGATCCGTCTGCCCGTCGGGTGGGCCCGCATCCGCTCGAGGTCGGCGAGGATCTCCGGACCGCCCGCCAAGAGCTTGATGCGCGGCACCTGCTTGACGCCGCCCTCCGAAACCGGGTTGACGAGCCAACGGGCCCCCGCCAGCAGCGCGCCGGGGATGTCGCGTTCGTTCAGCGTGCGCTTCTTCATGGGGGGAAGACCTCGACGAGGAGTTCCTTGGCGCCGTCGATCGTGTCGCGGGCGCCGTCCGGGTTCACGACGCTGCGGAAGGCGAGGCCCTGCAGGGCGTCGAGCACCACCGCGAGCCCGCGGTCCGCGCGCTTCGACGTCGCCGCCGCGGGGAAGAGATGATGCGCGAGTTGCCGCACGGCTTCGCGGTGCCGCGCGGCCACCGGCCTGAGCGCCGCCATCAGCTCCGCGTCGGTTCGAGCCGCCGAGTAGATGTCGAGCACCGCGGCGAGGTGCGGGTCCGCGTAGCCGGCGAGTAACAGCTCGCTCGCGACGTCGACGCGCCGGGCGACGCTGCGAAGGGCCTTCGCGCGCAGCGCGGCGAGCGCCTCGACGTAGTCGGTCGTCAGCTTCTCGAACAGATGGGCGACCGCTGCCGCCATCAGCTCGGCGCGGGTCGGGAACTGGTGCAGAAGAGAACCGCGCGAGGCACCCGAGCGCCGGCACACGTGGACCGTGCTGGTTCGTGCGTAGCCCTCCTCGGTGATGCAGGCGAGCGTCGCCTCGAGGATGCGCAGGCGCGTCGCCTCGCCGCGAGCCTGGGGGCGGCGGGGCTTGGCGCTCGTGGCGGACGACGTGGCCATGGCCTCGTCCTACGTCACCGCGCCTAATTGGTCAACGTTGACTAATTATCGGTCCACCTTCGCATCCGGCACGTTCTCCACCAGGAACACCGCCACACTCTCGATCACCTCGCCGGCGCGCTCGCCGTGCCAGCGCGTGAGCTTCGCGAACTGCGTCGGGTCGGCGAAGCCGTCGCGGGCGCGCCGGATCACCGTGCGGGTGCGCTCCTCGACGAATGCCAGCGCCGACTCGCTCACTACCGCGACCCACGGCTCGTGTCCCGCTGCGGCGACAGCGAGCGACATCACCCCACCGACGCTGTGGCCGAACAGCACGAGCTCGCCGAGCCCGAGCGCCCGCCTGAGCGCCGGGAAGTGGTCTCGGCCTCGTCGCGAATGAAGCTCAGCGGGATCGGCACGGACGCGGCGTGGTGCCGTGTGGCATGGGGGGTCACGCCTGCGGTTCCGAGGGATTGCCCATCGGCTGACGAGGCATGTTCCGCCCCCATCTCGCGCCGAGCAACGCCGCAGCCTCACGGTCGGGAAACACGACCTCGGCGGTCGACGCCGCATGACACGGCGTGTGCTGGAGCCAGTCCTCCAATCCGGCGAGATCGTGTTCAGCGTCGATGCCCGCCTCGAAGTAGTGGGGGATGAGCATCGCGAACTCGACCAGGATGCCAAGCACAGATCGATCGATGGTGGCTGCTGTGACGACCGGATGCATGGCCCGTATCTCCGCGGCGATGAGCTCGTCTTCGGCCCCGAGACGGCGGAGTCGCTCGGACACCACGGACCCCAAACGTTTTGGAAGCGAACGGACGTCGCGCGCGGGCAACACGATCGGAAGCAGCGAGGTTGAGCTGAGCAAGAGCAGCAGTGGCTGACGCCCAACGACGATCCGATTCACGTACCAGTCGCCTAGCGCCGTGTCGCTCGGTTCTGCCGCGGCGACCGTCGGCAGCGAGGATCGCAGCTTCCGGGTGGGTCTCAGGATCACCATCAGTCGACTCGCGGTTCGACGATCGCCATCGTCACGGCTCGAACGTTCTTGATTCCGTGACGCGTCGTGGGCGCCGACGGAGCGTTGCCTTCCTCGATCGGAGCACGTGCACCTGCGGCGGCCCAGGTTTCGTCGCGGCCGCGCCCCTGCTCATCTCGGAACGGCGAGGCCTTCGCAGGCGCCACGGGCAAGGCCGATGTACTGGTGATCGTTCACGAGCTGAATTTGCTCGGGGCCATGGGTCGCAGTCGCGCCCGGCGCCTTGGTGTAGGTGCCGGTGAGCGTCGTGCCCTCGTCGTTCTCGCTGACGAACCAGAACATCGCCTCCGCATGCTCGCCTGCGAGCTCGATTCGGATCTTGTTGTCCGGTTGGCCGTCCTTGGCGTCTTTCAGCACGCCTTCGAGCACGCTGCCGGATCGTTTCAGTGCGCCGCTCGCCTCGTTGATCTCCCAGCTTGCGCCTCGGGTGACCGTGACGAGCTCCCACTCCTCGCGGGCATGCGCAGCTCGGGCGACCAGGACAGCGACGACCGCGCTCAGGACGACACGCACGAGTCTTCGCACGACGACACCTCCGATGGACCGCAGGATCCGTGTGTGGATGATCGGTCATTCGCGCGGTGCGTCGGAACGCACGCGGTTCAGCACGTCGTTCGCGAGGTCCGCTTCGACTCCGCCGCCGAAGAGCTCATCCCGCCAGGCCGTGGTTTCGTGGAGATACGTGTCGAGCCACATCGTGGCGTAGCGCTTGGCGACGGTGTGCTGGTCGGCGGCGGAGATCGTGGCGGCGCAGTCGATCGGGATCGTGTCCACGATGGCAGCGGTCCAGAGCCCGAGCGCCGCCTCGTCGAAGTAGCCGATGTGGTTTGCGCCCATGATCTCGAGGAGCTGTCGGCGCGCCGGAATCGCGTCGTAGTAGGTCTCCACGCCGCCGCGCTCGAGGTTGGTGAATGCGAGCAGGCTCGGTGGGCGCGGGTTCACGAGACAATCCTCGGTGCCCACCTGGATCTGCGTCGGGGCCGCGATGCGCGCCGCGGCGTCGATCGTGTCCTGGAAGAGAAAGCGTCCCAGGTCGCTGATCCCCGGTGCGAACGCCACCACCGCGCCGATGCGCGGGTCGTTGCCGGCAGCCTCGATCGCACCCGCGCCACCAGCGGAGAGCGCCACCAGACCGATGTGCTCGGGATCGACGAGGCCGTCGAGCGCGCCCGCCGACGCTCCATCCGCACCCAGGAACGCATCGATCCCCCGCTCGAACCCGGCTGCCCAGGCGGTCATGTCGAGGGACAACGTGTTCGCGGGAGTGAACGTCAGCACCGCGTAGCCGTGGCTCGCGAGGTGATCCGAGATCCACGTCATGATCGAGCCCGGCGCAGCGAGCCCATTCGACAGCACGATTCCCGGCACCTGCGACGGCGGCTCGAGGCTAGCTGCGCCCGCCGTGGCGCTGGCGATCGGCCGGAACGTCAGCGCCGAGTACCTGCCGAAGCCCGGCACCGTGAGCTCGGCTGCGCCGTGCTCGACGGCGAACCGCCCGCTGATGCTCGGGTCGGTGGGCACGAACGAGCCCGCCGCGCCGTGGCCCGTAGACCCGCACCCGCCGAGCACGAACGCCGCCCATGCGCTCACCAGCGCAACCACTCGCTTGCGGACCACGCGGACGCACGCCATCGCCGGAACGCTCTCCCGAGCCGCTTCATCGCACGGATCGGCGATCCGCTCCAAGCACCCGCGACCCGCGGGCGACGGGACGCTCGAGCGGGTCCCGGCATCGGTGAGCGGCTCGGACGAGCTCAGAGGATGGTGGCCACGAGCAGCTCTTCCGCATTGGCCGGCGGACGAAGGCCGTCCGTTCGATTCGCGAAATAGCGTTCGGCGAGCGCATTCGCCGAGACGTGCTCGACCGCTCGGAAGCCCCATTTCCTGGCCAGCGCCAGCATCGCGTCTGGCGTGAAGAAGCTGATGAACGGCGTACCGTTTGCTCGCGCGCCCTCGGCGGCGCGCTCGATCCCGGGGCGTACCTCCGGATCGGCCAGCTCGATGGGAAGCAGGAAGGACAGTGTGAACGTCGAGCCCGGCGCGAGGGTAGCGATGCGGCGCAGCATCGCGGCGATCGCGTCCTCGGTCAGATACATGCTCACGCCCAGCGCGGCGACCACCGCCGGACGCGCGCGATCGAAGCCGCTCGCGAGGAGCTGGTCCCACCAGGCATCGCCCGCTTCGAAGTCGACGGGCACGAGGTGCAGGAAGGTCGGGATGCCGAAGCCGAGCTCGCCGAGCCGCTTTCGTTTCCACGCCTGCGGGCCCGGCTGATCGATCTCGAACACCTGAAGCCGCGACGCAAGGTCCGGCCGGCGCTGAGCGAAGGTATCGAGACCCGCACCCAAGATGACGTATTGCAGGACGTCGCGAGCGGCGCGGTCCGCGACCAGATCCTCGACGAAGCGCGCGCGGGCAACGATGGACGCGCGGAACGGCCGCGTGAATGGGCTCATGTCCGGGCGATCTCGCCAGCCCTCGTCGGGCGCGACGAGGGCGAGCCCCAAGTCGTCCACGAACACGTGCGGCGGCGGGTCCGCCAGCACGTGCAGCGCGCGCCACAGTGCGGTCCGGACGGCCGTGTCGTCCGGCGCCTCGCGCGTGTCAACCGGCATCACGGGCACCGTCGCTCGCGAGCGGCTCGCCGAGACCGGTTGCGTCTTCCGTCAGGGCTTGCACGCATCCCGGGCAAGACCGATGTACTGAAAGGAGTTCACGAGCTGAATCTGTTCCGGGCAATGGGTCTGGGTTGGGTGCGGCGCCTTGCTGTAGCTGCCGGTGAGGGTCGTGCCTTCGTCGTTCTCGGAGACGAACCAGAACTTGGCCTTCGCGTGGTCGCCGGTGAGCTCGATGCGAATCCGATAGTCGGCTTGACCGTCCTTGGTGTCGTTCAGTGTCCCTTCGAGCACGCTTCCGTCGCGCTTCAAGGTGCCCTTCGCCTGGTTGATCTCCCACGTCGCACCGCGCGTGACGGTGACGAGCTCCCAGTCCTGTCCGGCGCTCGCCGCGGCCGCCACCTGCAGCATGCCCAGCACGAGCAGGCCGATCCTGGTTGGACCGATCGCGGCAGGCCACGTCGATCGGCGACGTGCGAATCTCGAAGCCGAGGGAGCACGGTGTGAGCGCAGATCGGGAGACGCCGGTCTTGCGGCTGGCCGGTTCACGATGCTCATGATGCCTCCGTCGCGAGCGATGGCTCGGGTGGGTGGGAGTGTGTGGCACGCGATCGCCATTCGCGAATCTCCACGGAGGGCAACGCGTCACGCGGCTCGCTTCCGGGCAGCGTAGAGCACCAGGCCGTTCAGCGCGAGATCCACGCGAACGGCTCAGCTCCAGCATCGGCTCGGCGAGATCGAGCAGGGTGTAGCTTCCGAGATCCGCGCAGCGATCGAGCACGGCGTGCGCAAGCAGGCCAGGCCCCGAGGCGAGCTCGACGACGTGCGCGCCCGCAGCCAGCTCCGCGACGCGCTCCGCGATGGCGTGGCGAACTCGTGCCCGCCCCGGGCGCTTGCCGTCGGCAGCCGCGGTCCAGGCGGTGACTTCCGCGGCGTCGTCCCAGTCCTCGCCGTACGGGACGTCGCCTGCTTCGCGAGGGTCCACCATCGGGCGCGATCTCGCGCAGCCCGGAAGTGCGCTCACCCCGCGCGCAGCACGTCCGAGAGCGCGCTCACGGCTGAGGCGTGGCAGCGATGAAGAACCACGGTCCCGACGGCGCATCCGCCGGATGGCATGCATCCGGATAGAAGGTGTCGCCTGCGCCGGCGTTCACGAAACGCATCCCACCCACCTGGGCGGCACCATGAAAGGGAATCGAGCCGCGCTCCTCGTTCACCTGTACGCGGACTTCGTGAAGATCGTCGTGACCGCACGCGTAGTCGTCGCGCCCCACGCGCCTGCCCAGCTCGATCGACACGCCCGCGGGGCCGGGGATGGGTGCCGTCGCCGTGTTGAGCACCCAGGTGAGCACGTCACCGTTCACGCGCGTCAGCAACAACGATTCGGCGGCACCGAAGAAGGGGAGACGATGGTAAACGGCGCGAATCGTCTCTCCTTCCGTGATCGCGAGCGGTTCGGATCCCGAGACGTGAATCCCGGCGATCCGCTCGTTGCCGCTTGCGTCTCGCAGCCGAAACCACTGCGATCCTGCAGCGCCCTCCGGCACGAGGTCGTGACCGACGGCGTGCCCGAAGCAATGATCGGGCGCATAGCCGACGCCCTGCTCGACGACGGTGCCCTCGATTCGTGCGGCCCCGTCCGCGTCGAGATCCTCGGGAGAGGGCACGGGGCTCAGGCAAGCAGAAACGGTCGGTTGCGGCGGAAATGCCGCGGAGCTCGGAAGACCGCCGTCGTCGCCACACGCGGGCAGCGTGAAGAATGCCGCGGTGAATGCGAAAACTCGCAAGCGCCGACCGAACATGCATGGCATCCTGCGCCGCGGATCCGCGGAGCACAACTCTCGACGAGCGCCGAGTGGCGCGGCTCGTCGCCGCGGCCGCGAGCGCTCGTCGACTGCGCAGGCGTCGTCCGGCGGCCAACCGTGAGAAACTCGCCGTCATGGCGTGGGATGGGCTCAAGAAGCGTTTCGGCGCAAAGCCGATCAGCGAAGGGCGTGCCGTCGAGCCTGGTGCGGAGCCGCGCTCGCAGCCGCGCTGGGTTGCGGCCGATCAGAATCCGTTCGGTGTTGCGATTTTGGACCTCACGCCGGTGACCCGGGACCTCACGGCGTGGAGCTCGGATCCGGTGTGTGCGAGCAACGCCGTCTCCTTTGGGGGAGACGATGGCAGCACGTTCGTGGGCGTTCTTCCGCACGAACCGACGAGCGTCGCCCTCGATCTGCGCTATCCGACCGATAACGTGCTCGCGGACGGACCGCTCTTCCTTCCCTCGCACATGGAGCAGAAGTGGGCGCTCTTCCTGCGCGATGGAAAGCTCATCTTCGTGAGGAGCTGGCGCAGGGAGGTCGTGGCTATCGCGGACGTGAGCGTCGCGAACGGCGAAGCGATCCTCTCCCGACTGACCGGCTCGGTGGCGGGCGGAGCCAAGCTGAGGCCTGAGCGGGTCGTCGATTTCCTGGTTCGGACCCACGTCCTGGGCGACCCCTTTCCGGCGCCCATCGATACCGCCGAAGGTCGCGATCTCACTCAGCTTGCTCACGAATGCTTCAGCCTCTTCGGTCGCTTCGCGACCTGTGCCACGCCCCACGAGGTCCCGCACCGCCCACCGCGGCGCCCTCTTCGGAGCTACTCGTTGCTCCATCTCGCCATTGCGCGCGGTGACATCGAAGCCGCCGCACGTCACGTCGCAAGCGGAGTTCCGATCGATCTCCTCGCGGCCGATGGCCTGACGCCGCTCCACTGGGCGAGCGTGTGCACGGACGGGGTCGCGCTCGAGTGGCTTCTCGAGCACGGGGCTCAGGTCGATGCGCCCTCCGCCGAAGGCGCGACCCCACTCATGAACGCCGTGCAGGCAGGTCGGACGGCGCACGTCGAACGCCTGCTTGCGCACGGAGCCGATCCGAGTGCGAAGGACCTGCGCGGCTTCACCGCGCTGCACCGGGCCGCCGAGATGGGCGAAGTGGCGATCGTCCGGGCGCTCGTTGCGCGGGGGGCCGATCCGGGTGCCGAGGCGGGTGGCCAAACCCCGATCGCGTTCGCCCGGAGCCGGGGCCACGCCGAGGTCCTGCGGATTCTCGAGCACCAGCAAGACTAAGCGAATCCGCAGCGCGTCGCGCGGGGGCTGCGCGCTGCGGGGAGAGCGGGGCTAGGGTGCGGCGGCGCTTCGCGTGCGCGGCCGCGAGCCGTTCACATCCGCTCGATGATCGCGTTGCCGAAGCCGGAGCACGAGAGCTCTTTCACGTCGGTGCGGCCTTCGCGAGTCATCAGACGCGCGAGGTCGTACGTGACCACGCCGTCGTGGATCGAGCGCTCGATGCCGTTCACGATCAGGCGGCTCGCGTCCTGCCAGCCCATGTGGTCGAGCATCATCACGGCCGAGAGGATGATCGAGCCCGGGTTCACCTTGTCCTTGCCGGCGTATTTCGGCGCGGTGCCGTGGGTGGCTTCGAAAAGCGCCGCGTCGTCGCCGATGTTGGCGCCGGGGCCGAGCCCCAATCCGCCCACGAGCGCGACGGCTGCGTCCGAGAGGTAGTCGCCGTTCAGGTTCGTCAGCGCGAGCACGCTGTACTCGTCGGGGCGGGTCTGGATCTGCTGAAAGATCGAGTCGGCGATGCGGTCCTTGATGAGGATCTTGCCCGCGGGGACCTTGCCACCGTGATCGTCGTACACCTTCTTCTCCGGGATGGTCTGGTCGCCGAATTCCTCGGCACCCACCTCGTAGCCCCATTTGCAGAAGGCACCCTCGGTGAACTTCATGATGTTGCCCTTGTGCACCAAGGTCACGGACGGGAGCTTCTGCGCGATCGCCCATTGGATGGCGGAGCGAACGAGCCGCTTGGAGCCGTGCTCGGAGATCGGCTTGATGCCGATGCCGCTGTCGAGGCGGATCTTCTTGCCGGTGCGCTCGCGGACCAGCTCGATGACCGCCTTCGCGACCTCGCCGCCCATCTCGAAGTCGTGGCCCGCGTACACGTCCTCGGTGTTCTCGCGGAAGATCACGAAATCCACCTTGTCGGCGTATTTGTTGGGCGCGGGGACGCCCTTGAAGTAGCGAACGGGGCGGATGCAGGCGTAGAGATCGAGCGCCTGCCGGAAGCCGACGTTGATGGAGCGAAAGCGCGGCGTCACGCCATCGGTCTTGCCGCACTCGTCGCAGGTGGCCTGGGTGTTCTGCTGGTGCGCGCAGTGCAAGCACACGAACTTCTCGTCGCCGATGGGGGTGGTGAACGGTCCCTTGATGGCGATCTTGAGGTGGCGGATCGCGTCGCACGCCTCTTGCGGCAGCACCTCGCCGTAGCGCTGCCATGCTTCGAGCCCGGCATAGATGGGGCACCAGGCGATCTGGCGCTTGCCGCCGAACGCCTTGGCCACCGCCGCATCGACGACCTTCTGCATCACGGGAGTGATGTCGATGCCCGTGCCGTCGCCCCGCAGGACGCCGATGATCGGACGGTCGGGAGTGGCGGGGCGACCGTTCTTGATCTCGACGAGATCCCCGTCGGGCAGCGTGATGTGCTTGAAGGTCGGCATGGCTGGCTCTCCTTTCTGAGGGCGCCGTAAGTCTGAATGTCCCGTGACGCGCGGACAAGCGCTGCACCGTCGATTGTGCGTTCGATCTCGGGTCCGGGTGTCGCGCCAAGTGCCGGCGAGGCTTGACGTTCGGCGCGAGCGGCGGTTAAACCTGACCGCGCCGATCAAGTTAATCAGGATCGCATGATGCGGGTGTCCGCGCGAATCGAATACGGTCTCGCCGTAATGCTGGAGCTCGCGCAAGCCGGCGTGAATACGCCTGTTTCGAGCCGAGAGCTGGCGGAACGCACGCGCATTCCCAAGCCCTTCCTCGATCAGGTGCTCGTGACGCTGCGCAAAGCCGGGCTGATTCGGAGCGCCCGCGGCCCCTCAGGCGGTTACATCGTGGCGCACGATCCGCGCGAGCTGAGCGTCCACGACGTGATCGAGTCGCTCGAGGGCGGCAGCCACTCGCTCTCGTGCGTCCCGGGCGGCACCGCCGCGCCCACCCGCCGGGTGCCGCCGCGCCGCGCGCTCGCGGCGCTGTGGGGACGCGTCGACACCACGGTCGGCGAGCTGCTCCGCTCGGTGCGCCTCTCGCAGCTCTGCGAGGACGAGCGGCGACTCTCGACCCCGCCCATGTACTACATCTGACTTCGTACTCGCACCGCTCACGCCATGATCGATACCAAACCCGAGTTCTTGCGCACCGACTTGCTGGTGATCGGCGGTGGAGCCGCCGGTTGCATGGCGGCGGTGGAAGCGCGCGCCGTCGATTCGAGCCGCGACGTGCTGATCCTCGAGAAGGCCGACATCGTGCGCTCCGGCTGCGTGGCCGCGGGGCTCAACGCCGTCAATGCCTACTTGCGCGCCGACCAGAGCCCCGAGAGCTACCTCGAGAGCACGCGTCGCGATTCCCACGGGCTCGTCCGCGAAGACCTCGTGCTGAGCTTCGCGCAGGGCCTCCACGAGGCGACTCATCTGGTCGAGTCGTGGGGAATGCAGATCCACCGCGACGCCGACGGCAACCCGATCTCGAAGGGCCCGCGCAGCATCCAGATTCGCGGCGAGTCGCTGAAGCTGGTGCTTGCCGAGCGCGTCTACGCCTCGGGCGCGCGAGTCCGCAATCGCGTGGCGGTCACCAACCTGATCGTGCGCGACGGCCGTGTCGCGGGTGCCTTCGGCGTGGACGTGCGGACCGGCAAGCTGGTGGTGGTGTCGGCCGGCGCGGTGATCTGCGCCACCGGTGGCGCGGCCGGGCTCTACCCGCCGCGCTCCGACGGCTCGATGATGAGCCGGCTCTGGTACTCGCCCTACAACGTCGGCAGCGGCTACGCGGTCGGGCTGCGCGCCGGCGCCGAGCTGACCACCCTCGAGATGCGCTTCATCCCCACCCGCGTGCGCCACGTGCAGGCGCCCACGGGGACGCTGGTGCAGGCGTTCGGCGCCAAGCAGGTGAACGCGCTGGGCGAGGAGTTCGCGAAGGCGCGGGCGGGGTACGACGGCGGGCGCAAGCCCACGTTGCCGCAACAGCTCGCGGCGATGATGGACGAGCTGCGCGCGGGGCGCGGCCCGATCTACCTCGATCTCTCGCACCTGCGCACCGAGAAGGTCGACGAGGCGGCGCGGGCGTACCTCGACATGGCGCCGTCGCTCTTGCTCTATCTCGGCACGCTCGCCGGCAAGGAGGGGCCGCTGCGGATCGAGATGGGGACGTCCGGACCGTATCTCCTGGGCGGCCACACGGCCGCGGGCTACTGGGTGGACGTCGATCGACGCACGTCGTTACCTGGGCTCTATGCGGCCGGCGACGTCGCCGGCGGCGCACCCAAGAAGTACGTGAGCGGGGCGTGGGTGGAAGCGCGCATCGCGGCGCGCACGGCGCTCGCCGAGTGTGCGCGGGTCGAGGAGCCGGAAAGCTCGGCTTGGAAGGAAGAGATGCGGCGCGTGCTGGCGCCGCTCCGGCGCGGGTTGCTCGGTCGCGTCGGCCTGAGCCACGAGGACGTGCTCCGGCGCTTGCAGCGGATCATGGACGAGTACGCCGGCGGGCCGTCGACGTTCTTCGATCTCCACCCGAAGCGCCTCGAGGTGGCGCGCGAGGAGCTGCGCTCGCTCGGCTCCCACCTCGATCACCTGCAGGCGTCCAACGCGCACCAGCTCATGCTGGTCCACGAGGTGGTCGACCGCATCGACGTGGCGCGGGCGCTGGTCGAGCATCTGCTGGCGCGCGACGAGCGCCGCTGGCCCGGTTACCAGCACCGCGTGGACGTCGCCGAGCCCGACGCCGACGCTCCGCTCTATTTCCTGGTCAGCCGCCGCGACGCCGACACTGGCGAGGTGCGGGTCGAGCGCCGGCCGCACCAGGGGCCGAGCGAGCTGCGCTTCGCCCACGCGGGCGGCTGAGCGCTCGGCGCACTCATTCCGAGGCACGCCCATGATCGAGATCGACCTCAAGGCCTGCAACTCGTGTGGGCTCATGCCCGAGCCGCCGTGCGTACGCGTGTGCCCGGGTGACGTCATCGAGAAGGATTTCCGCACCAACGAGGTGCGCATCCGCGACGTGAAGGAATGCTGGGGCTGCTATGCGTGCGTGAAGGTGTGCCCGCGCTTCGCCCTCGAGGTGAAGATGCCGTTCTGGGTCACGGGCGCCGAGACGTCGCTGGTGGTCAAGAGCTATCGGGGCAAGAGCCTCGAGTGGATCCTGACGGACGCCGCTGGCGCGGAGCACCACATCGAGTTCCCGACGCGTGCGTTGCCCGAGCCGCCCGCCGACGACGAGGCCGCCGCGTTCGTGGATCAGGGCATGGGCATCTGAGCTTCCACGGGGGGCTTTTCAAGCCCCCCGCCCAGCGCGGCGAAGCCGCGATGGGACCCACCCCGGAGTCGCCTCGCTTCGCTCGCCGGCTCGCCTTCCGGCTCGCGGTGAGATGGACGACGAGCGTGGAGACCGCGGCGCCAGTCGGTCGTCGCGGCGCGGGTTCGTGGGCTTTTCAAGCCCGCCGCCCATCGCGGCGACGCCGCGCTGGGACCCACCCCGAGTCTCCTCGCTTCGCTCGTCGGCTCGCCTTCCGGCTCGCGACGAGATGGACGACGAGCGTGGCGACGGGATCGCAGCGTGGCGGTCGCGCCGCGCGATCGGGGCTCTCCCGAGACCGCGCCTCCGAATGCCGCCGGACGGGTCCGGTGGCGCACCGCCGCGGTCGGGGTAAAGTCGCCGGCATGGTCGAGGGCGTGTCCCACGAGGTGCGTTTCGAGCCTGCGGGGCGCCGTGTCGAGGCACGCGCGGGCGAGACGATCGCCCAGGCGGCAGCGCGGGCGGGACTCGATCTCGTCTCCGCGTGCGGTGGGCTCGGGATCTGCGCCGGATGCCGTGTCGAGGTCGCCGGCGCCGTGAGCGAGGAGCCGTCGCGCGCCCGGCTCTCCGCTCAGCAGCTCGCGCGCGGCGACCGGCTGGCGTGCGCGACGATCGTGGAGGGCGACCTGGTGGTGACCGTCCCCGCCGACCTCGGCGCGGGGCCGCGGAAGGGCAGGGCGAGGGAGGCGCGCGTCGAGCCACCTTCCGGAATCCCGCTTCCGGTGCCGCTCGGCGACGGGCCGCCGCTCGCCATGCTGGTGCTGAGCACCCATCGAGAGGTCGCGGTCCAGGTGCTGCAGCTCCGGAACGGACGCGTGCTGTACGAGGTGCGCGAGCCCCTGACCCCCGCGCAGGGCTGGGAGGCGCTCACCTCCACGGCGCGCGCCGCGCTCGCGTCTCATGGATTCCAGGTCGCGCAGCTCCACCTCGCGCTGATCCTCGCGGAGCAAGCGGGGGATCGCTTCGAGAGCGCGGCGGGCGGCGCGGCGCTGGCCGAGCTCGGCGCGCGCTGGCTAAGCGCCGCAGCGCTGGGATTTCCGGCCCACCCCGACGCGCCGGTGTTGAGCCTCGGTGCCGGCCACCAGGGAGCGAGCGCGGCGGCGCTCGGCGCGCTCGCGGCCTTCGCGCGCGGCGCGGGCGCTTACCTCGATACCGCCATCGACGCCCGCGGGGACGGCCTCGGAGCGATGTGGCTGATCGTCGATCGCGGCGGGCGTTGGAGCGCGGCGCGCGTCGAGGCGCCGCAGCGCTGGGACGCGGAGCGCGCGAGCGTCGTGGCACGCGGTGCCCTCGCCGGTTTGGCGCCCGGCGCGCTGGTGCTCGTGGGCGGCGAGGCCGTCGAGCCGAGCGTCGTCGAGCGCGAGCTGGTCGCCACCTGGTTGGCGGAGATTCCCTCCGCGCAAATTCGCTTCCTGGGCGAGGGACGGCTGGCGGGGATGCACGCGCTGCTCACCTCGCGCGCCGCGCGCGCAGCGTGGGCGAGCCACGACCGGATCCTCCGCGTGGACGAGATCTCGGTGTGGGGGACGCGATCGGAGCGCGTGCTATCTTGCGAGTGAAACGTGTTTCACTTCGGTCGAGAGCCATGAGCACGCCACCGACGGACACCGTTCACGATCCCGCGAGCCGCGAGGCCTTCACCGCGGCGGACCACGAATTCCACGAGCTCGAGATCGCGCGGGTCGTGGAGGAGACCGCGGACGCGCGCTCGTTCGTGTTCCGCGTGCCCGCCGAGCTGACCGAGGTGTTCCGCTACCAGGCGGGTCAGTTCCTGACCGTCGAGGCGGACCTCGGGCACGTTCGCCTCAAGCGCTGCTACTCGCTCTCGAGCTCGCCGGATACCGACGGCGAGCACAAGGTGACGGTGAAGCGCGTCGCCGGCGGGCGGGTCTCGAACTGGATGATCGACAACCTGAAGGCCGGCGACCGGATGCGCGTGCTGCCGCCGGCCGGCTTGTTCGTGCTCAAGCCGCGCGGCAACCCGGTGACCTTGTTCGGCGGCGGCAGCGGCGTGACGCCGGTGCTCTCGATCCTGAAGACCGCGCTCGCGACCACCGCCCGCAGGATCCAGCTCGTCTACGCCAACCGCGATCGCGACTCGATCATCTTCCGCGACGAGATCGATGCGCTCGCCGCGCGCTACCCCGAGCAGCTCACCGTCGTCCATCGGCTCGACGTGGAATCGGGCTTCCTGGACCGCCCTGCGGTCCTCGAGTACCTCCGCGGCTGGGAAGCGAGCGACATCTACATCTGCGGTCCGGCCCCGTTCATGGACGTGATCGAGGCGACGCTGGTCGAGCTGGGCATCCACGCCGACCACATCCACGTCGAGCGCTTCGTCTCGCCCCACGATCCCGATCGCGTCGAGCCGGAGCCCACGGGCGCCGCCGCGAAGCACGCCGCACCCGTGGACGCACGGGTGGCGATTCATCTGCGCGGTGAGTCGCGTGAGCTCGATTGCCCGGCCGGCAAGACCATCCTGGAGGCGGCGCGCGCCGCAGGAATCAAGACGCCTTCCAATTGCGAGGACGGGTACTGCAGCGTGTGCCGCGCCAAGCTCTCCGAGGGCGACGTGTGGATGCGGCTGCACGACGCGCTCACCAAGACCGAGCTCGAGCAGCGCTGGGTGCTGACCTGTCAGGCGCGCCCGACCAGCGCCCGCGTGGCCGTCGACTTCGACGAGACCTGAGAGCCGCGGATCGCCCGGAGCGTGGGCACCGGACAGCGCGATCCCGATCGCGGGACCGCACCGTCTCCCGTCGGGGCAGCGACGGGCGCTCCGGGTACCCTCTCGCCCGGGCACACGGTCTGCATTAAATGGACGTGCTGACGGAACGATCTCGAGCGCACGTGTCGTCAAAGGAGAACGTCATGAGCGAGCCCACGACTCCCACCCTCGGCATTCTGGTCGGCGGAGGTCCCGCGCCCGGCATCAACGGCGTGATCTCCGCTGCGACCATCGAAGCGCGCAATCGGGGCCTCAAGGTCATCGGGCTGATGCACGGCTTCGAGTGGTTGGTGAAGAAGGACATCAGCCACATCCGCGTGCTCGACATCAACGACGTGTCGCGCGTTCACCTGCGCGGCGGATCGATCCTGCGAACGTCGCGCGAGAACCCCACCACCGACCCCGGCAAGCTCAAGAACGTCATCGACTCGTTGGGGCAGCTCGGCATCAACTACCTCGTCACCATCGGCGGTGACGACACCGCGTACTCGTCGCAGCGCATCGAGGCCGAGGCGGCGGGACGCGTCAAGGTGGTGCACGTCCCCAAGACCATCGACAATGATCTGCCGCTCCCTGGGCTCACGCCCACCTTCGGCTTCACCACCGCGGTTCAGGTGGGCGTGGGCATCGTCGCCACGCTCATGGAAGACGCGCGCACCACCGCGCGCTGGTACATCGTGGTGGCGATGGGGCGCAAGGCCGGGCACCTGGCGCTCGGCATCGGGAAGGCCGCGGGTGCCACCGTCACGCTCATCGGCGAGGACTTTCGCTCGGGCAAGATCCCGCTGCGCGAGATCGGCGACATTCTCGAAGGCAGCATCCTCAAGCGCGAGACCATGGGCCGGCCGTACGGCGTTGCCGTGGTCGCCGAAGGACTGGCCGAGCGCATGGATCCGGCCGAGCTCGAGGACCTGAAGGACGTCGAGCGCGACGAGCACGGCCACATTCGTCTCGCCGAGGTGGACCTCGGACGGCTGCTGCAGGGCGAGCTCAAGCGGCGCCTCAAGGCGCGCGGGCTCAAGCGCACCATCGTCAGCAAGGACGTGGGCTACGAGCTGCGTTGCGCCGCTCCCGTGACCTACGATCTCGAGTACACCCGCGACCTCGGCTATGGCGCCGTGAAGCTGCTCATGAGCGGCGGCACGGGCGCGATGGTGACGATCCAGGCGGGACGATTGGTGCCGATGTACTTCGCCGAGCTTCTCGATCCGGCGACCGGCAAGACCCGCGTGCGGTACGTGAACACCGAGACGGAGAGCTACGAGGCCGCCGCCAAGTACATGATCCGCCTCAACCGGCCCGACTTCGAGGACCCTGCTCGGCTCGCCGAGCTCGCCCGGGTGGCCAACACGGACGCGGCCACGTTCGAGAAGCAGTTCGGGTATCTGGGGCGCCGCTTCCGCTGGTGATGCGCGCCCGCCGCGCGGGTCCGCCCCGCGGATTCGCGCGGCACCGCAAGCTCGCGGCGGGACGAGGGCGTGCGTGAGGCGGCTCTACGAGTCCGCGTGGCACCGGATCGGCGCCCTCGACCTCCCGCCGCCCGCCGAGCCGGCGCACTCGCTTCCGCTCGACGCGCTCGGGCGCGGGCGGTGGGCGCTCGATCTCGGCGCCGGCCACGGCGCGCTTCGCGCCGCGCTGGCGGCGCGCTTCGAGCACGTGCTCGCGATCGACGTGGCGCCGGCGTTCGCGCTCGCCGCGCGCGCGGATGCGACGCCGGTCGCGCACGCCGTGGCGGCGGATCTCGACGCCTGCTTGCCGTTGCGATCGCGAAGCGTGGACGCCGTCGTGGCGCTCGAGGTCGTCGAGCACCTGGTGGATCCCGCCGCGCTGCTCGCCGAGCTGGCACGGGTGCTTCGGCCCGACGGTCGCTTGCTGCTCAGCACCGTCAACGGCCGCTACCTGGGCTACGCGTGGTCGTGGCTTCGCGGGCGTCCGCCGCGCACCGTCGACGAGAGCGGGCTGCTCGCGGGGTTGCCCGCGCCACATCACGGTCACGTCTCGCTCTTCACCGCGGGCGAGCTCGCGCGCTGGCTCCGCGCGACCGGCTTCGCCGTCGAGGGCGTGCTCGGCGCGGGGTGGATCGCCGCGCGAGCCACGCGCGTGCTGCCGCGCTCGCTGCGTCGCGAGCTCTTCGCGCAGGGCGTCCAGGTGGTCGCACGCCGAGGACCGGCGCCGGCGCCCGTGCGCCACGCGTGCGAGGTGAGCGCGATCGTCGTGGCTCACGACGCGGGCGAGGACCTCGACGCATGTCTCGCGGGGCTCGCGGCGATTCGTGGGCCGGTTCGCGTGACCGAGACCTGGGTGGTCGACAATGCGTCGAGTGACGACGCGGTCGCGCGCGCCGAGCGGCGCTTTCCGGCGATCGAGGTGCTTTGCAGCAGCGTCAACGCGGGCTTCGGCGCGGCGGTGAACGGCGCGGCTCGGCACGCGCGCGCGCCGCGCTTGCTGCTGGTCAATCCCGACGTGGTGATCCGGCCCGGCGCGCTGGTGGCCTTGGAAGCGATGTTCGCATCCGACCCCACCTTGGCCGTCGCGGGCGGTCGCCTCGAACGTCCCGATGGCTCGCCGGCGCTCTCCTGGGTCCACTTCCCGACGCTGCGCGTGGTCCTGGCCTGGATGGCCACCCGCGCCGGCTGGACGCGCATCGCGCGCCGCCTGACGCCGCGCGCGGGCGCGGCCGGCGGCGGCCCCGTCGGCGCGTGCGTGCTCGTCGATCGCCACGCGTTCACGGCGGTGAACGGGTTCGACGAGCGCTTCTTCCTCTACGCCGAGGAGCTCGATCTCTACGAGCGGCTGCGCCGCGCGGGACGAACCGTGGCGATGGCGCCGATCGTCGTCGCCACACACCGCGAAGGCGGGAGCACCCGGCGGTTGCCCGATGGCGGTCGCTCGGCGTGGGTGGCGAGCCACGAGGCGTTGCTGCGCAAGTGGCGCCGGCCGCTCGCGCGCTGGCTCTTCCGTCGCGCCGTCCGGCGGGGCGCGCGGGTCGCGAGCCCGCATGCGTGACGGCGGCGCGAGCGCGGCGCGCGGGTTGACGGCGGTCGTGCCGACGCGTGGCTCGGACACGCTCGCGGGGGCGCTCGGGTCGCTCGCGACGGCGCTGCTCGAGCTGGGCCAGGGTACCGAGATCGTCGTCGTCGACGATGCAGCTTCGCCCCCGGTCTCGCCGCCCGCGTCGTTCCAGGGAATCCCGGTGCGGGTGCTGCGCTCGTCGACGCGGCGTGGCTTCGGTCCCGCGGTGAACCTGGGTGTGCGCGCGTCGACCTCGCGCTGGGTGGCGATCGTCAACGACGACGTCGAGCTCGAGCGCGATTGCCTCGCGCTCCTCTGCGCCGCACTCGAGGACGGGAAGGCGTGGGTGGCCTGTCCCGCGATCGCGGCGCGCGAAGGAGCGTCGTCGTCGGCGCACGGCGCGTGGCTCATCGACGAGAGCCTCTACCGGCTCACCTGGGATCGCGCCACGTTGCGCACGATCCCGATCCCGCTCGGGCGCACGCTCGAGCCGCACTATCCATCGGGAGCCCTGGCGGTCTACGACCGCGCTTGCTGGGAGGAGCTCGGCGGCTACGACGAGCGCCTCGCGCCCTACTATTGGGAGGACGTCGATCTGGGGCTGCGCGCCCGGGCTCGGGTCGCCGCCGGGGACGTTCGCTTCCACGCGCTGCACGTGCCGGCCGCGGCGGCCCGCCACGCCCGCCACGCGACGGTGGCGCGCGAGGCACGCTGGCTGCGCAAGACCATCTACCGGCGCAACCGCGAGCTGGTGATCGCGCGCCATCTCGCGGATTCCGCGCGGCGACGCTGGCACGTCGCCGCGTTGCTGGCGCGCGCCGCGCGGGGCCTCCTCGCGGGTGACGCGAGCCACCTCCTGGGTGCGTGCTGGGCGTGGCGCCTCGGGCTCGCCGGGAGGCGCGGATCGCCGCCGCCGACGGCCACGCTCGACGCGATCTTCACGAGTCGCGGTGGGGTCGTTCCTGGCTCCTCGGAGCGTCGGTCGTGAGCGAGGTGTTGCGGGTGCTGGCGCTCGACGGCGCACGCGAGCTGGGCGGTGCGCAGGTCGCGCTGCTGACGGCGGCGCGGGCGCTCGTGGCGCGGGAGTTCGCGTTCAGGCTGGCGGGCCCGGCGGGGGGAGCGTTCGAGGCGGCGGCACGTCGCCAGGCGCTCGCGTTCGAGCCGTGCGCGCTCGGGCGCGTGAGCGCCACGCGGCCGTTCGAATCGCGCCGGGTGCTCGCCTCGCTGCGGCGTCGGCTCGAGGTCGATCCGCCCGACGTGGTGCTGGTCAACGGAGTCCGATCGCTCAAGGCGTGCCTGGCGCTCGGTGCGAGCGGCCCGCCGGTGGTGGCGTTCGTCCACGACGTGCTCGAGCCGGGGGTGGCGTCGCGCGCGATGCGGTTCTTCCGGTTCTTTCGCGAGCGCGTCGCGCTCTACCTGGTGCCTGCGGAGGCGGCGCGGACGAGCTGGATCGCCCACGGGATCCCGGCCTCCCGTGTTCGCGTGGTACCGCCGGCGGCGCCCGCCGTCGAGCCGCTCGAGCGCGACGCCCGCGCCGTGCTCCGGCGGTGGATCGGCGTGGAGCCCCGTGCTCGCGTCGTGGGGTTCGTGGGGCAGGTCGAGCCGCGCAAGGGAGTCGACGTGCTGCTCGACGCGCTCGCTCGCGCGCCGCTTCCCGCGGACGTCGTGTGCGTGGTGGTCGGGGACGATCCGTTCGGCGAGCACCGGCGCTACCGGGACGCGGTCTTCGCGCGTGCCCGGCGCACGGCGCGGGTGCGACTCGTGGGCTGGCGTCGTGACGCCGATCGGTTGAGCGCCGCCGTGGACCTGCTGGTCTGCCCGTCGCGGCGCGATGCGTGCCCGCTCGCGGTGCTCGCCGCCATGAGCGCGGGCGTGGCGGTGATCGGCGCGAGCGTCGGTGGGATCCCCGAGCAGCTCGACGAAGGGCGCGGGGTGTGTTAGTGCCGCCCGACGATCCCGCGGCGTTGCGCCGCCGCGATCGATGCGCTCCTCGACGATCCAGCTCGGCGCGAGCGCCTCGCGCAGGCCGCGCGCGCCCGTCACGCGCAGCGCTTCGCGCTCGCCCACGGTGTCGAGCTGCTCGCTCGCGCGCTGCGCGAGGTCGCGGTGGCTCGCTCGACCGCGTCGAGCGAAGCGTACGCGCCGCGCGAGGTTTGACGGGTGCCGCGTGCGGTCCCTATCTTGCCGCGCCTCGCGAAGCGGAAGCCGGGCCGGGTGGCGGCACGTCGCCGGCCGCGATCGATAGGCATGCGAATGTCGCGGCTCGTCTTCGCCACGCGCAACCGCGGCAAGGTCGTCGAGCTCGAGCGGATGCTCGCCGGACTGGGCGTCGTGATCGACGATCTGAGCACGCATCCCGAGGTCGAGGAGATCGAGGAGACGGGGGAGACGTTCCGCGACAACGCGATCCTGAAGGCCACGACCGTCGCCGCGCGCACCGGACTGGTGGCGCTCGCCGACGACTCGGGGCTCGAGGTCGACGGGCTCGGCGGTCGGCCGGGGGTGCGCTCGGCGCGCTACGCAGGCGAGGGCGCGAGCGACGACGCGAACAACGCGCGACTGGTCGCCGAGGTGACGCCGCTCGCTTCGCACCTGCGAACGGCGCGTTATCGTTGCGCCATCGCCGTCGCGACGCCAGGCGGGGACGTGGAGGTCGAGGAAGCGAGCGTCGAGGGTGTGATCGTCACCGCGCCCCGCGGCAGTCGCGGTTTCGGATACGATCCCTATTTCTGGGTTCCCGAGCTCGGCCGCACGATGGCCGAGCTGGATGCGCACGAGAAGGACGGCATCAGCCATCGGGGACGAGCGCTTCGCAAGGCGCGGGTCCACGTGGACCGCTGCCTGGCGATCGCGACACGGCACGAGCCGCATGGAAGGTGAGGACGTCAAGGTCGGACGGAGCAGTTCACGGGGCGTAGCGCAGCCTGGTAGCGCACCTGCCTTGGGCGCAGGGGGTCGCTGGTTCGAATCCAGTCGCCCCGACCACGACGAACGGAAAGACTCGTGCGTGCAACGTGTGCCGGCGCGCCCGCGCGGCGCGCTCGGCCACCGCGCCGCCGCGCGGACGCGGGTACGACGCGCGGGACCACGATCGCATGGATGACGCGAACCGGGTCTCGGCCGAGCTCGATTGCCCGCGCTGCGGCCAGCGCGCGCGCATGGAGGTGCGGTTTCGCTACGGGCCCGCGGGGCATCGCGCTCTCGCGCTCGGCGATCGCATCGAGTGGACGCCGGGAGCGGCGCGCCTCGATGACCCGTCCACCGAGCCCGATCTCGAGGTGCCGGTGATCGCCTCGTGCCCCGCGTGCGCGAAGCTCGCCGCCCACTTCGCCCGCGCCCAGTGGCGCGCGCTGCGGCGGGCGTGCGAGCCCCGCGAGACGCGCGACGGGACGCCGGTCGCCCACAAGGTGCGTGCCCTCGACGAGCGCATCGAGACGCTGCTCGCGTTCTTCGACTACGGGTTCGCGCTGCGCGAGGCGCGCGAGCTGGGCGGCGAGGTGATCGCGCGCCCGGGGCGCTACATCGAGCGGCTGGGCGAGCTGGTGCTCGGCTACTCGCCGGTGCTCTTCGATCGCATGCTGGGGGCGCTGCGCTTGGAGCGGGATCGGCTCGTCGCTGTGCGGCTCTTGCCGCTCGCCGTCCAGGACGCGCTGCGCGCGTTCCCGGTCACCATCCATTTCGGCGCGCTTTCCGCCGCGGTGCCGGCGCTCTTCGCGCCGCTGGCTCGGCGCGGCGAGGGCTGGCTCGTGCCGATGCTCTATCGGCTGGCCATGCGAGCCGAGATCGAAGGCTGGCGCGAGACGCTCGCGAGCGCGGAGGAGGGACGGCTCGAGCTCGCCGCCAAGCTCGCGAGCCTGCTCGCCCATCTGCCGTGGACGGACGCGTCGCTCGCGCCGCTCGCCGCGCTCGATCGTTTCAGCTCGGAGGCCGAGGTGGACGACGCGCTCGCCGAGGCGTTCGGGGGGCTGCCCGAGTGGCGACGCGACGAGCCCGCGGCGCAGGCGCTGCGTCGCGCCAGCGTCGCCGATCCTGCCTGAAAATGCCCGAAAACAAGGCATTCGTGCGCGGTCGCGCCGTCGGCGTGCTTCGTTGACAATCCCCCGCCAGGTGTCTATCGTGGGCCTGTGGATTTCGAAGCGCCCATCAAGAAGAAGATTCTGATCGTCGAGCACTCGGAAGCGCTCGGCGAGGCGCTCTGCGATTACCTGAACGAGCGGGACTACGAGACCTTCTGGGGCCGGGACGGCCTGGAAGGCTACGCGCTCTTCCTCAAGGAACAACCGGACCTCGTGATCCTCGACGCGCTGGCGCCCACGCTCGATGGCGTGGCGCTCTGCGAGAAGATCAAGGACACGCCCTTCGGTCGACGCACCAAGGTCATCGTCACGGGGCGCGTGCTCCGCAACCGGCGTGATCGCCAGACCGACGAACGGAATCTCGGCGCCGACGAGGTCCTCGCCAAGCCGTTTCGCCTCGAGGAGCTGGAGAGCAAGATCGTCGTCCAGCTCAACGGCACCGAAGGCCGCACCTTCCACTGAACGTCAGGCGGCGTTCTCGGCTGCGTTCCACCCACGGCGCCGCGCCGTCGCCGCGATGATCCGTAGTTTGCGCACGCAGAACGCGATCAAGGCCGTTCCGACGGCCAAGCTGACAGCGGCGCGGCTGACGAGGACCCGTCCGAATTCGGCCGGCGGCTTCGTGAACACCCACCACGGGGACTCGGCCCAGCTCCAGTGGCACGCTTCCCAGCCTTGGGTGCATTCGTCGAAGTAGCGCTGATTGACCGTGAGGCCAAGCAAGGTCGTGAACGTGCAGTAGCAGCACAACGCCACAACCACGGCTCTCGCGGCCGTCGTCAACCGCGACCAGTGCGCCGCCACGACGCCGAGCACGACGCTGCCGAGGACGGATGGAAAGAGCAGGAAGCGCGGACCGAAGTAGCGCGCGCCGCTCCAGGACCACCAGCTCCCGTAGGTCACGAGCAACAGCAACGTCGCCGCCGCGGCGCCGGCCAGCCGCGGGCGGGCCCAGCAGCGCAGGCGGTCGGAGCCGGCACGCCACCGCACGACGACGGCCAAGAGCCCGATCTGTGGCAGATAGAAGAGTGCGCCCTTGCCGGGGGATATCAGCAATCCCCACACGCCCGCGGGACGAAACGTGAACGATTCTCCGCCATACCCGCTGCGCAGTGGGTGGCCGCGTTCGAGCCAGTTCTCGAGGGCCTGAAGGGCGAGGCCGAGGGTGATGCCCGCGGCGGTCGCGCCCAGCGCGCGCCGCGCCCCGCGCTGCTTCGCGCCCGCCGCGAGCCAGATTGCTCCTGCAGCGAGCGCCCAGATGGGTGCCAGCATCGGATTGAGCCAAACCGCCGCGGCGCTGGCGACGCCGGTCGTGATCTCGGAGCCGAGCGTCCCGGCGGTGCGCGCCGACGCCAGTGCGTCGATCGCCACCAGCAGCGCCGCGCTCCAGGCGAGCTCCGAGTAGAAGTCGCGGCTGTGCGGCAGCGCCAGCGAGGTGACGAGCGTGATCCACACGCCGGCAAGCGCCTGCGCGGGTGCCAGTCCTGCGCCGCGCACCAGGCGGTGGAAGAGCCACGCGAGTAGCGCCGCCAGCACCACGTGGTTGAATTGCGCGACGGTGGCGCGGACGTGCCGCTCCTGGTGTTCGGGCGCATCGCCTGTCGCCGTGACACGGCCGAGCCAGAAGAGGGGTGCCGCGAGCACCGGCAGGCTCGCGTTGTACTTCCGCTCGAAGCCCGGGGCCTCGGATCCGCGTGCGAACAGCCAGCGCTGCATCTCGAAGCGCGCGATCGCATCCGCCCCGCGGATCATCGGCTTCGCCGAGCCGATGATCGTGATCGCGATCACCGCCGTGGCCCAAGCGCTCACGGCGCGGCTGGCGTTGCTGGTCGCGAACGGACGCGTCAGCGCAGCTCCTTGGCGTGCTGGATCAGCTCCTCGATCGGAACCAGGCGAACGTGGGACGCGAGGCTGTCGCGGAAGCGACGGCCGATCTCCACCAGCGCGTAGTCGCGCTCGCTGGCGCCGAATCGGGAGAACGGGTGGATGACGACGACGCTCACGGCATCGGTGTTCGCGCCTGGCGCGCGGGGCAGCGCGCTGATGGCGGCGGCCGCTTGCTCGGGTGTCTGGAATCCCTCCCAGATCGCCGTCCGGACCGAGATGATCGGCTTGTCGCCCACCCAGCGCACTGCGCCTTGGCCAGCGCTGTAGTAGCGACCGATCTTGGCGATGACGGCGTCGATCGAAGCGCGATTGAGATACGGGTTGTAGGCGCCGCTCGCGATCGGAAGCTCGTCGATCACCGTCGCGATGTGCAGCCCCGATTCCCAGAGCATCGGCTCGGTCTCGTCCAGGAACCGGTTCAGGTTGGGCTCGAGGTGCGGCAGGATGTAGCCCTTCCCCGACGGGCCGGCCACGAACGAATCGTTCGGCGTGCCGTGTCCGAGGTACCACTCGAGGATCGGCGGCGCGATCCGCACCAGCGCCGGCGAGAGCTCCCAGGTCAGCGGGTACGTGCCGCGCAGGCCGTTGCCGAAGTACTTCTGCTTCCACACGTCGTTCATCAGGAAGCCGATGTTGTCGCCATCGGTGACCAGCAGCGAGACGTAGTGGACGCCGGGCTCGAGCGCGGGGACGGGCGGGCGGGGTGCGCGCACCGGGGGCTGGTACGAGAACTGAGCGAGTGTCGAGAGGTTCTGGCAGGTATCGCACGCGATGAGCGCGAGCGAGTTGAGCGACGCGTCCTCGACCATCGGCTGCTCGCTCTGCTGCCCGCGCCAGCCCATCAAGAAGCCGCCGGGCGGCTGGCTCGCCAGCACGCTGAGGCCGAAGGGGCTGCGGCCCTCGCCATCGTGGTACACGAAACCACCGGTCAGCACGGGCAGATCCTTGAGCAGCGGCAGGATGTCCTCGCGCTGCTCGAACACGATGGAACGATCGAACGCGCCCGGATGCTCGGCGAGCAGATGCGCCTCGTCGTAGCCGGTCAGATCGTTGAGCATGGGGATCTCGAGAGGCGCGACGTGGAGCTCCTGGCGCCGATCGACGGCGATCGCGCCCACCAGCCCCGCGAACGAGATCCCGGCGTTGATCGAGTCCGGCAATCCTTGCGAGTCGATGCGGACGTAACCCGGGATGTGGTCGCGAAAGCGCGCCAGCATGTCGAGGGCGTCGAACTCGCGGTCCCACGTGATCCCGCGGGTCGCGACGACGTGATCGATCCACGGTTGGTCTTCGTTGGGCTCGATCCAGATCAGCTCGGTGCTGCCGCGCGCCACCAGTCCCTGCAGGCTCGCGATCGTGAGGTGCTCGTACTGCCGCAACGCGTTCTGCGAGATGCGCACGATGTGCTCGGGCGCGACACCCGAGGCGAGGTGGAGCTCGGGTGCGTTGGTGAACGCGGAAGCGTCCTTCGGAGACGGCGGTGGCAGCAGCGGTTCCGAGCGCGGCGTGCCGGCGTCGCCGCCGCCGCCCCCGGACCCGCCGCACGCGCTGGCCGCGAGCGCGAACGCGAGCAACACGACGCGCAGGCCGTCCGCCCCTCGCGCGGCAGCGTGATCCAGGTAGTCCCACTTCATGCGTTCTCCTCGCGCGCGAGCGCGACGACGATCCGCCGCTCGCACTCGACCAGCGGCAAGCCGTGCTGGTCGGCGAGCCGACAGACGTCCTCGTATTCGGGATGGAGCCGGCGCGTGCCATCGCCGACCTCGATGACCTTCACCCGCACCGCGCCGAGCGGCGTGCCCACGCTCCGCACCTCGCGGGCGAGCTTGACGCGCGTGGCGTGGGTGATGCGCGCGCCGGTGGACGTCGATTCCACCAGCAGTCGCGCGGCCAGGCGCTCGCCTTCGCCCGCTCGCGTCAGCACGCGGATCGAGGTTCCGGGGCGCCCCTTCTTCATCTGCACCGGCGTGAGCAGCACGTCGAGCGCGCCCGCGGCGCGCATCCGCTCGGCGAGGTGGCCGAAGAGCTCGGGGTTCATGTCGTCGATCTCGGCCTCGACGATGTCCACGTAGTCGGTCGCGGCGCGGATGCGCTCGTCTGCTGCGCCGATCGCGATCGGCTGACCCACCCACACGCGCAGCAGGTTGGGCACCTCGCGCGGGTCCTGGGTGGCGACGCCGTAGCCGATGCGCTCGACCACCATGTCTGGCCTCGCGCCGAAGCGAGAGGCGAGGGTCACCGCGAGCGCTGCTCCCGTGGGCGTGGTGCGCTCGCCAGGCGCCGGTGAGGTGCCCGGCAGCGGTACTCCCGCGAGCAGTGCCAGGGTCGCCGGCGCGGGGACCGGCATGCGGCCGTGCGCGGTGTCGACGAAGCCGCTGCCGAGCACCGGTGGTGCCGAGACGATGGAATCGAGCGCCAGCGCCTCGACGCCCGCCGCCGTGCCCACGATGTCGACCAGCGCGTCCACGGCGCCCACCTCGTGGAATGCGACGTCCTCCACGGCGATGCCGTGAATCCGCGCCTCGACGTGCGCCAGCCGCTCGAAGACCGCGAGCGATCGCTCCCGCACGGAGGGGCTGAGGTCGGCGGCCTGGATGAGAGCTCGGATCTCGCGCCAACCCGTGTGCGCGCGGGAGTGCGCTCGCCGCGGGCCGTGACTCGCGTGCGCGGCGCCGTGGAAGGGCGGGAGCGGATGCGGATGCTCGTGCCCGTGCTCGTGGTCGTGATCGTGATCGTGGGAATGCGCGTGGCCGTGCGACTCCGCGTGAGAGTGCGAGTGCGAGTGCGGATGTGTGGCGGTGGCGGTCTCGCCCATCTCCGCGTGGTCCACGCTCGGCCCGGCGGCGCTCGCGCTGGCGGGAACGTCGAGCTCGACGATCACGCGCGTGCCCACGATCCCGTGGCGCGCTTCGCGGCGGATGTGCAGGTGCGCCTGGTCACCCACGACGGCGCGCGCGACCCGCCGCAGCTCCTCGCCCGGATAGCCGAGGTCGACGAGCGCGCCGAGGAAGAGATCGCCGCTCAGGCCCGCGAAGCAGTCGAGGTAGGCGATCGTCACGCGCGGTCGGCCTCACACCCGGTTGATGAGCGCCGCGATGCACGCGGCGCCGAAGCCGTTGTCGATGTTGACGACGGCGACACCGGAGGCGCAGCTGGTGAGCATGCCGAGCAGCGCGGCGACACCGCCGAAGCTCGCGCCGTATCCGACGCTCGTCGGCACCGCGATCACCGGCTTGGAGACCAGGCCGGCGACCACGCTGGGGAGCGCGCCTTCCATGCCCGCGACCACGATCAAGACGCTCGCCTCGCGCAACCGCGCCGCATCGCCGAGCAAGCGGTGCAGGCCCGCCACGCCCACGTCGTAGACCTTGTCGATGCGCTGGCCCATCAACTCGAGCGTCACCGCCGCTTCCTCGGCGACCGGCTGATCGGAGGTGCCGGCGCTGACCACGACGACGGTGCCGCGACCCGCGGGCTTGAGCGGCGCGGTGATCAGCGTCAGCGCGCGCGCGTCCTCGTGGTAGCGCGCCTTGGGTAGGCGCCGCCGCACGGCGCGCGCCTTGTCCGGATCGACGCGCGTCACCAGCGCGTTCGAGCCTGCTTTCACGAGGGCGCGCACGATCGCCACGATCTGCGTCGCGGTCTTGCCGCCACCGTAGACGACTTCCGGGAACCCCTTGCGCAACGCGCGATGGTGATCGACGCGCGCGAAGCCGAGGTCCTGGTAGGGGAGCTGCGCCAGACGCTCGAGTGCGGCGTCCACGTCGACGTGGCCACCGCGCACTTCCTGCAACAGCTCGCGCAACCGGTCCGGATTCATCGATCTCGCTCGCGAAACGGCGTCGGGCCGGCGCCTGCGGGCGCCGCACTCTATCACGCGTATCGGCGAGCCGCGCCTCGCCGGCGCGCCGTCACGGCGCTCGCGCGAGTGCGCGCGGCGGTGGACTTCGCTTCAGCCGGAGCGCGCGCGACCTGCGGCGTCGCGAACGTAGCGGTCGACGTGGGTGTCGAGCAGGCACGAGCCGATCACCATCACTCGTAGCTCGTCGCCGTCGACGTCGACGCCCTCCACCTCGGCCTCCGCACCGCACACGTCGGGTGGGATGAGCACGGGGAAGAGCGGTTCGACGTGCGCGGTCACGGAAGCGAGGTCGACCGTGGCGCCGAGTGGCGCGGAGAGGACGATCGCCGACACCAGCTTGCCGGTGGCGGCGTCGTCGGACGCGCAGACCAGCACCCGCGGGCCATCGAAGTCGCAGCCCTGGATCCGCGCCAGGGGGACGTCCAGCGGGATTCTCACCACGGTCTCGATCTCGCCGCCGGCCAGGATCGCGTCGCGGCGGAACACGAGGAGCGAGTCCTGCGGATCCCACTCGCCGCTCACCACCCACGCGCCATCCGGCGAGACCGTGACCCACGGCGCGTCGCCATCGCCCGGCGCGTCGGGAGCGCCGGGATCGACCGCGTACGCTTCGGGCTCCAGCGTCTCGGCGTCGTAGGCGACCAGAGCGCGGTGATAGCGCTCGCCGTAGGGCTCGCCGTTGTCTTCCAGGCCGCCGTAGATCTGGCCGGCGAAGCCGTCGATGTCGCCGAGATGATCGAAGCGCTGCGACGCGAGTGCCGTTGGAAACGCGGACGCGAGCTTCTCGATGGTGGCGCCGTTGGCGCGGTCCAGCGTGTAGCGGCTGGTGAACGCAATCACGTCGGCGCCGCGCTCGGGGAGCGAGGCGAGCCCCTGGCTGTGAAGGCCCGGCGTGGTCAGGGTATCGGCGGAGAGCGACCAGGCTTCCACGGGCAGCGCGTCGCCGCGCTGTCCACCGCCGCAGGCTGCTGCGGCGGCCGCCAGGCCGAGCAGCGCGCCGGCGCGAACGATGCGGCGCGCGGCGCGCAGGTGCCGGGCGTTGCTCATCCCACGCCCTCGTCGCCCCCGGATCGGCCCGCGTGCGCGAAGTGCTGGAAGCTTCGGAACTCGCTCGCGGCGCGATCGCCGATGCGCACGCTGCCGGCTTCCGCGGTGACGCGGCCGATGGCGGTCACCGGCAGGCCGAGGCGCGTCAACGAGTCCTCGACCTCGGTCACCCGCCGCGGCGAGACCGAGAAGAGAAGCTCGTAGTCCTCGCCGCCGGCGGCGGCGATCTCGAGAGGATCGAGGCCGAGATCGTGGGCGACCGCGACCAGCTCGGGGCTGAGCGGGATCGCGGCGAGGTCGATCTCGATGCCCACCTGGCTCTCCACCGCCAGGTGCGTCGCGTCGATGGCGAGTCCGTCGCTCACGTCGATCGCCGCGTGCGCCAGGCGCTCGGTGGCGAGCGCGCGGCCGGCCTCGATGCGCGGAATCGGCTCCAGGTGGCGGCGCGTGAGCTGCTCGAACGCGGGCAGATGCGGATTCTTGACCAAGTCCTCCTCGAGGATCTTGAGGCCGAGCGCCGAGTCGCCGAGCGTGCCCGTGACCATGAGCACGTCGCCCGGGCGTGCCGCCGCGCGCGTGAGCGAGCCACGTCGCGGCGGCGACGCGAGCAACGTGATCGCGAGCACCAGGCCGCTCTCCGAGCGATTGGTGTCGCCGCCGACCAGCGCGACCTCGTGGCGATCTGCGAGCGCGAGCGCTCCTTCGTAGAGCCGCTCGATGATCTCGACGTCGAGCTCCGCGGGCACGCCCAGGCCGCACACGAACACGCGCGGGACGCCGCCCATCGCCGCCACGTCGCTCAGGTTCACGGCGAGCATCTTGTGGCCGAGCTGCTCGGGAGTCGTGGTGGTGAGGCGGAAGTGGACGTCCTCGAGGAGCAGGTCGGTGGTCACGAGCAGCCGGCCGCGGTCGAACCCGTGGACCTCGGCGCAGTCGTCGCCGAGGCCGATCGCGATGCCTTCCGCGGCGGCGAGGCGCTGGCGCACGCGCTCGATGAACTGCACTTCGCCGAGATCTTCGAATTTCATCGGGGCTCGTCGGCGCGTGGGCTCGCGCGCGCTCAACGCGGCGCGGTGGCGCTGGGGATGTCGCGAATGGTGGTGCCGGGGCGGTCCACGGGCCAGCGCACCTGCACGATCTCGTCGTCGGCGACGGTGAGCGCCTTGAGCTTGCGGACGGCGTCGCCGTTGGCGTCGAAGCGTGCGAGTCCGGCGACGCCGCGGTAGTCGGTCATCGTGGCGAGGTCGCGTGCCAGCTCGTCGCGCGTGCGGACGGCGCCGCTCTCGACGCGCTCGCGGATCAGGTAGGCGGCCTCGTAGGCGAGCGCCTCGATGAGCGTCGCCTCGCGGTCGAAGTCGAGGTTGAAGCGCTGGACGAAGGTGCGCACCTCGGGGTTCGGGCTGGCGGGAAAGAAACCATCGAGGAAGAACGCGCCCTGGATGGACGATCCGACGTCGGCGATCAGCTTGGTCGAGTTCCAGGAGTTGGTGCCGAGGAGCTGGATGCCGGTCACGTCCTGGAAGACGAGCTGTGGCGCGAGCAGCTTCACGTTCGATTCGGAGCCGGGGACGAAGAGCGCGTCGAAGCCGAGATCGTCGGGAGTCGAGCCGTCGGGTGCCCCGGGCTTGCGCCGTGCGAGCAGCGTTTTGATCGGTGCCGAGAAGTCCGACGCGTTGGGGCTGAACCCCGCGACGGCACGGATCTCGCCGCCCGCCGCGCGCACGTCCTGCACGAACCGATCGCGGATCTCCATCCCGTAGGGCTCGTTGGGGAAGAGCACGGCGAAGCGGCGGATGCCCATGTCCTCGACGGCGACCTTCGCCAGGTTGTGGGTCAGGTCGGCGTCGGTGAGGCTGGCGCGAAACGACCATTGCCCCGCGCCGGCGAGCTGCGCCGTGCGGGCCAGCGTGATCAGGGGAATGCCGAGGGCGGCGGTGCGTTGGGAGATCACCTCCGCGACCTTGCCCACCATCGGCCCGACCACCGCGATGGCGTGATTCGGCTCGACCAGCTCGTCGAAGAGCGCGAGCGCGTGGTCCGGATCGCCCTGGGTGTCGCCGATCAAGAAGCGAACGGGCACGACGGGATCGCCGTTCGCGCCGGGGCGGAACACGTCCGCGGCTTCGGTGATGCCGTCGAGGGCGCGCAGGCCGAAAGGCGCGTACTTCCCGCTGAGCGGCAGCAGGCACACGATCGTCGCCGCGGACTGGCTGCGTTGCCGCGCGCGCTGGAGCGCGACCACGTCCGCTTCCAGCGCGATGGTCGTGGCGAGATCGGGCGAGACCGTGAGCTCGGGTGCGACGGGCGTCGCCTCGGCGGCCATGGGCGCAGCGCTCGTCGCCGTGGCGGATTGGGCGGCTTGCGCCGTTTGCGTCGCGGGCGGCGCGTCCTCGGGAGCAGCGGGGGGCGAGCTTGCCAGCGCGTCGGTGGTCGCGGTGGCGTCGAGCGGACTGCTCGTGGGTGGTGGCTCGAGCGGTGGCAGGGCCGCCGTGGCCAGGCTCTCGCGGGCCGTCGGCTGCGGTGAGGAGAGCGTCGGGGTCGGCGCGGATGTGGGTGCGGCCGGTGGCGGCACCACGGCCACGGGCGCGATCGCGATGCGCGGCGGATTGCGGCGGCGATCCTCCGCGACGCGGGCGGCGGCCACGCCGATCGCGCGCCCCGCGTAGAGCCCGGCGACCTCCTCGAGCTGCTCCGTCGAGATCTCGCCCACGAGCACCGCGTTCACGGCGCGCTGGACGTTGGACACGTCCTCGGCCTTGGTGGCGAGCTCGAGCGCGCGGTCGTACGCGCGCAGCGCCAGCCCGTACTCGCCGCGCCGCTCGTGGATCTCGCCGATCCGCGACAAGATCGCGACCGCTTCCGGCGCTTTGGGATTACTCGCGAGATACGCCTGATAGTGCTCGCGCGCGCCGGCCCATTCGCCGCGGGCGTAGAGCACGTCGCCGTAGAGCAGCTGCGCCCGCTGGGCGACGTCGGCGGTGGGACTCGCGGCGAGCACGTCCTTCAGCGCGTCCTCGGCCTGCTCCGGGTGCTTCTGCGCGAGGTCCAGCTCGGCCATTCGCATGCGTGCGGGAACGGAATAGCGGTGCGGCTCGTAGTCTTCCCAGAGCTGCTCGTAGAGACGATAGGCCTCGGTGAGCTGGCCTTGCTCGTAGAGCGACTCGGCGCGCTCGAAGCGGCGCTGGACCACGAAGTCGGGCGCGCGCTCGCGGGGGGGGCGCAACAGGCCGGCGCAGCCCGCGAGGGTCAGCGCGACGAGCAAGGACGCCGCGGTCAGCGCACGCGCGAGTGGGCGGCGCGGCAAGGCGGGCGCCGGGGAGCTGCGGTCGGGATGCACGATGGGCGAGTGATCGCGAACGGGCTGCCAGAAAACTCGCCGCGACGAGCTTCTCGTGCCCGTCGATGTCTTCTCGGGGGGCGCTTCCAGGCGCCCACCCGCGAGCCGAATCACGTTGCTCGTCGGCGCGCGTGTGGCGCGAGGCTCGTTCGGCAGCGTGCTACCCACGGAAAGAATGCTCCTCGTCGTGCGTGCCGAGCCGTCGACCGCGAGATCGCCGGGGCTCACGCCTCGAGCGAGCGCCGTCCGGCCGCGCGCGGTTTCAACAAGCGTACATGGGCGAGCGCCGGAAGCGAGCGGCGCACACGGCGCAGCTCCGCGGGATCCAGCGCCGCGACCGCCACGCCGGGCTCGTCGCCGAGGGCCGCGAGCACGGTGCCCCACGGGTCGATGATCGCGCTGTGCCCCCAGCAGGCGCCGGTGGGGCCGACGCCTGTCTGGTTGGGTGCCACCACGAAGCACTGGTTCTCGATGGCGCGCGCGCGCAGCAACGTCTCCCAATGCGCGCGCCCGGTGAACGCCGTGAATGCCGCAGGGACCAGCAGCACGGTGGCGCCGCGAAACGTCAGCTGGCGGTAGAGCTCCGGGAAGCGCAGGTCGTAGCAGACGGAGAGCCCCAGCGTGGCGAGCGGGGTGCGCGCCAGGACGGGCGTCCGTCCTGGCCGGCGCGTGTCGGATTCACGAACCGTGACGGCGCCGGGGAGATCCACGTCGAAGAGATGAATCTTCCGATAGCTGGCGAGGATGCGGCCGTTCGGCCCGACCAGGAGCGAGGTGTTGAAGGCGCGGCCGCCGCGTGCGGCACGTTCGAGGATCGAGCCGGCGACCAGGTGAACGCGGAGCTCGCGGGCGAGACCACGCAGCCACGTGACGGTGGCACCGGAAAGCGTCTCCGCCTGAAGACGCTCTTCCTCGCGGGGCCCGCGCCACGCGAAGACCTCGGGTAGCACGATCAGCTCGGCGCCGCGCTCGGCCGCGTTGCGCACGAGCGCTTCGGCTTGGGCCAGATTCTTCGCGCGATCGGTGCCCGCGCAAAGCTGCACGGCGGCGGCGATGAACGGGCGTCGCATCTCGCTCGAAGGCTGAAGGTCGATGAACGGATGTCGTCGACGTTGGTGCGAGCGCGCTCTCTCACCGTCGGGCGCGGACGCTGGCCGACGGTTTTCGACTCTACCACCGCGTGCTCGCGACGGCATGGTCGCGGCCAAGGCCCGAACGGCCCCGAACGGTGCCCCCCGAACGGTGCCCCCCGAACGGTGCCACCCCCGAACGGTGCCACCCCCGAACGGTGCCCCCCCAAACGGTGCCACCCACTGTTTGACGAATGGGCAAGCGGTGCGAGGCAGTCGGCATTGCTCTGCCGAGCGCGCCGACGGGCCGTGCGAGTCGCCACGCGTGCGCGCGGCGCATCATGCGCGCAGCGAAGGCGCTCGCCGAGCGCGCTCCATGGATGCCGGGAGCATCCCCGGGCGCACCATCGCTCCCGCGAGCGGACGCGATGGCAACCGCGCGATGTCAGTGTTGCATCGGAACGATCAGTGGTCGCCAGGGCGGAAATGTGAACGCGGGAAATCGGGCGCGCAGCTCGCCCCCGCGAAACCGCGCCGAGATCTCACGATACGCGGAGACCAGAGTCCGCCACAGGGCGCGAAACTCGAGCCACAGCGTTCGCCGGGTCGTGTGGCAGAGGGGGCGTCGCGAGTGATCGGATCGCTCGGGGAGGGCGTTGGCGTGCTGGCGGACGATCCGCGCCGCCCCGAGACATCGCTTCCCGGAATCCCGCTCACGCAGCGCTTGCGCGCGCCGTGCGACGGCTGTGCGAATCCAGTTCGCGTCGGGAATTCCGCTGCCCTCGTCAGGGAGGGGGAAGATCGTGACGGACTCCTTCGCGACGAAGGATTTGCGGTCGATGTGCGTGCCGCCACGCTTGGCTCGCGATCTGGCACGCGCGAAGGATGTCTGGTCGAGGCGCTGGAACGTGTAGCGCTGCGGCTGATCGGACTGTGGCCACATCAGCACGCCCGGCCATTCACGCCAGTCTGCGACCAAGCGATCCTCGAGTGGATTGCACACGAGGTATGCGATCCGCTCCGCGAGGGCGTCCGCGTCGAGGATTGGTTCGGCCGAGAAGCGGCGGTGAAAGACGGGCCCGCGGCGATTCCGTAGTGCGTTGACGTCGCGGGCGACGAATCCCAGGAAGTACCCGAAGAACGCGCTCAGTGAGCCGTCGCGGTCGGTTACCACGACGTGTAGGTGATTCGAAGCCACGTACAGCGCGTGCGCCTCGATACCCGGGAATCGCTTCAATGCGCGGCCAAACCAGAAGCCGATGCGTTCGTTGAGCTCGGGGCTCGGCACCAACAGCAGGCGCGCCTCGAGCGTGCGGGTGGTCACGAACCAGCGGGTGTGCGGCTGAAGCCAACGGATTGGGCGGGGCATGACCCAAATCCGCAACGCAGGATCGGTGCCGATCGCGAGCTGCGATTTTCCCCTGGTTGCCCCCCAGGTCGCGCATGCCTGCCACGACCAGTGCGCCTCACCGTTCGCATCGGTGCGCCCGCGTGGGCGCAGTTGGAGACGCGACGTTCGACTCCGCCGCGCGCCGGATCGGGGAGGGTGGCACCGGAGTGGACGGCCTGATAGATCTGCGGGAGGCGCTGGCGGGGGAGGGGTGAGATGGCGACCGAGTTCTCGCGGGGTCAGCGGCGGATCCTCACGGCGTTCGTCGAGGCGTTGTTGCCGTCGGGCGTCGGGCTGACGGCGGCGCCGAGCGCCGCCGAGGTCAGTGCGCGCGTCGAGGAGTTCGCTGGCCGGATCGGCGCGCACGCGGTGATCGGACTCGGGCTGCTGCTCGTGGCCTTCGATTGGTCGGTGGTGCTCGTGTGGGGTCGTTTCGCGCGCTTCGTCTCGCTCGATGCCGAGGACCGAATCCGCTACCTGCGTGCGTGGGACGAGAGCCGCCTCTACCTGCGCCGCGCCACGTTGCTGCTGCTCAAGACGGTGGTCACCATGGTGTATGGCTCGATCCCCGAGGTACAGCGCGCCATCGGCTATCGCCCCGGCAACATCGTCGACGGCGCGCTGCGGGAGGTGGGGTCGTGATCGTCGACGTCACGGCGGAGGCTCGCCGCGTCGACGAGCAGGCGGACGTGGTGATCGTGGGATCGGGCGCGGGCGGCGCACCGCTTGCGGCCACGCTCGCCGAGCGCGGCTTCTCCGTGGTGTTGCTGGAGGAGGGCCGGCGCGTCTCGAAGCAGGACTTCAATCGCCGTCTCGGCGACATGTTCCGTCTCATGTATCGGGACCAGGGGCTGACGAGCACCCTCGGCTTCCCCGGCGTGCCGCTGCCGCTGGGTTGCACGCTGGGTGGCACCACCACCGTGAACTCGGGGACGATGTTCCGCACGCCGGATCGCGTCCTCGCGAAGTGGGGCCGGGAGCTCGGGCTCGCGCACGTCCGCCCGGACGACCTCGCGCCCTACTACGACCGCGTCGAGATCGACACCCACGTCCAGCCCGTGAAGCCGCATCTGTGGGGCAAGAACTCGGATGTGATCCGCCGCGGCGCGGAGGCGTTGGGACTCTCGCATGGTCCGCTTCGGCGCAACGTCTCGGATGCCTGCAAGGGTTCCGGGCTCTGTTGTTTCGGCTGCCCGGAGGACGGCAAGCAGCCGATGCACCTGAGCTACATCCCACGCGCGGATGCCGCCGGCGCGCGGATCTACACGCGTGTGAAGGTGACGGGCGTCGAGATCGAGTCCGGGCGCGCGGTCGGGGTGATCGGCCATGCCGCCGCGGGGATCACCCGCCGCGCGGCCCAGTCGCTCGCCGTCCGCGTGCGGGCGCGCGCCGTGGTGATCGCGTGCGGCGCGGTCTACACACCGGCGCTCCTGCTCGCGAACCGCCTCGCCAACGAGAGCGGCGAGGTGGGGAAGAACCTCACGATCCACCCCGCCTCGCGGGTGGCGGCGCTCTTCGACGAGGCGATCGACGGTTGGCGCGGCGTTCCGCAGGGCTACATGGTCGACGAGTACAAGGACGAAGGCATCATGCTGGAGGGCGCGCAAGGGCCGCCCGATCTCATCGGCCCGGGACTGCCCTTCGTCGGCACCGCGTTCAAGCAGCTGGTGTCCGATCTCTCGCGGGTGGCGATCTTCGGCGTGATGGTCTCCGATACCAGTCGCGGCCGGGTGTGGAACGTCGCCGGCCGGCCGGTGATGACCTATCAGCTCAACCGCTTCGACACCGAGCGCATGCGCAAGGGCATTGGAGTCCTGGCGCGGATCTACTTCGCCGCGGGCGCCACCCGCGTGATGCCGTCGGTGTACCGCTTCACGGAGCTCGAGCGCCCCTCGGACGTCGAGACCCTCGAGCGTTCGTCGATCCGCGCCAGCGACGTCGAGCTGATGGCGTTCCACCCCCTCGGCACCTGCCGGATGGGCGCGGACCCGCGCCGGTCGGTGGTCGACTCGGAGCTGCGCGCCCACGACGTGCGCGATCTGTGGATCGTCGACGGCAGCGTCTTCCCGACCTCGCTCGGGGTGAATCCGCAAGAGACGATCATGGCGTTCGCGCTTCGCGCCGCGGACCGGCTCACGGATCGGTTGAGCGGCTGAGCGCCAGCGGCGCGAGCGGGCAGGGAACGATCGCGTACGGCTCGGCGCCCTCGAGCACGTGGGCGCGCGCGGCCTCGGCGAGCGCATAGGGTGGCCCGCGCCGGCGCGCTTCCGTCACGATCGCGTCGAAGGGCGGGAAATAGCTCCACGTGGAGCGCGCATCGAAATCGTCGAGGTCGACGATCCAATGCGTGACGCCGTGCTCGGTGCAGAAGCGGTCCACCTCCGCAGGCGAACGCGCCGTGTACGCCGTCAGCATCGCGGTCATGAGCGTGCGCACGGTCGCGTAGCGGCGCACGAACATCGGCGGCATCATCTCGTCGCTCACCAGCACGCGTCGCTCGGCGAACGCAGGCACGAAGTCGAGCAGCCGCGGCGGCCCGGCGAAGAGCGTCCCGGGCGGTGTCGCGGCGAGGGCCCGATAGAGCGCCGGCGGTGAGGCCGTCACGTGGGACGCGTAGAGGCGAGGCACGAACACCAGCAGCACCCCGACCGCTGCCAGCGCGGCCGCGCTGCCGCGCAGGGCTGGCCTCGATATTCGCTCCAGCGCGCGCACCCCGTTGGCCCCACCGAGCAACGCTGCGGCGAGCGGCAACGTCACCACCACGAATCGGACCGGCTGGTAGAGAAAGATCAGCTCGCGCGCCGCGATCCACAGCACGAGACCGCTCGCCGTCATGGCGCCGAGCGCGAACGAAGGACCGGCGCGTCGAGGCCCCGCCAGGAGCGCGACCGCGATCGCGAAGCCCAAGAGGAAGAGGGTGGGCAGGTCGAGAGCGAGGCCGCTGCGATCGTTGCTCACGCTGCGCCACGAATCGTCGAAGAAGAGCGGGCTGCGGCCGAGCGGGCTGAACTCGATCATCGAGCGCGCCTCCGCCAGCGTGAAGAGCCGTCCCATCTCGCCGCCGCGATACGCGAGGCTCTTCGCGAGGAGCAGCGCGGCGCCCAGGGCGATACCGCCCGCGAGCGCCCAGCCGGCACCCGTCACGCGAAACGGGAAGGCATGCGGCTCGCGCGCGCGCTCCGGCTCTCCGTGCGGACGCGCGCGCTGGATGCAGCCCGCGAGCGCGACCATCCCGGCGGTGGCGCCGAGAATCAGGAACGCCGGTGGATACAGGTGCGCTGCCGCCACCACGAGCGCCGCTGCGCCGAGCGGTCGCCCCGAATCCAGACAAGCGAGCGCCCCGACCTGGAGCAACGCGAGCAGATCGCCGGCGTCGCCAGCGCCCCATTGCGGCGGCCACCGACTCCACGAGTGCAGTCCGGCGAGGGCCGCCGCCGCCAGACCCGCCGCGGTGCCCCAGCGCCGCGCGCCGGCGCTGAAGACCAGCAGCGTGAACGCGGGCGACGCGAGCAGCGGCAGGATCTTCGTGAGCGTGAGGGGGTCGACCCAGCGCCCGAGCACGCGATAGACGAACGCGAGGGCGGTCGGGACGTAGAGCGCCGATTGATGGGCGTTGGGGTCGGCGGCCGCCGCCGCGTCGCGCGTCGCGAGGCGCGCTTGGTACACCACCTGACGTGCGTCGTCGTGGACCGTCCACGGATCGCGCAGCAGCGGCCCTTCCAGGTGAGCGGCGGGAGCGAATCCGATCAGGATGGCGATCAGCCACGCGGCGACGCGCGGCGCGCGGCTCGTCGTCGCCGTGCTGGCTCGGGCACGCGCGGTGCGGGTCTCGCGAACCACGCGGGCTCGTCGTCAGCGCGGCGCGACGCCAGCCCCAGTGGCCTGGGCGTGGCGCTCGGCGATCCAGTTCCGCACGTCCTCCCAGGTGAAGCCTTCCGGCCGCACGCCGGGATCGGGAGGGTCGCTGTAGAACTTGATGAGCTGCTTCTCGCGCAACGGGAAACCCTTCTCCACGGTGATCTCCCGCCGGATCGGCACGAACATCACCGGGATCCGCAGCGGCACGATCCAGCGCAACAGTGCGCGCTTCGAGTCCACCACGAGCACGGCGTCCTCGGGGCGCACCTGCACCTGACGCTCCTGCGCGAGCTTGAGCAGCGCGGCACTTCGTTCCGTGCTGGTGGCGTAGTGCTGGGAGAGCGTCGGCTTGCCGTTGAGATCGAGGATCGTGCCCTCGTCGTAGTAGAGCGTGTCGAGGGCGAGGCGCAGCGGCGCTTCCAACGCCATGCTCTTGGTCCAGACCCGGATGAAGCCGTAGCCGGTGACGAAGGCGGTGATCAGCACCACCCACACGATCGCGCGGGCGATCACCTCTTGGCGGGCTCGCGCCCGAACCGGCGCGGGCACGATGTCCGGGATCTCCTCGAGCGGCACGACCGCGCCCAGCGCGTCGACGAAATCGGGAAACACCTCGAGCGGGAACCACTTGCCGCCGTCGGCCTTGGCGTGATCGGTGGCGGTGAGCTTGTGATCGGCGATCCACTGCTCGATCGTCGGGCGATCGAGGTCCCCGAGGATGCGGCCCTGGGAGATCACCGACCAGCGGGCGGTGGCCGGCGCCGGGAAGAGCGGTGCGCCTGGGGTGAGCGAGCGCCCGGTCATGCGCGGCCGGGCACCGATCGCGGGCGACGCGGGCGGCGTCGGGTCGGGCGCGCGGAACCGGTTGAGATCGACCTTCTTGAGATCGATGGTGGCGCTCGCCGCCTCGCGGGCGAGCCCGGCGCCACGGCGCAGCTCCTCGGCGAACGCCAGCGCCGACGGCTGGCGGCGCGCGGGGTCCTTGGCGAGCGCGCGCAAGATCGCGTCCTCGACGCCGGCCGGGATGGCGGGATTGACCGAGCGCGGTGTGGGCGGCAACGCGTGGATGTGCTGCAGCGCCGCCTCGATCGGATCGGATGCCTTGAACGGCAGCTCCCCCGTCAGCATGCGGAACGTCACCACGCCGAGCGCGTAGATGTCGGTCCAGTAATCGACCTTGCCGCCCTGGCTGACTTGCTCCGGCGCCATGTACGAGGGGGTGCCGATCATGCTGCCGGTCATGCCGGTGGTGGACCCGTCGAGAACCTTGGCCACGCCGAAATCCAGGACCTTGATCTCGCCGCCGAGCGTCATGAAGACGTTCTCGGGCTTCACGTCGCGGTGAACGAGGTTGGCTTTGTGGGCCACGTCGAGCGCCGCGCAGACCTTGCCGAGCACGTCCACCGTCGTCTCGAGGTCGAACGGGCCCTCGTCCTCGAGGATCTCGTCCAGGTCTCGGCCCTCGAGGTACTCCATCGTGAAGTAGATGGTCCGAGAGGCCTCACCGAGGTCGTAGACCTTCACGATGTTGGGGTGCGAGAGCTGGCGGGCGGTGCGGACCTCTTGGAGGAAGCGCTCGTAGACCGTCGGGTTGGCGGCGTGATGCGGCATCAGCACCTTGAGCGCGATGCGGTCCTTGAGACGCGTGTCGATCGCCTCGTAGACGATGCCCATGCCGCCCCGGCCGAGCTCCCGACGGACCTCGTAGCGATCGGCGAAGAGGCTGCCGATCTGCGCCGGATCGCTGGGCGGCAGCGCCGCGGGCGCCGGCGCGGCCGGGGTCGCCAGCGCGCCGCCGCAAGCACGGCAGAATCGGTCGCCGCCCGGTGTCTCAGCGCCGCACTTCGGACAGAACAAGCGTGCTCCGGGTCAGCGGGCCGCGGCGGGACTCGTGGGAGGCAGTTGGAAGCGCGCCACTGGATGGGGACGACCGTCGACGCGCAGCACCAGCTCGAGCGCCGCACCGGTCGCATCCCGGGGCCATCGTACGTCGAGCGCCTGATTCGGCGCCCGGTCGACCGGCAACGAGACGAGCGCGGGTGCGTCGCCTGCGGTCGCGCCGCCGCCGAAGGTCGATGGATTCTCGGGAGCCGCCTGCGACGCGCGACCCTGACAGCGCGCCGCCTCCGACAGCAGATCGACGAAGACCGGAGCGCGCTCGGTGTCCACCCACACCCAGTGGCTGCCCGCCGCCGGCTCGAGCGCTGCGCGAGCCAACGCGTCCTCGGAGAACCCCGCGAGGAAATCGTCGAGCGGATCGAGGGCCGCATCGGAAGCGACCAAGCGGTGTAACCCCTCGCGCAGGTCACGCAGATTCCGCACCCGCAGGCTGCCGATGCGCACCGTCGACTCGGCGCCGAGACGGACCTCGAAGCGCGCCGCCTCGCGCGGGGTCGGGACACCGAAGCTCGCGGTGTAACAACGGAAGCCGATGCGGGCGGCGAGATCGCGATCGATCCGCTCGCGGGTCTCGGGCGACTTGCCGGGCAGCGGCGCGTCTTTGGCCTTGCTGGGCGTGATGGAGGTCCACCCCGCTGGTTCCGCCTCGCCTTCGGGCAACGTGGGAGTCACGGCATCCGAGTCGATCGGCGTGGGCGGGGTGCCCGAGTCGCGCGCCGTCGCGCTGCCATCCGCGGCGTCGGCGCTCGAGGGCGACGAGGGGGCCGCGGGGTGCCACGTCCGGCCGGTCGGTTCCTCGACGACGGCCGTGGGCTCCGCTGGCTCGGCTTCGGTGTTGCGATCCATCTCCCAGCGGTAGCGCTGGAGCAGGTCCTGCGCTTCGGAATAGTTGCGCGACGAGGACGGCACGCGCTCGAGGCGCGCGACGACGGCCTGGGCTTCCGGCTGGGTGTAGGCATCGCGCTGGAAGCGCTGCACCAGGTCGCGGTGCATCGCTTGCGCGTCCAGGTAATCCTGCGATTCGGGACGGCGCAGGTCCAGGCGATCCACCGCCAGCAACAACAGCGCTGGCGCGCACGCCAGCGCCAGCCACCCGAACCAGGTCGTCAGCGGCGCTGTGGCGCGTCGCGGCTGCCGGCGATAGCGGCGGGGCAGGCGATGGCGAACGGGACGCCGCACGCGTGGGCCGGTGTCCGGGTTGGGACGATCGGCGCTCGCGTCGGGGGCAGGGGAGGGGGTCGACTCGGGATCCACGTCGAGTCTCGATCAGGCGGCTGGTATATCAGCGCCCGCGCGCCACCCGCAACAAGCGTTTTCACAGCGATACGCTCTTCTGCCCAGAAAACAGGGAGATTTGACAGCCGGTCGGACGGGTGTATCCTGCCCGGCCGCGTTGGTTCCGGTTTGGAGGAAATTTCGCTCATGTCTACAGCGGCCACCTGGAAGGGCCAAGAAAAGCGCCTGCTCACGATGCGCAAGGCGTTGCTCGACGAGATCTCGGAGGGCATGAAGGCGGGTGCCGACGACGTCAAGAAAGACATCGGTGACATCTACGACCTCGCGTCGAACGAGCGCGAGCGCGAGCTGAGCTTGCTGCTCGGTCACCGCGATCGCGAGAAGCTCGCGCAGATCGAGGAGGCGCTGAGCCGCATCGCCGACGGGACGTATGGCGTCTGCGACGAGTGCGGCGGGAAGATCGGCGCGGAGCGCATGAAGGTGATGCCCTTCGCGCGTCTGTGCATCGACTGCAAGGCCGAGCTCGAGCGCACCACGATGATGAGCCCCGACCTCGACTCGGGTCGCAGCTATCGCGACAGTGGCATGGGCGACGTCGACGACGACGACTGACCTGGCCTTGGCTGCCCGTCCGGCGGCCGGATCCCCACTCGGTTTCGAGCCCGCGCTTGCGCGGCGGTCCCGCGAAGTCAGCGGGAGCCCGCTTGCCCGAGCTGGTACTTGCGTACCGCCCGCTCGTGATCGACGAGCGTCTCCGAGAATTGGTGGGTGCCGTCGCCCTTGGCGACGAAGAAGAGGTAGGGCACCTCGGCCGGCGTCGCGATCGCAGCCAAGGATTCGGCGCCCGGGTTCGCGATCGGTCCCGCCGGCAGCCCGGGAATGACGTACGTGTTGTAGGGCGTCGCCGCTCGAAGGTGCGCCCGGGTCAGATTCCCGTCGAAATCGGGAATGCCGTAGATCACCGTGGGATCGCTCTCGAGGCGCATTCCCCGCGCCAGGCGGTTCAGGAAGACGGCGGCGATGAGCGGTCGTTCCGCCCGCTGGCCCGTCTCCTTCTCGACGATCGACGCCAGCGTCACCGCTTGGCGGAGGGTCAGCCCGCGTCGCGCGAGGTGGGGTGTGAGGACCTCGCCAGCCACTTGGCGGAACCGCTCCACCAGTGTGCGAACGATGGCGTCGGTGGTGATCCCGCGCGGGAAGCGATAGGTATCGGGGAACAGGTAGCCCTCGAGGTCGGCACTCTCCGGGTCGACGCCGGCGACCAGCCGCGCATCGGCCGTGGCGCGCAGCAGCTCCTGCTCGTCCGCCAGCCCGGTGGCCGCGATGGCGTGGGCCACCTCTCGGCGGGTGAGGCCCTCCGGCAGCGTGACCCAGACCTGCAGCACGTTGCCCTCGGCCAGGCGCCGCAGGATCTGGCGGGGAGTGAGGTTCGCGGAGAGCTCGTACTCCCCGGAATGGATGCGCGTGTCCACGTTCTGGTGGCGGGCCACCAGCGCGAAGAGTCGGGGGTGCGAGACCAGCCCCGCCGCCGCCAGATCGCGCGCGATCTGTCCCACCGATCGCCCCTTGCGCGCCGCGAAGACTTGGGTGGGCGCCCCCGCGCGGGTGGGGCGATCGAGCCAGCGCTCGACCCAGCCGTATGCACCCGCACCGCCGCCGGTCACGAGCCCGAGCGCGAGCAGCACCGCCCATGCCGCGATCCGCCGCCGCCGCGATCGCGGGATGGATCGCGTCTGCACGGCCGCGTGGTTGGATGGCTCAGTCACGCCCGCTTCTCGACCGTGACGCCTCCGCGTCGAGGAACGTCTGGAGGATCAGGGTCGCGGCCACCTGATCGATGACCTCGCGACGGCGATCGCGGCGCAGGTCGGCCTCGAGCAAGGTGCGCTCGGCTTCCCGCGTGGAGAACCGCTCGTCCCAGGTGCGCACGGGAATGCCGAGCTCGGCGGTCACGCTGGCGGCGAAGGCGGTGGCGTGACGCGCCGCGGCGCCCTGGCTTCCGTCCATCGCGAGCGGAAGCCCGACGACCACGAGCCCGACGCGCTCGCTCTCGATCCAGCGCCGAACCTCCTGGATCGTCTGACGCAGCCCGCCGCGCACCTGGATCGTGGTGAGCGGGAACGCAATTCGGGCCTCGCCGTCGCTGATCGCCAGACCGACGCGCTTCTTCCCGACGTCGACTCCGAGCACCTTCATGATCGCAAGTATATGGGTCGACGCCGCAAGCTCGGGGTTGACACCATCGTCGAAAGCCAGCTATCCGGCGTGTCCGGCTGGACACAGTCGTTCGGTTTTCAACCACTTTTGCGTTGACATTCGGCGACAGTCTCACCTATTATTCCCGACGATATCCAGTGCAGCACAAGATATAGTGTGTGATTCCCCCAAGGAGCACAATATCTTGATCGAGATGATGATTCGGGACGACTCGATCTCCCGCGAGCGAAGCCCGGCGTCGTCGTCGTTGCGCCGCTACCTCGGCATCTTGCTGGCGGTCGCGCTCGTCACGACGCTCGTCACCTTGCCCTCCTCTGCCCGTCCGCCGACCCGCGCCCGCGCTGGTGCGCCGGCCGGAATCGATGCCACGGCCTACGGCGCTCGCGCCGATTCGCGCGGCTCCGGTGGCCCAGGGGATCCCTCCCGCGTCGTACCGCGCACCCACACGATCGCGCGTGGCGAGACCGTCGCCGGCGTGCTGAGCGATTTCGACGTGGCGCGCCAGGACGTGGCGCGGCTGATGGACAGCGTCACCGAACGCTGGGACGTCCGGAAGGCTCAGGTCGGCTCGCAGGTCGAGGTCACGCTCGACCCGGCCACCGGCGCCGTCCAGGGCCTCGCGATCGAGACGGACGATGATCGCCGTGTGGAAGTGAGCCGTGCCGCGGACGGCTACGTGTCGCGGGTCGTTCCCGTCGACTCGTCGTCGGTCGCTCAGCCCGTCGTGACCCCGAACGAGACCGAGGCGAGCGACACGAACGCGACGAACGCGACGATCGCGGTGCCGGCCGAGCCCGCGGCGTCGGCGGCGAGCCGTCCCACCGTGGTGCGCACGGAGACCTTCCGCCGCGGCGACAGCTTCGACAAGGTGCTGGCGCGCTTGGGCCTCGCCTCCGCTCAGCGGGCGCGTGTGTCGAGCCGCGTCGTGAAGCAGTGGAACGTGCGTCGCGCGGACGTCGGGACCCAGGTTTCGCTCACCTTCGAGGCCGACAGCGCGGCTCCGAGCGCGGTCTCGATCGTCGAGTCGCGCCCGGATTCGCCGCGGATCGACGTCGCGCTCGCGGACCCGCCGCGAAACGCGGTACCCGCGAACGCCGAGAAGGCGTCCGAGTCGCCCGTGGCCGCCACCCGCACCGCCGCCAAGAGCGCGGCGCCGAACATCGTTCGCGCGGCGACCTTGGCGAAGGGCGGCTCGATCGCGGGGGTGCTCGGCCAGGTCGGTGTTGCCCGTGACGACGTTCCCCGGGTGGTGTCGGCGCTGAACGGGAAATGGAACCTGCGGCGCGCCCAGATCGGCACCCTCGTCCAGGTCGCGGTGGACCCGGCGAGCGGTGAGGCGTCCCAGGTGATCGTCCGACCGCCCCAGGGGGCGAGGGCGATCGAGGTCGCGCTTCCAGACGGGATCCGGATCGCGGGTGCCGGGATCGAGGACGTGCGGCAGTCGCCATCGGCCAAGGCAGACACCGCAACCGCCAAGGCGACCGTGGCGCCGGATCCACTCGTTCGCGAAGCGGTGCTGGCGCGCGGCGAGACGGTCGGCCAGCTGCTCGACGAGCTGGGCGTGCGTGCGGCGGACGTCGGCAAGGTGTCCGCGGCGATCGGGCGGAAGTGGAACGTACGCACGGCGAAGACCGGCGCCCGCGTCCAGATGATCGTCGACCGCACCACCGGACGAACGTCCGAGGTTCGGATCGTGCGGACGCCGGGGACCTCGCCGGTGGTGGTGAAGCTCGCGACCGCGGTCGCTCTCGAGTCGACGAAGGATGCAGCTGGCCCGACGCGAACCGCAGCCGCGGCGCCCGCTCCGAAGCCGAGCGCGGACGTCGACGGCGCTGCATCGCGTGCCGTTGCGAAGGCGGACCCCCAGCTGGCGCCGCAGCTCTCGGTCGTGTCCGGGCAGGTGCAGACGAGCTTCTACCAATCGGCCGTGAGCGCCGGTCTCGACGCGGCGACGATTGGCGAGATCGCGTCCATCTTCGCGGGCGAGATCGATCTCAAGAGCGACGTCGATCGCGGTGACCGTTTCCGGGTGTTGCTGGATGCCCCCAAGGGTGGAGCGCGCCGGGGGCGGGTCCTCGCCGCGGAGATCATGACCGGGCGCGAGCCGCACCGGGCGTTCTTGGTGAGCTCGAGCGATGGGCGTCCCGAGTACTACAACGATCAGGGACGCACCGCGCGCCGCCCCTTCCTCAAGAGTCCGCTCGACGTGACGAAGGTCAACTCTCCGTTCTCGATGGGGCGCTATCACCCGATTCTGGGCTACGAGCGGCCGCATCTCGGCGTCGATCTGGCGGCGGCTCCCGGCACGCCGATCCATTCGGTGGGGGATGGCATCGTCGAGTACGCCGGCTGGCGAGCCGGTGGCGATGGTCGCTACCTGAAGGTCCGTCACGATGCGACCTACGCCACGGCCTTCAGCCACCTTTCCGCGATCGCCCCCGGCATCCGCGAAGGGAAGAAGGTCAAGCGTGGGCAGGTGATCGGCTTCACCGGCTCGACGGGCCTCTCGACGGGCCCGCACCTGCACTTCGCCTTCCTCAAGAACGATCAATTCGTCGATCCGCTGCGAGTCAGCGTCACCGGCGGACGGGTGTTGACGGGCCGCGAGCGTCGTGAGTTCGACGGGCTGCGCGCCGCGCGCTTGGCGGCGATGGGGTCGGCCTCCGGTGCGGGCAGCTCGCAGGTCGCGATGGCTGGCCGCTGATCCCACGTCGCGCCGCCGGACGCCTCCGACCACCCGAAGGGGGGCGCCAACCGATGGCTGCGAGGACCTGTCGATGAACGAAGCGCCGTCCTCGAACGGTCCGCGCTGGCTGATCGTGGCGCTGGCTTCCGGATTCGGTACGGGCTACGCGCCCGTTGCGTCCGGCACGTTCGGGACGCTCGTGGGAATTCCGCTCGCCATCGCGCTCGCGCCCGCTGGCCCTTGGGCGTGGACCCTGGCGGCCGTCCTGGTGACGCTCGGCGCGTGCTGGGTTGCAGGTCGCGCCGAGGGAGTGTTCGGCGAGAAGGACTCGGGCAAGATCGTCATCGACGAGATCGCGGGGTACCTGGTCTCGATGGCCTTTCTGCCCGCCACCGCAGGTCACCTCGCGCTGGCGTTCTTCCTGTTCCGCCTCTTCGACGTCCTCAAGCCACCGCCGGCGCGGCAATGGGAGCGAACGCTCCCGGGCGGTTTCGGTGTCGTCATGGACGACATCGCCGCAGGGGTGTGGGCGAACGTGGCGCACCGGCTGGTGTGGGTCGCGGGAGCGTGGCTCGCAAGCTGAAGCGGCGCCGCGCCTCACGGTCGGGCGCGGCGGCAGTCGCGCCACCCTCGGCAGCGATCGTTGCGGTCGGTGACGAGCTGCTCGCCGGGCGCACCCTCGACACGAACTCGCCCTGGCTCGCCGCCCGGCTCACGGAGCTCGGGTTTCGGGTGCGGCGCGCGCTGGTGGCCGGCGACGAGCCTCGAGCCCTGCGCGAGGCGCTGGCCGTCGCTGCTCGCGGCGCTCGGCTGGTGATCGTGACCGGCGGCCTCGGCCCGACGCGCGACGATCGAACGTTCGAAGCGCTCGGCCGGCTCGTCGGATCGCCACTGGCGCCACGAGCCGAGGTGATCGAAGCGCTCACTCGCCGCCACGAACGCTTCGGGACGTCGATGCCCGCCAGCGACCGACGTCAGGCGCGGATTCCCGTCGTCGCGCGGGTGCTCCCGAATCGCTTCGGCACGGCACCGGGGATCTGGATCGAGTGGCGCGGCGTGCTGGTCTGCGCGCTGCCAGGCGTTCCAGGGGAGATGAAGGGCCTCTTCGGCGAGGAGCTCGCGCCGCTGCTCGTGCAGCGATTCACCGCGCTCGCGCCAGCCGCGGCCGTGCAGATCCGGACGGTGGGCTTGCCGGAAGCCGAGATCGCCGATCGGGTCGAGCGACTCCGCCCCATCCCCGGGCGCCTCGACGCCTACCGAGTGACGACGCGCGGCGTGGACGTGCGCGTTCACCAACCGGTGGGCCGGGCGCGCGAGTCGCGCCGCTGGGCGCGGCGCCTGGCGGCGAGCCTGGGCGCCCACGTCTACGAGGTGGGCGAGCGTTCGCTCGCGGAAGTGGTCGTCGACGCGTTGCGCGCCACGGGCGCGTCGCTGGCGGTCGCGGAGAGCTGCACCGGCGGCCTGCTCGGCGCGACGGTCACGTCGGTGAGCGGTGCGAGCGACGTCTTCTGGGGTGGCTGGATCACCTACTCGAACGCGGCGAAGGTCCGCCAGCTCGGCGTGACGCGGCGTGTCCTCGCGACCCACGGCGCGGTGAGCATCCCCGTGGCGCGGGCCATGGCGGCGGGTGCGCGCCGCAACGCTGGTGCGAGTTGGGGAATCGGAATCACCGGGATCGCCGGTCCCGGAGGTGGCTCGCCGACGAAGCCGGTCGGCACCGTCGCGATCGCCTGGGCGGGGCCGGGACGCGCCGGTCGCGTCGAGCTCGACCGTTTCGACGGAGACCGCGTGCGCATCCGCGAGCTGGCGGTGACGCGAGCGCTCGACGGATTGCGCCGCGCGCTGCTCGGTCTGCCGTGGGACGGCGAGGAGCCTCGCCGGGGATGAGCTCGGCGCGCGCCCGTCTCTTCGTCGCGCTCGAGGTTCCCGTGGCGATCCAGCGGGTGCTCGCGAGCCGGGCGCGCTCGCTCGCAGCGCTCGATTCGGCGCTGCGACCGGTCGCGGAGTCGGCGATCCACCTCACGATCAAGTTCCTCGGAGACGTGGAGCGCGCGCGCGTGCCGGACGTCTTGGCGGCCCTCGCTCGCGGCGTGCTCGGCCTGGCGCCGGCGCGAGTCGAGCTCGTCGGGCTCGGCGCGTTTCCCAAGCCGGCCGTGGCGCGGGTGGTGTGGGTCGGGGTGAGGGACGGGCAGCCTCTCGTCTCGCTCGCCGCGCGCGTCGAGGCGGAGCTCGAAGGGCTCGGCTTCGCCCGCGAGGAGCGACCGTTCCACCCCCACGTGACCCTCGGGCGGTTGCGCGCCGGGGCCCGACACCCGGCGCTCGCGAACGCCCTCGCTGCGGCGACCGAGGAGTCGGCCGGCGAGTTCCTCGCGAGCGCCGTGAGCTTGTTCGAGAGCGAGCTGGCGCCCGCCGGCGCGCGCTATTCGCTCCTCGGCAGCGTGCCGTTTCCCGAGCGCCTTGGCGCCTCGCTTGCGTAGCCGAGTCTCGCGATCCGGTCGGAGCCGGCAAACCGCGTCCCGCAGGGCGCACTGGCGCGATCCACGGTGCGCCCTCGAGGGCGCGCCGGACGCCTGTGCGACCCCCCGGATCGGGATCCGTCGCTCCGGTATGGGAACGAGTGTTCACTAATGCCCGAGTCACGCGTATACTGGCGCGCCCCAAGCCGCACGACGATGCGCACACGCGCGCCCGAAGGGAGAAACGAGCACATGGCCAACGCAGACGAAGCACGTGAGAAAGCGCTGGAGGCCGCAGTCGCCAGCATCGAGAAGCAGTTCGGCAAGGGTTCGATCATGCGCCTCGGCGCCGACGAGCCGCTGGTTCGCGAGATCTCGGTCATCCCGAGCGGATCGCTGGCGCTCGATGCGGCGCTCGGGATCGGCGGCTACCCGCGCGGCCGGATCATCGAGATCTTCGGCCCGGAATCCTCCGGCAAGACCACGCTCACCTTGCACGCCATCGCCCAAGCCCAGAAGGCGGGTGGGGTCGGTGCGTTCATCGACGCCGAGCACGCGCTCGACGTGGAATACGCGCGTGGGCTCGGCGTCCGCACGGACGATCTCCTCATCTCGCAGCCGGACACCGGTGAGCAGGCGCTCGAGATCGCCGACATGCTCATTCGTTCCAACGCCATCGACCTCATCGTGATCGACTCGGTCGCGGCGTTGACGCCGCGCGCGGAGATCGAAGGCGAGATGGGTGACTCGCACGTCGGCTTGCAGGCGCGCTTGATGTCGCAGGCCCTGCGCAAGCTCACCGCGTCGATCGCGCGGAGCCGGACGCTGGTGGTGTTCATCAACCAGATCCGCATGAAGATCGGCGTGATGTTCGGCAGCCCCGAGACCACCACCGGCGGCAACGCGCTCAAGTTCTATTCGAGCGTGCGCCTCGACATCCGCCGCATCGGTACGCTCAAGCAGGGCACCGACGTGGTCGGCAGCCGCACGCGCGTGAAGGTGGTCAAGAACAAGATGGCGCCACCCTTTCGCGAGGCCGAGTTCGACATTCTCTACGGCCACGGCATCAGCCTCGAGGGGGACCTCGTCGACCTCGGGCTAGCGCACGGAATTGTTGAGAAAAGTGGCACGTGGTACGCTTTCGACGGTCAGCGCCTGGGCCAGGGCCGCGATAACGCACGCGATTTCCTGCTCCAAAACGCCGATTTGGCGAATCGGCTCGAGGGACGGATCCGCGAAAAGGTGGGCCTGAAAGTCGGAACGGCCACGACCGAGGGGTGAGCCGCGGCGCCATCGCGCCGGGGCGAGGCCGAGTGAGACCGCGTCATCACGCGCGCGGTCGGGGATGGTCTCGTGAGCGTTTCCCTGCTCGATGACTTCAACAAGGTTCTGCGAGTCGGCATCGAGCGCGGAGCCTCCGACGTCCACGTCAAAGTCGGCCTGCCGCCGATCTTCCGGATCGACGGCAGGCTGATTCCGCTCAAGGACGCGCCTCGCTACACCACCGAGGACGTGACCCATCTCGCCCACGACATCATGGGCGACGAGCGGTATCGCGAGCGCTTCCGCGAGCACAACGACATCGACCTCGCGTACGGCGTCGGCGGTCTCGGCCGGTTTCGCGTCAACATCTTCCAACAACGCGGGACGCTGGGCATGGTGTTCCGGCTCATCCCGCCGGCGGTGAAGAGCTTCGACGAGCTGAATCTGCCGCCGGTCATGGAGCGCATCGCGTCCGAGAACCGCGGCCTGGTGCTGGTGACGGGAACCACCGGCACCGGCAAGTCGACGACGCTCGCGGCGCTCATCGAGTACATCAACCAGAACCGCACCGAGCACATCATCACCATCGAGGACCCGATCGAGTTCCTGCATCGGGACAAGAAGTCGATCATCAATCAGCGGCAGATCGGCGTCGACTGCTTCGAGTTCGCGCGGGCGCTGCGCAGCGCGTTGCGCGAGGATCCGGACGTGATCCTGGTCGGCGAGATGCGCGACTTCGACACCATCGAGACCGCGATCCTCGCCGCCGAGACCGGCCACCTCGTCTTTTCCACGCTCCACACGCTGGATGCCACCGAGACGATCAACCGCATCATCTCGATCTTCCCGTCGTACCAGCAGCGCCACGTGCGCATGCAGCTCGCCGCGCTGATCAAGGCGGTGATCTCGCAGCGGCTCATCCCGCGCGCCGACGGCATGGGGCGCGTGCCGGCGGTCGAGGTGCTGGTGAGCACCAGCCGGATCCGCGAGTGCATCGAGGACGCGGACAAGACCAAGAAGATCACGGAGGCGATCTCGCAGGGCTACACCACCTACGGGATGCAGACCTTCGACCAGTCGATCATGTACCTCTACACCAAGGGCCTCATCACGTACGAGGAAGCCTTGCGCCAGTGCACGAACCCGGACGATTTCGCGTTGAAGGTGCGGGGGATCTCCTCGACCAGCGACGCGGCGTGGACCGACTTCGACCGACGAAGCGAGCGTGAGCGCGACCGCGAGGCGACCGTGGCCGACGCGCCGCCCATCGAGCGCTTCGAGCGGAGCTGAGAGCGCGGTCGCTTCGCCGGACCGGGCGGGACGAGGGCGTCGAGAGCACGCGAGCCGCCGGCTCGTGAACGAGTAGTGCGGCTGGGCACGGCGCGTCGCGCCGCCGAGTCGCGGATGACGAGAGCGCATCGTGAACGGAAAGCAGATTCGCGCAACGTTCCTTCAGTACTTCGCCGAACGCGGCCACGAGGTCGTGCCGAGCTCGTCGCTGGTGCCCGCGGGCGACCCGACGCTGCTCTTCACCAACGCGGGCATGGTGCAGTTCAAGCGCGTGTTCCTCGGCGAGGAGGGGCGCGGAACGACGCGTGCGGCTACCAGCCAGAAATGCGTTCGCGCCGGCGGCAAGCACAACGATCTGGAGAACGTCGGGCGCACCGCGC
>JAXLQJ010000028.1:0-95591 GCA_046331705.1 bacterium | reverse complement strand
GCAGAAGCTGAGCGGCAGCGCCTGAACCATGCGGATGGTCGCGTCGATCTCCTCGGGCGTCTCGCCGGGGTAGCCGAGCATCACGAGGCCCTCGACCTTGATCTTGGTCGCGCGCCGAACCAGCGCGACCTTCTCGCGGATGGTCGCGAGATCGAGCTTCTTCTCCATGGCGTCGAGGACCCGCTGGCTGCCGCTCTCGATGCCCACGCCGATGGCGTGGCAGCCGGCGCGCTCCATGAGCCGCACCAGCGGCTCGTCGAGGCCGTCGAGGCGCACTCCTTGCGGCACCGTCCAGGTGACGTCGATCCGCTCGCGCACCATGGCCTCGCACAGCTCGGTCAGCCAGGTCGGTCCCTTCTGGTTGCCGTCCGGGTTGCCGAGGATGTGGTCGTCGACGAAGTGGATCTCGCGCACCCCGTGCTCGCGCTTGAGCAACCGGATCTCGTCGAGCACGTGCGCCACGCTGCGGCGGCGGGTGCGATTGCCCGTGATCGACTTGATGGTGCAGAAATTACAGGGGTACGGGCAGCCGCGACTCGTGATCATCGTCGCCAGCGGCAATCGCTGGGTGAAGATGCCGAGCGGGCTCATGCTGTAGTGCGCCGGCGCGATGAGGTCCCAGGCGGGCACGCCCAGCGCGTCCAGGTTGGGTTCGAAGACCTTGGGCCCGAAGCACACGTGGTCGCCGTCGCGCCACACCAGGTTCTCGACGGTGGTGGGGTCGCCCAAGGCGCCTGCCGCGAGGCGATCCAGGAGCCGCGGCACGCCGCGCTCTCCCTCCGCGTGGAAGCCGTAGTCGGCCTCGGGCACCACGTTCATCGCGGCCTCGGGAGTGGCGGCCACGTACGGGCCTCCGAGCAGCGTGACGCCGCGCGGGTTGACCTCGCGGAAGGTCCGCAGGATCGCGCGCGCCTTGAGCGCGTTCATCGCGTAGACGTGGACGCCTGCGGCGTCGAAGCGCTGCTGCTCGAGATACGTGCGTAGATCGCGCGGCCGATGCGCGGGCTTCTTGAGCTCGTCGAGGATCACGGGCTCGTGTCCGGCGGCGCGCAAGGCCGTCGCCAGGTAACCGAGCGAGAGGTTGGGCTCGACCAGCGGGTTGTCGAGGACCGTCGGGTTCACCAGCAGGACGCGCATGGCGGGGCTCCGGATGCACTTCGCGAGAACGGGCGTGGCGAGGCGGGGCGGCGCGGCGCGCGCGCGGCGAGCCACGCGGCACGCGGCCGGGTCGAAGCGGCGTCGATGCAGCGGTCGGCGCGCGTGCGAGGCGTGCGACTCGAAGTGGCGGGCACCAAGAACGGGCTCGGGCGCGGCGATCGGGAGGCGACGAAGTATAAGACCGCCGTTGCGCTAAGATCGAGTTCCCTTCGCGCCCTTCGCATGCACGTCGTCTTCGTCCAGGATCTCTACTTCGAGCAGATCGGGCTGATGAGCCTCGCTGCGGCGCTCGCGCCGCGCGGGCATCGCAGCACGGCGATCGTCGGCTTCGAGGTGGCGCGGGTCGTCGAGCAGGTGCGTGCGGCTCGCCCCGATCTCGTCGGCTTCAGCGTGCCGACGATCCGGTTGCCTTGGACCCGGCGCGTCGTCGCCGCGTTGCGCGAAGCGCTGCCGCGGGTGCCGATCGTCCTCGGCGGTCCTCATCCCACGTTCTGTCCGGACGTCATCCGCGACGAGGCCTACGACTGGCTCGTGCGCGGCGAGGGCGAGGAGGCGCTGCCTGCGCTCTGCGACGCGTTGGAGCGGCGCGAGGACCCCGGGAGCACACCGAACCTGTCCTGGCGCGAGGCCGGCGGCGCCGTGCGGCACAACGCGCTCGGGCCGTTTCTCGCGGATCTGGACGCACTGCCGTGGCCGGATCGGCGGCTCTACTACGACGCTCATCCGTTCTTGCGCGAGAACTCGATCAAGCCCTTCATCGCAGGGCGCGGGTGCCCGTACAAGTGCACTTTCTGCTTCAACGAAGGCTACAAATCGCTGCATCCCGACCCCGAGAACTACCTTCGTTTCCGTTCGCCGGACGCGGTGTGCGACGAGATCCTCGAGGTCCGCGCCCGCTACGGTCTCGAGCGGGTCCACTTCTACGACGACGTCTTCAACTGGTCGGCGCGCTGGCTCGACGAGTTCCTCGAGGTCTACGCGCGGCGGGTCGCGCTGCCGTTTCGCTGCAACGTGGTGGCGCAGACCCTCACGCCCGAGGTGGCGCGGCACCTGGCCAGCGCGGGCTGCTACCAGGTCTCGTTCGGGGTCGAGAGCGGCAACGCCGAGCTGCGTCGCCGCCTCCTCAAGAAGTACGTGTCCGACGATCAGATCGTCCGCTGCGCCCAGGCGCTGCACGCGGCCGGCATCGAGTTCCACACCACCAACATCTTCGGTGCTCCCGGCGAGACGCTCGCCGACGCGCTCGACACGGTGCGGCTCAACGCCCGCATCCGTCCGCAATCGGTGCTCGGCTTCGTGTTCCAGCCCTACCGCGGGCTCGAGCTCACCGAGCAGGGCCTCGAGCGCGGCCTGGTGGAGCTCGCGGCCACCGAGGGCGAGTTCCGCTCGTTTCACGGCCGCTACGTCGGCGGCGACGAGATCGACGCCGTGCTGCGCGTCCAGAAGCTCTTCGCCGTGGGCGTGCGCTTCCCGTGGTTCATCCCGACGATCGAGCGCCTCGCCCGGCACGATCTCGGGCCGCTCTACCTCGCGCTCTTCTTTCTGGGGCAGGCCTTGGGCTACGGCGAGCGCTCGGGTAAGAGCTTTCCCGAGCTGGTGCGCGAGGCCCCGGATCTGCTGCGCCAGTACCGCACGTACTTCCGCGAGTGACGCACGTCGAGAGGAATCCCATGCACGTCGTGCTCGCGTTCGCCGCTTTCGAGAACCTGGGGATCGAGTACCTCGCGGCGGTGCTCGAGCGGGCGGGCCATCGCGTCAGCCTCGCCTTCGACCCGGTGCTCTTCAACGACGGGTTCGTCTCGTTCCCGACGCTGGCTCGCCTGCTCGATTCCTCCGATCGGATCGCCGATCGGATCGCGGCGCTCGAGCCCGATCTGGTCGGCCTCGGCGTGCTGAGCCCGGCATTTCCGTGGGCGCTGCGGCTGGCGCGCAAGGTGAAGCGCCGCCGGGACGTGCCCATCGTCCTGGGCGGCGTCCATCCCACGGCGGTTCCCGAGCGCGTGCTGCGCAACCCCGAGATCGACTTCGTGATCCGGGGCGAGGGCGAGGACGCCATCGTGGAGCTCGTCGACGCGCTCGCGAGCGGCGCCCCCACCGCCGCCATCCAGAACCTCGCGTTCCGGAAACCGGGCACGGGCGAGGTGCAGGTCAATCCGGTGCGCCCGCTGATCGCCGATCTCGACACCTTGCCGTTTCCGAACAAGAACCTCTACCTCGCCGAGGCGCGCGGCTTCCAGTTCGGCTATCCGATCATGGCGCAGCGCGGCTGCTCGTACTCGTGCTCGTTCTGCCATCACTGGCACGGCAAGCGGCTCTACCGGCTGCCCAACAGCCAGTACGTGCGGCAGCGGTCGGTCGCCAACGTCATCGACGAGCTGAGCCAGGCGAAGGAGCACTTGTCGCCGCGTTCGGTGCGCTTCGAGGACGAGACCTTCACCGAGAGCTGGCCGTGGGTGGAGGAATTCTGCGCGAGCTACCGCGACACGATCGGCCTGCCGTTCTTCTGCCTGGCTCGCCCCGACACGATCCACGAGCACGTGGTGAAGGCCTTGGCCGACGCCGGCTGCCGCTCGCTCGAGGTGGGAGTGCAGTCGTTCGATCCACAGGTGCGCAGCCGCGTCGCCTACCGCGGCGAGAGCGACGAAGAGGTACGGCGCTCGCTGCGGCTGGCACGCCAGTACGACGTGCCCCTGGGGCTGGACGTCATCCTCAATCTGCCGCTCGAGACCGAGGCCGGTCTGGTGCGCTCGCTGCTCGACCTGGTCGACGATCCGCCCGCGGAGGTGAACGCGTTCTACTGCGCCTACTATCCAGGGACCGCGGTGCTCGACATCGCGCGCGAGCAGGGCTTGCTCGACCACGCCGCGGTGGAGCGGATCCTGGATGGAGAATCCGTGCAGCGGGTCGCGCTCGGCGGCTATCGGACCGAGGCGGCGATTCGCAAGCTCGGCATGCTGTTCGTGCTGACGCCGTACCTGCCCGCGGGGATCATTCGCTGGTTCGCGGCGAAGCGTCGCTATCGGTTCCTGCCGCATCCGGGCTACACGGCGGTGTGGGCGGTCGTGGGCTACGCGGGTCGGATCCGCGAGTGGTGGCGCGCGCGCGGCAAGCGCGGGCACGAGCGGATGGAGCGGTTCGAAGCGATCCGCACGCCCGAGCGTTACGCGACCTATCTGGTGCGTCGCGTCTGGCCGGGCTTCCGGCGGGGCACGGCGCGGCTGCCGTTTCGGCAACCCGAGTCGGCGCGACTTCGCACCGGCGTCGCGCCGCGTCCGCACGTGGAGCAGCGCGGCGAGGATGCGCCGGCGACCGAGCCCGCGATGCTGGGGGCGGCCCCGTTCGCGCACGTGGCCGCGTCCGAGGCGCCGTGACGGCGGCGCGCGAACCGCGCCACGAGGTGAGCGGAGCGCGGCGCGCCACCGAGAGCCCCTGCCCGCGCTGCGGCACGCTCTGCCCCGCGGAGCTGGTCGAGCAGGACGGGGATTGGTACCTCGTGCGCCGCTGCCCACGCTGCGGCGAGGAGCGCGTGCTCCACAAGCGCGACGCGGCCTTCCACGAGCGGTTGCGGCGGGTGATCGATCACGGCCAAGCCACACGCAGCGGCTCGGTCTTCACGCCGCTCGGCGGCGCGCCCCCGCCGGCGACCGAGATCAAGATCGACGTCACCGAGCGCTGCAACTACACGTGTCCCGCGTGCTTCTCCCAGTCGTCACCCGACGTGCAGGGTGGGCTTCCGCTCGAGCTCATTCGCGCGGAGTGTGAACGGCTGGCACGCCTGCCGAACCCGCCGGAGATCTCGGTCATCGGCGGCGAGCCCACGCTGCGCAAGGATCTGCCCGAGCTGCTCGAATGGCTGCGCGGCGCGGGCTTCGCGGTCAAGCTCAACACCAACGGTCACGTCGTCGATCGCGCCATGGTGGACCGATTCCGGGCCGCCGGGCTGCGCTCGGTGGTGCTCCAATTCGACGGTCTCGACGACCGCGTGCACGCGGTCCTGCGCGGGCACGAGGGGCTCACCGCGCGCAAGCTCGAGCTGATCCGGCTGCTGGGCGAGGCCGGCATCCAGGTGGTGCTGGTGGCGACGGTGGTCGAGGGGCTCAACGACGATCACGTCGGGCGCATGATCCAGCTCGGGCTCGAGAGCGAGCACGTCGCGCAGGTCTCGTTCTTGCCGGTGGCCAACCTGGGGCGCAGCGCGCTCGGCGCGGGCACGAGCCGCGACTTCGATCTGGCGCGTTTCCTCGATCGTGTGGGCGAGCAGACCGGCGGTCGCGTCACCAAGGACGACTTCGTGGACGCGGCGCGGAAGTGGCAGACCGTCGGACGCTGGGCGGGATTCGTGCTGCGCAAGCGTTCCTTCGCCGCCAGCGCTCGAACCTGCCTGCTCGGTACCTTCGCCGTCGGTCGCGCGGGCGACTACGTGGCGCTCAATCGGCTCACGAGCCCGGGCGCGGCGCTGCGTCATTGGCGCAAGGGCGCCGCCGCCGCGCGCGCCGCCGGCTCGATCCTGGGCTGGCGAGCGGGCCGCGGCGCCGCGCGCGGGGTGGTCGGGATCTTCGTCGAGAAGTTCCTCGACGCGGAGCGAATGGACTACGCCGAGGCGCGCAACTGCACCAAGTACTACCTCACGCCGGCAGGCTACGTGACGGACTGCGTGTATAACGCCCTCGTGCGTGGTCGCCCCCAGTCCTTCCACTCGCTGCCGCCGCCCTCGCCGCCGCGGCGCTGAGCCGTCGCGCCGGCGGTTCGCCCAGCGCCAGCGCTTCCGCCGCCGCGCGCGCGGGGGATCGACGTGATCGTCGTCTTCGTCCTCTCGTGGGCGGCGGTGATCGTCGCGCCCGGGATGTTCCTGGCGCGGCGATTGGCGGCGGATGCGGAAGCGGCGCCACGCCTCGCGTTCGCGATCGCGCTGGGCTTGCTCTGCGTCGGCTGGGGTGGCTGGACGCTGAGCGCGCTCGTCGGGCTCGCGCTGCCGCTGCACCTCGATCGCACGGTGCTGGTGGTCGCCGCGCTCGCGACCTGCGGGCTCACGTGGTGGCGCACCCGCGGCACGCCCGTGCAGCGCGCGCGCGCGTGGACGCGGGCGGATCTCGCGGCGCTGACCCTCGCCGTGACGGCCGGGGCGACGTGGATGGCGCGATTCGATTCGCTGACGTTCACCCAGCACCACTGCATGCCCGCCTCGGCGCTGATCGCGCTCACCGACTTCCTGAGCGGCTACGCGCCCGACCTGCCGGCTTCGATGGTGGGGAAGAACCTCACGCTCATGGCGCGCTTCGGCCAGAACGAAGGCGCGGTCGCGCTGCTCGCGACCCACGTCGCGACCCTCGAGGCGTTCGGCCCGAGGTGGGCGATGGGGGTCGAGGGCGCGCTCGCGAGCTTGGCGGGATATGGGCTCGGCAGAGCGCTGTGGGCGCGACCGGCCTGGGCGCTGGCGCTCGCCGCGTGCGTGGCGGGCAGCCCGTTCGCGCTCGCCATCCGGCATCCGAACCCCAACCTCACGAGCTACGCGCTCGTCGTCACGGTGCTGGCGCTCGCCATCGGGATCGGGCGGGATCGGCCCGCGTGGGTGGGCGCGCTCGCCGGGCTCGCCGTGGCGGTCTCTCATCACCTCCTCCCCGCGGCGCTTGCGTTGCCGCTGGTGCTGTGGCCGCGCGCCGAGTGGCGCGCGGTGGCGCGACGTTACGCCGTGGGGCTCGGGTGGGCGCTGCTGCCGAGCGTGCTCGCGCACGGCGCGATGCTGTTCGGAGACCAGCCGGCGTCGTTCGAGTCGTTCCAGAAGTACCCGAGCGTGCGCCATTGCATCGGGCCGGCGTGCTTCGACTGGCACGGGCTGCTCAACTGGCCCTTCGCGCCGGAGCTCTATCGCGATCCGCATCGCGCGCTGCCGGCGCTGCTGCGGTTCCCCGCCGAGCTGCTCGCGCGGCACGGGCTCCTGGCCATCGGGCTCGCCGCCGTGGGGTTCGTCTGCGCGGCGCGCAACGACGCCCGTCGCGTGCTGCTGCAGTGCATGCCGGCGGTCCTCGCGCTGCCGCCGCTGCTCGCGCAGGCCAACTGGGTCGATCGCGCCAAGAGCGGCACGATCTTGCCGTTGCTGCCGCCGCTCTACGTGCTCGCCGTGGCCGGAGCGCGCCGGCTCGTGGATCCGCGCTCGCGCCGTCGTGCGCTCGTCGTGCTCGCGGTGGCGGTGGCGCTCTCGGCAGTCGCGGTCACGCTCGCGAAGCGCGCGCGCTTCCCCGTGGATCCTCGCTTGCCTTCGCTCTACGCCGAGTGGGACGGCAAGGGGACGCCGCGATCGGCGCCGGAGCTCGTCGAGCACGTCGCCGTCGATCGCGCCGTCACCACGGCGCTCGCCTGGCTTCCCGATCTCGGTGGGGCGTCGTTCGGCGGACCGGGTGCGTCGATCGCGAGCCTCGCCGCCGCGGGCCGTCAGCCGCGGTTCCGCGACTTCACGGTCTCGCCTTCCGACCGCATGTTGCGGCTGCTCGGCGTCGGCGGCGAGCTGGTGCCGCCAGGGCTCTCGGCGCTCGCGCGCGCGCACGGCGGCGATCCCGACCAGCTACCGCTCGCGGCCCGCGATTCGCGTGCGGTGGCGTTGGTGCTCGACCTGTCGCGCCCGCTTCACGGCCGCGACGATTTCCTGCGCGCGGCGAGCGCCGTGGACGCCGGTGCGGATGCCGGGGCCGTGGACGTCGACCTGACCGACCTCGACGATGCCATCGTGACGTCGCTCGGCGCGTCCTGGCACGGGCCGGAGTCGGCGCTGGTGGCGTTGCGCCACGGCCCGCTCGTGTGGCTCGCGATCGCGAACCTGCCGAGCGCGGTGCTGGAGGCGAGCGCCGGCCGCGGCGTTCGCGTCGTGGACGTCGGTGGCCGGGAACGAGTCGTGGTTCGCGTCGGCGCCGATGCGCGGGTGGTCACCACCGATCTGATCGCGTGGGAGCCCTCTTGGGACCTCTCGTGGGAGGCGACGGCGCGCCACGGCCCCTGGCGAGCGCGTCCGCTGGCGTACACGTTCGATTGACCTGGCGCGCGCGAGCCGCCCACGGCGTGCCGCCAGCCGTGTGTCGGCCGGGTGTGTTGCCAGCGTATGTTGCCAGCGTGTTGCGAGCGCGGAACGTCCGGCGCTACCCTCCGGCCGCCTCCCCGCAGACTCGAGCTTCCATGAACGTCGCGACCGCGACCCCTCGTTCCGCCTTCACCGCGTCGTTGTCGTCGCTGCGTCGCCGGTTCGGCGCCCGCAGCGCAGCCGAGCACGCGCCGCGTCCGGTGACGAGCCCGTGCCCGCGCTGCGGCGGCGCGCTGCGATCCGCCGAGCTCGTCGAGCGCGACGGCGATCTCCACTTGCGCCGCAACTGCCCTACCCACGGCGTCGTCGAGGAGCTCTACGCGCGCGACGCCGATCTCTTCCGGCGCATTCGCGAGGCGGGCTCACGACTGGGACGCTACGCGCGTCCCCGCGACGCCGCCGGCTCGGGCCCCCTCGAGCTCACGACCAACATCGCCATCGATCTGACCGAGGCGTGCGGCTACCCGTGTCCCACGTGCTTCGCGCAGGCCGACGACAACGGCGCCCGCGAGCCGAGCCTCGACGAGATCCTCGCCGGATTGCCGCAGACACCGCCCGGGCACGTGAAGCCGAACCTGGTGCTGATCGGCGGCGAGCCGACGCGGCGCAAGGATCTGCCCGAGATTCTCCGCGCCCTTCACGGCCGCGGTTACGTCGCGCGCGTCACCACCCACGGCGAGCGCTTCCTCGACCGCGACTACCTGCGCACGCTGGTGGACGCCGGCATGCGCTGGGTGATCCTCCAGTTCGACGGCTTTCACGACGACATCTACAAGACCTTGCGCGGCAAGCCGCTGCTCGCGAAGAAGCGCCGCATCCTGGACGCGCTCCACGAAGAGGGAGTGGGCGTGCACCTGGCCGTGATGGTCGCCAAGGGAATCAACGACCGCGAGGTCGGGCCGATCCTGCGCTTCGCCGTCGCCCATCCCGCCGTGAAGCGCGTGTCCTTCTACCCGATGACGCCGGTGGGTCGCTGGGCGCCGCCGAACCCGAAGGCGGTCGCCGTGGGCGGCACGCGTCATTGGGAGATGCACCTCGCGGACATGTTCGCGCGCTTCGCCGAGACCACGGACGGCGACGTGACCGGCGAGGACATCCTGGCCACCAAGCGGTTGTGGGCGCTGCTCTATCGCTGGACCGGCAAGGCGGTGTTCCGCCAGCGCGCGTGCATCACGCCCTTCGTGCTGGTGGGCAAGGGCGACCGTCTCCACCCGGTGAACCGTTTCCTCCGGCCGCTCTTCGTGCTCACCCATCCGCGACTGGCCTGGAACCTGGCGCGCGCCGTGCCGCGGCTGCTGCGTTACGACGAAGGGCGCTGGCCCTCGAACGTGCTGTTCGTGAACGTCGAGAAGTTCTATTCGCAGGACGCGCTGGACGTGGATTCGGCCACCGATTGCCACATGGTCTACTTCACCTCCAAGGGCTACGTGCCGTTTTGCCTCTACAACTCGGTGCATCGCGACACGATGGGTTGGGGAGCGAGCGCGCCCGCGCGCCCGTCGCACCTCGATGCGCCCGCGGCGCTCGGTCAGGCCCGGCTCGCTGGCTGATCGTCCGAGCAGGCTTGCGGTCCCCCGCGCGCTGCAAGTACGTTCGCCCTGCCCCCGGTCGCGAACGGACCTCGAGATGAATGCAGTGATCCGTGCCTCCGGCACGTGATTCCGTCGCCGATCCCGCGTCCGCCGCGCGCGACGCCCTGGTGGGGCTCCGCCGCCGCGCGCGTGCGGCGCGCGTGGTGTCGCCGGCGAGCCGTGTGCGGATCGCACGTTCTGCGCTCGCGCCATGAAACCTTCCGAGCCCGCGACCTCGGCTGCACCCCCGCTGCGACCCGGCGCGCGTCCCGCCGTGGTGTGGCGGGATCCCTTGCTGTGGATCACCGTCGCCTTGCTGACCGGCCAGGCGGTGACCGGGTTGTGGATGTCGTCGGTGGCGCTCGGTGTGCCGCGACTGACGCCGTTCGAGATCCACGTCTGGCTGGCGCGGTTCCTGGTGCCGGTCCTGGCGGTCTTCCTGAAGCGGCACCTCGATGGCATCGGGCCGCGCCGGGTGTTCGCCTACCTGTTCGGCTTCTGGTTCATGTTCTTCGTGTCGCGATTCCTCGGCATCAACACGCTCATCCTGCTGGGTCCGCTCACGATCTGGATCTTCTGGCGGATGATCCGGGTGCTGCGCCCCTGGCTCAGGGGCATGGATCCGGGCTCGGCGGGGATCGCGCTCTTGGTGTTCGTGCTGATGCAGATCGCGCTCACCACCGGTCTCGGCACGCACCTCGAGGTGATGATCCTGAATCGGCCGTTGATCCGGCACCAGGGGATCTACGCGCTCAACTTCTACGCGCTGCACCAATGGGCCGGCACGCTGCTGCCGATCGCGATCGTCATCCACCTCGGGCTGCGCCGGATCCGGGCCGCGGTGCCGGGCATGTGGCGCGTGCTGCGGCGGCTGCGTCCACGCTACGTCGTGCCGGTGCTGGTGATGACCGCGCTCGCCTTCGTGTTCCTCAACTGGAACCGCCAGGAATGGGGCGACAGCCACCCGCAGGATTTCGTCCCGGTGCGCTGGTCGCCGATCGAGTCGGCGCACTATTGCGGCCGCTGCCACACCGACGAGTACCGCCAATGGCAGGTCTCGATGCACCGACACGCGGCGCTCAACGACCTCTACCGCGCGGCGGTGCGAGTCACCATCGAGCGCCACGGCGAGAAGGCCGCCGACTTCTGTCATTCCTGCCACGACCCGGCGCGCGAGCTGCGTCGTCAGGCGGCGCTCGAGACCGGCACCGCGCCGCCGACCGACGACGAGGCCGAGGGCGTGACCTGCATCTCCTGCCATCGCGTCGTCGCCGTCGACGAGCACCCGAAGAACGCCAACTTCCGGCTCGGCATGCTGCCGTCGCAGTTCTCGCCCGACACCGACCCCGAGGTCATGCGGCGGGTCTTCCAGCGCTCCGTCGAGGCCGACAGCCGCGCGCATCGCCAGCACATGAATCCGCTCGGCCCGCGGGCCTTCCTGTGCATGAGCTGCCATCGCGTCGATCTCGGCATTCCCGGCAGCGCCGCCGCGCCCGGCACGTTCGTGGAGGACATCTCGTCGACGTGGGAGGCGGGGACGTACGGCGATCGCGAAGAGAACAGCTGCATGCTCTGTCACATGCCGCGGGTGAAGTTCTTCGACTGGGAGAAGGAGGATGGCCGGGCGCTCAACCATCCCCACCACAGCTCGCTCGGGCTTCAGCAATCGCTGGCGCTGATCTCGAGATCGACCGGCGTCGGCGCGCCGCTGGAAGAGCGTGACCGAGCGGCGACGGGGCTGGTGCACGAGTTCCCGGGGCTCGGCTGGTACCAGAAGTTCGCGCAGATCTCGCACGGCAGCCTCGATCCGTTCTTCAAGCCCAACGCGCGGATCCAGAGCTTGCCGTTCGTGATCCACGCCACCGCCGAGGTGAGCGCCGAGCGCCTGCTCACCGTGGATCTGGTCACCTCGAACGTGCGCGCCGGCCACGCGTTGCCAGCGGGCGCCGACGACCTCGCCGAGCTCTGGCTCTCGGTCACGCTCGTGACCGACGACGGCCGCTCGTTCCCGCTGCTGGGCGCGGTCGACGAGACCGGCCGGCGCGACCCGCGGGCGCCCTGGCTCGGCTCGCGCTGGCTGGATCGCAACGGTCAGCCGATCACCCACCACGATTTGCTCTCGGTGGCCACCGTCGCCGACGCGCGTCGTATCCGCTTCGGACAGACGGTGAACGATCGGGTGCAGGTCGCGGTGCCCGCGGAGGTCGAGGGGAAGGCTCACTTGGCGTTGGTGTGGAACTACCGCCGCGTCTCGCCCGATGCCTCGCTCGAGCTGCTCGGCGAGCTGCGTCCGTTCCCCATCAAGCCGATCGGCGAGGCCTCCATCGAGATCCAAGTGCCGTCGCGCCCGGCCACGGTCGCAACGCCGGCGGACTCCGCGCCCGCGGACTCCGCGCCTCCACCCGCCGCGCCCGGCTGACCCTCGTCGGCGCTCCGGACATTCCTCGTCCCGCCTGCGATGCCGGCCGGATCCACGATGCAGCGATCGATGGCGCCCCCGCCGGGTGGGCGCGCGAGGCGCATCGTCGAGACGGTGCTGGCGCTGGCGATCACCAGCGGCGCGGTGGTGCTTCTCGATCTCGCGGTCAGCGTCGCCTGGCCGAGCCCGCTCGACGGCGATCTCGTCCAGCTACGGCCGCGGCTCGCGCCGTCGCTGCGCCTGCTCCTCGCTCGCGATCAGGTGCTCGACGAGCTGCGGTTCGATCTCGCGCCCAATCGGCGGACGCGCATGGTGCGCGTGGTGTTCGGGCTGGACCACGAGCTGGTCGACGACGAGCTGGCGGTGCTGTCGCTGAGCGCGATCCCGGAGCTTCCCAGCGAGCTCGTCTGGATCGAATCCGGCCGCACGGCGCGCGTGGAACGCCTGCCCGAGGTGCGCGCCGGATTCACCGCATCGCGCTTTCGGCTGCGGCTCCACGATGGGGTGCTCGCCATCGAGCAGGACGGACGCGACGCCGGCACGATCGCGTTCGCGCCCCCCGCGGGTCCGGTCCACCTGGCGCTCTATCCGAGCTATCCGATGGCGTACCTGCGCGCCGACTTCGACCGCCTGAAGGACCTCGCCGTGCGCTGGCACGATGCTGCCGGGTCGCACCAGCGCGAGGCGTGGCGGCCGTGGCTCGCGAGCCCGCTGCGTCCCGTGGCGCTCGCGTCGTTCGCGCTGCTCGGGTTCGTCCGCTTGCGCCGCTGGCGATATCTGCGCCGCGCCGCTGCCGCCACCAGCGCGAGCGCGCTGGCGCTGGTCGTGGGTACGATCCTGTTCGCGCCGCGCTGGTGCCCGTCGAGCGACGAGCAAGGCCCCTACCAGGTGGACGGCCGCTTCGACGCCACGCGGTTCGCTGCGGCCCACGGCCTCGACGCGCCGGTGGCCGCGCCACGGCTCACGCTGGTCGCGTTCGGCGGGTCGACGACCGCGGGCGATCCCTTCGAGGCGGGCGAGGGGTTCGACTATCCGGCACGGCTCGAGCGGCGGCTCGCGCAGTCGCCGACGTTCGCCGCGCGCACGGTGCGGGTCGCGAACGCGGCCAAGGTGGGGCTTTCGCTCACGTCGATCGACGCGATCCTCGCTCCCGTGATCGAGGCGGCACGGCCCCAGGCGGTGATGCTCTCGTCCGTCTACAACAACCTCTTCGACTTCGACATCCGCGTCGCGAGCGACCAGCGGCTCGCGATGGACACGAGCATCACGACGCTCTTCGCGCACATCTTCGGCAGGCCGTGGGTCGAGCTGCGCATCGCACCGGCGAGCCTCGATCTCTACGAGGCGGGGCTGCGCTGCTTCGCCGGCATCGCCGCGGCCCATCAGGTGGAGGCGCTCTGGATCGAGGAACCGATCGACCGGTACTACTTCGGCGGCGCCAACCCGACCGCGCCGTTTCAGCAGATTCTCGTCCGCGTCGCCGAGGAGCTGCGGGTGCCGATCGTGCGGCTGCAGGAAGAGGCGGATCGAGACTCCGAACGGCTGCGCTTCTACGAGTACATCCACCTCACCACGCTCGGGTACGACTGGGTCGCCGCGACGCTCGCGGCGTGGTTCGAGGCGCATCCCGAGCTCGTGGCCCCGCGCGCGGCGCCGTGGCCGGCCTCCGTGGAGCGCGATCAGGTGCCGGCGTGCGTGGCGCTGGATCGGCTGCGTCGCTGATTCGCTCGGCGTGCGCCGAGGTCAGATCTTCTGAAAGCCCGGGCCGCGGACGACGCCGTCCGGTCCGACCCGCGCGCCGAGCTCGAATACCACGGTCGGCAGCACTTGGCGGACGTAGAAGACCAATGCGCCGGTGTCCGCGGGCACGGTGACGGTGTGCACGAGGTCCTCGCGGGCGCACGCTCGCGCCGGCTGCACGTCGGTCGCGTCGCGCTCGACGGCGAACGCCATCAGCCTCGGCCGACCGGCGTCGGTGCGTCCCACGACGTAGATCTCGACGGGGCGCGCGTTCCACGCCGGCACGCACGGCGCGACGTGGAGCGGGTCCGCGCGGCCGGCGAGGTCGATCGGCTCGGGATCGTCCGGCCGCGGCGCGCGCAGCGCGGTGGCGTCGCGTGCCGTGGGCGCGCGCGTCAGGTCGATCGCGAGCGATGCCGGCGCGCCCGCCCGGAGCGGCTCGCTGGGGCCGAGGAACGGCGCGGCGAATTGCCGTGCGTAACGCTCCGGCGCGATCCAGCGCACCACCTCCTGGGAGAGCGGGATGGGCTGTCCCGGGAGCGAGGGACGGGCGATCTCGCCGGCAAAGGTTCGCCACTCGGCACCATCGAAGCTGCGAATGAACCAGTCGGCGTCGAGCGTCGGCAGCCAACCGGGTGCCGCGTACTGCTCGATCAGCGCGGCCAGCTCCTCCGGCCGCTCGCGCGGCATCCCGGGGAACGCGTCGAGCAGACGCTCGTCGACGGGCACCGTCGGCGGCGCGAGCCAAGCGCCCACGCCGGCACGAAAGGCGACGGCGACCAGCACGGCTGCCGCGAGCGTCGCGATGCGCCGCGCGCGCACCGCGTGCCAGGCGTCGCCGATTCCCAGCGGCAGGAACACGAGCACCGGCAGCAACACGCACACCAGGAGCCACAAGCGGGTCGGCTCGGTCCAGTTCTCGACCAGCGCGAGCGCCAGTGCCGGCGGCAGCGAAGCGAAGATCACCGCCGCGGCGAGCGCGCGCTGGCGACGCCAGCCCGCGGCCACGCCGAGCGCGATCAGCCCGATGCCGGCGGCTCCGGTCGCCGCGCCCAGGCGTTGCACGTACATCAGCGCGGACGGAAACGGGTTGAACGGCGAACGCACGGGCGTGGCGACGAACGGCCAGTTGAGCGCCGCCTTGATCGCGAACGGCACTCCGAGAAACGCGTGCGGCAGCGGCTTCGGGAACTGCTCCAGGCTGGGATGGGAGAAGAGCGCGCCGTAGGTGGCGAGCTGGTGCGCCGCCCACGGCACACAGGCGACGAGCAGCGTTGCCGCCGCGACGCCGATGCGCCGCGCGGTGCCAGGCCCGTGGCACGCCAGCAACCCCAGCGCGACGAGCGACGGCGCCAGGATCGGATCGCGGCCGATCACCAGCCCCAACGCCAGACCGGCCACGCACGGTCGCGGCGTGACCCTCGGGCGTATCGACAGGAGCGCGATCCCCAGCCACGCGAGGGCGTTGAGGTTGGGGTCGATCTCGCCGATCGTGGCGATCGGAGCGCAGAAGAACGCGAGGACGCCGCCCGTCATCGCGAGCCGCGAGCTCGCGCCGAACGCGAAGAGAAGCTCGGCGACGGTGATGACGATGGTGGTCACGACCCACGCGTACTCGATGCGGAATCCGGGCATGCCGAGCAGCGCCACCGTGGGCGCGACCACCGCCGACGTGCCGAGCCGTTGCTCGAAGTCGGCGTGCAAGAGCGGCGGACGCGGCTCCGCGCCGATCTCGAGGCCGAGCGCCAGCGCGGTGGGATAGTTCTCGCACGTGAAGTGCAGATCGGCCGTGTGAAAACGCGCCAGCGACATCGCGAAGACCACCGCCGCCAGGACGTACGGTCCTCGCGAGGCCGCGCGCTCCTCCGCGGGCTGCGCCGACGCACGGCCGCGCTCGCGCCAGCGCCACCAGGCGAGACCCATGCCGAGCCACGCGACCGCCGAGCCCAGCACCACCGTGCGGGTCAGCGGGACACCGGCGAGCATCGCGAACGTGAACGCGCCGAGGCTGGTGGCCGCGCAACCGACGGCCCAGGCGAGCAAGCGGTGCTCGCTCGCCGGTCGCCCGCGCCGTGGACCCAGCAGCGCGCGGCCCGGGAGGTACCAGGCGCTCGTCACCAGGCCGAGCCCGGCCGCGACGTTCGTCAGCGAGGTCAAGGAGAGCGGTGCCTGTGCGTGCGAGGCGCGGCGAAGGCGGTGTCGCGTCGGGGGACGACGGCAGGCGGGACCAACATGCCACGGTCGCGGTCGCGGATTGTACTATCGGCACCTCGTTCGCCGTGCAGCGTCCGAAGATGACCGCGCTTCTCACGCAACCGCCGAGCCCCGCGTCGTTGGGCGCGCCGGCGCACCGTCACCCGAGCACGTGGCTGCCGTTCGATTATCAGCGCGTGCCGGGGCCGATTCGGTTCTGGCTGAGTCGCCGCTTGCTGGGGCGAGGCATGGCGAGCGTCTCGCCCGAGGTCGCGTTCGCGCGGGACCAGCCGCTGGTTGCCGGGGAAGCCGTCTCGTGGCCGCTGTCGGCGCGGGCGGCGCTCGGCCTCTCTCACGACCTCGACACTGCGCGGGCACTCGACCCCACGGAGCGCCTGCTCGATCTCGAGGAGCGGCTGGGGGTGCGCTCCACGCTCTTCCTCCCGGGCGAGCTCGCCGAGCGCCACGCGGCGCGCGTGCGCGGTTGGCAGGCGCGCGGATTCGAGCTCGGCTTGCACGACGTGCGGCACGACAACCGGTTGCCAGACCTCGATGCAGCCGCACTCGCCAATCGGCTCGCGCGCATCGCCGCGATCGCCGCGGCCTTCGAGATGCGGGGATTTCGCGCGCCGTCGTTCTGGATCCGTGCTCCGATCATCGAACGCTTGCCGGCGCCGCTCGCGTACGACTCGTCGTTGCCTTCGCTGCGTGCCGGCGCGCACGCCGGTCGCGTGACGGGAGCAGGTACCTGCCGGCCGTTTCGCGTCGGCCGCCTCTGGGAGCTGCCGGTCAGCTTGCCGGTGGACGACGACCTGCTGCGCGCCGGGCTCGGTGGCGACGCGGGACGAGCGGTGCTGGCGGGCTGGCTCGCGGCAGTGCAGGCGCGCGGCGGCGTCGCGGTCTACGTCGATCACCAGGAGCCGCATCTCTCGGGAAACGCCCGCGGGCGCGCGGCGCTCGAAGCCTTGCTGCGCGGGCACGCGTCGGCGGGCGAGCTGTGGATCGCGCCGCTCGGTGCGATCGCGCGCCATCTCGGCTTCCCGGCCCCGGCCAACGCGGAGTGACGTCGCATGTGGACCGAGCTGCTCGGCCGTTGGCTCGCGGATTCGCCGGACGCGTGGCGGCACGGCCTCGACTGCTACGCGGCGATCACCGCGGTGGTGCCGCTCTTCGTCGCATTGCTCGTCGCGCTGGTCGGCTGGGCGTTCGCGGCGGTATGGCTCGCCCTCGGTGTGGCGCCCGCCGAGCGCTGGCTGGTCGCGGTGCTCGTCCTGGTCTCGTTCGCAGCGGTCTCGCTGGCGGTGCGCGCGTTCGTCACTGCGCTCGGGCGTCGTCGACGACCCGGCTGGGTGGTCGGGCTCGATCGCGTCGCTCGTTTCGACCTCGCCGAGCGGGACGTCGGCGAGGAGGCGCGCGACCTCGCGCGGCTCGCCTCGCTCGGTCCGCGTATCCCGGTGGGCTGGATCGTCACGGCCGACGCATTCGAGCGCCTCGCGTCGCGCGGCTCTTCAGCCGCCACCGATGGCCACGCGGGTTTCGCCGCACGGGTGCGTGCCGCGCCGCGGCCGGCGCGACTGGCACGGCGACTTCAGTCGTACCTCGCCGCGGAGGCGATCGCGTGCTTCGAGCTCAGCGCCTCCCCTTGCGAGGCGGGCGTGGGCGCCGCGCCGCGCGTACCCGAGGCCGCGCTCGCGTGGGCACGCGACGAGGGCGTCGCGGCGCTGGAGCGCGTCATGAGCCAGCTCCGCGCGTCGGCCCCCGCGGGCGAGCGGCGCGCGATCCTGGTCCAGGCGCGGCTGCCGCGCGAGCGCACGGTCGTCGCGCCCTCGGACGAGCTCGCGCTGGCGGTGGCCGAAGGCGACGAGCTGGCCGCCGAGATCGTGCGAATCCACGCGGCGGCCGAGCGTCGCCTCGGCGGTGCGCGACGACTCGAGCTCGCGATCCGCGCGGGCGAGATCTGGCTGGAGCGGGTGTCGCGTGGGTGACGCGGCGACCGGCGTGCTGGTGCTGATCGCGCTGCTTCCGGCGAGTGTCTTCGCGCGTGTGCTGGCGGGGGCGCTGCGCTGGCGACGGGCAGTGCTCGCATGGCTGGTGGCGCTCTTCGCGCTCGCTTGGATCACGCAGACCGACGTGCCCGGCTACCTCGAGCCGTTGCTGTTGCTGTGGATCGCGGTGGCGGCGGTCTACCCGTTCCTGGAGCTCGTTGCAGTGTGGTCCTCGTCCGAGCGCGCCTGGGTGCGTGGGACGATGTGGGTGGGGCTCGCCGCGCTCTGGGGTCTCCAGATCATCCTCAACTTGCCCGAGCGCATCCTCGAGCCCGCGGGAAAGGTCGCGTTCTGGCAGATCGACGCCTTCGACAAGTTCCTGCTGGCGACGGCGGGCGCTGGCCTCCGTGCGTTCGGGCTCGATGCCACGATCCCCGTGCTGGTTCGGGAGGCGTCGCCGTTCCTGGTGTTCTTCGGTCAGCACCTCTTCGGGTTCACGTTCGCCGGCAATCTCGTGCTGGTGGCGTTGCTCTACGAGTGCGTGCGCGGCAAGGCGCCGCAGCTGCCGCCGCGCGCCGTCGCGATCCGGGGCCGGATACCGGCGGCGGTGACGGTGATCGCCATCGTCGCGCGCATCTCGCTGGAGCGCGCCAAACCGTGGGGCACGGCTCTATCGATCGCCTGGCAGATGGTGGCGGCGATGTTTGCCGCCTCCGGTGCGTGGCAGCTCTTCCTGCTGACCTCGGGTAGAGCCTGGGCGCGGGCGCTCTTCGGCGCAGGCGCGGTGACGGCGCTCATCCATCCGCCGCTGTGCGCCGTGCCGCTCGTGGCCGGCGTGGTGGCGAGCCTGGTACCGCTCGGGCGGCGCGCCGCCGCCGATCGGCACGCGGACGCCGCCGTTCAAGACGAGCTCGCCCGCGCCCTCGCGCGCGTGCGCAGGTGGGTTCGGCCGCGCGTGGCCCTTCCGCTCGCCTTGGTGTTGCTGCTGCCAGCTCGGTTCCTCGAGTGGGACGGCGGCACCGGGCCAGGGCGCGCGCCGAGGGTCCCCGCGCGTCCGGCGCCGCCGCTCGATTCGTCCATGGTGCGCGTGAGCACCGAGGACGGCGCCTACGACATCGATCGCTACGAGTTCCCGGCACGCGCCGGCGAGCTGCCGCTCACGGGAGTGTCGCCGTCGCAGGCGAGCGCGCTCTGCGCCGCCGAAGGCAAGCACCTGTGCAGCCGTGACGAGTGGTACTGGGCGTGCTCGGACCACGGCCGGCTTCCCTACATCCTCACCGAATCGAAGGTGCGGGATCGCACCAATCGCCTCAACGCGGACTGCAATCTGCGCAGCGCCGCGGGGCTCAGGCCGGCGGGCGCGCGACCCGGATGTCGCAATCCGCTCGAGCTCTTCGACCTCGCCGGCAACGCCCTCGAGCTGGTCACGTTCCCCGATCTGCCCGGCTGGTACGGGTTCGCGGGGGCGTATTACGGGCTGAGCGACGATCTCACGCAGTCGTGCCACTTCGCGCTGATGGCGCACGAGGCACAGCTACCGCTGCTCGATCTGGAGCCGGTCGGCTTCCGCTGCTGCCGCTGAGATCATCGGCACGAGCAGACGCCCGAGCAACGCGTGGCCGAGCGCGTTGGGGTGGAGCAGGTCCAGCGTGAAGAGCCACGGCTTGCGGCCGAAGGCGTCGGCGGCGTCCAGCAGAGGGACGCCGCGCGCGGTGGCGACGGCACGGATGGTCTGATTCGGCTCGACGTCCCGATCGACCCATGGCGTGCCGATCGGCGCGGTGACGAGCACGATGGCGCGACCGCCGCGACGGCTTTCGTCGACGATCGTTTCCAGATCGCGCCGCAGCCCGGGAACGTCCTCGGGCACGTGGTTGAAGCCGGGATAGAGCACCACCACTCGCGGATCGCTCGCGCTGGCGCGGGTGAGCTGGCTCACGTCCGCCCGCGAGTCGGCGCCAGAGAGCGCACAGTCGAGCGCCTCGTAGCTGCGGCCGTCGCCCGCCGCCGCCTCGAGCGCAGCCACGGCGCGACTCACGTACACGTCGCGCTCGCGCATCAGGAAGCCGTAGGTCGCGGAGCCGCCGAGCGCCGCCACCCGCACCGTGCTCGAGCCGGCGGGAAGCGCGCCCCGCGGCGCGCACGACGCCCGTCCGCCGTGCTCGTCTTGGCCGACGTGGACGCCCACACAGCCGCCCACCATCGCCAGAGCGAGCAGCGCCGTGCGCGCCGACAGGTGCCAGCGCGGAGCCACCTTCTCGCGCAGCACGCCACGATGCCGATGGATCGCCGCGGCGATCGCCACGAGCGGTGCGCCTTGCCAGAGCACGAGCGTGAGCGCCCAGCCCACGGCGCACCAGGCCAGCCAGGTGCGCGCGGCGACGGGCTCGAGGCCGAGCTCGCGCCGGCCCCGACCGACCCAGTGGAGCGCGAGCAACGCGGTGTTGGCGGCGAGTGCGGCGCGCGCCAGCTCCCGATCGCTCGACCACCCGTAGAGCGCGGCGCACGCGCAAGCCTGCGCCACGGCGAGGGCCGTCCAGGCCCGCGGGTTCGCGTCCGTCGCGCGTCGCACCGGCGGCGCGCTCCACAGCGCGGCAGGGATGGCGATCAGCGCCAGCGTGACGAGCGAGCTGCTCGCCAGGTACAGGATCGCGGTCACCGCCCACGCGGCTGCGCAAAGCAGCGGCACGCACTGCAGCGCCCGCGCAGCCCGGCGAACCACGATCGCGATCGCCGTGCGGGTCAGAACAAGGAATAGATGAACGGCGCGAGCGGCGAGATCGTGTTCACGACCCAGATCCCGCCGGCGAGCAAGAACAGGATCGCCGCGAACGGCACGAACCGTGGCAGACCCTGGGCCTCCAGCACCTGCGCCGTGCGCACGATGTTGCGCACGATCAGGACGGGCCCGGTGTACCAGTGGCGGCTAGTGGACATGTCGTTCCTTCCAGATCACGGTGCGATTGAGCACCAACGCGTCCATGTCGGTGCGCGCGAACATGGACAGGGCTTCCACCGGCGTCGTCACGATGGGGTATCCGCTGGGGTTGAACGAGGTGTTGAGCAGCGCGGCACGGCCGAAGCGCTCGCCGAACGCGCGCAGCAGGCCGTGGAACGACGGGTTGTCGTCGCGACGACAGACCTGCGGTCGTGTCGTTCCGTCGATGTGGACCGCGGCACGAACCTGGGCCAGCGCGTCGGGCGCGATACGCGCCGCGAACTGCATCCAGCGGTGCAGCGTGAGCTGATCCGCGGGGACGTCGAGCGTGCGGGGAGCATCGAAGTCCGCGACCGAGAGGGCGTAAGGCCGGTAGGCGGCGCGTTCCTTCACCCTGCGGCTCAAGCGCGTCGCGAGGGCGGGATCGTCCGGGCGAATCAGGATCGAGCGGTTGCCGAGCGCTCGCGGCCCGAGCTCGGCGCGCCCCTGGACCCACCCGACGATCTGCCGATCCACGAGCCGTGCCGCCACCGCGTCGCAGAGCGCCTCGCTGGTGGAGAAGGTCTCCCAGCGCCAGTCGCCAGCAGGGGTGGGGCTCGCGCCGGGCTTGCGATACGCCTCGAACTGCGCGGGTCGCACGTGCGCGAGCATCGCTAGGTCCTCGCCCTCGTCGCACGCTTCGCCGACGTACGGCGTGTAGCGATGCTGCTCGGGGGCGCCGCCGCCCGAGCACGCGTCGTAGTACAGAGCGGTCCCGACGGAGGTGCCGCCGTCGCCTGGGTCCGGGGGGATGTAGAGCGTCTCGAAAGGCGACTCGGCGAGGATGCGCGAGTTGGACACGCAGTTGAGGCTCACTCCGCCAGCCAGGCAGAGCCGCGGCGACGGCTCGAGGGTGTGGAGCTTCTGGCAGAGCCCCAGCACCCGCTCCTCGAGAAGCGCTTGGACGCTCGCCGCGATGTCGGCGAAGCGCTGCGCGTCGGCGCTCACGGGGGTTCCCGCGCCGAGTGCGTCGAACGGCAGCGGGTCGCGACTCTTGCGCGGCGGGCCGAGCTCGTCGATGAAGCGCTGGCTCACCGGCCCGCGGTAGAAGTCGATGAAGTGGAAGTAGCCGGGCTCGACGCGATAGAGGCCGTCCTCGGTGGCGGGCACCATCGCGCGCATCCGATCGAGGTAGACCGGACGGCCGAAGGCCGCGAGCGCCATCGTGCTGCACTCGTCGTCGTTGGGTGCGAGTCCGAGGTACGCGGTGACCGCCGAGTAGACGAGGCCGAGCGAATCCGGAAAGGCGATCTCCATCAGTCGCTCGACCCGCGGTTTCCCGTCCTGCCAGCTGCCGCGGTAGAGGCCCGAGCACGACCAGTCGCCGACCGCATCCACCACCAGGATCCCCGCCGACGAGAAGCCGGAGCCCATGAACGCCTGCACGGCATGGCTGAAGTGGTGCCCCAGGTAACTGATCTTGTCGGGAGCGACGTCGAGGCGCTTCGAGATCGTGTTCACGGCCCACAGCTTGCGCCCGAGCCACGACTTCATGGACTCGACGAACTCTCGCCGCGAGTTCGGGAACCCCGCGATGGCGCTGCACAGCACCCGCGAGAACTTCGCGTGCGGGTCCTCGTGGAAGACGATCTGGTCGAGGCGATCCGCGCTCAAGCCGCCTTGCTTCAGGCAGGCCTCGATGGCGTAGGTGGGGAAGTTCGAGTCGTGTTTCTGGCGGGTGAATCGCTCCTCCGCCGACGCCGCCACGACCTCGCCATCCACGACCAGGCAGGCCGAGGAGTCGTGGTAACCGTAGGAGACCCCCAGCACTCTCACAGACGCTTGATGCCGGTGGTGTCGGTGACCGACCCACTCGCGAGCTTGCGGCGCGCCGCGGAGGCGAGCAGCGGTCCGGCGGCGAAATACGCGAGGGTCAGCGCGGCCGTGGCGAGCCGGTCGATCGCGCCGCGCCCGAGCCTGAGCCAGGCCTCCCAGGCGCGCCGCAGCCGCACGCGCCGCACTTCGCGACGAATGGCGGCGGGCGCGGCGCCGAGGCGCTCCAGCATGCCGAAGGTGAGATCGACGTGGCCTTCCTCGTCGCCCACCACCGTCTCCAGGCAGCTTCGCAGTGCACCTGGCGGGAGCGTCTCGGCGAGCACCCGGAATCGCTGGGTCGCGTCGATCTCGCCCACGTGCACGTACGCGAACGTCTTCCACGCCGGGCTCTGGCGGGAGTCGAGGTCCTGCCGCTCGAAGTGCACGGGACGGAACACTCCGTCCGTGACCCGGACGTAGGTGTCCGCGAATGCGTCCGCGTGTGCCTCTTCTTCCAGGCAGTGCCCGAAGACGATCGCCCGCTCGCGCGGCGACTCGACCTTGCGGATGCCGCGGTGCAGATGCCAGACGCCATCGGATTCGGTGGCCTGGAAGCCGCGGATCACCTCGGCGACGTGCGCTGGGCTCGATCCGAGCCTCACGGCCAGCGCCACGCCGAGACGCTCCCGCAGCTCGGAAAGCCGGGCCAGCCCGGCAAGCCACCGCGCTGGAATGGACGTGATCTGAGTTTGCATGGCGATTCCCGCCACGCCGAGTGCAAGTTGCACTCCTCTCGGGGTGGCCGTGAATGCCTGAACTCATTGGATGAATTTTGAGGGCCTTGTGCAAAATGCAACGGCCGGGTTGCGTTTTGCGTGTCAGCGGGCTCGATGGCTCGAGCGCCGGGCCAGGCGCGCCCGGCCCATTTCCTTGCCGGCGCTTCGATCGGCGCGGCCGATCGCGAGCGCGAGCGTCGCGACGCTGGTCGCGGGCCTCGAGGGGCCCCGCGATTCGCTTGCGCCCTCGGTGGTCGGCGCCGCTTCACGCTGCTTCACGACGAGTGCGCAAATCGCGCCGACGACTGGTACCATCACCGCCCGCGTTGATGCGGATCCCGTCCCGCCGATGAAGATCCTGGGGCTCTGTCTCAACGACTGGAACACGTCCGCTGCCGCGGTGGTCGACGGCCGCGTCGTCGCTGCGGCTCGCGAGGAGCGCTTCAATCGCGAGCGTGCCACGCGGCGCTTCCCGGCAGGCGCGCTGAGCTATTGCCTGGAGGCGAGCGGGCTCGCCGTCGACGACTTCGACGCGGTCGCCGCGCCGGTGAACCCGCTCCTCTACCTGGACGCGGCGGGACCCGCCTACGCGGAGCGCGCCCGCTTTCGCGGTGAGCTGCTCTACGCCTATCCCGCGTTCCTCGCCTCGCGCGCGCCGTTTCGGGTGGACGGCACGAGTGTGCTCGCCGGCCGCGGCGCCGCTGGCGAGCGGCGCATCCACTACGTCACCCACCACGATGCCCACGCCGCGCTCGCGTATCACGGCTCGGGATTCGCGCACGCCGCGGTGCTCACGCTCGACGCGTTCGGCGAGCAAGACTCGACGGTCGGCTACGCGGCGGCGTCGGACGGGCTGCGACGTATCGGGGCGGTTCGCTTTCCGCACTCGCTCGGCTGCTTCTACGCCGCGCTCACCGCGTACCTCGGCTTCAAGCCGTTCGACGAGGAGTGGAAGGTGATGGCGGCGGCGGCGCTCGGCGATCCCGAGGTGTTGTTGCCGCGCATCCGCTCGCTGGTCCGGCTCGGCGAGGGGTTCTCGTTCGCGATGGACCTCGCGCCTTTCGAGCACTACCTCTTCCACACGCCGGCGCTCTTCTCCCCCGAGCTCGTCGCGCTCTTGGGGCCGAGCTACGGTCGCGACCCGAGCCAGCGCGACCAGCGCTTCTTCGACGTGGCGGCCGCCGCCCAGCGTACCCTCGAGGAGGTCGTGCTCGAGCTGGCGCGCCGGCTGCTCGCCCAGACGGGGGCCCACGATCTCTGCCTCGCCGGCGGCGTCGCGCTGAACTGCGTCCTGAACGGCAAGCTCGCCGAGCGATTGCCGATCGATCGACTCTACGTGCCCGCGATGCCGGACGATTCCGGGGGATCCGTGGGCGCCGCGCTGGCGGTGGCGCGCGAGCTCGGTGAGTGCGCCATCGAGCCGCTCACGCACGCCTACCACGGCCCCGCGTATGCCGCCGACCGGATCCGCGCCGAGCTCGCGCGCTTCGGCCTCGCCTGGCGCGAGGTCGACGATCTGGCAGCGGCCACCGCGGAGTCGATCGCCGCCGGCAAGCTGGTGGGCTGGTTCCAGGGACGGATGGAATTCGGGGACCGGGCGCTCGGCGCGCGATCGATCCTGGCCCATCCGGGGCGCGCCGACGTGGCGGCGCGGCTGCGCGCCACCGTCAAGCCGCGCGAGGAGTTCCAGCCATTCGCGCCCGCCGTCGTCGCGGAGCGCGCCGCCGAGCTCTTCGCCGGTCGCTTCCCGTCGCCGTTCATGGAGCGGATCGCTCACGCTCGCCCGCGGCACCGCGCGGCGCTGGCGGCGGTCACGCACGTCGACGGCTCGGCGCGCGTGCAGACCGTGGCGCACGCCAGCAACCCCGAGTTCCACGCCGTGCTCACCGCGCTCGAGCCGCGGGTCGGCGTGCCGGTGGCGCTCAACACCAGCTTCAACGTCTCGGGCGAGCCGATCGTGTGCACGCCGGCCGACGCGGTGCGCACGTTCTTCGCATCCGGCCTCGACGTGCTCGTCCTCGGTCCCTGCATCCTGACGAAGTGACGACGTGACGCGGCGACGGACCGGTCCAGCGCGATGACCAGGCGAGAGTCCGCCGAGTGGCGCGGGCGAACCGTGCTCGTCACCGGTGCATCCTCCGGGATCGGTCGCGCGTTCGCGGGCGAGTTCGCCGCCCACGGCTTCGACGTGGTGCTGTGCGCGCGCCGCGCCGCTCGGCTCGACGAGCTCGCTGCCGCCCTCGCCGCCGCCCACGGCGTGCGCGCGCACACCCTCGCCCTCGATCTGGCCGAGCCCGGCAGCCCAGCGCGAGTGCAGCGCGAGCTCGCGGACCGCGGCCTGACGATCGACGCGCTGGTGAACGCCGCCGGCCGCTCGCTGCCCGGCGCCTACGCGGCCACCGCGTGGGACGAGCAGCGGCGCCTGCTCGACCTCACCCTCGGCGGCTACGCCGAGCTCACGCATCGGCTGTTGCCGGGGATGGTGTCACGCGGCTGGGGGCGCATCGTCCAGGTCGCGTCCGTGTCGGCGTTCTTGCCGGGCGCCGCAGGTCATACGCTCTCCAGCGCGATCAAGTCGTTCCTGGTGCAGTTCGCGATCGCCGTCGCCACCGAGAGTCGCGGTACCGGCGTGAACGTGACCGCGGTCTGTCCCGGCTTCACGCGCACCGAGATCTTCGCCGTCGCGGGCATGCAGGCCGCGGTCGCGCGCATTCCCGGCTGGCTCTGGTCTGCGCCCGAGGACGTCGCGCGGGCGGGCTACCGCGGCGTGATGCACGGACGCACGGTGGTGATTCCGGGAATCCTCAACCGGCTGCTGGTCGCGGGCGCGCGACTGCTGCCGCTCGGCCTCGCGATCGCGCTCATGCGGCGTGGGACCGGGGGCCTCGCGGCGCCGCGCCCGGTGCGCGAGCGATGAGCGGGACCGCGGCCGAGTTCGTGGTGACGGGTGGCGCCGGGTTCATCGGCAGCCACCTCGTCGACGTGCTCGCGTCGCGCGGGCGGGTGCTGGTGCTGGACGATCTCTCGACGGGTTGCGCCGACAATCTTCGCCGAGCGCTCGCCAGCGGCAACGTGCGCCTCGCGGTGGGCGACGTGTGCGACGCGCGCTGGGTCGCGGGCGAGCTGGCGCGCGTTCCCGCCGACGCGACGCTCTTCCACCTCGCGACGCGCAACCTGCGGCGCAGCCTCTCCGACCCGCACGAAGCGGCGCGCGTCAACGTCGTCGGAACGCGCACGGTGGCCGCGGCGTGGGCGGGCCGCCGCGGCCGCTTCGTGCACGTGTCCACCTCGGAGGTCTACGGCTCGAGCGAGGTCGCGCTGTGCGAGACCAGCCCGACCGAGCCGCTCACCGCCTACGGCTCGACCAAGCTCGAAGGCGAGCGCCACGTGGCCGCGCTTCGCGACGCGGGAGCGCTGGACGCGGTGATTCTACGGCCCTTCAACGCCTACGGACCGCGCGCTCACGTGGAGGGCGACGCCGGCGAGCTGATCCCGCGCTGGCTGGTGCGCGCTGCGCGTGGCGAGCGCTTGCCGATCTTCGGTGACGGGCAGCAAACACGGACGTTCACGTTCGTCACCGACACCGTGGACGCGATCGCGCGCGCCGCCGAGCATCCGGCTGCGAATCGCGGGATCGGGCTCATCGCGAGCGCGGAGGAGGTGAGCGTTCTCGCCGTGGCTCGCGCGATCGCCGGGATCGTGGGTCGCGAGCTGCGCGTGCAGCATCTGCCGGCGCGCCCCGGCGACCTGCGACGGCAGCGCGCCGATGCGAGCGCGACCCGCCGCCTCCTCGGCTGGCATCCCAGCGTCGCGTTCGCGGACGGGCTCGCGCGCACCTGGGCAGCGCTCGAGCCGCTCGCGCATGCGCTGGTCGTGAGCGACCGGAATTGGCACACGTGAATCCCGCCGTCCACACGGCGCTCGCGTCGCCCGCGCTCACGATCGCGCTCCCGGTACACGACGAGATCGCGACGCTCGCGGAGGTGGTGACGCGCGCGCTGGCGGTGCTCGCGCGGCTCGCACCCGGCGCGCGCGGCGAGGTGCTGATCGTCGACGATGGCAGCCGTGACGGCAGCGGTGCGCTGGCCGATCGCCTGGCGCACGGCGACCCGTCGGTGCGCGTGATCCACCACCCGGAGAACCGCGGCTACGCCGAGGTGCAGCGCGCGTGCTTCGCGAATGCCCGCGGCGAGTGGATCTTCCTGATGCCGGCGGACGGACAGGTCGACCCCGCCTGCCTCGACGCGCTGCTCGCCGCCGCGCGCGCGCCCGGCGAGGCCGAGGTGGGCCTGGTCGTGGGCGTGCCCGCCGCTGGCTCGCCGGCGCGCGCCAGCTCGACGGCCTATCACCTCGCTGTCGCGGCGCTCTTCGGCCGCCGCTCGTGGTGGCGCCTCGGTCCCTGCTTGCTGGTGCGGCGCGAGATCGTGCGCCGCCTCTCGCTGCGCTCGCGCACGCCCGTGCTCATGACCGAGCTGGCGGTGAGCGTCGAGCGAGACGGCGCGCGGGTGTGCGGCGTGCCCATCGACGTCCGTGCGCGTGCGTTCGGCACCAGCGCGCGCGCGACGCTCTACGCGCGAGTCCCGCGCATCCTGGTCGAGCTCGTGAAGCTGCGGTTTCCGTCGCGCTGATCCGTTCCTCGCGACGCGCGTGGCAGCGGGACCCAAGCGTCACGGCGCGGTGCGCCCGGCGGGAAGCGCGATCCAGAGCCCGCCCAGCCACGCCGAGCGGCGGCCCGCGGCGAGGGCGAGCCGATCGAGCGCACGGGAGCGCTGCTCGATCGCGCGCCAGCGCGCCTCGCTTGCGGCGAAGGCGGCCGCGTCGACGAGGGGTTCGCGCGGCTCGGGCAGCGGCACGGCGATCGCCGCCTCCGGCCGCCGCTCGAGGCTCACCTCGGCGCTGGGCTCGGGCGCGACGCCGATGGCGGCCGCGATCTCGCGGGCGTAGTCGGCGTCGAGCGACGCATCGCCCGTCGATGCGAGCACCAGCGGCGGCAGCGGGGTGGCGTTGCTCGCGAGCAGCGCGCGCAGCGATTCGGTCGCGACCGGGTGGCGCTGCTCCATCGCCGCGCGCGCCGGGTTCGCGGCCAGCGCACCCATGCGCGAGGCGAACGTCGCGACCAGCGAGAACGCCACGAGCCCCGCGCGGCCGCGCCAGCGCGCGCGAGCCCAGACCCACACGAACGCGCACGCCGCCGCCCCGTACGCGAGCACCGCGAACGCGGGATGCGGCAGGTAGGCGGTCCAGTAGCCCCACAGCGGGCGTCGCACGAACGGGATGATGGGGCTCACCCGCGAGAACGCGGCCAGCAGCGGTTCGCGCTCGCTCCAGGACGTGGACCAATCGGCGCCCGCGAGCCCGGGCGCGTTTCGATCGACGATGCCCACGGTGACGAACTCGCCGGTGGCCACCGCTCGCAGATAATCCGCGCGGGGCGACGGCTGATCGCCGAAGAGCCGCACGTAGAGAAACGTGTCCGGCGTGTGCTCGCGCACCACCTGGCGCAGCTCGTCGCTGCCGCCGGCGGGAAAGGGGATCACCCGCCGGCGCGTGAAGTAGGCGGTCGAGAACGAGGGAAACGACAGGATGCGACCGCCTGCGGGAGTCGTGTCCGCGAGCCACTGCTCGGCGCGGGCGAGCTCGGCCGCCATGCGCCGGGGCCGTGAATCGCCGCTCACCACGTCCTGCAGCATCGGCCAGGTCGCGGGGACGATCTCCCCCAGCAAGACGAGCGCGAGCACAGCGGAAGCGAACGATCGCGATGGACGTCGCGACAAGGCGTCGAGGGCGAGCGCGAGGGCGATCGGCAGCAGCGGGAAGAGATAGCGATCCTCGTGTCCCTGGGTGAGCGCCGCGTAGGTGGCGAGCAGCACGGCCGAGGCGAGCAGCAACAGCTGGACCTCGTGGCGGTGTCGCGCGCGCCACGCGCCCCACGCCGCGAACGGGACCACCGCCAGACCGATCAGCTCGAAGAGCCCCGGATACCAATCGATCGCGCCCTCGCCGGCGAGCGCGTGCCGGAAGTTGGCGAGCTGCGCGCGGGCGCGAACGGCGATACCCGCGGGCGCGCTCGGAGCGTCGCGCGTGTAGCGATAGAGCTGCTCGAGGCGCGTCCAGGTGTTGCGCTGTTCGGCGGTGTAGCTCGCCACCTCGCCGTGGCTCTCCATGGCGAGCGGATTGCCGAAGAGCCACGCGTTGCGAACCAGCATCGGGCTCAAGATCGCGAGGCCGGCGAGCGCGCCCACCCAGAGCTCGCGGCGGCCGAGCGCCGCGCGGTCGCGAAGCACGATCCAGAGCGGGAAGACCGGCAGCACCAGCGCGGCGGCGGCGTGAAAGAGCCAGCCGAGCGCGGCGCACGCGCCTGCGGCGAGGTAGCGGCGGCGCGCGAAGGCCGCGAGCGCGAGCAGCGCGAACGCCGTCGCCGCCGCCGCCGGGTGCGGCTCGGATGCGGCCGTGTAGACGAGGCGTGGATGGACCAGCATCGCGAGCGCGGTCCAGCGCGCCACCCCTTCGTCGAAGAGCGTGCGCGCGAAGCGCAGCGAGCTCCACGCGAGGAAGAGGTGGCCGAGGATCCCCGGGATCACCACGGCCGCCGTGGAGGCGCCGAAGAGCGCCACGAACGGCATGACCACCAGCACGTACGCGTTGGCGCGCTGACCCGCCGGGTGCGGCAGGCCGAGCGCACGCGTCGCCGGAAACCAATCGCGATAGTGGTCCTCGCGGAGCTCGCCGCTTTCCAGCCAATTGCGCGCCAGCTCGGCGTACTCGAACGATTCCGCGAGCACGGGTGGCTCGTGGTGGACGCTGGCGACGATCAGCGCCACCACCGCGCAGGCCGTCGCCAGCAACGCGCGAAGCGAGAGCCGCGGTAGGCCGGAACCGGTCGGGACGGGGTCCACGAGGCGAAGTCGGACGGCGGCGCGGCGGGGGGGAAAGGCGCGAGCCAGCTATGATACCGCGCGCCCTCGCCGCGATCGCCGCCACTCGAGCGAATGAACCTGCCGTCCCCGCGGCGCTTGCTGCGCTCCATCCTGTGGCTCGACGCCGCGGCGCTCGTCGTCTGCTTCGGGCTGGCGCTTCGCTACGGCATCCTCGCCGGCACCTATCCGCTCGCGTTCGGTCTCGCGTGGTTCCTGAACCGGCCTGGGCGCCGGTGGCGGCGACACCTGCTCACGGTGCTGATCGCGGCCTTCGCCGTGGTGGTCGTGGGCAGCGGGCTCGCGAGCTGGCTCGGCCCTCCCGTCGACAACGCGACGATCGCGTTCCTGGTCATCCATGCGATGGTCGGCGCGCATTGGATCCTGTTGCTGCTGCCGCCCCTCATCCAGCACGTGCGTCGGGGTCTCGCGGCACCGGGACGTGCGCAGGTCTCCGGGCAAGCGGCGCTCGCGGTGGCGCGGCTCTCGTTCTGGCCGGCGATCGTCGGCGGGACGCTCGCCATCGGGCCGCTGTCGCTGCGTACGTGGCACGTCTGGTGCTTGGTGCCCGCGCTCGCCGCGATGGCTCTCCATGCGCTGCTGCCGCGCTTCCGGCGCGTGGGGTTCGCGGGGTGGGTTCCGCCTGCGATCGGCCTGATGCTGGGAGCGTCGGCGTTCGGCCTCACGTACTGGCTCAACACGCGGCTGTGGTGGGAGCCGACACCGCAGGCGACGTATGCCGCGATGCCGCCGCTCGCCGTCGCACCTGCCCGAGCGGCGACCGAGGGTGGGCACACCGTGCCCGCGCCGCTGGTGGGAGACTCGGCGCGCTGCGGCGACTCGGCGTGCCATCCGCGGGTGATGGAGCAGTGGCAGCACTCGGCGCACCACCGCTCGGCCAATGTCTTCTACCGCAAGGCCGTCGAGATCGCCGTCGAGCGTCACGGCTGGGAAGCGGCGCGCTTGTGCGCGTCGTGCCACGACCCCGTGGCGCTGTTGACCGGCTACTACGCGACTCGTCCAGACGCGCTCTTCGGCCCGAGCGCCGATCAGGAGGGTGTCTCGTGCCTGGCCTGCCATCGCCTGCAGATCACCCCCGATCACGTCGGCAGCGGCAGCTATCGCTTCGACCCGCCGCGTTTCTTCGTCGGCCCGCCCATGGAGGGCTACAGCGCCCACGCCATGCGGCCCGATCACATGGCGGACATGCTCGGCGAGTCTCGCTACGCGGATCCGGCGCTGTGCGGCGAATGCCATTCGCTCGAGCTGCACGGCCCGGATGGGCTCGCCTTGCTCGAGCAGGACACGTACGGCGAGTGGCGACGCGGTCCGTTCGGCGACCAGCCCGGCCAGCCCACCCAGCCCGGTGCCACCCGGCGCCCCTGTGTCTCGTGCCACATGCCCAAGGTGGAGGACCCGGATCGGCCGGGTCCGCGTGAGGCGAGCCACCGGTTCCTCGGCGGGAACACGCACCTCGCCGCGGTCGCGAACGACGCGCTGCAGCTCGATGCGCTGGTCGGGTTCCTGAAGAGCGCCGACCTCGAGCTGGCGCTCGCCGGCCGAATCGAGCCCGCGACGGCGCCGGGGTCGACGCCCGGCCTGCAGCTCGACGTGGTGATCCGCAGTCGCGGCGTCGGTCACGGATTTCCGTCGGGGGCGCTCGACCTCAACGACGCGTGGGTCGAGCTCGAGGTGCGCGATGGCGCGAACCGCTCGATCTGGCGCTCGGGCTTCGACGGGCCCGAGGGCGAGCGCGCGGCGGATTCGCTGGCCTTGCGGCGCGTGTTTCGCGACGGGGAAGGGCGCGCGATCCTGGATCACGACATCCTCTCCGCCGCCGGTCATCTCGAGGACCTGACGGTGCCACCGGGAGGACGGATCGAGCGGCGCTTGCCGGTGTCGGTCCCCGCCGACGCGCAGCCGCCGTTCGAGCTCCACGGCCGGCTCCTGCACCGCGGGATCAACCGGCACTTCGCTCGCCTCGCGCTCGGCGACGGCGCGCCACCGTTGCCGGTGACGACGCTGGCGGAACGGACGGTCCCGATCTCAGCTGGCGGGGACGGCAGCGCCGCGCGGATCGACGAAGCAGCCGTGGCCGTCGAGCGACCGCTGTAGCGCCTCCAGGATGCGAGTCACGTCGAGCGCGGCGCGGCGGCCGGTGAGCGGCTCGCTGCCGGCGCGGACGCAGGCCACGAAGTGCTCGCATTCGTGCACCAGCGGCTCGCCGTCGAGCACCGCGATCGCCGTTCCGAGGTCGGTGGGAAGCGCGGGAATGCTCGCGTCGCCGCGCCAGCGCACCGCGCCTGCGTCGACGAGTCGCAGCCGCGTGGCGGGCGGCGCCAGCTCGTCGAAGATCAGCGCCCGCTCCGTGCCGACGATCACCAGCAGGCGGCGCTTGGGCGGATCGACCAGGCTGACGAAGACCCACGCCGTCGGGCCGCCCTGCCAATCGAACCTCAGCCACGCGGATGCGGCGGGCCTGCCGTGGGCGTGACGCCCGCCGCGTGCCGCGACGCGTGTCGGCTCGCCGAAGAGGTGGTGCAGGATCGACACGTCGTGGGGCGCCAGCGACCACAGGGCGTTGGTGTGCTGATCCTCCACCGTCAGGTTCGAGCGTTGCGAGAAGCACGCGCGCACCTCGCCCAGCGCGCCGGAACCCAAGAGTCGGGCGACCGCCTCCACCAGCGGGTTGTAGCGGTAGGTCAAGCCGAGCATCAGGACGCGATCCGCGCGCTCCGCGGCGGCCACCACGCGCTCGGCGCCCTCGAGCGTCAGGGCGAGGGGCTTCTCGACGAACACGTGCTTGCCGGCCCCGAGCGCCCGGATCGCCACCTCCGCTTGCGCCGGTGCGTGAATCGCCACCAGCAACGCGTCGAGCGTGGGATCGGCGAGCAGCTCGTCGAGCGAGGTGGTGAAGCGCGTGCGGGGCAGGCGCGCGGCGAACGGCGCCAGACGGCTCGCCTCGCGATCGCATACCCAGCCCAGCTCGGCGCCCGGCACCCAACCCAGGCTGCGGACGACGTTGGTTCCCCAATAGCCCGCGCCGACCACGCCGACACGCACCGGCAGTGCCCGCGCGGTGGTCGAGGTGTGGGACGTGTCGAGAATGAGAGCCACGAACCCGCCGATTCGGGCTTCGCGCGAGACGGGGCGCTCAGTGTAGGAACCGCGGCTCCGCGCGAGCAAGGGGGTCAGCGCGCCAGAAGTCAGCGCGCGCGAGTCGCGGCGCGCAACGCCGCGACGACTCGGTCCTGGTCGGTGTCCGTGAGATCGGGAAAGAGCGGCAACGCGAGGGCACGCCGCGCCAGCGCTTCGGTCGTCTCGAGCGGGCGCGTGGCGAAGGCCCGATACGCGGGCTCGAGGTGCGCGGCCATCACCGCGCGCCGCGTCGCGATGCCACGCTCGGCGAGCGCGGCGCACACTCCCTCCGGCGCGATCGATTCGTCGACCACGACCGCGTAGCTCTGCCGGTTCGGCACGATCCCGGGCTCGAAACGAAACGGCATGATCCCGCTCACCTCGGCGAGGAGCTCGTCGTAGCGGGCGGCGAGCCGCCGTCGCGCAGCCAGCATCGCGTCGAGACGCCCGAGCTGCGCCAGTCCCACCGCGGCCTCGAGATCGGACATGCGCAGATTGAATCCGGGTGCCGCGTAGTGCTCGGGCTCGCGCTGGCCGAGCCGCTGGCGCTCGTGGGCGCCGCGATCGGCGCCCTGGTCGCGAAAGGCGCGCGCCGCGTCCGCTTCCGCGGCGGAGCCCGTGACGAGCGCGCCGCCCTCGCCGGTGGTGACGACCTTGCGAGGGTGGAAGCTGAGCGCTGCGCCACCGCGCTCGCCGGGCGCGCGCGCGCCGATCGGGCGTCCGTGGATGGTGCTGCCCAGCGCGCACGCCGCATCTTCGAGGAGCAGCGTGCCGGTGCGTTTCGCGAGCGCGCGAAACGCCCCGAGCGCTGCGGGATGCCCGAGCTGGTGCACCAGCAGCACCGCCGCGACGGGACCCTCCGCGGCGATCGCGCGCTCGGCGTCGGCCACGTCCAGGTTGAGCGTGCGCGCGTCCACGTCCGCGAAGACGGGGATCGCGCCGGCGGCGACCACGGCGTTCACCGTGGCGATGTAGGTGAGCGACGGCACCAGCACGCGATCGCCCGGTTGGACGCCCGCCACGCGCAGCGCCAGCAGCAGCGCGGCCGTTCCCGACGACGTGGCGACCACGTGCGGTGCGTCGATCACGCGTGCGAGCGCGTCCTCGAACGCCGCCACGCGCGGACCTTGCGCGAGCCAGCCCGACGCCAGCACCTCGCCGACCGCGGCCCGTTCGGCCGCGCCGACGCTCGGCAGCGCGAGCGGCACCGGCGCGCTCATGAACGTGGCGCTCCCGCGAGCCGGGCGAGGGCGCGCTCGGCCCGCGCACGCACGCGGACGTCGGCGTCGCCGCGCGCCAGCGCGCCAATCGGCTCGGCGACCGACCGCAGCGCATCGCCGCCCAGCCGAGTCAGGGCCGCCAGCGCGGCGCGACGCACCAAGGGGTCAGGGTCCGGCAGCAGTCCCGCCAGCGACGCGGCGATGCGCGCGCGCTCGGCGTCGTCGCGCCCGCGCTGCTGACCGAGAACGCCGAGTGCCCGCAAGCGGACGCTCGGATCCGCATCGCCGAGCAGCAGCGTGAGGGCGTCCGGCGCCGCGCCGCGCGCGATTGCCGTCTGGATCGCGCCGCTGGTGGCGGGGGACGCCCTTGGAAGCACTCGCACCAGCGCTGCGACGAGCTCGGCGCACGCCGCAGTGGTGGGGAGTGGCGCGCGTGAACCGGCGAGCACCCGAGCGAGGGTGTCGTCGCCATCGGAGTCGTCTCGGGCGAGCGCCCCTGCGAGCGTTGCGCAGCCAGGCTCGCCCAGCCGCACCAGCTCCGCGGTGGCGGCGTGGCGCACCGCGATCGCCGGATCGCCGAGGCCGGCGCGCAACAGCCCGAGCCTCGCGGCCTCGGCGTCGGCGGCGCGGGCCGCGGCCACCAGCGTGAATCGTCGGACGTCGTCGTCCGGATCGTGGGCGTGGGGCGCGAGCCAGGAGGCCATGCCGAGGCTCGGAGCGAGCTCGCGGGCGGACCAGGCCGCCCAGCGCCGCACCTCGACGCGCTCGTCGGCGAGCGCGCGCTCGAGCAGTGGTGCCGCGCTCGCGCCGGTGCGGGCGGCGCCGGCGAACAGTCGTTCCAGCGCGTGCGCGTCGAGGGGAGCGAGCGCCGCGTCGAGGTCGAACGCGGGCAGGTGAGCACGCGCCTCCGCGAGCTCGCGCAGCGCCACGGTTCGGACTGCCGGCTTCTCGCGCTGCACGACCTTCTCGGCAGTGGCCCGGGCCTCGGGTCCCATGCGCAGAATCGCCACCGCCGCCTCGCGCCGCACCCGCGGGTCGGGGTCGGCGAGCAGGTTGCCGTGGTTGGAGGGCGGGCTCGGCACGCGCACGCCGATCCCATGGCTCGTGAGCCGGCTTGCGAGCAGCCAGAACTCGCGCATCCCGAAGTCGCCGCGCTCGACGAGCCTGAGCGTGAATCGACAGCGCGCGTCGCGCGCCGCGCGGCGCGCCGCGATGCCCGGAGCTCCCGGCGAATCGTCGCTGGCCATCCCGTCGGGCGATTCCTCACCGCACGCGGTTTCGCCTCCCGCGCTAGCCGCCGTCGGTGGGGAGCCGGAAGCGAGCTCCGCGGCGAGGGCGCCCGCGAGGGCAGCGAACGCGTCGCGCTGGCTCGCGTGTGGGAGCTGCTCGAGCGCGGAGATCAGTGGCGCGAGGGCCTCCGGCGCTCCCAGCAGCGAGCGCAGCACGGAGCCGCGGGTCGCGGGATCGTCGGAGGCGAGCGCCGCGCGCACCGGGTCGCGCCTCAGCGCCTCGATCACCGCCGCGCGGCGAGCCAGCGCGGCGACCTCGCGCGCCGCGGCGATCCGCTCGTCGGGACGACCGTACGTGAGGTCGTCCTCCCACGCGCTCAGCCCGCGGCCGCGCGCGGTGGGCTCGAATCCCGGCGGAGGCCACGTCGCCACCGCCAGCGTCAGGGCGACGCCGAGACCGCCTACGACATGGATTCGTTTCACCTCGGGGGCTCGATTGACTCGCTTTTCGACGCCTCGCTAGATTCCTGCACCCGCGCCTTCGTGTCCACCGTTCCCGTCGTTTGCGCCGCTTCCCAACCGATCCAATCGGCGCGACCGTCGCGCGCTCGCGGGCTTCGGCGTCGCTGGCGGGCGCCCTCGGCGCGCTCGCGGCGATGACCCTGTCGGCGGCGTGGGAGCCGCCCGACGTCGGCGGCTTCGGTCACCTGGTGATCGGCGGCGCTCTCGGCCTCGTCACCGGGCTCGTCTATGCGCGGCTCGCACGCGGGGTGCACCGCCATCGGCAGGCGTTCGCGTGCGCGTTCTGGCTGCTCGCGTACGTCGCGAGCCACGCCCTCTTTCCCTCGGCCGGCGCGGTGGGCGGCGAGCGATTCGGGCCAGTGCGAAGGATCGTCGAGTACGCGACGGGCGAGACCGGCCCGCGCGTGCTCGCGCACCTCGCGTCCGCGTACGGCCTCTTCCCGCGGGCAACCGTGGCGACGACGCTCGCGCTCGCGCTGACGATCCTCGTGCTGCCGCGGCGTGCCTCGTGGGCCACGCGTTTCACGAGCCTCGCGGTGGTGTTGCCGGCCCTCGGTGTGGCGACGTTCTACGGGTTCAAGCTGGGACCGCCGGCTTCGACCTGTGCCGCGCCGCTCGTCGCGAGCGGGTTGCGACGGGTGGTGTCCACCGAATCGCTGCGCGCCGCGACCGGCCTCGCCACCGGGCGACCGTACGACGTGCAGGTCGTCGGCGAGGATCTGGTGGTGTCGGTGAAGGCGGACGCGCGCTCGTACGGGGCGCTGGTGCTGGTGGATCGCGAGACCGGAATTGTCGAGGACGTGCTCGAGCTCGCCGAGGCGTTCGCGCCGCTTCCCGCGCCGCCGCTCTTTCCCGAGCGGATGGCGGTGCGCCACGACGAGGTGCTTGCGCTGGTGCTCGGCTCCGCCGATGCCGTGCTGGACGTGGTCGTCGAAGGAGGGCGCTTCGGCGCGCCCACGGTGATACCGCTCGGCGGCGAGCCCAATGCGATCCGGGCCGATCCCACGAGCGACCGCGTCTGGGTGCTTCTCTCCGCCGCGACGGAGAAAGGCATCCTCGAGCTGCGCGGACCCTCGCCCGCGGTCGCGCGTCGCAGCACCGATCCGGCGCTGGACGTGCCGTTCCAGTACCTCGACGTGAGCGCCGACGGTCGCACGCTCTATTCCACGTCCACGGCGGCGCCGGGATTGCGGGTCGTCGACACCGAGATGCTCGTCGCGAGCGCCGCGAGCTACGGCTCGGCGCTGATCGGCGTGCGGCTCGACGAAGGAGAGCACGCGGCGTTCGTCGCCGACCCGCTGCGGCGACGGCTGGTGCGCATCGACACCGCCACGCTCGCGCCAGTCGCGTACGTGACGCTCGAGGCGAGCGGGTTGGCGGACGTGGATCTGGACCCCGGCGCTGGGGTGGTCGCCGTCGGTTCGTACACGGGTACGCTCGCGCTCTACTCGCTCGCCGATCTCGCGCCGGTGGCGAGCGCGCGGCTCGGCTGGCTGCTGCGCAACGTCGTAGCGGATCGCGTTCGCCACGAGGTGCTCGCCGCGAGCGGCTGCGGAGTCTTCGTCTGGGATCTGGCCGCCGTGCCCGGCGTCGTTCCTTCTCCGTGAGCGCGCGCTGCGCCCGCGGATTCGGCTGGCCGGCGTCGCGAGGCATGTGGGATTCTGTCGCCCTCGGCGGCGGCTCCTGGGCTTCGTTCCGGACCACGTCCGCGGCCACCATCGGACCCGATACCGCCCGCGCACCCACCCGGCATGGACCCGCGCGCGCCGTCCGGATCCGAACCGGCGCGCGCCCGCCTCGCGATCGCTGTCGCGCTGGCGATGGCCTCGGGCTTGGTCAATCTCGTCTCCGGTGCGGGCTTCGTCTTTCGCTGGAACCTCGTCCTGCACCCGCTGCTGGGATTCCTCGCGTTCGCGCTGGTCTTGCGCCTGGTGTTTCGCCGCGTGGACGGCGAGGGCTCGCGCGTCGAGGCCGCCGCGGGGCTCGGGCTCATGATCCTCGCCGCGATCGCTCCCGCGCGGGCGTGGGTGCTCGATCGGCTGGCGACCGACCAATCCGACTGGGTGGACGGCCGCGTGGTCTTGCCGGCGGCGGTGGTGGGCGCGTCGCTGCTCGCGCGTGGGTTGGCGTCGACGTTTCGCGACAAGCGAGCACGCGTCGCGTCGCTCGCCGGGCTGGTCGCGATCGCGGCGTGGCTCGCGGCGGCGGCCCTGGGGCTGGTGATCCTGATTCCCGCGACCGGACGTCACGACCTCGAGCCGTTCGCGTCTCGAACGCTCACGGGCACGCTGATCGGTCTCGTCGGCTGGGTCACCGCCGCTTGCATCGTGCTGTGGCAGCTCTTCCTGAGCCTCGGTCGGCGGCTGCGGATGGAAGCGGCGCGCATGCCGCTGTCGCTGTGGATCGGCTTGTCGATCCTGTTCGCGCTGGTTCCGGTGCGCAAGGCGGTCATGGTGAGCACCAGCCTGCCCCGCGACGCCGTCGATGGGCGGATCTCGCTGCCGGTGCTGGTGGTGGGCGCGGTGTTCGTGGCGCGCGGGCTGCTCAAGCGCGGCCCGGCCCCGGAGGTGCGCAGGAGCGCGCTCGGATTGGTGGTGTGGACGGCGCCGTTGCTGGTGGTCGTGAGCATGGCGTGGCTGGTGATCCTGCGCATCAGCCGCGAGCACGATCGACACCTCTACAACGTGCACACGGTGTGGGGTCTGGTCGCGATCGGGTCGGCCGCGCTCGTCGGCCGCGCCGCGGGAAGCGGCGGGTCGGGCGCGTTCGCGGGCGCGTGGCGCGGCGCGGCGATCGCGGTCGGCGCGTTGGTGGCCTTGGTGCTCGGCGAGTCCTGGTTGCCGGCCGGCCCGGGCGACATCACGGTCGTCGCCAGCGTTGGACGTGGCGCGGCGGAAGCAGCCGAGCCGCCGCTCGCGCGCGCCGCCGCCGATCGCTGGCTCCAGCTCTCGGGCTCGTGCGCCGGGGAGGGTGGCTGCCACGCGGAGATCGTCGCGGAGTCCCATCGCTCGTTGCACGGCTCAGGGGCGCATGCGCTGGCAGCACCGCGAGAGGAATCGCCGCTCGCGACGTCGCCGGGGTGTGTCGCCTGTCATGCGCCGAGCGCGCCCGCGGGCGAGCTCGCGGCGCCACGGAGCGACGCGCGCGCCGACGCGATCGATTGCGTGCTCTGCCACCGCATCGCCGACGTCGCCGTCGATCCACCGTGGGAGTCGAGCTACACCGTGAGCTTGACGGGTGGTCTGCTCGGACCGTACCGCGACGCGGTGCGAGAGCGGCGCGGGCTGGGCGCCTTCGACCGCTACACGATCGGCCTCAACGGGGCCGCGCACGGGCGCGCCTTCTCGCCGGCGGTGCTCGCCGAGGATCGCGTCTGCCAGACCTGCCATCACCTGCAGATCCGCGTGCTGGTCGCGGGGATCCGCTGCGTCGATTGCCACATGCCCGCGGCGACGGCGCTGGGCGGCGCGGGCGCGCACAAGAGCCATCTCTTTCCCGGCGCGAACCTGGCGGCGGCGGTGCGCGTGGGCGACGAGGCGCTCGCGTCCGCGCAATCGGCGTGGGCGCTCGGCGCGTGTGTGGCGAGCGCGCCGCGCCCGCGCGACGTCCCGGGCGAGGCCGAGACGCCGCTTCCGGCGGAGGCCTTGCGCGAACCGTGCTTGCCGATCGCGTTGGCGCTGAGCGCGCCTGTGCCGGGTCGGGCGCGTCTCGCGGTGACCACGTCGAACCCCTGGATGACGCATCCGTTCCCGGCGGGCTCGATCGATCGACTGGAGGCGTGGCTCGAGGTACGGGTGCGTGACGAGGATGGCCGGACGGTCTTCGCGAGCGGATTGCTCGACGACGCGGGTCGCCTCGGAGACGACGCCCATCGATTGGGGACGGTGGTGCGGGCGCCGGGCGCCGCGACGGGGCCGTCGCCGCAGCGCGCGCCTGCGCTCTGGCACGGCACGTCGTCGTCGGGCGCGCGGGTGATCCTGCCCGGCGATTCGCAGACCGAGGAGTTCGAGTGGGATGCGCCGAGCCCGCTCGGCGTGCTCGAGGTCTCGGTGCGGTGGCTCTACCGCAAGACGGATGCCTCGCATTGGCAGGCGGAGGGCGGGATGCGACCGGTGCCGGTCTTGGTGGCGGCCCAGCGCGCCGAGCGACTCGCGTTCGCCGTGGGTGGAGAGACGGGATGAGCTCGCAGCACGAGCAAGAGACGCGACCCCAGACTGGCGCGTCTGCCGCATCGGGTGGCTGCGCGGCGCTGCCGCGGCGTTCGCGCGTGTCGTCGGCGGCGATGCTCGCGAGCGACGCGGCGCTCTTCGTGGTGCTGGCCTACAAAGGCGTGGAATACGCGCTGCTCGGCATCGACGGCGTCGTCTCGCGACCGCTCGGCGCGGCCGTGTTCCTGGGCGCGATCGCCGTGCTGATGGGCCACTTCTACGTCACGCACGGTCGGCTGGGGGCGATCTCGCGTGAGACGTGGATCGATCAGCTGCTCGGGATCGCCGCCATCCTGAGCGGTCCCGCGCTCTTGGTGCTGAGCCGCGTCACCAAGGGCTACACGAACGTGTGGATCCCGCTCGAGTGGCACAAGATCGCCCTCAACTTGCTGCTGATGGCTCGCATCGCGCCAGGCGGGCTGGTGGCGACGCTGGCGGTCACCGCGCTGCTAGCGCTCGCGCTGGCGCGACGCTCGCGGGGGATGGCCGCGCTGGCCTGCGCGGTGCTGCTCGGCTGGGCCGGGCTGAGCGGTTGGTTCATCGTGTTCGAGCTCGGCTCGAGCAAGATGAAGGCCTACGTCATCGCGTTCGTGGTGCCGCTCGTGATCGGCGCGATCGCCATCCCGCTCGGCTACCTGCGCTGGGCGATGCGGGCCACCTTCGCGACCGCGCTCTCGTCGCAGATCCTGTGGATCTACGTGGGCTTCCTGCCGTGGGGCAGTGCCGCGCATCCGAAGGTCGACGATCCCGCCATCACCCACGTCTATCCGCGTCCCGGTGCCGCGCCGGACTTCGATCTGCAGTACATGCGCGAGTTCGTGCTCTCACACGATCGCCGCTTCCTGTTCACGTGCTACGGCCCGAGCTCGGGCCTGGTGCGCGTGGACCTCGCGACCCACGAGGCGCGCGTCCTCGAGTTCCCGGGGCTGGCGCGCTACCTGTGGTCGAACCCCGCGCAGGACGAGATCCTCAGCATGGACTGGGACAAGGGGAACTTCCTGGTCTTCGAGGGCGACCCGCTGCGCATCGTGCGGCAGGTGAACGTGCTCGAGCAGGGGCGGATCGCGCCGTGGTCGTTCGCGGTCACTCCCGAGCGGATCTTCATCACCTTCCACGAGCTGCCGATCCTCGCCGAGTACGAGCGCGACACCCAGGCGTTCGTGCGCCAGCTCTCGATGCGCGATCTCGGGCTCACGCGCTTCCGCAGCGGATTGCTCAAGGTCCTTCACGATCCCACCACGGGGCACCTCTACGCCGAGCTGGGCATGACCGATCGCCACGATCGGTTCCTGCTTCTCGAGGTGGATCCCGCGACGCTGACGGTCGTGGACAAGCAAGTGTTGCCCGAGGGCGGGCTCGACTTCATCACCATCCCCGGCAAGCGCACGCTGGTCGCCGCGAGCTTCTTCTCGGATCGTTTCTACGAGTACTCGCTGGCACCGCTCAGGCCGGTGCGCTCGTTCCGCGGGCCGCTCAACTCGCGGAACCTGCTCTTCGACCCCAAGCGCGAGCTCTTCTACGCGCTGGCGTTCTTGCCGGGTGAGCTCTGGGCGTTCGAGTACGGCGATCCCACGCGGATCGTGAAGCGCATTCCCATCGGCAAGAAGGCGCAATCGCTGATGCTCGATCCGGTCGACGACGTGCTGTGGGCGGGCAGCCAGGAGGGCATCTTCCGCGTCGACCTCGCCAGCTGGCTGGGCGAGCGCGGCCGCTGAGGCTGGCCTCACCCAGGTTGTTCCGCGGGCCGCGCGCATCCGTTTCCCGTTCCGTGGCGCGCCTGGCGCGACGTCGGTAGAGTGAGGGATCGCGCCAACGGCGGGTGTCGACCCGCGTCGATCCAGGGGGACCCATGCATCGTTGCAGTGCGCATCCGATCACCGCTCGCCGAATCGTGCCGCGCTTCTCCGCGGTGCTCGGCGCCGCGCTGTTGCTCGCCGGCACCGCCCGCGCAACCGTCTACAACGTCAGCGTGACGGCCGATGACGCCAACCTGGGTGCCAACGGGAACTGCACGTTGCGCGAGGCGATCCAGGCGGCGAACGGCAACGTCGCCGTGGACGCGTGCGCGGCTGGCAGCGTGGGCGCGGACACGATCGTGCTGGCGGCGGGCACGTATACGCTCTCGATTCCCGGCGCGGGCGAGGACGCGAGCGCCACCGGCGACCTGGACGTGACCGAGTCGCTCACGATTCGCGGCGCCAGCGCCGCGAGCACCACGATCAGCGCCAGCGGGCTCGGCGATCGCATCTTGCAGATCGCGTCGAGCGCGCTCGTGGAGATCTCGGACCTCACCCTCAGCGGCGCGCGCCTCACCGGCGGCACCAATCAGTCGGTGTCTGCGGGCGGCATCTGGAACGACGGCGATCTCACGCTCACGCGGGCGCGCGTCGTCGACAACCGCGCGACCGGCGGCAACGGCAACTCGAGCGCCGGCGGCGGCAGCGCGACCGCCGGTGGGATCCTGAGCTCGAGCACCGGCAGCCTCACCCTCGACACCGTCGAGGTGAGTCAGAACGTCGCCGCGGGCGGAAACGGCGGCACCGGCTGCTGCTCGATGTCGTGCTCGTGCATGTTCGGCCAGCCCGCAGGGACGGGCACCGGTGGCGGAATCCTCAGCCAGGGTTTGCTCTCGATCCGCAACTCGACGATCCAGGACAACGCCGCCACCTCCGGGCAAGACGGGTACTTCGGTGTCGGCGCGCCCGGCTCGGCCGGCGGAGGTGTCGCGTCTTACGGGGCGACCGCGACGATTCTCGACACGCTCTTCGCGCGGAACTCCACCACCGGGGGACGCGGCGTGACGGGGGGCGCGGCACGCGGCGGCGCGCTCTACGTCGGAGGCGGCACGGTCAGCCTCACGCAGAGCCTGGTGGCGGAGAACACCGCGACCGGCAACACCTCGAACCTCGGCGGAAATGGCGGTGCGGGCGGCGGTGCGGGAGCGTTCGTGGCGGGTGGCGCCACGCTCGCGGTCACGAACTCGACGTTCGCCAAGAACCTCGCCACCGGCGGGGCGGGCTCCTCGCTCATCGCCAGCGTGGGCGGTGCGGCATCCGGCGGTGCGATCGACTCCGACGGTACGGTGACGCTCACGAGCGCCACGCTCGCCGACAACCAGGTGACCGGTGGCGCCCCTGGCGTCGGCACCGCAGGCGCGGTCCTCGGTGGCGCGCTCAACTCCGACGGCTCGACGACGTTGGTCAACACCGTCATCGCCGCGAGCCTCGCGGTCGTGCCGGGTGGTGCCACCACCGGCGAGGCGTGTGATGGCACGGTCGCCGTCACCTCCTCGGGCGGAAACCTGGAGAGCCCGGCCAACACCTGCGCCCTGTCAGGCTCGGGAGACCTGGCCGCGATCTCCGCGGCGTCGCTCAACCTGCAAGCGCTCGCGAACAACGGTGGGGCCACCTGGACACAGGCCCTCGGCACCGGCAGCCCCGCGATCAACACCGGCCTGGCGGCGGCGTGTCCGAGCTTCGACCAGCGCCACTACGCACGCAACGCCGGTGTCTGCGACCGTGGCGCCTACGAGGTGAACGGCGCTCCGTGCACCGATGGCGACTACGACGGCTACTCGACCGAGGGCGGCGCGTGCGGTGCCGTCGACTGCAACGACGCCAACGCCGCGGTCCATCCTGGAGCCGTCGAGATCCCGGGCAATGGAATCGACGACGACTGCAACGCCGCCACGCCGGGCTGCCTGACGCCGCAAGCGGCGGACGCTGCGGTGGGCACGACGGGCTCGGGATCCGCGGGCCTCGGCGGCTCGCTCGGCGCGGCGATGTTCCTGTTCGCCGGCCTCAAGCTGCTGCGCCGCCGGTTCGTACGAGCCTGAGCCGGGGTTCCGTCGGAAGCCTCCGGAACGCAGACCCGGCCGCGCCGACGACGCGGCCGAGGTCTGCGCCCGACTCGAATCGCGCGTCGCCGATCGTCGCGTTACTGGGCGGCGGCGAAGCCGGCGTAGAGCGTGGGGATTCGCTTGCCGTTGTAGCCCGTCCAGGAGACGCCGATTCCTCTCACCTGGATCTCCCAGACCTTGTGATCGTCCGCCGGGCGGACCTCGGCGAAGCGGATCCACCGCAGCCCGAACGGGTAGTCGTCCCACAACCCCGTATCGCTGACCAGCACGTTGCCGTTGCCGAGCCGATCGGCGTCGCCGGTGAAGATCGAGAAGAGCGGCGGGTCGTAGGCGGGATCCACCCACGACCACACCTCGGAGACCGTGAGGTTGGCACCATCGATCGCGTACTCGACCGGCCTCGAGAACTCGGGAAGCTGCCGCGAGTTGCCGTTGTCGTAGAGCATCAGGTGCCCGTCGGGCAGCAGGTTGGGCGCGTGCTGGTGGATGGGTAGCAATCCGGGCCCGACCAGCGTCAGGTAGGGCCAATCGTCGTCGCCGGTGCTCCCCGCCCAATCCTGGCCCAGGACCCACTTGCGCTCGCCGGTGGCGCGGCTGACCTTGAGCACGATGTCTTGCTGGCGCATCGAGACCAGGAACGAGTCGTCGCTGGGGTCGTAGACGACGCCGTTGGCGCCGGTGAGCGTGCGGGAGTCGGCGCCGAAGATGTCGGGCCACACGGGGATCACCCAGCCGAGCTGATCGATGATCCGGTAGGGATCGAGGTAATCCCAGAGCGGATAGAGCCGCACCGGATGACCGTCGCGGGTGAACTCGGCGATGCCGTCGGCGACCACCTTGTAGCTCACGTTCCCCGGATATCCGCCGATCACGCGCATGTCCGGGTAGAGCGTCACCAGGTTGCCGTTGGGCAGCTCGGTGACCATGTGGTGCAGCGCGGGTACGCCGATGTCGGCGGCGGTGTAGCGACGGATCTCGTTGCCGAGCATGTCGATCTCGATGATCGTGCCGTGGCTTGCGTAGAGCACGTGCCCGTTCGAGAGGTACTCGACGTCGTCGATCTTGCTCTGCACCACGTGGTACCAGACGAGCTTTCCGGCGCTGTCGACGATGTAGATGTTGCCCACCGGGTTGTTGAGGTCGCTGCCGGTGTGGGCCGGAAACATCGTGTAGCCGGGCGCCATCGACGCGGGCTCGCTGACGAGCGTCTGGATGGGCGGTTGGAAATCCGTCGGCAGGGGTGCTGGGTGGATGGGCACGGTGGCGTCGATCGAGCTCGCGCCGTCGTCGGCGGTCACGCGCACCGTGTGGTCGGTGTCCACCCGCAGGCCCAGGATCACCACGCGGTGATGGGAGCCGCCGACCGTGGAGGCGATGCCCTGGCTCGGCACCGCGAACGTCCCGGCCGCGCTGGCGATGGTCGCGGACGCGGTGGATGGGTGCGCGGTGTCGAACTCCACGAACCAAGATAAGTGGTTCTTGGGATTCACCGTGAGGCTCAGATTCGCCATGAAGTTGGCGTTGCCCGGGGTGATCGCGAGCTGGATCGGCGACGAGTCCGCGTTCAGCCTCCGCACCACCAAGGGGTAGCTGCCGCTGATCTTGCCGTACGGAAGGCGAGCCTGGATCTCCTTGTCCGCCCACGCGACGACCTCGAGCACCTGACCGTCGAGCGTCACCTGATCGCCCGTCTGGGGCTGGGCGCCGAAGCCCGAGCCCGCGATCCGGACGATTTGCTGCGGCGTCGCTGGGTTTGGTGTGACCGAGGTCACTTGATGGCACGCCAGCGACAGCGGAAGTGCCATCAACACCAGCCCGAGCAAGCGGCGGCGGGCGATCTCTGGCGTTGCCGGCGAGCCCGCCGGAGACGAAAGCGGTTGCATGTGGGGTTCCCTTCGAGGCGGAGTCATGAGAACGACTCTCTCAGGAGACTCGTCTCGCGAGCAACTCCCGCCGACGCTCGGACGCTCGCGCGGCGCGCGCGGCCGACGCGGCGCGTCGGAATGAGCCCGCCGACGCTCCTGGTTGCGGCCTGGCGCGTCGAGCCGTGGCGGAGCTACGATCAAATTCCCTCGTCTCGTCGTTTCACCCGATCGTCACACCGCGTCCGGCTGGTCAGGCACGGTCCAGGAGCTTCCGATGGTACCCAGTGCCCGCGCACATGGACGATCGTGCTTCGCTGAGAACAAAAATCATCTTCACCGGGCCTCGCGCGCAGCGTGGGTGGTCGCGGCGATGCTCTTCACGGCGGGACGGGCGCGCGCGGCGGTCCAATCGCCCTGGGCGGAGCTGCACGGCGATCCGGCGCAGCTCGGCGACATGTTCGGGCAGACGGTCACGATGGACCCGGACGGCAACATCATCGTGGTCGGCGCGATCATGTCGTCGATCGCGGGGAGCCCCGGTCCGGGCAAGGCGTTCGTCTACGAGCGAAGCGGCTCGAAGTGGACGCAGACCGCCGAGCTGCATCCGTCCGATCCCCAGATCGACCAATGGTTCGGCAACGGCATCGGAGTGGACGGCAACACGATCGTGGTCGGCGGAAGCGGTCCGGCGCGGCCGGAGCCGCGCCCCAGCCCGCCGACCAACTATCCCGGCGCGGTCTACGTCTACGAGAAGAACGCGGGTCAGTGGACGCAGACGGCGCGGCTGCAGCCCGCGGAGAGCGCGATCGGCGACTATTTCGGCTACTCGCTCGCGCTGCACGGCGACATGCTGGTCGTGGGCGCGTTCTGGATCTCCACGGCTTACGTCTTCCAGCGCACCAACGGGGTTTGGACCCAGACCCAGACGCTCGTTCCCGTCGAACGCTTCCAGTGGCACTTCGGCGAGACGATCTCGATCGATGCGTCGGGAACCCGCATGGCGATCGGTGCCCACCTCGCCGACGATCCGCTTCAGCAGAACGGCTCGGCGTTCATCTTCGAGCTGCAGAACGGACAGTGGGTGCAGATGGCGCGGATGACGGCGAACGACGCAGAGACCCAAGGGCGCTTCGGCCAGTTCGTGAGCCTCGATGGCGACCGGGTGCTGATCGGCTCGCGGCGCGTGGACAACGTGGCGCTCGACGCTGGCGCCGCTTACGTCTTCGATCGGCAGCCGAACGGCGCGTGGACGCAGACCGTGAAGCTGCTGCCGAGCGAGGGCGCCGAGCTCGACGTCTACGGCACGTACGGTGCCCTGGTGGGGGATACCGCCATCGTCGCCGCTCCCGGGCATGCGGCGGGCGGGACTCTCGCTGGCGCCGAGTACCTCTATCACCGCTCTGGAACCACGTGGACCGAGGCGAAGCGAATCGACGGCTCCACCCTCGAGAGCCTCGGCGCGGTGGTGGCGGGGCACGGGTTCATGGTCGCCACCGCGGTGCGCTCGGACCAGTACGCACCCAAGGCCGGCAAGGCCTATCTGATCGCCCTCGACGATGCCGACTCCGACTCGGTCCCCGACGAGTTCGACAACTGCCCCACGGTCGCGAACGTGGACCAGGCGGACGCCGACCACGATGGCTTGGGCGACGTCTGCGACCACGGCTGCGCCGCGGTGCGACGGGGCGCGGCGACGGGCATGGCCCCGGTCGTGGTGGCGGTCGGATTGCTGCTGGCGACCCGCGCGTTGCGCGCGCGTCGTCGCGCAGTGAGCTGGACGGTCGTGCCGCGCAGGCGTCGGGGCGGTCAGCTCGCGCGCTGATCCACGGATGCGTCGCGCGTGCGACGCGATCGCGCCCGGTTCGAGAGAACCAACGCCACTGGAAAGAACGCCAGCGCGGGGCTGCCCGTGCCGCAGCCGGTGGACGTCTTCTCGTAAGCGCCGATGTCGCACTTGCCGGCGGTGGGCTGGGGGCGAACCGTGCCGCGCTGGTCCGTGGCGGGGCAATTCGCGGCGAGCGCCTTGTCGAGCCCGGGGCTGCCGGTGAGGAGCGCGTGCGTCGGGGTGGGCCCGCCATTGGCGGCCAGCGGCCCGAGCTTCGGATCGGCGACGTTCACGATGTCCGAGGCGAGCGTGAGGCGGCAGCCGTTCCCGGGGCTCTCCAGGTTGCCGCCCAAGCTCGTCATGGTGGTTGCGCCCAGAAAGCCGCAGCTGCCCTGCAGCAGGCTGTTGGCGAGCGACACCGTGCCGGTGTTCACCAAGAGCGCGGTCGCGCTCGACGACTGATTCCCGGTGACCGTCGAGTTGGTCATCGTGAACACCGCCGCGGTCGTGTCGCCGCCCGTGATGATGCCGCCGCCGGAGCTCGGCACGGTGAACGGATTGGCGACGTTTCCGCTGATGGTGGAGTTCGTGATCGTCATCGGTCCGTCGTTGAGCACGCCTGCGGCGCCCCCCGTGGGAGGCCACGGGAAACCGCTCGCGGCGGCGCCGAGCGCCAGGTTCCCGTGGATCGTCGAGCCGGCGATCGTCATCGATCCGCCCAGGCCGAAGAATGCGTTGCTGACCCCGCCACCACCGAGCCGCGCCGTGTTCGCGCTGATCGTCGAGTCCGAGACGTGCACCACCGCCGTGGGGCCGTCGTTGCCGATCCCCGCGCTGAAGCCGCTCTCGAAGTCCGTGAACGTGAGGTCGAGCTCCGCCAGGTTCTCGGTGATCGTGCAGCGCACCACGTCGATGGTGCCGCCCAGGTTCTGGATGCCGCCGCCATCGAGCGCCGCGTTGTCCTGGATGGTGACGTCGGTGAGCGTCACGGCGGCGTTGAACTCCACGAAGAGGCCGCCGCCCATCGGCGCCTGCTCCTCGCCAGCTTCGGGGCCGTGCTCCACCGCCGATCCGCCGCGCAGCGTGAGGTTCGAGAGGCCGACCGTGGTGCCGCGCAGGTGGAAGACGCGATCGATTCCCGCCGCGTCCACCACGGTGCTCGCCTGGCCGGCGCCAGCGATCTGGACCTTGTCGAACACGTCGAGGTCGCCCGTGAGCCCTTGATCCTCGTATCGCCCTGCCGCGGTGAGAACGTACGTGCCGGCGGGGAGGGTGATGGTATCGGTCGCCACCACGCCGACCGTTCCCGCTGGGCACCCGTCGACAGGCGCGTTGGTGTTCGCGGCGCGCAGTGCCTCACGCAGCGTGCAGTTCCCGTTGGGCCCGAGCCCGAGATCGTCGGCGGGCGAGTCGACCGTGATCACCGTCGCACCGGCGGGAAGCGAGGCGGTGCCCGTCGCGAGCAACGCGGTGATCGAGATCACACGAGCCCAATGGAGACCTTTCTCACACGACACCATGCATCCCTCCCGCGCGGGTGAACGTCTCGCGCGCCCGAGTCGCCGCGCGCGCATCCTTCGAGCCTACAGGTGGCGCGGAGCCGGGAACAACCCCGCCGACGCTCGGCCGCCGAGGGAGCCGGTTGCACGCGAACTAGCGAACGTGGGAACCTCGAACGTCGTTCTAAATCGCATTGCGGCAGGCCCCGAGAGCGCACGCGCGGCTCGCGGCAGCCACGCTCGGGTGAGCGTACGCCGGAGAGGATGTGACGATGGCGGATGAATCCACGAACGGCGCCGGACGGCAGCGACGCTGGCGGCTCGCGCCGCTCGCCACGCGCGGCCGAATCGCGGCGACGGTGTTGATCGCGGTCGGCCTGGCGGCGGCGTTCTCGAACGGCGGCTCGGCCACCAATCGCGCGGCGAATACCGTGGTGCCCACCGACGTGCAGATGCCTGGCACGCAACAAGGCGAGATCTTCCCGAGCTTCACCACCGAGCCGGTTGGGCTCTGCAAGGGCTGTCACGGCGGTTGGGACAAGACCACCGAGCCGTACCACCTGGCGCTCGGGAGCATGATGATGCACTCGGGCCGCGACCCGATCTTCTGGGGGCAGCTCGCGATCGCCGAGCAGGACTTCCCGGGCTACGGGAACGTCTGCATGCGCTGCCACACCGGGGCCGGCTGGGCCGAGAACCGCGCCATCCCCACCAACGGCCAAGGTCTGACTGACGTCGACGATGGCTTCGGCGTCGAGTGTGACATCTGCCACAAGCTCACCAACCCGGACGGGTCGGAGATCGAGGGCATCCAGAACCCGCCGTTCATCGCCAACGACGGCGGCAATCCTCCCGAGGGCTACTACGGCGCGGCGCAGATGGTGCTCGCCGCATCGTTCAATCGACTCGGCCCCTACACTCCGCCCGACTGCGCGCATGGCGCCCAGAAGTCCAAGTACCACCGTCAAGCCGAGATGTGCGGCACGTGCCACGACGTCTCGAACCCCATGGTCGGCGATCTGGCCCACAACAACGGCGCGCAGATCCCGCTTCCCCCAGGCTCGTTCAGCGGCGTGCCCGGGGCGCCGGTCGAGACCAAGGCCGCGTTCAAGACCTTCCCGCACCAGTACGGGATCGTCGAGCGCACCTTCTCGGAGTGGAAGTCCGGCGCGCTCGCCAACCTGCGTGTGCTCGACTATCCGACGTTGCCTGCCGAGCTGAAGCAAGGCGCCATCAAGCGCGCGTACGATCAGTCCGGCGGTGACTACGCCGACGGCCAGCCGCGCTTCTACACCTGCCAGACCTGCCACATGCGTCCGCTGGTGACTCCGGGTTGCGTGCTGCCGGGACACACGCCGCACACGGACATGCCGCGCCACGACCTCACCGGCGGCAACTACTGGGTGCCGGACGCCATCCAGTACATGAAGACCAAGGGCACGCTGCGGATCGGCGCCAACGAGCTCGGCCAGGAGGAGCTGGACGCGCTCAACGACGGCAAGACGCGCGTCTACGCCAATCTGTCGAACGCCGCGGCGCTCGCCGTGGACAACAACACCAACACGCTGCGCGTCATCAACCTCACGGGTCACAAGCTCATCTCCGGCTATCCCGAAGGCCGCCGCATGTGGCTCAACATGAAGTGGTACGACGGCGGCGGAACGCTGCTGCGCGAGGACGGTCAGTACGGCGCGATCACCGCCGTGATCGGCGGCCAGAACGTGCAGGTGCAGACGCTGCTGGATCTCTCGGGCACCAACACCCGCATCTACGAGATCCAGATGGCGATGTCGCAGGAGTGGGCGAGCCAGCTCCTCGGCATGGGTTACTCGCCGTCGCTGGTGCTGAGCTTCGATCGCAACAGCGGTCAGCCCAACTACACGCTCGGCGATCTCGCCCACCAGGCGCCGGGCACCAGCTACATGACCTTCCATTTCGCGCTCAACAACACGGTCGCCCACGACAACCGCATCCCGCCCTACGGCATGAGCTACGACATGGCGCGCGAGCGCAACGCACTGCCGGTGCCCGAGACGCAGTTCGGCAACCCCGGGCCAGGCGGGGCGTATCAGTACTGGGACACCGTGCCGCTCAACCCGCCGCCCGCGGCGACCACGGCGACGATCACGCTCTACTACCAGCCCACGAGCTGGGAATACATCCAGTTCGTGAGCTTCGCGAACAACCGTACGGATCCGTTCCTCGCCAACGTCGGCATCAACTTGCTGGATGCGTGGCTGAACACCGGCATGGCGACGCCGGCGGTGATGGCGACGACGACGTGGGTGAAGCCATGAGCGGACGCAGGACGCGAGGGATGGGAAGCAGCCGGATCGCGTTGGCGGCAGGTGGGCTGGCGATCGCCGCGCTGGTGCCCGGTCTGATCGCCGCGCGCACCCACGCGGCGGCAGCGGCCGCGCCGAAGTTCCAGTGGAACGGCACCACCGAGTACGACTACTTCGGAGGCGCCGTCGCCGCGGCCGGCGACGTGAACAAGGACGGCACACCCGACGTGCTCGTCGGCGCGCCGTGGCAGGATCCGGGCGGCCGTGAGGACGCGGGCAGCGTGTACGTGTATTCGGGGAAGAACGGCGCGTTGCTTCGCCAGCTCGACGGTGCGCATGCGGGCGACCATTACGGCTATTCCGTGGCGGGCGCCGGCGACGTGAACGGCGACGGCTACGCGGACATCCTCGTCGGCGCGCGCGACGAGTGGCTCGGCGCGATCAATCGCGTGGGCGCGGCCTACGTGTACTCGGGCAAGGACGGCGCGCTCCTGTGGCAGAAGCACGGCGTCAACGAGGGCGATCTCTACGGCTGGGCCGTGGCGGGCCTGGGCGACGTGAACAAGGACGGCTTCGCCGACGTGGCCGTCACCGCGCCCTACATGGACCCCGGCGGTCGTCCCGACGCGGGCTCGGTCTTCGTGCTGTCGGGCGTCGACGGTAGCCAGCTCTTCCGCTTCGACGGCGAGGACACCTTCAATCCCAGCGACAACCTGGGCATCTCGGTGGCCGCCGCCATGGACGTGAACAAGGACACCTACCCCGACATCATCGTCGGCGTGCCGCACTGGGATCCACGCAACGAGTACAACGCGGGCGGCGCGTGGCTCTTCTCCGGCAAGGACGGGACGATCCTCAAGAAGTGGGAGGGCGTGCACTACCTCGACTACACGGGCTGGTCCGTCGCCGGCGTGGGGGACGTGAACGGCGACGGTTTCCCGGATCTGGCGGTGGGCGCGACCGTGCTGCACGCCGGCGACCCGAACAAGTTCTATTCGTGGAAGACGTACGGCGGCTTCTACATCTTCTCCGGCGCCGACTACAGCCAGCTGCTGCGGGTGGTGGCTCCCGAGGAGTACACGTACCTGGGCAACACGGCCTCGTGGGTCGGCGACGTCAACCGCGACGGCAAGGCCGACGTGCTGATCGGCGCTCCGAACTCGAACCCGGGCGGTGTCTACAACGGTGGTACGGCGTACGTTTATTCGGGGACCGGGCAGGTGCTGCAACGCTACGACGGCGTGAATCGCGGCGACCTCGTGGGCTGGGCGGTGGCGGGGCTCGGCGACATCAACGCCGATGGCCTCGGCGACCTGGTCGTGGGGACGCCGAATCTCGCCGTGTCCGGCGCGCTGCGCGCGGGCTCGGTGGCCGTCTACGGCTCGACGTCCGGTTGCGGCGCCATCGCCGTTGCGTTCGACGAGCGCGGCCAGGTCGCGAACGTCGAGCTGGGGGTGCTCGCGGCGCCGCTCGCGGTGCTGGCGCTGGCGCTCACGCGCCGGCGCCGCGCGTCGCACGCCGTCGGCTGAGCCTTTCTTTCGAGGTCGAGCGCCCGCGCGCCGCGCTCCTTCAACGCGGCGCGACCGGCGGCGCGGGCTCCGCGGCGACCCGCTCGATCTCCGCCTCGCTCCAGCCCGTGAGCGCCGCGAGCGCGCGGCGCTCGTCCGCGTCGCGGCGAGCCAGCTTCTCGCGGTAGGCCCCGGCGGCGGCGCAGGTCGTCGGGCCCGCGTACGGATAGCGCACCACGAAGCGCACTTGTGCGCCGCGCTGCGCCGAGCTCTCGCCGATCACCATCGGCTCGCCGTCGCGCTCGGAGCCGAGCGCGATCCGGAACCGCGAAAGGAACACGTTTCGAGCCCCGCCGCGGTGCTGCTCAGGCGCGACATCGGTGTGTCCCCCGGAATCGCCGCGCGGAAGCTCGGCCCAAGCGGCGCCCAGCGCGCGTAGCTCGTCGACCGGCAGTGGATCGGCCACGCAGGGATCGCAGTAGCCCGTATCCCCCGCGTACTCGAGCCACGCGGCACCACGCTCACCGCGGCTCGATGCGTGTCGGAACGCCGCCGCATAGAACTGCTCGTAGTCGCGCTGAACGAAGGCGGGCAGCGACGAACCGGATGCGACCACGGCGCTCGCGCGCCCCGCGATCTCGGCACGCCCGGTGCGCGTCAGCACGTGAAGCAGGAGCTGCTCGGCGTCGGGGTCCACCTCGCTCGAGGTCGCGGCCAGTCGAAGCGGCAGCCAGAGCTCGCGGCTGCCGTGCGTGACGGTCACCGCACGAACGGCCGGGCCGGGGGTGGGCGCGGAGGCCGTGCCGGAGGCCGGGGCGAGCACGACCAGGCTGCCGCCCCGCGCCGCCAGTCGCTCGAGTCGAGCGCGCTCACGCGCCGGGGTCGTTCGGCCTTCGCTGGCGAGCCAGCGCTCGAGGTCGCCGTGCGCGCCGAGCCGGACCACATGAAAGGCGCTCGCGGGCGCTGGGGTGCCCACCTCCGCAGCGCCTGCGCTGCGCGCGATCGCCGCGCTCGCGACCGCGGCGCCGTTGCGAAACGGGGGCGGCGGCGCCACGCGGAACTGGAAGTCCACCGGTGGCGAGCACGGGTTGCCGTCGTTGTAGCGGACCAGCCGCGGCGCGGTGTACGCATCCAGGTGGACGACCGCCTCCGGCGCGGAGAGTCGGACCTGGTCCGGCGCGAGCGCACCGGCGATCGGGATCACCACCGTCGTCGGCGTCGTGGAGGCGGCAGGCACGAGCACCGTCTCGACGCTCGTTTCGCCGTCGCGCGCCACGACGATCTCGAGCGGCCGTGGCGTCGCGCTGGCGGCGCGCACGCTCGGCGCGTGGAGCGTCGCGGCGAGCACCATCGCGAGCATCGCGCGGGCGACTCCACGAGCGCGGTCGAATCCGGCGCCAGCTCGCTTCGCGCGGGCGGCGCTCTCGTTCAGCAGGTCGTTCGGCACGGGGTTCTCGCGTATCGGTGGCGGGCTACACTAGCGCCTCGCTCGCGACCCTAGCACGCCGGAGGAGCACGATGGACGCTCGATCGCCCCAGGATTCCCACGATTCGTGGATGGAGACCGGTGCCTGGAACCGACACCTCGGTCTCCACCTCACCGAGGTGAGCGGCGAACGCGTCGTCGGCGAGTGGCAGGTGGATGCGCGCCATCACCAGCCCTACGGCATCGTGCACGGCGGCGTCCACTGCAGCGTGATCGAGACCGTGTGCTCGATCGGTGCGGCGATGAGCGTCTTCGGCGAGGGGCTCTCGGTGGTCGGGCTCGAGAACCACACGAGCTTCGTGCGCGCGACCCGCGACGGTCGCCTGTCGGTGATCGCGACCCCGATCACCCGCGGACGCCGCTCCCAGCTCTGGGAGGCGGTGATTCGGAACGAGTCGAACCAGGTCGTCGCGACCGGCCGCGTGCGGCTGCTCTGCCTGACCCCCGGAAGCGAGCTCGCCGGGCGCGAGGTCAAGGTCGACGCGGGCTGAGCCCGCTGGGCGCGGCGCTCAATCGGTGCGCTCGAGGGGCACCGGCACCTCGCTCGTCGCCTCGGCGATCACGAGGTCGGGGGCTCGGTTCCCCTCGCCCCACACCCATTCGCTGAACTCGGGCTTGTAGCGGCGGTAGTGCCAGCGCGCCGTCACCTTCAGCCAGCCGATCGGACCCTCGAGCGGGATGCGGAACTCGTCCTCGATCCGCTGGCCGGGATAGACGAAGCGCTCGTCCTGCATGCCGGCGGCGACCCAGATGCGGTGGAACTGGACCTCCCGGCCGTCCTTGTCCACGATCCGCGCACCCAGCCGGCGCGCGTCCTCCGGCACCCGACCCGCGGAGTCGAGAGCCCCCGACGCGAAGAGCACGCGACCGTCGGGATCGGTGGCCGTCACTTCCAGCCAGATCTCGCTCACGTCGACCAGCGAGACCGGGAAGCGGTGGCCGATGCGCTGATTGGTGGTGCGCACGGTGAGGATCGCGGTGTCGCCCTCGCGCCTCCCGCCGTAACGCAGATCGAGGATGGGCTTGCCGGAGAACACGCGGTACGCCTTGGAGCGGGCGTCGCCGGTGTAGAAGAGAAAGGTCTGCTCGAAACGGCTGACCTCCAGCCGACCATTCAGCCAGTCGCGGGTCGCGTCGCGGAACAGGTCCCAGCGCGCGGGGATGACGTCGCCGCGCGGCACGGTGTCGCCCAGGAACGCGTTCAGGCCGAAGAACCGGTGGTCGGGGCGCGCGTGGTAGTCGCGCTCCGAGGAATCGGGATCGGGGAACTTGAAGAGCTGCAGGTGACAGTGATTGCAGCGCACGCCGGTCGCGGCGTAGCCGGATTGCGCCCACGACGGAGCCGGGCCGTCGAACACGAACGACTGCGCCCCGTTCGACTCCGCCGGGATCTCGATGCGATGGCAGGTCTCGCAGAACTTCGGCTCGCGCTGGACGGGTCGCGCGAAGTTGGCGCGGTGGTCGCGGGCCTCGAGCGGCAGGAAGTCGAGATAGGCGCCGAGCACGTGCGAGTTCGCGAGATCCTGTCCCGGTAGGTAGAGCGTCTCGCGCGCGAACGTGTACTCGCCGTTCCAGGCGGGCTCCTTCACGTGATCGATCAAGTGGCAGCCGCGGCAGGTGATGCCGGGCTCGAGCTGCGCCGGATCGATCTGGTGTGGATCGTGGCCGGTGCGAAGCGGCGAGAGCGGCACACCCGGCTCGTGGCAGCCGCGGCAGCTGGCGCGCGCGGCGGCGCCGCGCTCGGACTCGATCAGCTCCGCCACCCGCACGTAGGGCACGTTCGTCGCCGAGAACCGGTGCGCCGAGGTCTGCCATTGCTTGAAGATCTCCGAATGGCAGAGCGCGGTGCCGCAGGTGCTCTCGTCGGTGCGCGCGTGGGTGGGTATCCCCTCCTCGCGCGCGGTCTCCACGGCTTGTCGAAGGAATCGCCCGGGGTTGAGCGAGGCCCCTCCCAAGACCGCCACCATCGCCACCGCCAGCCCGAGCAGCGCCCGCTTGGTACGCGGCTCCTCGCGGAACGGGAAGCCCCAGAACAGATGGAAGAGCACCAGCGGCGGCGCGAACCAGCCGAGCACGTCGTGGACGTGGGCGGCCATGTTCGACCGTTGCTGCCTCGACCAGCCGGCGATCGACCAGCCGGTGCCGTAGAGCACCGTGAGCACGCAGAAAGCCGCCACGCCCACCCACAGCGCGCTGGCGCGCGTCTTCCGGGCCGGCAGCAGGTAGCGGACGGTGCCGAAGAGCAGGATCGCGAGTGGCACGAAGAAGCGCTCGGCGGGCCCGAAATCGGTCAGGGTCATGCCGAAGAAGAACAGGAACGTGATGAGCACCAGGTTGCGCGCTTGCTTGCCGTAGAGAGCGTTCAGGTGCACCGCGCTCAGGAGGCAGAGCAGGATCAGTCCCGCGTTGCCGATGCCCACGTGGGCCTTGAGGAGGAAGTAGTAGTCGAGGTCGAGCTCCGGCCAAGCCCACACCACGTAGCCGCTGACCGCGCTGATCACGAAACAGATGACGAAGGCGTAGGTCCAGATCGCCCACCGGGAGCGGAAGAGCTTGGGGCTGCGGTTGTCGTCGGCGAACAGTGAGCGCAGCGGTTTGATCGGGATCTTCATCGTTGGGCCGTGAGGTAGGCGAGCAGGTCGTGGAGCTCGGTGACGCGCAGCAGCTCGGCGAAGTTGCCGGGCATGAGCGAAGTCCGGACGGTGTCGCGGCGGACGATCTCGGTCTTCGCGATGGTTCGCGAGGTGCCGCTCGCGAGCGCCAGCGTCACGCTCGTCTCGTCCTCGCCGGCGAGGGTGCCGACCACCGACTCGTGGTCGCGGGTCTCGATCTCGACGCCCTCGAAGCCGTTCGAGATCTGGGCGCTCGGATCGAGGATCGATTCGAGGATCTGGCGCGGCTCGCGAATCGCACCGAGGTGCGTCAGCTCGGGGCCGACGCGGCCGCCGCGCTCGCCGATCCGGTGGCAGGCCGCGCACCCCACGCCCTTCGGATCGAAGAAGAGCTGCTCGCCGCGCGCGGGATCGCCGGCGAGATAGGGCGCCCAGGTCTCGACGGCGGCAGAAGCCGGCCCGAGCAGCGCGGGCATCCGGATCGCCGCGACGTTCACGGCACCACCGAGGCTCTGGAGATACGCCACGAGCGCTCGCACTTCGTCGCTGGAGAGCGCGAGCGGCGGCTTCATCACGGCCGGCATCTCGGGCTTGAAGCCCGCCACGACGTAGGCGGTGGGATTCACCAGCGACTCGACGAGATAGTCGGTGGGGGTGAGATCGGCACCCCGTGCGCCGCGCAGCGCCTCGGCGCGCGCGGCTGCCCGGGCACCGATCGCCGGTTGATCGTCGCTCGCGCCGAGGTTCGGGCAGCGCCGCTCGCCGCCGCGGTCCCCCACCGAATGGCAGGTGAAGCAGCGCCCCTTGCCCCAGAAGATCGCCTCGCCGGCGGCGGGCGAGACCTCGCCACTCGCGACCGGTGTGCCGCCGGGGAGCGACACGTTGGGAGGAGGGACGACCGCCGGGCCGATCGCCACGATCAACGCTCCCGCGAAGAGCGCCAGCAGCACGGCACGGGCGGCCACCTTCATCGGTTCGTCACTCCGCGAGCAGGTGAAGGCGATCGTGCAGTTCGGGGGGGAGCCTGTGAAGGCGCTGGATGGCCGGCGCCGAGCCCGGCAGACGCGGGTCCACCTCCAGGAAGCCGTTCGCCGAGGTCACCAGCAATCGATCGATGGCAGGCGCCCACGTGATCTGGCGGATCAGGCGGCCCACGAAGATCCGGTCGATCTCGCGCCGCGTGGGAACGTCCACCACGTGGATGTCGCCCGTCAGGAAGTTGCCGGCGTAGAGCACTTTCCTGGTGCGGTCGTAGGCGAGCTCGCGGAGCCCGGTCTGGAGCTGGATGCTGCCTTTCGGCTCCACGTCGTCGACGTCGAAGATCCCCACCTCGCCAGTGAAGGTGTACGCGATGAAGAGCTCGCGAGTCTCGGGATCGAGCTGGAGGCCGACCGAGGTGCCCATGTGGTGCAGCCAGTCCATCACCGGGCTCACGTACGACTCGAAGCGGTAGTCCGGGCCGGTCGCGTACTTGAGCGAGGTGCGCGAGTGGAGCTCGCCGGTCACGAACACGCGATCGCGCACCGGGTCGTAGGCCGCCGAGCTAGCCGGGCTGCGCAGCGGCGCGAGCGCGCTCACGTCGTCGAAGGCGAGGGTGCGCGCGTCGAGGAACGCGAGCTGAACGCCGAGCGCGCCCGTGAGCACCAGCCGCCCGCGCACCGGGTCCACCGCGAGAAAGCGCGGCTTGAACGGGGCTCGCAGCGCCTCGACCCAGCTCTGGCTTGCTTGATCGAGGACGTGGATGGCGGACTCCCACGCTTGGCTGCCGAAGCAGCGGCCCGAGCCCGGAACGCACGCGATGTCGAAGATCGTGCGATGCGGCTCCGCCTTCACGATCGCGCCGCTCGCGCGATCCACGACGAGATACGGCCAGACCGCGGGCTCGTCCTCGTAACCCACGCCCAGGAACGCGAAGCGTCCGTCGTCGGACACGGCGATGGAACGCGACTCGCGGGCGTGGATCTCGGCATCGGCGCCGAGGACCTCGTGGAACGTCTTCTCCCAGCTCGGATCGCAGAACGAGAAGAGGAAACGCACGCGCGAGTCGGCCTGGACGCGTTCGCAGTCGTGAGTGCGGTTGTAGGACGCGGCGATGTTCCCGAACGGCAAGAGCGCCAGCAGGAAGGTCGCCCACACCGTGCCGCGATAGAGGCGCGCCGCCACGGTGCGCTTGCCACGCCCGCGCCACAGCGCCAGCGGGTAGGGGATCGCGAGCACGGCGAGCTGGCCCTTCGCGAGCACCCACGTCGAGAAGAAGAACGGGCGCAGCGCCACCACCGGCGCCACCACCGCCGCCGCGCGCGCGAGCCACGCGATCCACGGCCAGCGGCGCGTGAGCCGCGCCGCGATCAGGCACGCGATCGTGAAGAGCGGCGGCCCGAGCAGCACCAGCAGGTGCATGCGGCCCTCGGTCGCCACCGAGAGCCACTCGACTCGATAGGAGAGACGAGTGAGCCAGTCCGCCCCCGGCGGGATCGGGTGGTAGACGGGGCCTTCGAGCGCGTTCACGCGAGGTCGGTCAAGCGGAGCTGAGCGCGGGAAGGGTCGCGGAATCGCGATCGTGGGGGCGGGCCGCGGGCAAGAGCCCGATCCACAGCGTGCGCACGATCATGTACACGGCGTACCAGCCGCGCGTGACCAGCCACGCCGGATTGTGCCGCAGCACGTACGCGAAGAGCCGAAGCGAGCGACCGGGGTGGCGATAGAACTCGAGCTCCGAGCGCCGGCACTCGCGTACCAGCTCCTCCCAGGTGAAGCCGGGCAGCTCGCGCTCCCCACGCGTGAGCTTGCCCTCGAGCGTCGACCCCGCGAACACCTTGAGCGGCAGGAAGAGCGCGTAATCCGGCGACATCTTCTTCACGAAGGCACGCGACTCGGCGAAACCCTCGCGGGTATCGCCCGGCAGCCCATGGATGAACGTGGTGAACGAGAGGATGCCGTGGCGCCGCGCCAGCTCGACGATGGGGCGGTGGTGGCGAAGCTCGCCCGGGAAGCGGCCGCTCGAGCGCAGCACGTTCTCGCTCGCCGATTGCACGCCGATGTGGAAGGTCCTGCAGCCCGAACGCGCCAGCAGCTCCATGCGCTCCTCGGTGTGCTGGCCGTAGACGAGCGGGTGGATCAGGCAGAAGTAGCCGAGATCGTAGCGGCGCGCCGCGAGCGCCTCGCAGAACTCCTTCTGCCACTCGAACGAGATGCCGAAGATGTCGTCCGAGAAGAGCAGGTAGCGGACGCCGTGCTCGCGTACCAGCTCGTCGACCTCCGCGAGCACGTTCGCCGGCGAGCGCTGTCGAACCTTGCGTTGCCAGAGGCTCGGCGAGTCGCAGAACTCACACCCATACGGACAACCGCGCGACGTGATCAGCGTCGCGAAGGGCTTCCGCATGTTGAAGTCCATGTAGTCGTGCCACACGTGGATCGGATAGTGCGAACGATCGGGAAACGGCAGTGAATCCACGTCGGCGATGAACGGGCGGTCGGGATGGCGGAGCAGCTCGCCACGCTCGAGCCGCGAGAGGCCGAGCACGTCGTCCACCGGTTTGCCGGCGTCGATGCGCTCGACCAGCTCGAGGAGCGTGACCTCGCCTTCGCCGCGCACCACGTAGTCGACGCCGGCGCGCAGGTATGCCTCGTCGTTGAAGCAGTCCGGGCCGCCGACCACCACGGGAACGCCCACGCGATCGCGGATCTCGCCGACGCACGCGAGGAGTTGCTCGCGATTCACGTAGATCGCGAAGAAGCCCACCAGCCCATAGCCGCCGCGCCGCGCGCGCTCCGCGAGCGCGCTCGCTCCCAGCGGCTCGACCTGACAGTCGACGAGATCGACGCGGTGGCCGTGCTGCTTCAGGTACGCCGAGAGGTACTGGAGACCGAGATAGGGCCGCCGGTAGATGCTGCGCCAGACCCGACCTTTGTCGATGAAGTCGGTGTCGCCGGCGGCGAGATTGACCAGCAGTACGCGCATCCCCAGGGCTCGGCTCAGGCGACTCGGGTCATTCGATCCGACCCGGGTACCGTGCGTCGTGCGCACGGCGGGTGCAGTCAACGCTCGTCCAGTCGAAGGGGGGAGGCGATGCCGGACGCGGGCACCGAACGCGCCGTCGAGTCTAGCAGCCCCCGCCCGTTCGCGCATGGGGTCGACGCGCGGGGTCGACGCGACGGGGCCGAGTGCGATCGCGAGAGCGAGTATCCGCATACCCAGCCGTCGAACGAGGCGGAGCAAGCCGGGCAGATGGGCTTCCGCGGGTCTGCGACGACCGCCCGGTGATCGCAAACGTCGACCAGCTCGACGCCGACGGTGCTGGGCTCGCTCGCCGCGTGCGTTGACTGAGCGCGGCGTGGTTCACAGAATGGGCGGCCCGTTCCGGTTTCGCGAGACGATCGGCCGCGCGTGCTTGGGTTCGTCCCTTCTCTGATCGCGATCACCGCGGCGTCCGCGCCGGCTTGCGTGGTGCTGGTGAAGCACGCGGGGGGCGTCGTGTCGCGTCGGCAGCCGAGCGGGCGTTGAGCGTCGGCGCACCGAAGCGGCCCCGAGCCGTGGCTGCTGGGTTGGGCACCGCGGTGGCCGGGCTGGCGGCGGCATTGCTCGTCACCGGTGTCGGCATGGCTGCGCGAGGCGCGCTGGATCTGGCGCTCTTGGGCGCTCTCCACGTTCACGTTCGCGCGGGGATCGTGGCGCTGGTGCTCTTCCTGCTCGTCACGGTCGTGGGGGGCATCGGCTGGACCCACGCGGGCTTCGTGGTGCTCGCGTTGGCGCTCGCGCTCGCGACCGTGCCGTTCCTGATCTTCAGCGCCGGCTACGTGCCGATGGAGAGCGCGGTCGCCGCGTGGCTCTCGCTGTTGGTGCCGCTGGCGCTCTTCTTTCGTGCTCGCCAGTCGCGGCGGTCGCCGCGCTGGGTCGCGACGGCGGTGGCGATCGGCTGGCCCGCGGCGCTGATGGCGCTGGCGAGCGGGTTTTACCTGGGCGTCTTCAAGTCGCTGGGCACGATCACCAACATCCTCAACCACGTCCATCTCGCCTCGGCGCTGCTGCTGGCGCTGGTGTGCGCCGCGACGGCGCGCCGCTGGGGCGCGTGGCTCGCGCGCCGGCCGGGGTTCGCGTATCTGCTCGCGCTGGCGATCGGGGTCCCCGTCGGGCTCACGGCGCTCGGCGGCCGCTTGCTGGCGGCGCGAGCGCTCGCCCCCACGCCGAGCGCCGCGCCCGATGCCTCGCCGCGCACCTCGCTCACGATCCCTTCGGCGGGATGCGGTCTGCCCGAGTGCCACCTCGAGAGCTACCAGGAATGGGCGGTGTCGGCGCACCGTTACTCCGCCACGAATCGACCGTACACGTACGCCGTCGCGCGACTGACGGCGCGCGCCGGCGCGGGAGCGGCGGCGAGCTGCGGGCGCTGCCACGATCCCGTGCGAGCGGTGCTCGGTGAGCGTGGCGCCGGCGACGCCGCCGTGAGCGTCCGGCTGAGCGACGAGGGCGTTTCGTGCGTGGCGTGCCATGCGCTCGACTCGGCGCCCACGCCGCTCGGCGATGGGCGCTTCACGCTTCGCGAGCCCGAGGTCTACCTGCCGGATCTCGCGGGCAGCGGCGCGCTCACGCACCCGCTGGAGATCGATCTCGTCTATCGCTGGGTGAAGCCACATCGCGCCAACTACATGCGCCCCCCCCGCAAGCAGGCCGAGCTCTGCGCGCCGTGCCATCAGGAGGGCGCGGCGGGCGCGCACGGCCTCGACACCTATGCCACGTGGCAGGCGAGCGGACTCGCCGCGGAAGGCATCGGTTGTCGCGAATGCCATATGCACATGTTCGAGCTGGATTGGGCGCATCCGCCGTGGGATCACCACACGCTGGGGCGCAGCACGTCGTTGCCGCGGCTGGTGCCCGATCCGAGCGCCGGCGATCCGGACCTCGCGCGGGCGGCCGAGGCGGCGCGTGGCTGGCTCGACGGGACGCTCGAGGTTCGCCCGAGCCTCCTCACGTATCTTCGGGTGATGCGCGATCCCCAGGTGCGCGCCTATCAGCGCCACTACCGAGGCTTGCCGCTGCTCGATGTCACGATCGATGGCGTCGAGCGGCTCAGGCCCGGCGCGAATGCCGAGATCGCGGTCCGCACCGGCTCGCGGCGGCTGGGCCACGCGCTGCCGGCGCTCGTCGCGACGTCGGCGGAGACCTGGCTCGCGCTGACCGTCAACGACGGCGCTGGGCGCACGATCCTCGCGAGCGGCAGCGCGGGTGAGCGCGACGAGCTCGACGTCGAGACGCGGCGTCTCGGCGTGCCGCGACCGCGGCCTGGCGATCCGGTCGACGTGTGGTTGGCGAGCGGCGCGCCGGCGGCGGTTCCGGGTCCGCGCATCCAGCCGGGAATGATCCACGAGGAACGATTCGCGTTCGCGGTTCCGGCCGATGCGCGGCCGCCGTTTCGCGTCGAGGCGCGCTGGCGGCATCGCGCGCTGGCGCCGTGGCTCGCCCGCGAGGTCCTCGGCGCCGCCGCCGTGCCGCTGCCCATCGAGGAGCTGGCGCGGGCGGAAGCCGGGGGCCCGACGTGACCGCCGCCGCGCGGCACTCGCGCCTGCGACGTGGGCTGCGCCGGATCGCGCAGGGGGTCGGCGTCGTGGTGCTGGCCTTCGTGATCGCCACGCTCGCGGACCTCGGGCCTAACGTGTGGCGCCACCTGCGCTTCCACGACGTGGTGCGCGAGCCGTGGGACGAGATCACCACGGACGCCGTCGTCGTCGACCCGACGCATGCGATGGCGTTTCAGGGCACGACGCTGTCGGTGTTCGTGCTGGATCGAACGGCCACGTACCGCCCCGTGTACTCGACGGTGCTCGCCCAGTTCCTGCACCGCCTGATCGTGCGTCCGGGTTGGGGCTTCACCACCGCCGGCGACAAGGGCATGGGAGTCCTCGATCTCTCGGACCGGATGCGGCCCAAGGTGCGCCGCTACCTGTCGCCGAAGAGCGAGCCCGATCACCTGATCTACGGCTACGACATGGCCGTCTACGGCGATCGCGCGCTGGTGGCGGCGCGGGCTGGCGGTTTCTTCGTCGCCGACGTGAGTGATCCAGCCCATCCCAAGCTCGTCGGCAGCCAGGTCACGCCCGGTGTGGGGCAAGGCGCGGCCATCGATGGTGAGTCCGGTTGGGTGAGCGTGGGTGGCTACGGTGTGATCCAGATCGATCTCGCGAGCGGTGCGGCACTCACCAACCGGCGCATCGCCGAGGTTCCGCCAGGTGCGGCGGGATTGCCCGAGCCGCCGCCCTTCGACGTCGCGGTGAATCGCCCGTACGTCTACTTCGGCATGGGGAATCTCGGGCTCGGTATCGCGCGCACCGATGGCGGGCCGGTTCCGCCGAACCTCGTGCCGCTCCCCGCCGGGGTTCACATCCGCGGGGTGAGCGTGGATCCGGCCCTGAGCCGGTTGTGTGTCGCCGACTACGCCAGTGGCGTCTTCGTCGTGGATCTCCTCGATCCCGATGCGCCCAAGCTCGTGAGTCGCATCGACGTCGCGGGCACGCCGGTGCACGTGTCGTGTGAGAAGGGGCGGATGGTCGTGACCCGCGGCGCTCGTGGCTTCGCGGTCTACGACGTCGTGAACCCCGCGAGCGCGCGTCTCCTGGGCGAATTCTCGCCACGAGGCTTCTCGCACTTCATCGAGCTCTTTCCCGGTCACGCGGCCGTCGCCAAGGGGAGCGGCGGTGTCGATCTCTACGCCCTCGCCGCGGACGGCACGCCCTCAAAGCTCTCGAACATCCCCACCCGTGGCACCGCCCAGCACGTGATGGTGCGCGACGGTCGCGCCTTCGTTTCCGAAGTCACGGGCGGCCTCACCGAGTGGGATGTGTCCGATCCCGCGGCGCCGCGGCTCGTGCAGACCTTCGAGATCGAGCAGCACGTGCGCCGCACCGAGATGCTCGGCGAGCGGATCATCACCGTGGGGGGCGAAGGCCCGGTGTCGGTGTTGCGACGCGACGAGTCGGGCCGCCTCGCGCGCACGCATCTCTTCAATCGGCCCGGCTACGCGTGGCGCGCGATTCGCGCCGGTGACGCGGTGTGGGTGGCGGCGCTCCACCACGGCCTCGGCTTCGTGCGCTTCGATGCGCAGGGCGAACCGAGCTGGCGCGATCTGGGTCAGATCCCCGATACCGTCGACGAACCGCTCGCGTTCGCGGCCCAAGGCCACACGCTCTACGTCGCCGATCTCGGTGCCGTGACCGCGCTCGACGTGTCGAATCCCGACGAGCCCGAGCGCCTCGGTCGTCGCATGCGTCTCGGCATCACGTATCCCGTCGGCCTCGCCGTCGATGGCGACAAGCTCTACGTCGCCGCTCACGAGCGCGGGCTGTGGGTGATCGAGCTGGTCGATCGCCAGCCCAAACGCGTGCTCACGCGTTGCGCCACGGATGCGCCGCTCATGGCCGTGGCGGCGCGCGACGGTCAGGTGTGGATCGCGCCAGGCAGCGAGCCCCTGCGACGCATCGATCCTTCGCCGGGAGCGCCGGGATGCTCGTGACTACGCTCCGGCGTTTCGCGCTCTTGGTCTTCTGGGTGCTGCCGCAGGAGATCATTCGCTTTCCGATCGAGATCTACGGGCCGCACCGCGCGCTGCTGGCGTTGGCCGTGTTCGCCGTGCTGGCGCTGGTGTCCGTGCGCCTCGAGCGGATCCCCGAGGTCCGAGGCTTCGTCGCGCGCGTTCGTGGTCGCTGGTGGCTCCGTGTGCTCGGCGCGCTCGCGAAGCTCGCGCTGATCCTGCCCACGCTCTTCTACTGGATCTGGTTCTACGCCTACACACGCGTGGGTGTGGCGGCGGCTGCTGCGTGCATGGTGGCGGTGGCGCTCTTGCGAATGGTGCGCGCGCGGCGCTTCGCGTTGCTGCCGTCGTTGATGGGATTCGCGTGGATCGCGTTCGCCGTGGTGATGGGCATTCGCGTGCCGCCGCTCGCGTCGCGTTGCCCGGGTGAGGGCACGAACCCGCGCACGCACGTGGTGCTGTCGCGAAGCCAGATCGACGCCTCGCCCGGGCTGCGCTTCAGCAACCCGTACGACGTGGCGCGGGATCCACTCGATGGGCGCATCTTCGTCTCGCACCAGAGTGCTTTCTGGACCACGGCGCTGGGCGGACAGCTCACGGCAATCGCGCGCGACGGCAGCGTGACGAACGTGGCCTTGCCGGCGAACGAGACGTGCACGCTCTACCCGGATCGGCTGGCGCTCGACTCCGCGGGCCGCCGTCTCTTCGCGCTCACCTCGGGAAACGGCGTCTATTGCCTCGCGGAGCTCGACATCTCCGCGGGGCTCGCGTTCCGGAGGTTGGTGCGCCTCGGTGGCGAGGCGCACGGCATCGTGCACCGCGACGGCAAGCTCTTCGTGCTCTTCTGGCCGGCGGAGGGTGACGCGCTCTATCACGACGTGGTGATCGAGGTGCTCGATGCCGGCGACTTCCACTCGCTCGCTCGTTTCAGCGCCGAGAGCGAGCAAGACGGCCAGACGATCGCGGTGGGTCGGCGCGTTGGCATTCCCAGCTTCACCGATGGCGGGCGCATGCTGTGGGTTCCGGCGCTCGAGGGCACGCTCATCTCCCTCGACCTCGACTCGCTCGCCTTTCGCGAGCGGAAGCTGCCGTTTTGGCTCGCCGCCTCGGCCGTCGTCGATCCCGAGCGTGAGCTCGCGTACCTGCTCTCGCCGGTGCGCTGGCAACTGGAACGCGTGAATCTGAAGAGCGGCACGCACGTTCCGGCGATGACGTTCCACGCGATGCCGCAGCTGGTGCTGGTGAACCCCGTGGATCAGCGCTGGTACACGCTCTCGTTCACCTCCGGTGCCTTGCTCGCGTGGTTCGGCGCCGGCGATTGGCGATCGCCGCCCGCGGCGCACGTGGGCCGGCTGGCTCGGAACGCCATCGTGGACCCCGAGTCCGGACACGTTTGGGTCGCCTCCGGATGCGGCGTCTACGAGATCGAGCCGTCGCTGGGGGCGGCGCCATGAACCAGCACCCGTGGCGTTTTTTCGGCATCGTGGTGCTCGACGCGATCGCGTTCACGATCCTGGGCTACGTCGGCATCCAGACGCTCCTGGTCGGCCTCGACGGTGGATTCGCGGAGCGCGAGCTCCTGGCGCGCATGATCGCGATCGCGTCGCTGCTGTTGCTGCTCGAGCTGGTGTGGATGTTCGGTCATCGCGCACAGCGTTGGCCGCGCCGCGTTCTGAGCAGCGTGCTCACGGTGGGTGCTGCGACGATGGCGTGGTGGGTGATCCCGGGCCTCGCCTTCGAGATGGAGCCCACCAAGGAGCGCTCGTTCCGCTGGCTACCGCTCGATTGGACGCGACTGCCGAAGCTCCTCGAATTCCTGGTACGCATCGATCCGGTATTCGTCGGCTTGGTGGCGGCGATCGTGCTGGCGCTGGTGGCGCTGGTCGTGTGGCCGCGCACCCGCCGTAAGACGCCATTCGCGATCCTTGCGGTCTCCGTGGGCTACTTCGTCGCGCTCAGCATCAGCCTGGCGCACGTCCCCAATCTCGGGCCGGTGCCGCTCATGGCGGCGTGGCTGGTACTGCTGCCGCTGGTGGATGCGCCGCGCGGCTTCGCCCGTTCACTTGCCGGGTTCGCGCCACTCTTGCTCATCACGCTCTTCTTCCTCGGTGTTTATCCCGGTCATCGCGGTGCTCCCGAGACGCTGGCGAAGCTCGATTTCGTGCGGCGGCTCTACCCGTCGAGCGACGAGCGCTCGGCCTACGAGCGGCTCTTCCCTCGCCAGCTGGTCCACGACCCCGTCGGCCAGGCGCTCTTTCTCTCGTACGGCCCCACCTCCGGCTGGGCCTCGGGGGTGATGCGGCTGCCGCTGGCGGCGGGTGCCGCGGCCGAGCTGCTCACGATCGAGGGCGGCATGCGCTCCACCGAGCTCGATCCCACGACCGGCATGTTGGTGGGCGTGGACGCGCCGCGCGCCGAGGTGAACTTCTTCGCGTCCGCGCCGTTTCGTCGCGCGTCCAGCGCCGACCTCTTCGGCAAGGGGCCGGTGGGCGACGCGATCTCGTTCTGGGTCGACGCTGCTCACGAGCGGTTCTACATCCTCGCCTACGAGCGCGCGGTGATCACCGAGTGGCAGCGCGCCACCTGGACGCTCGGCCGCTCGCTCGATCTGCACCAAGCGGGCGTCACGCGCTTGCACGGTGGCGGGCTCAAGCTGCTCCACGACGCGCGTCGTGATCGCCTGGTGGCGCTCCTCGGTCCCGTCGACGCGCGCGACCACTACGCGCTCGCGGACATCGATCGCGAACGGCTCGCGGTGGTGCGCAGCCTGATCTTGCCGATGGGCTCGACCGACATGCTCCTCGACGCGAACCTCGGCATCGTGCTGGTGCCCGAGGGCTATGGCGACGTGATCCACGAGATCGACGCCGCCACCTGGGAGGTTCGCCGCACCCTGGAGGGGCCGCGCGCCGGCTGTCGCAACCTGGCGTTCGATCCCGCGCGCCGGATCGTCTACGGGCTCGGTTGGGGAACGGGCGTGCTCGAAGCGACCGACTACGGAAGCGGCAAGGTGATCGCGCGGCTGGGCGTCGGGAAGAAGCCGGGCTCGCTGGCGCTCTCGCCCGACGGCGCGCGGATCTGGGTGGGCTCGGCGCTCGGGATCCTCGAGATCGACGCCGACCGCTGGCTCAGCGGCTCGCGGCGGGACGGCGCAGCGCCAGCGCGCACGCCAGCCCGATCGTGAGCGCGCACCAGGCGCTCGCGGTGGACGCGAACCCCACGCGCAGCAAGAGCTGCTGGTAGATCACCAGCCCGAGCGTCGCCGCCATCAGGTAGAGCGCGATGGCGCGGACGCGATCGGCGGCAGCGCGTGCGCTCGCGGTGGCGAGCGCACCGGCGGCGGCGCCCACGATCACGGCGCTGGCCACGATCGCGATTGCCCGCGGCTCCGCTTCCGCGCGCAGCGCGAGCACCGCCGCCGTCGCGGCGAGCGCGCTGGTCAGCACCGCGGTCCGGATCCAGCGCGTCCGCGCCAGGATGGCGGCGCCGCCGGCACCGACGAGCCACGCGCCCGCGAGGAGCAGCGCGCCCAGGGCAGCGCCCGAGGGCACGGCGATGCGCGCGTGCCGCGAGACGATCCACGCGAGGCCGAGGGTGGCGAGCGCGCCGGCGAGCGCGATCCCGCCGGAAGCGAGCCCGCTCACGAGGCCCTTGCGTCGCGAGCGCCGCGCCAACGTCAGCGCGGCCACGGCGACCGCGATAGCCAGCGGATAGCCGAGGAACAGCCCGTCGCGATACACGGCGCGCTGCACCAGCGGCGAGTCGTCGGTGAACCGATACGCGGCGAGGTCGGCGGGGATCGGCACTTCCTTGAAGGGCGGGACGCCGTCGAGGGCCGCGCGCAGCGCGTCGATCCTGGCGTGATCGCGCGACGCAGCGATGAGAAGGAGCGGCAATCCCGAGAACGGATACTCGGAGAACGTGATCCAGAAGGCGGCCTTGGCGACGTCGTCGGGCAGGTTCGCCACCAGCGGGTAGACCTCGTGCTCACGGGTGCTGCCCCAGTTGATGATCATCACGCCGTCGTCTTCGAGCCGCCGGTCGAAGATCGTCCGAAACGCCTCGCGGGTGAAGAGCCAGCCCTCGTGGGGAAAGTTGGTGAGCGGGATCGTGTAGAGCGCGATCCCCAACCCGTCGAGTGCGAGCACGTCGTAGCGCTGGTCGTCGTGCTCCAGGAAGCTGCGCCAATCGGCGGAGACGATGCGGTGCTGGGGCTGGTGGGCGAGATCGCCGTTGTAGCGCGCCAGCACGCCGTTCATCCGCTCGGCGACGACGGGGTCGACCTCGACCAAGGTCACGCGCTCGAGCGGCTTCTCCGGCGGCGCGAGCGTGAGCGCCGTGGTGCCGTCGACGCGCCCGATGCCGAGCATCGAACGTTTGCCTTCGCCGACGGTGCCGTGGAAATAGCGGAACTCGCGCTGCAGCAGCGAGGGCTCGTCGCACACCTGCCACAGCATCAGGTAGCTGTAGATGCCGCCCAGACAGCGGTCGTCCTGGAGCGAGATGAAGTTGAGGAAGTAGTAGGGCGTCCACTGCTGCTCGAGGAGCGTGTAGTCCTGCGGCAACGCGCGCCAGGTCAGGAACGAGTACGGGGTGCGCGCGCTGAGCACCAGCAGCGCTGCACCGGCGAGTGGGACGAGCCCCGCGAGCCAGGTGCCGAGCCCGAGCAGCATCGCCAGCGCGACCGCGCCCACCAGCACGGGCTGGGCGCCGAACGCGAAGATGGCTCGCGCGGCCACCACCAGCCCCGCAGCCGCACCGAGCATGCCGAGGCCGAGCGCCGCGGGCCGCGCGACCTCGTTCCGCCAGCGGTGTCCGAGCCAGGCGAAGACCCCGCCCTCGGCGATCCACGAGACCACGAACGCCGCGAGCCTCCACGGCGCGTAGGCCGGCTTGGGATACGGGTAGTACGCCTCGCTCACGAAGTAGTGGAGCGAGATGCCCCGGTTCATCGCCATGGCTCCCAGGAAGACGATGGCGATCGCGAGCGCGCGGCGCGTCTCGCGGGCCGCAGGGAACCAGCGCTCGCCGCGCACCAGGCCGAGTGCCAGGCCGAAGACCGGCAGCACGATCATCTCGACCGTGAGCATGTCGAGGGGGAATTGGGAGCTCTGGATGCGATGCGCGGCGTAGGCGATGGCCGCGGTGAGCGCGCCCAGTGCCGCCACCCGAGCAGCCGCAGCCACGTCGGGCGTGGTCCGATCCGAATCAGTCACGGGCGTGTGTCCGGCGAGCGACGGCGGGGAGGGTCTAGCGTTGCCGAACGCAGGCCCGCGGCGCAAGAAGCGCTCGCGCGCGGCGCCTCGCGTTCGGCGGGGATCGGGTGGTGGTGGCGCGTCGGCGCCCGTGCTCGATCCCAGCGCGCGGCGTCCAGGGGCTTGTCGTGGGCTTCGTCCGGTGCGATGCCAAGCGGGCGCGCGCCGGCGTGCCACCCTCCCCGCGATCGCCGCTGCCGGACTTCGCTTCGCACCGCGACACGTGTCGTCTCATCCCGAGCCCGCTCGGCTTCCCTCCGCGCCGCCCCGGCTTCGCGCCGCGCGAGCGCGCGCTGCGTACCGCGCGCTGAACGCATTTGTGACCGCGCGCCCGCGCACGGCGTTCGCCTGCTCGGTGACGGCGGCGATCGTGCTCTGCGCGGCGATCTCGCTCGGCTCAGGCGTGGGCTTGCGTTGGATCGGCGTGCTGTGGGTCCACGCGGCGTGCTCGGCGGCGCTGCTCGGAGTGCTGCTCCGAGTCGTGCTGGGGATTGCGCGGCTCCTCGCTGGGATCGATCGCCGGGTCGACGCGATTCGCGGCAGCGCGGCTCGAGCCACCCTCGGTGTGGTCGTCGCGACGCTCGCCTGGGTGCTGCTCGCGGCGGAGGCCGTGGGCACGCGCTGGGAGCAGCACGCGGTGCGCGGCGCCCAGGCGAGCCTGATGGCGGTCCCCCACGTGCTCGCGCCTGCCTGGCTGGCGCTCGCGCCGGCGCTCGTCGTCTGTCTCACCGCCGCGCTCGCGCCGCGGCGCATCGCGCTGCGGATGCTGGCGCTCAACCACCTGCTGCTGGCGATCGCCGTCACCACCTGGGTGACCTACCACCCGGGCATCCGCGATCGGCCGTTTCCGGCGTTTTGCGGCCGCGGCCAGGCGGTGGTTCCGCGTGACTCGGGGGCGCGCTACAGCCTGCACTGCGATTCGCGGGGCGATGCCTGCGTGTGGACGGAGGTGCGGTTGGGCGGCACCGATACGCCGGGACTGATCGTGCGCGCCGAGTTGGCGAGCGGTGCGGTCCAGAGCGTGCCGCTACGGCAACACGTGCCGATCAGCATGGTCGTGGGCCCGGATGGCACCGTGTGGGCCGCCGGCGCGATGCGTGGCGACGAGCCGATCGATCTGATGACGGGAATGGTCGAGGCGTTTCGCACCGAGCCGCTCGAGCGCATCGGATCGTTCGGCCTCGACTACGCGCCGACCTGGTTCGAGCGCGAGCCCACCACGGGCCGCTTCTTCGGCGCGGGGTTGCGAGGGCAGGAAGAGTCGGTGCTCACCGTGCACCAGCCCGACGGCGGCGTGCTCACGCGGGTACCCATGCCGACTGGCGGGCTGCCGCACTTGGCGGCCACCGCGAGCGGGATCGCCGTGGCCGCGGGGTGGGAGATCGCCATCCTCGACCCCGACGGGCGCGTGATCCGGCGCCGCGACGCTCCCGCGGTCGCGGACGTGGCGTACGACGCCAAGCGCGACGCGCTATGGATGGTGAGCCCCACGGGGCGCGTGCTGCGCGTCGACGTCGCCACCCTCGAGCAGCGCGAGAGCCATCGGGTGCCGTTCGGCTCGCGTTACGTCGTGGTCGATGCGGCGCACGACCGAATCCTGGTGGGAAACCCCGTCCTGCCCAGCATCGCGCTGCTGCCGCTCGATGCGCCGGCCGCGGGTCGCATCGTCACCGACGTGCCGGTCGGCGTTCGCGCCTTCTCGGTCGCCGGCGATCGCGTCTTCTACACCTGCCGCTGCGGTATCTACGAGCTGCGCCCGGACGAAGCAGGCGGGCGCGCGAGCGGCACATGAGCACGCCGGCGACCGGCCGCGGGGCGCGGGTGCGCGCGGCGATCTTCCGGCAGCTCTTCGCGTTCACCGCGCTCGACGGCTTCTACCTGGTCGCGCTCTACGCGCTCGGCTCGTACTCGATCCTCGATGCGCCCTTGCACCTCGGAGTGTTCGGGGGCTCGTGGTGGTTGCTGGCGAACGAGCGACCGCGGGCCCGTGCGCTGGGGCGTTTCCTGCTGGTGGCGACCACGAGCGCGATGGCGGTGAGCGGCACGGTCGTCGCTTTCTTGCCTCGTTACACGCAGGCGAGCTTCAACCTGCGCGTTCTTCATCAGCTCGGCGGCCGGCCGTATCTGGCGCTCGTGCTGCCGTATCTGCTCACGCACGTGCGGCGCGACGTCGCAGGGCTCGGCGTCGCCGAGCGCTGGGTCGCGCGCGTCGGCTGGCTCGCCGTCAAGCTCGCGTTCTGGGTCGGGGCCTACGTCTCGCTCCTCACCGTGGGTGGCCCGGCGCTTCCGGTCCACCGGGTGGCGCTGGCGCTGGGAGCGCCGCTGGTGGTCCTGCACGTCGTATGGGCTGTGCGCCGGACCGCTGTCGTCGCGCCGGCGTCCGCGCCCGCGCCCAGTGCGAGCGGCGTTCGCTGGCGCGGGCTGGTGGTGGCCGCGACGGTCGGGTGCATGCTGGTGGCGCTCGACGCATCGTCGACGCGCGAGCTCTGGTTCGAGGACGGGGATGGCGCACCGTGGGTGCGCGCGCGCGTCGCCGACTTCGCGCCGAGCCTGGCGCGCACCTCCACCGGCGGCACCTATCGCGCGGAGGCGCTCGGTGGATCGAACGCGTGTGGGCACCGCGCGTGCCACCCGAGCGTCTACTCGGAGTGGCTCGCTTCGCCGCATCGCGCGAGCGTCGGCGATGGGTATCGGGTCGCGCTCGAGCAAACCGCGCGGACCTTCGGGATTCGCGCCGCGCGCGTGTGCGGCGCGTGCCACGATCCGATCTCGCTCTTCTCCGGCGAGATCGCGCCCGGTGGCGGATTGGTCGCGCCCGAGGCCCTGCGCGAGGGGATCTCCTGCCTCGCCTGCCACCGGCTGCGCGCCCACGGCGAGGGGGTCGGCGACGGCGCCCTCGAGCTGTCGTTGCCGAGGTGGTATCTGCGCACACCGCTCTCGCTCATGATGATGGTGGGCGTGTGGCGCGAGCACGCCGAGGACTTCGGGGTGGCGAGCGCGGACGCCGCCGATGCGCGCTGTCTCGGTTGTCATCGCTTCACCGAGTTCCCGCCGACCGTTCCCGCGGATCTCGCGCGCCAAGTCTTGCAGAGGCCCGAGCACGCCGGGCAGCGGAGAATCGACGCCTGCCGCGGCACCACGGGATGCACCGCGTGCCACATGGCGCGCATCGGCATCGCGGAGAAGCCCGGTCCCGCGTTGCCCAGTCATCGCTTCGATCCGCCGCGCGAAGCCGCGCGGGTGGACTGACACCGGTCCCCGAGCACGCCCATGCCTCCCGACGCTCCGCGATCCGACCCGGCGCGCCACGTGCTGCTCTTCGTGCTGGTGGTGCTCTCGGGCTTCCTCAACCTGGTGTCGCGCTCGTGGGGGCCCGCGTTTCGGCTGAACCTCATCCTGCATCCGCTCCTCGCGACCTTCGTCACCGTGACGTTGGTGCGCAACGTCTTCGCACGCCTTCGCCAGGAGGTCCCGGGGCTCGGGCCGTTCACGGGGCTCGCGTTCGTGGCGGTGTTCTTTCTCGCGCTGCTGCGCGTGTTCGCGCTCAAGCATCTGCCGATCGAGGTCAGCAACCGGGTGGCGGGGCAGATCCTGATCCCGCTCTTCGTGCTGGTGGTGTTCCTGGTGCTGCGCGCGATCCCGCTGCTCGGCGGCGTGCGGAGGCCGCGCACGGTGCTCAAGCAGGTGGGGACGCTGGTGGTGTGGACGCTCACGGCGTCGCTGGGAGCGCTGATCTTGCCGGCGAGGGGCCGGCCGACCGAGCGCATGATCTTCGATTTCCACACCGTGCTCGGGGTGGGCGCGAGCGTGGTCGGTTGGATCGTGCTGGTGGCGCCAGCGCGCCGCGCGCTGGGTTGGCGAGCGGTGTCGCGGCGGGTCGCCCTCGGCTTGGCGCTCTTCGCGGGTGTGGGGCTCGCGGTGGACGTCGCGGCGCGCCGCGCGACCGATCGGCAGCGATTTCCCTCGGTCGACTTCCATCTCGCGACCGCTCCGTTCGAACGCCGCGCGAGCGACGAACGGGCGCCCGCCGCGCGCGGCGTGGGCGCCGCGTGGATGGACATCTCGCGCAGCTGCGGCGACGGCGATGGCTGCCATGGCGGAGTGCTCGACGAGGCGCGGCATTCGCTGCACGGCGTGTCGTACCAACCGGGTCACATGCAACGCGTTCTCGATCTCGTCGACAGCGAGCTCGGTGCGGCGAACGAGGGAGTCTGCGCGGGCTGTCATCTGCCGGCGGCGTTGCTCGCCGAGGGCGCGCCCCGCGGCCGCGCCGGCGAGCGCGACGCGTTGCCGTGTGTGTTCTGTCACTCGGTGACGGACGCCCAGGTGCTCGACTCGCAGCGCTCGCGCTACACGGTGACGCTCGACCGAGCGTTGCTCGCGCCGTTTCGCGACGCCGAGGCGCGCGGCGGGCCGATCGCGTCCGCGGAGCGGTTCCTGTTGAGCCTCAATCCCCGCGCGCACGGCCGCGCGTTCACGCCGCCGGCGATTCGAGAGGACGGCTTCTGCCTGTCTTGCCACCACGGGGCGCTGCGCACGATCGCGCCGGGGCCGAGCTGCGTGGATTGCCACATGGAGCGCTCCTCGGATCTCGGCCTCGAGGGACGAGGGCGTAATCATTTCTTCCCGGGCTCGAACGTCGCCAGCTTCGAGATCCTCGGGTGGCCGCGCTTCGCCGAGCTCAACGCGCGCTGGAGCCGAAGCGAGCTCTTCGTGCGCGCTCTCGAGGATCTCTACGCGAAGGGCGGGCGCCGGGACTTCCGGCTCGGACCCGAGCGGCTCGGCAGCTTCTTCTACATGACGCTCGATTCCGAGCTGACGGCGATCGACGGTGAACGCGCCCGTCTCGCGGTGCGGACGGCGAGCACCCGCATGACGCATCCGTTTCCTGCATCGTCGCTCGACATCCAGGAGACCTGGCTCGAGGTGCGCGTGACCGGCCGCGACGGGAGCACGCTCTTCGCGAGCGGCGGGACGGGCCCCGACGGCGAGCTGCTCGAGGGCACCCACACGCTCGGGGGCAGGATGCTCGGTCCGGACGGCCGCCCCATCGAGCACTATCGAATCTGGGACGCGGCGAGCGTCACCGTCGACCGCGAGCTGGCGCCGGGCGGCACGATCGAGGACGTCTTCGAGCTGAGGCTACCCGCCGCCGGCGAGCGCGTTCTCAACGTCGACGCGGCGTGGCGTTATCGCAAGCTCGGCCATGCCTTCTGGCGCTGGGCGTATGGCCCCGAACGCCCGCCGCCGACGCTCACGGTGCTGCGCCACTTCACCCAATACGACCTGGACGCGCCGGGCTAGCGGGCGGACACGGCAGCGTGGTCGAGCCGCGTCTCGATCGCGGCAACGCTCGCGTGGGTCGCGGAGGCGCTGTGGTAAGGTTTCGCGCCGATCCGATCGCTCGCGGCGCGACACGCCACGCGCACGAGCCCAGGCGACGAGGGCCGCATGCGTGAGTCCCGCTTGACGCGCGTTCTCTATTTCGTTCCCGAGCTCGCGATCTTCGTGTTCGTCGCGGTGTGCGTCGCGGCCGTGCTGCTCAAGCAAGGCTCGCCCAAGGCGCTGATCCCGACCGTTCCCATCTTCGTCGCGGCGGTGCTCGCGATCGCCGCCGCAGTGAAGCGCAGGAGAGCCGCATGCTCCTGATGCTGCCGGCTACGCTCTGCCTCGCGGCGCTGGTGATTCACAGCCTCTTCTTCCGCTCGCTGCGCGCCACCCAGCTCTTCTTCGGCATCGCGATTCCCGCGTCGGCGCTCTACGGCGGACGAGACTTCTACGTGTTCGACGCGAAGCTGCCGCAGATCCTCGGCTTCCCGGTGATCCACGTCATCGGCTTCACGTTCGCCTTCTACTGCGCGTTCAGCTTGTCGATCCACCTCTTCGAGCAGCGCGTCGACGGCCGTCGCGTGGTGCCGTTCTTCCGGCTGCTCTGCGCCACGGTCTTCCTGACCAGCTTCGTCGGCCTCGCGATCGAGTACGTCAACTTCGAGGTCGGCTGGTGGACCTGGAAGGTGAAGACGAGCTGGCTGCAGATCTGGGGAGCGTGGGCCTGGCGGCCGTTCATGGCCTTCCCGCTCTTCCTGCAGTTCTGGGTGCCGCAGCCGCCCGGCTCGAAGAAGGGGCTCAAGCTGGCGATCGGCTGGATCGTGTTCGCGCTGCTGCTCTTCAACCTCATCGACATCCCGCCGTTCTCGCGGGTGCTCCAGCAGGTGATCTTCTACGTCTGGTTCGCGCTCCTGCTCTCGGCGCGGCTGCGCCGACCGCTGGTGAGCCTCGACGACCTCGACTTCCCCGTCCCCCAGCCGTTCCCGCGCGCCGCGCGCGCGGCGGACGTCGCCGTCGCCTCCGGTGGCTGAGCCCACGACCGGCGCGACGCGCCTCGGCCGGGCGCTGCGCGGCGTCCCGGCGCTGCTCGAGTATCTCTTCCTGTGCATCGTCGAGACGCTCGCGATCGGCGTCTTCATGTTCGCGGTCACGCTCTCGGCGAGCGGACTGCTCTTCACCGCGCTCGCGATCGCGCTGGCGGCGCTCGCGCCGCCGCTCGCGGCGTTGCGGTCGCGGGCGATCCTGCGCGATCCACGCTTGCGGCCGTTCGCTGGTGTCGTGGTCCTCGCGCTCGTGTGCGCGCTGGTTCCGGGTGTCGACGGCCACGTGGGCGCCTTGCCGTTCACGCTCGCCGCAGGGCTCGCGATCCGCTGGGCGCGCGGCTACCGGGCGCGCCACGAAGGCGGTGGCGAGCCCCGCTGGGCGCCGGTCGCATGGGTCGCCGCCGCTTACGTGGGCTCGTGGATGCTCACCAGCAACTTCCTCTTCCTGGTGCTGGTGGCGCTGCTCGCTTCACGGCGCCGGGTCTTCCAGGCGCTGGTGCGGCGCGAGCGCCACGGCTGGATTCGGACCGGCGTCGCCGTGGCGGGTGTCGCGGCGTTCCTGGCGGTCCCCACCACGTTCCATCCCATGCCGGCGGAATGCCTCGATGCGACCCGATCCAGCAATCCGCCCAAGACGGTCGACGAAGGCACGGTGACCGTCGCGTTGCTCGGCGACTCGTCCACCGAGGCGATCTTGCTGCCCGGCACGATGAGCTACGGAGCGCTGCTCGAGGAACGGCTCAACGCCACCCGGCCGGAGCGGCCGTTCCGCGTCGTGAACTGCGCGTTCAGCGGCGCGGCGACCTCGCATCTCGCCGAGCAGTTCGAGCATGCGCTCGCCTACCGGCCCGCGATCGTCTCCATCTACATGGGGGACAACGACGAGTGGGCGCAAGGAGCCTACGAGCCCGAGCTGTTGCGCCCGCGCTACCGGGCGCACGTCGAGGACATCCTGGCGAAGTCGCGGGAGCACGGCATCCGCCCGCTCATCGTGACGCCTCCGTCGGGACGGCCGTGGGGAATCCGCTGGATCCGCGACATGCGAGAGCTGTCGCTCGCGATCGGGCGGGAGCGTGGCGTCGAGGTGGTCGATGCCGAGGGCGAGATCGGGTCGCGGCTCTTGCCCGCGCTCTACTTCGTCGCCGATCTCGGCCATCCCAACGCGCTCGGCCACGCGATCGTCGCCCGGATGCTCGCGGACCAGATCCTGTCGGGCGCGCCGCCGGCCCGCTGAGCGCGGAAAGGGCTAGGCGGGCCGAGGGCACGAGCGGCTGGCGCGGCGGCCGCCTGCGCGCGCGGGGTCAGCGGAGCGCGCGCGGCGCGCTCAGGGTGTTGCCGGGTCGCGTCCCGCGAGGGCCTCGTCGAGCCGAATCGCGAAGATGCCGGCGCTGCTGCCGAGGTAGAGCACGCCGTCCTCGAAGGTCATGTTCTTGGGCTTGAGGCCCACGAAGAAGGGCTGTCGTCGCGTCCCCGAGCGTGGATCGACGACCCACAGGAAGCCGAAGTCGTCGAGCACGTACGCGAGGCGGCGCTCGGGGTCGTAGACGACCTGCCGCAGCAGCGGCGCGAGCCGCACTTGGCGAGACAGCTCGCCGTTCCAGTCGTAGACCTGGACCAAGCCGAGGACGTTGGTGTGGATGATCCGCTCGCCGGGCACGGCGAGCCCGTGCCACGACCCGCCGATGGCGGTCGTCCCCGGCCGCGTCGCGAGAATCCGCTCGAGCTCGCCGTCGCCGAAATCGTACGACCAGACCTCGATCTGCCGGTTGGCGGTGGGGGCCGCGTAGAGCATCGCGTCCTCGGTCAGGGTGATGGATCGCGACGACGGCAGCTTCTTGCCGATGAGCGTCTCCATCGCGAGATCCGCGACGTGTCGGAAGCGCCCGGGAGCGAGTCGCTCGAGGAGCGTCACCACGTGGTCGCGGCCGTTCACCAGCGCGAAGTGCCGGTGCGACGGATCGGCCTCCAGCAGATCGTAGGCGAGGGACGTGATCGGCAGTCGCGTCACCCGACAGTCGAGGGTGTTCACCGTCAGGAGCCCACCGTCGTCCATGGGTACGTAGCAGGTGAATCGATCCTCGGGATCGCAGACGGGCTGGTCCACGCGCCCGAAGTGGGCGTGTCTTCCGAAGCACTCGCGCAGCACCCCATCGCGCAGCACGCGCAAGTGCGCGCCGTTCTCCTGGATCAGCAGGCCCCCCGGGATCGGCGCCACGCCACGCGTTCCGAGGGTGCGCAGGCTGGGTGCGACGAGGAGCGCGAAGCCGGGCTGCCGCGCGACCAGCGGCGTGAGCCAGGGAGTGGAAGCGCCTTGACCGTAGAAGCGGATGGTCGGGCCGAGCAGGATGAAGGCTCCGAGCATGAGCGCGCGCGTCGGCCGAGCGCGATGCGCCGCCACCGCGGGCGCCAGCGCGAAATAGGGACCGAAGCACGCGCTCACGGATACCAGCGCGAGGCCGAAGTGGAACCACCAGAGCGGCGCGCCCGCCGGCAGGCCGCTCGCGAGCGTCGCCCCGGCCGCCGCCACCACCACGAGGACGAAGCGGCGCAACGAGCCGCGCCGGATCGACGCCCAGCCGGCGAGCAAGAAGGCGGCGAGGACGAGGGCGGCCGGGATCCAGCACAGGAACGCGTTTAGCAGCAGCAGCGCCACCACGCACTCGGGAACGCCGATCCCGCGGATCGCGACGGGCGGCCGCTTCTGGAGCTTCGCGGCCACCAGCGCCGCGAGCGGGTAGCCGACCACGTGGCCGACGACGGCGAGCAGCGGGATCGGTATGGCGCTCGGCGCGACCAGCATCACCGCGAGCAGCACGAGCCCGAGCAGCTCGAGCGCGAGGCTCGAGCCGCGCGCAGGTGCGCCCGCGTCGCTCACCGTCCTCGGCTCGCCCGCCGGCCTCGCCGCGAGCGCGTCGTGGGCGCGCCCCTCGGTGCGGTCGGGCTCCACGCGGCCATTGCATCCGCGCTCAGCGGAGATACCTCTTGTAGTCGCGGGTGTGGACGAAGAGGTCGAACCACACGATCGCGTTCAGGATGCACCAGAGCGAGCGCCCGTGGTCCTTGCGGCGCGCCAGGTGATCGTCCCACAGCGCTCGCACGGTGTCGGGATCGAGGAACGGCACGCGCGCCACGGCGTCACGGGCGAAGTAGCGCTCGCCGAGCGGCCGCAGCTCGCGCAGGAACCAGGCCGAATGCGGCATCTCGAGGCCCATGTTCGAGCGCCGGTAGATGGCCTCCGGTACGTGGTCCTTCATCGCCTGCTTCTGGATGTAGCGCCGCTCGAGCCCGTGAATGCGCAGGTCGGGAGGCACGCTGCTCATCAGCTCGAACAGCAGCCGGTCCATCCACGGGAAACGCGCCTCCACCGAATGGGCCATGAAGGTGCGGTCGTTCTTCACCATCAGATCGCCGATGAAGTAGTACTTGAGATCGATCAGCGAGATCCGGTTGAGCTCGTCGGGAAACGGGTGCCGATCGAAGAGCTCGCGAAAGAGCGTCGCTGTCGGTGGCGTGTGGGTGCACGCGGGCATGAGCGCGCGCTGCTCGTCGGGAGAGAGCGCGTGGCGCCAGAAGTAGTGGGCCTCGGGTGTGCCGTGCTCGGCCCCTTCGGTGAAGCGTTTGGCGAGGAAGTCGAAGCTGAGCTTGCGGTAGGAGCACGGCAGCTGCCGCGCGGCGGCGCGCGCGGCGAGGCGCACCGTCTCGGGCACCCAGCGCCGATAGAGCTGCCGGACCTTGAACGCGCCGTGGGTCTCGTACGCGTTGAACACTTCGTCGCCGCCTTCGCCGGAGAGCAGCACCGCGACGGTCTTGCGCGCCTCCTTGGCGAGCACGTACGAAGGGATGGCGGCGCCGTCGCCCGTCGGCTCGTCCAGGAACGCCATGTGCTCGATCAGGTGCTCGAGGACCAGCTCGGGTCCGAAGCGGATCTCGTGGTGGATCGACCGCGTGGCGTCCACCATGATCCGCTGATAGGCCGATTCGTCGAAGCTCTCGTCGGCCATCGCGATGGAGTAGGTGTGGATGTCGCGGTCGCCCACCAGCTCGCGGGTGATCGCCAGGATCGAGCTGGTGTCGAACCCACCGGAAAGCGTGAGCCCCAGCGGCGCGTCGGAGACGAGATTTCGCGCGACGCTGTCGCGCATGGCGGCGAACAGCCTGGGCGCCAGCTCTGCCTCGGTCAGGCTCGCGTCGGGGGCGTAACGGAGCGCGTAGTACTCGCGGTCGGCGAACCGTCGCTCGACCAGATCCACCTCGACCAGGTGCCCGCCGTCGATCTCGCGCACGTCCGCGAACGGCGTGCGCGCGCCGGGGATGTAGGCGAGCCCGAAGAAGTGGAAGAACGCTTCCTCGTCGATGCGTCCCGAGAAGCCGGGGATCTCCAGGAACGACTTGATCTCGGACGCGAAGTAGAGCCGCTCCGCCGTCGCCATCACGAAGAGCGGACGGATGCCGAAGAAGTCGCGGACGACGTAGACCTTCTGCGCGCGCTGGTCGTAGATGCAGAGCGCGAACATGCCGGTCAGCTCGCGCAGGAAGTCGATGCCCAGCGCGAGGTAGAGCGCCAGCACCACCTCGGTGTCGGAGGTGGTGCGGAACGCGTGGCGCTCGTCGAGGCGAAGGCGCGCGCGCAGCTCGCGGAAGTTGGTGACCTCGCCGTTGTAGACGACGTGCACGCGGCCGTCCGGGCTCGACATCGGCAGATTCGCCGCGTCGGAGAGATCCAGGATCTTGAGACGGGTATTTCCCAGCACGCACGACGCGTCCGCGAAGAAGCCGGTGCGATCCGGGCCTCGATGACGCAACACGTGCGTCATCGCCGCGGCGGTGACGCGATCGGCCTCGTCGATCGGCCGTCCCAGCGAGATCGCTCCCGCGATTCCACACATGTCGAAGGCTCGCCGGCGCGGTCGAGGGGGCGTCGCCCGCGGCTGGGTGCCGGAAGATACAACGCTCGTCCCCCGGGGCCAGCGTGTCGGGGCGGGGTGTCGGGTTCGTGAGGGTGGCGCCGCGCGCAGCTCGGCCGCGCTCAAGCGAGGGTGACGTCGTGGCGGCGCAGCCAGCGATCGAGGACGAAGATCGACCAGAGCGCATGGCCGTGGTCGGCACGCCCCGCGCGGTGGGAGTCGAGCCACTCCCGAACCACGGGCCGCGCGATTCGCTCTCCCACCCACAGCGGGGAATCCGCGAGGATCGACTGGAGGCTCGCGGCGAACGGTCCGCGAGCGAGTGCCGCGATGGGAGCACCGAAGCCGTGCTTGCTGCGTTCGATGATCGGTCGTGGGATCCGCCCGCGGGCCGCGCGCTTGAGCAGCCATTTGGTCTCGAGCCCACGGACCTTGTAGCGGGTGGGCAGGCGCCGCGCCCAATCCACGAGGTCGTTCGCCAAGTAGGGCGGCCGCACCTCGAGGCCGTGCGCCATGGACGCGCGATCGACCTTGGTGAGCACCGCGTTGGGCAGATACGTCGCGAGGTCGAGGCTCAGGCAGTCCTGCAGCGGGTCACGGGGATCGAGCGGGATCTCGGTGGCGAGCACCGGCGGCTCGCGATCGAGCCGCGGTAGCAGTCGCCGGAGCTCGGGCAGGTCGACGTTCCCCATCCACCGCAGGTGGCGGCGCCGCGCGTCGTCGTCCCAGCGCAGCACGAATCGGCGCAGCTTGAAGTCGAGCTGCTGATAGCCGGAGCCGACCGGCAGGCGATCGACCCACCTTGCCGCCAGCCCGCGCAGGGCGCGCGGGACGGCGCGCCAGGGGCGAGCGAGGCGGTGCGCCAGATAGCTCTGATAGCCACCCCAGAGCTCGTCGCCGCCGTCGCCGCCGAGCGCGACCTTCACCGAGCGCGCCGCCGCTTCGCAGAGCAAGTACGTGGCGATGTAGGACGGGTCGGCGAGCGGCTCGTCCAGCGAGTCGGCGATCCGAGGCACGCTCTCGAGCAGCGCCTCGGGCTCGAGCCGGACCTCGGTGTGATCGCTGCGCAACGCCTCCGCCATCATCCGCGAGTAGCCGCTCTCGTCGTAGGAGGGATCGCTGAAGGCGAGCGAGAACGTGCGTAACCGCTCGCCGGGAGGAACCCGTGCAGCCCGCGCGACGAGCGCCGAGTCGATGCCGCCGCTCACGAAGAAGCCGATCGGTACGTCAGCCGACTGGTAGCGGGCGACGGCGCCGACGAGCCGCTCCCAGAGCTCGCTCGCGAGCGCGTCGCTCGACGCGTCCTCGCGCCAGGATTGCGCTGGCGGCGGCCGCCAGAAGGCGCGCTCCTCGGAGAGTCGGCCGTCGTCCCACGCCACGAAGCATCCCGGCGCGAGCTTCCGCACCCCGTCCACCAGGCTTCGCGGCGGCGCGGCGTAGTCGGCGAAGAAGTAGTCGGCGAGGGCGTCGTGATCGAGCCGGCGCCCGATGCCGGGATGACGGAGCAACGCGCTCAGCTCCGACGCGAACGCGACGCCGCCGTCCGCGAGCGGCGCGTAGTAGAGCGGCTTGATGCCGGCCCGATCGCGTGCGAGCAGCAGCCGCCGCGATCGCGTGTCCCAGGCGGCGAACGCGAACATCCCGTCGAGCTCGGCGATTCCGGCGGCGCCGTGCAGAGCGAGCTGCCGGACCAAGACCTCCGTGTCGGTCGCGGTGGGAGATGGGCCACGCTCGTCGCCGAGGCGCGCCGCGAGGTCGCGCCAGTTCACGATCTCGCCGTTGAACGTGACGTGGACCACGCCGTCGTCGCTCGCCATGGGTTGAGCGCCTGCCGAGCCGCCGAGCACCGCGAGCCGCCGATTGCCGAGCGCCACGTGCCAGGGACCGTGCCGCGACGTCCACTCGCCCTCGCCGTCCGGGCCGCGGTGCGCGACCGCGGCGAGCATGCGCGCGACGACCTCCGGTCGCGGCTCGCGCGTCACGTAGCCGGCGATTCCGCACATGCGCTGGAGGTGGAGCCGGTCACACGCGTGGATCGCGAGGCGACGTCGCGGGGGCTGCGTGCCCTGGTCGGCGCGCCCAGCGCTCGTTGCAGCCGCCGCCAGCGCCCACGAACCGCGCCGCGGCGTTCAATAGTACTGCCGGTGGCAGCAGCGGCCGCAGAATCGTTCGGAGTTGCCGTCGCGATGGATGCGGCGCCGGAAATCGCGCAACGAGGGACCGTTCCAGATCGTTCGTATGCGATCGCGAAAGACGTTGCCCACGACCCGATCCACCTCGTCGCACGGAGTGACGTCGCCGTTGGGGCGGATGAACAGATCGAACCAGGGCAGCACGCATTTCTTGTCGACTCCCGGAAAGGCCGGGCTCGAATAGTACCGCCGCAGGTCGCCGCGACGTATCGCCGGAAAGAAGAGGATGGGGATGCGGTAGCGCGCGGCGCGCACGGCGTCGATCTGCCGCTCCAACTCGTCGAGATCGTAGTCGCGATCGTGCAAGAACACCGTCTGCGAATGCTGGAACGCGAGCGAGCTGGCGCGACTTCCTTCGAGCTCTCGTGCCACGTCGTCGAGCGTCAGACCCGCGCCCCAGGGAAGGTCGACGGGGCAGCTGAGCGAGACCTCGTAACGCGGGCAGCGCTCGTGGAGCGCATCGAGGATGGCGCGGAAGCGCTCGAACTCGAGCGTGTTCACCGAGAGCACGAGCCGCTGGAGACTCTTGCTGGGGCCGAGCTGGTCGGCGAATTTCCGCAGCTGCGCACCGTTCGTGGTCATCATCAGCCGATAGCCACGATCGGTGAAGAGCTGGTAGGTGCGGGCGAAATCCGGGTGGATGGTGGCCTCGCCGCCGAAGAGATAGATCACCGGCTTCCAGCGGAACGACTCGGAGAGGTTGCGCTCGATCTGCTGGATGGCGTCGAAGCTCAGATCCGGAAGGTCGGTGCGCCGCGACTGGTCCTGGTAGCAGAACGAGCACGAGAGATTGCACCGGTACGTGAGCGCCAGCTCCACGAAGCGCGGTGGGATCGGGGAATAGCCGTCCAGCCAGCGGATCGCGCCGAGCGCGCGCCCCACGAGCGGGTGGTTCGGCAGGTTCTCGAGCTCCTTGAGCTTCATCGGATTGGTCGCGACGAGTCGAGTCGCCTCGGTCGGGGAGCTCGGGAAACGGGCGCGCGCTGGCTGCGGCGCCGTCGCGTCGAGCGAGTCCAGGGCGAGGTTCGTGCGAGCGGCGACATGACGTCTCAGGTGCCGGGAGCCTGGGCCGGACCGAGTGCCTCGTGGGTGGTACGCCGAAGCGCGTTGCGCAGCCACGCTCGGCCGATGGCTGGGTACGCGGACCGGTTCCACACGGTGTTGGCCGCGTGGGCGCATTCGAACGAGCACTTGCAGCGGCTGTCGCGGATCCAGCGAACCAGCCGCTCGTTCAGCGGAGCAGCGAGGAGCCGGTGCAAGTCGTAGTCGACGTCGCGGACGTTGCCGACGCGGGTCCCGAGGACCTCGCACGGGAACACGTCGCCGGTCTCGCCGACGACGACCAGCTTGCGACCGGCGACGCACGGGACCGCGAATCGATCCTCGAAGACCACGCGTGCCAAGAGCTCGTGCGAGACGTCGTCGACGGCGCGCCAGACGCTCGACAGCGCTCGGCCCTCGTCGCGTCGCGCGCGCTCGAGGATCAGCTGGCGCGCTCGCTGGTAGGGCTCGTGCAAGGTCGGCTCGAGGGCGCGGTCGCGCAGGCGGCCGCGGGTGTAGGTGAGCGACAGGTTGTCGAACGCGAAGCGCTCGTCGAGCGCGCGCAGGATCGCGAGGACGTGAGCCTGGGTGCGCGACGAGTAGACCGTGTTCGCGTCGAGGACCAGGTTCTCGCGGCGCCGCCGTAGCCGATCGACGGCGGCGTAGGTCTCGCACAGCCGTTGCCAGGAACCCGGCGCCTGGCGCTCCACGTCGTGCTGGCTCTCGATACCGTCCACCGACAGCACCACTCGAAAGTTGGAGGTCGGAAAGCGAGCCGTCAGGACGTCGAGCGCTCGCTCGACGCGCTCGCTGAACCAGCCGTTGGTCGGGATCGTGACCCAGCGCGCGTGGGTGTGCGTCAAGAACGCCGTGGCGATCTCGATCAGCTCGGGGCGGATGAACGGCTCGCCGCCCGTGAGCGAGAGCTGGGCGAGCGGGCCGAGCTTCGCCGCCAGCCGCTCGATCTCGTCGACGGCGAGCTCGTCGTCCTTTCGTCCCTTGGCGATTTCCTCGTGATAGAAGCAAAAATCGCAGGAAAAGTTGCAGCGGTTCGTGACGTAGAAGATGAGGTAGCCGACCTGCCGGGGATCGGCGAGGGCCCGCAGCGTGCCGAGGATCTGCGGCAACGGCATGCGCTCAACCGGGTGGGGCGGCGCGCACGGCCGCGACCCGATCCGTCGCGGCAGGCGGGAACGGAGTCGGCGGTCCCGCTGGATCGCGATCGGCGGGCGTCTCGGGCGCGCGTCTCGGAGAAGCGAGTCGCTGCGCCACGTGGCGTAACGCCCCCAGCGCGGCGCCCGCGCTGATGACGAACGAGAAATGGACGTTGAGCACGATCGCCGCGAGCACGAAGCGCGGCTGCTCGCCCGCGACGAATCGCACGAACGGCCACGCGCCCGCTGCCCAGACGACCGCGAGCGCGACGGCGACCGGCAGCGCGTCCGGGAGGTGAGGCGTCAGCAGCCAAGCGCCAGCCGCAAGCGGCGCCGCGAGGGTGCGGATCGATCCCGCGGCGGTCGCGTCGCCGGCGCTCTCGAAGCGCCCGCGTTCCAGGAAGAGGCCGGTCCACTGCATCACGCGCACGAAGTAGTTGCGGCTCAGTCGCCCGACGCCCGCGAAATGGTGCCGCGCGCGAATCGCGGGATCGATGAGGACGCGGTGCGCCTGGGACAGCCGGTAGCCGAACTCCTCGTTCTCGCGCTCGGCCCCCGGCCCGAGGGATTCGTCGAAGCCGCCCACGGCGAAGAAGACGTCCCGACGAACGCCGCCGCAGTACGCGGAGAACCCGTCGTATCCGGTCACGCCCGCGCGCGAGAAGCTGAAGTGATCGAAGAGCGCCTTGTAGCGTGCGCCGGCGCCGGCGGGAGCGAGCGGTGTCGGCGAGTAGACGCCGCAGACGGCGTCGGCGTCCCGAATCGTGGTGCGGAAATGGGTCAGCGCGTCGGCCTCGAGCTCGGTGTCGGCGTCGAGAAAGAAGAGCAGCGGCGCTCGCGCCGCTCGCGCGCCGGCGTTGCGGGCGGAAGCGGGCCCGCGTCGCTCGACCAGACGAACGCAGCGGACGTGCTCCGGGTACGCCGCGCTCAGCGCGGCGGCGATTCGCGCTGTCGCATCCGTCGAGGCGTCGTCGGCGATGATCACCTCGAGCGGCGGCTCGTCGCTCGCGAGCGCGCTCGCGACACAGCGCTCCAGGGTCCGCGCCGCGTCATGGCTGGGAACGACGACGCTCACGTCCGCTCGCTGCGGACGCGGATGCGCTGAGCCAGCGTTCATTCGGTCCCCTCCAGGCCACCACCGGCAGCGGCCCGGGCCGCCGCGGCGAGGTTACTGCGCGGCGTCGCGCGCCCGCAAACGCGCCCACGAGACCACGCAGCACGCCCGCGCTCGGCTCGCGGCGCGTCCGCCGGCCGACGCTCACGGTGGATTCAGCACCCCGATCCCGCAGGCGCTCGCCGTCAGCAGCCGGCCGTCGCGCAGCACCTTCATCTGTCGCATGCGGACGCCGACCCGGACGGACCCGAGCACGGAACCGCTTTCGGGATCGACGCGTTTGACGCGGCCGTTGAAGAAGTCCGCGACGTAGAGCGCCTTGCGCACGGGGTCGACCGTCACCGCGCGGGCACCGCGCACGAACAGGGTCCGCTTGTAGTCGAACCGGTCCACGTCGCGCACCTGCACCAACCCGATCGTGTGGGATAAGTAGAGCTCGCGCCGCTCGGCGTCGACGGCGCCTCCGCCGATCCCGGGAATGCCGGTGAAGAGCAGCTGGCTCGTATGGCTCGCGTAGTCGTACGCGCACAGCGTGATGAACCCCTCGCTGGTGACGAAGGCGCGCCGTTCGCCGGGCACGGTGATGATCTCGTTGGCCCCCGGATGGTTGTCGAGCGCGTAACGGCCGACGGGAGCGCCGGGCGCCGCGAGGTCGAACGCGACCAGGCCCGCGAATCGATCGCCGGGATTGGGCGCGTCGGCGATTTCCGTTCGGTCGATCACCAGCACCTGCCCCGCCGCCGGATCGAACGCGAGATCCATCGGCGCCTGGACCTTCATCTGGACCGTTTGGACCAGCCGAAAGGGATCCGCGTCGAGCACGTAGAGCTCGGCATTCTTGTGGTCCACGGCATAGATCCGCCGCGTGCTCGGCTCGAAGCGCGCGTGCAGGATTCCGCGCGCGCCGAGGTCCACGCGCTGGGTGTCGCCGGGTTTCTCGAGTGACACCCGTACCACGCCGCTGAGCTGGCCGCCGTGGGCGTAGGTCGCGTACGCGAAGCGCTCCTCGGGATCGACGTCGAGCCCGTATTCCCCGCGGTTTTGCAGGATCGCGACCATGGTGGTGTCCGGCTGGCTATCCAGGCGCACCGCGCCCGGTTGGCGCCAGACCGCCTCGCAGCCGGGGGACGTCGCGAAGAAGACGCACGTGAAGAGCCAGGTGTGGAAGACCGAGTACGCGCCGAGGCCGGCGATCGCCGTGGTGCGGCCGATGCCGTGTCGGCGCAGGGCACGGTACGCGAGCGCGACGATCACTCCCCACGGAACGCTCGCCCACAGCGGCAGCATCGCGAGCGTGCTGGTGTAGAAGACCACGGGCGGCACCGCGATGGTCAGCGCGGCGATCCGCAGCAAGCGCCGCAGCGGCGCCGCGTAACGGCCGATCATCCACACCAGCCAGACCGCGCCGAGCACGGCGAGGCCGGCCAGCAGCATGTGGGTGAAGAAGTATTGGTTCATGCGCTCTCGCCGCTCGGGCGCCGGGGATCAGCTCGCCGCCGCCGAGGCTCTCGGCGGGTTCAGCACGACGACTCCGCACCCGCCGGCCGTGAGCAGCCGCCCGTCGCGCAGCACCTTCATCTGACGCATGCGCACGCCGACGCGGATCGATCCGAGTGACGCGCCGGTCTCGGGATCGATGCGGCTCACCCGGCCGTTGAAGAAGTCGCCGATGTAGAGCGCTCGGCGCGCGGCGTCCACCACCACCGCGCGCGCGCCACGCACGAACAGCGTGCGCTCGTAGCCGAGCGTATCCAGGTCGCGCACCTGCACGAGCCCGGTGGTGTGGGTGAGGTAGAGCTCGCGGCGCTCGGCATCGACGGCGCCTCCGCCGATGCCAGGGATGAACGTGCGGATCAGCCGGCTCGTCTGGGTCACGAAGTCGTGGGCGAAGAGCGTGATGTAGCCCTCGCTGGTGACGAAGATGCGCCGCTCGCCAGGCACCGTGATGAGCTCGTTGGCGCCCGCGAACTCGTCGAGGGAGATGCGGCCCAGGCGCTCGCGCGGCGCGGCGAGGTCGAAGACGAGCAGCCCGGCGAAGCGATCGGGGCGGTTCGGCGCGTGCGGGATCTCGGTGCGATCGATCACGACCAGTCGCCGTGCCGGCGCGTCGATGATCAGATCCATCGGCTCCTGGGCGCCCAGGGGGATGGTCTCGAGCACGCGGAACGGTTCCTCGGCGAGGACGTAGAGCTGACCGTCGACGTGGTCGGCGGCGAAGATCCGGCGGCTGGCCGGGTCGAAGCGCACGTGCAGGATGCCGCGCGCGCCCACATCGAGCCGCGTGACGTCGCCCGGCGCGTCGATCCGCATGCGCGCGACGCCCTTGAGGAAGCCGCGGTGCGCGTAGCTCGCGTACACGAAGCGCTCCTCGGGATCGACCTCGATCGCGTACTCGCCGCGGTTCTTGAGGAGCGGGAGCGATGGGTCCTCGTCCACGTCGAGCCGCACCGCGCCGGGCTGGCTCCAGACCTCGCGACAGCCAGGCGACAACGTCCAGAAGAGCCACGTCGCGAACCACGTGTGGACCACCGTGTAGGCCGCCACCGCGAGCGCCACCGTCAGGGCGCGCCGACCGCGGCGCTTCACCGCGTATCCCACCAGCGCCGCCAGCGCGAGCCACGACCCGCTGGCCCACAGCGGAAGCGATTCGAGCGTGCTCGCGTAGAAGATCAGCGGCGGCAGGGCCAGCACCACGGCGGCGCCCCGCAGGATCCGCCGCAGCGCCTCGAACCGATCGGAGGCCGCGAGCAGGCGGCGGATCACGAGCACGAGCACCAGGCCCGTGATCAGCATGTGGGTGAAGAAGAGCTTGTTCATCGCGGAGCTCGCGTACGCGAGCACGGTTGCCGCGCGCGGCGCGCTCGGGCGCGCTCGGCGGACGCGGACGGTGGCCGGCGCCCGCCGCTCACGCCGGCGCGGCCGGCTGGCCGCGCGCGGCGCGCGGCTTCGCGGTGCGGCGCGCGGCGCGGATCTGGCGTGCTGCGGCGAGGATCGCGCGTGGCTCGAGGCTGAAGATCAAGTCGTTCTCGACCAGGGGCGTGACGCTGCAGCCGGGGCCGCTGGCGGGATGGGGAGCTTCCAGGAAGGCTCGCGCGAATCCCACCTCGCGACCGTTGAGGTAGGCGCCCTCGGAGGTCAGGTGGCAGGGGATGACGCGGCCATCGGCGAGCACGGTGCCGAAGTAGATGCCGGCCTTGCACGTGCCGCAATCGGAGAAGCGTGGCGCGCGCGAGAGCCGCTCGAAGTAGCCCGGAGACGAGCCCACCGGCCGGCCGCTCGCGCGCGCGACCTGAAGCCGCGCGGCGATCGAGTCGAGGGTCGCGCCGTCGAACGTCGAATGAATGCCGGCCTCGAGGTGGAAGCAATCCTCGTAGGCGGGCTGGAAATACGCGAAGAAGCCCAAGCGCTCCGCCTGCTCGAGCACCCATTCGACGTGGGGCAGGTTCCATGGGCCTAGGGTGGTGATGGTCGCGACCGCCACCCCCGAGCCCAAGAAGCGCTCCAGCGAGGCCATCACCCGCCGGTACGAGCCCTTGCGGTGGCGCACCTCGTCGTGGACGTCCTCGGGGCCGTCGAGCGACGTGACGACCATGTCCAGATTCGGCGTGAGCTCGTCGATCTGCGCCGCGCTCAGCCAGGCGTTGGTGTTCATCGAGGTGAAGAGCCCGAGCGATTTCGCGTACCCGATCAGTGGTGCGCACTCGCGTCGGATGGTGACCTCACCGCCGCTGAAGGCCGCGCGCGACATGCCCAGCGCCGTGAGCTCGTCGATGGCGCGCCGGAACTCGGCCTCGCTCATCTCGTCGCCCGCTTGCGCCGGGATGTTGCAGTACTCGCATTGGAAGTTGCAGCGGTTCGTCAGGATGAACACCATCGAGAACGGCAGCCGACGGCGCGTGGCCATCGCCCAGCCGAGGCGGGCCAGCGAGCGCGCCGCGGGAAGCCGTGGGCCCGTCATGGGTGGTGGCCCGTCGTGGAGGCGGCCGCCAGGAGGAACAAGATGGCGCCGGCGATGAGCGATAGGCGGCGATGCACGTGGCGCACGCGCGCCGCCTCCTCGGAAGACGTGCTGCCGATCAGGATTCCCCCGCCGAGCGGCGCCGCGCTCGCGAAGAGCACCATCCCGGTCGGTCCCCACACCGCGACGAACGCGAACGCCGCCGCGATTCCCAGCGCGCGCGCCGCCCGCGTCGACGCGCGGGTGCCGAAGATGACCGTGGAGCTCGCGGTTCCCGCGCCGCGGTCTTCGACCAGGTCGCCGGCCTCGTGGACGAGCTGGTTCTGGGTGAGCAGCACCACGAAGGTCACGAGCAAGAGCCCGAGGTGAGGCGCGTCCGTGCCGTCGAGCCGCGTCAGCGCGGCGAGCGGCGTGAAGATGAAGAGGTTCGTGAGGGTGCCGATGACGGGGACGCACTTGAGCCGCGGCCCGACGCTGTAGAGCGCGCTCGCGGCGAGCGAGATCAACACGGGCGTCGCGCGCAAGGTGGCGGCGTCTCGCCACGCCAGCGCGAGCGCGGCGATGCCGCTCGCCAGCACCGCGATCCACACGGCGGTGGGGACTCGAGCGCGTCCCGCCAGTGGGTTCTTGGTGCCGTCGCGATCGCCATCGCGGTCGGCGATCGCGTTGATGCCGTAGCCGAACGCGAGGCAGAGCGAGGCCACCAGCGCCGCCGGGAGAAAGTGAGCGAGGGCTTCACGCGGCGAGATCCCCAGCAGCGCGTGCAGCGGCAGCGCGGGCACCACCAGGAAGTGCAGCCATTGCGGCGCCCGCAACGCCCGCCACGCCAGCGCCAGATCGTGGAGGCCAGCGGCGTCGCGCCCCGCGGCGGAGCTCGATGTGGCTCGATGAGGACGCACCACCGCGTCCTCGGAGAGAGGCACCGGGATCGACATGCTGCGCCGAGAACGAGCTCTGATCGATGTCGCCGAGGAGGGCGGGGTGACCCGGTGGCGACTCTATGCCCCGCCCGAGAAACGTGTCAACGCAACCGATGACTGGAATCCGTTGCGTCGACGGGAACCTCGGCGCGTCGCCGACGCGCGCGCAGTCCTCACGAAGTCGCGGCGATGAAGCGCGCGACCACCGCTGCCAACGCCTCGCCCTGATCCTCTTGGAGGAAATGCCCGCCGTTCTCGATCGTGGTGTGCGGTTGGCCACGAGCGCCCGGGATGGACTCGATCAGCACCTTGTCGGCGCCCTTGGTGATCGGGTCGAGATCGCTGAACGCGCACAAGAACGGCTTCTCGAAGCGCTTCAGCACCTCCCACGCCGCGCGATTGGGCTCGCTCGCGGGATCGTTGGGCGTGGTGGGCACGAGCATGGGAAAGACGCGCGCTCCCGCCTTGTACGTGTCGTCGGGGAACGGAGCGTCGTAGGCAGCCACGACCTCGTCGGACAGCGAGGTGGCGCAGCCACCCTGCACGATCGCGCCCACCATGAACTCCGGGGCTTCCTGCGAAAACCGCTGCCATTGCTCGAAGGCCTTGCCGCCGGGGCGGTCGCCCGTGGGCAAGAACGTGTTCGCGGCCACCACGCGGTCGAATCGCTCGACGTGCTCCGCGACCAGCCGGAGCCCGATGAGCCCGCCCCAGTCCTGGCAGAAGAGCGTCACGTGGCGAAGATCGGTGGCTTCCAGGAAGCCGCGCATCCAGTCGACGTGCCGCTGGTAGGTGTAGTCGCGCCGGTCGGCGGGCTTGTCGGAACGGCCGAAGCCGATCAGATCCGGCGCGACACACCGGTGGCCGGCCGCCACGAGTACCGGAATCATCTTGCGATAGAGGTACGACCACGACGGCTCGCCGTGCATCAAGAGGACCGGAGCAGCATCGCGCGGGCCTTCGTCGACGTAGTGGATGCGAAGCCCTGCCACGTCGACGTAATGCGGTGCGAACGAGTAGCCGGGCAAACGCTCGAATCGCTCGTCCGGTGTGCGCTTGATCTGCATGGGGATTCCTCGCCTCGGGCGCGGTGGCGTCAGGCGGGCTCGTCGAGCCCGGCCGCCCGTGTGGCGAGAGCGTAGCGCGACGGCGGCGCGAGGAGGTCAGTGCGACGCTTCCGCTGCCGCGGCTTCGTCGCGAAGCCGGCGTACGCCATCGAGCAGCTCTCTCGGGTAGAGGTGCCCCGCTTCGGATTCCGTCACTCGCTGCGCGATGTCCCGGAGCTGCATCCAGACCTCGGCGCTCGGCTCGGGCAGGGCCGTGACGCCCGCTTTCTGGATCTCTCGCTTCGACTCCTCGTTCACCTTGCGCAGCGATTGGGTGATGAGCTCGGCCTGCTCGGCCACCGTCGTCGCGAACGGTGCCTGCATCTCCGGCGGAAGCTTGTCGAATGCCTTCTTGGTCATCACCAGACCGCCGGTGGCGTGAACGAACGGCACGGCCTGCACGTACTTGACCTTGGTGAACCATTGCAGGCCGATCATGCCGGCGGGTGGGCCGTACACGGTGTCGATGAGCCCGATCTGAAGCGACGTCAAAACGTCGGGGATGGCGAGTGGCACGGACTGAATCTTGGCCCCGGCGACGAAGGCCGCCGTCAGCGGGTCGCCCTCGGCTGCCCAGATCTTGGCCTGCTGAAGATCCGCGAGGTTCTGGATCTTCCGGTTGCTGTAGAGGTAGACGAAGCCGGTCTCGGTGAATCCCAGGAATTCGAACCCCTTCTCGCGGAACGCCTGCTGGAAATAGGAAAGGACGCCGTCGTACACGCGGTCGACCTGCGCGTAGCTGGTGAAGAAGAAAGGCAGGTCGAGGACGTGGATCGAAGGCAGGATCTCGGCCAGCCCGAGACCGGTGAGGTGTGCCGCCTGGAGCTGGTTGATCTCGAGCTTCTTGACGATGTCCTTCTCGTCGCCGGATACGCCCAGGTAGAGCTTGAGCCCCAGGTGGTCGCCGCTCGCCTTTTGGATGGCGTCGGCGACGCCCTCGAGCTCGGTGGTGCCGGGCGCCCCGTCGGGCAGAATCGTCGCAAGCCTGATCGTCTGCTTCGCATACCCGTCGTAGGTCGCGGGATCGGGCCACGCCGCGTGAGGCCTGTAGGTGCGGGCGGACGAGAAACGATCGATCGGCATCGCCGTGTTGATCTCGGTGGTGCCAGCGGAGGGCGCGTGCGTGTCGAGAGACGACGCGGCGCGCGGCGGTTCGGATGCGGATGACGCAGCGCTGGATGTGAGCTTGCGATCGTCGAGCGTGCCGCCGGTCGAGCCGCTTCGAGAGACGATCGCGCTTG
>JAXLQJ010000027.1:0-97952 GCA_046331705.1 bacterium | reverse complement strand
GCCAAGGAACGAACCCCGCCGCCCATCCCGGAGACCACGCCCGATGCCCGATACCCTCGCAATCGTCACCAAGCGTCTCGCGCTTCGCGCGCGGCCCGAGACCGGGCGCGCCATCGGCCTCGCGACCGCCGCGTTGCTGCTCCTGCTCGTCGGCGGCAGCGCACCGGCAGCGCACGCATTCCCGCACATCACTTTCGGCGGCGTGACCCTCTCCACCAATCGCTTCGAGCTGCTCACCTCGACAGGCGCCGACACCTTCCAGATCGTCGGCAACGCGGTGACGTGGGCGGTGCTCGAGCCGAACGGGCGCGACTTCGACGCGACCGCGCTGCGGTCCCTCGATCAGCAGGTTCGCAGCGCCGACGCCGCCGGAATCGAGCGCATCGTCATTCGGCTACGACCCGGCGGCGGCCCGATCGCGCCTTTCGCCGGTCCCGAGGCGAGCTGGCCCGTCGACTCGACGACCTACGACACCAAGAACGGCGAGTTCCTCGGCCCCAAGTACCCGATCGGCACCTACTCGTATCCGCCGCGCGTGCTGACCCGCGACGAGCCGGGCAACACCTCCCCTTGGTACGACTTCGTGCTCGCTCTGGCGCGACGCTACGACGGCACCACACCCGACCCCCAGAGCCCCGCCAAGCGGCTGCCGCGCGTGGCGGTGTGGTCGTGCGTCGAGGAGCCGGACGTGAAGTCCTTCTGGTACGGGACCGCCTCCGACTACTTCGGCGGCGTCGGCGGCGACGCGCGCGTCGGCACGCTCCCGAGCTTCTACCGCGCGGTGAAGGCCGCCAACCCATCCGCCACGGTGATCGGCGGCGCGCTCACGAGCCACCAGCTCGGCTTTCGACTGGCGCACGATCAGGCGCGCGCCCACGGCAATCGCTACGACGCCGAGGTGCGCGCATGGGCGACGGCGTACTTCCGTACCAGCTACCCGATGCAGCGGGTGTTCGCGGCCAACGTCCCCGACGCGCAGCTCTTCAAGCAGATCGAGCAGGACCGCGAGAGCCGGCGCGCGCGCGACCTCATCGACTCGCTCTTCGCGGGTTCGGCGCCCGACTTCTACGACGTGATCGGGATCCACCATTACGACGACTGGGCGTCGCTCGCGAGCGTGATCGAGTTCCATCGCACGCGCAGCAACGGCTCCAAGCCGATCTGGATCACCGAGCTCGGCTTCGCGGACCAACCACCGCCCGGCACCAAGAGCTGGGTCAGCGAGAGCGACCAGGCGAGCTGGCTCGCGAAGAAGCTCGTCGTGGCGCTGAGCTTGGGCGTCGAGCACGTCTCGTACGCGCCGCTGCTGGGCATCCCCGGGTTCGCCGCCATCTACCCGTCGACCACCGCCGAGCGCCTCGCGCGACGCACCTGGCAGCTCTTCGGGCGGATGCTGCACGACGGCTACCGCGTGTCCGACTCCCACGTGGGTGGCGACGGGACGCTCGTCGTGCTCGATCGCGAGGACGGCCAATCGCACGTCGCCGTGGGATTCGCCCAGCCCGGCACGGGCTTCGCCGATCTGGGACGAGCCATGGGCGTTCCCGATTCGCCGACGTTCGCGTTCGATCCACTCGGCCGGCGGATCGACGCCACCCAGCTCGAGGCCGCTTTCGCCGCGGAACCGGTGCTCGCGGCATGGGGCCAAGCCGTGGTCGATCGCGACGGCGACGGCTACCCCGCGCCGTTCGACTGCGACGACTCGACCGCCACCGTGAGCCCGGCAGTGAGCGATGGCGGCGCCGATCCTCGCGACAACGACTGCGATCCGATCACCCGATGAGCGCGCCGCTCGCCCCGCCAGCCACGCGTCGCGGCCCGGTGAGCGAGCCCACGCTGCCCACACTCAGCGAGACCGTCCCCGTGTCCACGCCCATCGTCGAGACCGCCGCCATCGGCAGCCGACCGGTGCCGCGACACCTCGAAGGAGAGCGCATGAACCCCGTCGCATGCTCCGAGCCCACCCAGCGCATCGTGATCCCACGAGCGAGTCCGCTCGCCAGCGTCCTGAGCCTCGTGGTGCTCGACGGGCCGCGCGCCCGCGAGCGTTTCCGCATCCCCGTCGACCGTCGCGCCTACGTGATCGGCCGCGGCGAGCTGGCCGACATCCTCATCGACGACGAAACCGTGTCGCGCTCCCACGCGACGATCTCCGCGGAGGGCCTGGACGAGCGGACCCGGATCGTCCGCGTGGTCGATCTCCGCAGCCGCAACGGCACCTTCGTGAACGGCACGCCGGTGGAGTGCGCCTGTCTCTACCCGGGCGACAAGCTCCAGGTCGGCCGGGTCGTGATGCGCCTCGATCTCACCGACGAGGTCGACGAGAGCTTCCTCGCCGAGGCGCGCGCCGCGGCGCAGAGCGGACGGCCGAACCCGGCCGAGCGCGCCGTCTTCGAGCGCGCGCTCGAACGGCTGTGGTTCGCGTTCCAGCCCATCGTGAGCACGCTCGAGCGGCGCATCGTCGGCTGGGAAGCCCTGGTTCGCAGCGACCAGCCCACGCTCGAGCGGCCGGACGCGCTGGTGCGCGCCGCCGAGACCCTCGGCCAGGTGCACACCTTCGGGCGCGCCGTGCGCGCCACCGCGCAGAGCTACGCGCCCAAGCTGCCGCACGGGACGTACCTCGCGGTCAACCTGCATCCCAGCGATCTCGCCGACGACGAGCTCGTCGACACGCGCTCGCCGCTCTCGCAGGTGGCGACACGCGTGGTCCTCGAGATCACCGAGCACGCTTCCATCGAGCGATTCGAGGACCTGGAGCGGCGCGTGGCCGCGCTCCGCGCGCTGGGATACCGGCTGGCGCTCGACGACGTGGGCGCCGGCTACGCGGGTCTCGGCACCGTCACCCGCTTCGTGCCGGACGTGCTCAAGGTCGATCGCAGCATCGTGAGCGGCCTTCACCAGAGCGCCACCAAGGCCAAGGTGATCCAGTCGCTGGCGGCGCTGTGCGGCGAGCTGGGGGCGACGATGGTCCTCGAGGGGGTCGAATCGGTGCAGGAGATGGTGGCCGCGCGCGACCTGGGCTGCGACCTGATGCAGGGCTTCTTCTTCGCCATGCCGCACGAGCGCGAGCCGATCGCCACCGTGAATCTCTGAGCGCGCGCCCCCCGCTCGCTCCACCGCGCCCGCGCGCCGGCGATCGCGCGACGCCCCTGATACGCTCGTCCGTCTCGCTCGGCTCCGAGCTCTCGCGATGGACGACGCACGCACACCTCCTCCGACGACGCTCGGCTGGATCGACCTCTGGCTGCTCACGGTGGTGGTGACCTGGGCGGTCAACTTCCGCGCCGCCCAGCTCGCCGGCCGGCTCGCGGACGGCGCCCGTCTCGATCCCCGCACCCTCATCGTGCTGCGCATGGCGCTGGTGGTTCCGGTGCTGGTGCCGCTCGCGGCCAAGCTCGGGCGGCGCTCGATCGGCGAGATCTTCGCGATGTCGCGCCGCGACTTCGTGATCCTCGCGGGTCTCGCCTTCGCCGCCATCCCGTGCAATCAGTTCCTGTTCGTGTGGGGGATGCAGCACACCAGCTCGATCCACGGGGCGCTGCTCTTCGCGACCAGCCCGGCGCTCGCGAGCCTGCTCGCCCAATCGGCGGGGATCGAGCGCACCGGCAAGCGGGTGTGGTGGGGCATGGCGATCGCGTTTCTCGGCGTGGCGCTGGTGGTCTCGCGATCCACCGTCGCGCCGGGAGCGACGCGCAGCGACGCCGATCCCGGGCTGCTCGGCGACGCGCTCATCCTGGCGAGCGCCACGAGCTGGGCGATCTACGCGGCCGCGTCCGCGCCCGTGCTCGGCAGGCGCAGCGCCATCGAGCTCACGGCGCTGACGATGAGCTTCGGGCTGGTCTGGACGGTGATCCTGTTCGGCAACGCGGTGTGGCGCGACCTGGCCGGCGGCGGGCTGAGCCGGCTCACGCCGAGCGGGATCGGCGGGATCCTCTACATCGCGTACCTGGGTGCCCTCTACGGCTGGGTGGTGTGGACCGTGGGCATCGCGAGGATCGGATCGACCCGCACGATGCTCTACCAATACCTCGTGCCGCTGCTCTCGATGGTGCTCGGGGTCGCGTTCTTCGGCGAGCACGTCGAGGCGCGGGCGGTGGCGGGAGCGGGGATGATCCTCGCGGGTGTGGCGCTCGGACGCAGGGGGTGAAGCGATGATCCGTCGACCGTTCGGAAGCACCGGCCTCGAGGTGCCGGTGATCGGCCAGGGCACCTGGAAGCTCCGGGACGCGCGCGCTGCCGAGCGCGCGATTCGCGCGGGCATCGCCCTCGGCCTCACCCACATCGACACCGCCGAGCTCTACACCGGCGCCGAGGCGATTCTGGCGCCGATCGTGCGCGATCATCGCGATCGGCTCTTCCTGGTGTCCAAGGTGCTCCCCGAGCACGCGTCGCGCCGTGGAATCGTGCGGGCCTGCGAGCAGAGCCTCGCGCGCCTCGGCACCGATCGCCTGGACGTGTACCTGCTGCACTGGCTCACCGAGGAGGTCTCGCTGCCCGAGGCCATCGGCGCCCTCGAAGCGCTGGTCGACCAGGGCAAGACGCGCTTCATCGGCGTGTCGAACTTCGAGCCGCACGAGCTCGACGAGGCCCGCCGGCTGGCGACGCGCCATCCCATCGTGTGCAACCAGGTCCTGCATCACCTCGGCGATCGCGGGATCGAGAACGAGCTGCTGCCGCGCTGCGCCGAGGCGCGGGTGGCGATGGTCGGCTACTCGCCCTTCGGCAGCGGCGATTTCCCGCCCGGTGGCGAGCCCGCGCGCCGAACCCTCGAGCGGATCGCCGCTCGCCACGGCAAGACGCCGCGCCAGGTGGCGCTCAACTTCCTCACCCGCCACCCCGCCGCCTTCACCATTCCCAAGGCGGAGAGCGAGAGCCACGTGCGCGAGAACGCCGCAGCGCTCGACTTCGCCCTGACGAACGCCGACGCCGCCGAGCTGGAGAGGGCCTTTCCGCGTCCCGCGATGGGCGCGCCGCTCGGCACCGGCTGAGCGACCCACCGAGAACGCCTCCGAGCGACGCCCCTCCATGCGACGACCCGCCCCCGTGCTCGATGCCGCCGCGCTCGAGCGGATCACGCAGTCCACGCTCGGGCACTACGAAGACAACGCACGCGCGTTCTGGGAGGGAACGCGCGACCACGACGTCGACCAGAACATCGAGACGCTGCTGCGCCACCTGGTGGGCTCGCCGCCGTTCGTGCTCCTCGACCTCGGCTGCGGCCCGGGGCGCGACCTGATCGCGCTCGGCAAGCGCGGTCACCTCGCCGTCGGCCTCGACGGCTCGCGCGCGTTCGTGGAGATGGCGCGCCTCCACTCGGGCTGCGAGGTGCTGCACCAGGATTTCCTGGCGCTCGACCTGGGGTCGCAGCGTTTCGACGGGGTGTTCGCGAACGCCTCGCTCTTCCACGTTCCCGCGCAAGAGCTGCCGCGGGTGCTCGGCGAGCTCCACCGCTGCCTGAAGCCCGCGGGCGTGCTCTTCGCGTCCAACCCCCGTGGCGACGATCGGGAAGGCTTCCAGGATCGCCGCTACGGCTCCTACCTCAGCGAAGCCACGTGGCGCCGTCACTGCGCGAGCGCTGGCTTCGTCGAGCTCGAGAGCTACTACCGTCCCGCCGGACGCCCGCGCGCGGAGCAGCCGTGGTTCGCGTCGGCCTGGCGGCGCGAGTGAGCCCCGCTCAGGAGGCGAGGAAATCGAGCAGCGGCCCGGCGAACGCCTCCGGCGACTCGCGATGCAGGAAGTGCCCTCCCGGCGTCATCACCAGGTCGTAGCTGCTCGTGAACGCCCGCGCGCCCGCGCGAAAGTCCCGTTCCTCGAGAACGCCGTCGTCGAGCCCGCCGAAGCAGAGCGCCGGCGCGTGCACGCGTGAGCGCAGCTCGGCTGGCGGCACCAGCGAGGCGCACCGGTAGTAGCCGATCGCGGCGTTGGCGCAGCCCGGCGCGGCGAACGCGTTCTTGGCCGGCTCGAGCTCAGCGCGTGGGACATCCCAGGTCGGCGACCAGCGCCGATAGAGGCGATCCACCATCGCGAAATCGTCGGCCACGAATCGCGCGAGCGCGCCGGGAAGCCGGAAGCCGAGAAAGTGACGCGCGCCCCAGAGCGTCGCGAGGCGCGGCGCGAGCGTCGCCGGATGGGGGATGGCGATCGTGACCAGCTTCGCCACCAGCTCCGGGCGGAGCGAAGTCGCCGCGTACGCCGCCGCGGCGCCCCAATCGTGACCGACGACCACCGCGGGCTTGCCGCCGCCCAGCACCTCGACGAGCGCCGCCACGTCGCGCCCCAACGTGAGCAGGTCGAACGCGTCGCCGGCGGGGATCTGGGTGGGCGCGTAGCCGCGCAGAAAGGGCGACACCGCGCGAAAGCCCGCGGCGGCGATCCGCGGCCGGATCCAATCCCACGTGTGCGCGGTATCGGGAAAGCCGTGCAGCAACAGCACCAGCGGACCTTCGCCCTCGGCGAAGCACGCGAAGTCGAGCCCGTTCGCCCGCACCGGGGTCCAACCGCTCTCGGGGATGTGTGTGCGCATGCCGACAGACTAGATCATCGAGCCTTCATCCGAGCGACGCGCGGCGATCGACGCGCGCGGATCGCCTTGCGTGGTGCGGCAACCGATGCGGCAACCGGTGCTTTTGACCGTCCAAACGCGAGTGGTACGCTCCCCGCCCTCTCACGAAGCATCGAACCCAATCGAGTCGAGAAACGAGAAAGGAGCGTGGCCATGGCCATTCAAGCGGGAGAGAAGCTGCCCGGGGACGTGAAGCTCAAGGAGATGGGCGAGAGCGGTCCCAAGGACGTCACCGTCGGCGAGGTCTTCGCCGGCAAGAAGGTCGTGATGTTCGCCGTGCCCGGCGCGTTCACGCCGACCTGCTCGGCGAAGCATCTGCCTGGCTTCCTCGAGAAGGCCGACGAGCTCAAGAAGAAGGGCGTCGACGAGATCGTCTGCGTCTCCGTCAACGACGCGTTCGTCATGGGCGCCTGGGGCGACGCCAACAAGACGAAGGGAAAGGTCCGCATGCTGGCGGACGGCAACGGCGACTTCACCAAGGCCGTCGGTCTCACCCTGGACGGCACGGGCTTCGGCATGGGCCACCGGTCGCAGCGCTACGCGATGGTCGTGCAGGACGGCGTGGTGAAGGAGCTGCTGGTCGAGCCCGGTCCGGGGCTCAACGTGTCGAGCGCCGAGTCGGTCCTCGCCAAGCTCTGAAGCACGACGTGACGGGCGAATCGCGCGTCCGCCGCGGTTCGTGAGGTAGGATCGGCGCGCCCTCGGGCGCGCCGATCTTCGTTGGGCTCCATCACCTCGTCGGCGCGGCAGCACGGAGTCCCTCGCATGGCGAACTCGACTGCGCGATCGCTGTGGGCGGTGGCCCAGGAATCGAAGGCCTCCGACCTGCACGCCGTCACGGATCAGCACGCGGTGCTGCGCGTCGACGGCACGCTGCGCCGCGTGTCGAAGGAACCGCTGACCGGCACCGAGGTGCACGCGCTGCTGAGCGAATGTCTGAGCGCCGAGCAGATCGCCCGTCTCACCGAGGAAGGCAGCCTCGAATGCGCCCACGAGCTCGCCAACGGCGAGCGCCTGCGGATCAGCGCGTACGTGGTGTCGGGAAGTCCGGGGTTCTCGGCGCGACTCATCGCCACCACCATCCCGAGCCTCGAGCAGATCCGCATGCCCGACGCGGTGCTCGAGCTCTGCCGGTTGCGCCACGGTCTGGTCATCTTCACGGGCCCCTCGGGCTGCGGAAAATCGACCTCCATGGCGGCCATCCTCGCGGCGCTCGCCAAGGCTTTCCCGCTCCACATCGTCACCCTCGAGGACCCGATCGAGTACCGCTTTCCGCGTGGGCTCTCGCTCGTGAGCCAGCGCGAGCTGGGCACCGATTTCCATTCGTTCGGCACCGAGCTCAGCAAGCTGTTGCGGCAGGACGCCGACGTGGTGATGGTGGGCGAGATGCGGGATCTCGAGAGCATGCGCCACGCCATCACCCTCGCCGAGACCGGCCACCTCGTGTTCACCACGCTCCACACCGCCGACACGATCCAGACGGTGGACCGGGTGGTCGCGAGCTTCCCCGCGGACGAGCAGCCTCTCGCCCGCAATCGCCTCGCCGCCACCTTGAGCGCCGTGGTGGCGCAGCGCCTGCTGCCCTCGACGCGCGGCGGGCGCGTCGCCAACCGCGAGATCCTCGTTCGCACCGCGGCGGTCTCGAACATGATCCGCGAGAACCGCACCGCCGAGCTGCGCAACGTCCTCGAGACCAACGCGGACGTGGGCATGACCACCTTCGCGCGCGACTACCAGAGCCTGGTCGCGCAAGGCCTGGTCATGCGTCCCGGGTGAGCGCGCACGGTGAGACGAGCATGACCGAGCCGCGCTGGCGGGTGACGCGGCGACGCTTCCTCGAGGTGGCGGGGCTCGCGACCGTCGCCACCCGACTGCCGCTCGCCGGCTGCGGCAGCGACGGCTCCTCGGACCCGATCGCGCGGCGCAGCTTCTTCACCGCAGCCGAGCGCGACGCCCTCGAGTCCGCCGCCGAGGTGATCCTGCCGAGCGGCGGGGGCCTGGGCGCCCGCGAGAACGACGCGATCGGATACCTGGAGAACCTGCTCACCGCGTTCGACGTCGATCCGCCGGCGATCTTCGCAGGCGGTCCGTTCAGCGGCCGGTTCCCGTTCGCGGACCCGCAGACCGGCGCGCCGAGCAGCCGCTACCCCGAACCCTCGTTTCGCTTCTTCCTGCCGCTGACGCGGGTGCAGGAGCTCTCGTTTCGAGCGCAGATCTTCGGCTCCGCGACGGTCCCCGAGATCGCCCGCAACGACGCCGTGGCGGGCGTCCACCTCGGGTGGCGGACGATCTATCGCGACGGCGCCGCGGCGCTCGACGCGGCGGCGCGAGCGCTGGGCGCCGAGCGCACCAGCGCGCTCTCGCCCGCAGACCAGGAGCGCGTGCTCGATTCGCTCGACACGGAAGCCACGATCAATCCGCGCACCGGATCGAGCTTCGTGAGCCAGCTGACCGAGCACGTGATCGAGGGCGTGTTCGGCGACCCCGTCTACGGCGGCAACCGGGATCGCCGGGCGTGGGCGGCGATTCGCTTCGAAGGGGATTCCCAGCCGCTCGGCTACACCCAATACGCCGCGGGCGACGCGACCTTCCGCGAGCGCGGCGACTCGCCCATGTCGCGTCCGGACCCCGACGAGATCGCCTCGGACGGCAGCCTGCTCCCACGCTCGCTGCCCGACGACATCCAGGAGTTCGTGAAGAGCCTGATCCTGCCGCGCAAGCTCTTCTGAGCCTTCGGCCCGCCATGAGCCAGCGCCCCGGTCCGGTGCCACGTGTCGTCGGGAACACCGCGCTCGCGCAATTCGACGCGATCGTGATCGGCTCCGGCGCCGGCGGCTCGGTGGCGTGCTGGGAGCTCGCCCGGCGCGGTGCCTCGGTCCTGTGCCTGGAGGCTGGCCCCAACCATTTCCTCGGCCTGGACGATCCGACCCGCCAGCCGATCCCGCTCTTCTCCAACGACGAGATCAAGCACAGCGTCCGGAACTTCCTCCAGCAACAAGGCCTCGCCGAGCCTCGCACCTTCCGGCTGCGCGACTCGCAGCGCGCTCGCGTGGAGAACGACGTCAACGACCTGCCCAAGATCGTGGGCGGCGGCATGGTGCACTCCGACGCCAAGTACGTGCGCTTCGCGCCGTTCGATTTCCGTTTGGGCAAGCTCGCGTCGCTCTATGCGGGAACCAGCTTCGTCGACTGGCCGCTCACCTACGACGAGCTCGAGCCCTACTACGACGAGGCCGAGGTCTTCATCGGCGTTCAGGGCAAGCGCGGCGCGAGCCCGTTCGATCCACCGCGCAAGAACGAGTTCCCCACGCCGCCCGGCAACCCCATGTACAACCACGTCGTGCTGGCCGCGGGTGCGAGCAAGCTCGGCTATCACCCGTTCCCCTATCCCAGCGCGGTCCTGTCGGTTCCCTATCGAGGGCGCCCGGCGTGCAACGATTGCGGCTTCTGCTCGGGCTACGGCTGCCCGACGAACGCCAAGAGCTCGGGGGCCGTCACCTGGCTGCGGGAGGCGCTGCTCACGGGCCGCGTGCAGCTTCGTTCCGAATGCCGGGTCACGCGGCTCGCGCACGCCAACGGCGAGATCACCGGCGTCGACTACGTCGGGCCGGAGGGCGAGCGCGAGACCGTGCGCGCGGCGGTCTACGTCCTCGCCGCCTCGCCCATCGAGGATGCCCGGCTCCTGCTGCTCTCCGATCCCGACGGCGCCGGTCTCGGCAACGCCAGCGGCCAGGTGGGCCGAAACCTGATGTTCCATTGGCAAACGATCTCGGTGGGTCTCTACCCGCAGCGGATCCACGGCCACCGCGGACGCGCCGTGAGCGGCGGGCTGCTCGACTTCCGGGGCGACCCCGACGATCTCGCGAACCATCCCCTCGGCGGCATCATCGAGCTCTCGGCAGCGGAGCCCGAGCCGATCTCCGAGGCGCTCGAATACGCCCAGCGCGTCCCCAGCCCCCAGCGCGGCGCGGCGCTTCAGCGCCTGATGCAGTTCAGCCCGCTGCGCGACCACCTCGCCGCGCTTCTGATGCAGGCCGAGGACGCGCCGCAGCACACCAACCGCGTCGATCTCGATCCCGAGGTCGTCGACGTCTACGGGCTGCCCGTCCCGCGCGTCACCTCGGCGCCGCACCGTTTCGAGCTCGGCGCCAGCGCCTTCTACGGCCCGAAGATGGTCGAGATCCATCGCGCCGCGGGGGCCCAGTACGGCTTCTGGATCCCGGTGGTCTTCGGCGGCCCCCCCGACACCCGCCACATCATGGGCACATTGCGGATGGGCACCGACCCCTCCACCTCGGTCACCGACGCGTTCGGCCGCTTCCACGACCTCGGCAATCTCTACTGCTGCGACGGCGCGGTCTTCTGCACCGCATCGGGCAACAACCCGCTCTGCACGATCCAAGCGCTGGCGTTGCGCACGGCGCGCAACATCGGCCTCGAACGCTGAGCGGCGCGAGCGCTCGCGCCGCCCGTTGACCGACCCCGGCGGCCAACCTAGAGTTTCGTCATGAAACGCACGGTCTGCTTGATTCCCGGTGACGGTATCGGCCCCGAGGTGACGGGCGCCGCGCGGCGCGTGATCGACGCGGCCGGCGCGAAGCTCGACTGGCTCGAGCTTCCCGCGGGCGCGGGCGCCGTGGAGCAACACGGCGACATCCTGCCCGCGGTCACGATCGACGCCATCGAGAAGCACCGATTGGCGCTCAAGGGACCGCTCACGACGCCCATCGGCAAGGGCTTCAAGAGCATCAACGTCGCGCTGCGCAAGCGCTTCCATCTCTACGCTGCGGTGCGGCCGGTGCGCTCGTTGGCAGGCATCCACACGCGCTACGAGGGTGTCGAGCTGGTGGTGGTGCGCGAGAACACCGAGGGTCTCTACTCGGGGATCGAGCACGAGGTGGTGCCGGGCGTCGTCGAGAGCCTCAAGATCGCCTCCCGCGTGGGATGCGAGCGCATCGCACGCTTCGCGTTCCGCTACGCCCGCGAGCGCGGGCGCAAGCGCGTCACCGTCTTCCACAAGGCCAACATCATGAAGATGTCGGACGGGCTCTTCCTCGAATGCGCCCGCAAGGTGCACGAGGAGATCGGCGCCGGCATCGAGTACCAAGAGCTGATCATCGACAACGGCTGCATGCAGCTGGTTCGCGATCCCACGCGCTTCGACATCCTGCTGATGGAGAATCTCTACGGCGACCTCATCAGCGATCTGTGCGCCGGGCTCGTGGGCGGGTTGGGCGTGGTCCCGGGCGCCAACATCGGCGACGACTGCGCGATCTTCGAGGCCGTCCACGGCAGCGCCCCGGACATCGCCGGGAAGAACGTCGCGAATCCCCTGGCCGTGCTCATGAGCGGCGTGATGATGCTGAACCACATCGGCGAAGCCGACGCGGCGACGCGCATCCGATCCGCCTACGACGCGGTGCTCACCGCGCAAGATCCCGCCACGCTGACGCCCGATCTGGGCGGCCACGGGACCACCACCAGCTTCACCGAGGCCATCCTGCGACGCCTCTGAAGGCGCGCGCGAGGGAGCCTCGACGCGCGGGTCGAGACCGCCTCGTTCGTTCGACCCCGGGCGGGAACGCGGAGAGCGGATGGAACGACGCACGCTCGGCAGCACGGGTCCGCGAGTCTCCGCCATCGGTCTCGGTTGCATGGGCATGTCGGACCTCTACGGTCCGGCCGATCCCCGCGAATCCATCGCCACCATCCACGCCGCCCTCGATGCCGGGGTCACGCTCCTCGACACCGGCGACTTCTACGGGATGGGGCAAAACGAGCTCTTGATCCGCGACGCCCTCGCCGGGCGACGCCGCGACGAGGTGCGCATCAGCGTGAAGTTCGGCGCCCTGCGCGATCACGCGGGCGGCTGGAACGGTGTCGACGCGCGCCCCGTCGCCATCCGGAACTTCGTCGCCTACAGCCTGCGCCGCCTCGGCACGGAACACATCGACGTCTACCGCCCCGCCCGCCTCGACCCCCAGGTGCCCATCGAGGACACCGTGGGCGCCATCGCCGAGCTGGTGCGCGCCGGGCTCGTCGGTCACATCGGCCTCTCCGAGGTGGGAGCGAGCACGATTCGGCGTGCCCACGCCGTGCACCCGATCTGCGACGTGCAGCTCGAGTACTCGCTGCTCTCGCGCGGCATCGAGGCGGAGATTCTGCCGGTGTGCCGCGAGCTGGGGATCGGCATCACCGCGTACGGCGTCCTCTCGCGCGGCTTGCTGAGCGGCCACTGGTCCAAGGATCGCGCGCTGGCCGGCGGCGACTTTCGAGGGTTCTCGCCGCGATTCACTGGCGCCAACCTCGAGCGGAACCTGGCCTTGGTGGAGGCGCTGCGCGCCGTCGCCGCCGCGAGCGGCGCCACCGTCGCGCAAGTCGCGCTCGCCTGGGTGATGTCGCGCGGCTCGGACATCGTGCCGCTGATCGGCGCGCGCACGCGCGAGCGCCTCGCGGAGTCGCTGGCGGCGAGCTCGCTCACGCTGTCGGCGGACACGCTCGCGCGCATCGAGAACGCCGTGCCGGCGGGTGCCGCCGCTGGCGGTCGTTATCCGGATCCCGTTCTGGCGCACATGGATAGCGAGCGGTGAGCGCGGGCTGCGGCGAATGAGCTGGCGAGCATGAGGTTCTCCGCACGCGCAGAGCGCCGCTTCGGCGGGACGCTCGCGTTGGCGCTCGTCCTGGCGTTTCTCGCCCCCGTCGCCGGCGCCCGCGATGCCGTCGAGGGCAAATGGCTCGGCACCGCGGGCGTGCCGGGGAACACCGCCACCCTCGGACTCGAGATCCGGCGGGACGCACGAGGAGCGCTCGGCGGAGCGCTCTATCTCGACGCGATCAACTACTACGGCGCGCCGCTGCCTTCGTTCCAAGCGACCGCCGACGGCCACTACCAGGTGCCCGAGCTCGGTCTCGAGCTGGCTCTCGACGGCGAGCGGCTCCACGGCACGCTGGGCGGAATCGCGCCCGTCGAGCTCCACCGCTCCCGCACGTTGCCTGCCGACCCACCGCTTCCCGCACGGCTTCCCCAGGGTCCGGGACCGCGCTGGCGGGCGCAGCTCGGCGCGCCGATCTGGGCCACCGCCGCGGTGCACGATCACGTCGCGTACGTGGGCACCTCGGGTGGCATCCTCCACGCCGTCGACCTCGCCGACGGGCGGCTTCGCTGGACCTTCGCCGCGGGCCGTCCGATCTTCGGCGAAGCGCTCGTCACCGAGGACGCGGTCTACTTCGTGTGCGACAACGGATTTCTCTTCCGGCTCGATCGCGGCAGCGGCCAGGAGAAGTGGCGCTACGATCTCGGCGACGGGCGAGTCGCGCGCGTGCTGCCGCACCCCGCCGTGTTCGACTACGACCACGAAGCCCCCGCGCCCGTGCTCGCCGATGGCCTCGTGTACGTGGGCGCGGGAGACGGCGGCTTCCACGCCGTGAACGCGGCGACCGGCGCCCGCGCCTGGAGCATCCAAGCTCCCGGGAAGATCCGCGCCACGGCCGCGATCCAGGGCGATCTCGTGGCGCTCGGCACCCTCGACGGCTGGGTGATGGCGCTCGACCGCGCCAGCGGAAACGAGCGCTGGCGACGCGACGTGAAGGGGGCGGTCACCAGCGGTCTCGCGTTCATCGGCGATCGGCTCGTGATCGGCACCCGCGGCAGCCTGCTCGCGGCACTCGATCCCGCCACCGGCGAGACGCGCTGGAAACAGAGCTTCTGGGGCTCGTGGGTCGAGTCGACCGCGGTCGCCGGCGACGACGGGCTCGCGTACGTCGGCTCGTCGGACTTGCGCCGCGTCACGGCGTTCGATCCCGTCGACGGTCGCATCGCGTGGCGCACCGACGTCTTCGGCTGGTCGTGGGGCGCGCCCCTGCTCACGCCGCGCTCGGTCATCGTCGCGACCAGCGGCGTCTCGCCGTACGAGATCCGCCACGTCGCGGCGCTGGCGGCGCTCGATCGCCGCACCGGCAAGCTGCGTTGGCGCTGGCCCGTGCGAGAGCCACCTGGCGCGATGTACTGGGGATTCGCCGCCGGCGCCGCGCTCGACGGCGACACGCTCGTCGTCGGCGGCCTCGACGGCACCCTCTACGGGTTCGCCGCGGACTGAGGAAGCGAGGACGGCATGCGGATCGCGCGCTGGGCGCTCGTCGGATGCCTGACCGCGACCCTCCTGCCAGCACCCGCCGCACCGAGCGCGGCGGCGGCCGCGGCCACACCTCGCGAAGCGATCGAAGGACGCTGGGCGGGCGAGGCCGGTCCCGCCGACAACCGTGCCGTATTCGGCCTCGACGTGAGCCGTGACGGATCCGGCGCGCTCGCCGCGCTGCTCCATTGCGACCTGGTGCACTTCTTCGGCGTGCCGCTGGGCGCCGTGGAGAAGGTTGCCGACGGCCGCTACCGCGTGCCCGCAGCCGACCTCGAGATCGTCGTGAGCGGCGAGCAGATCCTGGTGAGCGGCTTGCTCGAGGAACCCAAGGCCACGCTCGAGCTCCACCGCACGCGGCACCTGCCCCGGCGCGCGGCGGCCACGTCGCCGCCGCGGGGTCCCGGCCCGCGCTGGCGGGTGCGGCTCGGGGGCGCGATCTTCGCCACGGCCGCGCTGCGCGACGGCCTCGCGTACGTCGGAAACGTGGACGGCGTGATGGTCGCGATCTCGATGAGCGACGGCAACCCCACGTGGAAATTCGCCGCGGGCCGCCCCATCTACGGCGAGGCGCTCGTCACCGACGACGCGGTCTACTTCACCTGCGACGGCGGCTTCCTGATCAAGCTCGACCGCGCCACCGGTCAGGAACGCTGGCGCTACGATCTCGGCGACGGCCAGGTGGCGCGAACATCGCCGAACCCGCTGATCTTCGACTACGACCGCGGCGCGCCCCGTCCGAGCCTCGCGGACGGGGTGCTCTACGTGGGCAGCGGCGACGGCAGCTTCCACGCCGTGCGCGCCGACGATGGCACCCGCTCGTGGCGCGTCCTGGCGGCCGGCAAGGTGCGCGCCAGCGCGGCGGTCGCGGGGCCGAACGTCGCGTTCGCGACCACCAGCGGTCTGGTGCGGATGGTGGAGCGCGCGACCGGCACGACCGTGTGGGAGCTCGACGCCCACGATCCGATCACGAGCGCGCCGGCCATCGTCCAGGGCCGGCTGATCGTGGGCACGCGAGGCAGCAAGCTGCTCGCGCTCGACGCCGCCAACGGCGCGGCGCTGTGGAGCCAGTTCTGGTGGGGATCGTGGGTCGAGTCCACCGCGGTGATCGACGGCGCGCGCGCCTACATCGGCTCGGGCGATCTGTTCCGGGTTTCGAGCATCGACACCTCGACCGGTCGGAACGAGTGGCGCACCGACGTGGGCGGCTGGGTCCTGGAACGCCCGGCGCTGACAGCGACCCGGGTGTACGCGGGCGTGTCGGGTGCACGCCGACGCGCGAGCTTCTGGGTCCCGCAAGCCGCCGCGCTAGTCGCCCTCGATCGCGCCAGCGGGAGGCTGCGCTGGAGCTGGCCCATGTCCACCGCCGAGGGCGCCTTCCTGCAGGGCTTCGTCGCCGCACCAGCGATCGCCGAGGGGCTGGTCGTGATCGGTGGGGTCGACGGAACGCTCTACGCTTTCCCCGCGGAGTGACGCCCGCTCACGCGCTCACCCGAGGCCCCGACGATGCCCGAAGCCCAGACACCCCCGCCACGGCGAGCGAAGCCGTTCCGGCAGCTGCCATTCGCGTCGCTGCCCGAGACTCCACGCGCTCCACACGGGTACGCCGCGAGCCGCGCCGTGGACGCCACCCTCGACTCGCGCGACTTCGGCAAGCTGCGCGTCCACTACCGCGTCCACGGACAGGGCCCGCCGCTCTTGCTCGTCCACGGGCTCATGACGTCGAGCTACTCGTGGCGTTACGTGCTCGAGCCGCTCGCCGCGCACTTCACGGTGTACGCGCCGGACCTGCCTGGCGCGGGTCGCACGGCGAAACCCGACGCGCCGTACCACCCGGACGCGCTGGCGGGCTGGATCGCCGACTTCCAGCGCCAGGTGGGCATTCGCGGCTCGGCCACGATCGGCAACTCGCTCGGCGGTTACCTCTGCATGCGGCTCGCGCTCCGCGATCCCGGGGCCATGTCGCGGCTCGTGAACCTCCACTCGCCGGGCGTTCCGCTCGCGCGCCTGCACGCGCTCCACGCGGTGCTGTCCCTGCCCGGCAGCACGGCGTTGCTCGCGAAGCTCGTCGCCGGCGATCCGGAGCGCTGGGTGCACCGCAACGTCCACTACTTCGACGAAACGCTGAAGTCGCGCGAGGAGACGCGCGAGTACGCCGCGGCGCTGCGCACACGCGAGGGCCTCGTGGCCTTCGCGCGCGTGCTGCGCGAGACGCTGGCGCCGTCGCACATGGCGGCCTTCACGCGTGAGCTCGATGCGCGCCGGGAGCGCGGCGAGCGCTTTCCGATCCCGCTTCAGCTCGTGTACGTGCCGCGCGATCCGATGGTGCCGCCGCGGGTCGGCGAGCGGCTGCGCGCCCGGATACCCGACGCCGAGTTCGTGCGCCTCGAAGCGGCCTCCCACTTCGCCCACGTCGACAACCCGACGGGCTTCCTGGCCGCCGCTCTGCCCTTTCTCAGCGGCGGCGCCGGTTCGGCCCCCGCGGGCCGAGCGTGAGCTCGAGCTGAGCACCCACCGCGCGGTCGAAGTCGAGCCCGAGCACCGCGAGCACCGGCTCCGCCACCGGGCGGATCTGCTTCTCGACGTAGTGCTCGTGGTCGATCGCGCTGGTGCGCCGCTCGATCGCCTCGGGGCCGTTCGACGTGACGACGTACGCCACCACCGCCCCCGGCTTGGCACCGCTGACGCGCGCGGCGGCCACGTGCGGCGGCGTGGTCTTGGTGTACGCGGCCGCATCCTTGCGCAGCATCTTCCGGTACACCAGCTCGCCGTCGAGGCGGCCGGCGCGCAGCTCGTCGACGGTCTCGCGCAGGAACGACTCGACCGGTCGCCCCTCGAAGAGGCGCGCGTAGAGCTCGTGCTGAACGCGCTTGGCGAGATCGGTCCAATCGCTGCGCACCGCTTCCATGCCGGTGAACTCGACCCGGCCGCGCCCGGCGGCGGACCCCGCCGGCGAGTCCTCCACCCAGCCCGCGTACCGCTTGCGCGCGCCGCCGCCGCCGTGTCGCAGCGGCAGCAAGAGCAACTTCCGGTAGAGCGTGTCGAACTCGAGGTCGAGCTTCGACTCGACGCGGTAGCGATCCGCCACGTGCGCGGCGAGGTCCGCGTTGAGCCGGGCGCGCAGCGCCTCGCCGAGCTCGAGCGCGCGCGCCGAGTCGAGCGTGCGTTCGGCGCCGCCCGCGAGCCACACGAAGAGGCTGTCGGTGTCGCCGTAGATCACCGCGTGCTCGAGCGCTTCGATCCGCGCCTTGGTCCAGAGCAACAGCTCGCGGCCGAACGCCGTGATCGCGTTCGCCACCTCCGGGTTGAAGAATCGGCACGCGGGGGTGCCCAGCACGCCGTAGAACGAGTTCATGAGGATCTTGATCGCCTGCGCCTCGAGCGGGCGGCGCTCGTTCTTGGCGCGCTCGCGACGCGGGAAGAGCTCGTCGAGCAGCGCCGGGAGGATGCCGGGGGCCCGTCGAAACCGCGCGCCGTTCGGCGCCACGATCGGGTCGTCGACCTCGACCGCGGCTGGCACGAAGCCCAGCGGATCGATCTGGAAGGTCCGCATCAGCGACGGATACAGGCTCTTGAAATCGAAGACCACGACGAACTCGTAGAGCCCCGGTCGCGGCTCCAGCACGTGTCCGCCGAGCATCATCGGCGCCGCACGCGCGCTGGCGGCGCCCGCGTCGCGCACCGGAGAGCGCGCGGACGGGGCATCGCGCCAGCCGCCGCGCCCGGGTGCGTCTGGCGCATCGAGCGGAAGCTCCGGACCGTCGAGATCGAGTCGCGGCTCGTCGTCGGCGGCGACGTTCTCCCCGCCCTCACCGTCGCTCGCGACCGCGAGGGTGGGGCCGGCCAGGCCGCGTCGCGCCATCTCCGCCAGATAGAGGAGCTCGAACGACGCGATGCTGGCCCCCACGCGATCGAGTGGCATACCCGTGAGCAGGCTGCGCTCGACCGCGAGGTCGACGAGCGCCAGGCGATCCAGGATGTCGAGCACCAGGCGCGCGTCGTTGAGGTTGTAGGCCACCAGCCGCGAGCGGTCCTCCTCGAAGAGCCGCAAGATCTCCTCGGCGCGATCGCTCCCCGTGACGAGCTTCCCCTGGCCGAGCACCGAGCGCGCGACCGCATCGAGCGCGTAGCTCTCCATGCGCACGAACGAGCTCTTGAGCGCGTGGATGCCGTCGAGGACCACGCGCCCGGGGATGGACGCGGTGGCGCGATCCCAGAAGCTCCGCGCCGGCCGGATCCGTACGTCGCCCGGGCCCCGCCCGAGCGCGAGCGGCACGCCCTCGGCGGCGGCGATGCGCGTCAGCACCGCCAGATCGAAGTCGATGACGTTCCAGCCGGTGAGCACGTCGGGATCGAGGTCGCGCAGGCGCTCCGCGAAGAGCGCCAGAAGCCGACGCTCGTCGCGAGCAGCGGTGGCGATCTCGGGACAGGCGTAGCCCGGCGGCGTGAGCAGCAACACCTCCGAGTGGCCGCAGCCGTGCAGGCCCACCGCCAGCAGACGCCGCGCGCGTGGGTCGGTCTCGATGTCGATCGACAGCACCGTCGGCCGCGCGGCTGCGGGGAGCGAGCTCGCGGCGAGCGCTTCGATCGCGGGATCCTCGAACACCACCTCGACCGCCTCGTCCGCACGCGGCCGGCGCGGCACGCCCGAGATCCTGAGTCGCGACCGGATGCCGCGATCGATCAGAGGCCGGAGCGCGAACCGCACGTCCGCCTCGAAGCAGCGGATGCCAGCCGCCACCAGCTTGGAGCGAAGCGGCGGCACCTGGGACGGCAGCTCGACGACGACACGCACCACCGGGTCGCCCTCGGCGCTGGCGCGACCCGCTTCGGAGCGAGCGGGCTCGATGCGCGCGCCCAGCGCGAGCGCGCGTGGCGCATCGCTCGCGGGGATCCAGAAATGCGGCACCTGCCGCGTGTCGCGCACCAGGAACGTGCGCCCGTCGTCGAGCCGCCCCCAGAGCTGCACCACCGCGCGTCCGCTCTCGATGCGGTACGTCGATTGGAGCAAGAACGCGTCGGCGGTCAGCGAAGCGGTCATCGAAGCCAAGAGACGAGAGCGGCCGCGCGAGGGGTGCGAGAGCCGGCCGTGCGGCGCGCTCCGCGGACGCCGGTCAGGCGCCGGCGAGCTGGAAGGGATAGATCGAGCCGAGGCCCAGGATCCCGGTCAGCTCGTCGAGCGCCGTGCGCGATTCGTCGAGCAAGGTCGAATCGGCGAGATCCGCTGCCGCCAGTCGGTCGCGATGGTGCCGCTCGACCCACGCGACCAGACGGGCGTGGAGCGCGTCGTCGAGCAGCACTCCCGTCTCCATCGCCGCCTGCTCGGCGTCGCCGAGCTCGACGCGCAAGCGCAGACACGCGGGGCCGCCGCCGTTGCGCATGCTCTGGCGCAGCCCCACGTAGCGCACCGCGCCGATCGGGCTGCCGCCGCCGACGACTCGCTCCACGACCGCGTGCGCGGCGGCGTGCTCCTCGACCTCGAGCGGCGCGATCAGCGCCATCGAGCCATCGGGGAGCGTCACGAGCTGGCTGTTGAAGAGATAGGTCGCAACGGCGTCGGCGAGGCTGAGCTCGCGTTCGCCGACCCGCAACACCCGAAGCTCGCCACGGCAGCGCGCCGCGAAGCGTCGCGCGAGCTCGTCCAGCGCCGCATCGCCGTCCACCCACGCGCGCTCGTGAACGAGCAAGACGTTGCGATGCCCGACCGCGACCACGTCGTTGTGGAACGCCCCCGCGTCCACCGCCGCCGGGTGCTGGCGGACGAACGCCGTCGCCGCGCCCGCCAGCCGGTGCAGGCGCGCGACGGCTTCCGAGGCGTCGCGGGTCTGGCGCGCGCCGAAGCGCTGTTCGACGGCGCGCTCGGCGTCGAGACCCTCACGGCCATACGTGAAGACCTCGATTCCCGGCTCGCCGAACGCACGGCAGAGCCGCGTATGATTCGCCGCGCCCTCGTCGGCGAGCGCCTCGCAGGCGAGCAACGGTTCGTGGTGCGCGAAATGCGCCGGATCCGGGAAGACGCGATGGAGCACCCGTGCCACCAGCGCCGGCTCGAGCGAACGGTGCAGATGCGCCGTGAGGTTCGCCGGCGTCAGGTGGACGCGTCCGTCCCCGGCGTCCGCGCTCGGCGAGACGGTGGCCGCGTTCGCCGTCCACATGCTCGAGGCGCTCGCCACCGCCGACAGCAAGCGAGGATCCACCCGCGCCGCCTCGCGCAGCACCTCCGCGTCCGATCCCACGAACCCCAGCCGCTTGAGCGCCGCCACGTCGGGCCGCTCCTGGGGCGGCAGCACTCCCTGCGGCACGCCGAGCCCGGCCACCAGCTTGGCCTTGGCGAGCCCCTCCAGCGCTGCCGCGCGCGGATTCGACGGTGCTCCCCGATTCGCGACCGCCGCCACGTTGCCGTGCGCGAGCCCGGCGTAGTGGTGGGTCGGGCCGACCAAGCCGTCGAGGTTGAGCTCGATCGCGGCCATCAGGGCACCTCGATGCCTGGCGGCGGGCGCTGCGGCATCTCGAGCGTCGCGCGCTCGAGCGTCGCGACGGGATGGGCGCAGTAATCCACGGCGAAGAAGCCGCTCGGCCGGTGATTTCCGCTCGCGCCGACGCCGCCGAACGGCAGCGCCCCGCTCGCGCCGGTGGTCGGTCGATTCCAGTTCACGACCCCGGCCCGCGCACGCAGCAGGAACTCGTTCCACAGCTCGCGATCCTCGCTGACCAGCGCGGCGGCGAGCCCGAAGCGGGTGTGATTCGCCTCCGCGATCGCGTCGTCGAAGGTGCGCGCCCGCACCACCTGCAAGAGCGGGCCGAAGATCTCCCGGTCCTCGCGCTCCTTCTTCTCCGTCACGTCGACGATTCCAGGCGTGAGCAGGTTCACGCGCCGTCCCACGGGCCTCGTCTCGACGAGGACGTGCCCGCCATGCTCGACCAGCGCCGCCTGCGCCGCCAGCACCCGTTCGCCGGCGGCCACCGAGATGACGGGTCCCGCGAACGGCTCCGGCTCGGCCGTGAAGGGCCCGACGCGCACCCGAGCCGTCCACTGCATGAGCCGCGCGAGGAAGCGATCGCCCTCCTCGCCGCGCGGCACGATCAAGCGCCGCGCGCAGGTGCAACGTTGGCCGGCGGTGACGAACGCCGATTGCAGCGTGAGCAGCGCCGCCGCGTCGAGCACGCTCTCACCGACGTCCCACACCACCAGCGGGTTGTTGCCACCCAGCTCGAGCGCGAGCATGCGCTCCGGGTGCTCGGCGAAGCGTCGGCTGAGCGCGAGGCCCACCTCGTGGCTTCCGGTGAAGAGCAAGCCGTCGAGGTCCGGGTGTGAGGCGAGCGCTTCCCCGGTCTCGCGACCGCCCTGGACGAGATTGAGGACGCCGGCGGGAAGCCCGGCCTCCTCCCACATCGCCACGGTGTGCTCGGCCACCCACGGCGCGAGCTCGCTCGGCTTGAACACCACGGTGTCGCCCGCGAGGAGCGCGGGCACGATGTGCCCGTTGGGCAGATGCCCCGGCATGTTGAACGGCCCGAGCACGGCGAGCACTCCGTGCGGCCGATAGCGCGTGACCAGGCGCTCGCCGCCCTTGTCGTGCACGGTCGTGGAGCTGCGGGCGCGATGCGCGTCGAGGGTGAGCGCCACCTTGCCGATCATGGTGCCCACCTCGGCGGTCGACTCCCACAGCGGCTTGCCGGTCTCCCGCGAGATGACTCGCGCCAGCGAGTCGCGGTGATGCTCGAGCTGGGCGCGGAACGCGTCGAGCAGCTCGGTGCGGGCCTCGACCGTGCGCTCCGCCCAGCTCGGGAACGCCGCGCGCGCGGCGCGCACGGCGCGATCGACCTCCACGGAGAGCCCGGCCCGGCCCTGCCAGACCAGCTCGCCCGTGGCGGGATCCTCGGAGACCAGCGGCAGACCCGCGCCCTCGATCCACCGCCCGTTGAGGTAGTGACCGCGTGCACGATGCAGCGCGCTCATGTGCTCGCCTCCCCGTGCGTCGCCGCGCGCAGCGGCGCGAACCGAACCCGATCGCCCACGCCGACGCGCAGACGCTCGGCGAGCGCCGACGCGATCCGCACGCCACCGGCGCGGGTGAGCGCGACCGTCCCCACCGCCGCCCGGAAATCCGGCTTCGCCGCCGCGCGGCTCACCAGGACGTCCTCGCCGTCGGGCGGCTCGGCCAGGACCTCCTCCACCTCCGCGCGCACGCTCTCGCGCACGGTGCGCACCTCGTCGAGGCGCGCGTGGATCACCGGGCCGGCGTCGAAGATGTCGACCAGATTGCTGCGCCGGAAACCCTCGCCCTCGAGCAGCTCGAGCGCCGCACGGCTGTGGGGATGCGGCTCGCCGATCACCGCCCGCGCAGCGTCCGGCAGCAGCGGCAGGTAGATCGGGTGCGTGGGCATGAGGTCCGCGATGAAGCGCTTGTTGAGCAGGCTCAGGTAATCGGCCTTGGGGAAGTCGATGTCGAAGAAACGCCGCCCCATGGCTTCCCAGAACGGCGACTCGCCCTGCTCGTCGCTCACGCCGCGGATCTCGGAGATCACCTCGGGATCGAACGGATGCGGGTGCTCGGCCATGAACAGGAAGCGACTCAACGACAGCATGCGCCCGCGGCCGGAACGCCGCTGCGCGGGTGCCAGGAAGAGCCCGCCCACGTCGCACGGACCGCTGTGCTCGCGCACCAGGTGCAGCATCGGCACCTCCTTGCGCACACCGAGCATCTTCGACTCGTGCACGGCGGTCTCGAGCCGGTAGGCGTAGAACGGCTCGAAACCGCCGACCTTGGACCAGATCGCGCTGGTGCCGATCGCCTCGCCATCGCTGGCTTCGAGGACGAAGAGATAGGGCTCGCCGCGGGGCTCGTCGGCGTCGTGGGCGAAACTGCGCGCGGATTCGACCAGCCGCTTGCGCAGGAACTCCGGATCGCGCGGCAGCGAGGTCAGGCCGTAACCGGTGAGGGTCGCGAGATGCAGCAACCCATCGAGGTCCGACACCCGCGCCGGTCGGACCACGTCCACGGCCGTCAGCCTCGCGCTCCGGACCGGTCGCGTGCCTGCCACTCGATCTCGCGGCTCGCGAGCCGCGTGAGCAGCAGCGCGCTCAGCTTGGCGCGCTCGGTGAGCGTGTCGAGGTGCAGCACCTCGCGATCGGTGTGGATGCCGATCCCCCGCGGTCCGAGCGAGTCGACGGTGGCGAGTCCCGCGGCGGCGAGCCGATTGCCGTCGCACACACCGCCGCTCGCCTCGGTGGCGAGATCGAGACCGAGCCGATGCCCGCAATCGAGGACGTGGTCCAGCAGGATCGCGCTCGGCCCGACGAGCGGCTTGGGCGGAGCGCCGAACCCACCGATCAGCTCGGGCTGGATGCCGTCCTTGCTCTCGAGTCCCGCGATCACGTCCCGCAGGCGCGCCTCCACGAACGACTGATCCGCCGGCTCGACGACCCGCACGTTGAAGCGCGCCACGGCGACGTCGGCGACCACGTTCACCGCGCTACCGCCGGCGATGCGGCCCACGTTCACGGTGAGCCCCGGCCGCGAGCCGGAGAGCCGCGCGAGCGCGTCCACGGCGGAGGCGAGCGCGTGGATCGCGTTGCGGCCGCGCTCGAAGTCGCGGCCCGCGTGCGCGGCCTTGCCGCGCACCACCAGCGTGTAGTTGCCGGACCCCTTGCGCGATTTCACCAGCGCGCCGCTCGGCAGCGCCGGCTCGAAGACCAGCCCGAGGTCGAGCTCGCGGGCGCGTTCGAGCAGCAGCCCGCGCGAGGCGGGTGAGCCGATCTCCTCGTCGGGGTTGAGGACCACCTCCCAGCCGAGCTCACCCGCGAGGTCACAGCGTTCGAAGGCCTCGAGCGCCGTGAGCATCACCGCGATCCCGCCCTTGCAGTCGGCGACCCCTGGGCCGCGCAGCGTGTGCTCGTCGACGACCGAGACCCGCTGAAACGCGTCCTGAGCGCCGAACACGGTATCGAGGTGGGCCACCAGCAGCACCTGGAGCGGGGCCTCCGGGCGCTTGCGCACCCGCACCAGGCTGCCGAGCGGCTCGTCGGAGCGCATGCCGCGATCGTCGACGGTGACGTGGGGCGCCACGTCGGAAACCGTGACCTCACCCCCCAGCGCCGCGAACCGATCGCCGATCTGCTGTCCCAGCGCGCGCACGCCCGCCGCGTTGTGCGTGCCGCTGTTGATGCTCGCCCACTGCGTGACGAGGCGGCACATCTCGTCGTGGCGGGAGGAGATCCATTCGACGTGCGCGGGGATCGAGGACATCGGTGCTCCGAGGGCAGCCGGGCGAGAGCCGTCAGCCTACCTCAACCCGCCCGCAGGCACGCGCGTCGTTCCACGACCTTCGCGCGACGCCACCCACGCACGACGGCGGTGCCGACGACGCCGCACCGTACGGTCAATGTCCCATGCCCGGCGCGCCGAGCGGGGGCACGGGAACGCGCGCCGCGCAATCTCGCACCGCTCGGATGCGCTGGGCGCCGAACGAGATCCCGCCGCTCGCGGCGACGGAACGCGGGGGGCGCGCGGGTGAATCGATCTGGAGGCACGGACCGGATTCGAACCGGTGCATAACGGTTTTGCAGACCGCTCCCTTAACCACTTGGGTACCGTGCCCGGTGCTGCTTCGCCTTCCCTCTCGTTTGGTCGTGGCCGAAGACGAACGAGGCCGGGCTTCCCCGGCCTCGTTCATTTCCTGGAGCGGGTGGCCGGATTCGAACCGGTGACCCCGACCTTGGCAAGGTCGTGCTCTACCAACTGAGCTACACCCGCGTGCATTCGTCGATGTCGTTCGAGCGACGAGCCGCGAAGATTTGCATCCGAGCGGCAGGGCGTCAAGCGGCGCGCCCGGCCGAATCGCACGGCCGCCGCCACGGGCCGTCGCGCGAGCGATGGGAGCCGAGCTGGCGAGCGGAGGCCCGCGCGCGGCACAATGGTATGCTTTTTCTCTCACTAGCGCGCGGCGCTTCCGGCACGGCGGGCGCGCCCTCCGAGGACTCTGGGAAATGCAGAAGACGGGAACCACGACCCGGGACGTGGCACTCATCGACGCCGGACCCCGCAGCCTGCGCAAGCCGTTCTTCCCGAATCTGGGCGTCGGCTACATCGCGACGGCGCTCGAGAAGGAAGGAATGAGCGTCGAGGTCGTCGACCGCGAGGTCGAGGGCGATGCCGGCTGGGCCACCTTCCTCGAGCGAATCCCACCCGTGGTGGGCATCACCGCCACCAGCTTCACGTGGGACCGCGTCATGATCTCGATCGCCGACATCAAGCACCGGCGGCCGGACACCAAGATCATCGTCGGCGGTCCGCACGTGTCGGTGAGCGAGACGCAGGTCCTCGACGTTCCATCCATCGATTACGCGGTCATCGGCGAGGGCGAGGAAGTGATGCCGGTGCTCACGCGCCTCGTCCTGAACGGGGAGGACACCCCGGAGCGGCTCGCCCAGGTCCCGGGGCTGATCTACCGCGACGGCGGCGAGGTCAAGCAGATCGAGAAGGCCGCGTGGATTCGCGATCTGGCGGCGCTCGGCCGTCCCGCCTTCCATCTCTTCAAGATGGATTCGTACGAGTGCTACCCGCTGCTCACGAGCCGCGGTTGTCCGTATCAGTGTGTGTTCTGCTCGGTCCCCGCCGTCAGCGGCCGCCCGTGGCGCTACCGCAAGGCCGAGGATCTGGTGGACGAGATCGAGTGGGCGCTGGGCACCTGGCACATCCCGCACCGCTGGTTCGTGATCGTCGACGACACCTTCAACCTCAAGATCCAGCGCGTCCACGACTTCTGCGACCTGGTGCAGGCGAAGAAGCTCGACATCGTCTGGGGAATCTGGGGCCTGCGCGCGGACCGGGCGCCGCGCGATCTCTGCGAGAAGATGCGCAAGGCCGGCTGCCTGACCGTCGCCATCGGCATCGAGAGCGCCGACGACGAGATGCTGCTCAAGATCAAGAAGGGCGAGTCGCTCGCCGATCTCGAGCAGGGCATCGCCAACCTGGCCGGCGCGGGGATCGAGATCACCGGGCAGTTCATGATCGGCAATCCCGGCGACACCCCCGAGGCCATCGAGCGCAGCATCGACTTCGCGCGGCGCATGCCGCTCGCGACCGTCGAGTTCTATCTCGCCCGCCCCTACCCGAAGACCGAGCTCTGGGACTTCGCGAAGGACAACGGGAACATCATCCACGCCGACTACACGCGCTTCCACCACTTCTCCAACACGCCGGTCTTCGACACCCCCGACTTCCCGGCCGAGGAGCGGATGCGGCTCTATCGTAAGGCGCGCCGTCTCGTCATCCAGCGCAACACGATGACCACGCTCAAGCGGAAGGCACGCATGCTACGAAAGCGCATCTTCTCGCAAGCCGCCGCTTGATCGGGCGCTTCGACGAAGCCGGCCAACCGAACGGGCGCGGGCACCCCCCGCGCCCGTTCTCCGTCTGGCGCGCGGCGCCGGCGCCGCGACCGCGTGGCGATCACATCCAGCGTAGGTGGACGACGGCGACGGTGACACCGGCCAGGAGCAGCTGGAGCGGCACACCGAAGCGCAGGAAGTCCCCGAACCGATAGCCGCCAGGCCCGAACACCATCAGGTTCGTGGCGTAGCCGATGGGCGTCGAGAAGCTCGCCGAGGCCGCCATCATCACCACGTAGTAGAAGGGCTTCAGGTTGGTGATGTGAGCGGCGTCCGCGGTGGCGATCGCGATCGGGAACATGAGCGCCGCCGCGGAGTTGTTGGTCACGAGCTCGGTGAGCACGGTGGTGGCCACGTACACGGCCAGCAGGATGCCGACGTTGCCGAGCGGCCGAGCCACCTCGACGATGCGCTCGCCCAGCACACGCGCAAGCCCGCTCTGCTCGATCGCGGCCCCCACGCCGAACGATGCGGCGATGGCGACCAGCACGCGCAGGTCCACGGAGTCGCGTGCTTCGTCCGCGGTCAGGCAGCGAGTCAGCAGCAAGGCGCCGGCCGCGAGCAGTCCTGCCTGCAAGAGCGAGATCCAGCCGAACGCGTTCGCGGCGATCATCGCCACCACCACCGCGCCGGCCAGCCATGCGCGCTCGTGGCGCGGCGCGGCGCTGCCTTCCACGGCGGCCACCAGCGCGAAGCTCGAGTCGTTGCGGCGCGCGCGCAGGAAGTTCGGGTGGGTGTCGAGGAGCAGCGTGTCGCCAGCCTTGAGCTCGATCGTGCCGATCTTGCCGCGCACGCGCTCGCCACGCCGGTGCACGGCGATGATCGCCGCGTTGTAGACCGTGCGGAACTCGACCTCCTTGGCCGTCTTCCCGATCAGCGGCGACTGCGCCGCCACCACCGCCTCGACCAGCCGCCGCTCGGGACGCGGATCGGTCAACTTGGCGACCTGATCCGTCGCCGGCACCAGGCCGCGGATCTTGCGCAGATCGACGACGCTCTCGACGACGCCCGCGAACGTGAGCTGGTCGCCGGCCTTGAGGCGCAGCTCCGGCCCCACGGCGGGCAGCAGATCCCCGTCGCGCTCGACGTCCACCAGGAACAATCCCGGGAGGTGCCGCAGCCCGGCTTCCTCGATGGTCTGACCGACCACCGGCGACCCGCTCTCGACCCGCATGGCCACCGTGTACTCGCGCGGATCGCCGAGCCGCTCGAACGAGCCGACGCGATCGGGCAGCAAGCGGCGGGCGAGCAACACCGTGTACGCAATGCCCACGATCGCGACCGGCACGCCCGCCCACGCGATCTCGAAGAGCGGGACGTGCGCGCTCGGATCGCGCTTCTGCACCAGACCGACCACCACCAGGTTGGTGCTGGTACCGATGAGCGAGCAGGTACCGCCGAGGATCGTCGCCCAGCTCAGCGGCATCATCAGCCGCGACGCCGACACTCCGATGCGCTTGGACCAATCACCGACGATCGGCACCATCGCCGCGACCAGCGGCGTGTTGTTGATGAACGCGGAGATCGCAGCGGTGGGCACCATCAATCGAAGCTGCGCCCCGACCACGCTCGAGGGGCGGCCGAGCACGCGTCGCACGAAGAAGTCGAGCGCACCCGTCTCGCGCATCGCCGCCGCGACCACGAAGAGCACGCCCACCGTCAACATGCCCTCGTTCGCGAAGCCCGCGAACGCTTCCTTGCTGGACACGATCCCCGCGCTCAGCAGCACCACGACGCCACCGAGGAGCGTCACGTCCGGTCCCGCCAGGTTGCGCACCATGACGTAGAGCATCCCCACGACGGTTCCCAGGGTCACCCAGGCTTGCCACGTCATCGAACCCCTCCTGGCCTGCGCTCGTGCGCTCGGCCATTCGACGGCGCCGAATCGACATCCGCCGCTTCACGCCATGGTCGACACGGTGCCGCTCATCCCGATGCGGCGGACACCCGTGATTCCTCCACGAACACCCTGAGCTTGCGCAGGCTCACGAACACCGTCTCCCCTTCGTGGAGCGCAAGCTCCTCGAAGCGCTCGCGGCTCAGCTCCGCCTCGATCTCGGATCCCGCTTCGCTGCGCTCCAGGTAGAGCCGCACGCGCGGCCCCAGCGCCTTCACGTGGCGCACCGTGGCCTCGATCGACGGCGCGCCGTTCTGGTGGCGAGCCACATCGACGTCGTGCGGGCGCACGAACGCGACGGCGGCGGTATCGAGCGTCGCGTCGTGTTCCGGCACCGCGACGTTGAGCTCGCCGAGGTGGGCTTGCCCCTGGTGGACGCGGCCGTGGAAGAGGTTCACGTCACCCAGGAAGTTGTAGACGAAACGGCTCGCGGGGTGATCGTAGACGTCGTCGGGGGCCCCCACCTGCTCGATCTTGCCCTCGTTCATCACCACCACCCGATCGGCCACCTCGAGCGCTTCTTCCTGATCGTGCGTCACGAAGACGCTGGTGATGCGCAGATCGTCCTGCAAGCGACGCAGCCAGCGGCGCAGCTCCTTGCGGACCTTGGCGTCCAGCGCGCCGAACGGCTCGTCGAGCAGCAACACGCGCGGCTCGACGGCGAGCGCCCGTGCCAGGGCGACGCGCTGGCGCTGCCCTCCCGAGAGCTGGGACGGGTAGCGATCGGCGAGCCAGCCGAGCTGGACGAGGTCGAGGAGCTCGCTCACCCGCGCGCGGATGTAGCCCTCGAGCGGCTTCGCCTTCCCCTTCCTCACGCGGAGGCCGAAGGCGACGTTCTCGAACACCGTCATGTGCCGGAAGAGCGCGTAGTGCTGGAACACGAAGCCGACCTGGCGCTCGCGCACGTGGCGATCGGTCGCGTCCTCGCCGTGGAAGAGCACCGAGCCCGAATCCGCGACCTCCAGGCCGGCGATGATCCGAAGCAAGGTGGTCTTGCCCGAGCCCGAAGGGCCGAGCAGCGCCACCAGCTCACCGGTGTCCACGTGCAGATTCACGTCCTGAAGGGCGTGGAACCGTCCGAAGTGCTTGTGAATGTTGCGAACCTCGATGCTCACGTTGTCTCCTTCGGGAGTCTGTTCCAGCCCCCCGCCCCGCCAAGAGCGCGGTCTCGGCGCGGCCCCACCCCCAAGTCACTTCGCTGCGCTCGTGCGGTCGCGCCGCGACCGGCCACTCGGCGAGCCCCCTCGTGGACCACTACGGGCCGTTCGTTGCGCGAACCCACGCCGCTCACGCTTCGGCCTCGGCCAGCGCATCGCGCACGGCGGCGCGCGCCCTCCACTCCACGAGGCTCTTCGCTGCGAGCGTGACCAGCGCCAGCAAGGCGAGCAGCGAAGCGATCGCGAAGGCCCCCACGAAGTCGTATTCGTTGTAGAGAATCTCGACGTGCAGCGGCATGGTGTTGGTGAGGCCGCGGATGTGGCCCGACACCACCGAGACCGCGCCGAACTCGCCCATCGCCCGTGCGTTGCAGAGGATCACGCCGTACACCAATCCCCACTTGGCGTTGGGAAGCGTCACGTTCCAGAGGGTGCGCCAGAAGCTCGCGCCCAGCACCACCGCGGCTTCCTCCTCCTCGGTGCCCTGCGCCTGCATCAGCGGGATCAGCTCGCGCGCCACGAACGGAAAGGTGATGAACACGGTGGCGAGCACGATTCCGGGGACCGCGAAGATGATGCGCACGTCGTGGTCGTCGAGCCACGGGCCGAGCCAACCCTGCAAGCCGAAGAGCAGCACGAAGATCAGGCCCGAGATCACCGGCGAGACCGAGAACGGCAGATCGATGAGCGTGATGAGGAGGTTCTTGCCGCGGAAGTCGAACTTCGCGATCGCCCAGGCCGCCGCGATCCCGAACACCAAGTTGAGCGGCACCGCGATCGCCGCGGTCACCAGGGTGAGACGGATCGCGGCGAGCGCATCGGCGTGTCGCATCGCGCCGAAGTACGCCTGAAAGCCCTTCGAGAGCGCTTCCGCGAACACCGCCGCCAGCGGCATCACGAGAAAGAGACCCAGGAACGCGAGCGCGATCGTCAGCAGCGCGAGACGAACCAGCGGTGGCTCGCTGATGACGGCACGGCGAAGATCCTGGCCGGCGGCGGAAGCGTTGGACGATGGGATGGAATGCATGAGCGGAGGTCTCCTCAGCGCGCGCCGTCGGGACCGTTCGAAGCCGTCGCCCTCACTTGGCGAGGTGCCGTCCCTGTAGACGCGCCTGCAGGACGTTGATGACGAGCATCAGCGAGAACGCCAGCACCAGCATGAGCACGGCGATCGAGGCCGCGCCCGCGTAGTCGTATTGCTCGAGCTTGGTGACGATCAAGAGCGGCACGATCTCCGACTTCATGGGCATGTTGCCGGCGATGAAGATCACCGAGCCGTACTCGCCGAGCGCTCGTGCGAATGCCAGCACGAAGCCCGTCAGGACCGCCGGCCACAGCGCGGGAAGCAGCACCCGCCGGAACGTGGTCCAGCGGGATGCGCCCAGGCTCGCCGCCGCCTCCTCGAGCTCCTGATCGAGATCCTCGAGAATCGGTTGCACGGTGCGCACCACGAACGGCAGCCCGATGAACGTGAGCGCCACGAACACACCTGCCGGCGTGAACGCGACCTTGATCCCGTGCGGCTCGAGCAGCCGCCCCATCCAGCCGTTGGGGGCGTAGATGGCGGTGAGCGCGATCCCGGCCACCGCCGTCGGCAGCGCGAACGGAAGATCCACCAACGCGTCGACGACCTTGCGGCCGGGGAACGGATAACGCACCAGCACCCACGCCACGAGGAACCCGAACACGGCGTTCACCAGCGCAGCCAACGCCGACGCGCCGAAGCTCAGCCGCAGCGATGCCAGCACCCGCGGCGACGAGATCGCCGTCCAGAACGCCGCCCAATCGAGCCCCGCCGCGCGCAGGAAGAGCGCCCCCAGCGGCACCAGCACGATGACGCTCAGGTAGCTGAGCGTGAAGCCCAACGTCGGCCCGAAGCCAGGCAACACGCTGTAGCGGCGGAACCCCGAGATCTTGACGGTGGACATGGTCGCTCTCGAATCGATCGACGGCCTTCGCGTCACCCGCCTGCGGAACGCGCCGGCACCGACGCGGGCGCCGAAAACCTGGGGACCACCCGCCCTCGAAACGGATCACGCCGAAACGGCGTTTCCCGAGGAGACGTGGGGGGTCTCGAGCGGGCGGTCCCCAGAACCAACACGGATACGGGTGCGAGCTTCAGGGCTCGATCCTCACTTGGCGGCGTAGATCTGATCGAAGACGCCGCCATCGGCGAAATGGGTCTTCTGGGCCTTCTGCCAGCCACCGAAAACCTCGTCGATGGTGAACAGCGGCAGGCTCGCGAGTCGTGGCCCGGCGGCGGCCGCCGCGGCCAGACGCGGGCGGTAGTAATGCTTCGCTGCGATCGCCTGGCCTTCGGGCGTGTAGAGGTATTTCAGGTATTCCTCGGCGACCTCGCGGGTGCCCTTCTTGTCCACCACCTTGTCGACCACCGCGACTGGCGGCTCCGCCAGGATCGAGACCGACGGCACCACGATCTCGAGCTTGTCCTTCCCGAGCTCGTTCACCGCCAGATAGGCCTCGTTCTCCCACGAGATGAACACGTCACCGATCTCGCGCTGCACGAACGTGGTGGTGGAGCCACGCGCGCCCGAGTCGAGCACGGGCACGTTCTTGAAGAGCTTGCTCACGAACTCCTTCGCCGTGGCGTCGTTGCCGCCGGGTTGGCGCAGCGCGTAGCCCCACGCAGCGAGGTAGTTCCAGCGCGCGCCGCCCGAGGTCTTGGGGTTGGGCGTGATCACCGAGACGCCGGGCTTCACCAGATCGTTCCAGTCGTGGATTCCCTTGGGGTTCCCGGCGCGCACCACGAAGACGATCGTCGACGTGTAGGGCGAGCTGTTGTTGGGCAGGCGGGTCTGCCAGTCGGCGGGCAGCAGCCGCGCCTTCGCTGCGATCTCGTCGATGTCGTAGGCGAGCGCCAGCGTGACGACATCGGCCTTGAGCCCGTCGATCACGGCGCGCGCCTGCTTGCCCGAGCCGCCATGGGACTGCTGGATGGTGACCGCCTTGCCGGATCTCTTCTGCCAATAGGCGGCAAACGCCTCGTTGAAGTCCTCGTAGAGCTCGCGGGTCGGGTCGTACGAGACGTTGAGCAACGGCTCCTCGTCGGCCCGTGCTGCGGGTGGTGCGGCGAACGCGACCACGACGGCCGCTGCCAGGATCGTGAGCAGAGTGAGAACGCGACGCGACATGAGCTTGGTCTCCATGAGTGGGTGGGAAATCAGAACGCCGCCTGGAGACGCGTGAGGATCGCGTTCTCGGTCTCGCGGTCGCCGCCCTTCGCGCCGCCGTCGAACTCCGTGCGGCCGTAATCGAGGGCGATCTTGTAGATCTTGGTGAGGTACCAGTTGGCGCCCACACCCCACTCCTTCGCTTCCTTCGCCGACTTGGCGATGTCCGCGAACTTCGAGTCGAAGGCCTTGTCGTCGATGGTCAGGTCGCCGTACCGAGCGACCAGCTCCACGGCGCCCCAGCCGCCGTTGGCGGGATCGAACGGAGCCGCGGGCTGCACGCCCTTGAAGGAGGCCTTCTCACCGGTCACCACGTAGCCGACCGAGACGGACCACGCGTCCGCGGGGATGTCTTCCGCGACGTCGGCGAGCTTCACCTTCTGTGTCGAGTGGACGTACTCGGCGAGGGTGCTGAACGAATCCCACGCCCAGTAGAGCTGCGGCGTGAAACGGGTGCGCGAGCCAACCGCGTACGCGGTTCCGGCGGCCGTCGCTGCGGCGGTGGCCGTGGCGTCGGTCTTGTAACGGAAGAACGTGTTCTGCCCGAACGTGCGGTAGCTGGGCAGATTGGGCGCCGTGATGCTGCCGTGCTGGCTCCCGAAGGTTCCGGCGATGCCGATGTTGAGATCCACCAGCGCGTCCACGTCGGTCGTCTTGAAGGGCGCTGCGTAGATCCGCGCGTCGATGTCCTTGTCGTCGAAGGTGTCCAGATCGCCGCTGGCGCCGTCGGCGACGCCGTTGAACACACCGACCTGATAGGTGAGCACGCCGTTGCCGATGTCACCGAAGAGCTGGGCGCCCACGTCTCGGTTCGGCACCAGCGCCGTCGGCAGACCCGGCTCGATGAAGAACGTGAACGAGTCGGACTGGAGACGCTCGAGGCCCACCGGTGCCTTGAACTTGCCGGTGCGCAGCGCGAGCTCTGGGATCAGCTTGACGTCGGCGTAGGCATCCTGGATCACCGCCGCGCCGCCGCCGAAATCGGGCACAAGCCGGAACTCGAAGTACTTGTAGACCGTGCCCTCGATGATCGGCCGCGCCCGCCGCACCAGGAACTGGGTGGGGAGCTTCGCCGTGGTGTCGTCGAAGAAGTTGCGCACGTCCGTCTGCACCAAGCCGGTGAGCTTGAGGACGAAGGTGCCGTCGGCGTTCTTGATCGAGAACCCGTCCTTGGGATTCGCCGTGACCGTGACCGCCTCCGCCTTCTTGGCGTCGGCCGTCTCCTTGTCGATCTCGCGAAGCCGCTCCAGCACCTTCACCTTCTGATCGAGCTCTTGCAGCTTCTGAGCGGTGGGGTCCGTGGATGCGGGAGCCGCCGCGGGAGCGGTGGGCGTCGAGGCTGCGGTGGGGGGTCCGGCGAATGCGGGCGCCGCGATCGTCAGCACCAGCGCCGCGAGCGCCGAGCGTTGCGAAAATCGTGAGGTGGCCATCAGACGGGATCTCCTTCGGTGGGCGGCCGCCGGAGATCCGGTAGGCACCGATCGAGTCGGCACGAAGCGCGCCGATGCGTGGGGTTTCACGGTGCGGACCGCCAGTCGTCTGGTGGGTCAGGGTTGGGTTCGGCTGGGTCGGGGACGGAGCAGAAAGTCGCGGCTCAACGCTCGGCGCGCGAGGACGCGTCGTGGGAGAGATGTGAACCGCTGTGGCCGTTTCCGCCGGCGGCCTTGTCGAAGCGGACCTTCTCGCGACGCTCGATCTGCACGATGCGCGAGTCGTGGATCACGATCTCGACCGAGCCGAAGCGGATCTGGCGAACCGCCCGCACGATCTCCTCGAGCGGAAGCTCGGTCGTGGACGACGATGTCTGGGCGGTGGTCATGCGGAGGCTCCTGGCGTGCTGGTGGTCCATCCACGCTCGAGCCATCGCGGCTCGCCACACCCCACAGTGCAGTCGCTGGGCCAACCGCGCGCGGTGGCACAAGGCGCTGAAATCACGGCGAATATCCGACCCAGCCCGAATCTGCGTCATCGGAAGTTACTTTTCCCGTCGCATTAAGCGGGTTTACTGGCCGATGAGCCATGACTGAGGCTAGAATTTCCGTTGCATTCGCCGGCTCGAGGTGAGAACCTCGGCAAACCGAACGACCCCATGGCGATCCTCCTCGACGTCTGGCGCGAAGCCTGCCGCCATCTCGACATCGGCGAGTCGGTGGCGCGCATCGCGCCCCTGCTCGCGCGCCAGCTCCCGCTCGAGCTGGTGCTGGTCCGGCGGATCGACCTCAAGCACGAGCGGATCGAGACCGTCGCCACCGGCGTGTGCGGCCAGGAGCCGCCGCCCACCAAGGTGCGCAGCCGCTGTGCGCCGGCGGACATCGAGAAGGTCGCGACCTGGTGCCGTCGCGGCGGCGTGCTGGCCGGAAAAGGCCATGGCCCCGACGCGCTGCTCGCGCTCTTGGTGCCCGAGGGCATCTCCGCTCGCGTGATCGCGGGCCCGCTGGTCGACGGTTCCGGCCCCGTCGGCGTGCTGGTGGTGGTCGCGCGCGGCCAGCAACGCTTCACGCCGCAGCACGAGCGCGTGGTGCGCTCGTTGCTCGAGCCCTTCACCGTGGCGCTCGACAACGACCAGCGCTTCCACGAGCTGGCGCGGCTACGCGAAGCCGTGGAAGCGGACAACCGGGCGCTGCTCTCGCGCCTGGAACGCCAGGACATCAGCGAATCCGTGGTCGGCGGAAGCGCGGGCCTCAAGGACGTGATGGAGCGCGTCGCACAGGTGGCACCCACCGACGCTCCCGCGCTGATCCTCGGCGAGACCGGCTCGGGCAAGGAGGTCGTCGCCCGCGCCATCCATTCGCGTTCGCGGCGCGCGGGCGGGCCGTTTCTGCGGGTGAACTGCGGCGCCATCCCGCCGGAGCTCGTCGACTCCGAGCTGTTCGGACACGAGCGCGGCAGCTTCACCGGCGCCATCGCCACCCGGCAGGGCTGGTTCGAGCGCGCCGACGGCGGCACGCTCTTTCTCGACGAGCTCGGCGAGCTGCCCGCCGCCGCGCAGGTGCGCCTCCTGCGCGTGCTGCAAGACGGCACGTTCGAGCGCGTCGGCGGCCAGCGCAGCCTCCGGGTGGACGTGCGGATCGTCGCCGCGACCCATCGCGACGTGGAGCGCCTGATCGCGGAGGGCGTCTTCCGCCAGGACCTGTGGTACCGGATCAGCGTGTTCCCGATCCGGCTTCCGCCGCTTCGCGAGCGCATCGAGGACATCCCCGCGCTCGCGACTCATTTCGCGTGGCGCGCCGGGCTCAGGCTCCACGGCAAGCCGCTGGTGCCGAGCGCCGCGGCCATCGAGCTCCTCGTGGGCTACGCGTGGCCCGGCAACGTCCGCGAGCTCGCCGCCGTCATCGAGCGCGCGGCGATCCTGGGAGACGGCACGCGACTCGCGGTGGCGCAAGCGCTCGGCGTCACCGCGCCGGAAGCGCAGCTGCCGACCGCGCCCGAGCCACCGCGAGCCACGGCGTTCGAGCCGGCGCGCGCCGCGCCGCCCGCGCGATTCGACGCCCAGCCACCGACCCTCGACGCCGCGATGAGGCGCCACATCGAGGACGCGCTGCGCGCGTCGCTGGGCCGCGTCGAAGGGCCGTTCGGTGCGGCGGCGCGGCTCGGCATCAATCCTCACACCCTGCGCGGACGCATGCGCAAACTCGGGATCGACTGGGGCGAGTTCCGGCGCCTGGCACGCTGAGCGATCCTTCCCGACGGCCGCTCGCCACCGACCCGGCGTGATCCACTGCGAGGTCCTCCCATGGCCACCCGAACGGAACGACGCTCCGCCGCCGCACCGCCGCGGTCCCCGCGCCCGCAGTCGCCCGAGCTCTGCGTCGGTTATGCGCGCATCGACATCACTCCTCCCGTCGGCACGCCGCTCGCGGGCGAGACCGACCGCAAGGGCCGCCTCGCGCAGCGCGTTCGCGATCCCCTGCACGCCCGTGCGCTGCACATCCAGGCGGGCGAGCGCGCGGCGACGCTCGTGATCGCCGACTTGCTGGTGGTGCCCGCCGCGCTCCACCAGGCCGTGGCGCGCGCCGCCGAGGTCGAGCCATCCGCGCTCTTGCTCGCCGCCACCCACAGTCATTCGGCGACGGGTGGCTATTGGAACGGCGGGCCGCTGGTCCGCTACTTCATGGGGCCCTACCAGGAGTCGATCTTCCGCGAGTTGGTCGCCAGGCTCGCCCAAGTGGCGCGCGAATCCCGCGCTCGCGCCACGCCGGCGCGGCTGCTCGGCGCGCGGGTGGCGCTCACGGGCGTGAACGCGAATCGCCGTCGCTTGCTCGGCCCGATCGATCCCGACCTGACGCTGGTGCGCTTCGAGCGCGAGCACCATCGTCCCATCGACGTGGTGAGCTTCTCGGCGCATCCGGTGATCGGCTCGGAGCGCGATCGCCATGCGATCAGCGCCGACTTCCCGGGCGAGCTCTGCAGGCGGATCGAAGCACGCGGGCGGCGCGCGATGTTCTTCCAGGGAGCCGTGGGCGGCCTGAGCCCGCTCTTCCCCGAGTTCCCGCAGCCCATCGACGTCCACCTCTCGCTCGTCGGCTCGCTCCTGGAGGACGGCGTCGACCGCGCCGAGACGGCGCTCGCCCCCTTGTCCCACGAGCCCTTCGAGACGCGCCTCGCGCGCGTCCCGCTGCCACCGCCCACCTGTCGAGTCTTTCCCGCGACGATGCGCCACGGCTGGCTCGCCGAAGCCGCCACGTTCCCACTGCGGCGCTGGATCGCCGCGCAAGCGCGGCACGCGCGCCATGGCGACCCCGACGCGCCACTCCACCTCGTGCGCCTCGGCGACAGCGCGTGGCTCGGGACACCGTGCGATCTGGGCGTCAACGTGGCGCTCGCGCTCAAGCAGACGCTCGTCGAGCGCGGCGTGCGCTTTCCGATGATCGGCTCCCAATGCGATGGCTACGTCGGCTACGTCCACATGCCCGACGACTACCAGCACGTCCCCGAGCCCGGCTTCCGCGAGCTCGGCTTCTACGAGAATGCGATGAGCCTCTCGGGCTGGAACCTCGGCGCCGACTTCGTCGCCACGCTACGGAGCTGGTGAACGGCGCCGATCGCCGGCGCGCGACCCGCGCGCGATCGATCGGTGCGCGCGCGATCCCCGCCATCGCGAGCGGCCATCGCGAACCGTTGCGACGAGCCCAGGGAAGTCGCTAGCATGCGGCGCATTATCGGCCTCCGGCGGCACCGGCTTCCGGAGGCGCGGCAGCGCCTGCGCGCCGAACCGAGCTCGCGAGATCGAGGACGCTCATGTACTGCCCTCAATGCGGAAACTACGCGGATGAGAACGCCCGCTTCTGTCGCTCGTGCGGGCACGACCTCGCCGCCTTCCGCGCCCAGCTGCCGCCCTCGGCGCAACGGCGCGTGGTCCCGCCACCGGCCGACACACGGCCGGTGGTCATCGTGAAGGGCGCTGGCTTGGGCGCCATCCTGCTACTCGTGGCGATCCCGTTCGGGCTCGCCGTCATCGGCATCCTCGCCGCCATCGCGATCCCGCAGCTTCTCGGCGCTCGCGAGAAGGCGCGCGCCGCCACCTGCGACAACGTCTACGTGGCGCTCAATGGAGAGGTCGCCAACGAGCTCGACGCCGCGATGCACGGCAGGACCGGGAAATGCGCTGCGACCACGAATGACGCCGTCGTGAGCTGCATGATGCGGACGCACGCGGACGAGGACAACCCGCGCAATCGGAACCAGCGCGCCTACACGACCGCGCCGGGTGATAGCTGTCAGGTGCAGCTCTCGCCGCTCAGCAGCAACGGCGTGACCTTCAGCCAGATACCCAACCCGTCCCGCCCCACGCGCACGTTCTCGATCCAGGTGGAATGAGGCCCGCGGTGCGCCCTGCGGGGCGCGCCGAGTCGACCCGAGGCCGCTGGCGCGGGGGCGCGAGCCAGGAGAACGGCTCGGCGGGAACGTTCCGCAGCAGCGTGAACAGCACCACGATCGCCGCCACGGCGCGGGGGAATCGGTCGAGGATGCCGACCCGCACGCGCGGCCAGCGCCAGATCGCCCTCGACCACCGACTCGCGAGCTCGACGGCGACGATCGGCAAAACGAGGGTCGTGAGCAGGTTGTCCCGTACGGCCAGCGCCAGGTTCCCGTGCAGCAACGCGTGCAGCGCGCGCAGTGTGCCGCAGCCCGGACAGAGCAGCCCCGTCCATCGATGAAAGAGACACGGCGGGTATCCGCCGAGGGACGGGTCTCGGACGCGGAGCACCCACAGCGCCACGACGAACCCCGCGCCCGCCAGCCCGAGCGCCAGCGCGGCGCGCCGCCGATCGAGCGCGGTGACGAGCCGAGCTCCAGTCGGGATCATCGATCCACCTGGCCCAGCAGGTTCGCGATGCTCCACAGCACCCCGACGACCAGCCCGGATCCGAGGCTGATCCAGCACCAGAGCCTCGCTTTGCGCGACAGCTGCTGGGCGCCGGCGATGTCACCAGCCTCCGCGCGCCCCTTCACCTGCGCGGCATACACGATCGCGACGATCCCTGCGGGCATGCAGCAGCACAGTGTCGTGAGGATCGCGGAGCGGAGGTAGGTCTCGATCTCGATGGTCGTGGCGCCGGCCTCGGTGCCGTGACCACGCACCACGACCACCGGCCCAACGCTGCCGTCGACGGCCCCGCCGCACACGTGACAGAACCGGCTCGCCTCGGGGACCGCCTCTCCACAGCCCGGACAATGCATGTTGCTCGAGCCTCCCGTTCGCTGCCGCTCGCGCGAGAACAATGACGATCGCGAGCCACTGTTTCTCACTAGAAGTGGATGGGGTCAAGCCGCGATCGCGCGGTGCATTCGACGGGTCGGGAACCTCTTCTCCGCCGGCTCGCGGGGGCGGGTCGCGCGCTCGTCCCGAGGCTCTCGCGCCACGACCCGGGCGCGCGCTTGCTGCGCCATTCGCAACGCACGCATGATGAATGAGCGCGCCTCACCACCTGCGCTCGGAGTGCCGTGCTCATGAAGATCGGTTCACTCGCCCTGGCTATCGCGACCTCGACGGCGTTCGGTTTCGGCTGCGACGCACACTGCCCCGACTACGGCACGCCCGTCGTCGCCGGCGTGGTCGCGCAATCCGACGTCACCGAAGCCTCGGGCGTCGCCGGCGGCCGCCTCGACCCGTCGGTGCTCTGGATCCACAACGACTCGGGAGATGCCGCGCGCGTGTTCGCGATCGACACCGCCGGTGCGTGGCGCGGCACCTTCCTGTTCGACGGCGCGACGGCCACCGATTGGGAGGACATCGCCGTCGGCCCGGGGCCGGAGGCCGGCGTTCCGTATCTCTACGTGGGCGACATCGGCGACAACGGCGAGAGCCGCGCATCCGTCAGCGTCTACCGAGCGCCGGAGCCCGTGGTCGGCGAGGTTCCCGGCACGGTGTCGCTGGCTGGCGTCGAGCGGATCCGGCTCGCGTATCCGGACCGGCCCCACAACGCCGAGACGCTCCTGATCGATCCGGCGAACGGCGACCTCTACATCGTCACCAAGCCGGCGGCCGCGGGCCTCGCGTCGCAGGTCTTCCAAGCCGCGGCGCCGCTCGACACGGTCGCGACCACGACGCTCACCGAGGTGGCGTCGCTCGTCTTCGGCGCGGACCCGCTGCCCGGCGGCGCACAACCGACCGGCGGCGACATCGACGGCTTGCGCCAGTTCATCGCGATCCGCACCTACACCAGCGCCTTCGCGTGGTGCTTCGAGCCGGGCGCCACGGTGGCCGACACGCTCGCCGGGCCACCGTGCTCGCTCTGGCTCGCCGGCGAGGGCCAGGGCGAGGCGCTGGGCTTCGCCGCCGATGGCTCCGCGTACTTCACGCTCAGCGAAGGCGCTCATCCGTCGCTGCACCGTTACGACCGCATCCCCACGCCCTGATCGGCGCGTAAGCCGCGCCCGCCGCGGCACGCGTTCCCTCCCCGCGTTTCACGCGCAGCGCGCGACCTCGCGCGCAGCCGGGCGCGGCAAAACGCCCGTGCGGGCTTGCAGATCGCGCGCACGCATCGTGCGCGTCGAGTCGCGATTTGCATGGCCGTCGCTGAACCACCAGCGCAGAAAAGCTCGCGATTCCAGCGAGATCGAGATGGTGCGCGCCTTGCGATCCAGGTCCATCCCCTGCGCACGGCGACCACGCACACATGCATTCGACCTCTCGCTCCTCGCACACGCCTCGAGCGCCGACACGCGGCGCTCGAGGCGGCGATCGCCTGCGCGACGAGCCGCTCGTCGCGCCGAGCGCACCGGTGCGCGCGCTCGCGCTGCCGCACCCCGGCGCGCTCGGGCTGCGCCATCCGCGCGCGATCGACGCGGAGTACGCCCATCCAACATTCGAGGCACCGCAAGCGGTCGCGGACACGCTACCGCCACGCTGGGGCAGGACGCTCCTCGGGATCGCGAGCCGGATCCACTATGCCGTCGCCGTCTTCCTCGCGCTCCAAGGTGGGCTCATCGTGGTGCTGGGGATGGTGGCGATGGTCGCCGCGGAGGTGAGCGAGGCCCGCGGGAGCGCGCGATTCCGCCTCGCGTCGATCGGCCTCGCGCTCTACAGCGCGGTCTTCTGCATCGGCTTCGCCGGCTGGATCCAAGCGTATTGGGGAGTGGTCGGCGGCATCTGGCTCGTCGTGTCGCTCGGGTTCGCCGCGGCCGCGTGGGCGACCCTGCGACGACGTGCCGGCGCGCGCTGGGTGCTCGGCGCGATGCTGGTGGTGGTGGGCTACGAGCTCTCGACCACCGGGCGATTGGCGCTGCCCGCCGCGATCGCGGCGTGCGCCGCTGCATTCGTCGCGGCGGGTGCCGCCGCGCGACGTGGGCTCGATCACGTGCGGCCGTGGCATGCGGCGCTCTCGGTCGCGGCATGCCTGCTCGCCACGCCGGTGGCGGCCTTCTACCTGCGCGACGAATCCCCGGCGCTGGCGCGCATCGGCAGACAGGCCGGCGTCGAGCCGCTCATCCCGTTCGACGCGCCGACCCCAGCCGCGTCGAGCCTCCGGCTCGCGCAGATCTACGGCATCACGCCCGGCTGCAGCGACGGCATCCTCTACCTGACGGCGCGCTGGGGGCGATCGGGCATCTTCGAGTACCACCCGCTCACGGGCGAAGGGCGCTGGATCGGCGAGTTCGGCGCTGCCGACAACACGCTGCTCGACTGCGCGACGAAGCGGCTCTACGCCGGAGACGCGCACGAATCGAGCGTCGTCGCGTTCGACTTGAGCGGCGAATGGGCGGCGCCGACACGGCGCCTCCCGCTCTCGACGCCGATGCCGTTACAGCTCGCGCTCGCCCCCGAGCGCGATGGGCTGATCGTCTCGACGGACCGGTATGCGATCCACTGGCTCGACCTCGCCGGCGGCGAGGAGCGGGACGTGATCGAGGGCACGGGCAAGAACTTCGCGTACGCGGACGGGCGGATCTACGCGGTCCGGTACGACGTGCAGGTCTTCGAGCTGGACGCCGAGCAAGGCCGACTGCGCCAGGTGGCGCGCTGGCCGCTGCCGGCGATCGCCGATCGCGCCAGCGCGGTCGTGGATGCGGCACGCGGGCGCCTGTACGTCGCCGAGTTCGAGAACGGCGAGATCCTCGAGCTCGACCTGACCAGCGGCGCCCAGCTCGGGAGCACGTTCCTGGCGCGCTCGCTCCGGTTCGTGCGGCTCAGCCCCGACGGGCGCTGGTTGCTGGCCGCGGACTTCCTGCACGGCGAGCTGTTCGTGATCGACCCCGACCGAATGGCGGTGGTGAAGCGCGTCGAGATCGGCCCACGTACCCGCGGCGTCAGCTTCTCGAGCGACAGTCGCTATGCCTACGTCGCGTCCGCCGCGGGTGCGCTGCGCATCGAGCTGCCTCACGCCGGCGCGTGAGTCGGGCGCTCTGGGCTCAGCGGTGCGAGCTGGGGTCGCTGGGGTCGGTGCCGGCGGCCATCTCGTCCTCGTCCAGGAATCCGTCGTCGTCGTAGTCGTGAAGCGGTGCGTATCCGTCCTTCATCTCGACGGTGCCGGCGCCGCCGGCTCGCACGCCCAAGAAGAAGTCGCGGATCTGCGTGATCGCGGCGTTCACCGGTTGCCGCACGCTGAAATCGTGTTCGAGCGGTCGAAAGCGCTCGCCGGTCGCGAACGGGAAGCCGATCTCGTAGTACACGCCTCCCGGCGAATAGGCGTAGAGCGTTCCGTGCTCCGCGGGCGAATACTGGGCGAGCGCGCCGGTCTTGCCGTTCACGTTGCCTTCGATCGTCGGTCCGCCCGATGCCACGCCCTCGACGGGTCGATACGACGGCTCGAGGAGAGCGAGGCCGAACGCCCGCGCCAGCGCCTCGTTGGCCACGTTGGGCACGAGGTAATCCCACATCGCCTCCAAGAGCAGCACCGAACGCGGCTGTGACGGGCCGGACGCGTACGTGAGCGGCTCGCGCAGCGCGAAGCGCGCGACGTTGATGGGATCGCCACCGTCGATCACGGTCTGCGCGAGGTTCACGAGCGGGCTGCTCGGATCCGAGAATCCGTCCGAGCCGATGCCGAACGCCACACCGAGGAGCGGGCCGAACAATCCGCCGATGCCGGGCGAGTTCACCAGCAGGTTCACACCCAGCCCGCCTCCCGCGTTGTGCAGATTGGCGGCGCGCACCGTCGGCTCGTACGACACGAAGTTGGCGCCGAGGATGCCGCCCAGACTGGTACCCGAGTAGTAGAGCTGATCGGGGTCGAATCGCACCCGTCCCACGCCGGGAATCTCGCCGTCGAAGGTGCGCAGCATGCGCGCCAGCGACATGTGATCGACCACGTTCTGCCGGAAGTTGTCGCGAAAACCAGCCAGGTTGATGAGCGCGTCCACCAGACCGATGGTGGCGCCGTCGCCGTTCGCGTCGGCCCAACCGTCCGGGCCGTCGAGGGTGCTCTGCGCGTAGTTGGGCGCTTCGTCCTTGGCCGCCGCGGGCAGATCGAAGCCGATCGATCTCAGGACCGGATCGAGCACCTCGCGCAGCGCGGGCGAGAAGCTCGAGAGATCGTAGCGATCGCCGTGCTGGACGGCGTCGATGGCCGCGATCGCGAAGCCCTCGGCGCAAAGCGTGTTCGCGATCACCAGCAGCTCGCTCGAACGCTCGCCGCCCAGACCGTGCTGCGCGATCACCACCGGGTAACCGTTCGGCGGAGGTGGCGTGCTCGGCAGCGCCAGGCTGAACGGCAGCTCGACGACGCGCTGCACCACCGGCTTGCCGTTCTCGACCACGAAGGTCCCGCCGTAGGGATCGAGGAAATGCGGGTCCGGCGACAGGTAGATCGGCGTCCGGAACCACGCCTTGGTCACGATCGTCGCGACGTTCTGGTGCGCCTTGGGCCGGAGGCCGGGTGCCGAGTCGGGCTGCGGCCCGATGAGCGCATCGAGGCTCGCGCGGCCGCCGGCGCCGAAGATCCACTGGGGATCGAAACGCGGCGCGGGATCGGGAACGCCGGAATCGCCGCGCTCGAGGGCGTTACGTATCTCGAGGAGGTCGTCCTCGATGTGCTGGGTGGTGAACACCGTCGCCGCCGCCACACCGCTCACGTCCGCCGCAGGGAAGTCCGGCTCGGACGCGAGCGCCGCCCGCAAGAGCTCGACCTCGGCGCGCGCGGCGCTCCCATACGGCGTGCCGGGAGTCGCTCCGCCGAGCAGCGCCGCGAGCGTCTCCGGCGCACGAACGCTGCCGGCGGGGGCGCCCGCGCGGGTGCCCCACAGATCCGTGCGCACGACGAGGCCATAGCGCGTCTTCGGTCGAAGCGGAACGCCGGGCCGCGGCAGCACCGAAAGTCGCCGATCGCGCGCGTCGAACGTCGCGATCACCGGCACACGGGTTCGATACGCCGGCGAGCTCGGCTCGATGTCGATGAGCACGATCGGGCTGCCGTACTCGGTGCTCGCCTCGGGCGTGCTCGGCAACGACGCTGGATCGACGTCGCCGTCGAGCCACACGTAAGCCGCCGTCGTGGTGCCGAAGCCATCGAGCTGATTGAGCCCCGCCTCGAGAACGCTCTTGGCGATGCCGTTGGCGACGTTGACGCCGTCGACCGCGACGCGGCCCGAAGCGTCGCGGAAGAGATCGCTCGGCCACGGGATCTCGCCCCAGCTCGGCCGCTCCTTGTCCGCCGGCAGATCGAAGCGGGTGGTGGGCCCCGGCTCGGCCACCACGCGTACCGTGGCCTCGGCGGTGGACGACGCGCCCGCGCCAGTGAGCGTGGCGCGGATCGTGTAATCACCGGGGCTCGCGAAGCGGTGCAGCGCGAAGCCGTGCGACGGATTGACGAGCCGGCTCCCGTCGTCGAAATCGAGGACGAGCCGTTCGATGGTGCCGCCCGAAGCGAACGCATCCACGCTGATCGCGACACCCGGCGAGGCGTAGGCGGGCGCCCTGAGCCGCGCCACGGGCGGCGGACCGTCCGGCGCCGCTCCGCCGCCGCCGGAATCCCCGCACGCGCCGCTCGCCCCCACGGCGAGGGCCAGCGCGCAAGCGCGCGCGAGCCGGCGAGCCCGGCCCCACGCGTGCGCTCTCGATCGCTCGAACCACTCGCCCATCGCCACGATCCTCCACGACTTTCGCCGCGATTCGCTTGACGCCGGAATTCCGCGAACGATAGCTTCCTCGATCTTGCACGTCACTCTCCACGCAGGGAGTGGCGTGAGGTTCCGGCCGGCGTAGCTCAGGGGCAGAGCAGCTGATTCGTAATCAGCAGGTCGTCGGTTCAATTCCGACCGCCGGCTCCAGCAGTTTTCCGGGCGAAGTCCCCCACGCATCGCCCGAACTCGATTAGCTTTGAGCGCCGACGTCGCGGCCGTGCCCGCGACCAGGAGGAGCATCGTCCATGGATCCGGCATCCGCAGGCGCTTCGATTCACGGCTCTCACCACCGCGGCGAGGGTCGCAACCTGATCGTCGTGGCAGTGGGCATCGTGATCGTGTTCGTCGCGATCGAGATGATTCGCAACTACAGCTTCCCGCACTTCGCGACCCGGAAAGACCCGCAGACCGTCGCGGAGGAACAGAAGACGCCCGGCGTCGGCTACGTGGACGCGCTGCTCCATCTCTACGACGACGGCATGCGCCCGTGGCTGGTGAACGACCGCGTGTGGCCGACGGTGCTCCTCGACAACCCGCAGAACTTCCAGCTGGGGCTCTTGGAGGCGGTTCGCTACGGCGTGCTGGTGCTGCGCAACAACCTGACCCGGCTGCGCACCACCGACTTGATCGATCCAGACATCGACGAGGCGTACACGCGCTTCTCGAACCCGCCCAGCGATTGGTTCTTCCCCTCGGCCGAGGCGCGCTACAAGGCGGGTGCCGAGGCGCTGCGGCGCTATCGTGCCCGCCTCGCGTCCGGGCAGGCGCACTTCTATCCGCGCGCCGACAACCTCATGGAGATGATCAGTCAGTTCAACTCGCTCCTCGGTGGCGCCAACACCCGGCTCTACAATTGCGTCGGCAACTTCACCACCCGCATCTCCGAGGAGATGTCCGGTGCCGCGGCCACTCCCAACCCCGGCGGTCAGAGCAGCCACCTGATGCAGGCCGAGGTCCCGTGGAGCGAGATCGACGACCAGTTCTACTACGCGCAGGGCGTCGCGTTCGGCTACCACGAGATCATGGAAGCGGTGCTGCGCGACTTCGCGCCCGTCCTCGCCGAACGAAACGCCACCTCGCTGGCGCAGAGCATCGTCCGCGACTTCCTCGACTACTCGCAATTCGAGCCGCTCTACGTCGCCAACGGCAGCTTCGGCTCGATGTGGGCGAACCATCCCTACCAGCTTCTCGGGCTGCTCTCGCAATCGCGCGAACGCGCGCGGTCGCTCAACAGCATGCTCACGGTGACCCGCGAATGAGCGCACGAAGGCGCGGCGGCGCGTCCTCCGCGGCGCGCCGCGAGCACTGAGGCCACCGGAGTCACGCATGGCCTCTCCGGCGCGGCTCGCGATCGAGACGCCGGAGAGCGTCCGCTTCAGCTACGAGCTCGCCGATGTCGGCGCGCGCGCGCTGGCGATGACGGTCGACACGCTCGTCCAGTACGTCGTCCTGGGGCTCGGCTTCGTCGCGTTCACCTATCTGCTGAGCGACGCCTCGGAGATCGCCCCCGCCGTCTGGATCGTGGGCGTGTTCGCGATCCACTGGTTCTACTTCGTCGCGTTCGAGCTCGCGTGGAGCGGCCAAACACCGGGAAAGCGCCTGGTGGGCATCCGCGTGGTGCGTGCCGGCGGCTATCCCGTGACCTGGGTCTCGGTGCTGGCGCGGAACCTGGTGCGGGTGATCGACGCGCTCCCCGGCGTCTACGGCGTCGGGCTGATCGCGGTGTTCTGCGAGCCCGAGCGACGCCGGCTCGGCGACCTGGTGGCGCGCACGCTGGTGGTGCGCGAGCGCGGCGCGCCGGTCGCCTGGGTGCGCCATCCGCCCCGCCCGACGGCGGCCAGCGAGGAGTGGGGCGATGCGCTGCTCGGGCTCGCGCTCGACGAGGCCACCCGCGAGCTGGTCCTCGACTACCTCGCGCGCCGGGACGGCTTCCATCGCGACGCGCGCATCCGCGTACGCGCCGAGATCCTGGAAACCGTGCTGGATCGCGTCCCGACGCCCGAGCAACGACAGGCGCTGCTGGGACGGCTGTCGCTGGCGCGGCAGGATGCGTTCCTGGAGCGTGTCGCCGCGACGTGAGGGCCGCGTGAACGCGCAACGGTTTCTCGTCGAGCGCGCGGCGGATTGGGACCGCGTCCAGGCGCTCGCCGCGCGCGCCGAGAAGAGCCGCTTCCGCGAGCTCGACAAGGCGGCCCTCGACGAGCTGGCGCTCGGCTATCGGCGCATGGTCTCGGACCTGGCGCTGGCGCAGGCGCGCTTCCCCGAGAGCCAGCTGCTGCGCGACCTGGAGCGTCAGGTCGCGCGGCTGCACAACGTCGTCTATCGCGGGCGGGCCCAGCGCTGGCGCGACGCGCGCCAGGCGCTGATCACCGACGTTCCGCGCACGGTGCGCGCGCGCATCCGCCACGTGGCCGCTGCCGCCGCGCTGCTCTTCGGGCCGGCGCTGATCGCGTACGCGGTGGGGATCGCGCGACCGGAGCTGGCGCGGGCGCTGGTCCCGGACGAGCTGGTGGAGGCCGCCGAGTCGGGCAAGGTGCACACCGACGAGATCCTCTCCGTGGCGCCCTCGAGCTGGCTCTCGAGCCGCATCGCCACCAACAACATCGCGGTGGTCTTCACCACGTTCGCCGCGGGGCTCCTGTTCGGCGTCGGCTCGATCGCGCTGCTGGCGTTCAACGGGATCCAGCTCGGGATCATCTTCGCCTTCTATCGACACTACGGGCTCGCCGCGCGCCTCGGGATCTTCGTCGTCGGCCACGGCGTCGTGGAGCTGAGCGCGGTATGCCTCGCGGGCGGCGCCGGGCTGCTGCTCGGCGATGCGCTCGTCGCGCCCGGCTGGGCCACCCGCAAGGCCGCGCTGGCGCGGAACGGGGGCGACGCGGTGCGAATCGTCACCGGCCTCATCCCGACACTCGCGCTCGCGGGTCTGGTGGAAGGCTTCGTCTCGCCGTCTCCGGAATACCCGCCGGCGGCGAAGATCGTGCTGGGCCTGAGCTTGGGCCTGGTGCTCTGGCTCTGGCTCGCCGTGGGCGGAAGTGCCAGCGACCGCGCGCTCGGCAGCGCGCGACCGGACGACGACGTCGCGGGGGTCAGGGCGCGAAGCGCGTGACGCCGGATCCCGCGACCGCCGAGCGACCGCATGAACGCGCACGACTTCCTGAAGGCGCTGACCATCGTGATGTGCACGGCGGGCATCACCACCGTGCTCTTCCAGTACCTACGGCAGCCGGTGGTGCTCGGCTACATCCTCGCGGGATTGCTGGTGGGTCCCCACGTCCCGGTGCCGCTGGTGGCGGATCGGGCCGTGGTCCAGACGCTCTCCGAGCTCGGCGTGATCCTGCTCATGTTCTCGCTCGGCCTCGAGTTCAGCTTGCGCAAGCTGCTCGAGGTGGGTGCTGCCGCGATGCTCACGGCGGTGATCGAGTGCAGCTTGATGATGTGGCTGGGCTACGTCGCGGGACGCGCGTTCGGATGGACGCCGCGCGAGGCCGTGTTCACGGGCGCGATCGTCGCCATCGCGAGCACCACCATCATCGCCAAGGCATTCGAGGAGCAGCGCATCGCGGGCCGATTGCGCGATCTGGTGGTGGGCGTGCTGGTCGTCGAGGACCTCATCGCCGTGTTGCTCATGGCGACGCTCACGGCGCTCGCCAGCGGCGAGAGCCTCAGCGCCGCGACCATCGCGAAGTCGAGCGGCCGTCTGGGCGCCTTCCTGATCGTGCTGCTCACCGTGGGCCTGCTCGCGGTGCCACGAACCATCCGCGCGATCGTGCGGCTGAACCGCGCCGAGACCACGCTGGTGGCCAGCATCGGCATCTGCTTCGCGTGCGCGCTGGCCGCGCTGGAGCTCGGCTACTCGGTGGCGCTGGGGGCGTTCATCGCGGGCTCGCTGGTGGCCGAGTCGGGCGAGGAGAGCGTCGTCGAGCACCTGGTGCTGCCGCTGCGCGACGTCTTCGCGGCGATCTTCTTCGTGTCGGTGGGGATGATGATCGAACCCGCGGTGCTGCTGCGCCATTGGGTGGCGGTGCTCACGCTCACCGCGGTCGTGATCGTCGGCAAGGTGGCGAACGTCACCGTCGGCGCCTTCCTCACGGGCAACGGCACGCGCACCTCCGTGCAAGCGGGCATGAGCCTGGCGCAGATCGGCGAGTTCTCGTTCATCATCGCGAGCCTCGGCACCCAGCTCGGTGCCGTCGGTGACTTTCTCTATCCGATCGCGGTTTCGGTCTCGGCGCTCACCACGCTGACCACGCCGGGACTGATCCGCGCTTCCGGGCCCGCCGCGCTGTGGATCGATCGCAAGCTGCCGCGCCCGTTGCAGACCTTCGCGGCGCTCTACGCGAGCTGGGTCGAGCAGCTGCGCTCGGGAGGGCGCAGCAACGCCGCCAACGCCGCATTGCGCCGCCTGATCAAGCTGCTGCTCGTCGACTCCACGGGGCTCGGGCTCTTGGTCGTGGCCACTTCGGCCACCATCGAGACGGACGCGGCGTTCCTGGCGCACCACCTCGGCATCGGCGACTCCGTCGGCTACGTGCTCGTGCTCGTCGGAGCGGGCCTGCTCGCGACGCCGTTCGCCGTCGGCCTGTTTCGCATCGTCGCCCGGCTCGGCCACGAGCTCGCCGAGCAATCGTTGCCACCGAGCGAGCCCGGGCGTCTCGACCTCGCCGCCGCGCCGCGCCGCGCGCTGGTGGTGACGATCCAGCTTGCGATGCTCTTGATCGTCGGCGCACCGATGCTCGCCATCACCCAGCCGTTCCTGCCGGGCTTCGAGGGCGCGGCGCTGATGGTCGCCATCCTGCTGGCGCTGGCGCTCGGGTTCTGGCGCAGCGCGACCAACCTCCAGGGGCACGTGCGCGCGGGGGCACAGGTGATCGTCGAGGCGCTGGTCGCGCAGGCGCGCGCGGGCGCCCGTCCCGCCGCCGAGCATGCGCTGGATCGCGTCAAGGACTTGGTACCGGGCCTCGGCGCGCTGAGCACCGTCGAGCTGACGGCGACCAGCGCGGCGGTGGGCGAGACGCTGGCGACGCTCGATCTGCGCGGACGAACGGGCGCCACCGTCCTCGCCATCACCCGCGGTGAAGCGGGCATCACGCTGCCCACGGCGCACGAGCGGCTCGCGATCGGGGACGTGCTCGCGATCGCCGGCACCCACGAGGCGGTGGACGCGGCGATCGCGCTGATCGGGGGCGCCCGCGCCTCGACGCGGGATCCGCGGCCGCACACCGCGGTGTGAGCGGCGGACGCGGCGGGATCGCTCAACGGGCGCGCGCGCCCGCCGGGTACGACCACAGCAGCCGTCCATCCGCCGCCACGCGGCAGATCGCGGGCACTTCCACACCGTCACCCGCGTCCAGACGGCCGAACGCCCAGACATCGCCCGACGGTTCGATCACCAGGTGCGTGGCCTCGTCGTCGTCGAGCGAGTCGCTTCCCGGCACGTCGACCTCGGTGATCCACAGCGGCTCGCCCTCGCCGTCCCATCTCGCCACCGTGAAATGCTTGCCGACACCGCCGGCGTCCGAGGTGCTGCCCGCCGCGTGGAGATCTCCGGCCTCGTCGAGCGCCAGGTCCAGAACGGTCTCGCCGGAAGCGCTGACGCCACCGAACGGGACCTCCCACAGCCGCTCGCCAGTCGTCGTGTCGTAGAGCGCCGCGAACGCCTCCCAGAGCGCAGGCCCGGAGTCCTCGTTGGCGACGCTGTAGCCCACCCACGCACGCTCGCCGCGGGTGACGAGCGCCGTGCCCTCGTCGAAGCTCGCGCCACCCGAAGCGAGCGCCGCGCCGCGCACCACCTCGAACCCGATCACTCCCGTGTCCGGCGCGTAGCGGACCAACGACATGTCGGATCCTTCGCGTCCCGAGAACACGTCGCCGATCACCAGGAACCCGTCCTGCGCGTCGAAGCGGCCCTCGTGAGCGACGTTCAGATCGCCGCCCTCCCACCCGAGATCCGCGCTTCCGGGAGCGGTGCGCAGTGACTCCCACAGCCGCTCGCCGGCCGCGTTCCACATGCCGACGAGCCACCCCGCGCGCCCGTTGCCGGGTGACGCGAATCCCGCCGCCCCGACGTAGCCGCGCTCGCTGACGTCGATGGACACCCCCGCGGTGAAGCCGAGCGGATCCGCCTGCGACTCGAGCACGTCCACCCATTCCACCGCGCCGCTGTCGCGGGCCACGCGCGCGACCAGCATTCCGCGTGCGCTCGGCCCATCCGCGACCGCCACCTCGGCGAAGCCGGTGACGAAGAGATCGTCGCCGACGATGCGCAACGCCTCGATCTCACTCGGCCCGTCCGGCCACGGAACGCTCTCCCACAGCGTCTCGCCGTCGTCGCGGAACGCGACCACCACGCCACTCTCGCGACGGTCGCTGGTGCGCATGGCCCGCCCGGCTGCGTAGATCGTCGGCGGCTCGCCGTCGCTCGGCACCGCGACCGCGTCGAAATGACCCGAGCGCTCTTCGCCGATCGCAGGCAAGCCCGCGCGCCACTCGAGATTCCCGTCGCCGTCGACGACCACCAGCAGCGCTTGCGACTGGCCGTCGCGCCGCTCGTGCCCCACCCCCACCACCCGGCCGTCGCCGAGCGCAGAACCGTCCACCAACTCACCCGCGGGCGGCGCACCGAGCCCGCTCGCGCCGCCGTCGCCTCCGCACCCCGCAGCGACGGCGACGACAACGGCGAGCAAGCCACCGAGCAGCGAGGCTCTCATAGGTGCGCTCGCCGCAAGAACTCGAACATCGTGGGGATCTGCGGGTTGGCGTAGAGGAAATGCGCTGCGGCGGGACATTGGCGCTGGCGGCTCGCCGACTGGGACTGGCACTCGCGCACCCGCTGCACGTGGCTCGGATCCGTCACCACGTCGAGCAACGAGGCCGATGGCCAGCCCTGACGGCTCAGCGCGGCGAACCAATCCTCCACCTCGCTGCACGCGAGCACCGGATCGCATTCGGCGTGGACCACCGCGATCGGCGGCTTGCGCTCGACGCTCGGATACGGAATCGGGCACGGCGGTCGCGCGAACGGGTCCGCGCCGGCGAAGGAGGCCGCCGCGGCGAACTCCTTCGGCCACAGCAGCGCCAGCAGATGAGCCATGTAACCGCCGTTCGACCAATCCATGAGATAGATCCGCTTGCCGTCGATCGGCGGCAGCACCGAATCGAGCGCGACCGCTCGCCCCTGCTCGTCCACGGTGCGCCGCGCGCGGACCTGCTGGATGAAGGCGCGGATGGCGCGAATGTCGAGGTTCTGGTCGCGGTCCTTGTAGAAGACGTCGAACCGCACCCCGTCGCCCGACGATTCGGAGGGAGCGCGCAGGCAGCGACCCTGCGGCGCCAGCAACACGTAGCCTCGACCACGTCCGAGCGTGTCCGTGGCCGCGCGCTCGAGCAGCTCGGTCGCGGGACGCCGGCCGTTCGAACCCCCGAACACGTAGTCCACCGAGTCGATGCGCGACGGATGCAGGAACACCAGGAGCGGCAGCGCGCGGGTCGTGTCCGTCGTGCTGACGCACGCGTAACGAACGAGACCCAGGGGATCGCGCTCGTCGCGGTAGGTGAGTCGAGTGCCGCCGACGCAGCTCGGCGGCACGATGTGATCGGGGCAGGAGTCGTTCTCGGGATAGAACTGCTCGCCATGGGGCCCGAGAAAGACCTCGGCCGGTGCGCTGCCCGTGCGCGGATCGCAGGCATCCGCAGCGACGGCCGGACGGCCGCCGGCGAGCGACACGATCAGGAACGGAAGGAACGCGAATCGTTTCATGCGTCGAGGGCCATGGATTATCCGTCTCCGCTCCCCCTACGCAACGACCGGTGCATTCGGATTCGCCGGACCAACGCGCCGAGCGAACGACGTCCCGACTCGACGCGGAGCAGGGCCTCGCCCCCGCCGGCCGGTCCCAGCGAGCGACCCGAGCGATGATCGACCCCGTCGACTTCCTCGCGCTGATGCGCCTGATGGGCGGATTCGCGCTCGCGCTCGGGCTCGTGGCCGCAACGGCGTGGGCGCTCGGCCGCCGGCTGCTGGAGGTGTCGCGGCTCGCGGCTCAGGACCCCCTCGAACGGCTTGCGCTCGCCTTCACGCTCGGGCTCGCGGCGCTCGCGCACGCGCTCGGGTTGCTCGGGCTCGTGGGCGGCTTGTCGCGCCCAGCGGTGCTCGCGCTCGGGCTCGCCATCCACGTCTGGAACCACGCGGGATGGCGCCGTGGGCTCGCGGCGTGGCGACTCGCCGCGACGAGACCGGGCAACCCAGCCGCGTGGCCCATCGCCGCGCTGCTCCTTGCGACGCCCTTCGTGGCTCCCGCGCTCTACCCCGATACCGCGTTCGACGCGACGATGTACCACCTGCCTTTCGCGCGGGCGTTCGTCGCGACCGGACGCCTGCCGTTTCTGGCGGACTTGCGGTTCCCGGTGTTTCCGCAAGCGGCCGAGGTGCTGTTCGCGGCGACGATGTTGCTGGGTCCCGACGTCGCGGCGCGCGGTGTCGGCGTCCTCTGTCTCGCGGTGACGGCGGCGTGGCTCGTGGCATGGGGCCGGCGCGCCTTTCCGGAAGCGCCCAGGGCCGGCCTGCTCGCGGCCGCGATGTTGCTCGGCAATCCGCTGGTCGCCTACCTGGCGGCGGTCTGCCACGTGGAGGGGCCGCTCACCCTCTTCGCGACCGGAGCGCTCTTCGCCGCGGAACGCTGGCGCGCCTCGGCCGATCGGCGTTGGGTCGTGATCTCCGCGGCGCTGGCGGCGAGCGCCGCGGATGTGAAGTATCTCGGCCTCTACGTGCTCGCCGTCGTGGCGCTACTCGTGATGGCGCCGCGCGGCGGCGCGACCCGCCGCGGCGCACGATGCCGTGTCGCGGCGCTCTTCGCCGCCGTCGCGATCGCGGCGCTCGCTCCGTGGTACGGCCAGATCTGGCTCGCGACCGGCAACCCGCTCTTCCCCTACGCGACCTCCGTCTTCGGTGCCAACCCGTGGCAGGCAGGCGCGGAGCCCGCGGTTTCCCTCCTCGAGCGGCTGCTGCGCGCGGTGCGGCTTCCCTGGGACATGGTGTTCTCGCGCCGCGCGCTCTCGTGGCTACCGCCGCTTTCCCCCGTGTACGCACTGGCGCTGCCGCTGGCGGTGATCGCCGCGGTCCGCGACGCTCGGCTACGAGGCTGGCTCGGCATCACCGCGGCGTACGCGCTCTGCTGCTCGTGGCTGCCTCGGAACTCGGGCTACCTGGTGATGGTGCTGCCGCTCGCGAGTCTCGCGAGCGCGGGAACGATCGTCACGTGGACGGCGACGCGGGCGTGGGCGCGGCGCCTGACGCGGGTGCTGCTGATCGCGTGCGTCGCGCCCGGCTGGGCGTACGGCCTCTTCACCGTCGCTCGCAACGGCGCGCTGCCGGTCGACGCCGCCGCGCGCGAACGCTACCTCTCGCGCAGCCTTCCACTCCACGCGGCGATCGCGTGGCTCGACCGCACCCACGGCAGCGACTACTCGCTGTGGGCGCTCGAGGCCGAGCGGATGGTCGACTTCGCCGCCGGTCGATTCCAAGGGGATTGGGTGGGACCGGCGAGCTACGCCCGGGTGATCGCCGCGTCCGGCGACGCGGCGGCACTGGCGCGCGAGCTCCGCGCCCTCGGCGCCGATCATCTGCTCGTGCCGGCCGCGAAGACGCTGAGGCTACCGATCGACGACGACCCCGAAGCAGCGCGGTTCTTCGAGCGAGTCTACGGCGACGCGAACGCCACCGTGTACGCGCTGCGACGCGATGTAGCCGCGCCGGCCGCGATCGAGTGACCGCGGCACGCGCAGCGATCCGAGTCGCCGACGTCAGACGCGCTCGACCAGGAGCGTGATCGCCTCACCGCCGCCGATGCAGAGCGACGCTCCGCCCGTGCGCGCTCCTCGGCGCGCCATGGCGTGGAGCAACGTCACCAGGATCCGCGCTCCCGACGCGCCGATCGGATGACCGAGCGCCACCGCGCCGCCGTTGACGTTCACGCGCGCGGCGTCCAGGCCGAGACCCGCGAGATTCGCGAGCGCCACCACCGAGAACGCCTCGTTGATCTCCCACAGATCCACCGCCTTCGGGTCCCAGCCCGCGCGCTGGCACGCGCGCTCGATGGCGAAGATCGGCGCGGTCGTGAACCATTCGGGCGCTTGCGCGTGGTAGCCGTGGGCCACGATCTTCGCCAGCACCGGCGCCCCGCGCCGCGCGGCCTCCTCCTTCGACATCAGCACCACGGCCGCGCCGCCGTCGTTGATCGAGGAGGCGTTCCCCGCCGTCACGGTGCCGCTCTTGTCGAACGCCGGACGCAGCTCGGCGAGCTTCGCGACGTTGCCGCGCCCCGGCTCCTCGTCCTGGTCCACGACCGTTTCACCCTTGCGTGCGCGGATCGTGACCGGCGCGATCTCGTCGGCGAACGCTCCCGCTTGCTGCGCCGCGAGCGCGCGGCGATAGCTCTCGGCGGCGAACGCGTCCTGCTCGGCGCGGCCGATGTGCTTCTCGCGCGCGCAGAGCTCGGCGCATTGCCCCATGTGCTGCTGGCTGTACACGTCCCACAGGCCGTCGTGAATCATGGAGTCGACGGCCTGGGTATGCCCCATCTTCCCGCCGCCGCGCAGCGCCGGGAGGAGATAAGGCGCGTTCGACATCGACTCCATCCCGCCCGCCGCGGTCACCTCGGCCTCACCGGCCGCGATCGCGCGGGCCGCAAGAATCACCGCTTGGAGCCCCGACCCGCACACCTTGTTCACCGTCGTGCACGGCACCGACTGGGCGAGCCCCGCGCCGAGCGCCGCCTGCCGGGCCGGCGCCTGCCCCAGGCCGGCGGGCAACACGCAGCCCAGGAACACCTCCTGCACGTCGCTGGCCGCCACGCCGGCTCGAGCGACGGCGGCGCGCAACGCGACCGCACCGAGCTCGGTCGCCGGCACCGCCGCAAGGGCACCGAGGAAACTGCCGACTGCCGTGCGTTGCGCCGCCACGATCACCACGTCCCGCATGTCGTTCCTCCTTCCGGCCTCGCCCCGACGCACATCGTTGCCTCGCGTCAGCATCGCCCCACGCCGGCGGTGCGGCTACACGTCCCCCGGCAACGGCCCTGCACGCGCGACCGATGGTCGCGCAGCCTTCAGAGAAGTCCCCGGTACTTGACGTGCAGGTAGCGGTCGAGGGTTGCGGCGGCGAGGCGATCGGCAGGGACGTGAACCGTGAGCACGCTCTTCGCCTCGAGGAGATCGAGCGCGCGGCGCTGGTCGGCGAGCAAGGCACGCGCCGCGACCTTGGTGTAGACGTCCTCGACGTCGCGGCTCGTCGCTTCCGCCGCACGGAGCAGCTCCGCATCGGCGACCGTCACGCACATCGGCAGGTGTCGCGGCCTGAGCCGCGCCAGGCCGTTCAGCACCGTCAACGACGAGTCGGGAGCGATCACGTCGGTGAAGAGCACCACCAGCGCGCGCCGTGTCACCATCGTCGCCAGCGCGGCGAACGCCTCGGGATAGAGCGGCTCGACGGGCTCGGAGGCGAGATCGAGCATCGTGTCGAGGAGCCTGCGGCGGTGCCCGCGACCGCGGGCGAGCGGCAGCGCCGCGCGCACCTCGGCGCCGAACGCCAGCAGTCCCACCTCGTCTCCCGCCTCGAGCGCCAGCACCGCCAGCTCGTGGGCGGCTTCCAGCACGCGGTCGAGCTTGGTTCCCACGCCCACGCGCGGATGAAGCGCGCGCCCCAGGTCGATCATGAGCAGCAAGCGCTGATTGCGCTCGGGGCGCACCTCCCGCACGATGACGCGACCGCGGCGCGCCGAGGCTTTCCAGTCGATGAGCCTCGGATCGTCGCCCGTCACGAATTGGCGCAGCCCGGCGAAATCGGCGCCCTCGCTGGCAATGCGCGCGCGCCCCGCGCCGTGCGCCTCGCGCGTGAGCTGGGTCACCGCGAGGGCACCTCCACCCGACGCGAGCGGCGCGGGATAGACGCGCACCTCGGTGTCGAGCGCGACCCGGCTATCGAAGGCGAGCAGCCCGAGCCGATCGGTGGCGCGATACCAGAGATCGCCGAAGCGATGGCGGCCGCGGCGCGGGAACGACACTCGATACGAGAGCTCCGCGCGGCCCGCCGGCGCGAGCTCCGCGACCAGCGGCAGGTCGAGGGCGTCCACGTCGAGCGGCGTCAGGTCGCGGAGCTCGGCGCGCAGCCAACGATCGCTCCGATTCTCCAACGTGAGCCGCACGCGCGTCTCACCGCGCACGAACTGGACCGGCTCGATCGATCGCTCGACACGCAAGGGCGCGGCCGGCAATCGTCGCAGAAGCGCGACGGCGACCACGATGGCGAGCGCCAGATCCACGGCGCCCGCCACCGGGTAAGCGTCCGGCGTCGCCAGCGTCGCGGCGGCGGGCAACGTCGCCAGCGCCACAAGCAGCGCCAGCCGCGGGCTCGGCGTCATCGTGGAACCGGCACCACGTCCAGCAGCTCGCGAATCACCGACGCCACCGTCGCGCCCTCGATCTCCGCCGCCGGGTCGAGGACCAGCCGGTGGCGCAGCACCGGCTCCGCCATGCGCTTCACGTCGTCGGGGATGACGTATGCGCGCTCGGCCAGCGCGGCCACCGCGCGCGCGCACCACAAGAGCGCGATCGCCGCACGCGGGCTCGCGCCGAGAGCGACACGCCGCGTGCCGCGGGTGGCGCGTGCGAGGCGCGCCACGTACTCGACCACGTCGGGCTCGCAGCGCACCGCCGATACCTCGCGGTGCAGCTCGGCGATGTCGCCGCGCTCGAGCACCGGGACCAGGCCGAGGGCCGCGAAGTCGGTGGGCGCGCCCGCCGAGCGCCGGCTCGCCAGCATCGCGACCTCCTCCTCGAGGCTCGGATACCCGAGGACGATCTGGATCAGGAACCGGTCGACCTGCGCCTCCGGCAGCGGGTAGGTCCCCTCGAGCTCCACGGGGTTTTGCGTCGCCACCACGAAGAACGCATCCGAGAGCGCGTGGCACTCCCCGTCGAGCGTCACCTGGCGCTCTTCCATCGCCTCGAGCAGCGCAGCCTGGGTCTTGGGCGGCGTGCGATTGATCTCGTCGGCGAGCAAGAAATCGGTGAACACCGGCCCGCGCGCCAGATGGAACGTGCCGGTGCGTGGATCGAGAACCTGCGTTCCGACGACATCGGCGGGCATGAGGTCGGGAGTGAACTGGATGCGCCGATAGCCGAGCCCGAGCGCGCGGGCGAAGGTTCGGCTCAGCAGCGTCTTGGCGAGACCCGGCACGCCTTCGAGCAGCACGTGACCGCCCGCCAGCCAGCCCACGGTGAGCTCGAACACCGCGTCGTGCTGGCCCACCACCACGCGCTCCACCGCCGCGGCGAGGCGACGTCCGATCTCGGCTACGGATGCGTTCACGCGACGTTCTCCCGTCGGTTCGAGCGAGTGATGAAGCGGTCGAGTCGTACCAGATCGCGCGGACGGACGCGACGCGCGCGCAGCATGCGCGTGAGCGCGAGGTCGAGCGCCGGCGTCGAGCGTCCCGCGGCGCGCAGCTCGTGCGCGAGGCTCGCGAGGACCTCGCGGCTCACGTCGGCGCGCCGGTAGAGAGCCCCCATCGATTCGGCGAGCTCCACCACCGAGCGCGAGCGCGCGGCGGCAGACACCAGCGGCGGTCCCAGCCGCCGGCCCCGTGCGATCGCGTAGACCAGCGCCGCGAGCAGCACCTGTGCCGCGACCAGGCGGCGCGCGCCGACGTCGAGGACGGCCGCCGGCGGCAGCTCGCGGTGACCGTGGACGGTTTCGTCGAACAGCACGGGGCCCTCGCGCCGCAGGCGATCGATGAGCGCCAACAGGAAGGCGAGGTTCGCCTCGCGATCGATCCAGCGATTCTCCGCGATGCTCGGTGTCGCGATGACCGCGACCTCGCCGCGCTCGAGACGACGCAGCCAGCCGCGCGTGCCGACGTCGCTCGCGAGCAGCGGCGCCCAGCCGCCGTGCGGCGCCGCGAGCCGAATGCCGCTACCGCCTCGCACCCGCTCCCCCGGCGCGAGCAGCGGCGAGGGAATCGCGAGTGTGGCGTCGTTGGCCGCGTCGCTCCCCACCAGGATCGCGGAGAGATCGGGGTCGGCGGCGCGCTCCCCGAACGGCACGCCACCATGCTCCCAGCCGAGCTGCTCGAGCAGCTGCCCGTCGCTCCACGGCACGGTCTTGGAGGCCAGCGGCTCGCCCGCGTCGGTGAAGAGCAGCAGCGCGTTGCCGCGCCCGACCCATTCCAAGACCGCCTTGGCGGCGGGCGCATCGAGCGGCTCCTCGAACGGCGCCACGATCACCAGCAAGCCGCGCTCGGTGCCGAGCGCCTCGTGCGCGGAGCGCCACCGCTTCGCGTCGACGCCGAGCTCGCGCACCACGCGAAACAGCGCCTGCGTTCCCGCGGGATCGGCGCTGAGCGTCGAACGCGACGGCGAGGGCGCCCGCTGCTCGAGCAGCGACAGTGCCGCGACCGTCGCCAGCAGGACGACGATCAGGGGGCCGGGATGGAGGTACCGGGAACGAATCGGCGCATCTCCTCGAGGAACGTCTGGGTCGTGGCGCGAAAGCGCTCGAAGCGGTCGTGGTCGATGGCCGCGTGGCCGTACCACGCGTCGTCGAACTCGCGATTGAGCTCGGCGAAGTGGTCGAGTGCGCGGGCCGGGACGCGCGCGCCGCGCAATCCGCTCAGGTAATCCCAATGCGTGAGGCCGAGCCCTGTGGGAAGCGCCCCGGTGGCACGCAGGCGGCCCAAGGTCACCAGATGGGACCCTTTGAAAAAAAAAAAAAAAAAAAAAAAAAAAAAAAAAAAAAAAAAAAAAAAAAAAAAAAAAAAAAAAAAAAAAAAAAAAACACGCAGGCGGCCCAAGGTCATCAGATGAGAGGCGCGCAGGGCCTCGCGAAAGGCCCCGGCCGCGGCACCGTCGCGGACCCACGCCTCGAGATCGGTCACGGCCGGCGGCCTGCGCTCGGCGCCGGGACGCACCTCGGCGGAGAGCGCTCGGGCGCGGCGCGCGCGGGCGAAGAGCCCGTACGCGAGCCACGCGACCAGCGCCATCACCGACGCGAACAGGATCACGCTCGTCCAATCCGCGAAGAAGCGCAGCGCCGCCGGGATGCCGGGCGGGTGCCAATGGCGCCACCAGTCCAAGAGACGCGCGAACCAGCGCGCGAGATCGCCCGGTGCGGCGACGTCGCGCGGGAAGCGGCGGAACTCGTCCTCGGCCAGCACCCGCGACAGCGCGGCGCGCGCTTGCGCGTCGTGACGCGCGCGCGCACCGGCCGTGTCGCGCGCGGCGAGCGCGGACTCGACCTCGTCGCCGATGAGCCGGAGCGACGCGGCCGCCGCGCGCGCCAGCTCGGCCCGCTGGGCGTCGTCCTTGGCCTCGTCCTGGCGCTCGAAGAACGGATCGAGCCAGCGATCGGACCCACCCAGGCCCGCCAGATCGCGCTGGGCGGTCGCGAGACGGCGGCGCAGCTCGCGTGCGTCGAGAGCGGCGCTCGGCGCGTCGGCCGACGCGGGCGCGTCGCGCGGCGCGAGATCGCGGTCGAGGCGATCGGCCAACTCCCGCAGCCCGCGCGCCAGCTCGGCGCGCGCCACCGGCCGCGCCGCCGACGCGGGCCGGGCACCGATCAGGAGCGCGAGCGCGACGAGGCTCGCCGCGGCCGCGACTCGCCTCATGGCGCCGGGCTCGCCGCGCGCTGCGGGCGAGGCTTGCGCAGCGACAGCGCACGCATCTCGAGATCGAGCCCTTCGATCCGGTAACGCAGGTCGTAATAGAAGAGCACCGTCACCCCGATCGAGAGCGGGTGCAGCAGCGCACCCGCCGCGAGCTGGACGGCGATGAGCGGGGACATCAGCAGGTGCAGGATCTCCTCCGGCTTGCTGAAGTCGATCCAGTGCAACACGAAGCCGCCCCAGCCGAGGATCGCGATCGGCAGCAGCGCGAGCGAGGAGGCGGCGGCGCCGATCGCGGGCAGCACCGTGAGCACGATCGTGAGCCGCACGTCGTTGCGATCGCGGAACGAGACGTGCCCGGCCTGCCGCATGAGCTCGCTGCTGCGCGTGAGCGCCGCGCCGATGCCGAGCCGCTCGATCACCACCGTGGCGGGGTGCAACCAGAACCGCAGCACCCACAGCAATCCGGCGAGCAGTAGCACCATGCCGCCGATCCCCAGCACCACCATCAGCACCACGCTCCATCGCGAGCCCGGATCGAGCACGAAGCCCACGCCACCGACGAGCCCGCCCAGCAGGAACCCGACACCCACCAGCGCCAGCACGATGAAGAACGAGAGCGCCAAGGAGGTCACGAAGAGATACGGAATGCGTCCGAAGCTGTGGCGGATCGCGTCGGCGACGGTGACGTCGAGCCCGACGTAGCGGCGCGAGATGGCGTACACGAGCGCGCAGGTGGCCCACAGGTTGAGGAACCACGACACGATGCCGAGCGACGAGCTGGCGCCGTAGCTCGCGAACGCGCTGGCGAATCCGGCGGCGGGGTTCCCGTCCGCTTGCGGCGGCAGGTAGAGCGCGGGACTCGCCAGCATGGAGAGCTCCTGCAGCACGAACGTGACCGAGCCCGCCAGCAGCGGCAGCACGAAGAAGAGCCGGAAGTTGGCGCGGTAGAGCGAGACGGTGCGATCGACGATGTCGATCGTGGAGAGGGGCCGGTGCGCGTCCACGGCCGCGAGGATAGCCGAGGTGCCCTGTCCATCCCTCGTCGACTGTGCCAGACGTAATCGCTGCCCGCGCAGCGAGCGCACACCGGAGGCGTCATGCGATCCCGTCCGAGGACCAAGCGTTCGACGGAGTTCCGAAAGGCCGTGGTGGGCGCGCTTCTCGCCCTCGCCGCGCTGGGTTTCGCGAGCGGGTGCGGCGGGGGAGGATCGAATCCGCCGCCGGACGATGGCGGCGGAGGAGGGGGAGGCGGCGGTGGTGGTGGCGGCGGTGGCGGAGGAGGTGGTGGCGGTGGGACGACGTGCGACACGCTGCCCGTCCGTGACGGCACGCCCACGCTCGGCCTCGAGATCGTCGCGGAGGGAATCGACGAGCCCGTCGGTATCGCCGCACCGCCCGGCGACGTGCACCGGCTGTTCGTGATCCAGCAAGACGGTCATGTCCGCGTGATCCGCGACGGCACGCTCCAGACCGCGGACTTCCTCGACCTGAGCGATCGCATCACCAGCGGCGGCGAGCGCGGCTTGCTGGGGATCGCCTTCCATCCCGACTTCGCGAGCAACGGCCGATTCTTCGTCGACTACACGAATCTCGCCGGCGACACGCACGTATCGGAGCTGCACGCGGAGGCGAACGCCGACACCGCCGATCCGGACAGCGAACGCGTGTTGCTCGAGGTCCAGCAACCCTTCGCCAATCACAACGGCGGCCAGCTCGCGTTCGGCCCGGACGGCATGCTCTACGTGGGCCTCGGCGACGGCGGTGCGGGCGGCGATCCGCTCGGCAACGGGCAGCGCCTCGACACGCTTCTCGGCAAGATCCTGCGGATCGACGTCGACGGCGCGAGCCCGTACGCGGTGCCGCCCGACAATCCCTTCGTCGGCACCAGTGGCGCGCGCGGCGAGATCTTCGCCTACGGTCTGCGCAACCCGTGGCGGTTCACGTTCGACCGCGCGAACGGCGATCTCTACGTCGGCGACGTCGGCCAGGACAGCCGCGAGGAGCTCGATGCCACCGCCGCCGCGTCGGCGCCCGGCACCAACTACGGCTGGAACACCATGGAGGGCAACGCGTGCTTCGAGCCGTCACGAGGGTGTGATCCGACGGGCCTCGCGCTGCCGGTCTTCGACTACGGGCACGATCAGGGCTGCTCGGTCGTGGGCGGCTACGTCTACCGCGGCCGACGCATGCCCGGGGTCGCCGGCACCTATTTCTTCGGCGATTACTGCTCGGGAAAAGTCTGGTCCTTCCGTTTCGAGGACGGGCGCGCCGCGGATCTGCGCGAGCGCACCAGCGAGCTCGGCACGTCGGGCTCGAACCTCGCCTCGTTCGGCGAGGACGCCTGCGGCGAGATCTACCTGGCCAGCTTGGGCTCGGGCCGGATCCTGCGCCTCGGGCCTCGCTGAACCCGCGTCGGCCGGAACGCGCCGGCGCGGATTTGCCGGGCTAGGACGCGCGCCGTACCTTACGCGGCGCACGATCGCCGTTGCGACGCCGCCTCGCCCCGCGCCTCGCGCGTGCGCGAGCTCGCCGTCCACCGTGCGCCACGTCCCGTGGGCGCCCTGCCCGGCGCACGCGGGCCTTCCCGCAACCCTCGATCAAAGGTGCGCGTCATGGGTCGAAGTCTCTTCAACAAGGTCTGGGACCTTCACACCGTCCGCGAGCTTCCGAGCGGCCAGAGCCAGCTCTTCATCGGGCTGCACCTCGTCCACGAGGTGACGAGCCCGCAGGCGTTCCAGATGCTGCGCGAGGCGGGGCTCGGCGTGCTCTTCCCCGATCGCACCTTCGCGACAGTGGACCACATCGTGCCCACCGACGACGTGTCGCGGCCGCTCGCGGACGATCTGGCGGAGCAGATGCTCGCGGCGCTCGATCGCAACTGCCGCGAGCGCGGCATCCCCTTCTTCGGCATCGGCGACGCCCACCAAGGCATCGTCCACGTGATCGGACCGGAGCTCGGGCTGACGCAACCGGGCATGACGATCGCGTGCGGCGACAGCCACACGTCCACGCACGGAGCGTTCGGCGCCATCGCGTTCGGCATCGGCACCAGCCAGGTGCGCGACGTGCTCGCCACCCAGACCATGGCCCTGGCGCGCCCCAAGGTGCGGCGCGTGCGCGTCACCGGCAAGCTCGGCGGCGGGGTGTACGCGAAGGACGTGACGCTGCACGTGATCCGTCGGCTCGGTGTGAACGGCGGAGTCGGTTACGCCTACGAGTACGCGGGCGAGGTGATCGACGGCTTCTCGATGGAAGAGCGCCTCACCGTCTGCAACATGGCCATCGAAGGCGGCGCGCGGGTCGGATACGTGAACCCCGACGAGAAGACCTTCGCGTACCTGCGCGGCCGCCGCTACGCGCCCGCCGGGGAAGCGTGGGACAAGGCGGTGGCCTGGTGGAAGTCGATCGCCAGCGATGGCGACGCGAGCTACGACGACGACGTCGAGCTCCCCGGCGCCGAGATCGCGCCCACGGTCACCTGGGGCATCAACCCCGGTCAGGCGCTGGGCGTCGACGAGAAGCTGCCCCGCCCCGACGAGCTCCCCGACGGCGAGCGTTCCACGGCGCGCGAGGCCTACGAGTTCATGAGCCTCGAGCCGGGCAAGCCGATCGCCGGCACTCCCATCGACGTGGCGTTCATCGGTTCCTGCACCAACAGCCGCATCTCCGACCTGCGCGAGGCCGCGCGCGTCGCCAAGGGCCGGCGCGTCGCCTCGGGCGTGCGTGCGCTGGTGGTGCCCGGATCGCAGGCCGTGAAGAACGCCGCCGAAGCCGAGGGCCTGCACGAGGTCTTCCGCGCCGCCGGCTTCGAATGGCGCGAGCCCGGCTGTTCGATGTGCCTCGCCATGAACCCCGACAAGCTCAAGGGGCGCGAGATGTGCGCTTCGTCCTCGAACCGGAACTTCAAGGGTCGGCAAGGAAGCCCCACCGGCCGGACACTGCTGATGAGCCCGGCGATGGTCGCGGCCGCAGCGGTGGCGGGCAAGGTGGCCGACGTGCGGGAGATGCTGTGATGAGCAACGCGACGGAAGCCGGATTGGCGAGGATCGACCGGGTGAGCGGCCGCGCGGTGCCGGTCGACGGCGACGACATCGACACCGACCGCATCATCCCCGCGCGCTTCATGAAGGGGATCACCTTCGAGGGGCTCGAGAACCACGTCTTCGAGGACGTGCGCGTCGGCCCCGACGGGCAAGCGCTCGGTCATCCGTTCGACGATCCCCGCCACCAGGGCGCGAGCGTGCTGATCGTCGACCGAAACTTCGGCTGCGGCAGCTCGCGCGAGCACGCGCCGCAGTCGCTTCAGCGCTGGGGCATCCGGGCGCTGGTCGGCGAGTCGTTCGCCGAGATCTTCTTCGGCAACTGCACCACCCTCGGCATGCCGGCGGTGACGCTCGCGCGCGAGGACCTGAGCCAGCTCAAGGCGCTCGTGAAGGAAGAGCCGCGCGCCGAGGTCATCGTCGATCTCGCCCAGCAAGTGGTGATCTGCCGCGATCGTCGCTTCCCCGCGCGCATGCCCGAGGGCGCCCGCAAGCAGCTCGCCGAGGGCACCTGGGACGCCACCCGCACGCTCTTGGTGGCCACGCCCGAGATCCGCGCCACCGCCGCGCGCTTGCCGTACGTGGCGGGCTTCGCGGAGGCGACGCGATGAAGTGGTCGTCGGCGGTCGCGGATCACTCGACCACCGACGACGCGCTCGACGAGGTGTGCGCCGCCGTCCGGTCGGCGCTCGGCGGCGCCTCGCCCCACCTGCTCGTGCTCTTCGCGTCGCCGCACCACGAGGCGGCGTTCGCGGACATGCCCGCGCGGCTCGCGCGCGAGTTCCCGGGCGCGCACCTGCTCGGCTGCTCGGCCGGTGGCGTGATCGGCGGCGCCCGCGAGATCGAGCACCGCCCGGGCCTCTCGCTCACCGCCGCGAGCCTGCCGGACGTGCGCGTGGCGCCGTTCCACATCGGCCGAACCGAGCTACCGAGCGCCGACGACGGCCTCGACGTGTGGGAGTCGGCGATCGGCGCGAGCGCCGCGGAAGACCCCCATTTCGTGCTGCTGCCCGATCCGTTCTCGTTCGATTCCGAGCAGCTGCTGAGCGCCCTCGACGTTCATTTCCCGGCGGCCACCAAGATCGGCGGCCTCGCGAGCGGCGGCCGAGCTCCGGGCAGCAACGCGCTGTGGCTCGACGGCGAGACGTATCGCTCCGGGCTCGTCGGCGTAGCACTCTCCGGAAACGTGACCGTGGACTCGATCGTCGCACAGGGCTGCCGCCCCATCGGCGTGCCCATGTTCGTCACGCGTTGCCGGCAGAACCTGCTTCTCGACGTCGACGGCCGGCCCGTCATGGAGGTGCTCATGGAGCTCTTCCAGGCGCTGCCGCGACGCGACCAGGAGCTGCTGCGCCACTCGCTCTTCCTGGGCGTGGTGATGCGCGCGGACCAGCAGGAATACCGCCACGGCGACTTCCTGATCCGCAACATCATGGGCCAGGAGCGCGAGAGCAAAGGTCTGGTGGTCGGCGCGCTCCTGCACGATGGGCAGGTGGTGCAGTTCCACCTGCGCGACGCCGAGACCTCCCACGACGATCTGGCCGCGATGCTCGATCGCTACCAACACGCCGGCGCGGCGGCGACGCCGGAAGGCGCGTTGCTCTTCTCGTGCCTCGGACGCGGCGCGCACCTCTACGGCCGGGCCGATCACGACACCGAGCTCTTCACCGAGCGACTCGGCACGCGGGCGCTGGGCGGCTTCTTCTGCAACGGCGAGATCGGGCCGGTCGCCGGCACGACCTTCTTGCACGGCTACACCAGCTCGTTCGGCCTGTTCCGCGCCAAGCGCTGATCACACCGCGCGCCACCGCAACGCAGCGACGGATTCGCCGTCGCGTTTGGCGCGAACCCGCCAGCCGTTCGCGACGCGACGCGACCCAGCCCCGCGGGGGTTGCGCCGCTCAGGGCACGCGATCCGTCCAGAAGTGGACGTTGCCACTCTCGAAGCCGTCCTTGAAGAGCAGGCTCATGACCCAACCGACGTCGCCCATGAGCGAGTACGTCACGTAGTCCTCGGCGTTGGACGTGAGGATCGGCTCCATCAGCTCGTTGGGCGTGAGTGCCGTGTCCCAATGCGAGACCGACGACCCGGACTGCACGGGATTGGGCGCGTAGAGCCTCAGGTGCCCGTTGGTGGTTCCAGCGCCGAAGGCCGCGGCCTTGGAGTTCGCCGCGGCTCCGAGCCAGGTGAGGTTCCCGGTGTTGATCGAGGACGCGACCCGCTGACCGTTGGTCATCGCCGGCCAAGCGATCCCGGCGACCTCGTCGTAGAGCAGGCGCAGGTAGGCGTCGTCGAAGCCGTTCAGCTTGGCGCCCGTGCCCAGGTTGTGGAGCGAGAGGTTGCCGAGGCCGTGACCCAGCTCGTGGAGCACCGTGGTGTAGAGATCGATGGCGCCGCCTTGGGGCGCCGCGCCGATTCCGTACCACCAGGTCAGACCGCCGAGGCAGTTGGGGTCCGCGTCGTCGAGACGGACGTTGAACGTCGCGTTGATGTCCGGGTTGGCGGCGCTCAGATCGACGCCGCTACGGCTGTTGGCCACGGCTTGGACGTAGTACGTGCTCGAGATCGGCGCACCGGAGAAATCGCGGTGCGCGGTCGTCGGCCCCGCGGAGCCGAGCACGGCGGACGAGGCGTTGCACGTGAGCACGTCGAATTGGGCGCGCACCAGGATCGTCACCGGGCTCGTGAGGGCATCGCCCCAGACCGCCGCGGCCGCCTGAAACACGTTGAGCCGCTGCTGGCCCCGCGTGGTGCCAGGGTTGCCCGTGACGGGGTCCGCGTGGGTCGTGTCGTTGAAACCCTCGTTGACGCCATCGTTCACGACGATGGTGAGGGTGGCCGCGCGCGCGCTCGGAGTCGCCGCCAGCGAGACGACCATCCCGAGACAGACGCCCAGCGCGACGCCCGCCGCGCGCACGGCATCAGCGCTCGCCACGGCAATCGTTCCGCACTCCGCGCGTCTCGTCAGGCGACTCGACCTTGCAGCCGCCGCCGTCGGCGTGGGGCAGCGGCGCCGCGGCGGTGGTCATCCCGTGTTGCACGGCGACGTTCCCGCTCGCATCGACGGTGGCGAACACGACGCTCTGGAAGCGCCCCTGTAGGTCGATCATCCAACCGCCACCCGGCGAGGGCTCCTCCACGAGCCCATCCGAGCTGGTCGAGAGTGCGTTGCGAAGCCAGGGGTCCTGCTCCGCCATTCCCGCGACCTCGGCCGGACCGGCGGTGAGCTCGCGCGTGGTGGGATCGATGTGGGCCTCGAGCCCCGCGGCGCTCGATGGGGAAGTGCGGGCCGGCGCGCTCGCACTCGGTCCGGGCTCCGCCCGCGTGGCATCCTTCGCGGAGGCGTCGACTGGCGCCTGCGCGCTCGCCGACCGGGCGGCGAGCGCCACGCAGAAGCACGCGGAGCGAATCGTCGTCCATCGCCTGCGACTCCACACCACGCGAGCCTCCCGTTCGTGACGCCCGCGAACGGTACTACGCTCGTCTGAGCCGCCGCAAATCGGCGCTCGAATCGACGATCGAATCGGGAAACCCCGTCGGAGGTTGCGAGCGGAACCATGGCACGCACGATCGAGCTCGTACTCTTCGACGCGGTGGGCACGCTCTTTCGCGTGCGCGGCTCGGTGGGTGAGGTGTACGCCGCGGATGCGCGCGAGCTCGGCCTGACGCGTGATCCGGCCCGCTGGGCGGCAGCGTTCAAGAGCGCGTTTCATGCGATGCCGCGGATGACGTTTCCGGGGGAGACCGCCGAGCGGATCGTTGCCCTCGAACGAGCGTGGTGGCGCGATCTGGTGGGACGCGTGCTCGACGCGCTCGGGACGCCGCCCGACTTCGACCGCGAGCGCTACTTCGACGCACTCTTCGAGCGCTTCGCCGGCGCGAGCGCGTGGCAGCTCTACGACGACGTGCTGCCGACCCTGGACGCGATCGCCGCGCGCGGCCTCGCCATGGGCATCGTCAGCAACTTCGACGGCCGCTGCAGGCGAGTGTGCGCGGCGCTCGGCATCGATCGCTACTTCGCGAGCACGACGCTCTCGAGCGAAGCGGGGGTCGCGAAGCCCGATCCTTCGATCTTCGCCCTCGCGATCGCCAAGCACGGCGTGCGCCCGCGCCAGGCGATCCACGTGGGCGACCATCCCATCGAGGATGCGATCGCCTCGCGCGCGCTCGGCGTGAAAGCGTTGCTGCTCGATCGGCGTCGACGTCCCACCGGACCAGGCGGCGTGCTTCGAATCGGTTCGCTCACCGAGCTGATCGCACACGTGGACGACGCCACGGGCTAGACTCGCAAGCCTCGAGCGAGGAGCGCAGGATGCCGCACACGCATACGCAGCACGTCACCGCTGAAACCCCGGCCACCATCGAGCGCAAGCTGCGCGAGGCGCTCGCGCCCACGCACTTCACCATCGGCGACGACTCCGCGAAGCATCGCGGCCACAAGACCGCGAGCGGCGGCGGCCACTACGACATCGTGGTGGTTTCCGAGCGATTCACCGGCATGTCCGCGATCGAGCGGCAGCGACTCGTCTACTCGATCCTCGCCGAGGAGATGGGCAGCCAGATCCACGCGCTCGCCATGCGCACGCTCACGCCCGCCGAGTGGAGCGCGCGCCGTTAGTACTACTGTGTCATAAAGTGTAGCGTCGCGGTTGCCATCCGTGGCACGCTCGGGAGCATGGATGCCGCGACCCGCCGCTTCGAGCGATACCTCGATCAGCTTGCCTCGGCCGTCGGCCATGCCGATCGCCGCGAGCCGCTGCGCGCCTATCTCACGGGCCTGTGTCTGCCGGGGGAACGCAAGAGCATCGAGCCCATGGCGGCGCGCGTCGATCCGCGCCACGTTCGCGCCCGCCATCAATCCATGCATCACTTCGTGGCCCACGCCCCCTGGGACGATCACGTCGTGCTGCGCACGGCGCGGCAGATGGCACTCGACTCGCTCGAGCGCCATGGTCCAGTGGCCGCGTGGATCGTCGACGACACCGGCTTTCCGAAGAAAGGACGTCATTCTGTCGGTGTGACGCGCCAGTACTGCGGTGTGCTGGGCAAGCAGGAAAACTGCCAGGTCGCCGTGTCGCTCTCGCTCGCCAACGAGGTCGCGAGCATCCCGGTAGCCTACGATCTGTACCTGCCCGAGAGCTGGGCGGCGGACCGAGGTCGCCGGGCCGCGGTCGGCGTACCCGACGAGATCGTGTTTCGGACCAAGTGGCAGATCGCGCTCGACCAAGTGTCGGCGCTTCGCCTTGACGAGCTGCCGCCAGCGCCCGTGGTCGCTGACGCCGGCTACGGGCAAATCACGGCGTTTCGGGATCGCCTGAGCGAAGCCGAGATCCCGTACGTCGTGGGGATCCCGGGCGAGACGAGCGTGTGGCCACCCGGTGACGAGCCTTTGGAGCCGAAGCGGTGGTCGGGTCGTGGACGTCCACCTCATCGCGTTCGCCGTAGCGCCGCCCATCGACCGACGAGCGCTGCTGCGCTCTCTCAGACCGTGCCGGCGCGGTCCTGGAGAACGGTGACCTGGCGGGAAGGCACCCGCGGAGCGATGCGGTCGCGGTTCGCATGGCTGCGGGTGCGGCCGGCTCATCGCGACTACGACCGTCCTGCTCCCCGCCCCATCGAGTGGCTGGGCATCGAGTGGCCCGTGGGCGAAACCGAGCCTACGAAGTACTGGCTGTCGACGCTCGACGAAGCCACCTCGGTCGAGCAGCTCGTGCGCCTCGCCAAGCTGCGATGGCGGATCGAGCGCGACTACGAGGAGCTGAAGGACGAGCTCGGGCTGGATCACTTCGAGGGCCGTGGCTGGCGTGGGTTTCATCACCACGGGACGCTCTGCATCGCGGCGTATGCTTTCCTCGTGGCCGAGCGCGCTCGGCTTTCCCCCCCTGCGCCTTTGTCCTTCCTCCGAACCGCTGCACTACCCCGTGGTTTCAAGCCACGGGGCGCTCCCCGTGCGGCCTGAACGTCACGTGCCTCATTCGATCCCGACACTGCGACGCAACCAATCTCGCAGGCTGCTTCACGACGTGCCCTGCATCTGGTGCGGGCACCAACCGAACGGACCCTAGCTTGTGACACAGTAGTATTAGCGCGCCGATCACTCGCACGGCGCCATCGAGTCGCTCGCCGCACCCGGCACCGTCGCGACTCCGTCGCGCACCAACGTCGCGAGGAAACAGCCGTAAGCGTGCTTCCCGTCTTCGAGCTGGAAGAGCACGTAGTGTCCTTCGTTCGTGAACGAGTCGGCGCGGAACTGACGAACCGCCGCCGTGGCCGCGCTGCCGTCGCTCGCGACCACGTTGCCGCGCACCGGCGCGTCGCGCAAGGCGTGGCCCGAGAGCGCGAGATCGTCGCGGATGGCATCGTCCACGAGCGGGCCCACGGCATCCAAGCCGAGCGCTGGGACGCCCGGGTTCTCGGCGGGCGGCGGATTGTACGTGTCGAGGATGCCGAACGACGCGAACACCGAGCGCGAGCGGGCGCCGGCGAGCGGCTCGCGCACGACGTAGGGCTCGTAGTCGAGCGGCTCCGCCTCCTCCCAGCCGGTCTGGATCACGCTCAGGAATGGCCGGAAGTCGTCGAGGTCCTCGTCGGGTGCGAGCAGGAGCCGCACCACCGGCGCCAGCGGGATCGGCTGCGATTTGTACTGAACCTGGCGGATGTACGAGACACCCGAGCCGGAGAACACCGCGCCTTCGATGGCCGGCTCCACGGCGACGAACGGCGGGCCCACCGTCGAGCCGGTCGAGTGGCCCATGAAGAGGACGTGCGCGGAGTCGTAGTGGACCAGCCCATCGGCAGCGGCGCTCGTGTCGGCACCGGGGCAATCGCGCGCGTCGAACGCGAGCGCACGCAGCATCCGCACCGCCACCGTCTGCTCGAACGCCGATTGCCGGACGTTGTCGCGAAACGCCACCGGGTTGAGGAAGTTGAAGAAGAGGAGCCCGCCGGTGGGGTTGCCGCGATTCACGTTGGTGGCGCCGTCCTTGCCGAAGGCCGCGATGCCGCGGCGTGCGAGCACTTGCGCTGGCCCCGAGCCGGCGGGCGGATCGGGAAGCGCCCCACGCTCGATCACCTCGCGATACGTCCCGCTACCGCCGTGCTCGTAGAGCAGGATCGGCCAGCCGCTCGACGGCATTCGCGCGCGTGGCGTGGTCACGGCGAATCGAACCGACTCGTGGCGCTGGACGATCGGCGCGCCGCGCTCGTCGAAGTGGATCTCGCCGCCGGCGAACGTGTATGGGCTCGTGCCGTCCTGAAAGACGGGCACGCGAACGCGGCCTTCGTAGACGCAGTAATCGTCGAAGACGTCGCTGCGCGCGAGCGCTGACTCGGGCCGGGGATCGGGCTCGTTGGCGAGCGCCCACTCGCGCATCGCGAGCAGGCCGCCCACGGCATCGGCGCTGGTGAACACCGTCATCGCGGCGATCCGCTCGCGCGCGACGCCGTGCGATTCCAGCGCGCGGAGCGCGGGCTCGTAGAGCGCGAGCGCCGCGGCGCCACGCTCTCCCGCCGGCACACGGCCGCGCTTGAGCTCCTCGAGTGCGAGCGGGCTACCGAGGGGTGCGCCATCGGCGGAGCGCGCCTCGCGAGTGACGATCGCCGCGTAGCGCGTGGCGCGTCGCAACGGGAAACCCAGACGCGGCAGGATCGCGAGCAGGTTCGCCGGGCCATACGTCTGCGCGTCGGCGCGAAATCGCATCGTGAGCGGCCAGCGCTGGCCGAGATGCGGGCTCCCGGGATCGACGTCCACGAGCTGCACCGACGACGCGGCATCGAGCGCCGATTCCGGCGTGCCCGGCAAGGACGCTGGATCGAGCGGCGCGTCGAACGCGAAGAAGAGCGCCGCGCTCGGCCCGGCTCCGGTCGTGCCGTCGGCGAGATCGACGTAGCGCTTCAGCAGGAACGCCACCGGGCTCGAGGCCGGATACGGGAAGTCGTGGAAGTCGAGGGTGCCGTCCGCGTCGCGACGGAGATCGGACGGGTACGGAAGATCGTAGAACCCACCAGCCGCGCTCAGATCGAAGCGCGCGGTGGCACCGGCGATGGCGTGCGGCGGCGGCCCATCGGAGCCGCAGCGCGCCGCGGCGACGAGCACGAGTCCCAGCATCGCGGCGGCGAATCGGCGCATCGCCGCAGGACTACATGCGCGGGTTCCCCCAAGTAAAGTGCGCCGCCCATGAGCGCCGCTTCGGCAACGTCGACCGTCGACGCCGCCCGCGCGCAGCGCAGCCGCGTGCGGTTGCGGCTGGCGATGCTGGTGGTGGCCATGGGCGTGGGCGGCTGGCTGCGCCTCGCCGATCTGCAGGATTCGGGACCGATCCTGTGGGACGACGCATACATGCAGCTCGAGGCGCGGTTCTTCACGACCGGCGCCCGCGCGCTGCGTGCGAGCGCCGGGCGCTGGATCGACGAGCGGCGCACGGGCCAGGACCTGTGGAAGCTCGAGCCCGAGATCGCGCGGATTCGCGCCGAAACCATCGGTCAGCCGCCGTTCTACGGCCGCCCCGCGCACACCGCCGCGACGGTCGCGCTGATGGGGCTGGTGGGCGATGTACCGTTCGTGGCGTGCCTCGCGAGCGCGCTGTTGGGCTGGCTCACGATCCCGCTCGCGGGACGGCTCGCCGAGCGACTCGGCGCGCGCTTCGGCGCAGGGGAGATCGCCGCACCGATCACCACCCTCGCCCTTGCCTTCGCCCCGTATCACGTCCTCTATTCGCGGGAAGGCTTTTCCGAGGGCGCGTCGCTCTTCTTCGTGGGAGTCGCGCTCAATCTCTATCTGCGCAGTCGCGAGCGACTGGAAACCGAGCCCATCCGCGGGGTCCCGCTGGCAGGCTTGTCCCTCGGCCTGATGCTGCTCAGCCATGCGCGCTGGGCCATTCTCGGCCCGCTCTTCCTGGCACTCGAGATCGAGGCCTGGCGCACGGCCACGCTGCCGTTCGATCGATTCCTGGCGCGAATCGGCCGCTTCGCGCTCTTCGCCGCGCTGCCGCTCGCTGCGGCCGAGCTTCCCTACTACGGCGTGCTGCTGCTCAACCGCAGGCTCGCGTCCCCGCTTCCCGTACACACCTACCTGGAGCAAAACCTCTACCAATTCGCGCTCGGCTCCGGCGGCGGGCTCAACCCCGCCAACTGGCCCACCTACCCCTACCTGCTGACGCAGGTGAACGGTTGGCTGTGGAGCGCGGCGCTCGTGGTGGGGCTGGTGGGCTGCGCGCGCCTACGCGGCATCGCACGCTTGCTACCGATCGGCCTGCTCGTCATCCCGGCTGCGCTCTTCAGCGTCTCGCGGGTGGCGCACATGCGCTACGGCGTGGTGCTCACGTTCGCGGGGGCCATCGCGATCGGAGTCGGCGCGGCAGCGTGGCTTCGCGACCGCAGCCCGCGAGCGCGAACGGTGGCGCTCGTCCTCGGGCTGGTGGCCTGTGGCGAGATGCTGACCCGCGCCGTCGAGATCCGCGCCGCGCGCTACGCGTGGCCCCAAGCGATCGCCTGGCTACGCGCCCACGGCGGCGTGCGCCACGTGAGCACCCAGGCGTACGTGTCCGAGGTCTACACGAGCGGCGAAGCGGCGCGCTTCGTTCCCGAGACCGAGGCCGAGCTCGACCGCCTGGTGCGCGCCGGCCATCGCTATCTCGTGGCCGACGTCGCGGAAGCCGCGCTGCGCTTCAACCCGAAGTTCGCCGATCGCTTCCGCGTCTACGAATCGGCGATCCGCGGCCGCACCCCCGTCGCCGATTTCCCGAACCCGACCGGCCGCTTCCTTCAGCCCAAGTTCGAGATGAACTTCGACTTCCAGGGCACGCTCGACTTCATCCGCACCGCCGCCGAGCGCGGCGACGACCGGATCCGCATCTACGACCTCACCACACCGCGCGCGCCGTAGCGCGCCGACCCCACGGGCCGGCGCCGCGCGTCACTCACTCTCGCGCGCAGTCCGGGCCGGCACTCCGGACTCGGCCGCTCTGCCCACCGGGGCGCGCCCCTGACGCGGGCCCGTATAGAGATCGCGAATACCCGCGAACTGATCGTCCAGAAAGGTGGTGATCGTCGTGGTGATCCCAACCCGCGATTTGAAGTGCACGCGACTGAACTCACGGCCGCCGAATCTCCGCGCCAATGCCACTCGAATAGCAGCTGCGGGGAGCCCGGATCCACGGTTCCGGCCCCAGTGTCCCCGCGCGTCGCACGGATGTAGCGTTTCCCGGCGAAGAAATAGCACCGCGATCCGGAGTGCAGCGCGGCGTTGATGCTCATGCATTCCCCCCAACGAGTTGAGGATCGTCCCCGATTCGCCGCCCGCAGTGACGACGCGTCGCACCCCACCCATCCGAGCCCGCGCGCGCCGTCACCCGTCGGCGCACCCTCGCGCCAGTTCGCGACCGCAAGCCGGGCGCCACCCCTCCGGTCGCGATCATCAACAATCTGGAATCGATCAATGTGCCGACAACGCACATTCAGCAGACGAACGACGACGCGGTCGTGCGTCCTGCAAGCGGCAGCCCTGCGCGCGTGATGTCGATCGACTCGCGTCGTAGCGTGTCCGATGCGCCGAGCAGCGCCGCTGACGACTACGGCGAATGGAGCGTCCCTGCCGCCCACGACTGGGGCGTGCCGGCCGTCACGCCGTCGCCGCCGCTGACGGAGGACTGGCTGGCCGTCGCCTCATTCTGCCGGCCGCCACTGACCGACGCCGCGATTCCCGTCGCCACGTTCTGCAGTCCGCCGGTCACCGATGCGCCAAAGCTCCCCGTCATCACGGGTGGATCGAGCGGCGTGCCGGGGCCCGCGACGTTGGCAACGCCGCCGGCGACGGTGGTGTAGGCGTCGTTCGCCTGGTTGTATGCACCGCCGCAGACCACCGCCCCCACGCCGATTGCCGTGTTCTCGAGTCCGCCAGAAACGACGGCTCCCATGTCCCACGTCGTATTGCGCGAACCTCCTCCTATCGATGACCCTGCACCCTCCGCTGTGTTGTAGGCACCACCGCTCACGGAAGAGTGTTCATTGTTGGTTGTGTTGCCGAAGCCCCCACTCACCGATGCGGCGCTCCCGTCCGCCGTGTTTGCTTCGCCCGCCGATACCGACGCGGACCACCCACTCGCCAGGTTCATCGAACCTCCGGACACGGCCGCGGCTTCTCCCTGCGCCACATTTCGGAGACCGCCGCTGACGGAAGCGCCCTGGCTTCCGGTTAGTGCGAGCGGCGGCCCCAGAGTTCCCGGACCCGCGACCCCCCGAACGCCCGCCAAGACGGCCGTGTGAAGGTCTGTCGCCTGGTTCTGATAGCCACCGGCAACGACGGAAGCGCGACCAGACGCGACTCCCTCGGCACCCGCGGCCACCACCGCGAAGTCGCCCGTGGCCGCGTTGCCCTGCCCACCACCCACAGCCGCCCACTTCGCGCTTGCAACGTTGTTCTGCCCAGCAGCCACCACGGACCGGTTACCGCTCGCGGTGTTTCCGCCGCCACCGGTTACGGTGGCGTATGGGCCGCTGATCGTGTTCTGGCGGCCCATGACCGCACCGCCATACGACGAATAGTGATGCAGCGGTCCGACGACCAGGTTGTGGGATCCTGCGCGATCCGCGGGGGTGGTACCGGCACGCGGCTCGTCGTAGCCAATCACGAGGTTGCCGAGCCCGTTCGCGGTCCCGGTCGATCCCGCACCGTTACGGACGTGAACATTGCAGCCGTCGATGAAGAGATCGTCACCCACGATCTGCATCGTGCACGCGGCCTGCGCAGAACCAACAACTGCCGGCATGAACGCCAGAGCGACGTAAGCGGTGGGCCACTGCAGTCTCATCGGCTACCTCCTGGGCGCGCTCGATGGCGCCATCCCGTCACGTGACCGCAGGATCGGGCGCATTCTGGCGCATCATTCAATGCTGAGCCCATAGACATGGGACGTTGGCGGCTGACCACCCGTGCACGCCGAGACGATCGAAGTCGAGGTGCAGACGCGCTCACCGACATACAGCATGTTCCCACTGCCGGTTACGAGAGTGGCGCCAAGTGCCGGCACACCACCGAGCTCGAATTCAGCGATCACCCCGTCGCGATCATTCAACCAGTACCACTGCACCGTCGAGAGATCGGCATTGAGGCGAATCAGTGAGCCGGGGATGCTCGATGGCGCACCCTCCGCGGGGCGGATATCCCCGCGGGTCGCGAAGACACATCCAGCGCCACCGCCTGGGATCGTGCACGGCAATACCCCGCCCACGCCCACACTCGGTGGCAGGCCAAGCTGCGTCGGCCTGACGATCGTCGGGCTCGGCGGCGTGGGGAGGGCGTTCAGCCCCAGACCGCCCGTTCCGCCGTCGTAGGGTTGCGAAGGGTCGTCGGCGTGGGCACGACGAAACACGGCGAGCCCGCCTCCGGGGCCGCCGGCCCCGTCCCCGCCGTTGTTGCCGGTCGACGCGAAGACATGGTCCGATTCGTCGGAGACCGCGGAATACACAAGCCCATCCGTGAGGCTGGGATCGCTGTCAGCAAATCGCCAGATGGGTTCCGGCTTGTGCGCGTCGCGAAGGTCGCGAAGCACGCTGAGCGTCGGAACTGCCTCAGTACACCCGTGGCAGTTGCTCTCACCGCCGGCGTAGATGATACCGTTGGCGTCCACGGTCAGCGATAGATAGTGCGTGTAGCTACGCTCAGGTCCTGCTCCGAATTCGGCACACGTGTCCGAGAACGCGTGTTCCTGGCCGCTACCGCCCATCCAACGAGGGCGGCCGGTGCTCACGTCGATGGCGATGACATAGCCACGGTTGACATCCAGCATCGGTGACAACGGCGCCGTGCTGCACGTCAACGACTGTGGACCAAGACCAACGTCGTCTCTTGTGTACCGCACCGCGTCCGGGCCGTCACACGGGGCGACGAGAGGCGAGACCCGTTCGCTTGCTACGTACAACGTCGTGCCATCGGGGCTGAGCACCGGCGTTGCAAAAAACTTCGTCGTATACGAACGCATCCCCGAGTGCACGCCTCCCGGCACCCCGTACACCGTGTTCTCGCCATCGTTGAGATCAGGGTAGCGCCAGACGAGGTATCCGGCGGGGCGCTGCTCTCCGCCGATCACGATCCCATCGCGTGCGGTCACGGCGTACACCGCGTTGCTGCGCCGGCTGCCGCACAGGCGGCCGTTGTCCTTCATCGTTGCGAAGTAGACGATGCCGCGGTCGTCAAGTAGGGGAGCACCGAGAATCTCGCCACCGATCGCCGGGAAGTACGGGTCTTCTTCGGGTGTGTCGGCGGGCACGCACCCGGCGTTCGCGGCGTTGCAGAAGCTTCCATTGGCGTCGACGTATCGGTCGAACGTCTGGAAGCGCCAGAGGTAGTCACCGTTCGGAGACACCGCATAGAGCCGCCCATCCCCACGCCCGATGTAGATCGTGCCGTCCGTCCCGATGGTCGGCCCCCCTTCGATGGTGCCGTAGAACGAACCGGACACCCGTGGCACATGCTCATCCGGGTTGAAGACCCAGCGCACGGCACCGGTTTGGGCGTTGAGCGCGAAGAGCTTGCCGTCGTACGGCGGCGCGTCCTCGAGTGCACCCCACGTACCCACGTAGACGGTGCCGCCGTCTGGGCTGAGCGTGGGGGCTGTGTTCACGGCGCGTTCGCCGGCCAAAGGCCGTACCCATTCGACCGTGACGGACGAACCGGCGCCAGGATGGGTCGCGTGGAACGGCGAGGCACCGCTGTGCCGGAAATAGCTACCACCGGGCGTAGGCCACGACGCGAGGGTAGCGAGCGCGACGCCGCCGCGTTGGTAGGGGAGAAGCGCGGAGTCGGGATGCGTGGCGATCATGGGATGCCGCTGATCCCAGCTCGCGGCCGGGAGACTCTTCGAATCGAAGCCGAAGACGCGGATGGTCCCGCGACCGAGGCTGCGCTTGCCGGTCACGATCACCTCATCGAAAGCGTCCCCGTCGACGTTACCTGCCGCGATGTCGAGCGGTCCCCCCTCGGCTCCATAGCCCACGATCGGCTCGGGAAACGCGGGCGCGCTGCCCGCCTGCGCCTGAAAACCATCCCACGAGATCCCCGCCGGATAGATCGTCTTGGGGTCCAGTACAGTCCAGGATCCGCCCCCACCCGTGCTGGATGTTGCGACGAGCACCTGGGGGCGCTCGTTCGGATTGTCCACGGGGTTCACGGTGTTCACATGGCCCGTCGCGATGCGTACGCCACTGTCCCAGAACGGAAACACCACGACCGGCGCGATGAATCCGATCGCCGACACCCACGAGCTGTCGTACTGAAATGCAAATACCTGGTTCGAGACCTTCGCGAAGCCGAGAATCAGCTCGTCGCTGCCGTTGCCGTCGAGGTCCGCGGTGGCCAGATCGAAGCCCCCGCACTCGTTGAAGCCACCCCACAGCCGTGACTCGTAGTGAAGCTGCGGCGTGGGCTCGAGGGTGAAAATGTGAAAGGACGAGCCGTCGGTGCAGGTCGGCTCGGTGATCGCGCTGACGATCACCTCCGGTGCACCGTTGCCGTCGAGATCCCCTGCCGTCACGCGGTGGCCAGCAGGGCACGTGACGCTTGGATCGTCGATGCACGGATTCGGTGGGAAGAGATCCGCGATCGCCTCCCACGCGCCGGAGAGGTTCCGGCGAACGGCCTGAAGGCCGTTGGTGCTGCGGGTCATGTTCGAGAGAATGACTTCGTCTTGGCCGTCGCCGTCGATGTCGGCAGCGGCGAAGTCGATCTCGTCTTCGGCTTGCCAGCCCCAGCTCTGCCACCACGCGACCGCATCCGTCGAGCTCCACTGCACCATCGGGACGTTGGGCGGGGCTTGGCCGGAGAGGTAGTCCAAGCCGAACGTGCCGAAGCCCGCCCCGTTCGAGCCCAAGTCGATAGGTGCGATGATCTGCTTCGTGAAAGTGCCGTCTGCCGGCTGATTCAGCGCACCAGCGGACCCGCTGTTGACGAGGTCCGAATCACAGGCGTCACCGACCTGATCTCCGTCGCCGTCCTGCTGCTGGGCGTTCGGCGTGCTCGGGCAGTTGTCCAGAAGGTCCAGCACGGCGTCTTCGTCTGAATCCGGATTGGCGCAATCGGTGCCGTGCCGCAGCTCCGCGATGTCGTCGATGCCGTCACCATCGCCGTCTCCGGGCGCTTGCACGGACAGCCATCTCGCGACCATCGGCTGTCCCGTGGCCGCGAGGATGTCGTGGAAGCCATCGCCATTGAGATCGGCGCTCGTCACGCCGGAGAGCATGAAGTTGGGATGGTCGGTGGCGAGCGGCGACCGCAACGTGAGCTCGCCGGTGTCGCCATCGAGCGTGAGCTCGTAGACGCTCTGGTCGCCAGCGGACGTCACGGCGACGGTGGTCGTGAAAAGCACCTCGTGGCTGATGGCGATGGCGCGCAGGTCCGAGCCGAAGTCGAACGCCGTGGCCGTGAACTCACCGCTGGCTTCGCGACGTAGGACCAGAAGCCGACCCGCGTCGCCTTGACCGGGTTGGGTACCGATGACGAGGAAACCGGGTGAACCGTCTCCGTAGCGGAACGACCTCGCGTCCCGCGGATCACCCGGACACGGCAGCGGATCACTCGCGACGAAGCTCGCGCTCACAGCATCCCAGAGCAGCGGCGTACACGTCCCGCTGTCGCGATCGAGCACCAGCACGTCATCGAGCGCGTCCTCGTCGATCGGGCCGACAGCCAGCGCGCTGATGTGCCCAGGCGTCGTGAAGACGACGTCAGGGCTCGTGGCGCAGGGCGGGTTGGGGCAACTAGCGCTGCCCGCGACGTGAACGACCGCCCCACCACCGGTGCTCGGGTCGTCGATCCCCGCGACGATGTCGAACTGCGCGCTCACCCACTGGCCGAGCTGGAGCGCGACGGCAGGGCCACCCAGATCGATCGTGACGGGCGTCGCGCTGGACTCTGGGTCTTCGATGACGGCGAACGACTCCCCGTCGTAGCTCGGGTAGAGGAGCGACCCGTCGTGCTGGGCAGTGGCAGCGCCAACATAGAAATCACGGACCATGCCGCCAGGCACGGTCGTGGAGAAGCCGGGCGAGAACTCGCCGTGGCCACCGTTCACGAAGCAGTGGATCGCCGTGCCCGTCGCGACGCTCGCGGTCGTGCAGAAGTCGGCGTCACCGTCGCCATCACGATCGCCCCAAGCGACGAGGGCGGTCTGTTGGCCGGACGCGATTCCCACGTAGTTGGCGCTGTTGAAGAACGGCAGTCCACCGGCGAGCACGATCGAGCCGAGGTCCGTGACGCCGGAGGGATCGAGTGGAATCGGTCCTCTGAGACCGGCCACCCCCGTATTGCTGCACTCGACGATCGCCAGCCCGAGGCCGAATCCAATCTCATCCGGCCAATTCGGTATCGAGAATTCTCCATTCGCATCCGAGACAATGCCCGCCCCCGTTGGCGACATGAGCTGCGCCCCTGCGACCGGGGTGGGCGGGATTCCAGGAAGAACGACCACGCCGTGAAGCGTGGAGGTGCTTTGCGCGCGAGCGTCAGCCGCAGAAAGGCTGGTGAACGCGACCACGACGATGGCCGCGACAACGCGCGCCCAGCTCATGGGCACACAGGGACCTGGAAAGCGGGAAGGAAGGAAGGGCCGAGTCCCGATCCTTCAATTTTCCCATCGCATCATCGCTTTCCCTGATTTAATGGAGTCTGTTCCGATCGTGCGCCTCGCCACCCCCCGAGTCAATGCGAAGTCCCGCGATCCAATCCGGCCACACTGGATTCGAGTCGCTCGAGGGTGCGCGTGCCCTCCCGCGCGAGACGGTGCGATGAGTCGACACCGGAGTCGACGTTGCGCAGCCACGGTGCAACGCCGCGGTGCCGCAACGCTGGCCGGCGAAGCCACCGTCGCGGCGAGCGATCCGACGCCGCGCGACACACCGGCGCGCGTGCCTCCACGCACCGGGCGCCCTTCGATGCGGCGTCGTTCAGCCCGCTCTGGCGGCGCGGGTGGTGGCGGTCACGACTTTGCCGAGGGCTTCGGAAGCGGCGCGGCGGACGTCGCCGTCGCGGTCCTTGCTCAACGCCGTGAGCGCGTCGGTGGCGGCGTGCGCGCGGGCGCCGAGGGCGCCGAGGGCGTGAATCGCCCCGACGCGCGGCGCCTCGGGTCCGGCGGTGGAGGCCGTGTGCACCAGCGAGCTCACGTTCGAGTCGTCGACGGCCGGTGCCAGCGCGGCGAGCGCGTGCACGGCGGATTCGCGAACGACGGGGTTCGAATCGGCGAGCAGCTCACCGAGGCTCGGGAGGGAGTCCAGGGCGAGCGGTCCCAGATCGGCGGCGGCGCGCGCGGCGGCCACGCGCACCAGCGGATCGGCGCTCGGGAACGCCGCGGCGAGCCCGTTGCGCACCGCCGCCGCTTCCGGCGCGGCAACCTCCACGCTGCGCCCGACTGCTCCCAGCGCCGTGAGGCACGCGGTCACCAGCTCGCGATCGTCGACCCGCAGGTGTTGCACGAGCACCGCGATGGCGGCGCGGCCCGCGACACCCATGTGCGCGAGCGCCAGCGCGGCGTCGCGGCGCAGCAGCGCGTCCTCGCCGTCGAGGAGCTCGATCAGTCGCTCGGCCACCGCTGGGTCGCGGGTGTGTCCGAGCGCCCGCACCGCCGCAACGCGCACGGCTGGGGTGGACGCGCGGCTGGCGGCGAGCAGCCGCTCGCGCGCTGCCGGATCGGTTCGCGCGATCGCCGCCAAGGCTCGGGCGACCCAGCGCGCTTCGCCGGGAGTGAGCTTGGGATCGTCGAGGCGCGGCGCGAGGAAGCGCGTGGCGTCGCGCCCGATGGCGCCGAGCGCGTACGCCGCTTGCTCGCGCACCGCGTCGGCCGGATCGCCGAGCGCGGTCACGAGCGGTTTGATGGCGAGCCGCCCCGCACCGCGGGCGTCCGCCAGGACGTGCGCGGCGGTGAGTCGCGTGCGCGGATCCGATGCGTGCAGCGCGATCACCCACTCGCCCACGCGCTTGCCCCGCACGCTGGGGCGATCGCAGCCGGTGGCGGCGACGAGCGCCAGCAACGACACCGCGGCCGCGCCGCCGAGCGAGCGAGCGAGGCTGGACCGACGAAGGGTCCCGCCGGCCGGCACCGAACCGAAAGCGCGAGGGTCCGGCAACGACTCGCGGGGCCGCAGCGTCGCACTCCGCCCCATCGTGTGCCGCTCGGCGCGATGGGGCGGAATGGCGGCGTCCGAGGACCCGGTCGGCCGCATCGCCTTGCCCGCGATCGCCCGGTTCAGGGCTCGTACTCGAGCTCTTTCAGGACCTCGACGAGATCCGCCATGCGCTTCTCGACGGCCGCGGGATCCGGCTTGCCGCCGAGCGCCTCGCGGAGCCGGTGCACGGTGTCGCCGAGGCGCTTGCGGTACGCGAGCACGAGCTTCGCGGTGGGATCGTCGAGGAGGCGCTCCGCCGAGTAGACGAGGTTCATACCCTTGTTCTTCTGGGTGACCCACTCGCGGATCTTCTCGTCTTCCTTCTGGTACTTCTCCGCATCGGTGATGATGCGCTTGATCTCGTTGTCGGTGAGGCCGCCGGCGCCGGTGATGCGCAGGGACTGCGTGCGGCCGGTGTCCTGATCCTTCGCCTGGACGTGGACGATGCCTTCCTCGTCGATCGAGAAGGTGATCTCGATCGAGGGCACGCCCTTGGGCGCGGGCCGGACTCCCACCAGGTCGAAGATGCCGAGGGTGCGGTTGTCGCTCGCCATCTCGCGCTCGCCTTGGAGCACGTGGATGCGGATGATGAGCTGATCGTCCTCGGTGGTGGTGAAGACCTTCTTCGCCGACGCGGGGATCGGCGTGTTGCGCGCGATGATCTTGGTGCAGACGCCGCCGGCGGTCTCGATGCCGAGCGAGAGCGGCGTCACGTCGTGGAGGTTGACCTTGTCGACCTCGCCGGTGCGGATGCCGGCGGTGACCGCGGCGCCCATGGCCACGGCCTCGTCGGGGTTGATGCCCTTGATCGGCGGCTTGCCGAAGAATTGCTCGACCTTGCGCTGCACGATCGGGCTGCGCGTCTGGCCGCCGACGAGCAGCACGGCGTCGACGTCGGACGCCTTGATGCCCGCGTCCTTGAGCGCGGCCTCGCACGGCGTGAGGGTGCGATCCACCAGCGCCGACACCAGGTTCTCGAACTCGGCGCGCATCAGCTCCACGTCGAGGTGCAGCGGGCCGGAAGCGCCGCCCATGATGAACGGCACCGTCACCTGGGTGGACTCGCTGAACGAGAGATCCTTCTTCGCGCTCTCGGCGGCGTTCTTGAGGCGCTGCAGGATCGTGGGATCGCGCTGCAGCTCGACGCCGTTGCGCTTCTCGAATTCCTGGCCGAGCCAATCCATCAGCATCTGGTCGAAGTCGTCGCCGCCCAGGAACGCGTCGCCGGAGGTGGCGAGCACGCGGAAGTCGCCGTCCTTCTGTTCCAGGATCGAGATGTCGAACGTGCCGCCGCCCAAGTCGTAGACCGCGATGACGCGCTCGCCGCGCCGGTGGACGCCGTACGCGAGCGCCGCCGCGGTGGGCTCGTTGATGAGCCGCAGCACGTCCAAGCCCGCGATCTTGCCGGCGTCCTTGGTGGCGCTGCGCTGACGGTCGTCGTAGTAGGCGGGGACGGTGATGACCGCCTGCTTCACTTCCTCGCCCAGGAACGATTCCGCCTCGGCCTTGATCTTGGTGAGGATCATTGCCGACAGCTCTTCGGGCGAGAACTTCTTGCCCGAGGCATCGAAGCGCACGTCGCCCTTCGGCGACTCCGTGATCTTGAACGGGAAGCGCTTGACGTACTCCTGGATCGGTCCCGAATGGAACGGACGACCGATGAAGCGCTTGACCGAAAAAATGGTGTTTTCGGGATTGACGATCGCCTGACGCTTGGCGGCGTTGCCGATCAACCGATCGCCGTTGCGACCGATCGCGACCACCGAGGGCGTGACGCGCTCACCCTCGGCGTTGACGATGATGGCGGGCTCATCGCCTTGCAGGATCGCGGCGCAGGAGTTCGTGGTGCCGAAGTCGATTCCGATGACCGCCATGGCGCTCCGCGAGGTCAGGGCGTTGCGTGGTTCGGGCGGCATCATGCCATCCCGAGGACGGAAGCGAAAGCAATAAGTGGACCGTGACGCGAAGGGCCAGCGCGCCGCGCCATCGCGACACAACTACCGGGCACGAGCCACGGGTGTCAAGCGCGGTTGGCGCGCATTCACCGGCGGAAAGGCGCTTGCCGTCGCCGAGTTGCGCGAATGCCCGGGGTGCGAGCCCGGGTTCGGCGCGGGCTGGACGCCCGCGTCAATGCCGCGCTGCGGCACCACCCCCGACGCGAATTGTCAGGACTCGTACTCGAGCTCCCGCAGCAACGCCACGAGCTCGCTCAGGCGCTCCTCGATCGAATGACGGTCCTGCGGCGCCACGCTGCGGGCGAGGTGGCGTTTGAACTCGCTCACCATCGCGTGCAGGCGCTCCCGGAAGATCGGCATGAGCGGCGCCGTGGGATCGGTGAGCAGCCGCTCGGTCTGGTAGACGAGGCTCAAGCCTCGGTTCCGCACCGCCAGCCACTCGCGCGCCTGCTCGTCCACCGCGCGGTGAAGCTGCGCGTCCTCGACCATCCGATCCACCTCGGTCTCGGTGAGCCCGCCACGGCCGGATACGCGCACGGTCTGGAACCGACCCGTGTCCTCGTCCTTGGCGGTGACGTGGACCCGCCCCTCCTCGCTGACCTCGAACTCGATGGCGATGCTCGGCGTGCCCTTCGGCGCCGCGCGCACCCCCACGAGATCGAACTGGCCGAGCGAGCGGTTGTCCTTGGCGAGCTCGCGTTCGCCCTGCAGCACGTGCACGCGAATGATGATCTGGTTGTCTTCGGTGGTGGTGAACACGCGCTTCGCGGTCGCCGGCAACGGCGTGTTGCGCGGGATGATCTTGGTGAAGGCGCCACCCGCCGTCTCGATGCCGATCGAGAGCGGGGTCACGTCGCGCAGCTCGTAGCCGGGAAGCTGTCCCGCGCCGAGCGCCGCCGTCACCGAGGCGCCCATCGCCACCGCTTCGTCGGGATTGATCCCGCGCACCGGCGCGCGCCCGAAGAACTGCGCCACGCGGGCCTGCACGATGGGCGACCGGCTCTGCCCGCCGACCACCACCACCGCCTCGATGTCCTGCGGCTTGATCCCCGCGTCGGAGAGCGCGGTCGCGCACGGTCCGAGGGTGCGATCGACGAGCGGCCCCACCAGCTGCTCGAAGCGCTGCCGGTCCAGCTCCACGTCGAGGTGCACCGGGCCCGAGCGTCCGCCCGCGAGAAACGGCACGGTGATCCGCACCGATTGGCTGAACGAGAGATCGCGCTTGGCCTGCTCCACCGCGTTCTTGAGCCGCTGCAGCACCGTCGGCTCCGTGGGCAGCGGCACGCCGGCGGCGCGCTGGAACTCCTCGATGAGCCAATCAATGAGGACGCGATCGAAGTCGTCGCCGCCCAGGTAGGCGTCGCCGCAGCTCGCGAGCACCCGGAACTTGCCGCCGAGCTGCTGGAGCACCGACACGTCGAAGGTGCCGCCGCCCAGGTCGTAGACGGCGAGCAGCTGGTTCTGCTGACGGTGCAGCCCGTAGGCGAGCGCCGCCGCCGTCGGCTCGTTGATGATCTGGATGTCGCCCAAGCCCGCGATGCGGCCGGCGTCCTTGGTGGCGCTGCGCTGGCGATCGTCGAAATACGCCGGCACGGCGATGACCGCGTTGCGCACCTCGGCGCCCAGCGACTGCTCCGCCTCGCTCTTGAGCTTGGCGACGATCATCGAGGAGAGCTCCTCCGGCGAGAAGCGACGCCCCTCGATGTCGAAGCGAACGTCGCCACCCGAGGAGGACGCCAGCCGGAACGGGAAGCGCTCGAGGTTCTCCTGGACCTGGCGCGAGCGATAGCTGCGGCCGATGAAGCGCTTGATCGAGAAGATGGTGTTGGTGGGATTCACCACCGCCTGACGCTTGGCCGGCTGGCCGATCATCCGTTCGCCGTTGCGCCCGAAGGCGACCACCGACGGGGTCGTGCGGTCTCCCTCCAGGTTCTGGATCACGCCCGGCTCGCCGCCGACGAGCGACGCGATGCACGAGTTGCTGGTTCCGAGGTCGATCCCGATCACGTGGTTCGCTGCCATCGCTGCCCACCCCACCGCGCGTCAGGTCGTTGACGGCGGAGTCAACCTCCGCCGCCTGCCCGGATCTCCACAAGAGGCTGTATCTCCATGGGATTTCGGGCGTTCGGGAGGTCTCGCCCGGAGACCACGCAAGTTCCACGCCGCGGTACGCGAGGCGCGATCGGCGAGATCCCCACCGGGCGTTCGTCCGCGCCCGAGCCGAGTCCACTCGAGCTGCACGGGCAGCCCAAGGCCGGGCCAGGCTGCGGCTGCCGCGGCATCAGCCGTCGCTGGCGTGCTCGCGCATCCACGCCGCGAGGGCGGCGGCTTCGGCGGTGCCTTCCCGTTCGAGGCCGTCGATCGTGCCGACGCGATCGGCGGGCGAGCGGTTCTGACCGAGCTTGTGCTTCGCCTCGATGCGCTCGATCACCAGCTCGAGCCCCACGATCCCCGCCATCATCCGGCGATGGAATTCCTCCGGCAGCGCGTCGGCCAGCCACGGCCGCGGGCGCGGCGACTCGTAGCGCGTCGACAGCTCTCGCACCATCGCGGCCTTGAACTCGTCGTCGTGGCGTGCGTGGACCCGACCGTGAACGTGGACCACGACGTAGTTCCACGTGGGCACCGCCGGTGCCGTCGCGTACCAGCTCGGCGACACGTATCCGTGCGGGCCGTGGAAGATCGCGAGCGATCGTCGTTCGCCGTCGAACGCACGCCAATGCGGGTTCGCCCGCGCCACGTGCCCGACGAGCCGACGCGGCTCGCCCTCCGCCGCTGCCGCACGCAGCACCAGCGGCACGTGCGTCACCCAAAGCTCGTCGGGCGTGGGTGTCACCAGCGTCGCAAAGTCGTGCCGCTCGACGAAAGCCGCGATCGCGCTTTCGTCCTCCCAGCGGAAAGGCTCGGGCACGTGCATCTCTCGGCACCTCTTCCAGCTCGCACCGACGGTGTGGGATCGCCGCGCGCTCTCACTCGATCTCGGAAGCATGGCGCGAGACGTATTCCGCCAGTTTCGACTCGAGCACCGCGCCGTCCAACGCCCGGTCGAGGACGGCCAGAGGGTGCGCGATCGATCGCGGCGGCCAGACGCCGGGGCGATCGCGCCAGCGATGCGCGTCCGTGAGCGTCTGCTGTGCGAGCTCGTCGCCCGTCGCGCTCACCCGCCGTTCGAGCTCATCGATCACGCCGGGTGGCAGCGGCGAAGGCGGTGCGTCCTCCGGGCGGCCCGCGACCGCCAGCGCCTGCTCGACCAGCGTTGCCTCGGCGCTGGCGCCGACGTCGCGCAGCGCCGCCGCGATGCGCCGAGTGCCGTCACGGCCGTGACGAGTGAGGAGCTCATCGAAGCCATGCAGGGACGTGACGAGAATGAACTCCGCGACATCGCTCACACGCCGCTGGACGTCGTTCCAGGACGTCTCTGGCCGCGCAGCCACGCGCTCCGCCGCGCGCTGAATCCGAGCGGACGCCGGCAGTGCAGCGAGCGTCCGCTGCGGCGCCGCCGGCCGGTGTCGCGCCAGCACCTCGCACGCGCGCTCGACGTCCCAGCCGACACCCACGAGCGCGGCATTGGCCTCGTCGCGCGAGACCTGCATCCGATGCTGAACCTGTTGCGCGAGCCGCTCGTCGAGAATGCGCGACGCCTCCGCGAGGTCGCCCGCGGCCTGCTCCAACACCAGCCGGCACAGCGCGATCGGCGCAGGACGCTGGGCGCGCAGCGCGCGGAGACCGTCGATCGTCATCGCCACATCGTGCGGCATCGCCACGGTTCAGCCCGGAGGCACAGAGTAGTCTCATCGACATGGCGGAACCATCTCGAAGGCCAGCGACGTACGAGGACCTGAAGCAGGTTCCCGAGCGGTTCCTCGCGCAGATCATCGGTGGCGAGCTGGTGGTGTTGCCGCCACCTGGGCTGCTTCACGCGCGTGTGGCCTCGGTGGTCGGATCCAAGCTCGGTGAGCCCTTCGATCACGGCAGCGGCGGCCCGGGCGGGTGGTGGATTCTCTTCGAGCGGGAGCTCCATCTTGGCAGCGAGATCGTCGTGCCCGACCTCGCCGGATGGCGGCGCGCCCGCCTGCCCTCGATTCCCGACGCGCCGTTCCACACGCTGGCGCCCGATTGGGTTTGCGAGGTGCTGTCACCGTCGACTGCGCGCCTCGACCGCCTCGAGAAGCTTGCGCTCTACGCCCGCGAGGGAGTTGACCATGCCTGGATCATCGATCCACTCGCGCGCACGCTCGAAGCGTTTCGACGCCAAGGCGCATCGTGGTTGCTCATCACGACGCATGGCGGTGATCGCCCCGGACGCATCGAGCCTTTCGACGCGGTGGAGATCGACGTGCGCGCGCTCTGGTCCGGACTGCCGAAGCCCCTCGCGGCCGTCGATTGAGCCGCGGCTTCGTCGGCAACCACGGCGGCTTCGCCGCGCCCCAGCGCAGTGACCTCGATCGTCTCGCGCGAGCTTGGCTTCGAGCGTGGCAACGGCTCGAAGAGGGTGACAGGCTCCCGCGGCCCGCGGCTGGCGCGTACGGCAGATCGCGATCGGCTCACACCGTCATTCTGGCGCAACCCATCGCACGACCGTCGTAGAAGCGAGCGCCAGCTCGCCCGCGTACGACGCGATTCGAGGTGGCCGCGCGGCGGCAGCGCGGAGCGCCTGCTCCGCGCGGTTCGAGCCCGCGATTCGTCACTGGAGGTTGGCGGCTTCGCAATCGGCGAGGCGGCGGGCGAGGTGCGCGCGCTCGCGCTCGTTGAGCGTGCATCCGAGGGCGCGACGGAACGCGACGGCAGCCTCGTCGGCGCGGCCGAGCCGGCGAAGCAGCTCGCCGCGCGTCGCATGGTAGAGGTGATAGCGCTCGAGCCCGGCGACCTCGTCGAGAAGCGCCAAGCCCGCGCTCGGTCCATCGGCCATGGCGCGCGCCACCACGCGGTTGAGGGCCACCACCGGGGTGCCGGTGGTCTCCCAGAGCCGATCGTAGAGCAGCGCGATCGAGCGCCATTCGGTTGCGGCTGCCGAGGGCGCGTTGGCGTGCAAGCCGGCGATCGCCGCTTGCAGCTGGTACGGCCCGAGTCGGTCCTGCTCCACCGCGCCCGTGAGGATCGCGTTCGCCTCGCGGATCGCCGCGCGGTCCCAGCGACTGCGGTCCTGCTCGTCGAGGAGCACGAGCACTCCGTCGTCGTCGGTGCGCGTGGCGTGGCGCGCGTGCTGGTAGAGGAGGAGTGCCAGGAGCCCGCGCCCTTCGGGATCGCCCGGAAAGGCATTCACCACCAGTCGCGCCAATCGGATCGCCTCGGCCATCAAGTCGGGGCGCGTGAGCGCTTCGCCGGCCGTGGCGGCGTAGCCCTCGTTGAAGACGAGGTAGAGCACCGCGAGCACGCCACCCAATCGCTCCGGAAGATGCTCGGACTCGGGCACCGCGTACGGGATGCCGGCGTCGCGAATCTTGCGTTTGGCTCGCACCAAACGCTGCGCGAGCGTCGCCTCCGACGTGACGAAAGCGCGAGCGATCTCCGGCGTCGTGAGGCCACCGAGGGTGTGCAGCGTGAGCGCGACGCGCGCATCGAGGGCGAGCGCCGGGTGGCAGCACGTGAAGATGAGCCGCAATCGCTCGTCGGCGAGCGGATGCGAATCCAGGCCATCGCGGTCACCGGGTGCGCTCTCCGCAAGCTCGATGAAGCCCCGCACCTCCTCGGCCTTGCGATCCCACGTCGCCTGCCGGCGCAGCCGATCGAGCGCGCGGCGGCGAGCGGTCGTCACGAGCCAGCCCGCGGGGTTCGCGGGAACGCTCTCGCGCGGCCAACGCTCGAGCGCCGCCTCGACGGCCTCCTGAAGCACGTCCTCGGCGAGATCGAAGTCACGCAGCACGTGAATCAGCACCGACAGGATCCGGCCCGGCTCACTACGAAACAGGCGATCGAGAACGGTGGCCGCGTCCTCGCCACCTGCATCGCGCGGCGACTCGAACGTCGGAGATGTCGTCACGTCGTTCTCGCTCCCGGGCCTTGCGGGGTGCCGTGCGGGGCGGCCGCGCGGCCGCCCCATTGCGGATCGTTGGTGAGCACGGCGAAAGGCGGCGCTCAGCGCTGCGGCATCTCCCAGAGCGGCCGCACTTCCACCGAGCCCTTCCGCGCGATGGGGATCTTCGCCGCCAGCTCGAGCGCCTGATCGAGATCCTGGCAGTCGAGGAGATAGAAGCCCGCGAACTGCTCCTTGGTCTCGGTGAACGGGCCGTCGCTCGCGATCACCTTGCCGTCGCGCACCCGCACCGTGGTGGCCGTGGACGTGGGACGGAGCCGCGCGCCGCCGCGCATCACGCCGAGCTTGGTCACCATCTCGGTGAACGCGCGGTACTCGGCCATGAGCGTGTCGTGGCCTGGATCGCCTGGCATCACCTGCTCGCTCTCCACTTCGGTCAGGATCATCAGGTACTGCATGGTCAACTCTCCTCTTCGGGTTTCGGCACGCTCTCGGGCGAGCGGGCTCACCTCCATGACGAACGAGCGCGTCCGAAATCGACGACACGCTCGCCCCACGATGTCACCACGCGCGTTGCCGCGGGAGCCGGTCCGCAGCACGCTCGCGCGGCGCCGCGCCCAACGCCCGGATCAGTTGAAGCGCGGCCGGGTGACGAGCAGCACCAGGAAGAAGAGTCCGACGCCGAGCGTGGGCACACCGAGCGCAGTCACCAGCGCTCGTGCGAGCCTCGGATGACCTGCACCGCGCAGCCACGGCCCGCCGATCACCACCGTCGCGAGGCCCAGCAGCAGCAGGATCCAGATCCGGGCGTTGAAGGCCGACACCGAGCCGTCCCCGAGCCCGACGAAGAAGAAATAGAGCGCCACCAGCGCCGCCACGACGTCCACTCCCCACAAGAACCAGAACATCAGCGCGTCTCCGCGGGCGCGTGCGGCGCAACTCTCGCGTACATCCAGAAGTCGCGTGGCGCACCGCGGACGATTCGATAGCTGCGAAGCAGCCCCTCGCGGACGAACGCGCACTTTTCCAGCACCCGGAGGGACGCGCGATTCGCGTCGAGCGTGGTGGCCTGGACGCGCACGTAGCGCAAGCGCTCGAAGCCCCAGGCCACCACGGCGTCGCAGCAAGCCGTGGCGATGCCACGTCCCCAATACGCCGGGTGAAGGTCGTACGCGATCTCCGCCGAGCGATTCACGAGCGAGATGGTGTGGAATCCGATGGTGCCGATCAGCGTCGGCGATCCCGCCTCGCCGATCGCGAAACGAATCGCCGACGCCGGATCGCTCGACTCGTACCACTCGACGAGCGGATGCAGCTCCTCCGACGAGCGCAGGTTCCAGCTCGTGTGCTCCACCACGTGCGGCAGCGCCAGGTACGCGTACCAGGCGTCGACGTCGCCGTGCTCGATCGGGCGCAGGCGCAGGTCGGGGCGCGAGAGCTGGGGTGCCACGTCGATCCGCATGTCGAGTCTCCCGTCGTCCGCGCGCGTAACCGAGACGGCCGAATCAGGCGCACTCGGTTGGAACGCGTCGGCGCGCGCCGTAGATTTCGGGGGTTATGAGTCTCATCGTCGCCGAAGGGCTGGAGCTCTTCTTCGCGGATCGGCCGATTCTCGGCGGTGCCTCGTTTCGCATCGGCGCCGACGACCGCATCGGCCTGATCGGTCCCAACGGCACCGGCAAGTCGACTCTGCTCAAGATCCTCGCCCAGAAACAAGGGCTGGACGGCGGCTCGATCACACGCTCCAAGAACCTGCGCGTCGGCTACTTGAGCCAGGACATCCTGGAGGTCGGCGCGGGCGGGCTGCTCGAGACCGTGCTGCGCTCGGTGCCAGGACGCACCGAGCTGGATCGCGAGCTGGCATCGCTGGAAGCCGACCTCGACGCCACCAGCGACCCCGACGAGATGACCGAGGTGGCGCACCGCCTCGCCGAGCTGCACCACGAGATCCTCGACTTCGACACGATCTATTCCGAGGCCCGCGCCGAGCGGATCCTCGCCGGCCTCTCGTTTCGCCCGGCGGATTTCGCGAAACCGGTGGAGCAGTTCTCCGGCGGCTGGCGAATGCGCGCGGCGCTCGCGAGCCTGCTCTTCCAGCAGCCCGACCTGCTGCTCCTCGACGAGCCCACCAACCACCTGGACCTACCCTCGGTGGCGTGGCTCGCCGAGTTCCTGCGCAACGCTCCCCACGCGCTGGTGCTGGTGTGCCACGACCGCGAGTTCCTGGACCGCCAGGTGGATCGCGTGATCTCGTTCGAGCCCGAGGGGCTGCGCGTCTATCGCGGCAACTACAGCTCGTACAAGATCCAGCGACAGGAAGAAGAGGCGATCCTCGAAGCCCGCGCCGAGAACCAGGAGCGCGAGCGCAAGCGCCTCGAACGCTTCATCGACAAGAACCGCGCCCGCACCAACACCGCCAAGCTGGTCCAGAGCCGCGTCAAGAAGCTCGACAAGCTCGACGAGGAGAAGGTCGAGCTACGCGGCAGTCACGCCCGCATGCGCGTGCGTTTTCCGCCCGTGCCGCAGACGGGACGCGTGGTGGTGAAGACCGAAGGGCTCGGGAAGTCGTTCGGCGAGCTGGTCCTCTACCGCGACCTCGACGTGATGGTGCCGCGCGGCGAGCGCATCGTGCTGGCGGGCGTGAACGGCGCCGGCAAGACCACGCTGCTGCGCATCCTGGCCGGCGAGCTACCACCCGACGCCGGGTCCGTGACCTACGGCGCCAACGTGAAGGTGAGCTACTACGCCCAGCACCTGAGCACGTCGCTCGATCGGCGGCGGACACTCCTCGACGAGGTCGCCACCGCCGCGCCGTCGATGAGCCCGGCGCAGATCCGCGGAATTCTCGGCGCCTTTCTCTTCCGCGGAGACGACGTCGACAAGACGATCGGCGTGCTCTCGGGGGGCGAGAAGGCGCGCGTCGCGCTCGCCAAGATCCTGGTAGCGCCCGGAAACCTGCTGCTGCTCGACGAGCCCACCAACCACCTCGACACCGAGTCGAGCGACATCCTCGCCGACTCGCTCAGCGAATACGACGGCACCATTCTCTTCGTCTCGCACAACCTGGCGTTCGCGCGAAAGCTCGCGACGCAGGTCTGGTACCTGGAGAACGGCAGCCTCGAGGTCTATCCGGGATCGCTGGAAGAGTTCCTCGAGCGACTCAAGACCAAGGAAGACCAAGCGAGCGCGCGCGGCGTGTCCGCGTCGGGCGGCACCGCGTCCGCGCCGAGTCGCGCTCCCGCGCGATCCCAGGACGCGCACCGCCCTTCGCCGTCGACGGACGCTCGCGCTCCGTCGCGACCAACGTCTTCCGCGGAGCAGCCCGCCGCGGCACCACCACCGCCGCCCAAACCGCACAAGGACAAGGACACCCGTCGCGCCGACGCCGAGAAGCGCCAAGCCGACGCCAAGCGCTTGGGTCCTCTCAAGAAACGCGTCGCCGACGTCGAGCGCGAGATCTCCACGATCGAGTCCAAGAAGAAGGAGATCGAAACCCAGCTCGCCGATCCCGACCTCTACAAGGACACCGCGCGTTTCCAGGCCATGCTCGGCGAGTTCGACAAGGTCAAAGCCCAGCTCGACGAGCGCACCCGCACCTGGGAGAAGCTCGAAGCCGAGCTCGAATCGCTCACCGCGAGCGCGTGAGCCCCGCGCCGCGGCCACAGCCTGTCGCGCCGCGGATCTGCCACACTCGCATGCCATGCGGACCGCGGCTTGCTCGTGCGGACGGCTCACGGCGACGGTGACCGCCGAGCCGGTGCGTGTCTCGATGTGCCACTGCCTCGCGTGCCAGCGGCGCACGGGCAGCGTGTTCGGCGCGCAGGCGCGTTTTCCCGCGACCTCGGTCACGGTCTCGGGTGAGTCGCGGGAGTACGTGCGCGCCGGCGACTCGGGGCGACGGCTGCGCTTCCGGTTCTGCCCCGAGTGCGGCTCGACGGTGCTCTACACGATCGAGGACCTGCCCGAGATCGTGGCGATCCCGCTGGGCGCCTTCGCCGACCCGTCCTTCCCAGCGCCGCGATTCTCGGTTTACGAGGATCGGAAGCACGCGTGGGTCGCGGTGCCGGAGGATGTCGAGCACTCGCGCTGAGCGCTAGCCGCGGCCAGCTCGACCGGTGCGAGCTGGCCCTCGCGAGGATCACGCGGCGTCAGGCGGGGCGAAAGAGCGTCACGAGACAGCCGCCAACGGCCGCCATCGCGATCCCGACGACGAAGCGCCAATCGAGCGCGCGCAGGCCGCCGGAAGGCGGGTGCAGGATCATCGCGACGATGGCGTTCACCACCGGCGCGCCGGCGAAGACGATCGACATCACCACCGCGGGCGTGCCCTTCGCGCTGAACGCGAGCAGGATGCCGAACGCGCCGATCGCGCCGGCGAGCCCCGCGATCGTGGACCAGGCCACGCCCTTTGCCGGCAGGCTTCCCCAGGCCACTCCTCGGACCTTGAGCACGACCAGCGGGCCGATCACCGCCACCAGCAGGTACGCGAGACCCACGAAGAGGAACGCCTTGTAGCGCCCGTTGGCCGGATCGGCCATGCCCATGGTTCCGGTGTGCAGCAGCAAGCCGTAGACGCCCCAGGTGCACACCGACAGCAACGCGAATCCGAGCCAGGCCATCGTCGTCCGTCCTCCCCTCGCAAACGAGCCGCGTCCACTCTAGCCGCCGCCCCGTCTCTCAGCACCTCGGCGAGGGCGATGGCGCACGGGCGGCGTCACTCCGTGCCGCCGACGAGACCTGCGCCGGACACGCCGCGCGCGCCGGTGTCAACGACCGGCGCGAATCGCGCCGTGTCGCGCGCTCAAGATCCTTCGCTCAACGCGACGAACGGGCGCGGCGACGCACGCGGGCGCGGGTCGCGGTGACCGCCACCACCGGGTCGTCGTCGCGGGTGAGCGCATCCAGGATCGCGTCGGCGCGCGGGTCCGCGTTGCTCGAGTTGCCGAGCGCCACCGTGGCGTTCCGGCGCATGCCAGCGAGCTTCGTGCGCTTCACCGGGCTTCCCCGGAAGCGCTCGGCGAAACGCGCTTCGTCGAGGGCCACGAGCTCACTCAGATCCGGGGATTGGTTGCCGTCGCGCGGCTGGCTCTCCGGCCGAGCACGACGCGGCGAGCGGCGATTCCACGGGCAAACGTCCTGGCAGAGGTCGCAGCCGAAGACGTGTGTGCCGAGCCCCGCCTCCAGCTCCGGCTCGATCTCGCCCCGGTGCTCGATGGTGAGATACGAGATGCAGCGGCGTGCATCGAGGACGTACGGCTCGGGAAAGGCCGCGGTCGGACAGACGTCCAGACACGCGCGACAGGTGCCGCAGCGATCGACTCCCGGCTCGTCGGGCGGCAGCTCGATCGGGAGCAGAATCACGCCCAGGAACACGAAGCTACCCGCCGTGGGCGAGATCAGACAGGCGTTCTTGCCGATCCAGCCGAGCCCGGCGCGCTCCGCCAGGGGTTTCTCCATCACGGGGCCGGCGTCGACGTAGACCTTCGCGCACCGCGCGCCGCCGACCGGCTCGCCACCGATCCGCTCGTCGATCCGGCGTGCGAGCTTGCGCATTCGCCGCGTGAGCCAGTTGTGATAGTCGTCGCCCCACGCGTAGCGCGAGATCCAGCCGGTACCGGCGGGATCGGCGCGCTCGAGCGTGCGCGAGGCCGGGCTGTCGTAGCTCACCGCCGCGACCAGCGCGGTTCGCGCGCCGGCCAGCGATCGCCGCGGATCGGCGCGCCGCTCGGGCTCGCGGGCGAGCCAGTCCATCGAGCCCTGATAGCCGCGCGCGAGCCACTCGGCGAAGCGCTCCACCTCCCGCCCCGGCTCCACCGCGCAGAAGCCGACGGAGTCGATCCCGAGGAGCTGCGCCTCGTCGCGGATCCAGCTCTTGAGCGCGGTTGCGTCGACGCCGCCCGTCACGTTACTCCCGGGACGACTTCGGCAGCCCGTCGTCGATTCGATAGTAGTCGCCGGCGTATTTCGTGAAGATGTGGGCGACGGTCTCGAGGCCGGTCGGCCCGTCGAGGGTACCCGCGGCGATCCCGAACTCGGCTCCTTTCAGCGCATCCCAGAAGAGGCTGGAGCCACACTCGGCGCAAAACGCGCGGCGCGCGTGCGCGGACGACTGAAACCACTTGAGCCCGCGCGACTCCGTCAGCTCGACCGCCTCGCGCGGCACCTCGGTGTAGGCACCCACGTGGCCGTGCCAGCGTCGGCACTGGCCGCAATGGCAGTTCACGACGTTTCGAAGCGGCGCCCGCACGCGGTAACGCACGGCACCGCACAGGCATCCTC